>JAXMEE010000007.1:0-255594 GCA_046348465.1 Burkholderiaceae bacterium
GGTGGCCGGGCTCGTGCACGAGCCGCGGGGGCGCCGGAACGGGCCGCACGTCGTGGACCTGTGCCCCGAGCGCGGCGCTCGACGCGCCCGCGAGCGCGGCGGCGAACGCACCCGGCTTCGCGCCCGAGATCACGGTCAGAGGCTGGTAGAGCGTGCCCGCGGCGGTGCGCGTCGAGTGCACGTTGGCGAGGTTCAGCGCGACGACGTCGAGCCGTGTCTTCTCGACGCTCATGCCCGAGGCGCTGATCGCGAATGCGCCGAAGTAGTCCATCTATCGCCTCCCTTCGCTGATCGCGGTCGCCAGGATCGACATCCGGGTCGACAGGCCCTTGAGCAGCGCCTGGTACTGCACGGTGTTCTGCGCGAGCCGCACCATCTCCATGTCGACCATCACCGCGGCGCTGCCGGCACGCGGCGGCGGCGCCTGCTCCAGGCGCGGGCTCACGCCCGCGACGTCGGCCGCCGCGAGCGAGCCGTCGGCGCGCGCGAGCGCCCCGCGGGCGAACCCGAGCTGCTGCTCGAAGTTCACGCGCAGTGCGCGGTAGCCGGGCGAGTTCGCGTTCGCGAGGTTCGACGCGATCGCCTGGTGGCGCAGGGACGCGGCGTCCAGCGCCTTGAGCAGCAGCGCCATCGTGACGTCGTCGGTTCGCAAGCTCATCGTGATCGCCTCAGCTCTTCACTGGATGATCAGCTCGGCGTACAGCGCGCCGGCCGCCTTCATTCCCTGCAGGATCGAGATCATTTCGCGCGGGCTGGTCTGGATCGTCGCGAGCGCCTGCACGAGGTCGGCGACCGTGCTGTTGCCGCGCAGCGAGACGCTGCGCGCGGCGCCTTCGTCGACGTCGACCGCGACCTGCGGCAGCGCGACCGCCCGCCCGGCGCCCGCGACCGGGCCGCCCCAGCCGCCGCCGGCGTGCGTGCCGGCGGCGCCCTGCGGCGCGCGCGGCGCGAACCCGGGCTGCGCGAGGCCCCAGCCGGTCGAGACCGAGACCTTGAGCGCGCCGTGCGAGATCGTCACCTGCGAGATGCGCACGTCGCCGCCCGAGACGACCATCCCGGTGCGCTCGTTGATCACGACACGCGCGCGCTGGTCGGGCTCGATCGCGAGGTTCTCGACCCGCATCAGGAACGCGACCGGGTCGGCGTCCGCGCCCGGCACGCGGATCTCGACGCTGGCCGCGTCGCGCGCGCGCGCCACCTCGGGCCCGAACGCGCGATTGATCGATTCGGCGACCCGCGTCGCGGTCGTGTAGTCGGGGCTCGACAGCGCGAACACCGCGCGCCCGTCCGGGCCCACGTCGCGCGCGGGCACCGCGAGCTCGACGGTGGCGCCGCCGGGCACCACGCCGACGGTCGGGTGGTTCTTCTGCACCACGTTGCCGAACGCGTCGTACTTGTAGCCGCCGATCGACACCGGCCCCTGCGCGAGCGCGTGCACCTTGCCGTCGACGCCCTGAAGCGGCGCGAGCAGCAGCGTGCCGCCGAGCAGGCTGCGCGCGTCGCCCATCGAGTTGACGGTGACGTCGATCTTCGAGCCCGCGCTCGCGAACGCCGGCAGCGTCGCCATGACCATGACCGCCGCGACGTTGCGGCTCTGCACCTGGTCGTTGGGGATCACGACGCCGAACTGCGACATCAGGTTGGCGATCGACTGGCGCGTCGCACGGTTGCGCGGCGAGTCGCCGGTGCCCGCGAGCCCGGTCACGAGCCCGTAGCCGGCCAGCGAGTTCTCGCGCCAGCCTTCGAGGCGCCCGAGCTCCTTGAGCCGGACGTCGGTGCGCGGCTGCGCGCCGGCCGGCGCGGGCGCCGCCAGCGCCGCGAGCAGCGCCAGCGCCAGGACCACGACGCGCGCGCTCACAGCAGCCCCAGCCAGCTGAGGATGTGGGACACGATGCCCTGCTTCTGCCGCTCCGCGAGGATGCCGTCGCCCACGTACGTGATGTTCGCGTCGGCCAGGCGCGTCGACACGACCGTGTTCGTCTCGCTGACGTCGATGCCGCGCACGCGCCCCGACAGCTCGATGAGTTGCGTCTCGCCGTTGACCATCAGCTTCTGGCGGCCGGCGACGACGAGCTCGCGGTTCGGCGTCACGCTCTGCACCGTCACCGTGATCTGCGCGGCGACGCGGCCGGTGCGCTGCACGACACCCTTGCCGCCGAAGTCCTCGCCGAGCGAGAGCGCGCCGCCGTAGCTGTTGCCGCCGGAGCCGCCCGCGGTCGACGACGTGCCCTTCACGCCGGCGGTGATGCCGCTGCTCTTCGAGGTCGTCGTGCCCGCGCTCGCGGAGGCGCTCGCGTTCTCCATCACCAGCACCGTGAGGCTGTCGCCGGCCTTGAACGCCCGCCGGTCCGCGGTCAGCGGCTGGAACGTCGACGCGTCGTACAGGCTCTGCGCCTGCGCGAGCGCGGCCGCCGCGGCCAGCCCCGCGGCGAGGAGGAGGAATCGAGTGCGGGTCTTCATCATCGCGCTCCGACGAGGACGCGGCCCGGCCCGACGACGCGGGCCGCGAAGGTTTGCCGGCTGTCCGTGTTCTGCACGCGCACGAGCTCGCCCAGGCGCGCGTCGGCGGTCGCCACGCCCTGCGTCTCGATCGTCACCGGGCCGCGCTCGACGAGCACCGCGACCCGCTCGTCGCGCACCACCGCGGGCCGGGCCTCGACGTTGCCGGCGGCCAGCGGCGTGCCGGGCTCGAGCGCCCGGCGCGCGCGCAGCTCGCCGAGCGCCGCGTGCGCCGGCAGCGGCGCCGACGCGACGCGCGTCACGTCGACGTCGTCGAGCAAGAAATCCTCCGGCCGCAGCGGCTCGCCGGCACGCAACGGCGCGCGCGCGACCAGCGCCGCGCGCACCGCGCTCACCGCGAACCACACCGGGACGGTCGTGTAGACGGCCCCGTCGACGCGCACGTCGACGAGCACGCTCATGCGCCGGCTCGGCACGGGGTTCGCCGGCGGCCGGGCCGCGAGCTCGTACGCTCCGGCCGGCACGGCGACGGCGTGCGCACCGCCGACCGGGCGCAACGTGAACCGCAGCGCCTGCGAATCCAGCGCACGCGCGAGCTCGAGCGCGGCCGCGTCGGCCAGGGCGCCGAAGTCGATGCGCTGGCCGAGTCCGCGCACGCGCACTTCGTTCGCGCCCGACCACTGCAGGTCGTCGAGACGCAGCTCGCGGCGCACTCGCGCCTGGAGCTGCGCACGCGTCACGGTCTCGGCGTACCCCTGGCGCGGCAGCGTGCCGATCGGGAGCGCCGACAGCCGCTCGCGCAGCGCACGGTCCGGGGCGTCGACGTCGGCGACGTCGCCGAGCGCGTAGAGGCTGCCCGGCAGCGCGGCCGACGACCTGAGCACGATGCGCGCGCGATGCTCGGCGAGCGCCGGGGCGCGGTCGTCCGCCTGCGCCCGCGCGACCGACCCCGGCGCGGCGGCCAGCAGCGAGGCGAAGAGCGGCGCGGCGGCGAGCCGCGTGCGCAGCGCGCGCGAGTTCATCGGCGCAGGTTGTTCGTGATGTTCATCATCTCGTCCGAGGCCTGGATCGCCTTCGCGTTCGCCTCGTAGGCACGCTGGGCGATGATCAGGTTCACGAACTCGTCGACCAGCTGCACGTTCGACGCCTCGACGAAGCCCTGCGCGAGCAGCCCCAGCCCCTGCTCGCCGGGCTTGCCGGGAATCGCGTCGCCGGACTTCTCCGTGGGCAGGTAGAGGTTGTCGCCGAGCGGGCGCAACGCGCCGGGGTTCACGAAGTCGGCCAGCGCGATCGTGCCGACTTCCACCGGCGTCGCCTCGTCGGGCAGCGTCGCGAGGACCTTGCCGCCCGTGTCGATCGTCACCGCGGTCGCGTCCGGCGGGATGCGCACCTGCGGCGCGAGCGCGTAGCCTTCCGCGGTCGTGAGCACGCCGTCCTTGTCGAGGTGCAGCGCGCCCCCGCGCGTGTACGCGCTCGCGCCGTCGGGCAGCGTGACCTCGAACAGGCCCTTGCCGCGAATCGCGAGGTCCAGCGGCTGGTCGGTCTTCTTCACCTCGCCGGCGAGGAACACCTTCGCGGTCGAGCCCACGCCGACGCCCACGCCGGTGCGATCGGCGGCGCCGGCGCCGAGCGGGCCCGCGCCGCGCGCGACCTCGCGGTACATCAGGTCGGCGAACGTGACGCGATTGCGCTTGAACGCGTTCGTGTTCACGTTGGCGAGGTTGTTCGAGATCGTGTCGACGTTGAGCTGCTGCGCGCTCATGCCGGTCGCCGCGATGTAGAGGGAGTCGAGCATTCGCGTCTCCTGGAGTCGTCGTCCTAGAACTCGCCCAGCGTTCGGATCGTCCGGCCGAGCAGTTCGTCCCAGCCCTGGATCAGGCGCTGGTTTGCCTCGTAGTGGCGCACCGTCTCGATCAGGCCCACCATCTCCTTCGCCGTCGCGACGTTGGCGTTCTCGAGCCAGCCCTGCCGCACCCGTGCGTTCGCCGCGAGCGGCGCGGTGTCCGCGGTCGCGGCGTACAGGCCCTCGCCGAGCCGGGCCAGGTCCGCGGGCCGCGCGAACGCGACCACGCGCAGCCTGCCGGCGGGCTTGCCGTCGTCGAGCACGTTGCCCTGGGCGTCGATGCCGGGCTGCCCGCCCGCGACCGTGATCTCGCCGGCGGCGGGCAGGCCCGACGCGTGCACGAGGCGGCCGCGCGCGTCGACGCCGAAGGTGCCCTGGCGGGTGTAGACCGGCCCCGCCGGCCCCTGGAGCTCGAAGAAGCCGTCGCCTTCGAGCGCGACGTCCAGCGGGTTGCCGGTCGCGCGCAGGGTCCCGGCGCGCATGTCGAGCGCGCTCCCCGCCACCGGCACCGAGGCCGCGAACGCGCGCGCCGCGTCCGTGCCCGCCGCCTTGAGCAGGCCGGCGAACGTGCGCCCGACCGGAATCTCGCGCTTGTAGCCGGCCGTCGTCGCGTTCGCGAGGTTGTGGCTGATCGTCGCGAGCCGCGACTGGTCCTGGTTCATGCTCAGTGCCGCGATGCCCAGCACGCCGTCCATCGTCACTCCTTCGTCGTCTTCGCGTCGACCGCGAGCACGTGCGCGAGCAGCAGCGCCGCCAGGTCGTACAGCGGCGTCCCGATCCCGTCGCCCGCCGGGGCGCGTGCGTCCGCCTCGAGCCCGGCGTCGTCCGTCGCGCTCGTGCGCGGGCGCGGATCCCGCCGCGCGAGCACTTCACCGCTCAGCCGCTCCTCGCCGATCACGATCACCTCCGGCAGCGCGTCGCCGAGACCGAAGCCGGCCGAGGCGTCACGCACTGGAACCGTTTCATCGCTCACCGCCTCGCCCCGGCCTAAGCGAGCACGCTCACGCTGCCGGGCGCGACCAGGTGGCCGAGCACCGCGCGCGGCACCGCCCCCGAGATCGTCCCGCCGCGGTACGCGAGCTCGTCGACCCGCCACGCGCGCGCCTCGAGGTCGGCGGCGAGCGGGGCCGCGTGACGCGCGAGCTCGCGCGCCCCCGCGTCGTCGGGCGCGCTCATCCGCACGCGCACGTGATCGCCGGCGATCGTCGCGCGCACTTCCACCCGCCCGAGCCGGCGCGTCGTCACCGCGAAGACCGCCTCGCCGTGACGCGGCGGTGCCGACGCGCCGTCGGCCGGCGCGCCGGACGCAGGCCCGGACTGATCGAACAGCGCCAGGTCGAGCGCCCGCAGCGAACCGTCGACGAGCAGCGGCAACGTGCCGACCCGGTGCCCGAGCGCGCCGCCGCCCTGCAGGTTCAGGAGCCGCCGCCCGAGGCCGGGACGCACGTCGATCAGGCGCGCGAGCAACGCCGGCAGCGTCGGCGCGGAGCGTCCCGAATCCTCGGACGTCGCGAACGTCGCGGCCGCGGCCGGCGCGAGGGCGGGCCCGGGCCCCGGCGCGCCCGCGTCCCGCGTCTCGAGCCGGATCGCACGCGCGTGCAGCGGGAACATCGAGCCCCTCGCCCCTTCGCGCAGCGCCTCGTCCACCGCCCGCAACGCCTCGCGCGACCGCTCGACGCCGAGCTTCGAGAGCACGCGGGCGGCGATCGCGGCCCGCCCGTCGCCCGCCGGGCGCACCGCCGCGCCCGGCGCGGTCGCGTTCGCCGTAGCCGCGCTCGTCACAGCCGCGCTCGTCGCAGCCGCGCTCGTCATAGCCGCGCTCGTCGTCGCCGCGCCCGACGCCGCCGCCGATGGCGCGCCCGCCGAGACGCTCGTGTGCACCCGCTGCAATTCCACCTGTTCGCCGAGCGCGACGACCCGCCCCACGACGACCTCGTCGGCCCGCAGCGGTGCGGCGCTCTCCGCCACCTTGACGCGGCCGTCGAAGTCGACGAGCCAGCGCCCGCCGGGCGCGGCGCGCAGCACCCGGCCGCGCACGATCTGGCCGAGCGCGAGCGAGCGCGCGAAGTCGCCGCCGCCGGCGATCGAGATCGACGCCGCGGAGCGCGTGCCCGCGGCCGGCGACGGTGCGGTGCGCTCGAGCC
The DNA here is from genome assembly GCA_046348465.1 of Burkholderiaceae bacterium. Taxonomy (GTDB): domain Bacteria; phylum Pseudomonadota; class Gammaproteobacteria; order Burkholderiales; family Burkholderiaceae_E; genus Quisquiliibacterium. The sequence goes on from JAXMEE010000007.1 coordinate 6,448, forward strand.
TCACAGCGTCACCACCCCGAAGGCCTTCAGGTTCGTCGTGGTCGGCACCTCGGCCATCGACAGGATCGAAAGGTGCGGGAACACGCGCTCGGTCACGCGGCGCAGGTGCCGGCGCAGCTCGGGCGCGCACAGCAGCACCGGCATCACGTTGCTCTTCATCATCTTCTCGACCTGGACGGAGATGCGCGCCATCAGCTGCTCGGCGAAGCGCGGCTCGAGCACGAGCGCGGCACGCGCGTCGGCGCCGCGCAGGCTCGCCGCGATCGTGTGCTCGATCGACGGGTCGAGCGTGAGCACGTGCAGTTCCCCGGCCGGGTTCGCGAGCTGCTGGCAGATCACCACCGCGAGGCGCTGGCGGACGATCTCGGTGAGCGTCTCCGAGTCCTTGTGCGTGCGCCCCGCGTCGGCGAGCACCTCGACGATCGCCTCGAGGTGGCGGATCGACACCTTCTCGCGCAGCAGGCTCTGGAGCACCTTCTGGATCTCGCCGACCGACAGCACCTGCGGGATCACTTCGTCGAGCAGCCCGGACTGCGCCGGGCGCAGGCGGTTGATCAGGCGCTCGGTCTCGGCGCGCGTGAGCAGGCCGGCGGCGTTCTGGCGGATGATCTCCGACAGGTGCGTGATCACGACGGTGGTCGGGTCGACGAGCGTGTAGCCGGCCCCGCGCGCGAGCGTCTCCTCGTCGCGCGTGATCCAGAACGCCGGCAGCCCGTACGCGGGATCCTTCACGGCGACGCCCTGCAGCCCGCCGCGCGCGCCGCCAGGATCGATCGCGAGCGTGCGGTCCGCGAGGATCGCGCCCGACGCCACCGGCACGCCGAAGATACTGATGCGGTAGCCGTTCGGGTCGAGCTTGTGGTCGTCGCGGATGCGGACCTTGGGCACGACGAAGCCGACGTCGAGCGCGGTCTGCCGGCGGAACGCGGCGATGCGGTCCATCAGCTGCACGTCGTCGCCGCTCACCAGCGGGATCAGGTTCTGCCCGACGCGCACCTCGAGCGGCTCGACGTCGAGCAGTGCGTAGACGTTCTCGTCGTCTCCGGCGGGTGATTCGGCCCGCTCGGGCTGCGCGGCCTCGCGCAGGGCCCGCCGGCGCGCGAGCAGCGCGGCCGTCGCGACCAGCGCGCACACCGCGAGCGCGGGCAGCAGCGGAATGCCGGGCATCAGCATCAGCCCGAAGAGCGCGGCCGCGACCAGCGCGAGCGTCTTCGGGTAGGCGGTGACCTGCGCCAGGATCTCGTCGCCCAGGCGCGCGTCGGTCGCCGAGCGCGTGATGATGATGCCGGTGCCCACCGAGATCACCAGCGCCGGGATCTGCGTGACGATGCCGTCGCCGATCGTCAGCAGCGTGTACGTCTGCAGCGCCTCGGACCACGGCATTGCGCGCTGCGCGACGCCGATCGCGAGCCCGCCGACGATGTTGATCAGCAGGATCACGATCCCCGCGATCGCGTCGCCCTTGACGAACTTGCTCGCGCCGTCCATCGAGCCGTAGAAGTTCGCCTCGCGCTCGAGGTTCTGGCGCCGGCGCTTCGCCTCGGCCTGGTCGATCAGCCCCATGTTGAGGTCGGCGTCGATGCTCATCTGCTGGCCCGGCATGCTGTCGAGCGTGAATCGCGCGGCGACCTCGGCCACGCGCTGCGCGCCGTTCGTCACCACGACGTACTGCACGACGACCAGAATCAGGAACACGATCAGCCCGATCACGTAGTTGCCCTGGACCATGTAGGCGCCCACCGCCGCGATCACGCGGCCCGCGTCCGCGTCGCCCAGGATCAGCCGCGTCGCGGCGATGTTCAGCGACAGCCTGAACAGCGTCGCGATCAGCAGCAGCGAAGGGAACGTCGAGAAGTCGACCGGCTTGGCCGCGTAGAACGTGATCAGCAGGATCAGCAGCGCGAAGCCGAAGTTCACGAGCAGCAGCAGGTCGAGCAGCGGCGCCGGGATCGGCGTGAACAGCACGACCAGGATCCCGACCATCGCCGCGACGAGCGCGAGGTCGCTGTTCCTGCCGACGATCGCGCGCGCGCTCACGGCGCGGCCTCCGGGCGCGCGCCGCGCGCGTCGCGCAGCGCGTAGACCCACACCAGCAGCCGCGCGACCGCGGGGAACAGCGACTGCGGGACGTGGCCGTCCACCTCGGCGCCCCGGAACAGCGCGCGCGCGAGCGTGCGGTTCTCGACGATCGGCACGCGGTGCCGGCGCGCGAGCGCCTTCATGCGTTCGGCGAGCTCGCCGCGGCCCTTGGCGAGCACCACCGGCGCGCTCATGCTCGCCGACCGGTACTGCAGCGCGACCGCGACGTGCGAGGGGTTCGTGATGACGACGTCGGCCTGCGGCACGCGCCGGATCGCGCGCGCCTGCGCCAGGCGCTCGCGCCGCAGGTCGCGCATGCGCGAGCGGATCCGCGGGTCGCCCTCGCGGTGCTTGAGCTCCTCGCGCACCTCGCGCCGGCTCATCTTCTGGCGGTCGAAGAAGCTCCAGCGCGAGTGGACGACGTCGGCGAGCGCGACCGCGGCGAGCACGACCGCCAGCGCGCGCACGACGTCGACGGCGTGGTCGAGCGCGAGCGGCAGCAGCGCGGACGGCGCCTTGCCGGGCAGCGCGAGCAGCGCCGGCACGAGCGCGCCGCCGAGCTGCCACAGCGCGAACGCGACCAGCGCGAGCTTCACGAGGTTCTTGAAGAGCTCGAAGACCAGGCGGGCGCCGAACAGGCGCCTGAAGCCCGAGACCGGATTGATCCGGTCGACGTCGGGCTCGAGCGGACGGGTCGTGAACACCGGCCCGGTCTGCAGCAGGTTCGACAGCACCGCGACCGCCACCAGCGCGAGCAGCAGCGGCGCCAGGCCCTGGAGCGCGCGCAGTGCGGTCTCGGCGAGCCAGCGCGCGAGCGGCTGCGCGGCGAAGTCGAGCCGGTGCGCCTGCGCCAGCACGTCGGCGCCGAGCCGCGCCTGCGCATTCATCACGTCGCGCCCCCAGACCGCCATCACGACGAGCAGCGCGCCGATCGCGGCGAGCGAGTTCAGCTCCAGGCTCTTGGGCACCAGGCCGCGGCGCCGTGCCTCCTGCAGCTTGTAGGGGGTCGCGCTCTCGCTGCGACTCTGTTCCTGTTCCGCCATGTCAGCCCAGCAGCCTCTGCCAGTAGGTGCCGATCGAATCGAACGCGCGTGCGAGCACGGGCGCCAGGTAGCGCATCGACAGTGCGAGCATCAGCACGCCCGCGACGACCTTCAGCGGCATCGCGACGAAGAAGACGTTCATCTGCGGCATCGTGCGTGCCGCGACCGCCAGCCCCGCGTCGAGCAGCAGCAGCAGGATCACCGCGGGCGAGACGACCAGCACCCCGAGCGCGAACACCGTGCCGAACTGCTCGACGACGGCCGCGGCGTTCAGCGCCGACAGCGGGCGCCCGGGGGGGAAGCGCTCGAGCGAGTACACGATGCCGCGGATCAGCAGGTGGTGGCCGTCGACGGCGAAGAAGACGACAAGCGCCAGCAGGCCGAGCGTGCCGCCGAGCAGCGGGCCCTGCGTGCGCGTGACCGGATCGAAGACGTTGGCGATGCCGAAGCCCACCTGCATGTCCAGCAGGCGCCCGCCGAACAGGAACGCGCCGAAGGCGGCGAACACGCCGAAGACGAGCGCCACGCCGATCACCAGCTCGGCGGCGGCCGCCGAGAAGAACGCGCCCGGTGCCTCGAGCACGCCGGCGTCGGCGGGCACGCCGCCGGCGGACGCGAGCGTGGCGGCCAGTGCGAGCGAGAGCAGCACGCGAAAACGCACCGGCACGTCGGTCGAGCCCAGCACCGGCGCCATCACGAACAGGGGCCCCACGCGCAGCGCGAGCAGGAACACGGCCGCGAGCCAGAGGGGATCGAAGACGGCGTTCACGATCGTCGCCCCGTGAGCTTCAGAAGTACCCCGGGATGCCGCCGATCAGCGCCGACGAGTACGTCAGGAGCTTGCGCAGCATCCAGGGCCCGAACGCGAACAGCACCGCGACCACCGCGACGACCTTCGGGATGAAGGTCAGCGACATCTCCTGGATCTGGGTGACGACCTGAAGGATGCTGATCGCGAGACCGACCAGCATGCTCAGCCCGAGGATGGGCGCGCCGATCACCAGGGCGGCGACCAGCATCTCGCCCGTCAGTTGAAGCGCCAGTTCGCCGGTCACGGCCCGCTCCCTGCGGCGGCGGCCGGTCACGGGCGGTTCGAGGTCGGCAAAGCCCCTGTCCAATGCCGGTCGGGCCGAGCGCCGAACCGGTCACCAGGATGTAGCGTCGCGCCCAGGCTCGAGCCCGGTGCCCGCGCTCCGTCATTCGAACACTTGTGGTACTGCGCCGCGTTCTTCGACGCGGCCACGCCCGGGATCAGGGGCCGGACGACGATTTCATCGTAGGAGCGCCGCCGATCGGCTGTCAATTGCGGATGCGCGGCACGCGCGGGTGCGAAATCGTCATTGACATCTCGCGAACCCCGCGGCGAGCGGCGCGCGCGCACGCGCGCCGGCCCCCGGCGCGGCGCGGAGCCCGTGCGCGCGTATGGCGTGCGCGCAACGGCCGCGGCCGCGCGGGGCACCGATCATCGGACACTCGTGTCGGATATCCGTACACTGGACCCAGGGCGCGAGCGGATTTCGCAGCGAAAAAAATGGGCGGAGCCGATCGAGACCGGCCCCGCCCGCCCGACGTCTGCGCTGGGCCGCGTTCAGCCTTGCTGCCTCGCCCCTGATCGGTCCGTGCTACGGACCGGCGAGCGCAGCGAACGCACAGTGATGTCGCCGGCCTGCACGGCGGCGAGACTCGGAAAACCTCGCGCACCGACCCGCTCGGTGCGCGTCGTGCCTGCGCCGGCGTGCGCGCGCGCGATCCCCACCCGCGGCACGCCCGGCCTCACGCGCCGGCCCTCGGCGCGGACGCGTCGAGCAGCGCGATCGGCAGCGGCACCGCATTCGTCGCGACCTGCCCGGCGATGCCCGCGGCCAGCGCCACGATCGACGCCCGATCGAAGCGCGCGGTTTCTCCCGCGGCCAGCCGCTTGTAGCGCAGCGTGTCGGCGAGCGTGGGCACGCCCTGGATCGGCCGGACGATCTGCGACGCGGCCGTCGCCGCGGCGTCGAGCCAGACGGTCGGGCTCCAGCCGTGCCCGAGGCCGCGCTCGCGAACGAACGCGGTGATCGTGGCCGCGTCCACCGGCCGCGGCGCGCTCGCGCCCAGGCCGGTCGGCTGCATCGCGGCCCGCGCGGCGACCGCGGTGCTCGCGAGGTTGCTCTCCCACGCCGCCGTCTGCGCGGCGGCGCTCGCCCCGGCGGCGTTGCTCACCATCCCGACGCTCCCGGCGATGGAGCGGCCCAGCCGTGCCGAGCCCGTCAGGAACCCCACCGCGCCTGCGCTGCCGAACTGGAACACCGACGTCCGGCCGACCTGCTCGCGCCGCTGCTGGGACGTCAGGTTCCAGACCTCCGCGCCGATCTTCATCGCGTACATCGGGATCTTGGCCGCCCACTCGATCGCGCGCGCGGCCTTGATCGAGGCGTTGATGGCCTCGAGCGTCTTGCCGCTGTCCTGGATGATGCCGACCATGTCGACCAGCCCGTTGCGGCCCGTCATCGCGCCGCCCGGGAACAGCTCGACGAACGACTTCACGCCGTTCGCCACCCACTGGCCTGCGGCATACAGCTTCTGCCCGGTCCAGACGACGGCGTTCTTGACCGACTCGTAGGCGCGTCTGAGCCACCCCTTGCTCGCCTGCTCGCCCACCTCCTGCGCGATCTCGACCGCCTTCGCGGCCTCGGCCGCGCCCGACTTCAGTTTCGCGGCGGCCTGGTTGGCCAGCTTCGAGGACTCCGCGAGCTCGGCGATCGAACCCAGCGCGCCGCCCACGCCCGCGATCGCGAGGCTGGTGAAGTCGTCGACGTGGCCGTTGACGATCTGCTGGCGAAGCGCCTCGCCGCCGAGCTCGAGCGCGGTCTGTCCGACGACGTCGACGATGCGGATCGCGGTCGTGATCTTGGCGATCGACCCGACGATCGCCCCCAGGCCGATCGCCGCGCCCGAGAACGCGCCCGCGACCACGTCGGCGGCGACCGCGCTCCAGTCGAACGACTCCTGGAGATCGAAGCCGATGAGGATCGCCTGCGTCAGCGCCGACGCGGTGAACGCGATCGCCGCGCCGACCGCCGCGGCGACGACGACGCCCACGACCACCGCGGTCACCCACAGCACCGACCCCACCGCGGCCGTCGTGCCGCCGATCGCGGCGAACGCCGCCGGCCCGAGCGCGCCCGCGGTGAGCACCGTCGCCACGACCGCGATGATGCTGACGACGACGATCGCGATGATCGCGCCGATGACCGCGCACGTGTCCTTGGGCGGAGGCGGCGGCGAGAGCAGGTTCGGCAGCTTCGAGCCGACGATCTGCCCCTCGTTGTAGAGCGGGTGCGTCTCGGAGGTCAGCCCCGAGAACTGCACCGAGTTCGGGATGCTCAGCCGCGTCCCGGGCGCGAGCGCCTCCGAGCCGCTCAGGCCGTTGGCGTCGGCGATCACGAACCACAGCTCGGGGTGCCCGTACGTGGAGGACGCGATCGACTGCAGCGTCTCGCCGGCCGCGACCACGTGCTCGCCCGCCGCGTTCGACGGGAACTCGGGCCCGTCGCCGTAGAGGTCGGGGATGTCGCGCACCGCGGTCATCTCGCCGGTGTGCCACTTGTCGTCGCCCGAGCCCTGCTCGATCGAGCCGGTGTCGAGCCAGGGCTTCGTCGCGTCGCTGCCGTACTCGCCCACCGGCTGGTCGTTCGCGTAGAGGAAGTTGCGCGTCGGGTACGCCGCCTTGTCGGTGGCCGCCGACACGACGTGCCCCTGGTTGTCGTACGTGAACGTCTTCAGCGACGGGACGTTGGTGCTGTCGCCGGTGCCCAGGTTCAGCTGCACGAGCCTGCCGTTGGCGTCGTACGTCATCAGCGCGCTTCCGCTCGCGCTGCCGCTGGCGGTCACGCCGGACTCGGTGCCGTCCGCGTTGTACGCGTACACGTACGTGTAGGTCGTGTCCGCGTCCGGCTGCGTGGTGGACTTCACCACGCGCCCGGCCCTGTCGAAGTACGTCGTGCTCGTGACGTCGCTGACCGACTTCCAGCTGACGTTGTTCAGGTCGTAGCTGTAGACCGTCGACTTGCCCTGCCCCGACACGGTCGTCACGTTGCCGGCGGCGTCGTAGGCCCAGGTCAGCGCATCCGCCGCGAACGCCCCGCCGGTCTTCACGCCCGCCTTCGTGATCCGGTCGGCGTCGTCGTACGCGTACTCGACGCGCGAGCCCGCGTGCGTCCACGCGATGCGCCGCCCGCGTGCGTCGTACTCGTAGGTGTCGCCGGTCGCGTCGAGGTCGTCGTGCGCGTAGGCGTCGCCGACCGCGGTCCTCACGCGCCCGGAGACGTCGAACGTGTAGGTGTGCGTGAAGATCGTCGTCGCGCCGCTCAGTCCGACGATCGACGTCACGTTGCCCAGCCCGTCGTAGGCGATGCGCTCGCCGATGCCGGTCACGGCGTCCTGCCAGTTCGTGAGCCAGCCGTTGCGGTTGTACTGGTACGTGGTCGCGTGCACCTGCGCGTAGCCGGCCCCCTGTCCGAGCACCTCGGAGGTCCGGTGCCCCGCCTTGTCGTACGCGTACTGCGTGCGCGTGAGCGTGGTCCGGTCCTCGACGGCGGTCAGCCGCGCGGCGGCGTCCCAGGCGTAGACGATGTCCTTGCCGGCCGTGCTGGTCTCGGCGAGCTTGTTGCCGAAGCGGTCGTACGTGACCGACACGACGACCGGGGTGGCCGCGCCGACGCTGCTCGAGCTCAGCCGGCCGAAGGCACCGTAGGTGTACGAGTGCCGTCGCCCTTCGGCGTCGACCTCGGCGATCTTGTTGCCGAACGGATCGTAGACCGTCTCGGCGTCGCGCAGCGTCGCGTGGAACGGCGACGCGGCGTTGCCGACCGCGGCGAGCACGTTCGCGAGCGTGACCGGGATCTGCCCCGCGTCCGCGACGTGGTCGCCGGACGCGTCCGTCCAGTGCGACTGGAAGCTGTACTGGTGCGTCGCGCGGTTCATGCCGTCGTACGCGGTGCCGAACCAGTGGCCGCCGGGGTCCTTCGTCCAGACCAGGTTGTCGCGGCCGTCGTACGTGTACTCGGTGCGGCCGCCGGCCCCATTGACGAGCGCCGCGACGCGGTCGCGCTGGTCGTATTCGAGCGTGTAGCGGGTGACGTCGTCGCCCCCCGCGCCGCCGAGCAGCCCGGTCGCCACCGAGGTCGTGCGGCCGAACGCGTCGACGCCGTAGTAGCGGTGGTCCGTCGCGCCGACGACGTACTCCTCGATCAGGCGCCCGCCGCCGTCGTACACCTTGCGGCGGATGCGCCGCGCGCCGGTGTCGTCCTCGATCGTGCGCACGCGCGCGCCGAACACGTCGTAGGCCATCGTCGTGACGATGCCCTGCGCGTCCACCGTCGACACCACGTTGCCGGCGCCGTCGTACGCGGTGGTGCGCTCGTGGCCGGCGCCGGCCTCGGGATCGAGCACCGACACGGCGCGCTCGGCGAAGTCGTAGGTGGTGCGCGTCACGGCCCGGCCGCCGACGTCGGCGCCGAAGCGCGCGACCTCCAGGTTGCGCACGTCGAACGCGGCGTACGTGACGATCGGCGCGTCGCCGTTCGTCTCCGCCTCGCGCGTCCCGTACAGGCGGGTGCGCAGCGCATTGCCGTTGGCGTCGACGTCGAGCCGGCGCCACAGCCCGCTGCCCTCGTTGGTCGCGACCTTCACGCCGAGCGCGTTGTACTCGATGCGCGTGAAGTACGTCTGCGCGTCCCGGCTGTCGACGATGCGCTCGCCGGCGTGCGTGCCGGCGGTGGTCGCGAGCTGCAGCTGCGAGCCCATGGCGCGCGGGTCCAGCGGGCCGCTGTATTCGCCCGGCGTGACCGAGAGCACGTGGCCGTGCAGCTCGATGCGCCCGCCGGTCTCGCTCGCGAGCCGCAGCAGAGAGCGGTCGCCGGTGTACGAATGCGCCGCGCCGGGCGTCGCGACGACGTCCGCGATGACGGGCTCGACGTCCTTGCCCGCGACCTGCACCTGCCCGTTCGCGGGCAGCGCGGCGTCGTCCGGCACGGTCACTCGCCGCCACTCGACGACGACCTCGCGGCCGAGCGCGTCCAGGTACCAGACCTTGACGTCCCAGGTCCCGGCCGCGAGCGCCAGGTCGGCGCTGCCGGTGTTGCCGACACGGCTCGCCGCCACGCCCGCGCCGAACCCGCCGGTGCCCTCCTGCGCGGCGCGCGTCGACACGCGCAGGCTCCCCGCGACCTGTGCCCACTCGGAGGACGACAGCGTGGCGAAGACCTGCGTGCGCGGCGCGTCCTGGTGCCAGGTCACGTCGTAGACGGTGAAGTCGTAGACGGTGCTGCCGCCGGCATCGTGCGTGATGTAGTGCGAGAACGCGTAGGTCGCGTACTGGCGCTGCGTGAACGAGACGCCCGCGCTGTGCGTGAACGCGCCCAGGGTGCCGTAGAGGACGTCGTACGAAACCTGGTCGCCGTTGTGCAGCCCGGGCGGCTCGAACTGCAGCGTGGCCTGCGCGGGCAGCGGCGTCGTGCCGGCGGCCGGCCAGCGCGTCACCGACGGGGTGGCGGCGGCGCCGTCGATCGTTCCCATGATCGACGGGTCCTGGAGCAGGGCCCCGTCGACCAGCACGTACTGGCCGCTGCCGACCACGGCGGTGCCGTCGGTGGGCACCGGCAGGCTCACCCAGCCGTCGGTCCCGCCGACGTGCCCGCCCGGTGCCTGCAGCAGCGCGACGTCGTCGGTGGTCAGCGTCGTGCCGCCGGCCACCCACTCGAGGTGGAAGAGGTCGTCGGCCGCGCCGCTGAACGTGAACGACCAGGTGGCCGCCGGGCCGGACGCGGGCGTCACCGAATAGTCGGCGGGCGTGCCGCCGTCGGAGCGCACCAGCGCCGCCGAAGCGACCGCTTCGCTGAACGTCACGACGAGCGTCGCGTTCCCGCCGGACACCGTCACGCGCTCGCTCACCACGCGCGAGGGCAGGCTCACCGACTGCTCGGCGGTCCACGCGACGCCGAAGCCGTCGCTGGTCACGATGCGGAAATAGACGGTCTGCCCCGACGGCGGAACGATCCGGGACGACAGCGTGCCGGCGCCCGCGCTGCCGCCGGTCGCGTGCGCGTAGACCCCGGGCGTACCGGCCCCCGGCGACGGCAGCGCAGCGGCGAGCGAGGCGTCGGCGTGCGAGACCGTGTCCCAGGCGACCCACGAGGTCACGCCGGCGCTCGCGACGTCCCAGGAGATCTCGAGCGAGGCGCTCGCGCCGTTGGCCGCGGTCGCGTCGACCGCGCTCGCGACCGGCGTGTGCGCGTCGGGTCCGGCGCCGAGCCACTCGGCGACCTTCAGCCCGCCGGTGTCGTACTCGGTGTACGCGTGGCGGCCGTCGGGCGTGACGACCTCGACCACCCGGCCTGCGGCGTCGAAGCGCGTGAACGTCTCGTAACCGTCGGCGTTGTGGCCCCAGGTGCGGTTGCCCGCCGCGTCGTAGCCCATCTGCTCGACGAGCTCGTCGCTCGCGTCGAGCCTCATCTCGTCGGTCCTGGAGACCATCCGGTTGGCCTCGTCGTACGCGTACGAGACCACCTCGTCCTTCGTCGAGCTCGCCGAGACACCCAGCCCCAGCGGATGGAGCACGTCGTCGAGCCCGACGTCGGCGAGCACGACGTTGCCGTCGACGGTGTCGAAGTAGCGCTTCTGCGACGTCAGGTTGCCGACCGCGTCGTAACCGTACACCGACAGCACCCGGCTCGCGTCGATGACCGCGCGCCGGCGGTTCGCCGCGTCGTAGACGTAGTACTCGCTGCGCGGCGCGGCGCCGGCCGCGCGCACGCCGCTCGCGTTCACCGTCGCGTAGCCGAGCGTGCGGCGCACGAGGTTGCCCGCGAGGTCGTAGGCGAAGCGGGTCACGACGCGCAGGCTGCCCGCCTCGGTGCCGACCGCGCCCGAGGTCTCCTCGATCAACCGCCCGGCGCTGTCGTAGAGCCGATCGACCTTGACGACCTGCCCGGCCGGCGCGGCCGGCCGCTGCGCGGCGGAGATCGTGCCGGCGAGCGCGCTCGCGTAGCGGCGCTGCTGAACGACGCGGCCCTGGTCGTCGTAGTCGGTCTCGATCAGGTAGCCGGCGGCGTCCGCGGACGCGACGACCCGGCCGCGCCTGTCGAACCACGCGGTGCTCCAGTGGCCGTTGCGGTCGCGGGTGCGGACCGCATTGCCGAAGGCGTCGAACTCGAACAGGTTCTCGGGAGCGAGCGTCGCGGTCGACGCGCTCGGGCTCGCCGTGCCGGCGCCCTGCAGCGTCGTGACCTGGATCGCGTCGTACGTGGTGCGGACGAGCCGGCCGCCGAGGTCGTACGCGTAGCGCAGCGTGTTCCCCGTGCCCTGCAGCGTCGGCAGCGCCGCGTTCGTCAGGCCGGCGCCGGTGCGCCGTGCGCTGTCCAGCGTCGCGGTGAGCATCGCGCCGGTGGCGTCGAACGTGTACAGCCGCACCGCGCCGTCGCCGTTGCGCTGGGCGACGAGGTTGCCGGTGGCGTCGTACCAGTTCGTGGTGACGTTGCCGTTGGCGTCGGTGACCGACGCGACGCTTCCGCGCGCGTCGTACGCGGTGCGGGTGGTCGGCCGCGTGCGCACGCCGGTCACGTGACCGTCCGCCCCTAGCGTCGTGGTGTCGACTTCCGGCGAAGTCTCCTCGACGAGACGGTTGTTCAGGTCGTACGCCTTGGCGTACTCGCGCCCGAGCGCGTCGGTCACGGCCACGAGGTTGCCGAGCCGGTCGTAGCCGTAGCGCGTCACGCCCGAGAGCGGGTCGGTCACGCTCGCGACGCGGTTCTCGAGGTCGTACGCGGTGTCGTGCGCGGCGCCCGCCTCGGTCTTGCGCACCACGTTGCCGGCGAGGTCGTACGCGAGCGCCTGGTCGAGGTACGGGTGCAACGGATCGGGCGCGTTCTGGCTGGCGCCGTCGGGGTTGTTCAGGTGGAAGCGCTGCAGGATCAGCCGGTTGTCGAGGTCGTACGCGAACTCGGTGACCCGGTCGGGGTCGGCGCGCCCGCCCGGCAGCGGATTCGGGTTGCGCACCGTCTCGAGGACCTTGTTGTTCGCGGCGTCGTAGCCGTAGGTCTCGGTGACCCCGTCGACGTTCGTGAACACCGCGATCCGGCCGCTCGCGTCGTACGTCCAGGTCATCACGCGCGCCGACTTGTCGGCGGTGCGCGCGAGCAGCGCGGCGTCGCCCGAGCCGAGTTGCGACTTCTTCAGCAGCTTGTCGGTGCCGTCGTACGCGTAGGTGGTGACGGCGCCGTCGGGCTCGGTCCTGCGGACGAGCCGGCTCGCACGGTCGAAGACCTGCGTCGTGACGCGGTCGCGCGCCGGATCGACGCCCGGCAGCGCGGGCATCGCGGAACCGTCGCCGACGACGGCCGGGGAGAGCGCCGTCATGAAGGTCGTCGACGAAACCCGGTTGCCGGCGGCGTCGTACGCGTAGGCGACCAGGAAGCCGCGCGCGTCGAGCTGTGCGCGCTCGCGCCCGAGGGCGTCGAAGTACCAGCGGGTGACGTTGCCGAGGGCGTCGGTGCGGCTGACGCGGTGGCCTGCGGCGTCGTACCCGTAAGCGGTGCGGTTGCCGAGCGCGTCCACGTCGGCGACCCGGCGGTTGTCGAGGTCGAACTCCGCGCGCGCCGTCCGCTCCTGCGCGGTGCCCTGCGCGAACACCGTGCGGACCTCGTTGCCGACCGCGTCGAAGTGGTGCTCGGTGCGCGTTCCGTAGCTGTCGACGCTCGCGGTCGTGCGCCCGTTGCCGTCGACCTCGAACGTCTTCTCGGTCCAGCGCCCGGTGACGCCCGTGCCGTCGCTCAGCGTGCGCGTGGTGCTCTCGGCGGAGGCGCCGCGGCTCTGCAGGGTCCACTGCCCGACGAGGTTGCCGGCCGCGTCGTAGGCGAGCTGCACGACGCCGTCGCCGATGCGCCGCTCGACCAGGCGCCCGGCGAGGTCGTAGACGAAGGTCTGCGTCGACGCGTGCGCGGCGTCGGCGCCGGTCGTCTCGCCGGTGGTCTGGCTCACGCGGTCGCCGAACGCGTTCCAGGTGTTGCGCACCGCGTTGCCGCGGCCGTCGACCGTCGACAGCAGGCGGTCGAGCGCGTCGTACGCGAGGTCGTACGCGTAGCCGCCGCCGGTGGCCGCGCTCCACCCGAACGCCGCCGCGCGCTTCGCGGAGTCGCTGCCCGTGTACGCCCCGCGCACGATGCGCGTGACGTTGCCGAACGCGTCGTAGGCGAGCAGCGTCGAGAAGCCCTCGCCGTCGGTGATGCGCGTCTGCCGGTCGAGGACGTCGTACTCGTAGGTGATCGTGCGCGCGTCGCCGCCGTCGGTACCGGCGTCGACCCACGCCTGACGCGACGAGGTCACGTTGCCGAATACGTCGTAGGTGTTCGTGGTGCGCACGCCGCCGCGCGCGCCGCCGGGGTCGACCGTGCTCGTCAGCACGCGCCCGAGCGCGTCGAAGGTGTTCTCGGTGACCGTGCCGACGGCGTCGGTGACCCGGACCTGGTTGCCCAGGCTGTCGAGTTCGTAGCGCGTGCGCTGCGTGGCGAGGATCGCGTCGGACTGCCCGGCCGCCTGCGCGCCGGCGGCGCTCGTCGCGAAGCCGTGCGCCGTGCGCCACGCGCGGAACGGCGCTTCGTCGGAGTACGCGCGCGCCCAGCCGATCGGGTCGGTGACGGACGTCAGGCGGTTGTCGGCATCGTAGGTCAGCAGCGTGTGCCGCGCCTCGCCGGCGCGGTTCGCTGCCTGCACGATCTCGACGCGGTTGCCGAACGCGTCGTAGCGGTACTCGGTGCGCACGCCCTCACCGTCGATCTCGGCGACGAGCCGCCCGCCGTCGTCGTACTCGAAGCCGTTGACGCGCGTGACGCCGGGCTCGCCCGGCGCCACCGTGATGCTCAGGCGCCGGCCCGCGCCGTCCCAGGCGATCTCGGTGCGCTCCCCTTCGCCGTTGACCTGGGCGACGAGGCGGCCGATCGCGTCGTACTCGAAGCGTTCGACGCGGATGCGCGCCGCCTGCGCCTCGCCGTCGGCGCGCGTCGTGCGCGAGACCAGCCGGCCTTCGCCGTCGTACGCGTAGCTCGTCACGACGGGCACCAGCCCGCCGCCGCGGACCACGGCCGGCGGGGAGCGCTGCTCGACGATCCGCCCGCGGACGTCGTAGGTCCAGCGCGTGGTGCGCGCCTGCGCGGTGCCCCACGCGAGCGTCTGCGCGACCAGGTTGCCGAACGCGTCGTACTCGTCGCGCGTGACGTTGCCCGCCGCGTCGGTCTCGTCGACGACGCGATCGTTCCCGTCGTACGTGGTGCGCGTCACGCGGCCGTTCGGGCCGACCGTGCGCGCGAGGTTGCCGTTGCCGTCGTACCGGTATTGCGTGGTGCGCGCGATGCCCGTGCCCTGCGCCTCGGTGACCGACGCGACGCGCCCGAGCGCGTCGTACGCGGTGGCCGTGACGCGGTCGAGGTGGTCGGTGTGCAGCACCTCGCCGCCGACGCGGTCGTACTGGAAGCGATCCGTGTAGAGCTCGCGCAGCGCGGCGCGCGCGGTCGCGCTCAGCGCGCCGGCGTCGGCGGCGTAGCCCAGCGCGACGCGCATCTGCCGGCTGGTCTCGTCGTTCGACGTCGCCAGCGCGTTGCCCACGGCGTCGGTCGCCGCCACCAGCTGGTTGAATTCGTCGTACTCGAAGCTGCGGACCTGCGCCGGACGCTCGTCGTCGATCACGAGGTGCCGGTTCGCGTCGACGTGCGCGGCGACGCCGACCCAGACGGTCGTGCGATTGCCGCGCGCATCGTAGCGATACGCGGTCCGGATCCCGTTCGGGTCGGTGACCAGGACGGCGCGATTGTCCTTGTCGAACGCGACGCTGGTCGTGCGGCCGCTCTCGTCGGTCGTCGAGACCTCGTTGCCGTTCGCGTCGTAGACGTGCACCACCTCGTAGCGCACCGGGTTGCCGCCCGCGTCCACCGCGGGCCGGGTCTCGCGCAGCAGCCGGTTGTTGCGGTCGTACGAGAAGTTCGTCGTGAAGCCGTCGGCGTCGGTCAGCGACGCGACGTTGCCGACCGCGTCGTAGCGGGTGACGCGCGCCGTCCCGAGGGTGTCGGTCTCGGTCGCGAGCCGGTCTTCCTCGTCGTAGCCGAACGTGAGGACGCGCCGCTTCGCCGCGTCGATCAGCTGGGCGCCGATCGTGACCTGAAGCTGCATGCGGCCGGCGGTGTACAGGTACTCGGTGACGTTGCCGACGGGGTCGGTGACGCGCCGCACGAGCCCGTCGGTGGTGTAGAGCGTCTGCGTGACGTTGCCGTTGAAGTCGGTGGCACGCACGACGTTGCCCGTTCCGTCGTACGACAGCGTGCGCTCGTAGGACACGAGCCGGTCGCTCGCGTCCTGCACCGGCCCGGACTGCACGCGCACGAGCTGGCGGTGCGCGTCGAACGCGTACGTCGTGACGCGCCCCTCGGCGTCGGTCGTCGACGTCGCGTTGCCGAGCACGTCGTAGACCGATTCGGTCGTGCGCGTGCGCGCCGCGCTCGCGGCGGGGTCGATCGTCGCGAGCAGCAGGTTGTTGCGGTCGAACACCCGGGTGACCGTGTGCCCGCTCGCGTCCGTGATCGCGATCCGGTTGCCGACCGCGTCGTACGCGTAGGACGTCGTCGAGCCCTCGGGCGTCGTGACCGTCAGCAGCCGGTTGTCGCCGTCGTACGCGAACGTGGTGACGCTGCCGCGCGCGTCGGTCGAGGCCAGCACGTTGCCGAGGTGGTCGAAGGTCTGCAGCGTGATCCCGCCCTCGGCGTCGATCGTGCGCGTGTTGTTGCCGAACGCGTCGTAGAAGTACTGCGTCACCTGCTGCTTCGATGGGTCGGCGAGCGAGGTCTTGTCGAGATAGACGACTCGGCGCGCGAGGTTGCCGAGCGCGTCGTACTGGTAGTCGACGACGTTGCCGGTGCCGTCGACCCGCCGCGACAGGTTCTGGCGCGCGTCGTACTGGTACGTCGTGACGTGCCCGTCGGGCGTCGTCATCGACGCGACCTTGTTGAACGCGGTGTACTGGTACGTGGTGACGCTGCCGGCGTTGTCGCGCCGGGTCAGCAGGTTGCCGCCCGCGTCGTACGTGAAGACCGACGTGAAGCGCGCGAGGATCGCGGCCTTCTCGGCGGCCGTCAGGCTCGCCGCGGTGCGCCCGACCACGCCGCCCGCGTCCCGGTAGCCGAGCTCGGCGCGCAGCGTGCGGAAGTCGTCGCTGTCGCTCGTGACCGCGCCGTAGCCGTTGGCGTCGGTGATCGAGCTCAGGTTGCCCTTGCCGTCGTACGCGTAGACCGTCTGGAAGCCGAGCTCGTCGGTGACCCTGGTCAGCTGGCCGTTGGCGTCGACCGTGTACGTGACGCTCGCCGCGTTGCGGATCGCCGCGATCTGCGCCTGCATCGTCGACGTGAGCGTGTAGCCCGTGCCGGGATAGGTGCGGTAGTACCCGTTGGCGACGCGCCACGCGACGTACTCGGCGTCATTGGAGAACGCGCGCGCGTTGCCCAGCGCGTCGACGACCCGGGTCGTCGCGCCCTGGAAGAAGCGGGTCCCGGCGAGGCTGTACGGGATGTCGCGATCGCCGGCGGCGGGCGTGCTGCCGAACTGGAAGTCGTAGTCGAAGCTCGTGACACCGCCCGCGGCGTCGGTGATCTCGGTGAGCACCCAGGCGTCGCCGCTGTCGAACGCCGTCCCCCACCAGGGGTGGTCGTCCCAGCGGACCGACTTGTACTTGAACGACACGGTGCGCGTGTCGTACGTCTTCGCCTGGCCGTTGACGACCTGCGAAGACGGCAGCGTGACGCGATCGATCAGGCCGTCGGCGTTGTAGCGGTAGGAGGTGACGTGGCCGGCGCGGTCGGTCACGCTGGTCAGGTTGCCCCCGGTCCAGCCGTAGCGCACCAGCGGGGAGGCCAGGCTCTCGTCCGACACGCTCGTCAGGCGCCCGTTGGTGTAGCCGAACGAGACGACGTGGCTGCCGTCCTGCGTCACGCGGGTGAGGTCGGCGCCCGAGTACGAGAACGTGGTCGTCACGCCGTTCGCGTCGACGATGCGGCGCAGGCGCAGGTCCGTGTCGAACCCGTACTGCGACTGGTCGGCGCGGGTGACGACGTAGCGCACCGCGTCGGTCGCGGCGTCGCCCAGCGCGCGCAGCGTCTCGTACGCGCCGGGGCCGTCGGTCGAGACCCAGAGCTTGCGCGTCGCGTCGTAGGCGAATTCGACTTCGGTGCCGTCGCCGTAGAAGATCGTCCAGCCCTTCTGGGTGCCGCCGCCGGCGGGGTCGATCGCGCGCACCCGGTCCAGGTGCGACGTGAGCGTGACGCCGGTGGAGAACGTCCAGCCGTTCACGAAGCTGCCGTCGGCGCGCGAGTTGTACGTCCGCACGAGCGTGAAGTCTTCGCCGGCGCCCGGCAGGAAGACGTCGCGCTCCTGCAGGAGCAGGTTGCCGTTGGCGACGTTGGCGAACGACTGGGCGCCGTGGCCGAGCGTTCCCGCGCCGCTGGTGTCGGCACGGTTGAGCAGCGTGAACGAGCCGAAGAGCAGCCCGAGGTTGTGGCCGGCGATGATCTGAGTCACGAGGCGCCTCTCTGGCGCGTCTCCCCGGGGCCCCGGCGTGCCGCGGCCGGCCCGCGCCCGCATCGGGAGATGCGCGTTTTGCAATATGTCCACGCGCTGGAGAAAATGTTTAGCGCGCGGGCGAGCGCAGGGTGCGCCGCCCGTGCGCGCCTGCTAGAGTGGCGTCGACGAGGATGCGCACGTGACCCAGCGCCCCACCCCGGCGGACACCATCGCGCGCTACGAGCGATTCCTGGCCGCCGACCCCGAAAACGCCCTCCTTCGCAAGGCGCTCGGCGACCTGTACCACCAGGGCGGCGAACTCGAGCGGGCACGCGACGCGTTCGAGCACTGCGTCGCCCGCGACCCGTCCGACGCCGCGGCGCGCGGCCGGCTGGCCGGGGTGCTCCTGTCGATGCACCGCTTCGACGAAGCCGAGCGAACCTACCGCGGCCTGCTCGGCGCCGGCGGGCAGGATCCCGCGCTCGTGCACGGCCTCGGGCTCGCGCTGTACCACCAGCAGCGCTGGGCGGAGGCGGCCGACGCCCTCGGGCGGGCCCGCGACGCCGGGCTGGCCGCCCCCGACAACCTGCGCCACCTCGCGTACGCGCTGCACCACTGCGGCGACACCGCCGCCGCGCTGCGCACCTGCGACGCCTGGCTCGCGCTGGCGCCGTCCGCGGCCGCCGCCGGGTACCGCGCGCTGCTGCAACTGGACACCGGCGACGTCGACGCGGCCGCGCGCACGGCACGCGAGGTGCTGGCGCAGGCGCCGGACGACGCGAACGCGAACCTCGCGCTCGGCTGGTGGGAAGTCGAGGCCCAGCACGCGGACGACGCGGCGGCGCGCTTCGAGCGCGTGGGCCGCGACGCCCCGGGCGACGCGCGCGCCTGGTTCGGGATCGCGCTCGTGCGGCTGCTGCGGGAGGACCGCGCGGGCGCGATCGCCGCGTTCCGGCGCGTGCTCGAGATCACGCCCGACAACGCCGGCGCGATCGTCGCGATGGGCTGGGCGCAGTTCCTGAACGAGGAGATCTACGAGGCCGAGCGCACGTTCCGCCGGGCGGTCAAGGTCGAGCGCAATTTCGGCGAGGCGCACGCGGGGGTGGCGGTGACGCTCGTGTGGCAGAACCGCCGCGACGAGGCCCGCCGCGAGATCGCGATCGCGCGCAGGCTCGACCCCCAGGGCTTCGGGATGATCTACGCGCGCAGCGTGCTGCTGGGCATCGAGGGCAAGCGCGAGATGGCCGAGCGCCTGATGACGCAGGGGATGGAGCGCGCCGTGCGCGCCGGCGGCCCGGCGCTGATCGACTCGGTCCGCGTCTTCCTGCGCAAGCGCGTCGCGAGCGCGCCCGACACGATCGAGAACCGGGGGGTGACCCGTGACTGAAGAAACACTGGACGCCGAGGAGCTGCTCCACCTCGCGCTGAAGTCCATCGAGGAAGGGCGGGACGCGGAAACGCTCTCGCTCGTCAAGCGCGCGATCGCGCTGCAGCCGGAGAACGGCGTGCTGCACCACCTGCTGGGCGCCGCGTACGCGGAGATCGGCCTGCCCGATCGCGCCAAGGCCGAGTGGACGCTCGCGCTGCGCCTCGCGCCCGAATTGAAGGTCTGCCGCTTCCAGCTCGGGCTGCTGCACCTGACCACGGCGGACCCGGCGGCGGCGCTGTCCGCGTGGCAGCCGCTCGAAGACCTGCCCGATGACGACCCGGTCGGGCTGTTCCGCAGCGGCATGGTGCGCCTGGTGCAGGGCGACTACCGCGGATGTGTCGACGACCTTCGCCGCGCGCTCGAGCTCAACCACGAGAGCCCGGTGCTGAACCGGGACATGCAGGTCGTCATCGCGCGCGCCGAGGCGCTGCTCGCGAAGGGCGGCGCGCCCGAGGCGCCGGCCCCGGCGGCGGCGCCCGCCGCACCGGGAACGGAGATCGCGCCGGGGCCGCGCGAGGCGGCGGCGCCCCCGGCAGCGGCGTCGCCCGCCACCGCCGCACGGCACGTGCTCATTTCCGGCTACGAAGGCCTCGCGTCTCCGGGCAAGGACGAACGTCGCTGACGCCCGGCGGCCCGGCGGCCCGGCGGCGGGGTACGCGGCGCGGGCGCGCGGTGCCGCGCGCGAACTCGCGCGGCGCGCGAATTGCGGCGCGCGAATTGCCGCGCGCGAATTGCCGCGCGCGAATTGCCGCGCGCGACGACCGGTCAGCCGCGCCCGCCGGCGAGACGCTGGAAGATCGCTTCGAGCGGCCCGCCCGACGCGGCCTGGAGCTCGCGCAGCAGCGCGTGCGTCACCTTCGGCACCCGGTAGCGCCGGCGCAGCTCCTGCTCGAGGCGCGCGAGCACGCCCGCCGCCACCTCCGCGTCCGCGAGCGCCCGGTGCGCCCGCCCCGCCGGCGGCAGCCCCGCGAAGCGCGCGAGCGTGCCGAGCTTGTGGTCCGGCGCGTCGGGCCACACGCGGCGCGCCACCAGCATCGTGCACGCGAACTCCTGCGCGCGCGAACGCCGCAGGCGCACGTGCGCGAGCTCGGCGTCCCAGAACCGGCGGTCGAACGACGCGTTGTGCGCCACGAGCGGATGGTCGCCGACGAACGCCGCCACCTCGCGCATCACCTGCGCCGCGGGCGGCGCCGCGCGCACCATCGCGTCGGTGATCCCGGTCAGCGCCTCGATGAACGGCGGCACCGGCACCCCCGCGTTCATCAGGCTCTGGTAGCGGTCGACCACCTCGCCGTCGCGCACCAGCACCGCCGCGATCTCGGTGGCGCGTGCGCCGCGCTCCGGCGCGAGCCCCGGTCGTCTCGAAGTCGATGACGACGACGGGCTCCACGCGCCGCCGCTCAGCCTTCCGCGAGGATGCGGTCGATGACGCGCTGCACGCGCAGCGCGACGGCCATCGTCGGCAGCCGGTGCGGCTCGCCGCGCGCGAAGCGCGCCAGCGAATCGAGCTGCGCCTGGTACGCGGCGGTGCGCGCGTCCGCGTGCGGGCGCGGATCGACGTCGACCGGCACCCACGCCGCGCCGTCGCTGCGCGCCAGCCCGTACCAGTTCTCCAGGCGCAGCGCGCCGCGCTCGCCGCGCACCGTGAACGTCACCTCGTCCGGCCCCGCGCCCCCCGCGCTCGCGGCCACCGTCGCCGGCACGCCGGCGCAGTCGAGCAGCGCCACGCTCGCGCGCTCGCACAGCACACCACCGGGCGGGTAGTCGGTGAACGACGCGCGGTGCGCGCAGTCTCCGAACAGGTCCGTCATCAGGTAGACGAAGTGCGACAGCACCTCGCGCACGAAGCCGCCCTCGGCGCGCAGCGCGAGCCAGGCCGCGCTCGCCTGCCAGTCGCGCGGCCAGCGCGAGAAGAACAGGCGCGTCTCGACGCCGGTCGGGCGGCCGATCGCGCCCGACGCGATCGCGGCGGCGAGCGCGCGCCGCCGGCGCGCTCGCGTACACGAAGTTCACCGCATTGGGCGTGCCGGCGGCGTCGAGGTCGCGCACCAGCCGCTCGCCCTCGTCGACGCTCGCGGCCAGCGGCTTCTCGCAGAACACGCGCCGGCCGACGCCGACGCGCGACGCGCGTAGGAGCGTGGAAAGCCGGCGGCGTGCCGACGTAGACGACCCGGTGGCGGCGGCACCGATCGCGGCGTCGGCGTCCGCCGCCACCCGCGCGTGCGGGTAGTCGGCGCGGGCCCGCGCGCACGCCGACGCGTCGACGTCCCACGCGCCCGCGATCGCGAAGTCGTCGCGGCGCGCGGTCTGCTCGAGCATGCGCCGCCCGATGACCCCCAGGCCGATCACGGCCAGTCCGATGCGTGGATTCACGCGAGAGCTCCCGTGAAATGCGCGCGCGAACCGCGCCGCGGCCGGCGGCGCCCGCGCGCCGCCCGAACGGACCCGATTACGCGCCCTCCATCAGCTTGGCCTGCGCCGCCGCGAGCCGCGCCACCGGCACGCGCGGGCCCGAGCACGACACGTACGTGATCCCGATCTTGTGGCAGAAGTGGATCGACGCCGGATTGCCGCCGTGCTCGCCGCAGATGCCGACCTTCAGGTCCGGCCGCGTCTCGCGCCCCTTCGCGACCGCGAGCTTCATCAGCTCGCCCACGCCCTTGACGTCGAGCACCTCGAACGGGTTGTCCTGCAGGATGCCGGTCTCGTTGTACGCGGGCAGGAACTTGTTCTCCGCGTCCTCGCGGCTGAACGAGAACGTCGCCTGCGTGAGGTCGTTGGTGCCGAACGAGAAGAACTCCGCGGTCTCGGCCATGCGGTGGGCGCGAACGCACGCGCGCACCACCTCCATCATCGTGCCGAACTTGAAGCGCACGTTGATGCCGTGCGTGAGCTCGACCACCTTGTGGATGCGCTGCACGTAGCTGTGGATGCGCTTGAGCTCCTCCACGGTGGCCACCTGCGGCACCATGATCTCGGGGTGGATCTCGGCGCCCTCGCGCGCGCACAGCGCGGCGGCCTCGAGGATCGCGCGGATCTGCATCGAGTAGATCTCGGGGTAGCTGATCCCCAGGCGCACGCCGCGGTGCCCGAGCATCGGGTTCACCTCCTCGAGCGCGCGCACCTTCTTCAGGATCGCCTCCTTGCGGTGGATCACGTCGTCCTCGAGGTGCGACTCCTCGAACACCTGCAGCCCGTTGACGAGCTTGGTCAGGCCGTCGGCGTACTGCAGGTACAGCTTCGGATTGAGCAGCTTCAGGGTGTCCGGCAGTTCCTTGAGCGCCTTGATGCTGTCGTTGAGCTGGTGCAGGTGCGCGATCTCGAGCTCGAGCTGCGCGGCCGACGGCAGGAACTCGTGCATCGGCGGGTCGAGCAGGCGCACCGTGACCGGCAGCCCCTTCATCGCCTTGAAGATCGCCTTGAAGTCGTTGCGCTGGATCGGCAGCAGGCGGTCGAGCGCGGCCTGGCGCTCCTCGGCGGTCTCGGCGAGGATCATCTCCTGGACGATCGGCAGCCGGTCGGTGCTGTTGAACATGCGCTCGGTGCGCACCAGCCCGATGCCCTTGGCGCCGAACTTGCGCGCGCGGGTCGCGTCCTCGGGGGTGTCGGCGTTCGCGGCCACGCGCAGCGTCGCGACCGCGTCGGCCCACTCGAGCAGCGTCACCATCTCGCCCGAGAACGTCGCCTCGACGGTGGGCACCTCGCCGGCGTAGACGTGGCCGGTGCCGCCGTCGATCGTGATCACGTCGCCCTCGTGCAGCGTGGTCTCGCCGATGGTCGCGCGCCGGGCCTTGTCGTCGATGACGATCTGCTCGCAGCCGGACACGCAGGGCTTGCCCATGCCGCGCGCCACCACCGCCGCGTGCGAGGTCTTGCCGCCGCGGCTCGTGAGGATGCCCTGCGCCTGGAAGAAGCCGTGGATGTCCTCGGGCTTGGTCTCCTCGCGCACGAGGATGATGCGCTCGCCGGCGAGCCCGCGCGACTCGGCGGTGTTGGCGTCGAAGACGATGCGCCCGGACGCCGCGCCCGGCGACGCCGGCAGCCCCTGCGCGAGCGACTTGCCGTGGAAGTCGGGCGAGAGCTGCGGCACGAGCAGCTGCTCGAGCATCGACGGCTCCACGCGCAGCAGCGCCCGCTCGCGCGTGATCAGCCCCTCGTTGAACATCTCCACCGACGTGCGCACCATCGCGCGCGCGTTCATCTTGCCGTTGCGCGTCTGCAGGCAGTACAGGCGCCCCTTCTCGATCGTGAACTCGAAGTCCTGGACTTCCTTGTAGTGCGACTCCAGGCGGCTGCGCAGCTCGAGCAGCTGCCGGTAGATCTCCGGCATCTCCTTGTCGAGCTCGGCGATCGGGCGCGGCGTGCGGATGCCGGCGACCACGTCCTCGCCCTGCGCGTTGACCAGGTACTCGCCGTAGATCAGGTTCTCGCCGGTGCCCGGATTGCGCGTGAAGCCCACGCCGGTGCCGGAGTCGGTGCCCATGTTGCCGAAGACCATCGTGCACACGTTGACCGCGGTGCCGTTGGCCATCTGCGGGGTGATCTTGAACTGGCGCCGGTAGTCGACCGCGCGCTTGCCGTTCCACGAGCGGAACACCGCGCCGACCGCGATCTCGAGCTGCTCGTACGGGTCGGTCGGGAACGCGTGGCCGGTGTGCGCCTTCACGACGTCGAGGAACTCGGCCGAGAGCTCGCGCAGGTGCACCGCGGTGAGCTCGACGTCGACGAGCGCGCCGACGCGGCGCTTGAGCGCGGCCATCTTCTCGTCGAAGTGCTCGTCGCCGATGCCCAGCGCGATCTTGCCGAACAGCTGGATGAAGCGCCGGTACGCGTCCCAGGAGAAGCGCTCGTTCCCGGTCTGGCGGATCAGCGCGGCCAGCGTCGTCTCGTTCAGGCCCAGGTTCAGGATCGTGTCCATCATGCCGGGCATCGACATCGCCGAGCCCGAGCGCACCGACACCAGCAGCGGGTTCTCGCCGCCGCCGAACTGCTTGCCGGTCTTCTTCTCGAGCGCCGCCATGTGCGCGCGCACGCCGTCCATCAGGCCCGCGGGCAACTGGTTCTTCTCGAGGAACGCGAGGCAGGCCTGCGTCGAGATCACGAATCCGGGCGGCACGTTCAGGCCGATCTGCGTCATCTCGCACAGGTTCGCGCCCTTGCCCCCCAGGAGCATCTTGTTCTTGCCGTCGCCTTCCTCGAAGGCGTAGATGAGCTTGCTGGTGTCCATGAGCGGAGTCCTCGGAAAACGCACGCAATCGCCCGGCATCGCGGACCTGCGTGTCGGCAAGTCCCCGGCCGGGATTCAGCGTGATCGTAGACGATCGCGCGCGCACCGGTGAGCGACTCCGTTGCTCGCCCGCCCCGCCGCGATCCGGAATGCCGAATGGCATTGACACCCGGGCGACGGACGGTTCTCGCGGGGGGGCCGGCGGGCCCCGAGGCGCCCCATCGCAGGGCACGGCGGCGGGTGTCGCGGCCCTCGGGCCGCGGCCGGCGTTCCGGATTCGGACGGCCGTGCCGAGTGCGGATCGCCGCCGGCGAAGGGGTCGCGCCCGCGCGTGGGCGCGACGTCGACTACGATGTCGGACGCCCCGATCCGAGCGCCCCGATGCCGATCACGCCGCCCCGGCACCCGTCCCGATGACCAGCGACGCCTTCCACTGGTACGACGCGAACGTCGAGCAGGTCGCCGACGCCTACGAGGCGGTCGACTCCGAAGTGCTGCACGGCTGGCTCGCGGCGCGCCTGCCCGCACGCGGGGCGCGCGCGCTCGACGTCGGCGCGGGCACCGGGCGCGACGCCGCCTGGCTCGCGTCGAAGGGGCTCGCGGTCGTCGCCGCCGAGCCCGCGCACGCGATGCGCGCGCTGGCCGAACGGCGGCACGCCGGGCTCGCCGTGACGTGGGTCGACGACGCGCTGCCGGCGCTGTCGCGCGTGCGCGCGCTCGGCGTCGCGTTCGACCTCGTGCTGATGTCGGCGGTGTGGATGCACGTGGACCCGGACGAGCGCGCGGGCGCGTTCGACGCGATCGCGTCGCTGCTCGCCCCCGGCGGGCTCCTCGCGATGACGCTGCGCCACGGCCCCCCCGACCTCGGGCGGTTCATGCACCCGGTGTCGGCCGACGAGGTCGAGCGGCTCGCGCACGCGCACGGGTTCTTCGTCGAGCACTGCGCGGACGCGCCGGACCGGCGGCGGCGCGAGGGGGTGTCGTGGACGCAGGTGGGGGTGCGGCGGCCGGCGAGATAAGGCGTTCGGCCGATCCTGCACCGTGGACTCGGTGTTACCATCGTGTCACCTTTCGGACGCTCGAGAACCATGGCCGCCACGACGACGCTCAAGCTCCCGGAATCGCTCAAGGATCGCATCGCCCCGCTCGCTCGCGCGGCCGGCAAGACGCCGCACGCCTGGATGGTCGAGGCACTCGAAGCGCAAGTGGCATTGGCAAACCTGCGCGAGGCGTTCGTCGACGAGGCCCGCGCCGCGGCCGCGGAGATCGACGGAGGCGGCCCGCTGTACGCCATGGAAGACGTCGCCGCGTACCTGCGCGAGCGGGCCGCGGGAGCACCCGTCGCGCGGCCCGCACCGCTCCAGGGTTCGCGCGCTCCGAAGCCATCGTCGCGTCGCCCTCGCCCCGCGCGCTGAACGATGCCGCGGGTCGTCTTCGGGGCGCGCGCGCTGCACGACCTCGAGCGGATCGCGAGCTTCCGTGCCAGTGACGATCCCGGGGCCGCCGAGAGGACGATCGAGACGATCCTCGGCGCCGTCGCGATCCTCGCTCGCCATCCGCTGATCGGCCGTCCGGCGCGAGGCACGATGCGCGAGCTCGTCATTTCCAGCGGGGCAACGGGCTTCGTCGCGCTCTATCGCCACCGGCCCGTGCTCGACCGGGTCGAGATCCTCGCCGTGCGCCATCAGCGCGAAGCCGGGTTCGCCTGAACGCCGCGGGGTTCGGCCGATCGTCCGGGACCTCCGCGGATCGCAAGACGTTCGCCGGATCGCCGCCGCACACACCCGATCGCCGCCTGGATCACGGCCTCGCCCGTCGAACGGATCGTCGTTCACGCGCGGGCCGATGCGGTCCAGAATCCGACCATGGCCACCTCCCCGTGCGACCGCCCGTGAGTACGCCCCTTCCTGCCGGCCCCGGCGGATCCCTCGGCCGACTCCACGACCTCGCGGTCTTCGTCGGCGCCGAGGAGGACCTGCGCGCGCACCTTCAGGAGATGGTGCGGCTCGCCGCGTCCGTCACCGACGCCGCCGCGTGCTCGATCATGCTGCTCTCCGAGGGCGACGAACAGGCGCCGCGGCTGAAGCTGTGGTGCACCACCGAGGAGAACCTGCCCGCGTCCGCGTGGCGCGAGACGCCCGGGCGCGGCGAGTCGATCGCCGGACGCGTGCTCGAGCAGCGCGCGTCGCTGCTCGTCGCGGACCTCGACGCGTCGGAGTTCGCGCCGCTCGCACGCCACCGCGAGACGCTCGGCGCGAGCTGCCTGTGCGTGCCGGTGCGCGTGGGCACCGCGGTGATCGGCGTGATGAATCTGTCGAGCCGGCCCGGGGCCGAGCCCTTCGACGCGTCCGACCTGCGCCTGGCGGAGATCGTCGCGACGCTGATCGGGAAGTCGGTGCAGGTCGACCGCCTGCAGACGCTGCTGCGCTCGCGGGTGGTGCAGGCCACGCTCGCGCGCGAGGAAAAGGGCGTGGTCACGCGGCTCACCGACGGCAGTGTGCCGCCCGCGCGGCTGGCCAAGCTGCTCGCGCGCACGTTCTTCCGCGACCTCGCTTCGGCGGGCTTCGAGTCCGGGCAGATCATCGAGGCGGCGAGCGAGATCGTGACGATGGTGTCCGAGGACATCAAGCGGTTCAGGCGGCGCGAAGACCGGCGTGGCGGACGCTGAAGGCGCGCAGACCGGCACGGCGCGCTTCGGCGACGCGAGCGCCGCTTCGGCGAGCACCGACGCGCGCGCGGGCCCTACCCGGTGCAGTACGTGACCGAGGCCGAGAACGCGAGCAGCAGCAGCGCGACCACCCACCAGCCGGCGCCGGCGGCGTGATCGCGTGCGGCGGCCGGTGGCGCTCCGGCGCGCTCGCGATCGCCGGTGCCGTCGCGGGGCGGATCTTTCCGATTCGAGTCCATGGCCCGATCGTGATCGCTCGCGGGCTCGCAGCGTGAGCCCGATCGGGACGAGGATCGAGTCTTCTCGCGGGCGCTCCCGCCCGGTCGAGGCACACTGTCGAAATTCCGAGATCGCCCCATGGACTGGTTCGAACGACTCACCGGCTTTCGCGAAGGCCCCTACGACGAGGTGCGGCGCCGCCTCGTCGTCGACGGCGAGCGCCTGCGCGCCGTGCACGACGGCCGCGCGTGGTCGATCGGCCGCCTCGGCACGCCCTCGCTCGGCGAGCTGCGCCGCGCCGCCGAGCCGCTCGCCGCGCGCACGGCCGGCCCGCTGCGCGTGCGCTGCGTCGTCGGCGACGTGCGCGCGCTGCACCGCGACCCGGCTCACGCGGGCGCGCTGTTCCAGGTCGCGTCGCAGTTCAACCTGCTCGAGATGGTCGGCCCGGACGTCACGCCCGAGCACGGCGTCGCGCGCTACGCGCACGACGCGACCCAGGGCCCCGCGTGCGCGATCGCCGCGGGCGCGGCCACGCTGTACCGCAACTACTTCGTGCCGGTCGACGGCGTGCCCGGCCAGACGCAGGCCCGCCAGATCGACTGCCTGCGCGACGTCGGCGAAGCGCTCGGTAACGCCGACGCCCGCCTCTGGACGATGCGCAACGGCTACGCGCTGTGCACCGAGGCCGGCCTCGCGCAGGTCGACGCCGCACTGCGCGCCCTCGACGACGCCGGCCGCGACGCGCTGCGCGATCGCCTGCGCATCGGCGTGCACGCCGACGTCGAGGTCACCGACGGCGTCGCGCACGGCACGCCCGGCCCGCACGTGACCCAGGCGTTCTGCTCGGCGCTTCCGGTGGCGTACACGCGCGTGCCGCGCGAGCGGTGGGCGGCGTTCGCACGGCTCGTCCTCGAGGGTGCGTACGAGGCCACGCTGTGGGCCGCGCTCGCCAACGCGCAGCGCACCGGCAACCGCACGGTGCTGCTCACGCAACTGGGCGGCGGCGCGTTCGGCAACGACGCGCAGTGGATCCGCGCCGCGCAGGTGCGCGCACTGGACGCTTTTCGCGACGTGGCGCTCGACGTCGTGCTGGTGGCGTACGGGCAGGCGTCGCGCGAGCAGGTGCAGCTCGTGGAGCGGTATCGGGACGGGGCCCGGTGAGGCGGAGCGCGGCGCGGCTCCCGTAGAATTTCCCCGCCCCGTTCCACGGCGTCCGCGAGGACGCGCCCGCTCCCCGTCGACCACGGCGCCGCACCGATGAAACGTCCCTGGGTCAGAGTCGTCGCCGTCGTGCTGCTGCTCGTCGCGGCCGGCATCGGTGCCGTATTGTTCTGGGCGTCGCGCCTGCCGCTGCAGGAGCGCGACGTCGTCCGCCCCACGTATCCGCGCTTCGAGCTCGGCGACGGCGCGGCCGACGGCAGCCGCCGGCCGGCGCCGAACGGCCTGGCCATCGACGGCGCCGGCGACGCGCGCATCCTGCCGCCGATGCCGCCCGAGAAGCCCCAGGACGTGCACACCGCGGCCAACCAGCGCGCGAACTTCGCGATCCGCTCGTGCTTCTGGCCCGGCCCGCGCGCGCGCAGCGGCGTGTTCTCCAACGACGCGAACACCGTGTGGTTCGAGAACCAGTTCCCCGACACCGGCGCCACCTACACGCCGACGGCGCTGCGCCTGCCCGCGGGCGCGACGCTCGTCGTCAAGGGGCAGTTCCCGCACGCGCGCCACTGGAACTTCAACACCTACGACCTCCGCGGCGTGCCGCACGACGCGCTGAGCGACGTCGACGTCGACCCCGACCCGGGCTCGTCGAACCCGTTCCGCGCGGACGTGCGCCGCGACGCCGAGCCTCGCCTGTACACGCTGCGCGTCGTCAACGGCACGCCGCCCGAGCCGCGTCCGCGCAACACGCTCTACACGATGACCGCCGCGGGCGAGGACGCGTACCTGTGGATGCGGGTGTACGTGCCCGACGGCAGCCGCGACTGGCTCGGCGGCGTGCCGCTGCCGGAGGTCGAGCTGCACACGTCCGACGGCAAGGTCGTCGCCGGCGACGCCGCGTGCGCGGCCACCGCCTCGCCGATGCGCGGCCGCCAGCTGCCGCGCTCGGTCGACCCGCGCCTGGCGCTCGCGCTGATCCGGCTGCCGTGGATCGACGCGCGCCACCCCGGCGTCATCGCGCGCGATGTGGTCCCGTTCAAGGCGTTCTTCAATCGCACGCAGGTGCTCGCCGACGCGTTCCTGCCGTTCCTGTCGCCGACGGAGCCGAAGTCGATCGGCGCGTGGTGGTCGAACCGCGCCACGCGCTACGGCTACGCGAACCTCAGCCTGCAGGTCGGCCGCGTCTGGGCCGTGACCGGGCGCCTGCCGAAGACCCCGCGCACGTGGCACGGCGAGGCGACGCACGACCCGTCGGTCGACATGCGCTACGCGTCGCTGTGCACGGTGTCGTCGGCGATCGCGGCCACGACCAACGACTGCGCGTACGACGAGCAGCTGCGCCCGAGCGTCGACGCGAGCGGGCACTTCCTCGCGGTGGTCTCGCGCCAGGAAGACCGCCCGTCGAACGCGCGCGCCGAGTGCGGCGTCGTGTGGCTCGACTTCGGCAACGGCGACGGCGTCGTCGGCGGACTGCCCGACCTCGGTTACCTCGTGAACCGGCACACGACGGTCAGCCCGACGTTCGCGCACAGCTGGTTCGCGGTCGCGAAGCCGGGCAGCGAGCACGACGTGATGGGCGAGTACCTGCCGTACGCGCTGAACGTGAAGGACAAGACCGGGTTCGAGGCGCTGGGGTGCCCGGTGGACCGGGCGGCGGTTCGGAGGATGCTGCCCGGGGGACGGTGAGCGGTCGGCCATTGACGGAGAACACGAGTCGTGGAGGGAGATCTCGACGAGAGGCGCTGCGCCCTCACGAACGATCGAGCGCGCCGCTCGGGCCGCGCTCAACGGGACGGCTCCTCTCTGTCGACACCGCTATGAGTTTGACACCTCGACAGATGTACATACAATGTACGGATGATCAGGTTTGAATGGGATGCGGTCAAGGCTCGGGCGAATGTCCGCAAGCACGGGATTTCCTTCGAAGAAGCTCAGACCGTCTTCTATGACGAATTTGCAATCCAGTTCTTCGACGACGATCACTCCTCGCACGAGGAGCGCTTCCTGCTGCTGGGCCTGAGCTCGGGTGCAAGATTGCTCATCGTCTGCCACTGCGAGCGGGAAACCGGCAACGTCGTTCGGATCATTTCCGCGCGCAAGGCGACAAAGCGCGAAAGTGCCTTCTACGGGGGCGAAACATCATGAAAGCCGAATACGATCTGGCCAAGTTGAAGTCCCGCCCGAACCCATATGCGTCGAAGCTCAAGAGGTCCGTCACGATGCGTCTGTCCGACGACGTCGTCACCTACTTCAAGCGTATGGCTGTCGACGCCGGGGTTCCCTATCAGAGCCTCATCAATCTCTATCTTCGAGACTGCGTCCTGAAACATCGGCAGGTGCAGATCACCTGGCCGCCCAAGCCCTGAGCCCGCAGGTTCGAGGGCGGGCGGGAGATCTGGGTCGATTGCACTCATTGACCGCCTCCAGGCGAACGGCGTCTATCCGTCGGACGACGGCGTCGGCGGCCCCCACCCCGCGGTGTCGAAGGTGAACGCCTCCCCGTCGCGCTGCCAGCGAACGCGCGCCCGGTCGACCGACAGCCACCAGGTCTGGGTGCCCGCGTGCGGGCGTCGTGCCGAGAACGCGGCCGGCGAGAGCACCGCCGCGCACCACGCGGGCTGCGGATCGCGCACCGACGCGTAGACGATCGCGCAGATCCCGGCGTCGCGCGCGACGCGCGCGAACGCCTGCGTGCCGGCGTAATCGGACGGGTGCGTCCAGGTCGGCGCGGCGGCATCGAACGGCGGCGCACGCAGGTCGACCGCCTGCGTCGCGAGCGCCGCGCGGAACGCCGTGTGCGCGACCGGATCGAGGCGCGCGAGGTCGAGCGCGTCGCACACGAACTTCCAGCGCCAGTAGCCGAGCTCGGCGCACGCGGTGCGCACGGTCTGCGCGCCGTACCAGACGCCGGGGTCGACGGCGGCGCGAAAGCGCGAACCGCCGCGCGCGCTCGGGTAGCGGAACGGCGTCGCGAGCAGGTAGTGCAGCGACGCGGCCGCGGCGGGCAGCGCGGGCTTGGCCTCCTCGAGCAGCGACTCGAGCAGCGCCTGCTCGTCGGCGTCGTCGACGAGCTTCATCGTCGACGCGGCGTGCTGCGCCTCGACGACGCGCCACGCGTGCGCCGACCAGGCGCGCGCCTCAGACGAGACCGCGCGAGGCGTCCAGGTACTGGACGACACGAACGAGGCCCTCGGTGTCGGCGATCAGGTCCACGGGCCGCCCGCCCAGCCCGGCGTTCTCGCTCGCGAGCCAGGCCCGCGCGCTCGCCTCGTCGCCGACGATCGAGTCGAGCGAGCGGAACACGCGCACCAGCAGCAGCGCGAACTCCCACTCCTTGCGCTCGCGCTCGAGCCGGTAGGCCCCGCGGTACAGGCGCGTGACCGTGGACGGGCTCAGCCCGAGCACGCGCGCGAGCAGCGCGTGCGACAGGCCGAGGCGGTCTGCCGCACGGGTGACGGCCTTGGCGAGCACGAGCGCGGGGTCCGGGGACCGGCGGGCGGCGGGGGCGACGGCGGCGGGGCGGGCGGGCATCGGAGCGGGGTTCGGGCGGCAGCGCGGATCGCCTCCGGATCTGCCTGAAGCAATTATAGGATTCGATCGTTTCCTCAGGCAACATCGCGGCGAGTTCGCCGCGCCCCGCCGCGATCGGGCGCCCGATGCGGGCCTGTCCTCGACAAGTACACGCTCAGACGAGTACGCGCGGCACCTTCAGCCGAGCGAACCCGCGGTCGCTCGTCACGAGGGCGTCCGCGTTGATCGCGATCGCGCTTGCCGCCTGCACCGCGTCGGGCAGCTTCAGGCGAAGGCTCGCTCGCAGGCGCGCGGCGCCTTCCGCGATGTCGGCACTCAGGTCGACGACCTGCCAGGACTCCAGCACGGCGCGATAACGACGCGCGAGCACCTCGTCGCCCGCGCCGAGCGGCCCGGCCATCACCTCGGCGATCGAGATCGTCGTGACGGCGAACAGCAGCTCACCGTGCGCGTGACGCTCGAAGAGCGGCCGAAACCGGGCGGCCTGGACCGGGTGCCCCTCGAGGACGTGGATCAGCGGCCCGCTGTCGACGAGCAGCAGCGCACCGTCCGGCACTTCCGCGAGGTCTACCGGCTCCACTCGCCGCGCATGCGCCGAAGCGTCGCCGAGCTGTCGCGGCCCCAATAGCCCTTGCCCGATCCGGCCAATTCGAGAATCGACCTCTGGCGCGCCGTCTCGAGCACGCTGGCCGGCACGACCGCGGCGATCGCGCGGCCGCGGCGCGTGATGAGGGTCGAGCGGCCGGACTGCGCGGCGTCGAGCAGGCTGGGCAGCTGACTGCGCGCCGATTCGGCGCCTTTTCGGGGGATCTTGGCCACGAGCATACTGTACGGTCCGTACGGTTCAAAATCAACGAGGCCACCGTGTGGAGTGCGCGGCCGGCGATCCCGTTCGACGCCGCGGGGGCGCGCGTTGCGATCGAATGACCGGCCCCCAGGATCGTGGGATCGACATCGCCAGGCAATCCGCCGGTGGGCCGATCCGATCGGCGCCCCAGGGCCATCGGCCGCGGCCGACTTCGCCAGCATCGGCGCTCGCCACGGGCCCTCGACCGGCGAACGCGTCGGCACCGGTCCTGCGACGATCCGGGATCTTTCGTCGACTCCGGCGTTCAGGCTCATACGGCGAGCCCAAGCGGCGCCAGACTCTCCCGCGGATTCGACACCTGCCCCGCGAACGAGGCGCCGACAGGACCCCGGCCTCGATGCCCTAAGATCGACACTGCCCGACGCTGGCCGAAATCCCTCTTCCGAAGGACTCCTCAGTGAAATTCCTGCACGCCGCCGACCTGCACATCGACAGCCCGATGCGCGGCCTGGACACCTACGACGGCGCGCCCCTCGAGCGGCTGCGCGGCGCCACGCGGCGCGCGCTCGAGGCGCTCGTCGACCTCGCGCTGCGCGAGGCCGTCGACCTCGTCGTGCTCGCCGGCGACGTCTACGACCGCGACCTCGGCGACTTCCGCGCCGCGCTCTTCTTCCGCGAGCAGATGGTCAGGCTCGTGCGCGCCGGCGTGCGCGTGTTCGTCGTCAAGGGCAACCACGACGCCGAGGGCCAGATCAGCCGGCGCCTGCCCGACGTCGACGGCGTGCACGTGTTCAGCGCGCGCACCGCCGAGACGGTCGACCTCGAGCCGCTCGGCGTCGCGGTGCACGGCCGCAGCTTCCCCGACCGCGCCGTCCCCGAAGACCTGGTCCCGTCGTATCCGGAGCCGGTGCCCGGGCGCTTCAACATCGGCGTGCTG
This sequence comes from Burkholderiaceae bacterium, assembly GCA_046348465.1. Classification (GTDB taxonomy): domain Bacteria; phylum Pseudomonadota; class Gammaproteobacteria; order Burkholderiales; family Burkholderiaceae_E; genus Quisquiliibacterium. The sequence goes on from JAXMEE010000007.1 coordinate 40,121, forward strand.
CACACGAGTCTCACGGGACGCGAAGGCCACGACCCGTACGCGCCCACGAGCGTCGAGACGCTCGCGGCGAAGGGTTACGACTATTTCGCGCTCGGCCACGTGCACGCGCGCGAGGTGGTGCGCGAAGCGCGGCCGCGCATCGTGTTTCCGGGCAACCTGCAGGGCCGGCACGTCGGCGAGACCGGCTCGAAGGGCTGCGAGCTCGTCGTCGTCGAGGGCCAGCGCATCGCGAGCGCCGAGCACGTGCCGCTGGACGTCGTGCGCTGGCACGACGTCGCGCTCGACGCGAGCGGGATCGACGACGTCAACGCGCTCGCGCAGCGCTTTCACGAAGACGGCCGCGCGCACGTCGCGGGCGCGACCGACCGCCTGCACGCGCTGCGCGTCACCGTGCGCGGCGAGTCCGCGCTGCACGCGCTCGAGGCGCGCGAGCCGGGCACGCTCGCCGCGACGCTGCAGGCCGCGACGCAGGAGTTCGAGCTCGCGGACCTGTGGATCGAGTCGGTGCGGCTCGACCTGCGCTCGCCGCTCGACCGCGAGGCGGCCGCGCGGCGCCCGGACGCCGTCGGCGAGGTCGTGAGGCTCGTGGACGAGCTGCTCGCCGACGACGACGCGTTGACCGCGTGGGCGCGCGCCCACGTCGACCGGCTGCCCGCGCTGCCGGCCGAGCTCGCCGACCTCGATCCCGCCAAGGTGAGCGCGGCGCAGTGGCGCGCGCTGCTGACGGACGCCGAGGCGACCGTCCTCACGCGCCTGGCGGTGGCCGCGTGATGTCGACGCGCCTTGCCACCCTCTGCCTGACCGAGCCCCGATGAGACTCGTCGAACTCCACCTCAAGGCCTTCGGTCCGTTCACCGACCGCGTCCTCGCGTTCGGCGAGGATCCCCGCCGGATCGTGCTCGTGCACGGCCTGAACGAAGCGGGCAAGTCGTCGGCGCTGCGCGCGATCAGCGCGCTGCGCTTCGGCATCCCGATGCGCTCGCCGGACCGCTTCGTGCACGACTACGCGCAGATGCGCGTGGGCGGCGTGTTCCTGGACGCGCGCGGCGAGCGCCACGCGCTGATGCGACGCAAGGGCACGGGCGTCACGCTGAAGTACGCCGACTTCGAGCGCGGCGGCGTCGAGCTGCCGGACGCGGTGCCCGCGTCCGTCGTCGCGCTGCTCACCGGCGGCCTGTCGCTCGAGGACTACGAGACCACGTTCGGGCTCGACCACGCCGCGCTGCGCGAAGGCGGCGACGCGCTCGCGCACGGCAAGGGCGAGATCGGCGCGGCGCTCTTCCAGGCGAGCGCGGGCGTGGCCGACGTCACGAAGATCCTCGACGAGCTCGACGCGTCCGCGCGCAGGTTCTACCTGCCCGCCGCGCAGGCGCGCAACGGCCGCATCAACCTCGCGCTCGGCGCGTACAAGGCCCAGGCCGAGCAGCTCAAGCAGGCGCAGGTCCGCCCCGCGAAGTGGGAGTCGCTCGAGCGTGCGAGCCGGGCGGCGCGCGACGCGCTCGCCGAGGTCCAGCGCGAGTTCGACGCCGGCCGGGCCCGGCAGCTGCTCGCGCGCGAGCTGATCGCGGTGGCGCCCGTCATCGCGTCGCTCGAGCACGCGAACGCCGTGCTCGCGGCGCTGGCGGACGCGCCGCTGCTCGACGAGGACGCCCCCGCCGCGCGCGCCACCGCGCAGGCCGGGCTCTCCGACGCGGCCGCCGACGCCGGCACGAGCGAGGCCGCCGCTGCCGCGCAGCGTGGGCTGATCGGGCAGCTCGTGCTCGATCCGGCCGTGCTCGGCGTCGGGCAGTCGATCGCGCAGCTGCACGCGGCCGCCGGCGCCATCGGCCGGCTGCGCGGGCAGCTCGCGACCGCCGAAGCGGACGTCGCCGCCCGCGCCGACGCGTTCGCGGCGCAGGCCGCGCGCATCGACCCCGCACGGCCCGCGGCGGATCTGCTCGCGCTCGCCCCGAGCACGAGTGCGCGCGCGCGCCTCGACGAGTGCATCGCCGCGTGCGAAGAGGCCGAGCGCGCGCTCGCGCAGCACCGCGCCGCGCCTCCGAGCCAGGCCGGCGCGCACGCGCCGGACGCGCCGCCGATGCCCGACGCGAACCTGCGCACCGCGGTGCGCGTCGTGCTCGGCGAGATCGCGCAGGCCGACGGCCCGCGCAAGCGGCTCGCGCAGCTGCCGGCCGAGATCCGCGCCGCCCGGCGCGCGCTCGACGCGTCCCTCGCGGCCACGGGCCTGCCCGACGAGGCGGCCGTGCGGCGCGTGCGTCCGCTGCTGGGCGCGACGATCGACCAGGTCGTCGCGCAGGCCGCCGATCTGCGCAGCCAGCGCCGCGAGAAGACGCAGCGCATCGACGACATGGCCGAGGCGGCCGTGCGCCAGCGCGACGCGATCGACGGCCTGCTCGCGCACGGCCACGTGCCCACGCACGACGAGGTGCGGCAGGCGCGCGCGCACCGCGAGCGCGGATGGGACCTGGTCCGCGGCGAGTACATCGAGCGCACGCACCCGGACGCCGCCGACTTCGCGCGCGACGAGCCGCTGCCGCGTGCGTACGAGCGTGCGGTCGCCGACGCCGACGCCGTCGTCGACGCGCTCGCGAGCGACACCGGCCGCGTCGTCGCGCTCGAGAGCGCGCGCCGCGAGCTCGCCGGCCTGGAGCGCGACACCGCGCTGCGCCGTGCGGAGATCGACGCGATCGACGCGCAGCTGAAGGCCGTGGACGACGCGTGGGCCGCGTCGCTCGCGAACGCCGGCATCCCCGCGATACCGCCCGCGCAACTGCGCGACTGGCAGGAACGCCAGGCGAAGGCGGCCGCCGACGCCGACACCTTGCAGGCGCGGCTCGACGAGCTCGACGGCGCGCAGGCGCTGGAGGCGTCGCTGGCCGGCCGCCTGCGCGACGCGCTCGCCCGGCTGGACGTCGGCGCGCCCGCCGGCGAGATCCTGCTGAACACCCTCGTCGCGATCGCGGAAGAGGCGCTCGCGCAACTCGACGCGCGCGAGACCGAGCGCGTTCGCGTCGCCGGCCAGGCGCAGGAGCTGCAGCGGCAGGCCGCGCTGCACGCCCGCCGCGACGCCGAGCTCGCCGCCGCGGCCGGCACCGCGCGCACCGCGTTCGGCGCCCGGCTCGCGTCGATCGGCCTGGGCGCCGACGCGACGATCGCGGTCGCCCGCGCGCGGCTGGCCGAATTCGACGCGCTCGCCGCCGCCGACGCGGCGCACGCCGAGGCCCGCGCGCGGCGCGCCGAGCACGCCGAGGCGCTGTCGGTCTACCGCGACACCGCCGCCGGCATCGCGGCGGCGCTCGGCGAGCCGGCGCCCGCCGACGTCGGCGTGCTGGCCGGGCGCTGGTCGGCGCGGCTGGAGAGTGCGCGCGCGCAGCAGACGAAGAAGACGCTCGCCGAGCAGGCGCTGCAGGCCGCGCTCGAGGCGCTCGAGCGCCACCGCGCCAAGGCCGCGCGCCACCAGGCCGCGCTCGCGCGGCTGTGCGCCGCGGCCGGCGTCGACGACGCCGCGGCGCTGCCGGCGGCCGAGGAGCGCTCGGCCGCGAAGCGCCGCGCGTCGCGCGAGGCCGCCGCGGCCACCGAGCAGCTCGCCAAGGCGTCGCGGCGCAGCCTGGACGCGCTGCGCGACGAGATCGCCGGCCGCGACCAGGACGCGCTGCGCGACGACGACGCCCGCGTCGAGCAGGCGCTCGCCGAGATCGGCACGCGCCTGGAGCGCGCCCGCGCCACCGACGAGGCCGCGCGCCGCGAGCTCGAGGCGATCGACGACTCCGACGTCGCCGCGCTCGCCGCCGACGCGATGGCCCGCGCCGCGGCGACGGTGCGCAACGCGCTGCCGCTGCAGATGCGCACGCGGCTCGCGCACGCGCTGCTCGGCGAGGCCGTGCGCCGCTTCAAGGAGCGCTCGCAGGCCCCGATGCTCGCGTCCGCGTCGGCGTACTTCGCGCAGATCACCGGCGGCGAGTTCGAAGGCCTCGTCAACGACGACCGCGAGGCCGCGCAGGCGATCGCGGGCCGGCGCGCCGGCGGCGCGCTGGTGCCGATCGACGCGATGAGCGAAGGCACGCGCGACCAGCTCTACCTCGCGCTGCGCCTGGCGGCGCTGGAGCTGCAGCGCGAGCGCGGCGTCGACCTCCCGGTGATCCTCGACGACGTGCTGATGGCCGCCGACGACGAGCGTGCGGCGTGCGTGTTCCGCGCGCTGAGCCGGTTCGCGCACGGCGGGCAGGTGATCGTGTTCACGCACCACCGGCACCTGTGCGAGGTGGCGCGGGGGGCGGTGGGGGAGGAAGGGGTGGGGGTGGTGGAGTTGCAGAGAGGCTGACGGGCCAAGGGGCCGATCGGCCGACGACAGGGCGGATTTCAACGAGGGATCGATGACGCTTCCAGAGGGCCTTTACGATCTGCTGATCACCGAGGCGCTGTCGCAGCGACTCGTCGCCGACGCGTCGTGCGTTCAGGAGATCTCCGGCGACGCGCGCGACTACGTCGTCGACGCCCTCTCTCGACAACTGCTCAGCGTCCTGGAGGATCTCCGCGACGGCGCCGGCAGCGGCGCGACCGTGCAGCTCGAGATCGTGAACTCGCTGCTGATCGAACTGCGACGCGTGCTGCGACGCACGCAGGAGACGTCAGGCCCTGCCGACGCCGTCGACACGATCCCGACACCGCTTCGCGTGCTCAAGTCCGTTCACCGAGACGGCCTGTTTCCGATCGCCCCCGAGGCCAGGCTCGCGGCGCCCTGGCTGTTCACCGCGGGTAAGGGCTCTCCCGCCCTGCTCCAGGAAATCCGGCGCGAGCTCGCATCGGCCGATCGAGTCGACATCCTCGTCAGCTTCATCACCGTCTCCGGCGTTCGAAAGCTGCTGGACGTACTGCAGCGTGCCACGTCGATATCGGCCGACGGTCGCCCGCCGACCCGGATCCGTGTCCTGACGACCACGTACACGGGGGTGACGGAACCTCGCGCGCTGGACGAGCTTGCGCGATTGCCCGGCTGCGAGGTCCGCATCTCGCTCGACGGTCGCCGCACGCGCCTTCACGCGAAGGCGTGGATCTTCCAACGCGACACCGGCTTCGGCTCGGCCTACGTCGGCAGCGCGAACCTCTCCGGCGCCGCGCTGACCGGCGGCCTCGAGTGGACGGTCAAGCTCGCCCAGCGCGCGCAACGCGCGCTCTTCGAACGCGCGATCGCCCACTTCGAGACGCTCTGGGAAGACAACGAGTTCCAGACCTACGACCCCGACGACGCGGATCACCGCAAAGCACTCGCCGCGGCGCTCGGCCGCGAGACCGGTGACGGCGCGGGGCCCGTGCCGAGCTTCTTCGACCTTCAGCCGAAGACCTATCAGCAGGACATGCTGGAGCAGCTCGTCACGGAGCGTGCTCACGGTCGCAGCCGAAACCTGATCGTCGCGGCGACGGGCACCGGCAAGACCGTGGTCGCCGCGTTCGACTACCGAGCCACCTGCCGTGCCGAGGGTGGCAGACCTCGATTGCTTTTCCTCTCGCACCGAGAGGAGATACTGCGGCAGGCGCTGCGGACGTACCGCGAGGTGATGCGCGACCCCGAGTTCGGCGAATTGTTCACGGGAAACCATGAACCCGAGAATCTCGATCATCTCTTCGCCACGATCCAGACGCTGAACTCGCGAGGCGCTCTCGACAGGCTCGGCGCCGACTACTGGCACACGGTGGTATTCGACGAATGCCATCGCATGGCTGCCGACAGCTTCGATCGCATCGCGTCGGCGATTCGTCCGAAGCGGCTTCTGGGCCTGACCGCCACGCCGGAACGCAGCGACGGACAGCCGATCGCGCGGTACTTCGATCAGCGCCCCGATGGAAGTCCGGCGGTCGAAATGCGCCTGTGGCACGCGCTGGACCTGCAACTGCTCGCCCCGTTCGAGTACTACGCGTGCGACGACGCGACCGACTTCTCGGACGTGCCGTGGGATCAGGCAGGCGAGCGCGCGGCCATCGAGAACCTCGTGACCGGAAACGAAGTGCGTGCCCGTCTCGTCGTGAACGAATGGCGCCGGCTCGCCTCCGAACCCAGGGCGTCGCGTGCCCTCGTCTTCTGCGTGTCGGTGGCTCACGCGCAGTTCACCGCCGACTGGCTGAATCGATCGGGTCTCCCCGCCCTCTGCGTGGTGGGCACGACGCCCGAGGAGGAACGGCGTCGTGCGCCGCAGCGACTGGCCAACGGCGACGTCTGCGCGCTGGTGACCGTCGATCTCTACAACGAGGGCGTCGACCTGCCGAGCGTCGACACGCTCCTGCTGCTGCGGCCCACTCACAGCGCGCTCCTGTTCCAGCAGCAGATCGGCCGGGGACTTCGCCTCGCACCCGGCAAGGAGAGTTGCCTGATCCTCGACTTCGTCGGTCAGCACCGGGCCGACTTCCGCTACGACCGTCTCCTGTCTTCTCTCACCGGGCTCTCGCGCCGCGAGCTCGTCGCCGCCGTCGACGGCGGGTTCGGGAGCCTTCCGCCCGGGTGCCACATCCACCTGCAACGGCAGACCCGCGACCAGGTCCTGAAAGGACTGCGCGAACTGACGATGCAGAACTGGCGCCGCCTTCGCAGCGAGCTTCAGGCCTACGTGGCCCTGCGGGGCCGAAATGCCGTGCTGCTGTCGAACTTCCTGCGCGATCAGTCGCTGGAACTCGAGGACATCTACCGGGAAGGCGGACGAAGCGGATGGACCGCGCTGCGGCGGGATGCCGGCCTGCTCGTCGCCGAGGCCGGACCGGAAGAGGCGTACTTCAGCCGGCGCTTCGCGGACCTGATCCACGTCGACGACGCCGGGCGATTGGACGTGATGCGGCATATCGGCGAATCGCACGCGCGGATCGACGCTGTCGGGTCGACACGAGCGACGCTGGCCCAGATGCTCGCCTATCAGGTCGACGGCCAGCACGGCCGCGTGGGAAGTCATGCCGACTTCCTGGCGAGGCTGGCCGCACATCCCGACGCATGCGACGAATTGCGCGAACTGGCGGACGTCCTTCAAGCCCGGACGAGCCTGCCTGGCAAGCGCGTGCCCGGTCTCGACGACACGCCGCTGTGCCTGCACGGCGCCTATCAGATTCGCGAAATCCTCACCGCCGTGGGATGGCTCAACGAACGGCGCCGCTCGCCCTTCCAGGCCGGTGTGCTGCCGCTCACGGACCGAAAGGTCGAGCTGCTCTTCGTCACGCTCGACAAGAGCGAGGGATACCACGACGAGATTGCCTATCGGGACTTCGCCATCAGCGCGGACAAGTTCCACTGGCAGACCCAGAACAGCTCGGGACCGGACACGATGAGCGGACGACGCTACCTGGAGAGCCCCGGCAACGGATGGCGATTCCAGCTCTTCGTCCGGCCGCGAAAGGCGAGCCCCTACCGCGCCTGCGGTGCCGTCGTCATCGAACGCTGCGAAGGCGATCGGCCGATGAGCATCGTTTGGAAGCTCGAAACGGCGCTGCCGATGCGGCTCTTCCGGGAGTTCAGCGTCCTGCGGGGGGTGTAGGCTCGCCCCGGTAGTTCCCGCTCGCCCGCTCCAGCTCCCCCTCCACCCTCGCCCGAAGCGCCTGCGGCCCCACCACCGTGCAGTCCCCGCCGTACTTGAGCACGTCCATCAGAAGCTCGCGGTCGTCCGCGTACGGCACGCGCAACTCGTAGCTTCCGTCGTCGAGCACCCGCCCCTGCTGCTGCGGGTGCCAGCGCTCGGACGCGACCCAGCGCGCGCGCTCCGGCGTGAAGCGCAGCGTCGCCCAGGTCACGTCGTCGCCCGAGAAGATGCCGTAGCCGGCGCCGAGCACCTGGTCGAGCTTCGCGTCGGGCACGTCGCGCGCCTTGCGGTCGACGATCTCGGCGTGCTCGATCGCGTCCACCGAGAACGCGCGCAGCTCGTCGCGCAGGTGGCACCACGCGTCCAGGTACCAGTTGTCGCGGTAGTGCACGAGGCGCAGCGGCGAGACCTCGCGCTCGGTGACCTCGTCGGTGCCGCGCGCGTGGTAGCGGATCGCGAGCCGCTTGCGCCGCAGCAGCGCCGAGCCCACCGCCTGGAAGTGGTCGAGGTGGAACTGCCGCGCGCCGACGGTCTCGATGCGGATCCGGCGCTTGACCTCGTCGACCGGGTTGTCCGCGCTGCCCAGCGCTTTCGTCATGCTCTCCATCAGCGGCGCGATGTGCGGACCCAGCAGCCCGCCGGTGTCCAGGTGCGACAGCAGGTGCTGCATCGTGAGCAGCGCGTGGATCTCCTCGGCCGAGAACCACAGGCCGGGCAGCTCGAACTGCGGCCCCACGGTGGGCGTGTCGCGATCGAAGCGGTAGCCGCCGAGGTCGCGATCGAACACGATGTTCGCGTTCATCCGGTCGCGAAGGTGCGCGAGGTCGCGCTTGAGCGTCGGCCACGAGATGCCGAGCTGGTCGATCAGTTCCTGGCGCGTCACGAAGCGGCGGTTCGCGAGCAGCGTGTTGATCTTGTAGATGCGTTCCAGTTGCCCCATGGTGGCCTCGACCGGGATGAGGACGAACCGCGGGCGGGCCCAGCGTGCGTGCGGGGCGAGCCGGCAGTCGTCGGAAAATAGCACCGGCCGCAGCAGCACGCCGGCCGCGACGCGCTGCGCGGCAACCCGTGCACGCCCTGCGGCGTGCGCCGGCGGGCTCGATGCGGCCCGCACAACGGTCTCGTTCACGGCGGTGCTCCTCGAAAGCGATGCCGCGAAGCTTCGTCCGCGCGAGGCTCATCGGGTGAGCCCTGCGAAGTTCACACTGGATTCCCGAGTCAGACGAAGGATCCGAAGCATGGGCCGAGCCGCCAAACCCGTTCGCAAGGTGCCGATCGCGGAGGACGGCCTCGCGCCGCCGGGCGACGGCGACGGCGACGGCGACGTCGGCGACACGAACGCCTGCGACGCCGCCGGCCTCGCGCCCGACACGCCCCACGGCGACCTCTTCGACCGCGTCGGCCGCTTCCTGCGCGAGAAAGGCTTCCCGCACGAGGCCCTGCCCGGCCGCGAATTCCACGCGGTGCGCTACGACATCGCGCACGCGTCGCTGCGCGTGATCCTCGAGTCCAGCGACGAAGGCGAACGCGCCTGCGTGCTCGCCCTCGCGATGCTGCCGGTGCGCGTGCCGGAGCGCCGGCGCACGGCCGTCGCCGAGGCGCTGTGCCGCATCAACTACGTGACCGGCAACGGCGTCTTCGAGATGGACTTCCGCGACGGCGAGATCCGCGTGCGCACCTTCGCCGACCTCGGCGCCGGCTACGCCGACGCGATCGTCGACCGCGCGCTGGGCACGGCGATCGGCGGGGCGGACAAGTACTTCGCAGCGCTGATGGCGGTCGCGTACGGGAACGCGGATCCGGCGCAGGTGCTGGAGCTGGCGCAAAAGGGGGACGAGCGGGGCTTGCAGTGAAGCGGGGTCGAAGACGCGAATCAACCCGAGAGCGGGCCCCGCATCCACGCCGGGATGTCCCGGTCTTCGTGGAGCACGCGCCAGACGTCGACGTGATCGGTGCGTTCGACGTAGAACACGAGATACGGGTACCGCTTCAGCGCCCACGAGCGCAACCCCGGAAGCCCGAGTTCGTGCGCGTAGCGAGGCGAGCCCGTCGCCGGATGCCGGCCGATGTGCGCGTAGGCCTGCTCGAGGGCGTCGACGAATCCTGCGGCGGCCTGCAACGCCCCTTCGCTCAGGTAGAACTCTATCGCTTCGTCCACGTCCGCGATCGCTCGTGCGCGCGGAACGACCGGCCTGGATCTCACAACGGCTTGCGAGGTCGCCCGGCCTTGCGGACCCGATCGCGCAGCCCTTCGAAATACCGGTCGCTCACCGGCGCGCCCGGCCGGGAACGCGCACCTTCGAGCAACAGGTCACGCATCCGGAGCCGATCCTGGTCCTTGCGAACGAGTTCGCGGACGTATTCGCTTCGCGAACCGAAGCCGCGTTGCTCGACCTGCTCGTCGACGAACGCCTCGAGACTCTCGGGAAGCGAAATGTTCATGGTGCTCATTGGTAGATCCTTACACGATCCTCGGTAGCGAGCCACCGAGGCGCGGGTCAAGACCCCCTTTCAAACCGTGCGTGCGGGTTTCCCGCACACGGCTTACCGGTGAACTCTCGGGTGTCTGCATTGTGCTGATACCGGGATAACGGATCGTGCCGCGCAGGCGATGCAGCCCGTGCTCGTGGAAGAACTGCCGCGTCCAGCGATCAGCGACACCCGCCCGCAGGTTGCGCCCGTGCCTCCTCTTCAAGAAGCCGCGCAGCCGTTCGTACGCGTAGTCGTCGATCTGGCCGAACTTCACGGCCGCGTTGCCGGTGCAGAAGTACTGGCCCCAGCCCCGCAGCACCGGGTTCAGGTCGCGGATCAGCACCCGCACGTCCTTCACCCCGTTGCGCGACCGGTCCGTCAACTCGTGCACCCGCGCTCGCACCCGCTTCATGCTGCGTACCGACGGCCAGCGCTGCAGGTAGTAGCGGCGGATGCCGCGCTCCAGCAGCCGGCCCGATACGCGCTTGTGCAGGTGGCAGCCCAGGAAGTCGAAGCCTTCGCGCCCCTCGGTGAGGTCCACGCGCTTCGTCTTGCCCGGATGCAGTTGCAGCTTCAGCCGCTCCAGGATGATCCTCACCCGGCGCTCGGCCTCCTCGCATGCCTTCGCCGTCGGACACATCACGACGAAGTCGTCGGCGTATCGCACCAGCGTGCCCAGTTGCGCACACTGGCGCGTCCACACCGCATCGAGGGTGTGCAGGTAGATGTTGGACAGCAACGGCGAGATCACCCCGCCCTGAGGCGTGCCCGAAACCGTGCGCGTCTCGATGCCGTCTTCCATCACCCCTGCCTGAAGCCACTGCCGCAGCAGCTTGAGCACCCGCCGATCGCTCACTCGCCGCGCCACCCGCTGCATCAACAGCTCATGATCGATGCTGCCGAAGTAGTCGGTGATGTCGGCGTCAAGCACGTGATTGCCACCGCGCGCACCCTGCTCGCGCAGCCGCTCCAGTGCCTGCGTGGCGCTGCGCCGCGGCCGGAACCCGAACGAGCAATCCTCGAAGTCCGCCTCGAAGACCGGTTCGAGCACCAGCTTGGCCGCCATCTGCACCACGCGATCCCGAATCGTCGGAATGCCCAGAGGCCGCCGTCTTCCATCGGCCTTCGGGATGTATCGACGCAGGACCGCCTGCGTTCGGTACTTGCCTGCGCGCAGGTCGGCCTCGATCCCCTCGATGAAGGTCTCGACTCCGTCCCGCTCGATAGCCGCGAAGGTCTGTGCATCCACCCCCGCCGCCCCGCGGTTTCCCCGCACCCGCCTCCACGCCTCCCACAGGACGTCACGCCTGCAGATTCGGTCGTACAACGCGTGAAAGCGCCTTCCCGGTGACCGCTTGGCAGCCACCCACAGCCGGCGTTGCAGGCTTCGTACGTTCTCGCGGGCCTCTCGACCCGTGGGGTGATTGGCCGGGGAAGCTTGCCCCGGCATGCCCTTGCGCGTACCTGCGCCTCCGACATGATCACCGCAGGGGCCCTTCCCTCCGGACGCCTTGTTCGCGACGCCCATCACCGGTACTACGACCCCCTCGGACTCCCGCTGCGCAGCGCTCGACTTCGCCTTCGGCTTATACGAGCCGCCTTGCCCCGACACGGGCCGCGCAGACGGGTCTCTCCTGTTCCGCACCGAACCTTCGTCGCGTGCCGCTCCCCATACCCCGGTGGAACCCTCGGCGCCCTCCGGAACAGGCACCGCGGACGTGGCCTTCACCGCGACATGACCGGCTCGGCTTCCACGTTGTAAATCTGACGAGGCTGCAGGCTTCACTTGATGTTGCGGCCCACGACTTTGCTCCCCCCTCTTCGGGGGCTTGCGACGCCCCGCTCGGACGACCGGATCTCTCCCGCCGCCTGGGGCCTGCTACCGGGCTCTCCGGCGATTACCCGCGCGGGACTTCCACCCGCAGGCTCGATACAGCATGCTCGCGCTTGTTCACGCGCTTGCGCGCGTTCACTCGCGTTCACTTCAGGACGCACCATGAACGGATCGTAAGACGCATGGCAAATTTTGGCAATTCCGATGGCATCTCCGCGAAGGCCAGACGCGTGATCCCGACAAGGAAATGCCTGCCGCCCCCCTGACGCCCGAGCACGTGCGAGACTCGTCCGAGCAAGCCTCGACGCCCCGATCGCCGCCCGGAGGGCCCCACCCATGCTCCCGACGCCGAAGCGCCAGGAAATCGACCACCGCACCATCAAGCTCGTCGTCGGCGTGATCGCGACGAGCCTGGCCGGGCTGACCAGCCTCTTCGCCCAGTCGCGGATCGCGTCGATCAGCGCGTCGTACTACGAAGGCGGCTGGTCGCAGAGCATCTTCATCGGGTTCCTGTTCGCGATCGCGGCGTTCCTGCTCGCGTACAACGGCCAGTCGCGCGGCGAGATGGTGCTGAGCAAGGTCGCGTCCGTGGCGGCGCTCGGGGTCGCGCTGTTCCCGTGCAAGTGCGAGGTGCACACCGAGCTCGTGCCGTACGTGCACGGCGTTTCGGCGGCCGTGATGTTCGTGGTGCTGGCGTGCATGTGCCATGGGTTCTATCGACGGGCGCGCGACAAGGGCCACGCCCAGGCCAACGCGCGCGCGACGGTCTACGCGGTCTGCGGCCTCGCGATCGTGCTGTCGATCGTCGTGCTCGCGCTCGACAACTTCACGGGCGGTTCGATCCGCGCGCTCGTGCCGCGGCTCACGTACTACGGCGAGACCACCGGGCTCGTCGCCTTCGGCATCTCGTGGCTGACGGCGAGCCGGGTGCTGCCGGTGCTGACGCGGGGGGACGAGCGGTTCTCTCCGTTGCGGGAGAGGAATCCGGTGTGAGGCCGGGGCGGACGAAGGCGGACCACGCCCGCGCGCACGGCTTGACGCATCGGCTTGACGAATCCCTTGCGGCGCTACACGGCTTGCGCGTGCAATCGAACGCCGAGGGCCCGCGCGACCTTCAACACGGTCGCAAGGCTCGGATTGCCCTCCGCGCTGAGGGCGCGATACAGGCTCTCGCGGCTCAGCCCCGAATCGCGCGCCACCTGGCTCATGCCCTTGGCCCGCGCGATGTCGCCCAGCGCCTTGGCGATGCCGGCCGCGTCTTCCGGTGCCTCGGCAAGCCACGCGTCAAGATACGCGGCCATTTCCTCGGGCGTGCGCAGGTGATCCGCGACGTCGTAACGCGTGGTCTTCGTGCGGGCGGTCCGCTTCACGGTACTCGGCATCAGCGCATCACTCCTCGTAGCGTCTGGCAAGTTCGATCGCCCGCTCGACGTCCCCCGCCTGCGAGGACTTGTCACCGCCGGCCAGCAGCAGCAACAGCGCGGCACCACGCTGCGCGTAGTACACGCGACAGCCCGGGCCGAAGTCGACCTTGAGTTCGGAAACGCCGCCCGCCAGGTGCCGGTGCCGGCCTGGATTGCCGGCGATCAATCGCTCGACACGCACGAGGATCCTCGCTCGCCCGGCCACGTCCCGGAGTCCGTTGATCCAGCGCGCGTACTCGAGCGTCTTTTCGACTCGCATCGGAGTGTAGCCCATACACTACATTCGTCAAGGTCGTCCGCGGTCTTCCGTAGTCCAGCTCGAAGGCGCGGAAGTTCGAGGCAACTCCTTGGGACATCGGAGACGACGACTCTCCGGGGTCGAATGACTGGCGTCGATGCGCCGTCTGGTCGAAGCGTGACGGCAGCCGAGACGATGACTCGCAGGCGGTGCTCGCCATCCTTGTCGAGGCCTGGGCGTCGCGCCCCGCACTCGACTCGGCGCCCAGGTTCGAGGTGCCGGCGCAGCCCGGTCCCGCAGGACGAGGGCAGGCTCACCGTGAACCCACGCGGCCGTCGGGCCGTTCCGACAGCCTCGCTACTTCCCGGCCTCGCCCTTCTGATCGGCCTTCTGATCGCCCTTCGAGTCGGCCCTCGGCTCGGGCGGCCTCATCTCCGCCTGCCACCTCTGCTGGACTTGAGCGATGCTCTGCGTCACGCGCTGGATCTCGGCGGGAAAGCCGACGGCATTGCGCGCGTCGCGCACCGCCTCGAAGACCGCCGCGCGCTCCGCCTTCGCGATCGGCGAGTCGCGCCACGCGAGAAGCGCCGTGCGATCCGCTTCGGGGACCGCCCGCCAGAGCCCCTCGATCTTCGCCCAGTTGGCCAGCGAGCCCTTCGAGACCTGGATCGGAATCGCACGCACCACCGAGCGATCCCCGCCCTGGCCGGGATCGAGCAGGGCCCACTGGAGCCGCACGTAGTCGTCGAGCAGCCCGATCACCTGCTTGAACTCCCGGTCGTCGGACGGCGGCTTCGCGTCCGGCGGGCGCTCCCCGAGCGCGGCGAGGCGCTTCAGGAACATCACGCCGATCTGGGCCTCGGCTACCAGCGACGACTGCAGCGCCGCGAGCTGCTTTCCGGCCGGCGACGCGTAGTAGGCGACGAGCTCGCGAACCTGGTCGGCGCCCAGCCGCGTCGCGACGCCGCGGACGACGCCCTGCGCGGCCTGCCGCTCGAGCTCGCGCTGGCGAGGGTCGGCCGTCAGGTCGTCGCGCAGCTTCGCGAGATCGCGCTCGACGCCGGCGGCCATCCGCTTCCACTCCGGATTGTTCTCGTTCCAGTCCCGTTGCGTCTTCACGCGTCGAAGGCTCTCCGCCACGAGGACGGACACGAGTTCCGGGGACACCGTGAACGTCGCGACGTCGGGAATGCGCAGGGCGCCGGCACGGCCTTCGACGTAACGGCTCGCCAGCTCCAGCGCCTCCGGAGTCGGTTCGCCACGCTTCTGCGCGAAGTACGCTCGCTCCAGCGGATTGTTCGAGGCGCCCTGCGCGAGCACGGACGGGCTCGCGCCGATCAGCGCGCAGGCCACGAGCAACCCTCGATATCCGGTCATGTGCGTGCCCTCCCGTGCGGCGGTTCGTGACGACGCCGTATGTTGACACGGCGAGAGATCGTGCCGGGCACCGACCGGGATGTCCCGGAAGGCCGCCGGTCGCGGACCCGGCGCCGGTGAAATGGGATCGACGTGGCGTCGTCACCCCCCCATGCACTATGATCTCGCCGCATTCGGGAGAATGCGGAGCCCTTTGCGTCGGATTGTCCGCCTGCCGAACGCCCGTCCGCGAGTCCCACCGTGCGAATCCTCGAATACACCGGCCTCGACACCTCCCGCGTCGCCGCCACCTACGCGAAGGTGCGGGACGCGATCGCGCGCGACGACTTCCGCGCCGCGCAGGTCAAGAAGCTCGTCAATCTCTCGAACGGCAAGTTCTACCGCGCGAAGCTTGACGACGCGAACCGGCTGATCTTTTCCCTCGTGCGCCACGGCGGCGAGGTCTGCGCGCTGATGCTCGAGGTGGTCGAGAACCACGACTACGACCGCTCGCGCTTCCTGCGCGGCGCGGCGATCGACGAGACGAAGATTCCGGACGCCGACGTCGCGGCCGAGGCTGCGCAGGCGCAGCCGCTGCGCTACCTGCACCCGCAGCGCGGCACCGTCCACCTGCTCGACAAGCCGATCTCGTTCGACGACGCGCAGGACGCGATCTTCCGCCGCGCGCCGCCGCTGGTCGTCGTCGGCAGCGCCGGCAGCGGCAAGACCGCGCTCACGCTGGAGAAGCTCAAGCACGCCGAGGGCGAGGTGCTGTACGTGACGCACTCGGCGTTCCTCGCGCAGTCCGCCCGCGAGCTCTACTACGCGAACGGCTTCGAGCACCCGGGGCAAGACGCGCAGTTCCTGTCGTACCGCGAGTTCGTCGAGAGCGTGCGCGTGCCCGAGGGGCGCGAGGCGCTGTGGCGCGACTTCGCCGGCTGGTTCGCGCGGATGCAGCAGGCGTTCCGCGGCGTGGACGCGCACCAGGCGTTCGAGGAGATCCGCGGCGTGATCGCCGCGCAGGCCGCGGGCGTGCTCACGCGCGAGCAGTACCGCGCGCTCGGCGTGCGGCAGTCGATCTTCCCGCAGGAAGAACGTGACCGGCTGTACGACCTCTTCGTCAAGTACCGCGAGTGGCTCGCGCAGGCGGGCCTGGTCGACCTGAACCTGCTCGCGCACGAGCGGCTCGCGCTCGCCGCGCCGCGCTACGACTTCGTCGTGATCGACGAGGTGCAGGACATCACGCCGGTGCAGCTCGCGCTGGTGCTCGCCACGCTGAAGAAGGCCGGCCACTTCGTGCTGTGCGGCGACTCCAACCAGATCGTGCACCCGAACTTCTTCTCGTGGAGCCAGGTCAAGACGCTGTTCTGGCGCGACGAGGCGCTCGCGGCGAAGCAGCCGCTCGCGATGCTCGCGGCGAACTTCCGCAACGGCACCGAGGCGACGCGCGTGGCCAACGCGCTGCTGAAGGTCAAGCACCGGCGCTTCGGCTCGGTGGACCGCGAGAGCAACTTCCTGGTGCGCGCGGTGGGCGGCGAAGCCGGCGAAGTGGCGCTGCTCGCGGACCGCGACGCGGTCACGCGCGACCTCGACCGCACCACGCGACAGACCACCCGCTTCGCGGTGCTCGTGATGCGCGACGAGGACAAGGCCGCGGCGCGCCGGCACTTCGCGACGCCGCTGCTGTTCGCGATCCACGAGGCCAAGGGGCTCGAGTACGAGAACATCGTGCTCTGGCGCTTCGTGTCCGACCACCGCGGCGAGTTCGCCGAGATCGCCGACGGCGTGACGCGCGAGGACCTCGACGTCGACGACCTCGAGTACCGGCGCGCGAAGGACAAGTCCGACAAGTCGCTCGAGGTCTACAAGTTCTACGTGAATGCGCTGTACGTCGCGCTCACGCGGGCGGTGAAGAACCTGTACCTGGTCGAGTCCGACACGTCGCACCCGCTGTTCGGCCTGCTCGACCTGGCGCCCGCCGGCGCGGTGCGCGTGCAGGCGCAGGCGTCGACGCTGCAGGACTGGCAGAAGGAGGCGCACAAGCTCGAGTTGCAGGGCAAGGCCGAACAGGCCGCCGCGATCCGCGACGGCATCCTGAAGCTCGCACCGGTGCCGTGGCCGGTGCTCGACGAGGCGCGGCTTCGCGAGACGCTCGTGCGCGTGTTCCGCGACGAGGTGCCCGGCGCGAAGCTGCGCCAGCAGCTCTACGAGCACGCCACCTGCCACGACGAGCCGATGCTCGCGAGCGCGCTCGCCACCGACGCGAAGTTCGACGCGGCGCGCGGGTTCGCCGCGCAGCGCACCGGGCTCGCGCGCAAGCACCTGGTGCAGTACTACGCGGCGAAGTTCAAGGACGTGCTCGCGCAGTGCGACCGCCACGGCGTGGACCACCGCTCGCCGATGAACCTGACGCCGCTGATGTCGGCGGCGCACGCGGGCAACGTCGCGCTCGTCGACGCGCTGCTCGAGCGCGGCGCCGACCCGCTCGAGGTCGACCACTACGGCAGCACCGCGCTGCACTGGGCAATGCGCGAGGCGTTCCGCGATCCGGCATTCGCGCGCGGGCGCTTCGGCGCGCTCTACGAGCGGATCGCCCCGTCGTTCGTCGACGTGCAGGCGGGCGGGCGGCTGGTGCGCATCGACCGGCACCTGTCCGAGTACTTCCTCTTCCAGACGTTCTGGGCGCTGTTCAAGTCGCGCTTCACCGAAGAGGGGCGGCGGGGCCCGGCAGCGTTCGACGCGGGCGCGATCCTCGCGGCGTGGGGGCACCTGCCGGCCAACGTGGTGCCGCCGAACCGTGCGAAGCGCGCGCACGTGTCGGGCGTGCTCGCGCGCAACGAGGTCGAGCGCGACTACGCGTACAACCGCGCGCTGTTCGCGCGGCTGCGCCAGGGGTGGTACCAGTTCAACCCGCGGCTCGCGGTGCGCCGCGGCACCGGGGATGCGGCGCGCTGGGTGCCGGTGTACGAGGCGCTGAACCTGCCGCTGGTGGGCGAGATGGCCGTCGAGCGCCAGTGGGAGCGGGTGTCGGCCGCGCTCGAGGAGGGCGGGCTCGCGGCGTGGGCGATGCCGATCGCGATGGAGCGGCGGCACGCGCGCGCGCTCGCGATCGCCGAGGAGGAGCGGCAGCGGCAGGAGGCGTGGAAGGCGCGGGCGATCGCGCTGGCCGCGGAAGGGCGCCGGATGCAGGAGGAGCGGCAGGCGCGTGCGCTCGCGCTGGCCGAGGAAGCGAAGGCCAGGCGCGCGCGCCGGCAGGCCGCGCTCGAGCGGCGGGCGAAAGAGAAGGCGGGGAATCCGACGCCGGCACCGGCACCGGCATCGACACCGGCATCGGACACGGCGCGGGTGCCTGCGCAATCGCCCGAGCCCGCGCCGGGACCGGCCCCCGACGCGCAGCGCCCCGCGCCCTGGGGGACGCCGCGGGCGAGGCAGCAGGAAATCGAGCGGATCCGGCGCGAGATCGAGGCGAAGCGAGCGGCGAAGAAGTCCGGCGAGTGATGCCGATCGGAGCGCGCCGCCGCTGCACCGCGAGCCCGATCTCGCGCGATTCCCCGTCAGCCCCCAAGTTCGTAACCCGTGCTCCTGCCGCCCCCCGGCGTCTTGCGGAGCACGCCGAACTCCAGCAGTTGCGTGATGTCGCGCAGCGCGGTGTCGGGCGAGCACTTCGCGATCGCGGCCCACTTGCTGCTCGTCAGCTTGCCGTCGAAGCCGTCGAGCAGGCGGTTGAGCAGCTTCGCTTGCCGTTCGTTCAGCGGCAGACCGGCCCACCGTTGCCAGAAGCGCGCCTTCGCCCAGACCGCGTCCAGCGTGGCGTGGGCGCTGGCCACGGAACGTCCGAGCGTTCCCAGGAACCACGACAGCCAGCCGGTCACGTCCAGCGTGCCCTTCTGGGTGCGTTCGAGCACGTCGTAGTAGTCGCGGCGCTCACGCTGGATCTGTGCCGACAGGCTGTAGAAGCGTTCGGGACTGCCGTCGGCACGGGCGAGGAACAGATCGCCCACGGCACGGGCGATGCGGCCATTGCCGTCGTCGAACGGATGCAGCGTCACGAACCAGAGGTGCGCCAGCCCCGACCTCACGAGCGCGGGCTCGCCGGGCGCGGCGTTTGCCCAGGCCAGGAAGCGATCGATCTCGGCGGCGAGCACCGCGGCGGGCGGTGCCTGGAAGTGGACTTTGCGTCGACCCGAACGGCCGGAGACGACCTGCATGGGGCCGTCGGCATCGCTGCGCCAGCGACCGACGGCGATGCGGGTCATGCCGGCGTGGCCGGTCGGGAACAACGACGCGTGCCAGCCGAACAGCCGCTCGGCGGTGAGTGGAGCGTCGGACCGGGCGGTGGCGTCCAGCACCATCTCCACGACGCCTTCCACGTGGCGATCCACCGGCGACACGGCGCCGATGTCCACTCCCATGCGGCGAGCCAGGGACGACCGCACCGACTGCACGTCGAGAACCTCGCCTTCGATTTCACTGGTCCTGACCACGTCGTCGGTCAATGTCGTCAGCTTGGCCTGGTCGCGCAGCGCCAAGCCTGCGTCGGCCAGACGTCCCAGCAGCAGGCCCTGCGCGCGACTGACGTCGGTCAGGGGATCGGCAAGCGCGGCGAGGTCGTAGCGCCAACGGGGCCAGTCGGCGGCCTGCCAGATGTAGAGGGGTTCACCGCTTTTCATGCGGAGATTAGGCGCCTGATTCGCCGCACGCGCAAGTTTCTCCGCATGACAGGCGGCGAATAAGCTGGACATTCTCCGCGGCACGTCTCGAGTGCCCTGACCGACGGACAACCTGCCGCCGAAGGACCGGGATCCCCTGTGACCGCCACCGCGTGGATGCTCGACACCCATGCGCTGTCGGAGTTGATCCGCGATCCCGCGAGGGTACGAGTCTTCGGCGCAACGTGATTCGCTCGATGGCTCCGACAGTGCACGGCAACACCCGTGACTGTACCGATGCGTCGCCCTAAGATCGACGCTGGACCCTACGCCACCTCGCATGCCACCCGTGACTTCCGACACCGTCCGCTGGTACGACGCCAACGCGCCCGAGCTCGCTCGCAGCTACGAGGCGATCCGCGCCGAGCAGCTGCACGCGTGGGTCGCCGACCTGCTGCCCGCGCCGGGCGGGCTTGCGCTCGACGTCGGTGCGGGCACCGGGCGTGACGCCGCGTGGCTCGCGACGAAGGGCCTGGACGTCGTCGCGGTCGAGCCCTCGCGGGCGATGCGCGAACAGGCCGCGACGCTTCGTCCCGGCTCGTCGGTGCGCTGGATCGACGACAGCCTGCCCGAGCTGCGCTCGGTGATCCGCACCGGCCTGTCGTTCGACCTCGTCCTCGCAAGCGCCGTGTGGATGCACGTGCCGCCTGGCGAGCGCGAGCGTGCGTTCCGCAAACTCGTCACGCTGCTCAAGCCCGGCGGATGCCTGGCGATCACGCTGCGCTCCGGGCCGCCGGGCGACGGCCGCGCGATGCACGCCGTGTCGCCGGCCGAGATCGAGCGCCTCGCACGCGCCCATGGCGCGTTCGTCGAGCGTCGCGTCGACGCGGCCGACGGCATGGGCCGGACTGGCGTCTCGTGGGTGCAGATGGCGCTGCGACTGCCCGACGACGGCACCGGCGCGCTGCCGCTGATCCGGCACACGATCCTGAACGACAGCAAGTCGTCGACGTACAAGCTCGCGCTGCTGCGTGCCGTGGGCCGCGTCGCGGACGGCGCTGCCGGCTTCGCGCGCACGGACGAAGACGGCTTCGCGTGCGTGCCGCTGGGTCTGGTCGCGCTGTACTGGCTGCGGCTGTTCAAGCCGCTGCTCGCGGCGGACCTGCCGCAGAGCCCGGAGAATCGCGGGCTCGCGCGACTCGGCTTCGTGGGCGACGGCTATCGCGCGCTCATCGGCGTCTCGCACCTGGACCTGCGGGTTGGGATGCGCTTCGCGGGCGATCGTGCGACTGCGTTGCACCGGGCGCTCGCCGACGCGAGCCGGACGATCGTGAAGATGCCGGCCACGTACCTAACGTATCCGGGCGGCAACCGGTTGGAAAGTGCGCGCCCATCCGGCGCGCCTGTGTTCCCCGCACGCAAGTTCGCCGTGCGGCACCGACCTCGCAACGCGCTAGTGCTCGACGCCCCCACGCTGTGGTCCTTCGGCGAGCTTCGGGTGCCACTACCGCTTTGGAAGGCGATGCAGCGCTTCGATGCGTGGATCGAGCCTGCGATCGTCGCCGAGTGGACGCGGCTGATGCACCGTTACGCCCAGGGCCAGGGCCGCACGCTGCCCGCGCACGGGCTGGCTGCCGCGACCGCGTGGATTGACCCCGCGCGCGACGTGAGGCTGCCGCGCGAGCTGGCGCTGCGCACGATGACCGGCGCGCCACTCCACTGTGTGTGGACCGGCAAACGCCTGAACGAGCGTTCGCTCGACATCGACCATTGCTTTCCGTGGTCCGCGTGGCCGTGCGACCAACTGTGGAATCTGATGCCCGCGCACCGCGACGTGAACCAGCGCCTGAAGCGCGACCGGCTGCCCGGTGACGCGGCACTGTCGCAGGCGCGCGATCGCATCGCCGAGTGGTGGATGCGTGCGTACCTGGCGAGCGGCGAACCGCTGGCGCAGCGCTTCGAGACCGAGGCACGCGCGGGGCTGCCGTCGATCGGAACGACCTCGTTCGGGATGGACGAAGTCTTCGACGCGGTCAGGCTGCAACGGCTGAGGCTGCGGCAGGATCAGGGGATTCCGGAGTGGGACGGCAACGCGGGCCCGTCGGGAATCTCGTTGTCCCGTTCTTGACGCCGAAGCGATGGGGAATCTCGCGCGCCTTCTGCAGCACCGATTCATCGAGCGGTGCCCGGCTGGCTGGGAGTGTGTCCACGAGGAACCCATCATGAGCCGCGAACTCGAACGTGCGCTCGGATTCGGCGCCCGCGCCGACGTGATGCTCGCGCGCCGGGACGGGTCGCGCCGACTCTGGATCGAATTCGAGATCAGCCGTGCGGACCCCGTTGCCAACCACGCGAAGTTCGCTGCCGCGCATCTGTTCGAGCCGCGGCCGACATCCGACACGTTCGTGTCGATGGTCAGTTCGCACGTGACGCGCGGGCGGAGCAATCTCGCAGCATCGGCGGTCTACCTGATGCGAGCCGTCGGGATGTCCGCATTCCAGACGCATCTGCTCCCCGATCTCACCCCTGATCGCGTGCACGATCTCAACCAGCTTCCCTTCGACGAGCTTCTGCGCGAGGGGGCGCTCGACGTCTCGCCCGAAATCGACCGGGCAGTGTCGGTCACCGCGCCCGTCACCGAGCAGCGCGGGCATCGGATTCATTTTGCCGCGAACCTCTTCGAGGTGATGCTGAACGTCAACGCGTGGAATCAATCGATCCTGACGACGCAGGGGGCGCAGCAGTGGGGCCGCAGGACCGTGACTTTCTTCGTCTTCAGCCCGAAGTCCGGCGACTTCGCACCCTCGAAGTTCTGTGCCTTCGTTCCGATCGGAAGTGGACCCGCGGCCAGTCGATTGGCGTCATCGATGGAGATGGCCACTTATGCGAGCCTCGACGAGTCCGAAACTCGGTTCGACGGCCACATCGCACGTCGACATCTCACGTCGCGGCTCTCAATGACCGCCTCGCTGCTCTCGTCGTGCGCTGCCGAGACGCGGCGCGACTTCGATCGGTGGTACGGCCGGATCGAGCCATACGTGAAGATTCATCCCGCTGGACCCCGGATCATCGTCGCGCCGACTTGGTGGTGAAAAGGGCGACCCGCGGCGGGCGCGGGTCGTCTCCAGGATGGGGTCAACTTTCGGGCCGGGTATTCCCCCCCATCCGCCGCCCCTTCTCCATCTTCCGTCGCAGGTAAGCCGCCTTCCTCGACTCCACCCCCTCGACATAGCTCCCCGCCACCTCGCTCGCATCCGCCAGCCGCGTCCTCATCGTCCGCGCCTGGTACGCCGCCTCCTTCGACAGCGCTTCGAGCTCGCGACGCGCGGCGTACTTCTTCAGCGCCTCGACCGCGCCCTGCAGCCACGGGTTGTCGACGGCCTCGCGCGTGGCCAGATCCAGCAGCCGGTCCACGGTGCGCCAGTCGCCGGCGCGGGCCGCCATGCGAGCCTTCTCGGTGAGCTCCGCGGCGCGCAGCTCGCCCAGGCGCTCGCCGACCATCGGGTCGCTCGCCACCGCGGAGAACGCGGCCGCGGGCAGCCACGGCAGCTTCAGCGCAGGCGCGGCGAGCATCAGCGGCAGCCCTTCCATGTCCTCGAACACGACGCGCGCTTCGAGAACGACGCTCTCGCCGTTCGCCGCGGCATCCGCCAGCGCCGCCGGCACGCGCAGGCGCACGGCGGCCCACGCCTCGCCGCCCCACGCGAGGTCGGGCAGCTGCCAGCCGCTGGCGGGGTCGAACGCGTAGCCGTTGAGCACCTGCACGGTCACGCCGTCGGGCGCTGCGAGCTGCAGGCGCAGCTTGCGGGCGCACAGCGCGCGCACCAGCTCGAACTCCTCGCGGAACGGGTCCATGAGGTCTTCGGCGGTGGCGCCGTAGTAGCTGTTGCCCAGCCCCGCGCGCGCCATGCCGAGCATCAGGTCCTCGTTGAAGCCGTGGCCCAGGCCGTACGTGGACGTGGTCACGCCCGACTGCGCGATCTGCGCGCAGTGCGCCGCGATCTCGTCCGGCTCGGTCAGGCCGTGGTTGGCCTGGCCGTCGGAGAGCAGCAGCACGCGCGAGACGCTGGCGCGCTCCGTGCCCTGGGCGGCCTCGCGGGCGCCGGCGAACCAGCCGTCGTGCAGCGCGGTGCTGCCGCCGTCGACGATCGCGCGGATTGCCTCCACCAGCCCCTTGCGGTCGCCGACGAGGCGGTGCGGGATGTCCACCGTCACCTGCGTGTCGTACGTGACCAGCGCGATCGCGTCCTCCGGCTTCAGGCTGCCGACGATGAACTCGGCGCAGCGGCACGCTTCCTCGAGCGGGCGCCCGGACATCGAGCCGGAGCGGTCGATGACGAGTGCGAGGTTCAGCGGCTTGGCGGGGGCCGTGCCGTCGGGCGCGGCCGGGGCGCGCACGCGCACCAGCAGGTTCAGTTCGTTGTCGTGGCCCGCGAGCAGGGCGGCGCGCTGCGGGGTGATCGTGAGCTCGAGTTCTTTCATCGTTGTGCTCCTTCTGTCGTCGGTGCCGTCGGCTTTCGGGGCGGCGGCGGGCCCGTCCGGGCGGCGCGTCGAGCGCGCTGCCGGCGGGGGTTCTTTGCTGCTGGATTCGGGCTTTGCGCCCGAGCGCGCCATCCCGGCGGGCCAGGACTGAAGTCTGAGCGGCGCGGGGCTCAGGAGATGAGCCTGGCGGAGTCGGGGTCGATCGGCGTCGCGGAGGTGTCGGTGCCGAGCCGCACGGCGCCGGCGGCCTGCGGCGCGCCGGCTTCGCTCGCCAAGCTCATGGCGAGCCGCTTCACGCCGGCGCGCACGCCGGGGTGGTGGATGTCCATCGCGATCTCGCCGAGCAGCACGCCGATGCGGCGCGCGGCCGGCGGCACGGCACCGGGCTGCGCGAGGCGGCGCTCGATGGCGGCGATGACTTCGAGGGCGAGGCGTTGGGCGGCTTTCTCGTTCACGGCGGGCTCCTGGATCGAGGGGGGTCTCGCGTACGCACGGGCGCACGCATTAATTCCAGATCGCCGCGTCTTTTTCGGATTTGTCAAGCGGCCGGCGTGGTGCTGGGCGGAAGTGGGACAATCTCGACTCCTGCGGCCCTGCCCGAAGCGCGAGTCGCTTCGTCACGCCATGTACGTCTGCGACCTGACTCACTTCCTCGACGACAAGGGCGCCATCGGCCCCGATCGCGGCCCCGCCAGGAAGCTCGCGTCCTTTCTCGCCGCGGTCGTCGCGCACGCGACGGACTTCGAACGTCCCGACGAAGTCCCGGGCCCGCTCTGCTTCAAGTGCCGCAAGCGCGACGCCCGGCCGGTGGAGACGATGCTCACCGTCGACGACTTCGTCGTCTGGCGCTGCCTCGCGTGCGGCACCGAGGGCCAGATCTCGCACTGGCAAGACTCGTTCTGGGACTTGAGCGTCGGGCGGCCGGACGCCTGACCGCGAGGAGCGCCTGACATGCCGGAAGATCGCTGGTCCGCATCGGAGAAGAAGATCGCCCGCCGCGTGTTCGAGGAGGCGCTGGCCACGGAACTCGCGCAGACGATCGCCGAGTTCAAGGCGCGTGCCGCCGCGATCACTACGCCGGACGACCTGTGGCCGCTCGAGGACTTCCTGCGGCGCCGGCGGTACGAGATCGACTCCAGGTACGACTATCGCTACTCGCGGCTGCGGTTGGTTTTCGGGCTGCTGCTTCGCGAAGGCCGGATCTCGGAGGATGCGCTCGCGCGGCTGTCCGAAGACAAGCTCGCTGCCATCCGGCGCGTCGCGGGGCTCTGAGAGCGCTCTCGCGGACCCTCGCGTCGTGCGTGTGGTGCCGGGCACGCCCGGCGCATCTCGACCCACAAGTGCGCAATCAGACGGTCGGTCGGAACAAGTCGCCGACTTGTCGTGACACTGTCCGGACGCGTAGAATGCCGGAGAGCCAATCCGTCGAGGGCAAACCGTGGGCGCTCCAAATCTTTCCAAGACCGAACGCATCGACGTCCGAGCCAGCGCACCCGTCAAGCTGCTGCTGCAGGACGCCGCTCGTGCCTGCCACAAGAACGTCAGCGAGTTCCTGCTCGATGCGGGCGTGACGGCGGCCGCGCAGGCGCTGGCGGATCGCCGCCAGTTCAACCTGGACGAAGCGCAGTGGCGTGCGTTCCAGGCGGCGCTCGATCGTCCGGTGCAGCGCAAACCGCGTCTGAAGAAGCTGCTGCGTGAGCCCGGAGCGCTCGGTTGACCGGTGACTCGGCGGAAGTCCCCTACGCCTCGATTCGCAAGCTCGCCGCCACGGATCAAGTCGATGCCTTCGACTGCGGTCAGGCGGCGCTCAACCAGTTCCTGAAGCGCTACGCGCACGTCAATCAGAAGAGCAACAGCGCCCAGACCTACGTGTGCTGCCGGGGTGAAGCGGTCGTCGGCTTCTACAGCCTCGCGGTCGGCAGCGTCGAGCCGCCGGTCGCCCCCTCGAGAGTGACGAAGGGGCTGGCACGACACCCGGTGCCGGTCATGATCCTGGCGCGACTCGCCGTGGACGTCGTCCATCAGCGAAGGGGCCTCGGCCAGGCCTTGCTGAAGGACGCCCTGCTGCGCACCGCGCAGGCCGCCGACATCGCCGGCATTCGCTGCCTGCTGGTCCACGCCAAGGACGACGCGGCGCGGCGCTGGTACGCGTCGTGGGAGTTCGAGTCCAGCCCGACCGATCCCTATCACCTCTTCCTGATGCTCAAGGATCTCAGGGGACTGTTGGGCTGAAGGGGGCTCGTTCCGGCGACGGCCCCGGTCACGCCGCCACCAGCACCTTCCCCGCCCGCGCCTTCTCCTCGTCCGCGACCTGGTTCTCGCGATCGATCGGCAGCTCGTCGAACGGCCAGGTGCCGTCGCCGCGGATCGGCTGCAGCGCGCCGTCGGGGATCGGGCCGCGCTTGCGGCGCCAGCGCCGCGCGGGGCGTTCGCGCGACCAAGTCAGCCGGCCGGTGGCGCACTCGACCTCCCAGACGGTGTCGGCGAGGCCGTGCATCGAGAGCTCGCCCTGGCCGTCGTGCAGGCGCAGCACGTGCACGATCCGGCCGAGGTTGGCGGCGTGGAAGGCTTTGACGACGATGGCGAGGTCGCCGGGTTTGCATCGGGGCATCGTGGGCTCCTGTGTCGTGAGTGTCTCGCGCGCTTCGTGGGGCGCGAGGGCTTCGGGCGCGTGCCGCGGATCACGCGGGCCGGCCGCCTCTTGTGCCCGGACATCGGGCGTCGAATCCGGGGCGCGGGGCGGGCGACGGCGTCGGCGCCCGCAGGGGCCTCGCACTCGCGTCGCCGGCCGCGCTCGGGGCGCTGCCTACGGACGGCCCGCGGCCGCTTCCTCGTACAGACGATCCAGAGCCGCGTTCGCGCCGCGCAGGCCGGCGACCACGCGCTCGGCCCAGGCGAAGTAGTCGCGGCGGCGCTGCAGGTCCCAGTGGCTCGGCGGGTTGTTCGCCACGTCGCGCAGGTTGCAGATCTTGTCGGCCAGCTTCACGAGCTTGGAGTCCGCGGGCAGGTGCGGGGCGTGCTGAACCTGCAGTTCCTTGCGGACGGGCTTGTCCAGGCGCTTGTCGTCGGACACGTCGAGCACGATTCGCGTGACGCGCTCGCCGAAGCGGGCTCGCAGTTCGGTCGCATCGACGGGCGTGTCCTCGATCACGTCGTGCAGCAGGGCCGCGGCCAGCACTTCGGGATCGTCGACAGCGCCTTCGTCGGCGAGCAGCCGTGCGACGGCGATCGGGTGGTTGATGTACGGGGTCTTGTTCGCGTCCTTGCGGGGCTTGCCGTGCTTGTGCCACTCGGCCTCGTATTCGGCCGCCGCGAGGACCATCGTGTAGTTGGGACGGACTTCGTTCATTCACTCTCCTTGCAAGAAGGTTGACGCTTTCATGGCCGCTTGCGCGTCGTCAAAGAGCGTGCCCGGTACACCTGGGCCGGGCGGTACGCGCCCGTTCTCATCTCGCCGGCCACGGGCTCGACGAGCTCGCGGTCGTCCAGCCGCCGCCGGAACGACGACTTGTCCAGCCTTCGCCCGAGCAGCGCCTCGCACTGCGACTGCAGCTCGGTGAGCGTGAAGGTGGGCGGCAGGCACTCGAACGG
Source organism: Burkholderiaceae bacterium (assembly GCA_046348465.1). GTDB lineage: Bacteria > Pseudomonadota > Gammaproteobacteria > Burkholderiales > Burkholderiaceae_E > Quisquiliibacterium. The sequence goes on from JAXMEE010000007.1 coordinate 67,720, forward strand.
CAGCTCGAGCCGCTCGACCTCCTCGCGCAGCCGCGCGACCGAGTCCGCGACGAGCGCGCCGTGGTCGAACGCGAGCCGCTCGCTCGCCACGTCGTCCACCGCGCTCCAGCGCAGCGCCTGCAGGCGCTTGCCTGGCGTCGCGTCCAGCCCCGCGACCAGCCCGCGGTACACGACACTCAGCGCCCACGCCGCGCGCGGGTCCCGCTTCGGGCCGCCCACCGCGCGCAGCTGCCGCAGCGCGGGCACCTCTGCGTTCAGGCGCTCGCGGCACACGCGCCGCGCGGCGTCGTCCAGGTCCCTGTCATGGTCGATGCGCAGCACGCCACCGGGCACCGCCCACCGGCCCTCGTACGGCGGGCCCTCGCGCCGGCCGAGCAGCACCGCCAGGCGCCCGTCCACCGGCGACAGGAGCACGAGCTCGATGCGGACGAATGGCATCGAGTGGCGGGGGGCGGGCGCGGCGGTCATTGCGGGGTACTTATTGTCATTTCACACATAAGCATCGTACTCGACTTATTTGCACTATGCAACTTTCAAGCCGCATTGTCGCGAAACGCACACGCGGGCCAGCGCGCAGACGCCGCTCCCGCACGCTTCGCGCGAACGGCGCTCGCGGCCGGGTGCCGCCGGTGCGTGCTAGGCTGCGCTCCCCTCCCCCGACCGGACGCCCGCCGTGACCGACGTGACGCTCACCTCCAAGGGCCTGCGCCTGGCCGCCTCCGTGCACGGCCCGCACGACGCGCCGGCGCTGCTGATGCTGCACGGTCTCTCGATGAGCCGCGACACCTGGGAGGAGGCCGCCGCGCCGCTCGCCGGGCGCTGGCAGGTGTGGACGCTCGACTTCCGCGGCCACGGCCACTCGCAGCACGCGCCCGAGTACGCGTTCGACGACTACGTGGCCGATGCGCGCGCCGCGCTCTCCGCGATCGGGCGGCCCGCGGTGGTTGTCGGTCACTCGCTCGGCGGACTGGTCGCCGGCGTGCTCGCGCAGGACGCCGATCCGGCCGTGCGCGCGGTCTTCCTCGAGGACCCGCCCTGGTACTTCTCCGAGCCGAGCGAAGCCGAGCGCTCCGGCTTCATCCCGATCTTCGAGATGACCGCCGCGTGGCAGGCGAAGGTGCAGGCCTCGGGGGCGCCGCTCGAGTTGTACTTCGCGCGCATGACGACGATGCCGGTCCCGATGGGCGGCGTCGCGAGCGAGCACTTCTCCGAGCGCCACCTGCTCAGCCACGCGTCGGCGCTGCAGCGCCAGGACCCGCGCTGCTGGGGCGGCGTGCCCGCGGACGTGCGCGCGCTGCTCGCGGGGCCCGCCATCGACACCGCGCGACCGCTGCGCTGCCCGGTGACGGTGATCCAGGCCGACGCGCGCTGCGGCGCGGCGCTGCTCGACGGGCACGAGGCGCGCTTCTCGGCCGCGAACCCGCATGCGCGGATGCTGCGCTACGGCGGATGCGGGCACCACCCGCACCGGTCGCTGAAGTACGAAGCGCGGTTCCGAGAAGACCTGGGGACGTTCCTCGAGGGCTGTCTCGATCGAAGCTAGCCGCGCCGCGTCCCGGCCCGCGACTTCGGCCGGGGCGCCAGCGACTGCGCATCCACGTACGCATCGAGAAGCCGTCGGATCATCCGCTGGTACTGGGTGTGGTGCTTCTGCGCCTCGGACTTGAAGAACTCGACGCTCTTGCGACTGAGCGCCAGCGTTACCTTCACGCCCTCCTCCCGAAACGCCAGTTCCGCGGGCGACGGGAGAAAGTCGGCGATGACCTGCACGCGCCCGAGGGGCTCGTCAGTGTAGGTGATTCTCCCGCTCATAGATCGACTTCCCCTTCCGCCAGTACCCGGCTCCGATGATCCGAATGACCGAGGCACGATAGGTGAACCGCACAGTCAGGATGGCACCATCGACTTCACCGAAACAGTAGAAGCGTTCCTCGGTCTGGCTGTGACCGATGTCCCGAGCGATGACGCGATCGGGGTCCGCGAATGCGCGCTGTGCCCAGGCGAACGAAACACCGTGCTTGCGCCGATTCTCGGCGTCCTTTTCCGGATCCCAGTCGAAGTTCGTGACCGACTTCCGGGCACGCTAGCATTGAGCCATAAACTTATCCATACGTCTAGCCATATAGTCTAAGCCGTCGCCGGGTCGACAGCCGTCGCCGGGTCGGCCTCGGTCAATCCTGCCTCGTGGCCCCGTCCACCACTCTTCGCGCGACCGGCCCGACCACCAGCACCACCGGAAACGCGATCGCCCACGCGGCGAGCCACGACGCGATCCACGCGCCGACGAAGCCCTCCGCCAGGCCCGCGACCCGCGCCGTCGCCACGCCCGACACCACGAGCGACATCAGCCCGGAGAGGATCAACCCGAACAACACGGGCGCGAAGCGCGCGGGGATCCCGCGGGCACCTCGCAAGGGGACGGGGATCATGCGGACACCTCTTTCGCGAACTCGCGTGGCACGGGCGCCGCGCCCACGCGCACCAGGCTCTGCGCGAAGTGGCGCCCGAACATCCGCGCGGTCTTCACGTCGCCCGGCACGAACGCGTCCGCGGGCGCCGCGTGCCCCGCCTGCGCCATCAGGCCGGACCACGAGCCGAGCCGGTTGGCGGCCTCGTCGTACGGCACGCCGGCGTGCTGCTCCGGCAGGATCGGGTTGCCGACCCACAGCATGCCGTGCTGCATCGCGAAGACGAACATCGACGTCAGCGTCGACTGCTTGTCGCCTGCGGGCAGCGACGACACCGTGAAGCCGGCGGCGAGCCGGCCCGCGAGCGACTGGGTGCGCCACAGGCGCCCGGTCGCGTCCATGAACGACTTGAACGGCCCGGAGACGCCGCCGAGGTACGTCGGCGAGCCCAGCACGACACCGTCGTACGCGACGAGCCGCTCCGGGGCGCGCTCGAGGTCCTGCGCGCGCAGCAGGTCGGCGCGCACGCCTTCGACGCCGCGCGCGCCCTCGGCGACGTGCCGGGCGATGTGTTCGGTGTGCCCGTGGGCACTGTGGTAGACGATGGCGAGGGCTTTCATGTCGAGGACTCCGTTCGTTCCGACGATGGCGAGTGACTTCAGGTCGAGGGCTCCGTTCGTTCAGCGAGCGACCCACGCGAGCGCGCTCGCCGCGAGGTACAGCCCGGCGCCGAAGACCGTGTGGTTGGCGAGGCTGCGCAGGCCGTTTCGCACCGGGGTCGCGGTCTTCGTGCCGAGGAAGCCCGCGCCCATCGCGGGCTGCATCACGAGCAGCGGGGCCGCCACGGTCGCGACGCCGGTCGCGAGCGCGGGAACGAGCGAGGGGTCGCGCAGCCAGTCGAGCCCCGCGACCCCGACGAGCGCGCCCGCGAACGCGACGCCGGTCGCGTAGTGGGTCGCCCAGCCGAGCGCCCGCTCGGCGCGCACCGGGCGGGCCCGCGCGATCGCGTCGTGCGCGAACCGCCCCTGCGCGAGGTGGCCGACCCAGCGGCCGACGAGCGCGAAGTCCAGGCCGCGCACGCCGGCGCGGCGCAGCAGCGCGAGCCACGCGTCCATGATCGCGGTGGCGCCGGCGCCGACCAGGACGACGGCGGGAAGTGACGAGAGCAGGTTCATTCGGGGTGCCTCCGGTTGACGATCGATGTCGATGACGGCAGCATGCAAGTTCAAGTCCACTTGAAGTCAAGGGGTCGCGATGGACATCGTGGAAGTCGCGCAACGCTCGGGCGTTCCGGCGTCGACGCTGCGCTACTACGAGGAGAAGGGGCTGATCGCGTCGGTGGGCCGGCGCGGACTGCGGCGCGTGTTCGCGCCCTCCGTGCTGAACCAGCTCGCGCTCGTCGCGCTCGGCCAGGCGGCCGGCTTCTCGCTCGACGAGATCCGCGCGATGTTCACGCCCGCGGGCGAGCCCGACATCGACCGGCGCACGCTCGCCGCGAAGGCCGCCGAGATCGATCGAACGATCGTGCGCCTGCGGGCGATGAGCCGCGGGCTGCGCCACGCCGCCGCGTGCCGTGCGCCCAGCCACGCCGAGTGCCCGACGTTCCGGCGGCTGCTGGCGGCGGCCGCGTCGGGGGCGCTCAGGGAACGGCGGGGGACGCCGGGTGCGGGGGCGTGAGGCTCGGCGCGCCGGAGGTCGCGCGGCGTGCCGGTCGTCACGCGGCGCGACAAGCGTATCGACGCGAGCCGATGAACGTGATAGCGTACAGAATTCTGCACCTTCCAAGTCGGGAGCCTGTCATGGGATTCACCGTCCGGGACGTGGTCCCGCTCACCCAGGCACGCGCCCGCCTGTCCGAGCTGGCCGACGAGGCCAATGCCGGCGCCGAGAAGATCATCACGAAGAACGGCGAGAGCTTCGTCGCGCTGATCGCCGCCGAACGGCTCGACTACTACCACCGGCTCGAGCGCGAGCGCATCCACCTGCTGCTGCTCGAGGATGCGCGACGCGGCCTGGCCGACGTCGCGGCCGGGCGAACGGGCGACGCCGATTCGGCGCTCGCCGCCGTGCAGTCGCGCCGGGCCGGTGCCGCGAAGGGCGCCTCGGGGCGTCGCTCACCCGGCAAGCGAGCTCGCAAGGCGGCCGGCACGCGTGGCTGAACGCCCGTATCGGGTCGAAGTCACGCAGACGTTCACGGAGCGGCTGGACGCGATCGAAGCCTTTCTCGCGGACGCCGGCGCCGCGCCCGCGTTCGACGCCCTCCTCGCGAGCCTGCGGAAAACCGTCGTCCCCCACCTCGCCCGCTTTCCGCGCATCGGCCGCCGCTGGCTCGACAGCCCGCCGACGTCGGCCGAAGCGCTCGGGCTGCTGTCGACGATTCCACCCGACCGCGCCGACGCCCTGCGCGAATACCTGCACGACGACTTCCTGATCCTGTACGCGGTCACGGACACGCTCGCCACCGTCCACCTGCTGTCGATCCGGCACCACCGCGAACTGTCGTTCGACTTCACGGGCACGCGGCCGGGACCCGGCTGACGGCTCCGCCGAGCACCCGGAGCGCACTCGAGGTGCCCGGCGCATGCGAGAGTCCCGCCCGCCCGCGGCGCGGCGCCTCCAACGCGAATCCCCAGCGCGCCCGGTCCGCGAGCCTGGCGCGCACCGCGCCGCGCAGGCGCGCAGCGACCGCCGCGTTCGCGTAGCGCGGCACGTCCACGTCAAGATCGAAGCGCGCCCGCACCGCTCCCACGGCCGCGCGCGCCTCGACCCGCACCGACTGCGGCCCCGCCCCGCCCGGCTCGTACCTCACCTCGACCAGCGCCTCGCCGCCGTGCGCGCGCACCGAGTCGAGCGCGATCTCGCGCGCGAGGAAGCCGCCGAGCCGGTCGACCTTGTTGAAGTCCTTGCCCGACCACGCGCCGCCGCCGATCGGCACCGTCGGCCCGTAGGCGTCGACGACGAGTTTCTTGCCGGTGGTGCCGTTGTCGCCGTTCGGCCCGCCGGCGACGAACATGCCGGCGCCGTTGACGAGGATCTCGGGCCGCGCGCGGCCGGCGCACGCGGCGTCGACGGCGGCGTCCGCGAGACGCCGCAGCAGCAGCCAGTCCGAGCCCGCGTGGTGGTTCAGCGAGATCGACACGCGCAGCGGCCGCCAGCGCGTGCCGTCGGTGACCACCTGCGCGAGCACCTTGCCGTCGGGCCCGACCTCGCCGGCGCCGCGCGCGCGCCGCAGCCGGAAGAGCTCGCGGCCGATGCGGTTCGCGAGCCAGTGCGCCGGCGGCAGGTGGTGCGTGTCGGCCATCGCGTTCGCGTAGCCCACGCAGATCGCCTGGTCGTCGGCGAAGTGCCGGTGCTCGCGCTCGCCGGGCGCGAACGCGCCCCGGCACAGCGCGGTGTCCACGCGCAGCGCGTCCGGGTCCGGGCCCCAGGCGAAACCGGCCGCGTCGGCGCCGTAGCCTGCCTCGCGATAGGTGCGGCGCGCGAGCGCGGGGATGTCGAGCCGCGCGAGCACGCCGGGCGTGCTCGCGACGCGGCCCGTGACGAACACGCGGTCGAACACGCACGCGACCTCGACGCCGCACTGGCCGAGCGCGTCGCCGCGCATCACGTGCTCGACGATCGCGTCGGCGAGCGCGTCGCACAGGCGGTCCGGGTGGCCGGGGAGGACGAATTCGGCGGATTCGACGCGCATCGGGGATGCGTCGTCGGACTGGGCAGACACGTCACCGGATCGACGGGACGCGTCGTCGGACTTCGGGCAGATGGGTCATCGGATCACCTCGTGATTGGATCGATCGAGGACTCGGCGCGGGACGCGCGCGATCCGCGAGCCGTGCGACGAAGCGGCGCCGGTGCGAAGCGCCCACCGCCCGCGCCGGGCGGCGCCTCGAGCGCGAACTCCGGCGTACACGACGGCGCCGCGTCGAGCGGCGGCAGCCTCACCACCGGAATGCCGCGCTCGAGCGCGAACCCCGGGTCGCCCGGCTCGGTCACCGCCGCCGCGAGCCGCACGCCGCGCGCGCGCAGCCGCCGCCAGTGATCGTCGGGAATGCGCCCGACCCATCCGTCGGTGACGACGAGCGCACGGCGGGCGCCGTTCGCGAGCAGGTGCGCGGTCACCGTCTCGATGTCGGTGCCGTCGGTGGTGACGCGCACGCCCGCGCGCAACTGCGCGTGGCCGACGGTCGCGACCTTCGTCGAGAACAGGTGCACGTCGGGCTCGACCTGGTCGAGGCAGCCGGCCAGCGCGGCGTAGAGCGGCGCCATCACGCCGTCCATCGAGCCGGAGACGTCGAGGTACACGTGCGCGCGTCCGGCGGGCACGCGGTGCGTGTGCGCGAGCTCGCCCGCGTGCAGCAGCGGTGCGTGGCCGAGCGCAGCCAGCACGGCGGCGCGGCGGTCGCGGCCGGTGTCCCAGGGCAGCAGGCACGACGACGCGACAGAGGCGGCGCGCACGACCGGGGCGGTGCGTTCCGGCGCAGCGCCCGCGAGGCGTGCGAGCGCGCGCCGCAGCCGCGCGACGGCGTCGCGGCGGCGCTCGGCGAGCGTCACGATCGCGTCGCGCGATTCGCCGCCCTGGTCGCGCCCGCCGCGCCGGACCACCATCGGCCAGCGCGCGACGATCTCGCGCACCTCGCGCAGCGCGTCGGGGTTCAGCACGTCGTCGGACTCGCCCGACGACGCGTGATCGCCGAGCAGCACGAGGTCGCCCGGCACGCCCTCGGCGGCAGCGACGCGCTCGAGCAGGCGGTACAGTTCCTCGGTGGTGACCGAGTCCTCCGAGTACAGCCGCCAGTGCAGGTCGCCCCAGCGCGGACGCGCCGCGGCGTCGCGCCGGCGCAGGTCGTTCAGCGCGCCCGGCGAGAGCCGCGGGTGCCAGTCGCGCGGCGGCGCGAGCAGGTCTGCGGCACCGCCGTCGCCGGGCACGAACTGCGTGAAGAACGTGACGTGCTTCGGGTGCGGGAAGAGCCGGCACAGCTGCGCGTTGATCAGGCAGTCGAACGCCCAGTTCTGCGCCGGGGTCACGCGGCGATAGATCCGCGTGTGGCCGAGCAGCACGTGGTGGAGTTCGTGCAGCACCAGCATCGCGAGGTGGTCGTCGGTGCGGCAGTGACGCGCGACGAAGGCCGGGTTGACGAGCATCCGCGAGCGCGCGCCGGTGGTCACGCACGCGGTGGGCACCGCGTCGCTCGCTTCGACATCGAGCAGCGCGAGCAGCGCGGTGTACGCGTGCCCGGCGACGGGAACGCAGGCGGCGATGCGGTCGCGCAGGGCGCTGGAGATCGGGTCGCTCATACGTCCTCCTGCACGTAGTAGTCGAACGCCGCCTCCCACGGCGCCGCCGCCCCGGGCAGGCCCGACAGGAAGTGCTCCGCCGACGGCGCGCGGGCGCGCACGAACAGGCCGCCCGCGGTGCCGACGAGCAGGCGCAGCGCGACCCTCGGCGCGACGCGCGCGGACGCGGGGACAACGACGCCGCTCGCCGGGCGGCGCGCGAGCAGCAGCGCAGGCAGGCCCTGGTCGCCGAGCGCGGCGACGCCCTCGAGGAACTCGGCGTGCGCCGCGTCGAACGGCAGCGCTTCGCACTGCGCCAGCGCCGCGTCGCGCGCCTTGCCGGTGGCGCGCCCGGTGCGCAGCAGCGCCAGCGCCTCGGCGAGCCACGGCGTGCCGCCGCGCAGGCCGGTGAGCGGGTCGGTGCCCACGAACTCGTGCGATCGGCCGTCGAAGAGCAACCCGGGCAGGTGCACGCGCGCGAACAGGCGTGCGCTCGGACCGCCGGTCGGCGACTCCGGCGGGCCGCCCCGGCCGCGGCGCTCGCCCGCGGCGTGCGCGCCCGCGCGGATCGGCCGGATCTCGGCGAGCGAGCGCGGCGGCGAGGACATGTTGTGGAGGGCGCCGGCGCAGGTGGCGTCGCGCGCGGCGCCGGGCGCCTCGACCCAGGACGCGGTCGTCACGCCGACACCTCGTGGCGTCGTGCCGCGCCGGCTACTGCGCCGTCGAGCACCCGCGCGAACCTCGCGTCGCGCGCGACCACTTCGGCCGGATCGAACGCCGCCTTCTCGACCGCGAACAGCGTGTAGAGCAGGTTCGCGAGCGACGCCTGCGCGGGGACCTTCGCGTCGAGGCGCGCGATCTGCGCGAGCAGCACGTTGTAGCGCGCGACGCCGGCGCGCGAGAGGTCGACCCGGTGGGACGGCTCGTGCTCGAAGTCGAGCAGCCGGCCCATCGGCTCGGCGAGCATCTCCAGCGTCGGCGCGTTGACCGCGTCGCGCTCGGCGAGCGGCGCGAGCAGCCGGCGCGCGAGCAGGTAGCGCCCGGGAACGTCCTGCGCGGCGAATGCGTCGGCGACCAGCGCCGAGAACGCCGTCTTCGTGAGCGACCCGGACGGCAGCGACAGCGCGATCGCGACGCGCCCGAGCGGGTCGGGCTCGGCGGCGATCCGGCGGCCCGGCGAATCCGCCGGCGCGCCCGCGAGCTCGAGCGCCTTGCGGTGCGCGGCGAGCAGCGTCGACTCGGCCGGCGCGCGCCCGAGCGCGCGCTGCGGCAGGCACCAGCGCAGCGCGAGCAGCGCGGAGTCTTCGAGCGCGGGCGCGCAGATCGGGGGCGCGGTGCCGGCCGGCGCGCTACGCAGTGCGGCCACGCCGCTCGCCCCCCCGCGCCCCTCGCAATCGGGGCCCGGGTCGACGCCCGCCGCCAGCGCCGCCCGCGCCCCGTGCACCGCGTGCAGCGCCCGGCGCAGCATCGCCGCGCGCCGTCCGGAGAGCGCGATCTTCGCGTGCGCGAGCACGTCGGCGGCGGCCGCGCAGTACTCGACCGCCCACGCGTCGTCCGCGGCTTCGGCGATCGCGGCGTGCGCGCGGGCCGCGTCGACGAGCCGCGCCACGCCGGGTTCCTCCCGCGGCACGGCGTCGCCGCGCGCGATCACCGCGCGCCGGTCCTCGGGCGCGAGCTCGCCGAACGCCGGCAACGAGACGACGAAGACGAAGCGGTCCGCGAGCGCGGCGTCGAGCGGCTGCGCGCCGACGTACGCGTCGTCGAGCTCGCCGTCGGCGTCGAACGCGGCGGGCGGGTTCATCGCGGCCCAGCGGAAGCGCAGCGCGTCGAGCGCGACGCCCGAGACGCGCCGCTCGTGCACGATCGAGAAGAGCTTGTTCTGCACGTCGGGCCGGCAGCGCGAGATCTCGTCGAGGAAGACCGACTGCGCGCCCCACAGCGTGGCCGGCGTGCGCAGGTAGTCGAGCCCGTCTCGCGCGGCGTTGGGCACCGGGAACCCGAGCAGGTCGTCGAACGCGACCAGGCTCGCGTTGTAGTGCCGGTGCTCGAGCGCGAGCGCGTGCGCCACACGCTCGAGCAGCGCCGACTTCGCGCTGCCGTGCGGGCCGATCAGCAGCAGCGGCGCCTCGCTCGCGAGCGCGGCGAGCAGCACCGCGTCGAGGTGGTCCAGGCCGTGAAGGTGCAGCTCGCGCAGCCAGCGGCGCGGGCGAGGCTGCGCCGCGCCGTGCGCTTCCGTCTTCGCCGGGGCCTTGCCGCGCGCTCGCGCGGACATCGAAGCGGACATCGAAGTCTCCTCTTTAGCGGATTTGGCGAAGTGCCGGGGTCCGCAAGCGGGATCAAATCCCCCCGGCCCGTGAGGTGGGCCCGCCCGTCGTCTTCAGCGCGCGGCGGCGCCCGCCGCGCGACGGCGCCGCGCGGTCGTGCCCGTCGCGTGCCGTACCGCGCGGCAAGCGCCCGCCGTCACGCGCACAACTCCCTCAGCGCGTCGAGCGCCCCGCACGCGATCCCCACGCCCTCGCCCTCGCGCACGTCCGGCTCGTCGGGATTCACGCGCACCACCGGCCACCGGTGCTGCCGCGACAGGTGCCGCAGCGACGGTATTGCGGTGCCGGCGCCGAGCTCGAGCACCACCGGCCGGCGGGCGCGTTCGAGGAACTCGTCGAACGCGCGCTCCTGCGCGCCGGCGCGATCCGGAATCCAGGCCCAGTCGGAGAACATCAGCACGTTCGGGCGCGCGACCTCGCCGCAGTGCGGGCACACGGGTGGTTCGTTGAGGAGCCGGCACGCCGGCGCGTCGACGTCGGGCACGAACGCGTCGGCCGGCCAGAGCTCGTCGCGGCACGGCGTGGGGCACTGCAGCCGGTGGATCGTGCCGTGCATCTCCCAGACCTCGGCGTCGTCGAAGCCCGCGCGCAGGAAGTGGCCGTCGACGTTCGTCGTGACCGCGAACGCGCCGTGCCGCACGCGCGCGGCGAGCTCGCGCAGCAGCGCGTAGCCCGCGTGCGGCGCGGTGGCGCGATACAGCGCGAGGCGGTGGCCGTAGAAGCCCCACGCCAGCCGCGGATCGCGCACGAACGTGAGCGGAGACGCCACGTCGGTGAACGACATTCCGCGCCGCCCGAGCGCCGGGTACGCGCGCCAGAACCCCTGGTCGCCGCGGAAGGTCGGCAGGCCGGCGTCGGCGCCCATCCCCGCGCCCGCGGCGATCACGATCGCGTCGGCGTCGTCGAGCAGGCGGCGCGCGCGCTCGATCGCGCGCGGATCGGGGGCGGAACGGCGGTCGGACATGAGGCTCCTTCGTGTCGTTGGAGAACGGTCGGTCCCGCCCGAGGGCGGGACCGGGCTCAGCGCCGCCGCGACGGCGTGCGGTACACCCGGCGCAGACCGGCCAGGACGTCGGCGAGCGCGTCGTCGTCGCGCGGCGCGCCGTCGAGGATCGGCGTGTCGCCGACGAACGACGCAGCGGCCGCGAGGGGCGCGTCGCCGACGACCGACGCCCCCGTCCGCCCGACGAACTGGGCGTCGTTCGCGGCCTCGTCGCCGGCCCACGCGAACGCGCGCGCGGACAGCGTCGCGCGCATCGGCGCGCCCCGCGACGGCACGCGCGGCAGCGCGGGCGCGAACACGAACTCTCGCCCGCCCGGCAGGCGGCGCTCGGACACGAGCACGGTGACGATGGGGCGGCGGCCCCGGCGATTCTTCGAGTCTTGCATGAGTGGCTCCTTGAGATGGCACGTGCGAAGGACGCGCGCCGGCCGCTGGGGTCGACGTGTCGTTCGCGATGCGATCGGGGTCAGGAACTCATGCGATGAGGCTCGGCTCGATTCTCGGTCTGCTTTGACAAGGAACCCTCCGTGGCAGGAGGGCCGTCGCGATCCCGCTGTGTTGCCGGAGACTCGTCCGGCCGCATTCGCTTTCGCGAGCCACCTTGCCGGGGACGGGCAGGTTGGCACGGGCGACGGCCCGTTCTGAATGCAGGTTCGATTTTGCCCGTTCGCGATCGGCGACTCAACGATTGCGAGCCTGCGGCACGCCGATTCGGTGACGCCGCGACAGGCGTCCGCGAGGCTCACCGGGAGAGCCTCGCATCGGATAGCGCGCCCGCGAACTCTGCTCGGCGCCCTCGCCGGTACCGTGCGCGTCACCACCACCGGAGCAGAGCGGCCACCCGGTGCCAGAACGCATCGCCGAAGCGCAACGCCAGAACCCCGAACACGACGCCGGCCGCGATCGCGCCCGCGAGCACGTGACTGCCGCTCGAGACCGCCCAGCTCAATCCGCCCGCGGCCACGAGAATGAACGCGAAGGAGAAACCGCATCCGAAGCGGATCCCCTTCTCGAGGGTGTCGGGCGGCTCCATCGGCCGGCGCGCGCTCGGGCCGGACGCTACGATCGGGCCCGTGCCGCGGGCGTGCCGTCGAGGCGCGCGTCCGCGGCAGGCCGGGCAGCGAAGTGCGCGAGCGCATTCTGTGCGATTCGCGCCGGGGCGCTCGAGGAAGACGGGGTCGGCGGCACGGTCCGGGCGACAGGCGATGGGATGCGCCGATTATGCACGCCGGCCGGGATCCGCGCGGCGGCGGGCCGGCCCTCGCCGCGCGCGAGGTTCACGGCCGCGCCCGGTTCGCGCTATGGTCGCGCTTTGGCGCCGCCGCCGGCCCTTCGCGAGGAGCCCCCGATGCTCACCCTCTACGACACCGCGCTCTCGCTGAACTGCTACAAGGTGCGCCTGATGCTCTCCTTGCTCGGCGTCGAGTACCGCCGCGTGCCGGTGGACCTTCGGCGCGACGAGCACCGCACGCCGGCGTTCCTCGCGCTCAACCCCTTCGGCCAGGTGCCGGTGCTCGCGCGCGCCGGGCTCGCGGTGCGCGATTCGCACGCGATCCTGGTCTGGCTCGCGCGCACCTGCGGCCACGATTCGTGGATGCCGCGCGACCCGGACCGCGAGGTGCACGTGAACGCGTGGCTGTCGGCCGCGGCGTTCGAGCTGCGGCTCGGACCCTACGACGCGCGGCTCGCGGGACGATTTCCTTCGCTGTGCGTGAACGCGCAGGCGGCCGAGCGCAATACGGACAAGGCGCTGCGGCTCTATGAAGACCGCCTGCGCGACCGCGGCTGGATCGCGCTCGATCACCCGACGGTGGCCGACGTCGCCGCGTACCCGGCGCTCGCGCACTGCGGCGACGGCGGCGTGAGCCTGGAAGGCTACGGCGCGATCCGCGCGTGGCTCGACCGCGTGCGCTCGCTCGACGGGTACGTGGGGATCGAGGGGCCGGGGTGACGTCCGGCGAGACCCGCCGCACGATGTCGGGCGTCGTGGGCGATGGATACTGATCGTTCTTCCTGGAGACGCAATGGCTGCATATCTCATCTTCGACGTCGACATCCGCGACGCCGAGCAGTACGGCAAGTTCATGCAGGCGGTGAAGCCCGAGCTCGAGAAGGTCGGCGCCCGCTACCTCGTGCGCGGCGGCGCGTTCGAGGTGCTCGAGGGCGACTGGCAGCCGCGCCGGCTCGTGCTGCTCGAGTTCCCGTCGCGCGCCGTCGCCGAGGCGTTCTACAACGGGCCCACCTACCAGGGCCTGAAGCAGGTGCGTGAGGCGGCGAGCCACGGGCGGCTCGTGCTGGTCGAGGGGCTGCAGTGACCGCGCCCGACCTCGCCGCCGCCCGCGCCGACCTCGCCCCGCGCGGCACGCTGCGCGCGGGCATGAACCTGAGCAACACGCTGTTCACGTGGAGGGACGCCGCCGGCGCGCTCGCGGGCGTCAGCGTCGACCTGATGGCGGAGCTCGGCCGGCGCCTGGGCGTGCCCGTCGAGCACGTGGTCCACCCCACGCCCGGCGACGTCGCCGACGCCGCCGACGCCGGCACCTGGGACGTCGCGATCCTCGCGATCGAGCCGGCGCGCGCGGCGCGCATCGCGTTCTCGCCGCCGATGACCGAGATCGAGGCCAACTACCTGGTGCGCGACGACTCGCCGCTGCGCCGCGCGGACGAGGCCGACGCCACGGGCGTTCGCATCGCGGCCCCGGCGAAGGGCGGCTACGAGCTCTACCTCGCGCGCACGCTGAAGCACGCGACGCTGGTCAGCACGAAGGGCATTCCGGCGTCGGTCGAGTGCTTCGACGCGCGCGACGCCGACGTGCTCGCGGGCCTGCGGCCGATGCTGCTGGAGACGATGAAGGCGCGGCCCGGTACCCGGCTGCTCGAGGGCCGCTTCATGACCGTGAACCACGGGATGGGCACGCCGGTGGCGCGCCGCGCGGGCGCCGCTTACCTGGACGCCTTCGTGCGCGACGTGGTCGCGAGCGGGTTCGTCGCGGGCTCGATCGCGCGGCACGGGGTGCAGGGGCTGTCGGCGGTGCGCTGACCCGGGCGTCTCGCAAAGCTCGCGCAAGCGCCGCTGCGCGAGCGATGCGCATCGGCGCCGCCCGCACGGCGCCGTCGATCGTCGTAAAGTAGCCGGCCCGCCGCCCCGCACGAGGACCCGCACCGTGACCCACCGCCCCCACGTCCTGCTCTGGGCCGACGCGCCCGCCGCGTACCTCGACGCGATCGCCGCCGCCGGGCTCGCCGAACGCGTCACCGTCGACACGCTGCCGCGCAAGTCGCAGCCCGCCGACGAGACGAAGGCGCGCACCGAGGTGCTGATGGCCTTCGGCGCGCCGGCCGGCCTGCTGCCGGCGATGCCGAAGCTGCGCTGGATCCAGTCGATGACCGCGGGCGTCGAGGGCTGGCTCGCGTTGCCCGACCTGCCGGCCGGCGTCGCACTCACCTGCGCGCGCGGCACCCACCGCGAGTCGATGCCGGAGAACATCGTCGGTGCGCTGTTCTACGTGGCCAAGCCGTACGCGGCCGCGGTGGAGAACCAGAAGTCGGCCCGGTGGGTCCACACGGTCGCGCAGCCGCTGAACGGCAAGACGCTCGGCATCCTGGGCCTGGGCGCGATCGGCCGCGACGTGGCGCGCATTGCGGCCACGCTGGGCATGCGCGTGATCGGCACGCGGCGCAGCGGCCTGCCCGTGGAGCACGTCGACGAGGTGCTGCCGCCGGAGCGCACGGACGAGGTGCTCGCGCGCTCGGACTTCGTGCTGCTGCTGCTGCCCGCGACGCCGCTGACCGACAGGTTCGTGAATGGCGAGCGGCTCGCGAAGATGAAGCCCGGCGCGTGGCTGCTCAATTTCGGGCGCGGCCACGTGATCGACGACGACGACCTGGTCGCGGCGGTGCGCGCGCGCACGATCGCCGGCGCGGTGCTCGACGTCTTCCGCAAGGAGCCGCTGCCCGCCGAGCACCCGTTCTGGAGCACCGAGGGCATCGTCGTGCTGCCGCACATCGGCGGGCCGCACCCGAAGCGCGACTCAGTCGTCGCGCGGCTCTTCGTCGAGAACCTGCGCCGCTATCTGGACGGCGCGCCGCTGGCGGAGTCGGTGGACCGCGCCGTCGGGTACTGATCGGCGCGGGGTGCGCCCCGTGCCTGGCGCCTCGTGCCTGGCGCCTCGTGCCTGGCGCCTCGTGCCTGGCGCCTCGTGCCTGGCGCCTCGTGCCCGGTGCCCGGTGCCCGGTGCCCGGCGCGCGGCCCGTTGGCGGGACGGGCCGCGCGCGCCGGCCTGCTCGACTACCCGAACGGCATCGGCGTCGGATTGCGCTGCTCGATGACGTCGGTCATCCGCTGCCTGACCAGGTCGACCAGCCACGGCTGCGCCGGCAGCACGTAGAAGCGCCGCACGCGGATCGCCTCCGCCACCTGGCGGGCGACCTCCTCGGGCGGGTAGCCGGCGTCGAGCGCCGCGGCGAACGCGGCGTGCGCCTGGCGCACGTCGGGCGGCAGCGACGCCGCGTCCGGGCCCGCGCCGTACTGCTCGGGGCGGTTGCGCCCCGCGTCGAGAATGCGCGTGCGGATCAGCCCCGGGCACAGCAGCGACGCGGACAGCTTCGCGCCGATCGCGCGGAAGTCCTTCTCCAGGCCCTCGGTCAGGCAGGTGACGCCGTGCTTGGACACGTTGTACGGGTTGGCCGACGTGAGCAGGCCGGCGATCGACGACGTGTTGACGACGTGGCCTTCGTCGCCGCCCGCGAGCATGCGCGGCACGAACGCGCGCACGCCGTGCAGCACGCCCATGAAGTTGACGTTCAGCGTCCACTGCCAGTCCGCGAGCGACGACTCCCACGCGCGCGAGCGCAGCGGCCCGGCCGCGACACCCGCGTTGTTGCACAGCACGTGGACCGCGCCGAAGCGCTCGTACGCGGCGTCGGCGAGCCGCGCGACGTCGGCCTCCTGCGCGACGTCGGTACGCACCGCGATCGCCTGCGCGCCGGTCGCGGCCAGCGCGGCGTGCGCGTCGGCGAGCGGCCCGGCCTCGACGTCCGCGAGCACGACGTGCATGCCTTCCTGCGCGAAGCGCGTCGCGAGCGCGCGCCCGATCCCGCTCGCGGCGCCGGTGACGACGGCGACGCGGCCTTCGAATTGTTCCACTGGGGTCTCCTCCCGGTTCGACGTGTCGCGCGACTGTACGGCATCGCCGGCCCGGCCGCACGTTCGCGATCGCCGACATTGGTATCCTCGAATGCTTTCCGGGCGCGGCGCCGCGCGCCGCCCGGCCCCGCACCGAACGGAGACTTCATGCTCGAAGGAAGAGTCGCCCTGATCACCGGATCCACCGACGGCATCGGCCTGGCCACGGCCCGCGCGCTCGCCGCCCGCAAGGCGTCGATCGTGCTCAACGGCTTCGGCGACGCCGACCTCGTCGCGCGCCTGTGCACCGAGATCTCGGAGCAGCACGGCGTGCGCGCGATCCACCTGCCGGCGGACCTGTCGATCGGCGAGGAGGCCGCAGGGCTCGTCGAGACCGCGCTGCTCGAGTTCGGCCGCCTCGACGTGCTCGTCAACAACGCCGGCACGCAGCATCGCAGCCCGATCGAGTCGCACCCGCCGGCGCGCTGGGACTACATCGTGTCGCTGAACCTGTCGGCGCCGTTCCACACGATCCGCTCCGCGCTGCCGCAGATGAAGACGCGCGGCTGGGGGCGCATCGTCAACGTCGCGTCCGCCTACGGTCTGGTGGGCGGCATCGAGCGCTCGAGTTACATCGCGTCCAAGCACGGGCTCGTGGGCCTGACCAAGGCGGTGGCGATGGAGACCGCCGAGACGCCGGTCACGTGCAACGCCGTGTGCCCCGGCATCGTCGCCACGCGCATCTTCTACAAGATGGCCAAGGACCTCGCCGCGCGCGAGGGCATCGGGCGCGAGGAGGCGCAGCGGCGCATCGCGGCGTCGACGATGCCGTCGGGACGGCCGGTGGCGCCCGAGCAGGTGGCCGAGACGATCGCATTCCTGTGCTCGCCGGCGGCCGCGGAGATCCGCGGCGCGGCGATTCCCGTCGACGGGGCCTGGGCGGCGCACTGACCGGACGCGCGCGCCTCGCGGCGGCGCGCTGACGGGGCCCACGCGCCGCGCGGCGGCGCGCTGACCGGGTTCGCTCGCCGCACGGCGGCGCACTGCCCGGCAACGCCCGCGGCGCGAGCGGCGCGCGATCGGCCCCGAGCCCGCGTCGCCGGCGCCCGCACACGGCACCGGCTCATCCCCTGAGCCCCGGCCCCGGCACGATGTCGTCGTGATCGGAGCTCCGCTGCGTCGCTCTCTTTTCATGCCACCATTACTGTCGTATACTTGTGGCATGAACACTCCCGCGTACACCCTCGACGACGTCGCGTCCCTCACGGACACCCCCCGGCGCACCGTCCGTTACTACATCCAGATCGGCCTGGTCGATCGCCCCGAGGGCACGGGCAAGGGAGCGTTCTACACGCGTCGCCACGTCGAGCAGCTGCTCGCGGTGCGCAAGTGGCAGCTCGCGGGGTTGTCGCTGGAGCGCATCGCCGAGGTGCTCGCGCGCGCCGACTCCGGGCCGTTGCCGCCCGCGCCGCGGCGCGCCGGCACGGTCGAGGTCTGGAGCCACCTGGTGGTGGCCGACGGCGTCGAGCTCACCGTGGAGCCCGGCCGGGCCGGGCTGTCGCCGGAGCAGCTGCGCGCGTTCTTTCGCGCGGTGACGCACGCCTACGAAGCAACGATCGCGAGCGAGGAACAACGATGAGAACGAATCCGAACGCGTCGGCCGCCCCCGGCGGCCGCGCCGCCTCGATGGCCGGCAGGAACGGCGAGCGCGTGGTGCTCGCCGACGTCTGCGTGTCCGCCGTGCTGCAAGACGCGCTCGGCGAGGTCGCGGTCGCGCAGACGTACCGCAACGCCGAGGACGTGAACGTCGAGGCGGTCTACACGTTCCCGCTGCCGCTCGACGCCGTGCTGCTCGAGCTCGAGGTGCGCATCGGCGAACGCGCGCTCGCGGGCGCGGTCGTCGAGCGCCGCCAGGCCGAGACGCGCTACGAGGACGCGATCGAGTCCGGCGACGCCGCGGTGATGCTGCAGGCGATCGAGCCCGGCCTGTACACGATGAACGTCGGCAACCTGCTGCCCGGCGAGACGGTGCAGGTCTCGATGCGCTATGCGCTGGTCTGGCGCTGGGCCGACGACCGCCTGCGCGTGCTGCTGCCGACGACGATCGCGCCGCGTTACGGCGGCTCGCCGCACGCGCCGCACCAGGTGCCGGAGGCGTCGATGACGGTCGAGCACCGCTTCTCGCTGGTCGTCGAGGCGCGCGGCGCGCTGCGCGACGCGCAGTTCGAGTGCCCGTCGCACGCGGTGACGCTGCAGCGCGACGACGACCGCTTCACGATCTCGCTCGCCGCCGAGCGCGCGGCGATGGACCGCGACTTCGTGCTGATCGCGCGCGCGCCGCAGTCGCGGCGCGGCTTCGCGATCGCCGGCCCGGACGGCGAAGGCCTCGCCGCGCTCGCGTGCCTGCAGCGGTTCTTCCCGGGCCGGCGCGCGCCGGGCGCGCTGTCGCTCGCGATCGTCGTCGACTGCTCCGGCTCGAGGGCCGGCGCCTCGATCGCGCAGGCGCGGCGCGCGCTCGACGGCATCCTCGACGCGCACGAGCCGCGCGACCGCGTCGCGGTGGTCGCGTTCGGCAGCACGGCGCGTGCGCTCGACGACGCCGCGCTGCCGTGCACGCCCGGCAACGTCGAGCGGGCGCGCGCGTTCAGCGCCACGCTCGACGCGAACATGGGCGGCACCGAGATCGCCGGCGCGCTGGAGCTCGCGTTCGCGTCGCTGTCGCGCACCGGCCCCGGCGACGTGCTGCTGATCACCGACGGCGAGGTCGGCCACTGGCAGGCCGTCGTGGACGCCGCGGCGCGCAGCGGCCACCGCGTGTTCACGGTGGGCGTGGGCGCCGCGGTCTCCGAGGCGTTCCTGCGCGGGCTCGCGCAGGCCACCGGCGGCGCGTGCGAGCTCGTGTCGCCGAACGAGGCGATGGCCGATCGCATCGTGCGCCACGCGGCGCGGCTGCGCGCGCCGCGCGCGAAGCGCGCCGAGCTGCACTGGCCGGCCGGCGCGCGCGACGTCTTCCCGCCGCGCATCGACGCGGTGTTCGACGGCGACACGCTGGTCGCGTGGGCGCGCTTCGACGCGCGGCGCATCGACGGGCCCGTCGTGCTCGAGCTCGAGACCGACGACGGGCAGGTGACGCGCCAGGCGCTGGCGATCGAGGCCCCGGACGGGCGGGCCGACGCCGCGCCCGCGGGCGCCGACGCGCCGATCGGGACGGTCGCGCGGCTGGCCGCCGCCGCGCGCCTGTCGACGCTCCCCGACGACGCCCGCCTGGCCGCGGCGCTGCGCTACCGCCTCGTCAGCGACCGCACCCACTGGCTCGTCGTCGCCGAGCGCGCCGACGCAGACAAGGCGACGCAGCTGCCCGAGCTGCGCAAGGTCGAGCAGATGCTCGCGGCGGGCTGGGGCGCGACTGGGTCGGTGGCGGCCCGCGCGCCGTTCGCGAGAATGGCCGACGTCGCGGCGTCCTTCGAGCGGCTGGCGGCCCCGCCCCGGCGCGCCGCCCCGCGGGACGTCGACGCCGACATCCAGTTCTCGCTCAGGCGGCAGGCGCCCGCGTCCCCGCCGGCCAAGGGCGCGCGTCGATCGAACCCTCGCGAACGCCCGCTCGCGGACCTCTTCCGCAGTCCGGACGGTGGCGGGCCCGGCGAACCGACGCTGCCGGCCGGGTACCGGCAGCTGCTCGACGCGATCGCGCAGTCCGGCGGCGACTTCGACCTCGCGCTGGCGCCGCGCTGGCTGCAGGACGCCGGGGTGCCGGAGGACTTCGACGCGCTCCTCCGCCTGGCCCGCTCCGCGGGCGTCACGCCGCGAGCGCTGGCCGCGCGGATGCTGCTGGGGCTGCTCGACGGCCCGCTCGCCCCGTGGCTCGCGGCGGACGGCCTGCGCGTCCCCGACGCACTGCGGCGTTTCGTCGAGCACGTCGAACGGAGCCTGTCGGCGCTGTTCGAGCGCTTCGGCGCACTCGAGCGCACGCTCGACGACGCGCGGCGCGGCGGGATCGTCGAGACCGTCGTGCTCGCGGACGCCAATTCCCTGCTCGAGCGTGCCGCGGCCGCCCGCGCGCTGCTGCAGCGCGCGGACGAGGCGGTCGAGCTCGCCGCGCGGGACATCCCGGCACCGCGCGCAGTGGGTCGCCGGCACCGGCCGGCGGCCGGATAGCGGACCCGGGGCCGGCCGCGGGGGGGCCGGCCCGTGCGAGACTTCCCGCGCGAACCCCCTCGCGACCGACGCTCCACGAGACGCTCGCCCATGGACCGCACCGAACGCTTCTACCTGATCGACGCCCTGCTGCGGCAGGCCCCGAACATCACGCGCCAGAGGCTCATCGACGAGATCGGCGTGTCGCGCGCCACGCTCACGCGCGACATCGCCTACATGCGCGACCGATTCTTCGCGCCGATCCTCTTCGACGAGGACACCGAGGGCTATCGCCTCGATCCGTCGCAGGATCCCGGCGGCCGCTACGCGCTGCCCGGCCTGTGGTTCAACTCGACCGAGATCCACGCGCTGCTCGCGATGCAGCAGCTGCTGCACGACGTCGAGCCCGGCCTGCTCGAGCCCAAGGTCAAGCCGCTGAAGCGCCGGCTCGAGAAGCTGCTCGACAGCGGCCGCTACCCGGCGCACGAGGTGGCCGCGCGCGTGCGCCTGGTGCCGATGGCCAAGCGCCGCGCCGCGACGGGGCGCGCGTTCCAGACGGTCGCCGAGGCGCTGATGTCGCGCAAGCGCCTGGGCGTGACGCACCACAACCGCCACACCGGTGAGACGCTCGAGCGCGAGCTCTCGCCGCAGCGCCTGGTCTACTACCGCGACAACTGGTACCTGGACGCGTGGTGCCACGCGCGCGAGGACCTGCGCAGCTTCGCGGTCGACGCGATCGAGCGCGCGCAGGTGCTCGACGCGGCAGCGCTCGACGTCGGCGACGCCGCGCTCGCGCAGCGCTTCGACACCGGCTACGGCATCTTCTCGTCGCCCGCGGGCATGCGCTGGGCGGCGCTGCGCTTCAACGCCTACAAGGCGCGCTGGGTCGCGCAGGAGCAGTGGCACCCGATGCAGCGCGCCACGCCGCGGCCCGACGGCGGGCTGCTGCTCGAGGTGCCGTTCCACGACACGCGCGAGCTCGCGATGGACGTGCTGCGCCACGGCGGCGACTGCGAGGTGCTCGGCCCGGCGGAGCTGCGCGAGCAGGTGCTCGCGCAGGCGCGCCGGCTCGTCGAGCGGCACTCGGGCGAGCCCTCGCAAGAGAACGTCGCGCCGCCGGCCTGACGGCGCTGCGGGCGGTCCGGGCGTGCCGGTCGCCTCGGTCGCCCCGGTCGCCTCGGTCGCCTCGGTCGCCTCGGTCGCCTCGGTCGCCTCGGTCGCCCCGGTCGCTCCGGTCACCCTTGCCGGCGTGTTCGCGCGGCGATAGGCTCTCCTCTCGCCCTCTCGAGTGCGAAAGCACGAGGCCGACGATGAACACGTCCTCGACCTTCGTCGCCGCCGACGGCGACGGCTACGAGCGGCAGATGGGCCGCTGGAGCCTGCGGCTGACCGGGCCGTTCCTCGACTTCGCCGGCACCGCGCCGGACGAACGCGTGCTCGACGTCGGGTGCGGCACCGGCCACCTCGCGGCCGGCGTGGTCGGGCGAGCGCCGGGCGCTCGCGTTCACGGCATCGACCTCTCGCCCGCCTACGTGGAACACGCGCGCCGGCACTACCCGCATCCCCGGGTGAGCTTCGACGTCGGCGATGCCTGCGCGTTGACGTTCGAGGCGGGCAGCTTCGACCGCGTACTCGCGCTGCTGGTGCTGCACTTCGTGCCTCGCCACGCCGACGCCATCGCGCAGATGCGCCGCGTGGCACGCCCCGGCGCCGTGGTCGCGGCCGCGGTGTGGGACGCCCGCGGCGGATTCGTCGCCAACCGGCTCTTCTTCGACACCGCCGCGGCGCTCGACCCCCGGGGTGCCGAGCGGCGCGCGCGCAACTACACGCGCCCGCTGACGCGCCCGGGCGAACTGGCCGCCGCCTGGCGCGACGCCGGCCTGCGCGACGTCGAAGACGCCGCGCTCGCGATCCGGATGGAGTTCGCATCGTTCGACGACTACTGGACGCCGTACACGGGCCGCGACGGCCCGGGAGCCGAGTACGTGAACTCGCTCGACGCCCAGGCGCGCGCGCGGCTCGAGGCGGCGGTGCGCTCGGCGTACCTCGACGGCGAGGCCGACGGCCCCCGCTCGTACGCGGCGCTGGCGTGGGCCGTGCGGGGCGTCGCGCCCTGAGG
Organism: Burkholderiaceae bacterium; assembly: GCA_046348465.1. GTDB lineage: Bacteria > Pseudomonadota > Gammaproteobacteria > Burkholderiales > Burkholderiaceae_E > Quisquiliibacterium. The sequence continues at coordinate 90,107 of JAXMEE010000007.1, forward strand.
GCCGGGGGCGTGACGCCCCGAGCGCCGGGCGCCTGATGCCCCGGGGGCCGGGGGCTGACGCCTCGACGGCCGGAGGCACGGCGCACGAGGCTGCACCGGCCGCCGAAGCACCGACGTGGCGCGGGCGGTCGAACCCGCGCCGGCGTGGGATCAGGCGTGAGCGCCCGCGCCGGCGTGGGATCAGGCGTCAGCGCCCGTGCCGGCGCCCTGCCCGCGCCATGGCGGCCCAGACGTCGAGGTAGGCGTCGTGCCGCCACGGCGCCTCGACGCTGTCCTTGAAGTTGGTGGCGGCGATCGAGGCCGCCCGCTGCGCGAGCACCTGTGCGACGCGCTCGCGCGTCACCCGGGCACGGAACGCGTAGTCGGTGCCGGCCCCCTCGACGACGACGGCCTCGGGAAACACGCGCTCGACGTCGCCGCGAAAGCGCGCGCGCACGAGCAGCTGGTCGGGGGCGTCGCGGTCGGCGACGATGCTCAGGAAGGCGTCTGACAGGAAGATCCACACGGTGCGGCCTCGCGCCCCCGGCCGCGTTCGGCGAAGGGGATGTCGGTGCGACGCCACGGAGATCGGCATCGCGATCGCTCGATACTGCGCGCAGGCGGGCTCAGGGGATGAGCCCATATCGCGGGCGGCTCGCGCGCGACGAACGTTCGCGCCGCCGGCCGCACAGGGACCGGCGAGTCAGTCGCCGCCCGGCGCTCGTTCCGCGCGGTCGAGCCACGCGAGCGTCAGCGGATCCGGCCCGTCGCAGAACGCCTCGAGCGCCGCGTCGAACGGCGCGGCGTCCTGCGCCGCTTGCGCGAACAGCGTCATGCACGAGCGGAACTTGAGGTCGTCGGGCGAGCCGAAGATCTCGTTCGAGGTCTTCCTGCCCGCGTGCGCGAGCACCGCCTGCGTGCACGCGAGAAGCCGCGCGCCGAGCACCGGGTGCGCCGCGTACGCGCGCGCCTCGGCCAGCGAGCCGATCCCGTAGAAGCGCGCGGTGCCGCTGCGCCCGAGCGACGCGAGCTGCGGGAACACGAACCACATCCAGTGCGTGCGCTTGCGGCCCGCGCGCAGCTCGGCGAGCGCGGCGGGGAATACCGGCGCCTGCGCGTCGACGAATCGCTGAAGGTTCGCTGTCACGACCGCCTCCTTCCTCGCGGCGACGCCGGACCGTCTCGCCGCGCCCGCGGGGTTCGCGCCCCGCTCGCGTCCTCGCTCACGCCGGGTGCAGCGCGCCGACCAGCGCCCCCATCAGGCACGTCGCGAGCGTGCCCGACACGATCGACTTCACGCCCAGCGACACGATCTCGGCACGCCGCGCCGGCGCCATCGTCGCGAGCCCGGCGATCATGATGCCCAGGCTTCCGAAGTTGGCGAAGCCGCACATCGCGTACAGCATGATCAGCCGCGAGCGCGGCGACAGCGCGTCCGCCGGCAGCGCGGCGAGCTGCAGGTACGCGATGAACTCGTTGAGGAACGTCTTGGTGCCCATCAGCGCGCCGGCCGCGCCCGCCTCGCTCCAAGGCACCCCCATCAGCCAGCACACCGGCGCCATCACGACGCCGAGCACGCGCTCGAGCGTGAGCTTCGCGCCCGCGACCTCGGGCGCCAGCCCGAGCACGCCGTTGACCAGGTGCACCAGCGCGACGAACACGATCAGCATCGCGACGATGCCCAGCAGCAGCTCCAGGCCGGCCATCGTGCCGCGCGTGATCGCGTCCATCGTGCTGCCGGCGAGCGAGCCCTCGTCGGAGAGGCGGTCGCGCGTGCCGGCCTCGCCCGCGTCCGGCACCATCAGGTGCGCGATCACGATCGCGGCCGGCGCCGAGACCACGGACGCGACGATGATGTGCGCGGCGACGTCGGGAATGACCGGCGCGAGGATCGTCGCGTACAGCACGAACACCGTGCCCGCGATGCCCGCCATGCCGCCGGTCATCACGATGAAGAGCTCGCCGCGCGTGAGCCGCTCGAGGTACGGGCGGATGAAGAGCGGCGCCTCGACCATGCCGACGAACACGTTCGCCGCGGTGGACAGCCCCACCGCGCCGCCCACGCCCAGCGTGCGCTCGAGCAGCCACGCGAAGCCGCGAACGATCGGCTGCAGCACGCGCCAGTGGAACAGCACGCTCGTGAGCACGCTCATCACGAGCACCACCGGCAATGCCTGGAACGCGAGGCTGAAGTCGGCGCCCGGCGACTTCAGCTCGAACGGCAGCGCGCCGCCGCCCACGTAGCCGAACGCGAACGAGGTGCCCGCGCGCGTGGCCGCGGCGATCGCCTCGACCGCCGAGTTCGCGAGCCGGAACGCCGCGACGACCGGCGGCACCTTGAGCATCAGCACCGCGAGCACCGCGGTCAGCGCGACGCCGATCGCGACGGTGCGCCACGCCACCGCGCGCCGGTTCTCGCTCGCGACCCACGCGAGCGCGAGGATCGCGGCCATGCCGAGCAGCGACTGAACGACGTCCATCGGGGAGTCTCCGTGCGATCCGCCCGCGCCCGCCGGGCGCGCATCCGCGGCACTGCCCGCGGCGCGCCGGTGCGACGCGCGCCGGCCGCCGCGCGAGCGCCCGTCAGCCTTCCCCGCGCACCGTCGCGCCGCCGTCGACGACGATCGTCGTGCCGGTGATGAAGCGCCCGGCCGGCGAGCCGAGCAGCAGGGCCGTGCCCGCGATGTCCTCGGGCTCGCCGATCATCGACAGCGGGCTCGCCTTCAGCGTGGCGGCGAGCGTCTCGGGGTTGCTCCACAACGCCTTGGCGAAGTCGGTCTTGACCAGGCCCGGGGCGATGCAGTTCGCGCGGATGCCCTTCTTGCCCCACTCGAGCGCGAGGTTGCGCGCCATCTGCATGTCGGCCGCCTTGGAGATCGCGTACGCGCCGAGCACGCGCGAGCCGGTGATGCCGGCGATCGAGCTGATGATGACGATCGAGCCGCCGCCGCGCTCGGCCATCCTGGGCGCGACACGGTTCACCAGCCACAGGTTGGACTGGATGTTGACGGCCATCACCTTCTGGAAGGCTTCGTCCGGGATCTCGGACATGGGCCCGTAGAACGGGTTGACCGCGGCGTTGCACACGAGGACGTCCGCCGGCCCGAACGCGGCCTCGGACTGGTCGACCATCGCGTGGATCTGCTCCTTGCTCGAGATGTTGCACGCGATCGCAGTCGCCTGGCCGCCCTCGGCGCGGATCTGCGCGACGACCGCCTCGCACGCGTCGAGCTTGCGGCTGGTGACGACGACGCGCGCGCCGGCGCGCGCGTAGGCCATCGCGATCGCGCGGCCGATCCCTTTCGACGATCCGGTGACGATCGCGGTCTTGTCCTTCAGCGAAAACAGGTCCATTCGGTTCTCCTCCTCACGAGCGTGCGCCGTCGCGCGGCTTGCCGCATCATATCGCCATGGACAAGCTCACGATCATCGCGACCATCGACGTCGCCCCCGGCACCCGTGACGACGTCGTCGCCGCGCTGCTCGCCCATCGCCAGCGCAGCCTTCACGACGAGCCCGGCACGCTGCAGTTCGACGTGCTCGTGCCCGAGAAGGAGGCCGACCGCGTCATGCTCTACGAGGTCTACGAGCACCGCGACGCGTTCAAGGCGCACGTCGCGGGCGCGAGCATGAAGCAGGTGATGGCCGAGATGGAAGGCAAGCTGCTGAAGATGACCGGGACCCGCTGCGCGACGCCGCGCTGACCGGCCGGGCCGCGCGCGCGGCAGCGGCGGGGTCGCCGCCGCGTTCGCGTCGGCCCGGCGGGGTCGGAGCCGCGCCGCCGCGGCGGATTCAGTGCCGCGTCCCCGCCGCCGCCCGGCGCGCGAGCGCCCCGACGAAGCCGACGGTCAGCAGGCCGAACGCGACCCCCGACGCCGCGAACGCCGGCTCGAACCCGGCGAACGCCACCGCGACCGAGCCGAGCGCGACGCCCGCCGACTGCCCGACGAACATCGCGAGCGCGAACAGCGCGGTGCCCATGCCGCGCCGGCTCGACGACAGCTGCGTGCCGTGCACCTGCAGCGTGTTGTGGAAGCCGTAGAAGCCCAGGCCGAGCGCCAGGCACGCCGCGACCGACATCCACGGCGCGCTCGACGCCGCGAGCAGCAGCAGGCCCGACGCCGCCAGCGCGCCGCCCGCCGCCGAGAGCCGGCGCTCGCCCAGGCCCGCGATCAGCCGCGCGGCGAACAGCGTGTAGACGAAGCCGCCCACGCCCACGGTGGCCGAGACCAGCGCGGCCTGCCACAGCGCGATGCCGAAGCCCGCGTGCAGCGCGCTCGGCACGAACGACACGGCGCCGTACATCAGCAGCGCCTCGAGCATCACGCACGCGAGCACCACGCGCGACCAGCGCGGCCGTGCGATGTCGGCGTAGTCGCGCAGGAGCGCGAGCGGGTGGATCGGTGCGTGCGCGCCGGCCGTCTCGCGGGGATCGGCCGGCGCGACCGGTTCGGCCGACGCGACCGGTTCGGCCGACGCGACCGGTTCGCCCGACGCGCCGGCGCCGCGCGGCCCACCCGCCGCTGCGGCCGGCCTCGCCGCTGCCGACGCGGCGAGCCGCACGGCGACCACCGCGAACAGCCCCGCTAGCGCCACGAACGCCCAGCGCCACCCGACCGCGTCGACGAGGACGCCGCCGATCAGCTGCCCGAACACGAGCCCGAGCAGGCCGCCGCTCATCACGCGCGCGAGCACGCCCTGGCGGACGTCGTACGGCACCTCGTCGCCGATCCAGGCGAACGCGACCGGGATGATCGCGCCGCCGACGCCGCCCGCGACGACGCGCGCGAGCACCAGCCAGTCCAGCCCCGGCGCCGCCGCGCACGCGAGCGACGCGGCCGCGGCGAGCCCGGTGGCGGCCCGCACGACGCGCGCCTTGCCGGCGCGGTCCGCCAGCGGGCCGATCGCGAGCTGCAGCACGCCGTAAGCGATCGCGAACCCGGCATTGACCGCTGCGGCCTGCGCCAGGCTCGCGCCGAACTCCGCGGCGAGCGCGGGCAGCAGCGGGTCGCACACCCGCATCGACGCGCTGCTCGCGAACGCCGCCGCCGCGAGCAGCCGGACCAGGCGCAGCGTGGCCGCGTCGTGCACGCCGGAGGGCCTGGCCGCGCCGCGCCGGTCAGTCGTCGGTGGGCGGCGTGCCCGCGGTCACGCCGCCGTCGATCACCATCGTCTGCCCGGTCATGAAGCTGCCCGCGGCGCTGGCGAGGAACACGGCGGCGCCGGCGATCTCGTCGGGCTCGCCGATGCGCTTCAGCGGCGAGTCCTTGGTGCGCTTGCGGTAGATCTCGGGGTTCTCCCAGAGCGCGCGCGCGAAGTCGGTGCGCACCAGCCCCGGCGCGATGCAGTTGACGCGGATGTTCTGCGCTCCCCACTCGACGGCGAGGTTGCGCGCGAGCTGCATGTCGGCGGCCTTCGAGATGCAGTAGGCGCCGAGCACCGGCGAGCCGCGCAGTCCGCCGATCGAGGACACGATGACGATCGAGCCCGAGCCCGCGCGCACCATGTGCGGTTTGGCCATGCGCGCGAGCCACAGGTTGCTCTTGACGTTCGACGCCATGATCTTGTCGAAGATCTCGTCGGGGATCGACTCGGCGGAGCCGAAGTGCGGGTTGATCGCCGCGTTGCACACCAGCACGTCGACGCCGCCCCAGGTCTTCACGGTGAGGTCGACGAGCGCCTGCAGCGCGTCCTTGTGGCCGATGTTGCACGCGGCCGCCATCGCGGTGCCCCCGCGCGCTTCGATGGCGCGCACCACCTCCTGGCACGCGTCGAGCTTGCGCGACGACACGACCACCTTGGCGCCGTGCTGCGCCATTCGCTCGCAGATCGCGCGGCCGATGCCGCGCGAGCCGCCGGTGACGATGGCGACCTTTCCGGTCAGGTCGAACAGCGTGGCGTCGCTCATGGGCAGGTCTCCTTCAGGATTCGTCGAGTCGGGTCGCAGGGTGCCACGAGAATGCCCGATTCCCGGGCGCCGCGCAGCGCCGGCGTGCATCGACCGGACCGTGCCGCCGATTGCCGGGCGTCAATCGCACCGCCGGCCGCGCGCGGTACGATCGTCTCCAAGGGAGAAGACCATGAAGAGAACCGGCAGGCGTTACCGCCCCGAGCGGGCGGCCCCCCGTTACGACGCGATCGTCGTCGGCTCCGGCATCGGCGGCCTGGCGTGCGCGGCGCTGCTCTCGCGCCTCGGCCGCAGCGTGTGCGTGCTCGAGCAGCACTACACCGCGGGCGGATTCACCCACTCGTACGAGCGCGAGGGCTTCGAGTGGGACGTCGGCGTGCACTACGTCGGCGAGGTGCACAAGCCGCACCACATGCTGCGGCGCCTGTTCGACGTGATCTCCGACGGGCGCCTGAAGTGGGCGCCGATGGACCCGGTCTACGACCGCATCGAGATCGGCGAACTGAGCGTGGATCTGGTCGCCGGGCGCGAGAACTTCGTCGCGTCGCTGAAGTCGCACTTCCCCGACGAGGCGGCGGCGATCGATGCCTACGTCGCGCTGGTGCGCGAGGTCTCGGGCGCTTCGCAGAAGTTCTTCGCGGGCGCCGCGATGCCGCCCGACGCGGCGCGCGCGTACAACGCCAATCGTCCGTCGATGGTGCCCGGGGAATGCTTCCGAACGGTGCGCGAGGTGCTCGAAGGGCTGACGCGCAACCAGACGCTGATCGCGGTGCTCACCGGCCAATGGGGCGACTACGGAATGGTGCCGCGCGACGCGTCGTTCCTGATGCACGCGACGCTGGTCAAGCACTACCTCGACGGCGGCAACTACCCGGTGGGCGGCGCGTGGAAGATCGCCGACAGCATCATCCCGACGATCCGCGCCGGCGGCGGCGAGGTGTTCACCTACGCGAAGGTCGACGAGATCCTGGTGGAGGACGGCATCGCGCGCGGCGTGCGCATGGCCGACGGCAGCGAAGTGCGCGCCGACGCGGTCGTGAGCGCCGCCGGCGCGCTGCTCACGTTCGGCCGGCTGCTGCCCGCCGGCGAGCGCGAGCGCCTGGGCGTCGCGAACAAGCTCTCGCACGTGAAGGCGTCGGGCGGGCACCTGTGCCTGTACGCCGGGTTCGAGGGCAGCGCCGCGACGCTCGGGCTTGCGCGCACGAACCTCTGGGTCTATCCGTCGATCGATCACGAGGGCAACGTCGATCGCTTCATGGCCGACCTCGACGCGCCGTTCCCGATGCTCTACATCTCGTTCCCGTCGGCCAAGGACCCGGAGTGGGACGCCCACCACCCGGGCAGGAGCACCGTCGAGGTGCTCACCGTCGGACCTTACGCGCCGTTCGCGAAGTGGGAGGACGCGACCTGGGGCAAGCGAGGCGAGGACTACGAAGCCCTGAAGGCGAAGCTGCAGCGGCGCCTGCTGGACGCGCTCTTCGCGAGGCTGCCGCAGCTGCGCGACGCGCTCGTCTACGCGGAGCTCTCGACGCCGCTGTCCACGCGCTGGTTCCAGCAGAACCCGCACGGCGAGATCTACGGGCTGGACCACGACGTCGAGCGCTTCTCTCAGGAGTGGCTGCACCCCGCGACGCCGGTGAAGGGGCTGTACCTGACCGGCGCGGACGTGCTGTCGGCCGGGGTCGGAGGCGCGCTGGCCGGCGGGATGATGACGGCGTGCGTGATGCTCGGGCGCGAGGCGCCCGGCGTGTTCCGGATGCTCGCGGAGTGGAAGCCGCCGGCGCCCGACGCGCCGGCGTAGCCCGCACCGGCGCCGGGTCGCCGCTCCGGATCGCGGCGCCTGCTCGCCGCGGCGCGGCGCGCCTCAGAGAATCGCCGCGTGCACCAGCGTGCTCACCGCGTCGAGCCGCTCCGAGTGCCACGGGTCCGGCAGGCGGTTGTTCGTGATGTACGCGAACGACACGCCGGAGTCCGGGTCGGCCCAGCAGTACGAGGTGCCGACGCCGCCGTGCCCGTACGCGTTCGGCGACGCGATCGCGCCGATGCCGCGCACCGTCGGCGTGAGCCCGCGCAGGTGCGGCCCGAGGCCGCGGTGCATCGGCATGCCCATGTACTCGTCGACCCGGTCGCCGGTGTGGTTGCGGATCGCGTACGCGAGCATGCGCGGCGAGAGCAGGCGCACGCCGTTCAGCTCGCCGCCCGCGAGCATCATCTGGTAGAGCGCGACCATGCCGCGCGCGGTGCCGTAGCCGCCGCCGCCGGGCGCGCCGCTGCGCCGCCAGGTCTCGTTGTTGCTCTCGGCGAGCGGGCGGATGCCGGCGCCCGCGGGGTCGGGCTCGTACATCGTCGACACGCGGCCATCCTCGGCCGGCGTCACGCCGACGAAGAGGTCGTTGGCCAGGCCGATCGGCGCGAGCACGTGCTCGCGGATCCAGCTGCGGTAGTCGGCGCCGGTGAGCGCCTCGATCAGCACGCCGAGCACCCAGTGCGCCGACAGCCCGTGGTAGTGGATGCGCGTGCCCGGCGTCCACTCCAGCGTGAAGTCGCACACCGCGTCGCGCATCTTCGCGTGATCGAGCCACGCGCTCTTCGGCAGCACCGCGTTCGGGAACCCGCCCTGGTGCGTGATCACCTGGAAGATCGTGACGTCGCGCTTGCCGTGGCGCTCGAACCCGGGCAGATGGTCGCTCACGCGATCGGTGAAGCGGAACGCGCCCTGCTCGCACAGCTTCCACAGCGCGGTCGCGGTGACGACCTTGGTGTTCGAGTACAGCAGCCACAGCGTGTCGGGCTTCGCGGGCGTGCCGACGACGCCTTCGCCGAACGTGCGGTCGACGAGCAGCTTGCCGTGGCGCGCGAGCGCGACCTGCGCGCCGGGGTAGCGGCCCTCGGCGCGGTGACGCTCGATCAGCGCCCACAGGCGCTCGAGCTGATCGGTACGGATCGCGTTCGCGGCCGGGTCGGCGGCGGGAAGGGGGAAGGCGGTCATGTGGACGCTCCGTCGGCGCGGCCGGGGCCGCAACGCCGACAGCTTAGGGGGGCGGCGCTGAAACGCAAGCCCCGCGTCGGCGGGATGCACCGCGATCACGCCGCGGCGATCCGTGCCGGCCTGCAGCGCTGGCTCGCCCGCCCCGACGTGAAGTCGGCAAAGGCGTCGGTGGTCGGCTACTCGCTCGGCGGCTGGCTCGCGATCTCGTTCGCGAACCGGATGCCCGAGCAGGTCTCGGCCGTCGTCGCCTTCTACCCGTCGACGTTTCGCATCGCCGACGTCGGCGCGTGGCTCGCGACCCCGCCCGCGAGCGTGCCGACGCTGCTGCTCGCGGGCGTTCGCGACACGTACATGAACTGCTGCACGATCGAGCGCGCCCGCGAGATCGCGGCCGCCGCGGCCGCACCCGCCACCCGTTCACCGATCGAGGTCGTCGAGGTGCCCGACGCGAACCACGGCTTCGCGCTCGCCGCGTACCCGAGCTATCGGCCGGCCGAGGCCGCGGCGACTTTCGCGCGTGCGCTCGAGCACCTTCGCAAGTTCGGCGCCGGCGCGCGGTAGCACCCCACGCCGGGTCGCTCCGCGGGCACGACGTTCGCGGCCGCACGCCGCAGCGCGCGCCCGGCGCCGTGTGCTGCGCGATCAGTCCAGCGTCACCCCCAGCGCCTGGACCTCCCGGATCCACACGTTCGCGTCCTCGCGCCACATGCGCAGCGCGTCCGCGCGGCCCTTGGTCATGTCGGGGATCGCGAAGTTCTCGCGCAGTGCGCGCGCCCGCGGCGTCTCGTTGCCGTCGACCGCGACCTTCGAGAGCATCTCGAGGATCTCGACCGGCACCGCCGAGTGCGTGCTCAGCGCCAGACCGCCCTCGAGGCGCGACACCGGCGACTTCATCCCCTGCTCGATCAGCGTCGGGATCTCCGGCAGCTTCGGGCTGCGGTACTGGCCGGTGGCCGCGATCGGGCGCACGCCCTTGTCCTTGACGGTCGCGAACGCCTGGTAGCTGCCCACGGCCATCGTGATCGCGCCCGAGCCCATGTCGACCCACATCGGGCCCTCGCCCTTGTACTGGATCGCCTCGACCTTGCCGCCGAACTCGCGCTTGAGCGTCTCGCCGAACACGTGCGGGTACGACGCGGCCGCGTACGAGCCCATCGTGCACGCGTTGCGCCGCGCGTACTCGATCAGCTCGGCGAGGTTGCGCACGCCGGTCTTCTCCTGCACCGCGAGGACCAGCGGGCCCGACGGGAACACGGTGATCGGCGCGATGTCCTTCGCGAGGTCGAACGGCAGCTTGCGGTAGAGCACGCGCGTCTGCCACAGCATGCCGGTGGTGGTCGACAGCAGCGTGTAGCCGTCCGGCGGCGACTTGACGACGGCCTCGGTCGCGATGATGCCGCTCGCGCCGGGCCGGTTCTCGACCACGCAGGGCTGGCCGAAGCGCGCGGTGAACTGCTCGGCGAACAGGCGCGCGTAGGCGTCGCTCAGGCCGCCCGGCGCGGCGCCGACGACGATCTTGACCGGCCGGTTCGGGTACGGCCCGGTCTGGGCGAAGGCGTTGGTCAGCGGTGCGCCCGAAAGCGCGGCGCCCGCGAGCACCAGGCGGCGGCGGTTGTGGTCGGTCACGACGATCCCCATCTCGTGGCTGAAGGAAGCCGCACCCTAGAGGGGGTGCCGAGGCCGCGTCAACCCGGGGGAAACGCGGGCGTCGGTGGCCGACTCGCGGGCGGGCGCGCCGGAAGTCGGAGGGCGCGCGCGACGCCGTGCGTCGGACTGCGCAGCGCGGGCGGCGCGTCGCGCGTCAGACGACGCCGCGCGCGCGCAGCGCCGCAATCTCGTCGGCCCCCATGCCCAGCAGGCCGGACAGCACCGACGCGGTGGAGTCGCCCAGCGCCGGCGGCGCGCAACGGTAGACCGGGGGCGTCTCGGACAGCCGCAGCGGGCTGGCGATCGTCGAGACCGGGCTGCCGTCGGCGCGCTGCAGGTCGACCCGCAGCCCGCGGTGGCGCACCTGCGGGTCGTCGAACACCTGCGCGTAGTCGTTGATCGGCCCGCACGGCACGCCGTGCGCCTCGAGGCGCTCGAGCCAGTGCGCGCGCGTGTTCGAGAGCATCGTGCGCGCGAGGTCGGGCACGAGTTCGTTGCGGCCGGTGATGCGGCCGGTGACCTTGGTCCAGCGCGGGTCGGCGGCGAGGTCCGGGCGCCCGATCGCGGCGCAGTAGTCCTGCCACTGCGAGTCGTTGCCGACCGCGACGACGATCTCGCCGTCGCTCACGGTGAAAACCTGGTACGGCACCAGGCTCGCGTGCGCGTTGCCGTAGCGGTGCGGCACCTTGCCGCTGACGAACCAGCTGGTGATCTGGTTGCCGCCGAGCGCGACGATGCAGTCGAGCAGCGCCATGTCGATGGACTGCCCGCGCCCGGTGACGTCGCGGTGGTGCAGCGCGGACAGGATCGCGATCGTCGCGTACATGCCGGTCATGACGTCGGCGATCGCGACGCCGGCCTTCTGCGGGCCGCCGCCGGGGAGGTCGTCGCGCTCGCCGGTGATGCTCATCAGCCCGCCCATCGCCTGGAACACGAAGTCGTAGCCGGGCTTGTGCGAGCTCGGCCCGTCCTGGCCGTAGCCGGTGATCGAGCAGTAGATCAGCCTCGGGTTGAGCTTCGACAGGCTCGCGTAGTCGAGGCCGTAGCGGGCGAGGTCGCCGATCTTGTAGTTCTCGAGCACGACGTCGCTGCGCTTCGCGAGCTCGCGCACCAGCGCCTGCCCGTCGGGGTGCGCGATGTCGACGGTGATCGACTGCTTGCCGCGGTTGGCCGACGCGAAGTAGCTGGAGTCGGTGGTGCTGCCGCCGGCGCCGTCGCGGATCCAGGGCGGGCCCCACGCGCGGGTGTCGTCGCCGCGGCCCGGGCGCTCGACCTTGATCACCTCGGCGCCCATGTCGGCGAGGTTCTGGCTGCACCACGGGCCGGCGAGCACGCGGGAGAGGTCGAGCACGCGCACGTCGGCGAGCGCGCCGGCGCGGCGATGCGTCGCGGCCGCGTTCGCCGCGGCGTCGGCCGCGCCGGAACGCGGTGCGGAGTTGAAGTCTCGGGTCGTCGTCACGGTGTCGGATCCTCGGGTCTTCTCTGGCCGCACGGGCGGCGGCACGGCACGGATCCTAATCGATCTTCACGCGCGCCTCGGCGATCACCCGGGTCCACTTCGCGAGCTCGGCGTCGACGAAGGCCGCGAACTCGGGCTGCGTCATGCGGCCCGGCTCGGCGCCCTGCTCGGTGAACTGGCCGCGCACGCGCGCGCCCTGCAGCACCTGGAGCACGTCGTCGCCGAGGCGGCGGGCGAAGTCCGCCGGCATGCGCGGCGCGTACAGCCCGAACCACGCGGTGGCCTCGAAGCCCTTGAGGCCGGCTTCGTCGATGGTCGGGACGTCGGGCAGCGTCGGCGCGCGCTCGCGCGACGTCACGCCGAGCGCGCGCAGCTTGCCGGCGCGGATGTGCTGCAGCACCCCCGGCACCGAGTCGAACATCACCGGGATCTGGCCGCCGAGCAGGTCGTTGAGCGCGGGCGCCGCGCCCTTGTACGGGATGTGGACCATGTCGACGCCGGCCATCGACTTGAAGAGCTCGCCCGACAGGTGGTTCGCGCCGCCGGTGCCCGACGAGCCGAAGTTCAGCTTGCCGGGATTCGCGCGCGCGTGGTCGATCAGCTCCTTCACCGAGCCGAGCGGCGTCGACGGGTGCACGACCAGCACGTTGGGCACCACCGCCACCTGCGCGATCGGCGTGAAGTCGTTGCGGGTGTCGTAGCGCAGGTTGCGGTACAGCCCCGGGTTGATCACGTGGTGCGTCGCGGTCAGCATCAGCGTGTAGCCGTCGGGCGGCAGGTGCGCGAGCTGCTCGGAGAAGATCGTCCCGCTGGCGCCGGGCTTGTTCTCGACCACGACCGCCTGGCCCCACTTCTGGCGCAGCTCGGCGGCGAGCAGGCGCGCGAGGATGTCGGTGGTGCCGCCGGCCGGGAACGGCACGACGATGCGCACCGGCTTCGCGGGGAACGGCGCGCCGCCCTGCGCGTGCGCGAAGGGCGCGGCGGCGCTCGCGGCGCCGAGCGCGAGGAGCGCGGCGAGCGCGCGGATCCTGGACCTGTCGATCGTGCTGCTCATCGGGGTGTCTCCGGTGGTGCGGCGCCCGCCCGCGCGGCCCGCGCCGTGGGGCCGCGCGCTCACGCGGCCGGCGGGAATTCGACCATGGCCTCGCCGGTGGCGACCGTCTCGCCGCGCTGGTTGAGCACCTGCACGTCGAGCGTGGCCCAGCGGCTCAGGCGCGTCTCGCGCACGAAGCTCACGACCGCACGCGGCGTGATCGTGTCGCCGGGGCGCACCGGGGACTTCCAGCGCGTCTCGAGCCGCCGCTGCACGCCGCCGATCGGCTCGAGCCACTCGGTGAGCATGCGCGAGATGACGCCGAAGTTGTTCATGCCGTGCATGATGATGCCGCCGAACTGGGTCTTGCCGAACGACCCCTTCATGTAGTCGTCGTCGAGGTGCAGCGGGTTGAAGTCGAGCGAGGCTTCGCAGAACTCGCGGATCGACTCGCGCGTGGGCGAGAACGGGGCGCCTTCGATCTCGTCGCCGGCGCGCGGCAGTTCGGTGGTCGGTGTCATCGTCGTGCCTCAGACGGGGCGGATCGTCCAGCCGCGGCCGGAGCAGATCACCTGGTCGTGCTGGTTGAAGAAGACGTTGTCGTGGACCGCGAAGAGGCGGTCTCGGCGGATGAACTTGTCGAGCGCGCGCGCCTGCAGGCGGATCACGTCGCCGGGCCGCGCCGGGAGGTTGTAGCTCCACGACTGCCCGGCGTTGATCGTGCCGGGGCTGCGCATCCAGTCGTCGGCCGGCGTGCACGCGAACATCAGCAGGATGTGGATCGCCGGCGGGGCGATGAGCCCGCCGTAGCGGGACTTGCGCGCGTACGCCTCGTCGAAGTACAGCGGGTGCAGGTCCCCGACCGAGCGGCAGTACTTCTGGATGGCCTCCAGCGTGAGCGTGTACGGGATCGTGCGCCGCGGCTCGCCGGGGACGATCTCGTCCCAGGTCTTGCGCGACTGCGCGTCCTTCCAGAAGTCGGTCTCGAAGCTCGGCTCGGTCATGGCGGCGTGCATTCCGGAACGAACGTGATAGGATGTCCGCCTGGCGGACACTTGTATCCGATGAGCGGACATTATTCGAGGCGTGCCGCGCACTGTCAAGCGCGCGGATTCCCATTGCGCGGATCCCCACCATGGCGAACCCCGACAGCGAATCCTTCGTCCGCAGCTTCGCGCGCGGCCTGGGCGTCATCGAGGTGCTCGGGCGCGACGCCCGCCGGCTCACGCTCGCCGAGGTCGCCGAGGGCGTGGGGCTGCCGCGCACCGCGGTGCGCCGCTTCCTCTTCACGCTGATCGACCTCTCCTTCGTCGACACCGACGGCAAGCACTACTGGCTGACGCCGCGGGTGCTGCGCCTGGGGCTGTCGTACCTGCAGTCGCTGCCGTACTGGCGGCACGCGCAGCTCGCGCTCGAGGAACTGTGCGCGCGCGTGAAGCAGTCCTGCGCGCTGTCGGTGCTCGACGGCGAGGACCTCGTGTACCTGCTGCGGCAGCACACCCGGCGCATCCTGCCGGTGAGCCCGACGCTGGGCAGCCGCCTGCCCGCGCACGCGGTCTCGATGGGCAGAGTGCTGCTCGCGGGGCTCTCCGACGACGCGCTCGACGCCTATCTCGCGAGCGCGACGCTCAAGCCGCTGACGGGCGCGACGCTGGTCGATCGCGAGCGCCTGCGGCGAAGGATCCTGCAGGCGCGCGCGCTGGGCTACGCGTGGATCGACGGCGAGCTCGACGAATCGATCTGCGGCCTCGCGGTGCCGGTGCGCGACGCCGGCGGGCGCACCGTCGCGGCGATCAACGTGAGCCTGCCGAGCGGCACGTTCGACCGCGAGACGGCGGCACGGCAGTTCCTGGTGCCGCTGCGCCAGGCGGCGTCGCAGCTGCGCGCGTCGATGATCTGAGCGGCGCCGGCCGCGCGCCGCGAGGCCCGCGCAAAGCCGCGCGCCGCGAACCCAGCGCAAAGCCGCGCGGCGCGATGGCCACGGACGGCCGCGCGGCGCGATGGCCGCGGAGGGCCGCGCGGCGCAGGCCCCGCGCGTGCCGCCGCGCGCGAGCTATCGCTCTTCGTTCGCCTTGCCGATCCGGCCCGGCTTGGCCGGCAGCTTCGCGGGCTTGTCCGGCCCCCAGACGCGGCTGAAGTAGGTGTCCGCGAGGTGCAGCGCGCCGATCGGGTTGTGCGCGAGCACGCGGTCCTTGACGACGAGCGTCGTCACGAGCCCCTCGGAGTGCCGGATGAAGAGGCTGTCGTGGCCGACGCACAGGCCCATGATGACGTTGAGCTGGCAGCCGGCGCGGTTGAGCAGCTCCGCCTGCGTGATCGGGTTGCACATCGCCTCGAAGTTGCCGGGGCGGATCTTCTCGGCGTCCTCGAGCCCGATGTCCTCCTTGGGCACGCCGCCGGTCTTGCACGCGGCGGACGCGACCTCCAGGCCGTGGCTCTCGAGGATCGCGCTGAACACGCGCGCCTGGTCGACGAACGAGATGCAGCACGCGATGCCGACCTTCGTGAAGCCCATGCCGAGCGCGAACTTGCAGATCTCCTCGACGCGCGTCCACTTGCAGTAGCCCTCGGCCTCGATGCGTGCCGAGACCTGCGCGACGCGCAGGTTGAGCGGATCGTCGTACAGCTGGCGGCCTTCGCCGAGGCCCTCGGCGTCGACCTTCGACGGGCAGTATCCGGGGCCGCGGGCGTCGCTCTCGCCCTGGCGGCACGCGCGGACGGTGCCCGGGCAGTACGCGCAGGCGGGGGTGTCGTAACTCATCGGCTCGTCTCCGTGTTCTCTCCGCCTGCGACCGGCGGCGGGCCGGGCCGCGCGGAACCGGACCCGTGAGTCCTCAGTTTACGCGCGCGCGCCGCGTCGGCAAACCGCTCGCGAGCAGCGCGCCGGCCAGGTTGCCCGCGGCCGCGATCAGCACCGCGCCGCCGTAGCCGTGCGTGCGGTCGTAGATCCAGCCGGCGAGCACCGGAAGGCTGACGGCGGCGGCGCACCAGGCGATGTACATGCGCCCGGCGACGAGGCCGAACGAATTGCGGTGCCAGACCTGCGCGATCGCGCCGACGGTCAGCCCCGAGACGAAGCCGTAGCCCATGCCGATCATCGCGAGCGCGGGCACGGCGACCCACGGCCCCGGCCACGCGGCGAGCGCGAGCGCGCCCGTGAGCGACCACAGGTGCGCGCCGACGGCGACGCGCGCGACCGGGAAGCGATCGACGAGCCAGCCGCCGCCCACGCGCGCGGCGGCGATCGCGCCGGTGATCAGCGTGGTGGCACCGATCGCGAAGACCGAGCGCGCGCCGTACGCCTGCAGGATGCCGGCGGACTGGCTCATCACGGTGAGCCCGGCGGACGCCGCGAGCAGGAACACCGTGAACAGCCGCGCGAACACGCCCCAGTGACGATCGCCGGCATCCGCGGCGGGAACGGACGCGTCGTGCATCCGCACGCGCGCCGCGCGCAGCAGCACGGCGGCGGCGAGCGTGCACGCGAGCACGCTCGCCGCGAGCGCGCCCAGCGTCGCGCGCAGGCCCGCCGCCCCGATCGCCCAGCCGAACAGCGGCGCGCCGATCATCGCGCCCAGCGGGTACAGCGCGACCACGTAGCCGTTGACCAGCCCTCGCGACGAGTCGACGGTCTGGTTCACGCCCTGCTGCACGACGATGAAGCCCACGCCCCCGGCGAAGCCGAACAGAACGCCGTAGCCGAGCGCGAGCTGCGCGAGCGAGGTCGCGGTCGCGGCGAGCGCGAGGCCGCCCGAGCCGAGCAGCGCGCACGCGCCGAGCAGCCAGCCGGGCGGGATTCGGCGGTACAGCGCGGGCGCGAGGTTCATTCCCACGGTCAGCGTGACCGTCGCCAGCCCGAAGACGAAACTCATCTGCGCGCGCCCGACGCCGAGCATCGCTTCCATCGGCGCGAGGAACACGCTGAACGCGTAGATCGTCCCGTACGGCAGGTTCAGCGCCGTCGCGGCGGCGACGGCGGCGAGCGCGCGGCGGCGGGCCTGCTCCCCCGCCGCGGGCGGCGTCAGGGCTGCATGTGCTCGCACATCTGCCCGGTGATCGCCATCTCGCTCACGCACTGGCCGAACATCTGCCCGCCGTGCTCGAGCGGGTGCTCGGGCGCCATGCCCGAGACGTGCTCGCCGAACGCGCGCCCGCCCAGCGGGGCCTGCGAGGACTGCGGGGACGGCGACTGCGACCGTGCCGCGCCCGCGGCGGGCGCGGCCTGCGGGGACGGCGACTGCGCGCCGGGCGGGGTCGGCTGCGGGGCCGCAGCGCGCACGGCACCGGACGCGAATACGGCGGCGGTGGTCGCGAAGACGACGACGAAGAGCGAACCGCGCATCGCAATCTCCTGCGTGAAGCGAACGCGCAGGATATCAGCCCCGCCGTCGCGCGGGCGCGAACGGCCCCATGGGCGCAATGCCCCCGCCGATTGAACTTCGCGTCCCCCGCGCGTAGTCTGGCTGCCCACCCGCCACTGACGACGACCACCGCCGATGAGCCCATGGATCCGCCCGCGAGGGCACGACATCGCCGTCCTGTTCAGCGACCGCAGCCGCCGCGCCTACGCGGACGAGGCGCGCGCTCGCGGGCAGACGTACACGTTCACCGACGCCTGGGGCAAGCCCAAGACCTGGGTCAAGGGCGAGCACGCTTACCTCGCGCCGAACGCGGCGAGCCTGCTGCTCGCGCGCTGCAACCTGAAGCACGACGTGATCGAGGAGCGCGACGCGGACGACGCCCGGCTCGCCGGGCTGCGCGCGCTCGTCGTGCCGAACGCGGCGCACCTGGACGCGGACACGATCCGCCGCATCGCCCGCTGGCACGCGGGCGCCGGCCGCTGCCTCGTGGTCACCGGCCGCACGAACCTCCCGCCCGCGCTGCTCGGCCTCGCGTCGCACGCACCGCAGCCGGTGGCCGGATACACCGGCTGGCGCTGGCGCCCGGACTCGGCGTTCGCGGGGGACGCGTGGGAGCCGCACTACGTCAGCGCGTATCGCGGCCACGACGCGCACCGCATCGAGCCGGCGGCGGGAAGCCGCGTGCACGCGGACCTCGTCGAGTTCACCGGCGACCTCGCCGAGGCCTCGAGCGCGACCGTGACCGGCCACGGGCCGGCGATCGTCACCGCCGAGCGCTCGCTGTACGTGGCGAACCAGGTGCTCGAGATGATCGGCGGCATGATGCAGGCGCACCTGAACGTCGAGGCGGTGCGGCACTGGACGAACCCGACGCACTGGGGCGACACGCTGCTCTTCTTCCTGCGCCGGCTGATGCTCGACGTCGGCATGGCCCCGCTGTGGAACACGCGCCTGAGGAGCTTCGGCACGTACGACGGCGTGCTGTCGTTCCGGCACGACGTGCACGGCATGCGCGACTACACGATGCTCGACTACCAGGTCCAGAACCTGATCCCCGCGAGCTACGACATCGAGGACCCGGCGTTCTCCACCAACATCACCCAGGAGATGGCGAGCGACTGGCTCGCGCGGACCACCCGCAACAGCTTCATCGAGCCGGCGCTGCACAACGACAGCTCGATCGGCGACCCGCCGACGGGGGTCGTGGGACGGGGTCTGTTCGAGCACGTGTCGAACGCGAGCCGCAACCTGGGAATCCGCGTGTGCACCTGCGGCCGCCACGCCGGCGGGCACCTGCACCCGGAGTCGATCGACGCGATGGACTACCTGTACGCGCACCACGACGACGTCATCGGCCTGTGCACGTTCTCGTACTACCACATGATCGAGTACGGCGTCCGGAACAAGGACGTGATGGTCGGCGGCGAGATCGGCGGCAAGGCGCTCACCTACGTGACCGACGTGCGCCGCACGATCTCGACGCAGGGCGTGTGGTTCCCGTTCCACCCGGTCGTGACGACCGACACCGAGTGGCGGCCGCTGCGCGGCTGGGACCGCACCCACGAGTACGACGCGGCGTACGAGCTCGTCGAGAACATCTACGGCGCGCACGGCGCGCGCCGGCCCGGCGTCGACGACCGCCTCGAGAACGGCGTCTACAGCTTCCAGTACCACCCCGAGCTCGCGCGCGACCCGTCGCTGAACGACGGCAAGGGCACGCTCGACTACGTGCGCTACGCGATCAACCTGGCCGAGCGCAGCAACTTCTGGATCCCGAACCAGCGCGAGCTGTACCAGCGGATGGCCGACTACGAGGACCTCGTGTTCGAGCTGCGCGACGGCGGCCGCGAGGTCACGGTGTCGAACCCGACCGCGCGCCGGATCGAGGCGATGATGCTCGAGCAGCGCGTGCCGTTCGCCACCGTGTGGGACGGCGCGCAGGAGCTCGTGCACGTGGTGCGCGACGCGTTCGTGACGATCCCGCCGCTCGAAGCCGGCGGGCGCGCGACGCTGCGCTTCTCCGACGCGCCGTCGCAGGCGCCGATCGTTCGCCAGCCGAGCAACAAGGGGCTCGAGGTATTGGACGCGCGTCACGACCCGGCCACGGGCGAGACGACGATCGTCGCGCGCGTGTGCCGCGCGCAGCCGCTGCGCGTCGAGGGCGTGGACCCCGACGGCGTCTACCTCGTGCAGGTCGGCGACGAGCCCGCGCGCGAGACGATCGTGCGGACCACGATCACGATCCAGCGCAAGCTGAGCAAGGTCGCGGCGGCGCCCGAAGCACGGTCGCTGCGCGCGCAGACGCCGGGCGTCACGCGCTTCCTCGACCTCGTGATCGAGGGGCCGGAGAACGACTTCGAGCGGCGCACGATCCGCATCCGCAGGATGCCCGCCGAGCGCGAGAAGGCCGCGCGGCTCGCGATCCTGACCTCGATCCCGAAGCGCACCGGGCGGGTGACCTGACGCGCACCGCCGGGCGCCGCAGCGCCGCCCGCCGGGCGCGGCGCGAGGGCGCGCCGGGAGAGGGAACCGCGAGGCGCCCCGCCGTCAGGCGGGCGCGCCGCCGAGGTACGCGACCCGGATCCGCGGGTCGGCGAGGATCTCGCGCGCCGGCCCGCTCATGAACAGGCGCCCGAGCTCCATCACGATGCCGGCGTCGGAGATCCGCAGCGCGCCGTGCGCGTTCTGCTCGACGACGAGCACCGTGAGGCCGGCGCCGCGCAGCGTCGCGATCGTTTCGAAGATGCGGTCCTGGTTGCCTGGCGAGAGCCCGAGCGAGGGCTCGTCGAGCAGCAGCAGCGCGGGCGCGGTTTCGAGCACCATCGCGATCTCGAGGATCTGCTGCTCGCCGCCGCTCAGGTTGCCGGCGAGCACGCCGAGCTTGTCGCGCAGCACGGGGAACTGCGCGAGCACGCGCTCGAGCGCGCCGCGGGCCGCGCCCGGCGCCAGCGTGTACGCGCCCAGATCGAGGTTCTCGCGCACCGTCATCAGCGGGAAGTTGCAGCGCCCCTGAGGCACGAAGCCGATGCCGCGCTTCAGGCGCTCCTTCGGCGCGAGCGCTTCGATCGCCTCGCCGCGAAAGCGGATCCGCCCGCCGAAGTGCCGGTTCAGCCCGTAGACCGCCTTGAGCAGCGTCGACTTGCCGGCGCCGTTGGGGCCGATGATCGTCGTGATCGTGCCCTCGCGGATCGCGCCGGAGAATCCGGTCACGACCGGCTCGTCGGTGTAGCCGACCGACACGCCGTCGAACTCGAGCAGCGGCGCCGCGTCAGCCATCGGCGTCGTCCGAGCGCGCGCCCGCGCCGCCGAGGTACGCGGCGAGCACGCGCGGGTCGCTGCGGATGAGCGCGGGCGGGCCGTCGGCGATCTTGCGGCCCGACTCGAGCACGACGACGCGCCCGCACAGGTTCATGATGAAGTCGACGTTGTGCTCGACGATCACGAGCGTGACGCCCTCGTCGTTGAGCTTGCGGATCACGGCCTCGATGCGGCGGATCATCGTCGGGTTCACGCCCGCGACCGGCTCGTCGAGCACGACGACCTTGGGCCGCGCCATCATGCTCGCCGCGATCGCGAGCAGCTTGCGCTGGCCGTACGACAGGATCGCGGCGGGCGCGTGCGCGTAGTCGGCGAGCCCCACGGTGGCGAGCAGATCGAGCGCGCGCCCGGTGGCCGCGGCCTCCGCGCGCCGCAGCGCGGCCCCGCGCACGAGCGAGGCCCACCAGCCCACGCCGTCGTTCTCCTGCAGCGCCACGCACAGGTTCTCGAGCAGCGTCATCTCGTCGTACGCGCGCACCGTCTGGAAGGTGCGCGTGATGCCGGCCTTCGCGATCCGGTGCGCGGCCATTCCCGTGAGCTCGACGCCCGACAGGAACCAGCGCCCGGCGTCCGCGGGCTGGAAGCCGCTCACGCAGTCGATCGTGGTGCTCTTGCCGGAGCCGTTCGGGCCGATCAGCCCGACCACTTCGCCCGCGCCGACCGAGAACGAGAGCGCGTCGACCGCGGTCAGGCCGAGGTAGTGCTTGGACAGGTCACGGACCTCGAGCATCGTCCGCCCTCACGCGCCCGTCGAGCCCGTCGGGCCCGTCGAGCCCGGCACGCGCGGACGCCGCCAGCGCGCCAGCCGCCGCCGCTGCAGCCACCCGCCCGCGCCGCCCGGGAAGCTCAGCATCGCCGCGATCAGGATCGCGCCGTACAGCACCATTCGGAGGTCGGTGGTGAAGCGCAGGAGGTCCGGCAGCGCGCTGAGCACCGCGCTCGCGCCGAGCACGCCCCAGAAGCTGCCGGGCCCGCCGAGGATCACCATGATCAGCATCGTCTCGGTGTAGTAGAAGTCGAACACGGACGGGTCGACGAGCGTCAGGTAGAACACGAAGAACCCGCCCGCCACGCCCGTGAGCAGCGCCGACAGCCCGACGGCGAGCAGCCGGTAACGCAAGGGGTCGATGCCCTGGGAGCGCGCGAGCGGCTCGTTCAGGCGGATCGCGCGCATCGCGCGCCCCAGCCGCGACGTGACGAGCACCCACAACAGCGCGTGCGCCGCGACCGCGTAGCCGACGAGCAGCACGTAGAAGTCCGCCGGGCCCGACAGCCGCCAGCGCACGCCGCCCCAGAGCTGGAGGTCCGGCACCGGCAGGCCGGGAATGCCCGCGGGGCCGCGCGTGAGCGAGACCCAGTCGCGCGCGACGATCGCGCACAGGAGCGCGAAGCTCAGGCTGACGATCGCGAACGCGTGCCGCGACAGGCGCAGCGACGTGTAGCCGATCACGAGCCCCGCGAGCATCGCGATCCCGCCGCCGGCGGCCGCACCGGCCCAGACGGACCACTTCAGCTCGGTGGCGAGCAGCGCCGCGGCGTACCCGCCGATGCCGAAGAACGCGACCTGCGCGAACGACAGCAGGCCCGCGTAGCCGTAGACGAGGTTCAGCCCGCCCGCGAGCACCGCGAACATGCCGAAGCTCGCGCCGAGCGCGAGCAGGTATTCGCTCTTCGTCCACAGCGGGACCGAGAACAGCAGCGCGAGCGCGACGGCGAGCGCTCCCGCGGCGAGCCGACCGCGCGCGGGCGACGGCGCCGCGGCGTTCACACGCGCACTCCGCGCCCGAACAGCCCCTGCGGGCGAAGCAGCAGGATCGCGATCATCGCGACGAATGCGAGCGCGTCGACGAGCGCCAGCGGCAGGAAGCCGCTCATCAGGCTCTCGAGCACGCCGAGCACGATCGCGGCGATCGCGGCCCCGGACACGTTGCCCAGCCCGCCGATGATGATGATCGCGAACGCCTTGAACACGAACGCGGCGCCCATCTGGGGCTCCACCGCGTAGACCGGCGCGAGCACCGCTCCGGCCAGCCCCGAGAGCCCGACGCCGATCGCGACCGCGAGCCGCGACACCGCGCCGGGGTCGATGCCGACCATGAACGCCGCGTCGCGGCTCTGCGCGACGCCGCGCATGGCCTTGCCGACGCGCGTGCGGTGCAGGATCAGGTAGAGCGCCGCGAACGCCGCGAGCCCCAGGCCGAGCGCGTACAGCCGCAGCAGCGGCAGGCGCACGCCGGCGAACGTCACGTGCTGGTAAGTGAGCGCGCTCGTGACCAGGCGCGGCGTGGTCGTGAACAGGTACACCGCGCCGTTCTGCAGCACCATCGACAGCCCCAGCGTGAGCAGGATGCTGCGCTCGAATCCCTCGCCGCGCAGCGACCCGAGCAGCGCCTCGTAGACGACGAAGCCGGCGGCGAGCGCCACCGCGCACACGATCGCGACCGTGGGCCAGTACCCGAGCGTGGCGTGGCTCGCCAGGTACCACGCGAGCATCGCGCCGAGCATGTAGAACTCGCCGTGCGCGAAGTTCACGATCTCGAGCACGCCGAAGATCAGCGACAGCCCCATCGCGATCAGCGCGTAGATGACGCCGATCACGATGCCGTTGATCGCGAGCTGCAGCAGGAAGCTGGCGTCCATGGTGGGAACGAAGGCGGGCGCGCGCTCGTCAGCCGGTCCGTGCGCGCGCGCCGCGGCGCGCGGGCTTCGGGGCGCCGCGGGCAGGCGGCGCGGATCGGGAAGAAGACACGCGCGCCGCCGGGCCCGCCCGGTCAGGTCTTGCTGACGCCCAGCACGACGACCTTGCCGCCGCGGATCGTGAGGATGATCGCGTTGTTGTGCGCGAGGTTGTTCTGGTCGAACTCGATCGTGGTGCCCAGGATCGACGGGTACTTCGTCGACGCGAGCGCGTCGCGGATCGCGGCCGGGTCGGTGCTGCCGGCGCGGCGGATCGCGTCGAGCAGGATGTGCGTGGTCTCGTACGACTCGAAGCTCACGAGGATGGGCGGCGCATTGAAGCGCGCCTTGAACGCTTCGACGAACGCCTTGTTCCGGGGCGTGTCGAACGACGGGTCGTAGGGCTGGACGGACGTCGTGCCGTCGAGCAGGCCGCTGGCGAGGATCTCGGGCGGGACCTGGTCGACGAGCACGCGCCCGGTCAGCGGAACGCCGCCGCCGAGCTGCGCCCACTGGCGCATCGCGTTCTGGAAGTCGGCCGAGACCGCGTACAGCGCGAGCTGCTGCGGCTTGCGCGAGAGGATCCGCGTGAAGATCGGCGTGAAGTCGGGCGCGCCCTTCTGGAAGAAGTCGACCGAGCCGAGCTTGAGGTTCACCTTCTTCAGCGCCTGCTCGAGGCCGTCGACGCCGGCGCGGCCGAAGTCGGTGTCCTCGCCGAGGAACGCGATGTTCGCCGCCTTGCCGTCCTTGTGGAGGAAGCGCACGAGCGCGTCCAGGAGGCTGGCGTCGGTCGGGTTGACCTTGAACGTCCACTTGTTGCCGCCCGCACCCGACTTCTCGGCGATCGACGTCGCCGACGCGTTGGCGACGACGAACGGGATGCCCGCGCGCTCGACCAGCGGCATGATCGCGAGGGCCGCGGAACTGCACAGGCCGTCGTGGATCGCGACGTACTTCTTCTCGGCGATCATCTGCGTGACGCTCTTGACCGCCTCGGCCGGATTGCAGCGGTTGTCCTGGAAGTCGATCTCGACCTTGCGCCCGAGCAGGCCGCCCTTCGCGTTGACTTCGGCGATCGCCATCTCGGCGCCCCAGCGCGAGTGCTGGCCGAACGACGCGGTGGAGCCCGTGAGCGGGATCGACGAGCCGATCATGATCGGAGGGCCGCCCTGCGCGTTCGAGGGGATCGGAGCGAGAGCCCACACCGCGGCGGCGGCGAGAGTGGCGAGCCGGAGCATTGACATCACGCGATCTCCTTCGTCGAGGGTCCGGGCGATCATAGCCCACAACGCCGCGCCGCGGGCCGATCTCCGCGCGCGCCTTCGCACCGCGCCGAATCGCGCGACAATCGCGCATGGACGACGACGACACGGCGCGCCGGCTCGAGGCGCTCGAGGTGAAGGCGGCCTTCGCCGAAGACCTGCTCGACCACCTGAACGCGCTGGTGGCGCGCCAGCAGGAGAGCATCGAGATGCTGGTGCGCGAGCTCGCGCGCCTGCGCGAGCAGGCGGGCGCTGCGCAGGACGGCGCGCCGCGCAGCCTTCGCGACGAGCTGCCGCCGCACTACTGACCGGGCACGCAGGTGCCCCGCCCGGTCAGTCGCGCTCGGGCCTCACGCCCACCGACGCCGGCGGCACGCCGCGCAACGCCGAGAGCACCATCCGCACCCGCGCACGGCCGGCGTCGTCGGGCGCGGGCTGGCGCAGCACGGCACACAGCCACGCGCCGCGATCGGCCGGGCCGTCGCCCGGCGCGCGGCGCGCCTCGAGCGCCTCCTTCATCGCGCGCAGCTTGAGCTGGCGCCGCGCGGCCTGTGTCTCGGGCGTCGGGGCGACGTCGAGCGAGGCCTCGATTTGCAGCAGGCGCTCGTCGTATTGCGCCGGGGGCAGCGCGCCCTCGCCGCGCCAGCGTTTCGCGAGCGCGTCGTTCCAGTCGGCCGGCAGCGGTGCGAGCGCGTCGCGGCGCTGCGCGAGCTCGGCCTCGTCGCCGCCGGCCTCGCGCGCTTCGCACAGCTCCAGGCGCGCGGCGAGCACGTCGATGCGCGCGTGCCAGCGCCGCTGCTCGCCGCCTGCGGCGAGCCTGGAGGCGGCTGCGCGCAGGTCGCGGTAGCGGTTGTCGAGCGCGATCGCGGTGCCGCGCGGCAGGTTGTCCGGGCGGCGCCACTCGCGATCGATCTCGGCGAGCTCGCGCCGGAGCTCGTGCGCCGGGGTGTCGGGCGACAGCGCGGCGAGCCGCGCGAGCAGCGCCTCGCGCGCCGACACGACCCCCGCAGTCGCGGACTCGCGTGCGTGCGCCGCGGCCGAGCGCTGCGCGAAGACCGCGTCGGTGGCCGTCTTGAAACGGCTCCACAGCGCGGTCTCGTCGGCCCGTGCGAGCGGCAGCGAGCGCGCGTGCTGCTGCCACTCGGCCTGCAGCGCGCGCACGCGCTGGACGAGGTCGCGCGCGCCGGCCTGCTCGACGAGCGCCTGCGCGCGCTCGACCAGCGCCTCGCGCTGCGTCTTCGCCTCGCGGCGCGCCTCGAGGAGCGGCCCCTCGACGCGGGCGAGCGTGGCGTCGAGCCGGCGCTTGATCGCGCCGCGCGCCTGCCCCGGCACCGTGTGCTCGAGCGGGCCGAGCTTGCGCCACTCGGTGTGGAAGTGATCGAGCGCCCGGATGAGCGCGCGCCAGCGGCCGGCGGGCCCGTCGTGGGCATCGTGCGCGGCGTCGTGCTGCGCGCCATCGACTCGTGCGGCCGCGGGCGGTGCGGCCGCCGGCTGTACGGCCGCGGGCTGTACGGCCGCCGGCTGTACGGCCGCCGGCTGTACGGCGTCGGCGTCGGCGGGGGCGGCATCGGCCGGTGCCGTGTCGCCCCGCCCCTCCTCGGCAACGTTCTCGTCGCCTCCGGGGGCGAGCGCGGTGCCGGTGTCGCGCCGGGTCGGATCGTCGGAGGCCGCCTCGGCCGTCGCCTCCGGGACATCGGTCGCGGGGGTCGCGGCGGGCGCGCCCGGCGCCTGGGGCGCGGCGTCGGCGCCGGGCACCGCGACGCCGTGCGCCGCCTCGAGCGCGGCGAGCAGCGCCTCGCGCGCTTCGAGGTTCTGCTGCCGGGCCGCCTTCAGCGCCGCCTGCTGGCGGGCGATCGGCTCGTAGGCGACCTGCAGCGCCGCGTCGAAGCGCCGCCACGCGGGCTGCGCGGGCGATGCGCCGAGGTGCTCGAGTTCCTTCCATCGCTTGCGCAGCGCCTGGATCGAATCGCCGTGTTCCTTGAGCCGCAGCTTCGGCGCCCGCTCGCCGGGCTTGGGTTCCGCGGGCGGACGCGCCACCCGGGCGAGCGCCTCGGCCTGCTCGATCAGCGTCTCGAGCGCCTGCCCGTCGCCCCAGCGCTGCCACTGCTTGAGGCGGGCGAACTCCGAGTGCAGCGTCTGGCGGCGCTTGCGCCGCCCGCCCTCGAGGCGCGCGCCGCCGCCCGCTTCGACTTCGGCGTCGAGCGTCTGCAGGTGCTGCTGCAGTTCCGCGAGGTGCCCCGCCGCGAGCGCGGCGTCCGCGAACTTCAGCGCCGCATCGATGCGCTCGAGCGCGGCCTTGTCGAAGGTCTTGTGCTCGGCGGCGCCGGCGGGCGGCTGCGAAGCGTCGGCCGGCGAACCGTCCTCGGGAAGCGACGTCGGCGTGCCCGCGGCGGCGTCCGCGGGCGCCTCCGCGGCGTCCGCCGCGTCCTGGCCGGGCGCGGGCACTGCGTCCGTGGCGGTCACGGGCCCCTCGCCCGCCGCGGAATCCGCCTCGGATGGCAGGCCGACGGGCGCGGCCTCGACGACGGCCGTCTCCGGCGAGACGACAGGATCGGCCCCCGACGCTTCCATTGCCGGTGGTGCCTCGGGCCCCGCCTCCGAAGCCGCGGGCGCTTCGGGCGCCGGCGTGCCCTCCGGCGCGGGCGCGCCTTCCGGTGCCGGCGCCGCGTCCTGCGACGGGCTCGCGTCCCGCGGCGCCGTCGCGCCGGCGGCCGCGTTCGCACCGGCCGTCGCGAACGCGCCGTCGCCCGGATCGGCGGGTGACGGCTGCGCGCCGTCGACCGTTCCGGGCTCGGATTCGCGCTGCGGCTCACCCGCCGGGGCCACGGGGTCGGTGTTCATGTCGTGCTCCTTGGCCGCTTCGGCGGCGGCGATCGCGTCGGTGACCGCGGGGGCTCCGGCGTCCTGTGCAGAGGGAACGTTCGCGCGCTGCTCGCGCAGTCGCCGTTCGTCGCGTTCTCGAATCCTCGCGTCCAGCGAGCCCCGCAGCTCGACGAAGCGCTCGCGCTGCGAGGGCTCGAGCAGCGAGACGTCCAGCGCGCCCCACTCGCGATCCAGGCTCACCAGCCGGTTCGCGGGGATCGTCGCCTCGGCCGCGAGCGCCGTGGCGGCGTCGATGAGCCCGAGCGCAGTGGCACGCGTGCGGCGCACCGCGGCGAGCGCGTCAAGCCGCTGTCGCACCGCCTTGTAGACGCGGCCGTCCTGGTGGCGCAGCGACTTCTCGGCCGCCCGCAGAACCTCCGCCGACGCGATCGATTCGATCGCCGACACGCGGATGTCGGTCACCGTGGCCTCCCGGGCCACGGCGAGCAGCGCCGCGTCGTCGCCGCGCGCGGCCTCGAGCCGCGGCGCCCACTGCGCACGCGCCTCGTCGAGGCGGCGAGCGCGCGCCGCGGCCTTGTCCGCCCCCGGGAGCGCGGCACCCGGCGCCGGCTTGGAGGGGTCGGCGGCCGCGGCCCCGTCGGGCGTGCCACGCTTGCGGAAGAACAGGTTCAGCATGAATCGAAGCTCGGGAGAGGGATGCGGTCGGGCCGCGGGACGCGAATCGACCCGCGCGACTCGCACTTTAGATGTCTTGACGGGTCTGTCAAACCGGGCTCGCGCGGCTGCGCCCGCCCTCGCGCCGGGCGCGTCGTCAGCGCACGCGGTCCCGAGCTGCGCGTGGCTCGCGGGGCTCGGTGCGAGGAGAGCGACAATGCGTCGGATGGCCGTGACTCGATCCACGCGAGCCACCGCCGCGGCGCGAGGGCCGGCTGACGGGACTGCCAGGCGATGGCCTGGCGCTTTGCCGAACGCGCCCGCTCAGCGGGCGCGCAGCAGGCCGAACATCAGCAGGACGACACCCGCCCCGACGACGAGCAGAAGCCGCGGATCGCGCGCGACCACCTGCTCGGCCACGTGCCCCGCGTCTGCGACCGCGGAGAACATCCTGCCGATCTGATCGAGAAGTGCGCCCAGGCTCACGATGCGACTCGCCCGCGGAAGAGTTCGGAGATCGAATGGTCCGCCTGCCGCGCGGCGCCGTCGATCCTGCCGTTGGGCTACCCCGAACAGGCGGGCCGCACTGGGGAAACCCCGATGCGACGGTAAGATCGGTCGCGAACCCGCCCGCCCCGCACCCGCCACGACATGAGATTCCGGCTGCGCACGCTCGCGCTGATCCTGATCGCCGCCGCGCTCGTCGCGCTGGGAGTGGGCCTCGCGATCCTGGTCGCGTGCGTCGAGGACGCCCCGCTCGCGGTGCGGGCGCCGGCGCTGTCGGTGCAGGACGTCGAGCGGCTGCGCCGCGTGCTCGGCGCCCAGGACCCGCGGCGCGCTCCCGGGCGCGGGCCGCGGACGATCGTCCTCGGCCAGCGCGACGTCGACGTGGCGCTCGACGTGCTCGCCGAGCGCGCGGGGCGGCTCGCGCTGCGCGCCGCGCTGCTGCCGGGCGCCGTGCGCGTGAGCGCGAGCGTCGAGCTGCCGCGCAACCCGGTCGGGCGGTACGTGAACGTCGACGCCGAGGTGGCCGCGAACGACGGCGTGCCGCGCGTGGCACGCGCGCGGATCGGGCGCCTGCCGTTGCCGCCGGCGCTCGCCGAAGCGCTCGCGCGCGAGGGCCTGCGCCGGCTCGCCGCGGACGCGCGCGTCGGGCTCGCGGCCGACGTCGTCGATCGCGTGCGCGTCGACACCGGGCGACTCGCGGTCACGCTGCGCTGGGACGGCGACGTCGAGCGCCGGCTGCGCGCGGTGCTGCTGCCGCCCGACGACCTCGCGCGCCTGCGCGCGCACCAGCAGCGGCTGGCCGACACGATCGAGGGCGCGCCGCGACGCGTCTCGCTGGCCGCGCTGGCCGCGCCGCTGTTCGCCCTCGCGCTGGAGCGCGCCGGCGACGGCGACGTGGTGCCCGAGTTGCGCGCCGCGATCGCGGTGCTCGCGCTGCACGCGAACGGCCGCGGCCCGGCGGATCTCGACGCCCGGGGCCCGCCCTGGCCGATCGCCGCGGCGCGCGAGGTGACGCTCGCCGAGCGCGTCGACACCGCCCGCCACTGGATCGTTTCGGCCGCGATCGCCGCGTGGGCCGGCACCGCGCTGGCCGACGCGCTCGGCCTGTGGAAGGAGGTCGACGATTCGCGCGGCGGCAGCGGATTCTCGTTCAGCGACCTCGCGGCCGACCGCGCCGGCGCGCGCTTCGGCGAGCTCGCGGCGGGGGACGCCGCGCGTGCGCGCCGGCTCGCGCGCGAGGTGAGCGCCGCGCCGCCCGAAGGAGCGTTCCTGCCGCGGGTGTCCGACCTGCCGGAGGGCCTGGGCGAGGCGGAGTTCGCGCGCCGTTACGGAGGCGTCGACGCGCCGGCGACGCGCCGCCTGGTCGCGACCATCGACGCGCGCATCGCCGCGCTCCCGCTGCTGCGCTGAGGGGCGCTCACTCGAGATACGCGTAGAGTCCCTGCACCGGCCGCGACTGGTCGTCGCGCAGCGGCGCCTCGAAGGTCTCGCGCACGCGAAAGCCGTGCGCACCCGCCAGCCGCTCGAGATACGCGTGCGAGTGCGCATAGCGCAGGCTCGGGAGCAGCTCGAGGTCGCGGCCCGACGCGGCGCGCTCGACGCTGAAAGCGAACACCCCGCCCGGCGCGAGCGCGCGGCGTACCGCCGCGAACGCGTCGCCGAGCTCGCCGACGTAGATGAACACGTCGGCCGCGAGCACGAGATCGGCGGGCGGCGCGGGCCGTGCGAGGAACTCGGCGAGGTCGGCGTGCGCGAGCTCGTCGTACACGCCCGTCTCGCGCGCCAGGGCGATCATCGCCGAGGAGACGTCGACCCCGACGATCGTGTCGGCGTTCGGGCGCAGCAGCCGCCCGCACAGCCCCGACCCGCAGCCCAGGTCGATCACGCGCGCGTAACGCCGCCCCGCCGCGAGCAGCGGCCCGGCGAGCGTCTCGTGCGCGCGGTAGCGAAGTCCGTCGACCAGGTGCGCCTGGAACTCGTCGGCGTACTCGTCGAACAGCGTCTCGACGTACGCGCGCGGCGGCCGCGCGGGCACCGCGTCGCCGCGCACCGACGCGAGGTAGTAGCGGTGCAGGTCCGCGTCAGCGCCGAGCGCCAGCGCGTTCTCGAAGCACTCGGCCGCGTCGCCCGGCCGCCCGGCCTCGCGCAGCAGGCCGCCGCGCGCGCTCCACGCGTCGGCGCTGCGCGGATCGGCTTCGCACGCACGCTCGAACGCGCGCAGCGCCGCGTCGGCCGCCCCCGCGGCGCCTTCGCGCAGCCGGCATCGCCCGAGCGCGAGCCACAGGTTCGAGAGCGACGGCGCGAGCGCCACCGCGCGCTCGAAGGCGGCGGCCGCCTCGGACCAGCGGCCGAGGGACTCGTGCGCCAGCCCCAGGTGCGCCCACGCGTCGGGCTGGCCGGCGTCGGCGGACGCCGCCTGGCCGAGCGGCGCGAGCGCGTCCCTCGGACGGCCCAGTCGCAGCAGCGTGACGCCCAGGTTCAGCAGCACCGACGGTCGGCCGGGGGCGTGCCCGAGCGCGGCCTCGAAGGCCTGTCGCGCCTCGTCGAGGCGGCCACTCTCGAAGCGGGCGACCCCTTCGAAGAAGAGCCGGCGTGCCTGCTCGGGATCGGCGTTCATCGCGTCGTGGCGTCGTGATCGGGCGCACATCGTCTCACACGCGCGCGGCGACGCGTCCGAAGCGACGAAGCCCGGCGCACGCGATCGCGCGCCGGGCCTCGGGGAAGTGCCGGGGCGGCGTGCGCCCCGGGATCACTTCGCGGCGATCGTCACCGGAATGGTCGCCCTGGCGCTCAGTCCCGCCTGGTCGACGACCGTGACCGAGAGGCTGTAGCTGCCGGTCACCGGGCTCGGCCACGACGCGGTGACCGTGGTCCCGGTCATCGAGAACGACATGCCCAGCGGCACCCCGGAGATCGACACGGACAGCCAGGTCGCCCCCGGATCCGAGATCGAGATCGTGCCGGTCAGCGCCTTGCCCGCGACGCCGGTCATCGCCGCCGCGGTGATCACCGGGCCGGCGTTCGCGATCTTGACCGTGTAGACGCCCGAACCGCTGAGGCCGGTCTTCGTGTCCTTGACCGTCACGGTCACCGCGTAGGTGCCGAGCACCGGGCTCGCCCAGCCGACGACGCCCGTGCTGCCGACGGTCATGCCCTTGGGCGCGCCCGCCAGCGTGTACGTCACCGGGTTCGCCGAGCGGGTCGACACGGTGAACGACAGCGGCGTGCCGGGCCTGCCGGAGATCGTCGTGCCGCCCACGGTCGGCGGCGCCGGCTGCGCGACGGTCACCTTGTAGACGCCGCTGCCGCTGAGCCCGGTCTTCGCGTCCCTGGCCGTGACCGTGACCGACCAGCTGCCGGCGACCGGCTTGGGCCAGCTCACCACGCCGGTGGTGCCGATCGTCATGCCGGACGGCGCCCCCGCGAGCGAGAAGGTCATCGCGTTCGGCGCGCTCGCCGAGACGGTGAACGTGAGCGCGGTGCCGACCGTTCCGGTGATCGACGCCGAGCCGACCACCGGCGGCGTGGCCGGGGCGCTCGCGCCCGAGAGCGCGCCGAGCAGGCTCGTGACGTTGGGCGTGCCCAGGCCCGTGAGCTGGTCGAAGCCGGTCTTCGCCGCGCAGGTGACGCAGGTGCCGTCGCTGCCCTTGACGATGTCGGCGAAGGTGCTCGCGTAGGTCCCCGGCACCGCGGCGACCTGGCCGTACAGGACCGCGTGCGGCGAGCCCAGCACCGCCTTGCCGCCGGTCGCGCGCAGCGCGTTGGCCATCGCGACCAGGCCGGCCCACTGCGGCGTCGACAGGCTGGTGCCGCCGACGCTCATCCAGCTCGCGGTCGACGAGCCCGGCGGGATCACGGCCACGTACTGGCCGGTGGAGGGATCCGCGTTGAACGCGACGTCGGCGACGATCCGCCCGGCGCTCGTCCACATGCCGGGCACCGCGTTGTTCTGCCACGTCGGCACCGGCGTGAACGCGCTGGCGCCGCCGCCCGTGCCGCTCCACCCGGTCTCCGAGCGCGCACCGCTGCCGGACCAGGCGAGCGTGGTGCCGCCCACGGCGACGACCTTCGGGGAAACCGACGGCCAGTACACGCCGGCGCCGGAGTCGCCGGTCGCGGCGAGGTAGGTCATCGACGCGCCCGAGAATGCCGACTCGACCGACGAGGTCCACGCGCCCTCGGGCGCGCCGAAGCTCATCGACACCGCGCCCGGGCCCATCGCGTTGGCGAGCTTCACCGCGTTCGCGAGGCTGCCCACCGACGGGTCCGGCGCCTCGATCAGCACGATGCGCGCGAGCGGCGCGGTCGCGTGCGCCCACTGGACGTCGAGCGCGATCTCCATCGCCCAGCCGGAGTCGTACGCGGGCGCGGTCGACGTCATCGCGCCGGCGGCGGTCGTGTAGACCACGGAGAACTCGCACTTGCCGGCCGCCGGCGCCGGCAGCGGCAGCGCGGAATTCGTCGCGATCGCCCGGGTCGTGCACGCGGGCAGCCCGAACTTCGCGTTGAACGCCGCGAGCTCGGCGACGATGTTCGGGTCGTGGCGGGCGTTGACGATGTAGATCGTCTGCCCGGAGCCGAGCTGCGCGGCCTGCGTGGCGGTCAGCGTCGTGCCGGCAGCGGGCAGCGCGGGGAAGCCGTACGCCGCGCGGATCTGCGCCGGCGAGTAGGTTGCGATCATCGTGCCCGCGGCCATCGGTGCGGACGCGCCCGACTCGCCTTCGCGCGCACGCACCCGCTCGGGCGCGACGCGCGCCGTCTCGAGCGTGGCCCGCGTGAGGCGCTTCGGCGAGAGGTTCGCGAACTCGCCGGGCACCGGCTGGCGCCGGGGGCCGCGGCGCACCGAGGCCTCGCCGTCCTGCGGGTCGACGTCCGCGGGCTCGTCGAGCAGCAGCGGCGCCGCGTAGAACGCCGGCTGCGCGAGCTGGCTCGCGGCGGCGTCGGCCTGCGGATCGACGCCGGTGCTCAGGGTCGTCGTGCCGGTCGCGAGGGCGGCCGGCGCCTGCGCGATGGCCGCCTTCGCGACCGCGGGCGCGCCGCCGGACGATTCGGGATCGGCGGTGTTGCCGCAGGCGCTCGCGAGCGCCGCGACGGCGATCGCGCAGGCGAGTCGCGCGCGGGGGGGCGTGGGGAAGGAAGGGAGTCGGGTGCTCATGGCCTCGGACGCTTTCGAAGGGTCGAGGGCCACGCGACGACGACGCACGCGGGCCGTTCGGCCCGCCCCGGCCGGACAGCGTCGTCCGCCGGGCGTCGGCAACCCCGCTGCCGTGGCGCGATGCGCGCGTTAGGCCGGAGGCTTTGCGTCCCCGCCTTTCGACGGGTTTGCCCTCATTCGTTCAAGACCCCGCGACGTGCGGGGTCATCGATGGCCGAAGTCTACGCGACCGGCACGCCGCCTCGAAGCCCCGCGACCGGGCGTTCTTCGTCCGACCGTGACGGATTTCTCGCGCGCCGGGGGTCGAGCCGCCGAACGGCGGGGCCGCCTCACATGCGCGGCCGGGCGACCGCGTTGCCGCGCAGCCGCTGCGCCATCCGTTCCGCGGCGGGCACCGCGTGCGCGAAGAAGCGCTTCAGCCCGGGGCACAGGTAGTTCAGCCCCGGCTCGCCGTCCGGCGTCTTCAGCAGCCGGTTCTTCGGGCACTCGCCCCAGCAGTCGGAGAGGAATTCGCACTGCCGGCAATACGCGGGCAGCGTGTCGGACTTGGCACGCCCGAACGCCTGCTGTCCGGGCGAGAAGACCATGTCGGCCAGCGAGCGCTCGCGCACGTTGCCCAGGCGATGGCTCGGGTAGACGTAGTGATCGCACGCGTAGACGCTGCCGTCGTGCTCCATCGCGACGCCGGTGCCGCAGTCGCGGCTGAAGACGCAGACCTGCGACGGCATCCACATGTGCTGCACGACCAGGGTCTCGCAGAAGCCGACGTAGACCTTGCCGACGTCGCGGGCCATCCACTCGTCCCAGACCTTGCACAGGAAGCGGCCGTACTCGTCGGCGTCGACGGACCACGGCGTGACGATCGAATCGGGGTCGCCGGGGCTCGCGCGCGGCGTCCCGACGACCGGCAGCGTCGCCGGATCCCAGGCGTTGGGCGCGACGGTGTCGAAGTCGCGGTGCTCGACGATCGGGAT
This sequence comes from Burkholderiaceae bacterium, assembly GCA_046348465.1. Lineage (GTDB taxonomy): Bacteria > Pseudomonadota > Gammaproteobacteria > Burkholderiales > Burkholderiaceae_E > Quisquiliibacterium. Next base: position 124,852 of record JAXMEE010000007.1, read on the forward strand.
GAACTGGAGGTACGTCGAACCGAGCTCGCGACGCAGGAAGCGGTAGACGTCGAGCGGCCTCGACGCGTTGAAGCGGTGCACGCACGTCAGCGTGTTGAACGGCACCCCGCCACGCTGCAGGCGCCGCGCCGCGGCGATCACGCGCTCGAACGTCGGCTCCCCGCCCTTCGTGACCCGATAGTGGTCGTGGACGTCCCGCGGCCCGTCGATCGACAGCCCGACCAGGAAGCCGCGCTCCTTCAGGAACGCGACCCAGTCGTCGTCGAGCAGCACGCCGTTGGTCTGCAGGTCGTTGGAGATCTTGCGGCCGGGCCGCGCGTGCTTCTTCTGGATCTCCACGACACGCCGGAAGAAGTCGAGCCCGAGCAGGGTCGGCTCGCCGCCCTGCCAGGAGAACACGACCTCGTCGCCGTCGACGCTCGCGACGTAGTCGGCGACGAAGCGCTCGAGCACCTCGTCGCTCATGCGCCCGGTGCCCGGGCCGCCCGGCAGCGTGCGCTTGCCGAGGTAGTAGCAGTACGTGCAGTCGAGGTTGCACGCCGAGCCCGCCGGCTTGGTCATCACGTGGAAGCGCCGCGGGACGGCGGACGGGCGCGGCGACTCTGGGACGGCGGGGGCTTGCATCGGCGAGGCCTTCGATTGCCGGCAGGAACGGCGCGCCGATTGTAGTACGCGGGCGAAGGCGCGGTATGCGGGCGCGGTACGGTAGTACGCGGGCGAAGGCGCGGTACGCGGGCGCGCGTCCCGAGATCGCCACCGGACACGCGTCAGGCGCCGCGGCCCGCGCACGCGATCGCCCCCGCGTTGCGGCGAGGATTCAATCGGGGACCGGGCGATTGTCGGCCCCGGCTCGCCCGCGTATCGTTGCGCTCGCGCGCCGCGATCGGACGGCGCGCGACGGGGAGACCATGATCGACAAGCCGCTCGTCCGCCGCGGCGCCGCAGCGCCGGCGCGGCGACGATCGCGCGTTGCCGCGTGGGCGGCGCTCGCCTTGCTGGCCGCCCTTCCCGCCACGCGCGCGGGCGGCGAGGCGCCGGTGGAGCCGCGCGTGCGCGAGCTCGTCGAGAAGGTGTGCGCCGGGTGTCACGGCATCGACGGCAACAGCACCGTGCCCGCGTTCCCGAAGCTCGCCGGCCGGCACCCCGAGTACATCGCCTTCGAGCTGCGCGAGTTCCGTTCCGGTCGGCGGCGCAGCGACGTGATGGCGCCCGTGGTCGCGGCGCTCGACCCGGCGGACTTCCCCGCGCTCGGCGCGTACTTCGGCGCGCGCAAGCCGCTGCCCGGCAAGGTCGCCGACCCCGCGGCCGCCGAGGCCGGGCGCACGCTGTACGCCGACGGCAACGAGGCGAGCGGCGTTCCCGCCTGCGCCGGCTGCCACGAGGAGGACGCCTCGGGCGGCAAGCGCTTTCCGCGGCTGGCGGGACAGCACCGCGAGTACCTGGTCGACCAGATGGAGAAGTTCCGATCCGGTGCGCGCGGCGGCCCGGCCGCGAGCCCGATGCGCGCGATCGCGCGGCGCATGACCGACGCGGAAGTCCGCGCGGTCTCCGAATACCTGTCGGGGCTCTGAATGCGTGCCGACGCCACCGCGGGGAGAGGGATCGTGACGAGTGTGCGAATCGCGCTGATCGCGCTCGCGCTGGCCGCGTGCTCGGCACCGGTCCGCCAGGCGGCGCCGTGGAACGAGATCACCGGCGAGAAGCTGCTGGCGCTGCGGCTTCAGGGCGACGCCGCCCGCGGCGCGCGGGCGTACGAGGTCTGCCAGGGGTGCCACCGCCGCGGCGCGACCGGGAGCACGAGCGGAACCTACCCGCGGCTCGCGGGCCAGCACGCGACCGTGCTGATCGAGCAGATGGCCGACATCCGCTCCGGCCGGCGCGGCAACGACAAGATGCTGCCGTTCGCCGACGAGCACGTGCTCTCGCCGCAGGACATCGCCGACATCGCGGCGTACGTGTCGGCGCTGCCGGTGCCGCCGGCGCTCGGCGTCGGCCCGGGCACGCGGCTCGCGCAGGGCGAGGCACTGTACCGGCGCGACTGCGTCGCGTGCCACGGCGAGCGCGGCCAGGGCGACGGCCCGAAGTTCCACCCGATGATCGCCGGGCAGCACTATCGCTACCTGCTGCGCGAGGTCGGGCTGATCCGCTCGGGCGAGCGCGGCAACGCGAACCCGGACATGGTGCGCGTGATCCGGCCGTACACCGACGACGAGCTCGAGGCGGTCTCCGACTACGTGTCGCGCATGACGCGCTGAGCGCGCACCGGCGTGGCAGCGAAGCGGCCCGACGTCTCGTACCGGCTCCACGTCGACGTGGCCCGGCCCCTGCGGCTGCGCATCGGGCGCCTGGGCACGTTCGATTTCCCGGCCGGCCGGTACGTGTACACCGGCAGCGCGCGCGCCGCGATGGAGGCGCGCATCGCGCGCCACCTGTCGTCGGCGAAGACGCTGCGCTGGCACGTCGACTACCTGCTCGTCGCCGAGGGCGTGCGCGTGACGCGCGTGGAGCGCTCGCCGGTGCCCGAGTGCGCGCTCAACCGCTCGACGCCCGGATCGATCGTCGCGCCGGGCTTCGGCGCCAGCGACTGCCGTGCGGGCTGCTCGAGCCACCTGTTGTACCTGGGCCCGGCCGCACGCCGCGGTGGCCGGCGCGCCCGACGCGGCGCATAGTAGCGGGTACGGCGTCGGGGATCCGGCGCCGAAGCGGCCGGTCCCCGGCGTCGGCACTTCACGACAGGAGTCCGACATGAGGAACCACGTGCTCGCGGCCGCGCTCGCGACGGCGCTCGCGGCGATGCCGGCGGCAGCGGTCGCCTACCCGGCCGTCGCCGCCCGCGATGTCAACCTGAGGGCCGGACCGGCCCGCGACTATCCGGTCGTCGCGGTGGTGGCGCTCGGCGCCCCGCTCGAGGTCCTGGGATGCCTGAACGGCTACACCTGGTGCGATGCGATCGCAGGTCCCTACCGGGGATGGGTCTGGGCGGGCAACCTGAGCGCCGCCTGGCAGGGCGGCTACGTGCCGCTGCCGGGCTACGGCGCGGTGATCGGCATCGGTGTGATCGGCTTCCTGCTCGACCCGTACTGGCACGAGCACTACCGCGACCGGCCGTGGTACCCGGAGCGGCAGCGCTGGACCCACCGCCCGCCGCCCGCCGGGCACGCGATGCCGCCACCGGGTCCTCGCGCGCCCGCGATGCCGCCGCCGGGTCCTCGCGCGCCCGCGGTGCCGCCGCCCGGTGCGATGCCGCCGCCGCGTCCGATGCCGCCGCCCGGTGCGATGCCGCCGCCGCGTCCGATGCCGCCGCCGCCGCGGGCCGAGCCGCCGAGACATCCGGGACCGCCGCCGCATTCCGCGCCGGAGATCCGGCGCCAGGCACCCGAGCATCGGCCCGGCCCGCAAGGGGAACGCGGCGGGCGGGGCGGCTGACGCGCCCGAAATAAAAACGGGCGGACAGCCCTTGCAGAGGCGACCCGCCCGAATACCCTAGGAGGAATTCTTGTGCGACGAGTGTATCGGACGCGATGCGCGGCGGCATTGCGAATGCTCAAGCACCGCGTGCCCGCCATCGGCGTCCGGCCGCCTCGCGTCGCGGCCCGCCGCCTCGACGCGATTCCGGTATGCTGCGCCCGCCCCTCGCAGGAGACCTCGATGACTGCCAGCGCCCTCCTCCTTTCCCGCCGCGGCGCGACGCGGCGCCTGGCCGCCGTCGCGGCGCTGGCCGCGCTCTCGTGCGTCGCGGGCGGCGCCGCCGCGCAGTCGTTCCCGACGAAGCCGGTCACGCTGATCGTTCCGTTCCCGCCCGGCAGCGCCACCGACGCCGTCGGCCGCGCGATGGCGCTTCAGGCGGCCAAGGCGCTCGGCCAGCAGGTGATCGTCGAGAACCGGCCGGGGGCGGCCGGCACGATGGCGGCCGGCACGCTCGCACAGAGCGGCAACCCGGACGGCTACACGGTCGCGATCGCGCCGGCGTCGCTGTTCCGCGTGCCGCACGTCTCGAAGGTCGGCTACGACCCGATCCGCGACCTCACGTACATCATGAACTTCTCCGGCTACACGTTCGGGCTGGTCGTGCCGGAGTCGTCGCCGTGGAAGACGGTCGGCGAGTTCATCCAGTACGCGAAGGCGAACCCCGGCAAGGTGAGCGTGGGCGCGAGCGGCACCGGCAGCTCCGGCCACGTCGCCACGCACTTCCTGGGCCTGAAGTCCGGCGCCGAGATCACGTTCGTGCCGTTCAAGGGCGGCGCCGAGGTGCTGCAGGCGTTCATCGGCGGCCACATCAACGCGGTGATCGACGGCGGCTGGGCGCAGGTCGAGAAGCAGGGCAAGGGCCGCGTGCTCGCGATGTTCACCGAGAAGCGGCTGCCTCGGCTGCCCGAGGTCCCGACCGCTCGCGAGGCCGGCTTCGACGTCGTCGCGCAGAGCCCGATCGGGCTCGTCGGCCCCAAGGGAATGGACCCGAAGGTCGTGAAGGTGCTGCACGACGCGTTCAGGTCGACGCTGTCGGACCCGACCTACCGGAGGTATCTCGAGACCTTCGACCTGACCGACAGCTACATGACGGGCGACGACTACCTGCGGCTCGCGTCGCGGCTGTACGTCGACGAGAAGCGCAACGTCGAGATCCTGGGCCTGAAGCCCTGAGCTCGCGCGGGCAGGCGCGCGCCGCGTCGCCGGGGCCGCGCTTCAGTCGCCCTCGGCGCGCTGCACGCGGTTCTTGCCTGCCGCCTTCGCGCCGTACATCGCGCGGTCGGCGCGCGTGATCAGCGACTCCTGCGGCTCGCCGGGCCGGCGCGCCGCGATCCCCGCCGAGAACGTGATCAGCACGCGCTCGTTGTTGTGCAGGAAGAAGCGCTTGGTGAGCTCGCGCTGGACGCGGATCATCACCTTCTCGCCGTCCTCGGGAACCGTGTCGGGCAGCAGGATCACGAACTCCTCGCCGCCGTAGCGCGCCAGCGTGTCGCTCGGGCGCAGCGTGTCCTGCACGACGCGCGCGAGGTGGCGCAGCGCGTCGTCGCCCGCGACGTGCCCGAGCCGGTCGTTGAGCTGCTTGAAGTTGTCGATGTCGAGCACCGCGAGGCACATCGGCGCGGACTTGCGCTCCGCGCGGCTCTGCTCGATGGCGAGCTGCTGCTCGAGGCCGCGGCGGTTCAGCGCGCCCGTGAGCGCGTCCTCGCGCACCAGTTCCGACATCTGCGCGAGCTCGGCCTGCAGCGCGCGCACCCGCGCCTCGTACTCGACGACGCGATCGCGCGAGGCGCTCAGTTCCTCGTGCGTCGCGTTCATCTCCACGTGAACGCTGCGCGTGTCCGCGAGCAGGCGCTCGAGCACCCCGCGCACCGCGGGCAGGCCGTCGGCGGTGCGGATCTGATCGGAGTAGCCGGCGATCTGGCCGCTGAACCGTCCGGTGGTCGTCGCGACCTTGCCCAGGCGCTCGATCACCGACGCCGTCAGCGTGCGGATCGCGGTGGCGGTTTCGTCGAGCGAGTGCTTGACGGTGCCCTGCCGGTAGACGAAGTCCTTGTAGCTCTTCTGGGTCTCCTGCAGCGCCGCCGGCGACAGCGGCTGGTCGAGCAGCGCCTGGATCCGCTCGACCTGCCCCCTGACCCACTGGTCGTCGACGACGAGGTCGCCCATGTTGCGCACCATCAGGCGCACCAGGTCGTGCAGGCCGCGGATCATCGGCTCCGGGCCTTCGCCGCGCAACTCGAGGTTCAGCCAGAAGTGGCGCAGCCGGCCCGCGGCGTGGTCGACGTCGGCCAGCGTCATCGCGTCGCGGACCGCGTCGACCAGGGCCTGGACCTCGCGCACGACCTGCGCGGTGTAGCCGAGCCGCTCGTCGACGAGGAACGCGACCGTCTTGCCGAGCAGCTCCTTGAGCGCGCCGGTCGCGTCGCGCGGTGCGCCGGGCTTGCTCGCGCGCGGCGGCGGCGCGGGCGCCACGGTGTTCGCGCGCGCGAGCTGCGTCTTCAGGATCTTCTGGATCACCGGCCACTGCTCGGCGTCGAGCGCCTTGCGAAGCTCCGCCGCGTATTCCGCGCCGGGCGCCTCGGCGAGCAGCCCGCGCGCGAGGTTCTCGAAGGCGGCCGCCGCGGGCTGGACCTCGGCGAGCGTGACGCCGGCCTGGCGCGCGTAGGCGCGGGCGTAGTTCTCGGGGGTGGGGGGCTTGCGCTGCTGGGCGAGCTGCCGGAACACCTCGCGGGCGACCTCGACGGGCTGGGGATGCGATTCGGACACGTTCGACGCTGCGTTGAAGGCGGCCGGCCAGGCGCCGCCGACGGGTTGCGGGACGGCCGCGCAGGCTCGGGGCGCCGGGTCGGCCGACGGGTATCGGGCGATGATAGCCGTCGCCGGCCGCTTGCAACGCGCGAGAAGCCCGGGCGCATCCGGCCTGTCGCACGCTTAGGGCCGCGCCGCCGGGCGCGCCGGATCCGTTCGCGGCCTTTCAGCTCACCCCGTCGGCCTGCGCCGCGAGCGAGAACTCCTCGCGCAGCCGCGCGCCCCCGCCGCCACGCCGCTGCAGCCACTCCGAGACGTCGGCGCGGCCCGCGCAGGCGCCGGCGCTGGCGCGGCAATCGCCCTGCATCAGTTTCTGCACCGCGCGCTCGCGCAGTGCGGCGCCGTCCTCCGGATGCAGCGCCGCGAAGACCGCTTCGAGCGGCACCTCCAGCGCGTTTCGCCCCCGGCACGCGGCCGCGAGGTTGTGGGTGAGCGCCACCGCGTAGCCGAGGCTGAAGTCGTCGCGCTCGCAGAAGCTCGCCATCCGGGCCGGCAGCCCGGCGAGCTGCGCGCGCACCAGTCCGACGACCATGCCGGGCAGCGCGTCGCGGAACCGCTCGCACAGCGCGGCCTCCGCGCCGGCGAGGCAACCGTCGAGCGCCGACAGCGACGCCTCGAGCGCATCCTGCGCGCCGGCCGCGGGCGGCGCCTCGTCGCGCCGCAGGATCTTCGAGAACCAGTTCAAGGACACCCTCCGTGACCGGGAATCCGCGCCCGCCGATGCGCGAGCCCGCGCGATCCCACGGCGCCAAGGTAGCGCCGCCCCTCGCGCCGGGAGTCCGGGATGAATCGGGAGATCCCCTATCATTTCAAGGGTTACCCCCAAGTTCGCAGCGGCGGCATCGAACGGAACCCGTGCCGAGCGGCCGGCAAGTCCGCGGCGCGGCGCGCGGCTATGCTCCAGGGTCCAGCCGATCGTTCCGAGGACCGAACCGACGTGTCGATGGTCGAAATCGCACTGAAGCGCCCGTACACGTTCATCGTGATGGCGATGCTGATCGTGCTCGCGTCGCCGTTCGCGCTGCTCAGGATGGCGACCGACATCTTTCCCGAGATCAACATCCCGGTCGTCAGCATCATCTGGAACTACAACGGGCTGGCCGCGCAGGAGATGGGCCAGCGCATCGCGGCACAGAACGAGCGCAGCCTGACGACGACGGTCAGCGACATCGAGCACATCGAGTCGACGTCGCTCGCCGGCATCACGATCATCAAGGTGTTCTTCCAGCCGAACGCGAACATCCAGACCGCGCTCGCGCAGGTCGTCGCGATCGAGCAGACCGTGGTCCGGCAGCTGCCCCCGGGCATCACGCCGCCGCTGGTCATCAAGTACTCGGCCTCCAGCATCCCGGTGGTGCAGCTCGGGCTGTCCAGCCCCACGCGTGCCGAGCAGTCGCTGTTCGACACCGCGATCAACACGCTGCGCCCGCAGCTCATCACGATCCCCGGCGTCGCGATCCCGTTCCCCTACGGCGGCAAGAACCGCGTGATCTCGGTCGACCTCGACCTGCGCGCGCTGCAGTCGCGCGGGCTCGCGCCGGCCGACGTCATCAACGCGATCAACGCGCAGAACCTGATCCTGCCGTCGGGCACCGCGAAGATCGGCTCGACCGAGTACACGGTGCGGATGAACGGGTCGCCCGGCGAGATCGCCGGCCTCGGCGACCTTCCCGTGCGCACCCAGGCGGGCGCCACGACCTACGTGCGCGACGTCGCCCAAGTGCGCGACGGCTTCGTGCCGCAGACGAACATCGTGCGCCAGGACGGCACGCGCGGCGTGCTGCTGTCGGTGCTCAAGAACGGCGGCGCCTCCACCCTCGACATCGTGTCGAACCTGCGCGCGCTGCTGCCGCGCGCGATGCAGACGCTGCCCGAGGACGTCAAGGTCACGCCGCTGTTCGACCAGTCGATCTTCGTCAAGGCCGCGATCGGTGGCGTGATCGGCGAGGCGCTGATCGCCGCGGCGCTCACCGCCGCGATGGTGCTGCTGTTCCTGGGCAACTGGCGCAGCACGCTGATCATCGCGCTGACGATCCCGCTGTCGATCCTCGCGTCGATCCTCGCGCTGCAGCTGTTCGGCGAGACGCTGAACCTGATGACGCTCGGCGGGCTGGCGCTGTCGGTCGGCATCCTCGTGGACCAGGCGATCGTCACCATCGAGAACATCGAGCGGCACCTGCACCGCGGCACCGCGCTGCACGAGGCGATCCTGGTCGGCGCGGGCGAGATCGGCGTACCGGCGTTCGTCTCGACGCTGTGCATCTGCATCGTGTTCGTGCCGATGTTCTTCCTCACCGGCGTGGCGCGCTTTCTCTTCGTGCCGATGGCCGAGGCGGTGGTGTTCGCGATGGTCGCTTCGTACCTGCTGTCGCGAACGCTGGTGCCCACGCTGGTGATGCTTCTGATGGGGCGCGCGCACGCGAGTTCCTCCGGCAAGGCGGGCCTGCTCACGCGGCTGTACCGGAGCTTCGACGACAAGTTCGAGCACGTGCGGCGCGCGTACGCGCTCGGATTGTCCGTGCTGCTGCCGCGGCGGCGCTCGTTCGCCGCGGCGTTCACCGCGTTCTGCGTGCTCTCGTGCGGCCTGTACCCGGTGCTCGGGCGCGACTTCTTCCCGAGCGTGGACGCGGGCCAGATCCGCCTGCACTTCCGGGCGCCGACCGGCACGCGCATCGAGGAGACCGCGCGCATCGCCGACCAGGTCGAGGCGGCGATCCGCGAGATCGTCCCGCCCGACCAGCTCGAGACGATCCTCGACAACCTCGGCGTGCCCAACAGCGGCATCAACCTGTCGTACAGCAACGCGGGAACGATCGGCACGCTCGACGGCGAGATCCTGATGTCGCTGCGGCACGGCCACCGGCCGACCGACGAGTTCGTGTCCGCGCTGCGCGCCGAGCTGCCGCGGCGCTTTCCCGGCGTGGAGTTCTTCTTCCAGCCGGCCGACATCGTCACGCAGATCCTGAACTTCGGCCTGCCCGCCGCGATCGACGTCCAGTTCACCGGCGGCAACGTCGCGGCCAACGCGCGCCTGGCCGCCGAGCTCACCGGCAGGATCCGCGCGATCCCGGGCGCGGTGGACGCGCACGTGCACCAGCGGCTGGACGCGCCGGTGATCGACATGCAGATGGACCGCACGCGGCTGCAGCAGGTCGGGCTCACCGCGTTCAACGTCGGCCAGAACGTGCTGGTCTCGCTGTCGGGCAGCTCGCAGACCGCGCCGGCGTTCTGGCTCAACCCGCAGAGCGGGATCGTCTACAACGTGGCGGTGCAGACCCCGCAATACCAGGTCGACTCGCTCGACGCGCTGCTGAGCACGCCCGTGGGCGCCCCCGCGGCCGCGGCGGCCGGGGCCGGCACCGGCGGCCCGCAGCTGCTCGGCAACCTGGTCGAGGTCTCGCCGGGGCGCCAGCCCGCGGTCGCGTCGCGCTACAACATCTCGCCGGCGATCGACGTCTACGTGAGCGTGCAGGGCACGGACCTGGCGTCGGTCGCGGCGCGCGTCGAGCAGCTCGTCGACGAGATCCGCCCGAAGCTGCCGCGCGGCAGCCAGGTCGTGATGCGCGGGCAGGTCGAGACGATGCGGGCGTCGTTCACGGGGCTGGGCGTGGGCCTGGCGATGGCGATCGTGCTCGTGTACCTGCTGATCGTCGTGAACTTCCAGTCGTGGGTCGACGCGGCGATCATCGTCGCGGCGCTGCCCGCCGCGCTCGCCGGCATCGCGTGGATGCTCTTCCTCACCGGGACGACGCTGTCGGTGCCGGCCCTGACCGGCGCGATCATGACGATGGGCGTGGCCACCGCCAACAGCATCCTGGTCGTCGCGTTCGCGCGCCAGCGCGAGGACGCCGGCGTGCCGCCGCTGTCGGCCGCGCTCGAGGCGGACGCCACGCGCATCCGCCCGGTGCTGATGACCGCGCTCGCGATGATCATCGGCATGGTGCCGATGGCGCTCGGGATCGGCGAGGGCGCCGAGCAGAACGCGCCGCTCGGGCGCGCCGTGATCGGCGGGCTGGTCTTTGCGACCGTCTCCACGCTGCTGTTCGTCCCCGTCGTCTACGCCGGCGTGCACCGCCGGCTCGCGCTGCGACGCGAGGCCCGCGCGGGCGCCTCCGCGATCGGCGCCCCAGGAGGCCAGACCCCATGACCGAAGACCGCCACGCGCCGCTGGCGATCCACCCCGTGCACGCCGGCGACCCGCACGAGCTCGCGTCGCGCCGTCAGGTGGCCCGGCGCGCGAAGATCCTCACCGCCGTGGTGCTGGTGCTGCTCGCCGCCGGCGCCGCGCGCACCGTGCTCAGCCGCATCGACGCCGCCAGGGCGCTCGAGCAGGGCACCGCCGAGCGCGCGAAGAACTACGTGAAAGTGGCCCAGCCGCGGGCCGCCGGCGAAGGCCAGGTGCTCTCGCTGCCCGGCACGCTGCAGGGTTTCGTGCAGTCGCCGATCGCGGCGCGCGCGAGCGGCTACCTGCGACGCTGGACGAAGGACATCGGCAGTCGCGTCGACAAGGGCGAGCTGCTCGCCGAGCTCGACACGCCCGAGGTCGACCAGCAGCTCTCGCAGGCGATCGCCGCGCGCCAGCAGGCGGCGGCGAGCCTGGAGCTGGCGCGCAGCACCGTCGAGCGCTGGGAGGCGCTGCGCCGCAAGGACGCGGTCTCGCAGCAGGAGCTCGACGAGCGCCGCAGCGCGAACGCGCAGGCGCAGGCGAACCTCGCCGCGGCGGAAGCGAACGTCGAGCGGCTGCGCCAGCTCGAGTCGTTCAAGCGCATCGTCGCGCCGTTCTCCGGCGTGATCACGCGCCGCAACGTCGACGTCGGCGACCTGATCGACGCCGGTTCCTCCGGCGGGCGCGCGCTCTTCCAGCTCGCGCAGACCGATCCGCTGCGCGTGTACGTGAACGTGCCGCAGGCGTACTCGCAGCTGGTGCGGCCCGGTCGCAAGGTCACGGTGACGCAGGCGGAACTGCGCGGGCGCACCTTCGAGGGCGAGGTCAAGCGCACGTCGGGGTCGATCGACACCGTGACGCGCACGATGCAGGCCGAGGTGCTGCTGCCCAATCGCGACGGCGCGCTGCTGCCGGGCGCGTTCGTGCAGGTCTCGCTGCCGCTGGACGTGTCCTCGGCGATGACGGTCCCGGCGAACACGCTGATGATCCGCGGCGACGGCGTGCGCGTGGCGATCGTCGGCGACGACGGCAAGGTGCGGCTGCGCAAGATCCGCATCGGGCGCAACTACGGCGAGGCGGTCGAGGTGATCGAAGGGGTCGCGGGCAGCGAACGCATGGTGCTGAACCCGTCGGACTCGCTCTCCGACGGCGACGCGGTCACGATCGTCGCCGCGGGCAAGGACGCGAAGTGACGCGACGCGCCGCGCTCGCCGCGCTCGCCGCGCTGCTGGCCGCGTGCAGCGCGGGGCCGGAGTACCGGCGCCCGGCGCTCGAGATGCCGGCGGCGTGGAAGACCGAGCCGCCGTGGCGCGAGGCCGCGCCCGACGACGGCGCGGCCAAGGGGCCGTGGTGGCGGCGGTTCGAAGACGCGCGGCTCGACGCGCTGATCACGCGGGCGCTGGCCGCGAGCCCGACGCTGGTCGCGGCCCAGGCCCGGCTCGCGCAGGCACGCGCGGGGCTCGCGTCGGCCGAGAGCGCGACGTCGCCGCAGGTGAGCCTGTCGTCGCGCCTGGCGCGCCAGCGGATCTCGGCGGTGCGCCCGCTCACCAACTACGCGGTGCCGAACCAGTCGACGGTGCAGTCCGACCTGTTCGGCGCGTTCTCCGTCGCCTACGAAGTCGACCTCGCGGGCCGGGTGCGCAGCACGATCGACGGCGCGAGCGCGTCCGCCGAGCAGTCCGCGATCGACCTCGAGAACGCGCGCCTCGTGCTCGCCGCCGACGTCGCGACCGCCTACTTCGCGCTGCGCGCCACCGACGTCGAGCTCGACGTGATCACGCGCGCGACCGCGCTGCAGCGGCGCTCGCTCGAGTACGCCACCGCGCGCCACGACCTCGGCGCCGCGTCCGGGCTCGACGTGGCGCAGCAGCGCGCGCTGCTCGACGCGACGCTCACGCAGCTCGACGTCACCCGCCGCCAGCGCGACCTGCTCGAGCACGCGCTCGCGACGCTGACCGGGACCCCCGCGCCGCTGTTCGCGCTCGCCGCCGACATCCGCCCGGTGCGCCCGCCCGCGGTGCCGCTCGGCGTGCCGTCGGACATCCTTCAGCGGCGCCCGGACGTCGCTTCGGCCGAGCGCGCGATGGCCGCGGCCAACGCGCAGATCGGCGTCGCGACCGCGGCGTTCTACCCGAGCATCACGCTCTCGCCGACGACCTACGGCACGCAGGCCGCGTCGCTGTCGACGATCGCGAGCACGCCCGCGGTCGTGTGGTCGCTCGGCACCTCGCTGCTCGCCCCGATCTTCGACGCGGGACGGGCGGCCGCGGGCGTCGACGCCGCGCGCGCCGCGTACGACGCGACGGTCGCGAACTACCGCCGCGTCGTCCTGGTCGCGATGCAGGAGGTGCAGGACGGCATCACCGGCCTGGCCGCGCTCGAGCGTGCCGCCGCGCAGGCCGGCGTCGCGATCGGCAGCGCGCGCCGCGTGCTCGAGCTCGCGACCAGCCGCTACGAGGGCGGCGTCGCGACGGCCCTCGAGGTGATCAGCGCGCAGCAGGGCCTGCTCGCCAACGAGCGCCTGGCCGCGCAGCTGCAGGGCCAGCAGCTGCCCACGACGGTGTTCCTGGTCAAGGCGCTGGGCGGGGACTGGCAGCGCGCGGGGTACGATTCCGGGGTCTCGTCGCGCTGAGCGCGCGGCGGGCGCCCCGATCGACGCGGCCGCGCGCCGCCGCCCGCGCAGGAGAACCCGACCATGCCCGAATTCGAGAACCTCACCGTGAGCGCGAGCGGCGCGACCGGCCGCATCACGCTCGCGCGCGCCGCCCGCCTGAACGCGCTCAGCCCCGGAACGCTGCGCGAGCTCGCGCAGGCCGCGCGCTGGCTCGACGAGCAGCCGGGGCTGAAGGCCGTCGTCGTCGGCGGCGAGGGCCGCGCATTCTGCGCCGGGTTCGACATCGACGACGCGAAGACGCCGGTCGACGCCGAGGTGGTCGACCTCGGCCGGCGGATGGCCGAGGCGATGGACGCGATCCGCGCGGTCACGATCGCGCGCATCCACGGCCACTGCGTCGGCGGCGGGCTGGTGCTCGCCGCCGCGTGCGACCTGCGCGTCGCGGCGGCGAGCACGCGCTTCTCGATCCCCGAGCTCGACCTGGGCATCCCGCTGGCGTGGGGCGGCATCCCGAGGCTCGTTCGCGAACTCGGCCCCGCGATCACGAAGGAGCTCGTGATGACGTGCCGGCCGTTCACGGCCGACGAGGCGCGCGCGCTCGGCTTCCTGAACCGGGTCGTGCCCGACGAGGCGCTCGACGAGGCGGTGCAGTGGTTCGTCGACCGGCTCGTCACCAAGTCCGCGTTCACGCTGCTCGCGACCAAGCGCCAGGTGAACGCGGTCGCCGAGGAGTCGGGCGCGACGCGCGAGGCGTTCCGCGACGCGGACGCGACGCTGCGCGCGATGCGCGACGACGAGTCGGCGCAGGCGCGCGAGCGCTACCTGAAGGCGCGCGGGCGCTGACGCCCGCGGCCGTAGAATAGGCGGGCGCCACGTCGCACCCCAAGGGAGGGCCCGCGCGAGCGGTCCGTCACGTCCACATCCCGACCACCACCTGAAGACCATGAAAACCCGGATCACCGAACTCTTCGGCATCGAACACCCGATCATCCAGGGCGGCATGCACTACGTCGGCTTCGCCGAGCTCGCCGCGGCGGTCTCGAACGCGGGCGGCCTGGGCATCATCACCGCGCTCACGCAGAAGACGCCGGAACTGCTCGCCAAGGAGATCGCCAAGGCGCGCGGGCTCACCGACAAGCCGATCGGCGTGAACCTCACGTTCCTGCCGACGTTCGCCGAGCCGCCCTACCCCGAGTACATCCGCGCGATCATCGAAGGCGGCGTGAAGGCCGTCGAGACCGCCGGGCGCAGCCCCGAGAAGTACATGCCGCAGCTCAAGGCCGCCGGCATCAGGGTGATCCACAAGTGCACGTCGGTGCGCCACTCGCTGAAGGCCGAGGCGATCGGCTGCGACGCGGTCAGCGTCGACGGCTTCGAGTGCGGCGGCCACCCCGGCGAGGACGACATCCCGAACTTCATCCTGCTGCCGCGCGCGGCCGAGGAACTGAAGATCCCGTTCGTCGCGTCCGGCGGCATGGCCGACGGCCGCAGTCTCGTCGCGGCGCTCGCGCTCGGCGCCGAGGGCATGAACATGGGCACGCGCTTCATGGCGACGAAGGAAGCGCCGATCCACGAGAAGGTCAAGCAGGCGATCGTCGCCGCGAGCGAGCTCGACACGCGGCTCATCATGCGCGCGCTGCGCAACACCGAGCGCGTGCTGATGAACGAAGGCGTCAAGCAGGTGCTCGCGATCGAGCGCGAGAAGGGCCCGGCGCTCAAGATCGACGACATCTTCGCGCAGGTCGCCGGCGTCTACCCGAAGGTGATGCTCGAAGGCGACGTCGACGTCGGCGCGTGGAGCTGCGGCATGGTCGCCGGCCTGATCCACGACGTGCCGAGCTGCAAGGAGCTGATCGACCGGATCATGGCGCAAGCCGAGTCGATCATCCACCAGCGGCTGGCGAAGTTCAGCGGGCGCGCGGTCGCGGCCTGAGCCGCGCGAGCGTGAGCGCCTTCTGGCTGATCGGCATCGCCATCGACGTCGTCGCGCTCGCGGCGCTCGTCTGGTGGGCGGTGCGCCAGTGGAAGAAGCCCTGACGGCGGGCCGTCGCACGGTCGGCGGGCGGGGGCTCGGCGGCCGGGCCGACGCCGGCGCTGGGCTGGACCCACGTGCGCAAGCTGTCGACTCCGGCCGACCGCTGGGTCACGACCCCGAACAACGACACGCTGTTGTCGTCCGCGTGGCTCGACCTCTCGACGGGACCGGTCGTGCTGACGGTGCCCGACACCGCGGGCCGCTACTACTCGGTCGCCCTGATCGACTCCTACACGAACAACTTCGCGATCCTCGGCCGGCGCACGACCGGCACGCGCGCCGGCGAGTTCGTCGTCGTCGGCCCGCGCTGGGGCGGCACACTCCCCGAAACCCGGCGCGTGCTGCGTGCGCCCACCGACGACGTGCTGGTCTTCGTTCGCGTACTCGTCGACGGTGACGCCGACCTGCCGGCCGCGCGGGCGATCCAGGACACGATCCGGCTCGCACCGCTCGATCCCGGGCCGGCGGCGCCGGGGTGGGCGCCCGCGACCGCTGCGCCGACGACGCCCGATTCACGCGAGTATCTCGAGCTCGTCAACGCGATGCTCGAGCGCAACCCGCCGCCGGCCCACGAGGCCGCGCGGGTCGAGGCGTTCGCGGCCGTCGGCGTGGGCGGCGCACGTTGCGCATGGGACGCGCTCGCGCCCGAGGTGCGGCAGCGCTGGTCGCGCGAGCTTGCCGGCCTGTACGCACTGCTGCGCGACCGAACCCGGATGATCGGCGCCCCAACCCCGCTGGATCGCCCCCCGATTCCCGGCTGGAGTGCCGGGCGCGCCACCATGGGCGACTGGGGCACCGACTACGCCTATCGAGCGTTCGTCGCGCTCGGAGGCCTGCTCGCTCTGCCGCACGCCGAAGCGATCTACCTGGCCGCGAACGCCGATGCGACACGCGCCCCGCTCGACGGTCGCCACCGCTACCGGTTGCGCATTCCCGCGCAAGGCCTGCCGGTCGACGCGTTCTGGTCGCTTACGTTGTACCAGGTGGAACCCGACGGCCGGCGCTTCCTGGTCGAGAACCCGTTGGGCCGCTACTCCATCGGCGATCGGACGCCCGGACTGCGCCACGGTCCTGACGGCAGCCTCGACCTCGCGATCCAACACCCGACGCCCGCCGACGCAGCCAATTGGCTGCCCGCCCCGTCGGGCCGCTTCGACCTGTTCCTGCGCGCGTACCAACCGCGCGCGGACTTTCTGGACGGCCGCGTGCCACTGCCGCCGGTCGAGCGCATCGACTGACCGCCAGCGCGCAAGACCCTGCCGCCTTGACGCCAGTCAATGCGCCGCCGCGCGGCCAGAGTAAGGTGAGCGCCTCACGGGAGCCCCGGCGTGAGCGCCTTCTGGCTGATCGGCATCGCCATCGACGTCGTCGCGCTCGCGGCGCTCGTCTGGTGGGCGGTGCGCCAGTGGAAGAAGCCCTGCCGGCGGGCCGTCGCGCGCGCCGGGCCCCGCCGCGCGCGCGAACGGCCTGCCGCCGACCTCACGCCCCCCCGAACGCCCCCGCCGACCTGAGCCGCGCGATGTCCTGCGCGGCGTAGCCCGCCTCGACCAGGATCGCGTCGGTGTCGGCGCCGCGCGGGCGCACCGCGTTCGGCACCGTCGACGGCGAATCGGAGAAGCGCGGCGCGGGCGCCGCCTGCAGCACGCCGTTCGGCGCCGACCACACGCCGCGCGCCGCCATGTGCGGGTGCGCCGCCGACTCCGCGGGCGTGAGCACCGGCGCGAAGCACGCGTCGGTGCCTTCGAGGATCTCGCACCACTGCGCGCGCGTCTTCGTCGCGAAGACCGCCTCGAGCGCCTCGCCCTGCGCGGGCCACTGCGCGACGTCCATCTGCGCGGCGAAGCGCGGGTCGCCCTTCAGGCCCAGGCGCTCCATCAGCTCCGCGTAGAAGTGCGGCTCGAGCGCCTCGACGTTGATCCACAGGCCGTCGGCGCAGCGGTACGAGCGCGACCAGTGGCCGCCGTCGAGCAGGCTCCTGCCGCGCTCCCAGCTCGCGCGCGTGGACGAGATCGCGCCCATCAGCAGGTTCATCATGTGCGCGGTGCCGTCGACGATCGCCGCGTCGACGACCTGCCCGCGCCCGCCCGAGCGCGCGCGCAGGATGCCGGACAGCAACCCGATCGCGAGGTACAGGCCGCCGCCGCCGACGTCGCCGACGATCGTCGGCGTCGCGAACTGGGGCTGCCCCGGCGGGCTGCAGTACCACAGCGCGCCCGCCAGCCCGGTGTAGTTGCTGTCGTGGCCGGCGGCCTGTGCGAGCGGCCCGCCCTGCCCCCAGCCGGTCATGCGCCCGTACACGAGCGAGGGCCGGCGCGCGAGGCACACGTCGGGCCCCAGGCCCAGGCGCTCCATGACGCCGGGGCGCATGCCCTCGATCAGCGCGTCGGAACGCTCGACGAGCCGCAGCACGACCTCGGCGGCGCCCGGCGCCTTCAGGTCGAGCGCGATCGAGCGCTTGCCGCGGTTGACGATCTCGCTGTCGCGCGAGCGGCCCGGCTTCGATGCCGCGTCGGCACGCTCGACCGCGATCACTTCCGCGCCCAGGTCCGCGAGCAGCATGCCGCAGAACGGCCCCGGCCCGATCCCGCAGATCTCGACCACCCGCACGCCTTCCAGAATGTTCATCACGTTCGTCTCCCCAGTTCCCGGTTCGCCGCGCGCCCGCGGCCCGGATCGAGCACGGCCCGCGCAGCGGGTCTCGTCGACATGCTAGCGCGCGCGACTTCTCCGGCGCGCGGCCGCGCGCCACCGTACGGAACGGCGCGCGGTCCGGGGCGTCGCGAACGGTGGACGCGGACGCGCGCGACAGCCGACAATGGCCCCGACGCGGCACATCGCCGCAACCGGGAGACAAGATGCGAATCGCAACGGTGTGGCTGATCGGCACGGCGCTGTTCGCCGCGGGAGCGGGCGCGTTCGCGCAGAAGCTCGACACGCCGCTGAAGCTCGTCGTCGGCTACGCGCCGGGCGGGGCGTCCGACCGCGCGGCCCGGCTGGTCGCGGACGCGCTCAAGGACCGGCTCGGCGTTCCGGTGGTCGTCGAGAACCGCACCGGCGCGGGCGGCCGGCTGTCCGCTCAGGTCGTGAAGGCGGCGCCCCCCGGCGAGAACGTGCTGCTGGCCGCGAACCCCGCGATCGCGGTGGTCGCGCCGCTGGTCGCCAAGGGCGTCGGCTACGACCCGCTGCGCGACTTCGTCCCGGTGGCTCAGGTCACGTCGTACGAATTCGCGCTCGCGGTCAACCCGCAGCTGCCGGTGCGCGACGTCGCCCAGCTGATCGCGTGGCTGAAGGCGAACCCGTCGCGCGCGAACTTCGGCGTGCCGGCCACGGGCAGCCTGCCGCACTTCTTCGCGCTGATGCTCGCCGACGCGGCCAAGGTCTCCGCGCAGGTGGTGGGCTACCGCGGCTCGGCCCCGCTCGCCACCGACCTGGTCGGCGGCGTGGTGCCGGTCGCGATCGACACGGTCGACGCGCTGGTCGCGCTGCAGGCGTCGGGCAAGGTGCGCGTGCTCGCGACCTCGGGCGCGCGCCGCTCCGAGGACCTGCCCGACGCGCCGACGCTGCGCGAGGCGGGGCTGGACCTGGTCGGCGACGGCTTCAACGTCTTCGTCGCGCCCGCGAGCATGCCGCCCGAGCGCGTGAAGCTGATCGGCGCCGCGATGATGGACGCGATGCGATCGCCCGAGCTGCGCGCGAAGATGCGCGCCGGCAACATGACGCTCGCGCCGCTCGGCCCCGAGGACACCGCGAAGATGCTCGCGGACTACCGCGCGAAGTGGGAGCCCGTGATCCGCGCGTCCGGGTTCCAGGAATAGCCGGCCGCGCGCCGGGCTGCGCGCGGGCCGGCCGGCGAACGCGCGGTCGGGCGCGCAGTTTCGATGAACGATGCGGGCACGAGACCCGCGCACAGGAGACCGCATGACCGACCGCATCCACCTGCTCGTCGACGACCCGCTGCCCGGCGTGCGCCGGCTCACGCTCAACCGCCCCGACAAGCGCAACGCGATGAACAACGTTCTGCGCGGCGAGATCTTCGCGGCGCTCGAGCACGCCGACACCGACCCCGACGTGCGCGTGACGATCGTGCGCGGCGCGGGCCCGGCGTTCTGCTCGGGCTACGACCTCGCGTCGAACAACGCGCTCGGCCAGCCGTACCACACCGCGGGGGGGCTGGGCCAGTGGTCGCGCCACGTCGTCGACGGCTGGTTCCGCATCTGGGACCTCGCCAAGCCGGTGATCGCGCAGGTGCACGGCTACTGCCTGGCGGGCGGCTCGGAGCTCGCGACCGCGTGCGACCTCGTCTACGTCGCCGACGACGCGCAGATCGGCTACCCGCCGGTGCGGCTGATGAGCCCGCCCGACATGCAGTTCCACCCCTGGACGATGGGCATGCGCCAGGCGATGGAGTCGATGCTGACCGGCGACTCGCTGTCGGGCGCGGAAGCCGCGCGCAAGGGCTGGGCGAACCGCGCGTACCCGGCCGACCGGCTCGAGGCCGAGGTGCTCGCCGTCGCCGAGCGCGTCGCGAAGCTGCCGATCGAGCTGGCCGCGATCAACAAGCGCAGCGTGCACCGCGCGATGGAGATCATGGGCCTGCGCGCCGCGATCCGCGCGGGCACCGACCTGCAGGCGCTCGCGTTCCAGACCGAGCCGAGCAAGGCGTACATGTCGCGCTTCCGCCGCGACGGCGCGAGCGTGAGCGGGCTGCTGTCCGAGCGCGACGCGAGCTTCGGCGACTACCGCGAGCGCGACAAGTGAGGATCGCGCGATGACCGGCGTGCACCCGCTCGACCGCCTGATCGGCGACGACTGGCCCGACCTCTCGACGGACGCGAAGCTGCGCGCGTTCGAGGCCACGCCCTACGACGAGCGCGTCGCCGCGCGCAGCACCTACGAGGCGCTGCAGCTCGGCGCCGCGCGCGCGCCGGACGCGCCGGCACTGCACTTCCTGCCCAACGCCGACCCCGACGAGCCGCCGCTGACGATCACGCACCGCCAGTTCCTCGCGCGCACGACGCAGGTGGCCAACGCGCTGACGCGCCTCGGCGTGGGCCCAAACGACGTCGTCAGCTTCATGCTGCCGCTGGTGCCGCAGGCGTTCGTCACGCTGTTCGCCGCGGAGGCCGCGGGCATCGCCAATCCGGTCAACCCGCTGCTCGAGCCCGCGCAGATCGCCGAGATCCTGCGCGCGGCGCGCACGAAGGTGCTCGTCGCGCTGGGGCCGACGCCCGGCACCGACCTGTGGGACAAGGTCATGGCGGTGCGCGACGCGCTGCCGGGGCTCGCCGCGATCGTCGTCGTCGGGCAAGTGCCGGCGGGCGTCGACGGCGTGCACGCGTTCGACGCGCTCGCCGACGTCGAGCCCGCGGACCGGCTCGTCTCGGGCCGGCGCATCGCGGCCGACGACGTCGCAGCGTTCTTCCACACCGGCGGCACGACCGGCACGCCCAAGCTCGTGCGCCACACGCACCGCAACCAGGTCTACCAGGCGTGGGCCGTCGGGCTGATGTTCCGCTCGCCGCCGGGCCGCACGGGCCTGTTCGGCGTGCCGCTGTTCCACGTCGGCGGCGCGCTGTCGGGCGCGCTCGCGTCGCTGTCGTCGGGCGGCACGATGGTCGTGCTCTCGGCCGGCGGCTGGCGGCACCCGAACGCGCTCGGCAAGGTCTGGCGGCTGGTCGAGCGCTATCGGCCCGAGGTGTTCGGCTCGGTGCCGACGGTGCTCGCGGCGGCGCTGCACGTGCCCGTGGGCGACGCCGACGTCTCCAGCCTGCGCTGCTGCTCGGGCGGCGGCTCGGGCATCCCGGTCGCGGTCGGGCGTGCGTGGGAGGAGCGCTTCGGCGTCCAGGTGCTCGAGGTCTACGGCATGACCGAGACGTCGAGCGTGCACGCGATGAGCTGGCGCGACCGCCCGATCCGGCTCGGCTCGGTCGGCCAGCCGGTGCCGTACAGCCGCGTGCGCGTGGTCGAGCTCGACGCCGGCGGGCGCTGGCGGCGCGACTGCGGCCCCGACGAGATCGGCGTCGTCGCGATGCAGGGACCGGGCGTGTTCTCGGGCTACGTGAACGACGCGCACAACCGCGGCGCGTTCGTCGAGCCCGGCTGGGTGAACTCGGGCGACCTCGGCCGGCTCGACGCCGACGGCTACCTGTGGATCACCGGCCGCGCGAAGGACCTCGTGATCCGCGGCGGGCACAACATCGACCCGATGGCGATCGAGGAGGTGTTCTACCGGCACCCGTCGGTCGGCCTCGCCGCGGTCGTCGGGCAGCCCGACGCGTACGCGGGCGAGTTGCCGGTCGCGTACGTCGAGCCCAAGGCCGGCGCGCAGGTCTCGGAGGCCGAGCTGATCGACTTCGTGCGCGAGCGCACGCCCGAGCGCGCCGCGGTGCCGGTCGCGGTGCACTTCGTGGCGCCGATGCCGCTGACCGGCGTCGGCAAGGTCTTCAAGCCGGCGCTGCGCTGGGACGCCGCGCGGCGCGTCGCCGAGCGGCTGGTCTCGGACCTGCTGCCGCCGGGCGCGTCGGCCGAGGTCGTCGTGCGCGCGCACGAGTCGCACGGCAGCCTGATGACGGTGACGCTGGCCGGCGTGCCGCCCGCGCAGCGCGCGGCGCTCGAGGCGCGCGTGCACGAGCGGCTCGACCCGCTCGTGATGCGGCACGAGGTCGGCTGGCGATAGCGTCCACGCGGGAGGGCGCGGCGCGACCGCGGGGCCGGGCCGTGCGGCGGGAAGCGCGGCCGCGCCGCTCGGCGCGGGCCGCTGCGGCGCGTACGCCGCGCCTACCTACGCGAGCTCGGCGCGCACGATCCGCGCACCGTCGACCAGCGCCTTCGCCTTGGCGCGCGCGAGCCGCCTCGGAGTGGCCGAGAAGCCGCAGTCGCAGGTCGGCCAGAGCCGGTCGGCGCGCACGTGCCGCAGCGCGAGCCGGATGCGCGCCGCGACGTCTTCCGCGCTCTCGACGTACATCGACTTCACGTCGACGACGCCGACCGCGAGCTCGCGGTCGGTGTCGAGCCGCGCCCACAGGTCGATCTCGGACATCTCGCGATTGGCGAACTCGAGCGCGAACTGGTCGGCGCGCGCGTCGAGCATCGCCGGGAAGAGCGGCGCGTACGTGCGCTTCATCGCGGGCCGCCCCTGGTTGTTGCCGAAGCAGATGTGCAGCGCGATCTTGGCGTCGACGCCCTCGACGGTGCGGTTGAACAGCTTCACCGCCTCGGCGACGCTCACGCGCGCCCCGCCGGCCGCCGACGGCTCGTCGACCTGCACGAAGCGCAGCCCCTGCGCGACGAGCGCGCGCAGCTCGCGGTTCACGAGGTCGGCGAGGTCGTAGAGCATGGCGAGGTCGCCGCCTTCGCGGTAGCCGTCGGCCGCGGTGATCGGCAGCGCGAGCGTGAGCGGGCCGGGGCAGCAGACCTTCAGCGGACGCGACGTGAGCGTGCGCACGAACGCGTGCTCGGCGGCGAGCCCGAGCCCGTCGGGTGCGCTCACGCGCTCGGTGGTCACGAACGTGGGCGCCGCGTCGTACGCGACGGCGCCGACGCGGCGCAGCGACGCGACCGCCTTCAGCCCCGAGAGCCGCTCGACCACGTTCCACAGGAAGCGCTGGCGAGCGATCTCGCCGTCGGTGACGACGTCGAGGCCCGCCTGCTCCTGGTCGGACACCGCGATGCGCACCGCGTCGTCGAGCGCCTCCTGCAGGTCCGCCGGGCCGGCGTCGCCGGCGCGCACCGCGCGCCGCGCCAGCGACAGCCACGACGGCGCGGACCACGAACCCACCCCCTGGGTCGGCAGCAGGCCGAGATCGGTTCCATCGAGCACGGGCACGGCGGTCTCCTCGTCACGAGCCGCGGCCCGCGGCCGCGTCGCCCGGGCAGTGTACGGCCAGATCCCGCGACGGTGGCGCCCGGCTCGCCGCTAGCGCGACGTCAGCATCTCGAAGTAGAGCTCGCGCGAGCTCGCGTGCAGCGAGTGGCGCATCGTCACCCAGGACGTCACCTCGGACGCGGGCATCGGCTTGGACAGGTAGTACCCCTGCGCCTCGTCGCAGCCGAGCGCCGCCAGCGCGCGCAGCTCGGCCACCGTCTCGACGCCCTCGGCGACCACCGACAGCCCGAGCTGGCGCGCGAGCTCGATCGTCGCCCGCACGATCGACTCGTTGCCGCGGTTCGCGTGCAGGCCGCTGACGAACGAGCGGTCCACCTTCAGCTCGTGCACCGGCAGCCGCTGCAGCTGCTTGAGCGTCGCGTAACCGGTGCCGAAGTCGTCGACCGACAGGCGCACGCCCCAGCCGGCGATCGCCGTCAGGTTGCGCACCGCGGCCTCGGTCTCGCTGACGACGCCGCTCTCGGTGATCTCCAGGCACAGGCGGCCCGGCTCCACGCGCTCCTGCGCGATGATCTCGCCGACCGCGGCGCAGAAGTCCGGGTTCTGGATGTCCTGCGCGCAGACGTTGACCGACACCCGCAGGTCCAGGCCCGCGCGCGCCGACTCGGCGGCGAAGCGCGCGCCTTCGGCGACGACCCAGCGCGTGATGTCGCGCATGATCCCGGTCTGCTCGGCGAACGGGATGAACTCGTTCGGCGGCACGCGCCCGCGCACCGGGTGGTTCCAGCGCACGAGCCCCTCGACACCGACCGTCAGGCCGCTGCGCAGGTCGAGCTTGGGCTGGTACTCGAGCTCGAACTGGCGCTGCGCGAGCGCGCGGCGCAGCTCGCCCAGCATCGACAGGTATCCGCGCTGCACCTCGTGCGTGTCGCCGTCGAACACGCTGCACCCCAGGCGCTGGTGCTTGGCCCGGTACATCGCGGCGTCCGCGTGGCGCAGCAGCGTCGCATCGTCCTGCCCGTGGCTCGGGTACGCGGCGATGCCGATGCTCGCGCCAATGTCGATCGTCTGGTCGCCGTTGTGCAGCGGCGCCGCCATCGCGCGCTGGATGCGATCGGCGATCTCGGTCGCGACGTCCAGCCCGCCGGGCAGCAGCAGCACGAACTCGTCGCCGCCCAGCCGGGCGACGCAGTCGCTCTCGCGCACCGCATTGCGCAACCGGCGCGCGACCTCGCGCAGCAGCACGTCGCCGGTGCCGTGGCCGAGCGTGTCGTTGACGACCTTGAATCGGTCCAGGTCGAGGACGACGACGCAGAAGCGCGCCTTGGTGCGCTGCGCGTCGGCGATCGCCGCTCGGATGCGGTCCGTGATCAGCGTGCGGTTGTACAGGCCCGTGAGCGGGTCGATCAGCGCGTTCTCGAGGATGCGCTTCTCGCGCGCGGCGGCCGCGGTCACGAGCCGGTTGGCGCCTTGCACGAGCACGCCGATCTCGTCGACCGCGCCGGCGTCGAGCTGCACCCGATAGTCGCCCTCCTCGACGCGCTGCATGAGCCCGATCACCGCGCGCAGGCGCCGCGCAGCGCTGCGCCCCGCGCGATACGCGCTCGCGCCCGCCAGCGCGGCGCACGCGAGCCCGGTGATCGTGATCGCGGCGACGGTGCGCAGCGGCAGCTCGGTCGCGCGCAGCATCACGACGGTGACGGCGAGCTGCACGCAGACCATCGGGCCCGCGACGCCGGCGAGCATGCGCACCGGCAGTGCGAAGCGGGGCGTCGGCGCGGCGTCGGGGTCGCGTGCGCCGGATTCGTCGCTCGCGGAGGTCGTCGTCAATGGATTCCGGATTCGATGGCGGCACGAACGCACCGGTCACGGCGCTCGCGGCCGGCCAGGCGTCACCCCTCGAGTCTGCTGCCGCGACCCGGCCCCGGCGCAGCGCCGGGGCCGGACGGCGCGCATCGACCGACGAGCGCGTGCGAGGCGTGTCGCGACCCTGTCACGAGCGGGGACATCGCGATGCGTCGGCCTTCGGGGCGGGGCGGGCCGGGGCCGGCCGAGGCGGGGGCGCGGGCGAGCGCTGACGGTCGCGACGCGGCGTGGAATTCGCCGCCCCCGCCGCGCGTTGACGCGCGAAGGAGACGCCACCGATGAGCTTCCACCTCTACGAGATCGAAGAGCTCTATTCGAACGCCGACGGCACGATCCAGTACGTGGAATTCCACGTCGGGCCGTTCGACGGCGAGTCGTTCTGGCGCGGCGTCACCCTGACCTCGAGCGCCGGCGCGCAGTCGCACGTCTACACGTTCCCGGCGAACCTGCCGAGCGTGGCGACCGCGAACACCTCGGTGCTGGCCGCGACGCAGGCGTTCGCCGACCTCGGCATCGTGACGCCGGACTACATCATCCCGTCCGGGTTCCTGTTCACCGGGGGCGGCACGCTGAACTACGGCGACGTCGACGTCGTCACCTACGGCCCGCTGCCCTCCGACGGCGCGCACGCGCTGTCGCACGACGGCGGCGTCGTCTCGGACACGCCGCGCAACTTCGCGGGCGCGACAGGCGTCGTCCCTCCTGCGCCGCCCCGCGTCACGGGCGGGTCCGGCGACGACACGCTCCAGGGCGGCCCCGGCGACGATCTCCTCAGCGGCGGCGCGGGCCACGACACTGCGCGTTTCGCGGGCACGCGCTCGGCGTTCGCGGTGCAGCGCGACAGCCACGGCGTGTTCTCGGTCACCGACGACGGCGGCACGGGCGGCGGCACCGACACGCTGTCGTCGGTGGAGGCGCTGCAGTTCACCGACAAGTCCTTCTCGCTCGTGAACCCGGCGCGGGCGCACGCGCCCGACTACGGCAAGGACAACGGCTTCCTGTTCGACGCCGTGTTCTACCTGCTCGACAACCCGCAGAAGGTGCCCGCGGTCACCGTCGACACCGCGCTGGCCGACTACCTCGCCTCGGGGGCCGCCCAGCACCTCGCCCCCAACAGCTGGTTCGACGCCGCCTGGTACTCCGCCAAGTGGCCCGACCTCGCCGCGCTGCACCTCGACGACGCCACGCTGTTCATGCACTACAACCTGTTCGGCGTCTGGGAGGGCCGCGCCGCCGGCCCGAAGTTCGATCACTTCGACGGCAACCGCTACCTCGCCGAGAACCCCGACGTCGCCGCCTACGTCGACGCGAACCTGCCCGCGTTCCTGGGCAGCCGCGGCAACGGCGCGATCGCCCACTACCTGATCTACGGCGCCGACGAGCAGCGCGTCGCGCACGACACCTCCGGCGCGACCGTCGACCTCGGGTACGTCGTCTAGCGGCGTTCCCCGCCTTGCCCTCCTGCGCGGCGCCCCGGCATGATGCGGGGCCCGAGACGACGATGGAGGACGATGCGATGACCCAGGACGCCCGCAGCACCGCAGCGCAGACGCCGGCCGCCGGCACCGACGCGGCCGCCCCGCGCTTCCCGGTGCTCGACCCGGAACGGTTGAGCCCGGCGCAGTCGGCGACGCTGCAGGCGATCCTCGCCGGCCCGCGCGCGGGAACGAACGACCCCGCGACGGTGCGTCGCGTGCTGACCGGCGGCCCGTTCAATGCCTGGCTGCGCAGCCCCGAGCTCGGCGACCGGCTGCAGCGCGTAGGCGCATACATCCGCTACGAATCGTCGCTGCCGTTGCGGCTCAACGAGCTCGCGATCCTGGTCACCGCGCGCGTGTGGACCTCGCAGTTCGAGTGGTACGCGCACCGGCCGCTCGCCGAGAAGGCCGGGCTCGAACCGCGCATCGCCGACGAGCTCGCGCTGGGCCGCCGGCCCGAGCAGATGCGCGACGACGAGGCCGCGGTCTACGACTTCTGCACGCAACTGCACCGCACGAGGAACGTCGACGACGCGACGTTCGCGCGCGCGCTCGCGCTCTTCGGCGAGCGCGGCGTCGTCGACCTCGTCGGCGTCTGCGGGTACTACACCGCGGTGTCGATGACGCTGAACGTGGCCCGCGTGCCGTTGCCGGCCGGCGAGCCGCTGCCGCTGGCGCCGCTCGACTGACGACGGCGCGAGCCTGCCCGCGCGGCCGCCGGCCCCGGGCTCAGGCCCGCCGGATCGTCAGCCCGCCGTCGACCGGGATCGTCGCGCCGGTGAGGAACGACGCGGCCGGCAGGCACAGCGACACGGTCATCTGCGCGACCTCCTCGGGGTCGCCGTAGCGGCGCAGCGCGGTGCGCCGGCGCGCGTAGGTTTCCTTGTCCTTCGGGTCGACGCGCGCGGTCATCGCGGTGTTGATCGGCCCCGGGCAGATGCAGTTGACGGTGATGCCCTCGGGCCCGAGCTCGAGCGCGAGCGAGCGCGTGAGCCCGATCACGCCGTGCTTGGCCGCGGTGTACGGGCTGTGCAGCGCCGTGGCGCCCAGCCCCTCGGTGGACGCGATGTTCACGATGCGCGCGGAGGCGGACTTGCGCAGCCACGGCAGCGCCGCGCGGATCATGCGCACCTGCCCGGTGAGCAGCACGTCGATGCCGCGGTTCCAGCGCGCGAGGTAGTCGGGGTCGTCGATCGGCAGCCGCACCGAGATGCCGGCGTTGTTCACGAGCACGTCGATGCCGCCGTAGTGCGCCGCGATCTCGCCGACCACGCGCGCCACGTCCTCGTCGTTCGCGACGTCGAGCGACCACGCGCGCGCGGTGCCGCCGGCGGCGACGATCTGGTCGGCGACTTCCTGCGCGCCCTTCACGTCGGTGACGGCGACGTGCGCGCCCTCGTCGGCGAACACCTGCGCGGTGGCGCGGCCCATGCCGCTGCCGGCACCGGTGACGATCACGACCTTGCCGGCGACGGATCGGGAGAGCTTGGTCAGGCGGGGCATCCGGGGGCTCCTCAGGAGGGGTTCGGGGTCGACTGGTACCAGGCGACACCGGCGTCGTCGAGGCTGACCGACGCCTCGCCGCGGTGGACCAGGTAGTTGAGGTGGGCGAGGCTCTCGCCGGTGGCCAGGCTGAGCAGGCCGAGGTCGCTGATGCCGCGCGCGAACAGCGCGCCGAAGACGTCGATCACGCGCACCGGCTTCGCGAGCGTGCGCCGCAGCCTCGTGAGCGAGCGCTCGTGCCCGCCGGCGAGGTCGTCGAGGCGCGCGTGCAGCCGGCGGAACGGGTCGTTGTGCGCCGGCAGCACGAGGACGTCGTCGTCGATCGCGGCCTTCAGCCGCTCGATCGACGTCAGCCACTCGTGCAGCGGGTTCGCGTCCGGCTCGGTCGGGAACACGGACACGTTCGACGAGATCTTGGGCAGCACCTGGTCGCCCGAGATCAGCAGCTTCAGGTCCGGGCAGTGGAAGCACGCGTGCTCGGGCGAGTGGCCGCCGCCGACGATCACGTGCCAGTCGTGCTCGCCGATGCGGATCGTCTCGCCGTCGCGGATGCGGCGATAGCTCTCGGGCAGCGCGTACGTGGTCTTGCCGAAGTTGCCGAAGCGCGCGCGGTAGTACTCGATCGCGTCGTCGTCCCAGCCGGCGCGGCGGTAGAAGCGGATGCCGTCCTCGGGCGCCTCGCGTCCGGTGTCGCCCACCAGCACGCGGCAGTTCAGGTACTCGAGCCGCGTCATCCACAGGCGGCAGTCGAACTTGCGCGTGAGCCAGCCGGCCATGCCGACGTGGTCCGGGTGCATGTGCGTGACGAACACGCGGCTCACGCGGTGCGCGCCGCGCGCCTCGTCGCCGGCGAGCAGCGTGCGCCACGCGGCCGCGGTCGCGGGGGTCTGGACACCGGTGTCGAAGATCGCCCAGCCGTCGCCGTCGCGCACCGCCCAGACGTTGATGTGCGTGAGCGTGAACGGCAGCGGCATCCGGATCCAGAGCACGCCCGGGGCGATCTCCTTCGCGTGGCCCGTCTCGGGGGCGTCGCCGCAGGGGTAGTCCAGCACCGGCTTGCGCCGCACGCTGCGTTCTTGTGAATCCGTGGTCATCGACACCTCGTGTTGAACGCGCATTCTATCGGCCGACCGCCGGCCAGCGCGGCGCGTGCGTGCCCGGCGGCATCGACGGCCGGCGCCAGCGCGCGGGCGTCGCCGAGAACATCGCCGCGTGCGGCAGCGCGCGCAGTTCGCCCCACCCGCACTCGAAACGCTGCATCCGCGCGTCGAAGTCCGGCCGGGCCGCGGAGAATCCGTCGGCGACGCGACCGAGCGTGCGCAGCCAGCGGCCGGTACGCGCGAGCGAGACGCGCACGTGCCAGCTGCCGCCTTCGCGCGCCTGGCGCATCAACGCCAGCTGCGCGCCGAACGCGATCAGGAAGCCGGTGGCGTAGTCGAGGATCTGCATCGGCAGCGCGCGCGGCTTGCCGGTGCCGTCGGCGAGCCCTTCGGCGTGATTGAAGCCGGTGGCGGTCTGCACCAGCGAATCGAAGCCGCGCCGATCGCCCCAAGGGCCGGTCACCCCGTACGCCGACAGCGAAACGCACACGATGCCGGGCGCGAGCTCGGCGAGCGCCTCGGGCGAGAAGCCGAGTGCGGCGAGCCCGCCGGGGCGATAGCCCTGCACGAACACGTGCGCGTCGCGCGCGAGCAGGCGCAGGTCGTCGCGGCCGGCGCCGGTGCGCAGGTCGACGTGCGCGGAGAGCTTGCCGCGGCTGGTGTCGACGATCGACTCGATGTTCGGCAGCGCCGGCGAGTTCACGAGCATCACGTCCGCGCCGTACGCGGCGAGCGTGCGCCCGCCCACGGGCCCGGCGAGGATGCGCGTGAGGTCGAGCACGCGCACGCCGGCCAGCGGCGGCGCGCCCGTGGCCAGCGGCGGCAGACCGCGGGGCGGCGCGTCGCCGATGCGCGCGACGCCCACCAGCGGCGCGGCGTCGACCGCGCCGGCCTGCGGGTGACGCTCCCACTGCTCGAAGCTGCGCAGCGCGGCGACGACCGCACCCGCGCGCGCGGCGGCGTCCTCGAAGTCCTCGGCGCTCCAGTCGCGCAGCGCGCGCTCGACGTCCGCGCGCTCGGTCCGCGCCCCCGGCGCGAGCCCGAGGACGCCGAGCGCGCGGTCGCGGTGGTGCGCGAAGTTCGCGTGCACGCGCACCCAACCGGGCCGCGCGTCGCCGCCGCACGGATACAGGCCCGAGAGCTTGTCCCAGATCTCGGGACGGCGCCCGTCGATCGTGAACACGCCGCAGCACTCGAGCGCGGCGTCGAGCACCTCGACGCTCACTTCCTGGCGCGGGCCGCCGCGCATCGCGCCCAGTTCGGCGGCCGCGAGCGCGGCCGCCGCGATCGACACCTGCGCGGCGGTGCCGACCGCGAACGACGACGGCAGCACGGGTTCGGCACCCGGCAGCCGGACACGCCCGAGCGCGTCGGCGGCGAGCCCGGCATCGCGCCAGAGCGCGGCGAGCGCGTCGGCGGCGGGGACGAGGGGTGGCGACGCCGGAACGGCGCAGGCGGTCATGGGTCGGCTCCCGGGGTGGGCCGGCGCGTCGCCGGTGTATCGGCCGATGCTGACAGAATCGCGCGGCCCGCGCCGGGATGTCCCCTCGTGCGCCTACGCCCGCTCGAAGATCGCCGCGATGCCCTGCCCGCCGCCGATGCACATCGTCTCGAGCCCGTAGCGCCCGCCGCGGCGCGCGAGCTCGTGCAGCAGCGTCGTCATGATGCGCGCGCCGGTCGCACCCACCGGGTGGCCGAGCGAGATGCCCGAGCCGTTGACGTTGAGGCGGTCGGGGTCGTGCCAGCCCCAGCCCTTGGTCACCGCCAGCGCCTGGCACGCGAACGCCTCGTTCAGTTCGACCAGGTCCATCCGGTCGAACGACATTCCGGTGCGCGCGAACAGCTTCTTCACCGCCGGCACCGGGCCGATGCCCATCGTCGCCGGCTCGCAGCCGGCCGCGGCCCAGCCGACGAACCACGCCATCGGGTCGAGCTTCAGTTCCGCGAGCTTGTCCTCGGCGACCACCAGGCACGCAGCCGCCGCGTCGTTCTGCTGCGACGCGTTGCCGGCGGTGACCGTGCCGCCCTTCATCACCGGCTTGAGCGCCGCGAGCGACTCGATCGTGCTGTCGGCGCGGAACCCTTCGTCCTTGCGGAACGCGAGCGGCTCGCCCTTCTTCTGCGGCACCATCACCGGCACGACCTCGTCGTCGAACTTGCCCGCGGCCCACGCGGCGGCCGCGCGCTGCTGGCTGCGCACCGCGAACGCGTCGGCCGCCTCGCGCGTGATCGCGTACTCGCGCGCGAGGTTCTCGGCCGTCTCGATCATTCCGGAGATCCTGCCGAAGCGCTCCTCGGGCTGCGAGCGCTCGCGCCCGCGGTCGAGGCGGTCGTGCAGCTTCACGGTGCCCGCCCGCTTGCCCCAGCGCATGTCGGTCGTGTAGTACTCGACGTTGCTCATGCTCTCGACGCCGCCGGCCATGACGACGTCGGCCGCGCCGCTCTGCACCATCATCGCGGCCATCGCGACCGCCTGCAGTCCGCCGCCGCAGCGGCGGTCGAGCTGCATGCCGGGCACCTCGACCGGCATCCCCGCCTGCAGCGCGATCCAGCGCCCGGTGCACGGCGTCTCGCCGTTCATGTACGACTGCGCGAACACGACGTCGTCGATGCGCGCCGGGTCCAGGCCGGTGCGCGCGAGCACCGCCTTCGCGACGCACGCGCCGAGCTCCTCGACCGGGATGGACTTCAGGCTTCCGCCGAACGCACCGATGGCGGTGCGTGCCGGGGACACGATCGCAGCTCGTCTCATGGAGGCTCTCCTTCCGATAGGGGTTGCGCGGGCCCGTCAGAGCCCGCTGAAGTCGGGGGGCTGCTTCGCGAAGAACGCGCGCACGCCCTCGCGGCACTCGTCGGACGCGAACGCGCGGTCCGACAGCTCGAGCGAGCGGCGGATCGCGGCGTCCTGGTCCGCGTCGAACGCCCGCCCGATCACTTCCTTGCACGCGGCCAGCGCCGCGCGCGGCCGGCGCGCGAGCTCGCCCGCCCACGCCCGCGCCCGCGCGAGCGCCTCGCCCGCCGGGACGACGCGGTTGACGAGCCCCCACGCGAGCGCGGTGCGCGCGTCGATCGGCTCGCCGCCGAACATCATCTCGCGCGCCCGTCCGGTGCCGACGCGGCGCGTCACGCGCAGCGGCCCGCCGCTGCTCGGGAACACGCCGAGCTTCAACTCGGGCAGCGCGAAGCGCGCGGTCTCGCCGGCGACGATCAGGTCGCAGCACGCCGCGATCTCGAGCCCGCCGCCGAACGCCAGGCCTTCGACCGCGGCGAGCGTGGGCCTGGCGCAGCGCTCGAGACGCGCGAAGACCTCGTTCTGCAGCGCGAGCTTCGCCGGCACCACGCGGCCCGGCGCCATGTAGCCGGCGAACTCGGAAATGTCGGAGCCGGCGCAGAACGCGCGCTCGCCCGCGCCGGTGACGACCAGCGCGCGCACCGAGGGCTCGGCCAGCAGCGCCCGCAGCGCGTCGTCGAGCGCGCGCGTGAGCGCGACCGTGACGACGTTCAGCGGCGGGTTGTCCAGCGTCAGCGTCGCGACCGCGCCGTCGACGTCGACGCGCACCGGCGCCACGGCGCCCGTCCTCAGGCCGACGCCGCGCGGATCATGTTGCGCGCGATGACGAGCTGCTGGATCTGCGTCGTGCCCTCGTAGATGCGGAACAGGCGCACGTCGCGGTAGAAGCGCTCGATGCCGTACTCGCTCATGTAGCCGGCGCCGCCGAAGATCTGCACCGCGCGATCCGCCACCCGCCCGCAGATCTCGGACGCGAACATCTTCGCGCACGACGCCTCGGTGCTCACGTTCTCGCCGGCGTCGCGCCGGCGCGCGGCGTCGACCACCATGCAGCGCGCCGCGTAGGTCTCGGCCTTGCTGTCGGCGAGCATCGCCTGCACGAGCTGGAACTCCGCGATCGGCTGGCCGAACTGGCGCCGCTCCATCGCGTATTTCAGCGCGTCGGCGAGCATTCGCTCGGCCGCGCCGATGCACACGGCGGCCACGTGGATGCGGCCCTTGTCGAGCACCTTCATCGCGGTCTTGAAGCCCACGCCTTCGCGCCCGCCGATGACGTTGGCCGCAGGCACCTTCACGTTCTCGAAGATCACGTCGCAGGTGTGCGCGCCGCGCTGGCCCATCTTGCGGTCGTACTTGCCGAAGCCGATGCCCGGCGATTTCGCGTCGACGACGAACGCGGTGATGCCGCCGGCGCCGCGCACCGACGGATCGGTGCGCGCCATCAGCGTGAACAGGCTCGCGTGCGGCGCGTTCGTGATGTAGCGCTTGGTGCCGTTGACCACGTAGTGGTCGCCGTCGCGGATCGCGGTCGTGCGCAGCGACGCCGCGTCGGACCCCGACTCGGGCTCGGTGAGCGCGAACGACGCGATCTGCTCCCCGGTGGCCAGCCTGGGCAGGTACGCCGCCTTCTGCTCGGGCGTTCCGTCGATCAGGATGCCCTGCGAACCGATGCCCACCGTGGTGCCGATGATCGAGCGGAACGCCGGCGACGCCTTGCACAGCTCGGCGACCACCAGCACTTCCTCCTCCATCGTCAGTCCCAGGCCGCCGTACTCCTCGGGGATCGAGATGCCGAACAGGCCCATCGTCTTCATGTCGTCGACGATGTCCTGCGGGATCTCGTCGGTCTCGGCGACGACGTTCTCGGCCGGGACGAGGCGCTCGCGCACGAAGCGCGAGACGGTGTCGAGCAGGGCATTCAGGGTGTCCGGATCGCGGATCATCGGGAGCTCCAGGGCAGTTCGAGACGTTCGCGAGACTACCTCATCGCGACGGCCTTCCCGAAATGGCACAATCGCCGGATGTCGATCATCCTCGTCCGCCACGGAGAGACCCCGCTGAACGCCACGCGGGTCCTGCAGCCGCCCGACACGCCCCTGAGCGAGCTCGGCCGCGCGCAGGCGCGCGCGGTCGGCGAGCGGCTCGCGCGCGCGGGCGTCACCGCGATCGTCAGCAGCGACCTCGCGCGCGCGACGATGACCGCCGAGCCGCTCGCGGCGCTGACCGGGCTGCCGATCGAGCGCACCGAGCTGCTGCAGGAGCGCAATTTCGGCGCGCTGCGCGGCCGCCCGATGGACAGCCTCGGGTTCGACCCCACCGAGATGGAGCACGCGCCCGAGGGCGGCGAGTCGGTGCCGGTGTTCCTCGAGCGCGTGGCGCGCGCGTTCGCCGCGGTCGTCGAGCGCCGCCGCCGCAGCGGCGGCCCGCTCGCGGTCGTCACGCACGGGCTCGTGCTGCGCGCGATCCTCGACCACCACGCGGGCCGCACCGGCGCCGCGCCGATCCCCCACCGCCTCGCGAACACGTCGGTCTCGATCCTGTCGGCCGAATCGCCCTGGGCGATCGAGCTCGTCAACTGCACGCGCCACCTCGACGCCGCGAGTCGCGACGACGGGCGCGGCGCATTCGGGGTCTGACCGCCGGGGCAAATCCCCCGATGCGGGGCATCTCGCGAGCCCGCCCCGGAAGCGTCCCCGGCCGGGCTCCGCAAGCACCTGATTCGAAAGAATTTTTCGGTATCCGCCGGCTGGCATCGATCCTGCGAGTGAGGACACGTCGTACCCGTGTCGTCGCGTCGAACGCGGCGCTCCCTCGATCCCCCTCCAGGAGAACCCGATGCACGCTTCCCGCCTGATCCGCCGCCTCGCCCCCACGCTCGCGCTCGCGTTCGCGCTCGCCGTCCCCGCCGGCATCGCGTCGGCCCGCAACCTGTCGTACAGCGCCGGCCACGGCGTCAAGTGCTACTACGTGCTGGTGAGCTCGGTCGACGGCACGAACGTCTGGCAGACCGTCTGCTACAAGAGCGGCGTCTGATCGCCCGCCGCGCCCGCGCGCGCGCCGCGCGGACGGCCGCGCGCGGGGTGTGCGCAGCCGTCGTCGCGGCGGCGGCCGTGCAGCCGCTCGCCCCGCCCGCGCGCGCGCAGGCCGCCACCGAGACCGCCCCCGCCGCCGGCACCGCTGCGGCCGGAGTGCCGGCCGCGCCGCCGGCGACCGGCACGCTGTCGGTCGAGCTCGGCGCGGGCAGCGAGCGCCTGTCCTCGCCGCTGATCCGGCTGTCGCCGGACGGCACGCTGGTGTTCGTCGACGGGCTCACGCGGATCGACGGCAGCTTCCGGCGCGTGGTCGTCTCGGGCGTGCGCGACGTGCCGCTCGGCGACTCGACACGCATGACCGTCGGCGGGCGCCTCGACGAGAAGTCGAGCCCCGACGCCCCGGACCTCGGATTCCGCTTTGCGTCGCTGGACGCGATCGTGCGCCGGCCCGCGGGCGGCGGCACGCTGGGCATCGGCCCGTCGTTGCAGCGCATCTGGGTGGCGGGGCGGCTCTTTCGCGACGTCGCCGCGCTGCACGTCGACTGGACCCGGGTCGAGCCCGAGCGCGGCTACACCGCGTGGGTCGCCGAGCTCGGAACGAACCGCCACCGCGGCGTGCACGCGGACCTCGACGGCAACGTGCTCGCGGTGTCCACGCACCGCAAGTCGAAGCAGCCGTTCCCGTGGCTCGACGGCCTCGACTTCGACGCCGGCGTGCGCCGCGAGGTCAACGCCAACGGATTCGCGGATCTCGCGAGCCGCAGCGCCTGGGCGAGGGTGTCCGCGGACCGCCGCTTCGCGGGGGCGACCTGGTCGGTGGGCGCGATGCTCCAGCGCGCGTGGTTCGACGCCGCGCTGTTCGACGACACGCCGGCCCGTCGCGACCGCTACCGCCTGCTCGACGCGGCGGTGGAGATCGAGCTCGCGCCGCGCCGCACGCTGCGCGTCGAGGCGATCGACGCGCGCAATTCGTCGACGCTCGCGCTCTACGAGAATCGCTACCGCCTCGTCGGGGTGACGCTGACGCTGGGCTGGTAGCCGGGCGGGCCGGGCCGCGCACTGCGGTAGCATCGTCGACCGAACCCCCCGCGCCGAGCGTCGATGCCGTCCAACGCAAGCCCCCCCGAGACCGAGCACACCCTGCGCGGCGCGCGCCCGCGCCGGCGCGCGGGCGTCGCCGCACGATTGGTGATCGCCGTCGCGATCGTGTCGGTCGGGCTGGCCGCCGGCCCGGCGCGCTCGCAGCAGTCCGCCAACGAAGAACTCGACCGCTGCATGCGCGACGCGGCGATCACCGGCGCGGGCGCCGGCGGCGCCGTCGGCGGGCTGATCGGCTCGCTGTTCGGCGAGCGCGCGCGCGAGCGCGTGAACCGGGCGCTCGGCGGCGCCGCGATCGGCGCCGCCGTCGGCGGGATCGCCGCGTGGCACCTGTCCTACAAGGGGTGTGCCGAGCGCTTCGCGAGCGCGAGCAGCCTGGTCACGGAAGCGTACTCGCAGTGCGCGGCGCGCTTCGGTTACGCGCGCGCGGGCCTCGACGTCGCGATCGACGGCAACGCGCTGCCCGCGATCGCACGCGGCGGCCAGCGCGTCGAGACCGACGTCCACTACCACGTGCTGACCCCCGATCCGAAGGACGTCCGGGTCGAGCTCTCGCGCCGCTTCCTCTGCAAGGACGAGAACGGGCAGTTCAACGAGCTCGCCGCGCCGGTCGAGCGCTTCACGGTGAGCTCCGGCTGCCACGCGTCGCGCGGCGGATTCCCGCTGCCGAGCCAGGTGCCCGCCGAGCAGGAGTGCCGGATGGAGGTTTCGCTCAGCGCCGAAGGCGTGCAGCGCGAGCACGTCGGCACCTTCAGGATCGCGCCGTGAAAGGCGCGCGGGCCTCGGTCCCGGCGCCCGTCGCGGGCGCGCCGCGCGCCGCACGGCGTGCGCTGCTCGCGTGGCCGCTGCCGGCGGCGCTCGCCGGGTGCGCCGCGTCGATGCACCCGGACTTCGAGAACGTCTACGTTCGCCACGACGTGCCCGACGCGCTCCTCGCCGCGATCCGCGAACAGTTCGCACGCCACGGCCTGGCGGGCGCCGCGATCGTGCGCGACCGCCTCGGCCGCGTGGAGCTCGCGGGACGCTACGCGAACGAGGCCGAGGTCGACCGCGCGTTCGTGATCGCCCAGAACGTCGTCGGGATGCGCGCGACGTCGATGGTCTACCCGACCGACGTGCGCGAAAAGGCGTGGGAGCAGGAGACGGCGCGCGCGTTCGAGCGCTGGCTGCAGCGCCGGCGCGAGACCGCCCGCCCCGCCCCGGGCGCCGCGGCCCCGCCGCGCCGGTTCGCGCTGATCGTCGGGCTCGGCCGCTTCGCGGACCCGTCGATCCCGAGGCTGCCCGGCGTCGACAAGGACGTCGGCACCCTCGAGACGCTGCTGCGCGCGCAGGGCGGCTGGCGAGCCGCCGAGATGACCGTGCTGCGCGACGCCCAGGCCACCCGCGACGCGATCCTGCGCCAGCTCGAGCGCCTCGTTCGCGAGCCCGGCCCCGCGGACTCGGTGTTCGTCTTCGTCGCGAGCCACGGGGTGCAGCCGATTCCCGATCCCCGCGGCCGCGAGGTGCGCAAGTACCCGGTGTTCGCGTACGACACGCGGGCGAGCTCGCCGGTCGCGACGTACGAGACCGCGCTGCACGACACCGAGCTCATCGACGTCGTGCAGCGCGGGCGCGCGCGCGAGATCGTCGTCGTTCTCGACACCTGCTACAGCGGCAGCGTGTTCGCGAGCCTGCCGCAGATGCGGCTCGCGGGCGAGGCGTCGGAGCGCTTCGTCGTCGCCGCCAACGGCGGCGAGCCCGAGCGCGACGGCCTCGGCTCGCGCACGCTCGCGCAGCGCTGGCTGCCTGCGCGGCCGGCGGCGCCGCCCGCCGCGGCGCAGGCCCCGGCGCGCGCGGGCGACGACGACGCCGCGGTCTCGCTGTTGACCGCGAGCGGCCCCGGCGAGGAGTCCGGCGAGTCGCGCGGGATCCTGCCCGCGCCGTCGGGCCGGCCGTTCGACGGCGGCGTCTTCACGCAGAGCTTCGCGGAAGGACTGCGCCTGTACGCGGGCGACGTGCCGCGGGCGTTCCGTTACGCGCAGGTGTTCGTGTCGCTGTTCGTGCGCGAACGCAGCCGCGGCCGGCGCGAGCAGACCCCGCAGATCCTCGTGCGGCCCGAGGGGGCCGGCATCAACCTGTTCCGGCGCGCGTGAGGATCGCGCACGCCCGAGGATCCCGCGAGTCCCGCATGCCCGGCGATCGCGCACGCCCGCGCCCCCCGCGGACACCGGCGCTTCGACCCCTGCGGCCTGCGGCGGATTTCGCGGCCGCGCGCCGGTGCGCTCATAATCCCGCCGTGCAAATGCATTTACCCCATTGCGCTTCGCGCGGGCGTCGGGAGCCGGGGCCGTGCCCCGGT
The DNA here is from genome assembly GCA_046348465.1 of Burkholderiaceae bacterium. Lineage (GTDB taxonomy): Bacteria > Pseudomonadota > Gammaproteobacteria > Burkholderiales > Burkholderiaceae_E > Quisquiliibacterium. The sequence goes on from JAXMEE010000007.1 coordinate 162,973, forward strand.
TCGCGCCCCCGCGCGGACGCGCCGCGACGCCGCCAGCGATGCCACTGTCCAGCCTGATCCCGCCCGCCTCGCCCCGACGCGCGGGCGCCTCCCCGCGCACGGCCGCGAAGGTGACCGCCCTGCAGCGCGGCATCGACGTCCTGAACTGCTTCGTGCCCGTGAACCAGCCGCTCAGCCACACCGAGCTGTCGCGCCTGACGGGCCTGCCGAAGGCGACGGTGACGCGCCTGGTCGCGACGCTGCTGCACGCGGGCCTGCTGCGCCAGGACCACCGCAGCGACAAGTACGAGCTCGGGCCGCGTGTGCCGTCGTTCTCGAGCGCCTACTTCAGCACCTTCGACGTGCGCGCGTTCGCGCGGCCGCTGATGGAGCGGCTCGCGCTCGACACCGACCTCTCCGTGCAGCTCACCGTGCCCGCGGACCTCGACATGCTGATCATCGAGGTGTGCCGTCCGCCGACCAGCATGCTGGTCACGCGCCTGGACATCGGCGGGCGCATCCCGATGTCGACGTCGGCGGCGGGGCGCGCCTACCTCGCGTGCGTCGACCCGGGCACGCGCGAGGCGCTGCTGCGGCGCATGGAGGTCACGCACGGCGAGCACTGGGGCCCGATCCGCAAGCAGGTCGACGTCGCGATCAGGGAGGCGCAGCGGATCGGGTACTGCCGCTCGATGGGCGAGTTCTATCCGGACGTGCACGCGATCGCGTCGGCGCTGCACACGCCGCGCGGCGACATCGTCGCGCTCAATTGCGGCGGCCCCTCGACGCTGCTGTCGCGCCAGCGGATCGTCAACCAGGTGGGCCCGATGCTGGTCGACGTCACCGTCCGGCTCGGGGCGGTGATGGGGGCCTGACGCCGGGACGCGGCGAATCGCCGGTGCCGCGCCGCGGCTCGGCTCGCGCCGGGCGTTCAGGCCTGCGCGTTCAGCAGGTTCCCCGTGGACGTGCTCGCCGACGTGCCCACGGCGAGATTCTGCTGCAGCTTCGTCAGGAATTCCTGGAGGGTCGGCACGCCACCGGTGCCCGTCCCGGCGCCTTCCGCGCCCGCGGGCTGCAGGTCCTTCATCAGCGTGTCGAACGCGTCCTTCAGGCCCGACGGCACCGACCCCGCGGCCACCTGGGTCACCAGCGCCGCGAGACGGCCGGCGAACTGGTTCGCGGGATTCGGCGCACCGCCGTTGAATCCGGCGCGCCATCCGCCGCCGTGCCCGAAGCCCGCGCGCCAGCCGGCGCCGCCGTTGGCGCCCGCGGCGGCGGGCGCGACGGATCCGGTGGTCACGTCCGCGGCGTCCGTGGCCGAGGCCGAGGCCGAGGCAGTGGCGGAGGCAGTGGCGGCGCCCGAGGCAGCGTCGGAATCGTCCGCGGCACCGGGTGCCGCCGGTGCGTCCGGCGTTCCCGTCGCGTCCAGTGCCCCCGTGCCCTGCGCCGCCGGGCCCGTCGACGACGGGCCGGTGACTTGCGCCGATTCGTTGCGCAGCGCCTCGAACAGCGCGTGCATGAAGTGACGCAGGTCGCCGCGCACACGGCCGGAACCGCGTCCGCCGCGATCGCCGTCGCCGTCCTCGCCGACGGGCCGTTCGCCGGGCGCCGTCATCCTCGCCGCGGTGCCGTCGGACGGCCCTTCGCCCGGCAGCGTCAGCCCGCAGCCGAGCAGCGTCCCGACGAGCGCGGATCGCATCGCGCCGCCCGGGCCCTGGCCCTGGCCGTGGTGGCGGTGCTCGACGCGCGGACCGTCGCCGTCGAGATCCCCCGAGGGGGACACGGCGGGCGAGGCGATCGACAGCGTGCTGGCGGTCTGCGACTGCAGCGTGGTGGCGAGGCTGTTCACGGACATGTTCGGCTCCGCATTTCGTCGTCGGGGACATCGGGGCACGCCCGCGGCGACGGCCGCAGGCACACCTGCCCGCTCGAGTGATCCGATTGTGCGCAACGCGCGGGTGCGGCAGGCCCCGGATCAGGCCCGCGCGACCCGGTCAATTCCGCGCTTGCTCTTACAATCGCCCGACGACGAAGAGGAGACACCACGACGATGGGATCGACCACCGCACCGGGGAGCGCGATGCCCCCGTTCAAGAAGATCGACTGGCTCGCGCGCGACATCGAGCTCGCCCGGCGCCCCGACGGCTCGATGATCATGCGCTCGCGCGTGCCGCTCGCGCCGTACGAGCGCCACATCCCCGCGTACCTGCGCAAGTGGGCCGCCGAGCGCCCCGACCAGGTCTGGCTCGCGCAGCGCCGCGGCCCCGGGCGCCAGTGGAAGAAGGTCACGTACGCGCAGGCGCTGCACACGGTCGACGCGCTCACGCAGGCACTGCTGAACCTGCAGCTGCCCCCGGGCAGCCCGGTCACGATGCTCAGCGGCAACTCGATCGAGCACGCGCTGCTGATGCTGGCCGCGATGCAGGCGAGCCTGCCGGTCGCGCCGGTGTCGCCGGCGTATTCGCTGATGAGCCAGGACCACGCGAAGCTGCGCTACATCTTCAACCTGATCCGGCCGGCCGTCGTGCTCGTGCAGGACGCGCCGCCGTTCGCGAAGGCGCTCGCCGCGCTCGACCTCTCCGGCGTGACGCTGGTGCACGTCGAGCGCCCGCCCGAAGGCCTGCACAGCATCTCCTTCGACGCGCTCGCGTCCACGCCGGTCACGCCGATGGTGCGGGCCGCGGTCGACGCCGTGCACCCGGACACGGTCGGCAAGCTGCTGTTCACGTCGGGCTCCACCGGCATGCCCAAGGCCGTGATCAACACGCAGCGGATGATGTGCGCGAACGTGACGATGGGCCAGCAGACGCGGTCGCGCCGGCCCGACGACCCGGTCTCCACGGTGCTCGACTGGATGCCGTGGAACCACACGATGGGCGGCAACGCGTCGTTCCACGGCCTGCTCGCCGACGGCGGCACGCTGTACATCGACGACGGCCGCCCGGTGCCCGGGATGTTCGACGAGACGATCCGCAACCTGCGCGAGGTGTCGCCGACCTACTTCGCCAACGTGCCCGCGGGCTACGCGATGCTCGCGACCGCGCTCGAGAACGACGACGACCTCGCGCGCTCGTTCTTCCGCAACCTCGGTCTGCTCGCTTACGGCGGCGCGACGCTGCCCGACGACCTCTACGAGCGCATGCAGGCGCTCGCGATCCGCTACACCGGCGAGCGCATCGTCTTCTTCACCGGATGGGGCTCGACCGAGACCGCACCGACCGCGACGTCGACGTACTGGGAGACCGAGCGCGTCGGCCTGATCGGGCTGCCGCACCCGGGCGTCGAGCTCAAGCTCGTTCCGGTGGGCCCGAAGTTCGAGGTCCGGCTGCGCGGCGTGATCGTCACGCCCGGCTACTACCGGCAGCCCGAGCTCACCGCGAAGGCCTTCGACGAGGAAGGCTTCTACAAGATCGGCGACGCCGCGACCTTCTGCGATCCGTCCGACCCCGCCAAGGGCCTGATCTTCGCGGGGCGCGTCGTCGAGGACTTCAAGCTGAGCTCCGGCACCTTCGTCCACGTGGGCCCGCTGCGCGTCGCGTCGATCGCGGCCGCCTCGCCGGTGATCCAGGACGCGCTGGTCGCCGGACAGGACAAGCCGTTCATCGCGCTGCTCGCGTGGCCGAACCTGCAGGCGTGCCGGCAGGTCGCGGGCAAGCCCGAGGCGCCGCTCGACGCGCTGCTCGGCGACCCCGCGGTCGTCGCGTGCGTCCGCGACGGGCTGCGCCGGCACAACGCCGCCAGCCAGGGATCGAGCATGCGCATCGCGCGCGTGATGCTGATGGCCGAGCCGCCGTCGATCGACGGCAACGAGCTGACCGACAAGGGCTACATCAACCAGCGCGCGGCACTCGACCGCCGGGCCGCGCTCGTCGAGCGGCTGTACGCGCATTCGCCGGGCGACGACGTGATCGTGATCGAGTGACGGAGGCGGCACGATGACGGATCGCCCCGCCCCGCCCGCGTCGCCGGTCGCGCCGGCCGCCGCCCCCGCGCCGGCCGCGAGCCTCTCGCCGGTCGAGATCGCCGCCCAGACGAGCGCCGCGCTCGCGCGCATCGCCATGCGGATCGTTCCCGGGGCCACCGGCGTCGAGCGCGTCGCGCGGCTGTCCGGCGGCGCGAGCCAGGAGACCTGGTCGTTCGCGGTCGTCGCCCCCGAGGGCACCACGCGCTGGATCATGCGCCGCCAGCCGCTGGCCGCGGTCGGCGAGCGCTCGACGCTGAGCTGCGGCCTGGACGTCGAGGCGAAGCTCGTCGGGCTCGCGCGCGAGGCCGGCGTGCCGGTGCCGCGCATCGCCTGCGAGCTGCGCCCCGGCGACGGCCTCGGCGACGGCTTCGTCAGCGAGCACGTCGACGGCGAGACCCTCGCGCGGCGCATCCTGCGCGAGGACGCGTTCGCGCGGGCACGCCCGAAGCTCGCGCGCCAGGTCGGCGAGGCGCTCGCGAAGATCCACTCGATCGCGCCGGGCCGGCTGCCCGCGCTGCGCCGCGCGCCGGCCGAAGGCGAAGTCGCCGCGTATCGGGCGCGCTATGCGTCGTACGGCACGCCCAAGCCGGTGTTCGAGCTCGCGCTCAAGTGGCTCGAGTCGAACCTGCCGTCGAACTCCGGGCCGCTGGCGCTGGTGCACGGCGACTTCCGGCACGGCAACTTCATCATCGGCCCCGACGGCCTGCGCGCCGTGATCGACTGGGAGCTCGCGCACCTGGGCGACCCGATGGAGGACCTCGGCTGGATCTGCGTGAACTCGTGGCGCTACGGCTACCCGCTGCCGGTGGGCGGGTTCGGCACGCGCGAGGAGCTCTTCGCCGGCTACGAGGCCGCGGGCGGGCGTCGCGTCGACCGCGCTGCGGTGCACTTCTGGGAGCTGCTCGGCACGCTGAAGTGGGGGCTCATGTGCGACGGCATGGGCATGGCGTTCAAGACCGGCGCCGAACGCACGCTCGAGCGCGCGGCGGTCGGGCGGCGCGCGTCGGAAGCGGAGATCGACGTGATGCAGCTGCTCGCGCCGCGCAACGGAGGCTGACCATGCAGGACCAACCCACCGTCGCGGAGCTGCTCGAAGCGGTGACCGCGTTCGTGCGCGACGAGGCGATGCCGCTGCTGAAGGATCACGCGGCGTTCAACGCGCGCATCGCCGCGAACGTGCTCGAGATCGTGCGCCGCGAGCTCGCGCGCGGCCCCGCCGCCGCCGCCGCCGAGCAGGCGAGGCTCGAACGTCTGCTCGGCGAGTCCGGCGACCTCGAGTCGCTGAACCGGCGCCTGTGCGAGCGCATCGCGCACGGCGACGTCGGGCTCGACACGCCCGGCCTCACCGACCACCTGTGGCAGACCGTGATCGACAAGGTGTCGATCGACCAGCCCGGCTACTCGACGTACAAGCGCCTGCGCGACGCCGGCTGACGCGCGGAACCGGCGCGCCGCGCGCCGCGCGCGATCCCGGCGCGCCCGGCGCCGATCCGTTCGCGCCGCGTCAGCGCTCGGGCACCAGCCGCACGCCCGCGCCGTGGCGCTGCGCGCGCATCGCGAACCCGTAGCGGTTGGCGCGCGCGCAGCACTCGAGGTCGGCCGCCGGCAGGTCGGCGTGCGGAGGCCCGGTGAAGCGCCGCCCGAAGTCGGACGCGCGCACGCGCGCCTCGTAGGGCGCCGGATCGACCCAGGGGTCGAAGAGCATCGCCTCGATCAGGTCCGCGCAGGCGTGGTCCTCGTCGCCGTCGCGGTCGGTCCAGACGCCGGTGATCACGAACGCGACCTCCGAGGGCCGCTCGCGGCGCAGCAGCGCCGCGGTCGCGCCCGCGCACACGAGGCTGCCGGCCAGCAGCAGGTCGGCGCGCTCGCTCGCGACCAGCCCGCGAACGCCGCCCGCGGTCGACATGACGATGTCGCGGCCGTCGATCGCGCCCTCGGCCACGCGCGCGGGCGAATTCGGGAGGTCGAAGCCGTCGATCGGCGCGCCTCCGGGGCGCGAACCGACCGTGACCGCGCCCGGCGCCGCGGCCGCGAGCTCGCGCGCCCGCTCGGGGTCGTCGGCCGCGTACAGCGTGCGCGCGCCCGCGGCGAAGCCGATCGCGGCGGTCGTGAACGAACGCAGCACGTCGACGACGACCACCGCGCCGCCGAGCTCGCGGCACGCGTCGAGGCCTACACGCCGGATTCGCATGCCGGGGTCTCCTCCCCTTGCCGGATTCTCGTGGCCGGCGCGGCGACAGCGCGCCGGCTCTCGTTCGGCGCAGTGTACGCCGGTCGATTCGCGCGCGAAACCGGCCGCGCCGGCGCCCGCGGCAGCGCGCCGGCCGGCGGGTTCGGATGCGCCGCCTCGGCCGATTCCCCGCGAGGGGAGATCAGATCACCTCGGCCGCGCGCAGCTGGGCGATCTCGTGCGCCGAGTACCCGAGCTCGGCCAGCACCTGGTCGGTGTGCTCGCCGAGCAGCGGCGCGCGCTGGCGGTCGGGGCGCTGCGAGATCGTCGGCGACAGCGGCAGCCGGCCGACCGGCGCCGGCTTCGGCAGGCCGGGGTAGTCGAGCGGCTGCAGCAGGCCGAGCGCCTGCACCTGCGGGTGGTCCAGCGTCTGCTGCGGCTTGAGCACCGGCCCGCAGGGGATCTTCGCCTTGCCCAGCGTCTCCACGACTTCGTCGGTGCTGCGCGTCGCGCACCAGCGCGCCATGCGCTCGCTGATGATCTCGCCGTGGTTGCCGCGCGAGATGTCGTCGGCGAAGCGCGGGTCGGTCAGCCAGTGGTCCTCGCCCATCAGCGACGCCCAGCGCGCGAACAGCGGATTGCCCACCACCTGCGTGAGCACGTGGCCGTCGGTGGTCTTGTAGATGTCGACCGGCGCCGACGTCTGCCCGCGGTTGCCGGTGGGCTCGCGGTCGGCCCGGATCACCGCCTGCTCGATCAGCGACGCGTTCGCGACGGTGAGCGCGGTGCCGAGCAGCGATCCCTGCACGTGCTGGCCCTTGCCGCTGCGGCGGTGCTCCATGACCGCGGCGAGCGTGCCGAACGCGCAGTGCAGCGCGGTGCCGAAGTCGACCCACGCGGCCTGCGCGCGGTACGGCCTGCCGGGCTCGCCGGTCATGTACACCGCCCCCGACATCGCCTGGCCGACGCCGTCGAAGCCGACGTTGCGCGCCATCGGGCCCGTGGTCCCGTAGGCGTTGCTCGTCGTGAGGATGATGTCGGGCTTGATCGCGCTCACGCGGTCGTAGTCCAGCCCCATCGCGACCAGCGTCTGGTGCGGCAGGTTCGCGATGACGACGTCCGCGGTGCGGATCAGCCGGCGCACCACCTCGCGGCCCTGCTCGGTCATCGGGTCGAGCGTGATCGACAGCTTGTTGCGGTTCATCTGCATGAACAGCGCGCCCTCGCCGCCCGACGCGATCGGCGCCTGGAAGCGGTCTTCGCTGCCCTCGCGCTTCTCGACGCGGATCACCTGCGCGCCGTACTCGGCGAGCAGCGCCGCGCAGTACGGCCCGGCGATGTAGCGGCCGAAGTCCAGCACCCGCACGCCTTCCAGCAATGCCCCCATCGTCTCCCCCTCGTTTTTGGATCGCGGCCGCCATTATGGAGCCGGCGCGGCGCCGGCGCCGGCCGGGGCACGCGGCTCAGCCGTGAAACCGGATCGCGACGCCGAACGCCTCCGACGGGTCGACGTCGAGCCCGCCCGCGGCGCGCTCGAAGCGCACCTGCGCGTCGCGCAGCACCCGCTCGGTCGCGCCGAGGTCCGCGACGCGGATCGCGATCCCGTCCATCGCGGGCGGCGCGTCGGACGCCTCGATGCGGATGCGCACCGGCGGCGCGTCGACCTGGAGCGCCGTGCCACGAAGCGCGACCGGCGCGTCGCCGAGCAGGCTGCGGTACAGCGCGGCCTCCGCGGCGAGGTCGCGCACGTGAGCGGTGACGCCGGTGAGCTCGAGCGACGCGTTCGCGTGCCACTGCCACGGCATCCGCCAAACGAGTTCCGGCGTCAGGTGCTCGCAGAAGTACACGCGCCCCGCGGGACTCGCGCCCGGCACGGTCCTCACGGTGCGAAAGCGCGCGTCGTGCGCGCCGTCGTCGAGCTCGACCGGGCGGCTGAACTCCTGCACCGGCTGCAGCGGCGCCCCGCGCTGCTGGGCTCGCCCGTGCGTCGCGTGCGCATTCTCGCTGGCGAACACGAGCCCGTTGAGGCCGATCGGGGCGTCGCGCAACTCGGCGCGCACGTCGGTGCGGCCGGCCGGGAAGCCGATCAGCTCCACGTACGTGGTCTGCAGCACGATCAGGTGATTGATCGATCCGAGCGTGTGGTGGCCGCGCGGCGTGAGCGTGAAGCCGAGCCGGGCGAACGCGCGCGCCGCTTCGTCGATGCGGTCGCGCACCGCGATCGCGGCGTGATCGAACGCGCCGTCAGTCCTGCAGGCCGAGCGCATTTCGCATTCCGTTCAGGCCTTCCCACTGGGCCGTCCAGCCGCGCCCGCCGATGACGCCGCCGTCGACGACGAGGTCCTGGGCGCTGACGAACGACGATTCGTCGCTCGCCAGGAAGAGCGCCGCGCGCGCGATGTCGTCGGGCAACCCGGCGCGCGGGATCGGTTGCGCGCCGGCATAGCGCTGCTCGATGATCGCGGTCTTCTTCTCGGCCTCCTCCACCGGCAGGCCGAGCGCCTTGGCGACGATGCCGGTGGCGATCGCCCCCGGCGACAGCGAGTTCACGCGCACGCCGTGCTCGCCGAGCTCCATCGCGACGCACTTCGAGAGCTGGATCACCGCGGCCTTGGCCGCCGAGTAGATCACCGACGACGAGTAGCCCGCGCGCGTGCCGGCGATCGATCCGTTGTTGATGATGCTGCCCGAGCGCTGCCGCACCATGATCGGCGCCACGTGCTTCATGCCGAGCATCACGGAGCGCACCAGCAGCGCCATCGCGGCGTCGAAGCCGTCGACCGGGATCCCCGCGATGCCGCCGGTCGGCGCCGGCCCGCCCGCGTTGTTGAACAGGCAGTCGATCCGGCCGTGCTTGCGCACGGTGAAGTCGATCATGGCCTTCACGTCGTCTTCCTGCGTCACGTCGGTGCGAAGGAAGTCGCAGCGCGGCCCGAGCTCGCGCGCGAGCGCGGCGCCTTCGGGCTCGCGGCGCCCCGCGACGACCAGCAGCGCGCCCTCCGCCGCGAAGACCTGCGCGGTGCGCCGGCCGATGCCGCTGGTCGCTCCGGTGACGATGCAGACCTTGTCCTGAAGCCTTTCCATGCCCATCCTCTTTCGGATCTTCGCGTCCCGGTCGGGATCTTATCGGGACTTCAGGCGCAGCACCGCGTCGCGCACCAGCGGCAACCGGTCGTTGCCGAAGTACATGTCGTCGCCGCCGACGAAGATCGTCGGCGAGCCGAACCCGCCCCGTGCGACCACCTCGTCGGTGTTCGCCCGCAGCCGGTCCTTGACGTCGGGCCGCGCGATGCCGTCGAAGAACCACCGGCGATCGATGCCGAGCCGCTCGCAGACGCGCTCGAGCTCGGCGTCCTGCGAGATGTCGCGGTCGCCGCCCCAGTACGCCTCGAACACGGCGCTCGCGAACGGCACGAGCCGGCCCTCGGGCGCGAGCAGGATGCACCCGCGCATCGCCTTCACGCTGTTGACCGGGAACACGCTCGGCGGGTGGTGGATGGTCACGCCGCTCACGCGCGCCCAGTCCATCAGGTCCTTGAGCATGTACTTCGCCTTCGCCGGCACCGGCTTCTCGCGCGACGCGTACACGCTCGGGTTGATCGTGTTGAAGATGCCGCCGACGAGGATCGGCTTCCAGTCGATGGCCACGCCGAGCTCGGCGGCCATCGGCTGGATGTTGTGGAATGCGAGGTACGTCCACGGGCTGGAGCAGTCGAAGTAGAACTCGATCAAGTCGTCGCTCCTCGAGCGCAGGGTCGCGCGGGCGGCGCGACACGGATTCGGTCAGAATATACGGGAGGGGTCGATCCGGACGAAAACAGCGGGACATGAACCGAAACCAGGCACACACACGGCAGACATGGCTGATCCTCGGCGGCACCGCCGTGATGCTCAGCCTCGCGATGGGCATGCGCCAGAGCTTCGGCCTGTTCCAGCCGCACATGGTGCGCGAGATCGGCATCACCGCGGCGGACTTCTCGTTCGCGGTCGCGCTGCAGAACATCGTCTGGGGCGCCACGCAGCCGTTCGTCGGCATGCTCGCCGACCGCCACGGCTCGCGCCCGGTGATGATCGCGGGCGTGCTCGTCTACCTCGCGGGGCTGGTGCTGTCGCTGCTCGCGAGCTCCGCGTGGGTGGTGACGCTGGGCATCGGCGTGTGCGTCGGGATCGCGCTGTCGTGCACCGGCTCGAACATCGCGATGACCGTGACCTCGCGCGCGGTCTCGCCGGCGCGGCGCAGCGTCGCGATGGGCTCGGTGTCGGCCGCCGGCTCGCTGGGCCTCGTGCTCGCATCTCCGCTCGCCCAGTCGCTGATCGGCGGCGGCGGCTGGAAGCTCGCGATGATCGCGTTCGTCGCGATGGCAGTCGCGATGCTGCCGGCCGCGCTGCTGGCGGGTCGCGTCGACGCCGTCGACGTCGAGCACGCGCCGGGCGCGACGCAGTCGGTGGGCGAGGCCGTGCGCGAGGCGGCCGGCCACCCCGGGTACGTCGTGATGGCGCTGGCGTTCTTCGTCTGCGGCCTGCAGCTCGTGTTCCTCACGACGCACCTGCCGACGTATCTCGAGATCTGCGGGATGGACCCCACGGTCGGCTCCACCGCGCTCGCGCTGATCGGCCTGTTCAACGTCGCGGGCTCGTACCTGTTCGGCTGGCTCGGCGGGCGCTACTCCAGGCGCGCGCTGCTCGGCGGCATCTACCTGCTGCGCTCGGCGTTCATCACCGCGTACTTCGTCGTGCCGCCGTCGCCCGCCTCGACCCTCGTGTTCGCCGCCGCGATGGGCACGTTGTGGCTGGGCGTGGTGCCGCTGGTCAACGGGCTGGTCGTGCACCTGTTCGGGCTGCGCTTCATGGCCACGCTCGCGGGCATCGCGTTCTTGAGCCACCAGGTCGGGTCGTTCGTCGGCGCCTGGGGTGGCGGGCTGATCTACGGCGCGATCGGCTCGTACGATCTCGCCTGGAAGGCGTCGGTCGCGATCGGCGTCGTCGCCGGCCTCGCGCAGATGACGATGAACACACGCCCCACCGAGCGCGTGATCGCGGAACGCACCGCGGGCACGCTCTCGGCGGCACCTGCCGGCCGCTGACGCTGCGCGTCCGCCGGCCCTTCACGGAGATGGAGACCTCGCAATGACTCGTCCGTTGTCCCTCAAGTCGCTGTTCGCCGCGCTCGCGCTGGCGCTCGCCGCGGGCGGCGCGCCGGCGCAGACCTTCCCGTCCAAGCCGGTACGGCTGATCTGCCCGTTCCCGCCGGGCGGCGCCGTCGACATCGCTTCGCGTGCGGTCGCCGCCGAGCTCACGAAGTCGCTCGGCCAGCCGGTCACGGTCGAGAACCGTCCCGGCGCCGGCGGCAACATCGGCGGCGTCGAAGCGGCCCGTTCCGCCCCGGACGGCTACTCGCTGTTCATGACGACCAGCGGCATCCAGGCGATCAATCCCGCGCTGTACAAGAAGATGCCGTTCGATCCGAACAAGGACCTCGTGCCGGTCTCGGCGCTGGTGTCGCTGTCGAACGTGCTGGTCGTGCACCCGTCGGTGAAGGCGAACTCGGTCGCCGACGTGCTCGCGCTGGTGCGCGCGAACCCCGGGCAGGTCACGTACGCGTCCAGCGGCAACGGCACGAGCATCCACATGTCCGGCGAGCTCTTCAAGCACCTGACCGGAACGAACATCGTCCACGTGCCGTACAAGGGCAGCGCGCCCGCGGTCACCGACCTGCTCGGCGGCCAGGTGCAGATGATGTTCGACAACATCCCGTCGGCGCTGCCGCACATCCGGGCAGGCAAGCTGCGCGCGCTCGCGACCACCGGCGCGAAGCGCGACCCGGCACTGCCGGACCTGCCCACGGTCGCCGAAGCCGGCGTCCAGGGCTACGAGTCGGGCGTCTGGTTCGGGCTCACCGTGCCCGCGGGCACGCCGAAGGACGTGATCGCGAAGCTCAGTGCCGAGGCGATCAAGGCCACGAAGTCGCCCGATTTCGTCAGGCGGATGACCGAGCTCGGCTACGTGATCCTCGGCACCACGCCGGAGCAGATGGCCGAGATGACGCGCACCGAGCTCCTGCGCTGGCCGCCGGTGGTCAAGGCGTCGGGGGCAGCGCTGGACTGACGGGGCTGGCGCGGGCCCCGACGAGTCGTACCCGAGCCTCACGCGGCGGGCGCGGTCTGCTTCGCGCTCGGGCGCGCCGCGATGCGCGCGGCCCACGCGGCCACGCCCGGCGGCGGCGTGATCTCCATCAGCGGCAGGAAGTGCAGGAAGGGCGTGTACGCGACCTCGACCAGCGAGTAGCGGTCGCCGACCACGTACTCGCGCCCGCCGAGCTGGCGCTCGACGATCTCGAGGTGCTTCTCGATCTCCGACTTCGCCTGCGCGATCGCCTTGTCGTCCCACTTCTCGCGCGGCAGGAAGCGCTTCGGGAACACGATCGTACTGGTGTGTCGCGCCATCTGCAGGTCGCACAGCCGCACGTGCATGTCGACGAGCGCCCGGCCGCGCGCGTCCGCGGGCACGAGCGGCGGCTGCGGGTGCGTCGCCTCGAGGTAGCCGAGGATGGCGCCCGATTCGTACAGCACGAAGCCGTCCTCCTCGAGCGTCGGCACCCGGCCGTAGGGATTCAGCGCGAGATACGCGGGATCCTTGTGCTTGCGCGCGGCCATGTCGATCGGCACCGGCTCGTACGCGATGCCCTTCTCGATCATCGCGATCGTCACGCGGCGGGCGAACGTGGAGAACGGGTGATAGTGCAGGCGGATCATCGTGGGGACTCCCGGGCTGGAGCGGTGCGGGAATTCGCAGACTCGGGGCCGCGGCGCGCGCCGTCGACCCCGGTCGATTATCGGCCCGCCGGGCCGGCCGTGCTCGCCGCGCCCCACGCGCGCTCGCCGAGCGCGAGTGCGTGCGCGCGAACGTCGGCGGGCCAGCCGGCGGTCGCGTCCGCGAACGCCGCCGCGTGGCCGGCGAACAGCGCGCGCGCCGCGTCCTCGAAGCGCGGCGCGTTGCCCGCGATCGCGGCCATGAACCGGTAGCACGCCTGCTGCGCGGCGCGGACACGATCCCGGCCCTCGTGCGTGCGGCGCGCCTCGTCCACCAGCTTGCGCAGCGCGACCGACGCGCCGCCCGGCTGGGATCCGAGCCACGCCCAGTGCCGCGGCAGCAGCGTGACCTCGCGGGCCACGACGCCGAGCCTGGGGCGGCCGCGACCGCGCGCTTCGATCACGGGGCCCGAGGCGGCCTGGCCGACCGCACCGACCGAGGCGGCCCCGCCGCCCGCATCGCCCGCATCGCCCGCATCGCCCGCATCGCCCGCATCGCCCGCACCGCCCGCATCGCCCGCACCGCCCGCACCGCCCGCATCGCCCGCCGCGGCAGCGGTGCGCGCGGCGGCCGCCGCGGCGTCGAGTCGCGCGAGCACGTCGCCGGCGCTGCCGCGCCAGTCGAGCTCGACGGTTTCGCCGCTCGCGTCGTCGAAGACCGCGAGCGGTGCGTGCGGGTCTGCGGCGAGCGCCTCGAGCACCGCCGGGACCATCTCGCGCAAGTTCCCGGACGCGACGCGGCGCACGCCGAGGAAAGCGACACAGCACGATTCGAACGACGGGGCAGTCAATGGCATCGGGAGGCTCTCGATTCGGGATCGCATTATTTTACCCGGGTAAATTATGAACATCAATATTACCCGGGCATATTTATTTTCCGGGCGCCGCGCGGAACGCGTCGCCCGCTCGATTGATCTGCGTCAATTGCCACCCGTCTTCGCTCGTGCATACTGTATGCACACTAGGGGGAGACGGTCCTGAAGGTCCAGAGTTCGTTCATCCTGCGCGAGTACCTTCGGCCGCAGGCGATGCCCACGACCTGGTGCCCCGGCTGCGGCCTGGGCATCGTGATGAGTTCCATCGCGCAGGCCGTGCACTTCGCCGGCCTGCCGAAGGACAAGGTCGCGATGGTGTCCGGCATCGGCTGCACCGGCCGCATGTCCGGCTACGTCGACTTCAACACGCTGCACACGACGCACGGGCGCGCACCCGCGTTCGCCACCGGCCTGAAGATGGCGCGCCCCGACATGACCGTCATCGTGATGATGGGCGACGGCGACTCGATGTCGATCGGCGGCAACCACCTGATGCACGCGATGCGCCGGAACATCGGCGTGCTCGCGGTCGTGGTCAACAACAGCGTGTACGGCCTCACCGGCGGGCAGTCGTCGCCGACCACCCCCGTGGGCGGCCTGACGACGACGACGTCGGCCGGCTCGATCGAGCGCCCGATGAACCTCGAGACGCTGGCGCGCGCCGCGGGCGCCGCGTACTACGCGCGCACCACCGTCAACCACACGTCGGCGCTCACGCGACTGCTCGAGCGCGGCCTCGGCGTGAGCGGCTTCGCGCTGGTCGAGATCGTCAGCAACTGCCACGTGCTGTACGGCAAGATGAACGACCTCGGCGACGCCGCGCAGATGATGCACGCGATGGAGACCACGACGCGGCGCACGAATCCCGCGCTGATGCGCCGCGGCGCGCTGCCGGTGCGGCTCGGCGCCGCCCGGCCCGAGCAGGCACCGGCGGGGGTGCTCGACGCGCTCGCCGGCACGAACGCCGCCCCGCGCGCGCACGCCGCTTCCGATGCGCCGCATTCGCCGAACGCCGTTCCCGCCGACGACGCGCCGGCCGCGCACGTGCACGACGACCCGCGCCTGCCGCGCGGGCTGATCTTCGAGCGCAGCGGCTCGGTCGACTACAGCCGCCGCTACTGGCAGATGGTCGAAGCGCGCCGCGCCGCGCGCGACGCCGCCTGACCCCGGAGCCCACGATGAGCGTCGTCCCGCGCGGGGTCTACCGCATCGAGCTCTATCGGGACCTGTGCAAGGCCTGCGGGCTGTGCGTCGCGTGGTGCCCGAACCAGGTGCTCGTCTCCGACGCCGCCGGCTACCCGCTGTCGCCGGGCATCGCGTCGTGCACGAACTGCAAGCAGTGCGAGCGCCACTGCCCCGACTTCGCCATCGAGGTCATTCCCCCCGTCCCCGACACCGAGATCGCCGATGTCCCGAGTCTCCTTCATGCACGGTAACGAGGCGGTCGCCGAGGGCGCGATCGCCGCCGGCTGCCGCTTCTACGCGGGCTACCCGATCACCCCGTCGACCGAGATCGCCGAGATCCTGTCCGGGCGGCTGCCGGAGGTCGGCGGCGTGTTCATCCAGATGGAAGACGAGATCGCGAGCATGGCCGCGGTGATCGGCGCGTCGCTCGGCGGCATGAAGGCCGCGACCGCGACCAGCGGCCCCGGTTTCTCGCTGATGCAGGAGAACCTCGGCTTCGCGGTCGCCAGCGAGATCCCGTGCGTGATCGTCAACGTGCAGCGCGTGGGCCCGTCCACCGGCCTGCCGACCAAGGCCGCGCAGGGCGACGTGATGCAGGCGCGCTGGGGCACGCACGGCGACCACCCGATCATCGCGCTGTGCCCGAGCAGCGTGCAGGAGGCGTTCACGCTGACGGTGCGCGCGTTCAACCTCGCCGAGCGCTACCGCACGCCGGTGATCCTGCTGATGGATGCGATCGTCGCGCAGCTCAAGGAGAAGGTCGAGCTGCCCGCGCAGCTCGACGTGCTCGAGCGGCCGATGCCGACCGACCCGCCGTCGAAGTACAAGCCCTTCCCGTTCACGCGCGGCGAAGTCGCGCCGCTCGCGCCGTTCGGGCGCGAGTACCGCTACCACGTGACCGGCCTGCTGCACGACGAGCACGGCTTTCCCACCGAGGACCCGGACGTGGTCAACCGCTGGTGGGACCACATGAACACCAAGCTCGGCGCGCACCTCGACGACATCGTCCGCTGGGAGGAAGACCGCCTCGCGGACGCCGAGATCGCGATCGTCGCGTACGGCGCGAGCGCGCGCGCCGCGCAGCACGCGGCCACGCTCGCGCGCGCGCAGGGCATCCGCGCCGGCGTGTTCAAGCTGCAGACGATCTGGCCGTTCCCCGAGGCCGCGATCCGCACGCTCGCGCAGCACGTGCCGCAGATCGTCGTGCCCGAGATGAACCTCGGCCAGGTGCGCTACGAGGTCGAGCGCCTCGCGGCCGGCCGAGCGCAGGTGCGCGGCGTGAACCGGGCCGACGGCCTGGGCATCACGCCC
The DNA here is from genome assembly GCA_046348465.1 of Burkholderiaceae bacterium. GTDB lineage: Bacteria > Pseudomonadota > Gammaproteobacteria > Burkholderiales > Burkholderiaceae_E > Quisquiliibacterium. Next base: position 179,206 of record JAXMEE010000007.1, read on the forward strand.
GAGCAGATCGTCGCGGCGCTCGCCGAAGCGAGGCGGGCGAGCTGATGACCTACGACCGCCGCTTCGCGTCAACGTGGCAGCTGCTGCTGGACGCGATCTGCACGGTGATCGGCCTGGGCGGCGAGCGCCCGCCGCCGATCATCCTTTCGAGCCTGCCCGACCTCCCCTACGCGCGCGACGGCCGCGAGGACCGCGCGCCGCTGTCGTTCGTCCAGGGGCCGCCGGGGCGCATCGTCTCGCTCGCGGTGGGCCTGCGCGCCGCGCTGCCGGACACGCCGCTGGTGCTGATCATGAACGCCGACAGCGTCACGCTCGGCACCAACCACCTGATCCACGCCGCACGTCGCAACATCGCGATGACGCTGCTGCTGCTGCGCAGCGACGTCACGAGTTCGCTGGACGCCGGCGACGGCGATCGCACCGGCTGGGCGCTGCCCGACTACCAGCGCGAGCTCGAGACCGCCGCGCGACCGCTCGACTGGGTCACGGCACTGGACGCCGCGTTCGTCGGCCGCGCGACGCTGCGCGACCCGGACGGGCTGGCCGCGCTGGTCCACGACGCGGTCGCCGCGCGCGGCTTCTCGGTGCTCGGCGTGATCGACGACGCGAAGCTGCCCACCGGCGTGCTCAGCCGCGCGCCGGCGCCGGAGTACTTCGACGCCTACCGGCGCTGGAGCCGCTCGTTCATGCGCCTGGCGCCCGCGTCGCACGGCGCGGCTCCCGCCGAACGCACGGTGCCGCGCCTGGGCTCGCCGCTGGCGCGCTGCGAAGTGCGCATCGCCGGGCTCGGCGGACACGGCGTGAAGCTCGCCGGCACCGTGCTGAGCGAGGCCGCGGGCCTGAACGAGGGCCGCTACGCCACGCAGCGCGGCGAGTACGGCTCGGCCACGCGCGGCGGCCCGAGCATGGTCGACGTCGTGCTCGGCAGCGAGCCGATCACCTACCCGTCGGCCGACCACCCGGACGTGATGGTCGCGCTCACCGAGCGCTCGGCGCGGCAGTTCGCGCAGGCGATCCGCCCGGGCGGCCGCATGATCGTCGATCCCGACGAAGTGCCGTCGCCGCCGCCCGGCGCGCTCGCGGTCCCGATCACCGCGCTCGCGCGCGAGCACACCGGCAAGCCGATCGCCGCCGGCATGGTCGCGGTCGGCTGCGTCGCCGCGCTGACCGGCGCCGTGTCGCTGGACTCCCTGCGCGAGCGCATCGCCGAGCACGTGCCGGCGTCGGCCGCCGCGCGCAACATCGCCGCCTGCGAGGCGGGCTACCACGCCGCGCTCGCGGCGCTCGAAGGAGCATCCCACCATGGCTAGGGTCGTCATCACCGGCGGCGGCTGGGCCGGCTGCGCCGCCGCGCTCGCCGCGCGCCAGGCCGGCGCCGACGAGGTCGTCGTGCTCGAACGCTCGGACCAGCTGCTGGGCACCGGCCTGGTCGGCGGGATCATGCGCAACAACGGGCGCTTCACGGCGGCCGAGGAAATGATCGCGATGGGCGCGGGCAAGCTCTTCGAGCTCACCGACCGCATGGCGCGCCACCGCAACATGCGGTTCCCCGGGCACGAGCACGCGTCGCTGTACGACGTGCCGCTGATGGAGCCCGCGGTGCGCAGGCTGCTGCTCGAGCACGGCGTCGAGCTGTGGCTGCAGGCGCGCGTCACCGGGCTCGCGCTCGAGGCCGGCTCGATCGCGTCGGTGAGCCTGGAGAACGGCACCTCGATCGACGGCGACGTCTTCATCGACTCCACCGGCTCGTTCGGCCCGCAGAGCCTGTGCACCGAGCACGGCAACGGCTGCGTGATGTGCGTGCTGCGCTGCCCGACCTTCGGGCCGCGCGTGAGCCTCACGGGGCTGGCGGGCATCCCCGAGAAGCAGGGCCGCAAGGCCGACGGCACGATCGGCGCGATGAGCGGCTCGTGCGAATTCGGCAAGGACGGGCTGGACCCCGCGATCGTGCACGAGCTCGAGGACAAGGGCGTCGCGATCATCCCGATCCCCAAGACCGTGCAGAAGGAGGACACGCTCGCGACCAAGGCCTGCCAGCAGTACGCGGCCAGGGAGTTCTCCGACAACGTCGTGCTGCTCGACACCGGCCGCGTGAAGCTGATGACGACGCACATCCCGCTCGACCAGCTGCGGCTCGTCCCGGGCCTGGAGAACGTGCGCTACGACGACCCCTACTCCGGCGCGATCGGCAACTCGATGCGCTACATGGCGCTGTCGCCGCGCGACGACGCGATGCGCGTGCTCGGCCCGGTCGGCAACCTGTTCTGCGGCGGCGAGAAGGCCGGGCTGCTCGTCGGCCACACCGAAGCGATGGTCACCGGCGCGCTCGCCGGCCACAACGCGGTGCGCCAGCTCGCGGGCCGCGAGATGCTGGTGCTGCCGGCCTCGCTCGCGTGCGGCGACGCGATCCGCTACGTGCGCGAGCGCATGCTGACCGACGACGGCATGCGCGTGAAGTACACGTTCTCGGGCTCGGTCTACTTCACGCGCATGAAGGAGCTCGGGCTCTACAGCGCCGACCCCGCGCAGATCCACGCGCGCGTCGAGGCGGCGGGCCTGACCGGCGTGATGGCGCGCGCGGTGGCACCCGCGACGGTCGCGGCCTGAGCGGCGGCGCGCGAAGACCCGGCACGAAGAGGACGCCGATGGCCTACATGATCACCGCCGAGTGCATCAACTGCAGCGCGTGCGAGTACGAGTGCCCGGTGCGCGCGATCTCCGGCGGGCCGAACCAGTTCGTGATCGACGCGGCCGTGTGCGTCGAGTGCGACGGTCACTTCCCGGTGCCGCGCTGCACGAACGCGTGCCCGGTGAACGCCTGCGTGCCGTGGCGCGCGTCGTACGCGGCGCGGGCAGGCTCGCTCGCGGCGCGCGGGGCGCCGCCGGTGCGGCTCGCACCGTCCACCGCGTCGAGGGTGTCCCCGTGAGCGAGCCCGGCACGCCCCCGAACGCCGAGCGCGAGCGCACCTTGCGCGCCGCGCTCGACGCGCAGCTCGCGCGGCTCGACTTCCTCTCGTCGAAAGGCGCGCGCGCCGAAGCGATGCTCGAAGTCGCGAAGCTGCGCTGGCAGCTCGGCGAGCTCGACGACGACGCATACCGCGCCGCCGAGGAACTGTTCGAGCGGCTGCGCAGCGAGTGACCGGCGCGCGCCCGGCGGCTCAGCGGGACCGGCGCCGCCGCGCGGCCCGCATCCCGGCGAACCCGACCCCGAGCAGCGCGAGCGTCGCGGGGGCGGGCACGGTCCGGACGTTGAGCGTGAAGCTTCCGTAATAGTCCGGGTTGTCGCCGCCGCCCGAGTACGGCGCGTCGTTCCCCCAGTACGGCCAGACCACGTTGCGGTCGCCGGCGGTGATCCACGAGAACGCCGTCAGCGTGATCAGCTGGTCTCCCGCCGTCACGGAAAGCGCCCCCGCCTCCGGCGCGCCGCTGGCGCCGAGGATGCCGAGCCCGTTCGGATGCGCGGCGGCCGAGAGGCTGTCGTTGGCGACGCTCTGAAGGCCGGAGATGCCCGGCGCGCTCTGGTTCCCGTCGAAGTACAGGTTCAGCACGAAGAACTGCCGCGGATCGATCGCACCGACGCCGTTGCCGTAGATCGAGAACACGTTGTCGCCCAGGTTCAGCAGGAGCGAGACCTGCGTGCGGGTGTCGTCGAAGCCGTTGACGAACTGGGGAACCGCGGCGCTCAGCGGGTCCTTCGAGACGTAGAGGTTCCAGCGTCCGGACGACGGATCGACCAGGGGGCCGTCGACCGGCCGGCCCTGCGTGTTCCAGATCAGTCCGTTCCAGTTGTTGCCCTCGGAGTTCGCCGAGAACACCGTGATGTCGGTGACCGACGCCGCCGCGCACTCGAGCGACACCGCGCACGCGAGCGCGGCGAGCACGGCCCGGGTCTTGCCCGCATTCGATACATTGATCATGCCCTCTTCCTGCCTGTTGCGTTCGAAATCCCGCGACGCCTCATGCAAGAACGATGCCGCCGATCGAACTTCGCCTGCAATCAGGGACTTGCGCGGCGAGGGCGCGCCGCGCTAAACGCAGATGTAAGGCTGTCCGACAGCCGCGCCCCCGATCAGAGGGCGAACGCGCCCGCGACCGGACGACGCGCGCCCGACCCGGCACTGGCGCGTCGTCGGCGAGTCAGTTGTCGCGCGTGCGAACCAGGATCGCCTCGACCGTCGCGAGCGGCACGACCGCGTCGAAGAACTCGCGCCCGGTGACCGCGCCCAGCACGACGAGCGCGCCGTTCGCGTCGCGCACGACCCCGGTGAGCTCCTGGCCGGAGCGCAGCCGCACCGTGACGCGCTTGCCCTTGCGCGCACCGAGCACCGACTGCAGCGTGTCGCCGGAGGCGACGGTGACCTCCTGCGCCCATGCGGACGCGCCCGCGAGCAGGGTGGCGACACAGAAGGCAGCGATCAGGCGCATGGCGGACCTCGGAGGCGATGGGAGCGGACATTGTGCCATCGGCCTGCCCTACGCGCGCTTGCCCGTCGTGAGCAGCACGATCGCGCCGATCACGACCAGCGCCCCGGCGACCTGCACCGGCGCGATCACCTGCCCGAGCACGATCCAGCCCATCCCCAGCGCCGCGATCGGCTCGAAGTTCATGATCGCCGCGTTGTTGACCGCGCCCAGGCGCGGCAGCACGACGAAGAACGCGGTGATCGCCGTGCTGTAGAGCACCGTCAGCAGCCCGAGGCCGACCCATCCGGTCGCATCCGCCGGCAGCGCGAACCCGCCGCGCACCGCGCCCGCGACGAGCGTGACCGCCGAGACCACGCTCATCAGCATCAGCGTGCGCAGCCGCCCGTCGACTTCGCCGAGCCAGCGCGTGGTGAGATGCAGCACGGTCGCGAACGCGACCGAGGCGCCGAATGCGTAGGCGACACCCTCGCCCATCGCGCCGCCCGAAGACGCGCCGCCCGCCCCCGCCCCGGTGCCGCCGGACCCTGCCCCCCCGAAGCCCGCCATCCCCGCCACGTCGAGCGCCAGCGCGAGCCCGGCGAGCGCGATCGGCATCGCGACCCAGACGCGCCGCACCGGGCGCTCGCCACCGCTCGCCCACGACAGCAGCGCGAGCAGCACCGGGAAGGTGTTGAAGACGAGCAGCGCGAGCGCGACCGGAATCCGCGCGACCGCCGAGTACAGGCACCCGCTCTGCACGGTGACCAGCAGTCCGAGCCCCAGTCCGCGCGCGAGCGTCGGCGCCGGCAGCGAGAAGCGGGCGCCGCTGGCACGCAGCAGCGCGGCGACGAAGAGCGAGGTCGCGACCGAGCGAAATGCGACCGCGGTCTGCACGCTCACGCCGTGGTCGAACGCCAGGCGCGCGGCGACGTGGTTGCTGCCGAAGGTGGCCGCGATCAGGAGCAGCAGCGCAACGCCGACTCCACGCGGGATCGCGCGCGCCGGCGCCGGCGCGAGCGCGGCCGTCGCGGGCGCGTCGTCGCGCCCGCGGGCCGCGCCGCTCACTGCCACGTGCGGATGTACGTGACGCCGAGGTACGTGACGTTCTGCTGCTGCTGCTGCGACACCGTCGTGCCGTCGCTGAACGAGAACGGCACGCCGTTGTAGCCCCAGGCCCAGTCGTTGAACTTTGCGCGCTGGTGGATCAGGTCGAAGCGCACCGCGTCGTTCTTGGCGATCTCGTAACGCCCGTAGACGCGCGCCTCGAGGCGCCGGAACGTGATGTCGGGCAGCCCGCCGGTGGAGGCGAGCAGCGACGCGTTCGCGCCGCCCGCCGACGCGTCGAGCGTCTGCGCGTACGCGCTCCTGTCGCCGAGGAACGAGAGGCCGCCGCCCAGGCTGAGCGCATCCGAGGGCTTGCCGACGACGCCCAGCCCGAAGGCCGTGTTGCGGTTGTCGAACGCGATGATCGAGCCGCCGGGCCGGGCCTGGTTCAGCTTCTGGATCCCGTACGACCAGTAGCCGTTGACGCTCCAGGTCTCCGACAGCACGTAGTTGACGTCGACGCTGTAGAACTCCATGCGCGTGTTCTGCAGGCCGTACTGGCTCGGCGAGCCGTAGCTGTCGGAGCCGTCTTCCGCGGTGAACTGCAGCGAAAGCTCGTCGGTCGGCTGCCAAGCGCCGAACAGGCGGACCTTGTCGCGCTTGCGGTTGGCCAGCGTCGGCATGAAGATCGACGTGCTGTAGAACCCGGACGCGACGTCGACGATCGGGGTGACGCCGGTGGAACTGTTCGGCGCGAGCCAGTTCGAGCCGTCGCGGTGGCTGCTGACGTAGCTGACCGAGCCGCTGAACGTCTCGCTCATCTGGCGGCGCAGCTCGGCGCGGTAGCCGAGCTCGTCGGTCTTCTGGCGGATCGCGCTGATGCCGCGCAGGCCCGACGACGCCGTGAACGCGCCGCGGTCGATGCTCTCCCAGTCGGCGCCGACCGTGCCGAGCAGGTCGCCCGGCAGCTGGTAGCTCGCCTGCAGCTTGCCGCGCGTGCGCGTGTTCGGCAGCCGCATGTTCGTGTACGACGTGGTGCCTTCGACGTTGTACGCGGCCAGCGGCGTGCGGTCGTCGCGGTCTTCGTGGCGCAGGTCGGCGACGAGCGACAGCTTCGGCAGCGGCCGTGACGTGATCCCGGCCTGGGCGAGCGTGGTGATGACCTTGCCGTCGAGGCTGGACACGCCGGCCGGCGTGCCGCCGAGCCCGGCGTTGGCGAAGTCCTGGCGCTGCGTCGCCTGCGTGTACGCGAGCTTGAACGTCGCGCGCGTGCTCTGCGTGAACGCGTAGCTGCCGCCGACGTCGAAGCGGTGCGCCTGGTTGTCGGGGGCGAGCGCGATCGCGCGCGACAGGATCCCCTGCAGGCCGGTGTTCAGCGGCAGCGGCACGCCGACCGGATTGTTCAGCGTGCCGGGCACCGTCGGCGTCAGCGAGCCGGTGGAATTGTTGAAGTACGAGCCGTAGTAGCCGCCGCTCAGGCGCAGCTTGCCCTCGGCGTAGTTCAGCCGCGCCTCGACCTGGCTGTGGTTCGAGTTGACCGGCTCGGGCAGCATCAGCAGCGCCCAGCCGACGTTCGCGCCGGTGGTGCCCAGGCAGCCCGGGGCGATCGACGACGGGCAGTTGAAGCCCGCACCGAACATGCGCGCGCCGTCCTTGTTCTCGGTCTTCAGGCTGGCCTCGAACAGCAGCCCCGGCGAGAGGTGCTTCGCGAAGCCGAGGCCGAGCGACGTGCGCTTGGTCTTGAGCTCGAAGTTCGAGCCGCTGCCGGCGCCGCCGGCGAGGCCGACGACCTGCGGCGTGGCCGTGCCCGGCCCGATCAGCCCGGTGTTGACCGAATTCGGGTCGTAGCGCACGAGCTCGCCGTAGTCGGCGGTGAAGCGCCAGTCGCCCTGGCGCTTCCACAGCAGGCTCAGCTCGCGCGTCTCGCCGAGCACGTTCGTGCCGAGGAACTGCACGAAGCGGTTGGAGTCGTCGGAACGCCGGGTGTAGTCGAAGTTGAGCAGCCCGTACGTGCCGTGCGGGCGCAGCCCGTTGTACTGGCCGAAGAGTGCGCGCGACCGCGCGTCGCCGCTCACCGCGCCCAGCCCGACCGAGACCGAGCCGTCGACGACGTCCTCGGCGAACGCCGGCGGCGTGAACGCCGCCAGCAGCGCGAGCGTCATCAGCGAAAGAGGGAAACCCTTGGAGTGAAGCTTCGTGTTCATCTTCTGGCTCCGGTGCTCAGCGGAACAGGTACTGCGGCGTCGGATTCGTCGCGGACGGGTTGTTCGAGCCGTGGACCTGCGTGTGGCAATTCATGCAACTGCGCCCCTGCCAGAGGTTGACGACGTTCTTGCCGTTGGCGGTCGCGCCGACGGCCGGCGAGGCGCCGGAGAACACGCCCGCCTGGCCCCCGAGCGCGCCGACGCCGCCGGCCACGTGCGGCGTGTGGCACTGCTGGCACAGCATCGGCGGTCGCACCTTGAGCATGGCCGCCACGGTGCTGCCGTGCGCGTTGTGGCAGGTCGCGCAGTCTTCGGTCGCCGGCTGGTGGGGGTGGACGAAGGGCCCGCGCTTCTCGGCGTGGCACAGGAAGCAGGTGTCGTTCGTGCTGTCGCGCTTCGCGAGCTTCGGCCCGGACGAGCCGTGCACCGCGTGGCAGTCGGAGCACGTCATCTTGCCTTCGGGGATCGGGTGGTGCGACGGGCGCTGCACCTGCACGCGCTGCTCCTTGTGGCAGCTGTAGCAGACGTTCGGCTGCGTCGCCTTCACCAGCGCGCGGTCCTTGTGCTCGTGCACCTTGTGGCAGCTGTTGCAGGCGAGGTCGGCGCCCTGGTGCGGGCTGCCCGGCCAGAGGTTGCGGCTCGCGTCCTTGTCGTGGCAGCTCAGGCACACCGCGCTGCGCTCGCTGGCGCTCTGCTCGGACTTGCGCGAGTACATGATCTCGGGGTCGTTGCTCGACGACTTCGCGACGTGCTTGGCGCTCGCCCCGTGGCAGGTCACGCACGTGGGCGTCCTCGGGTCGGCGGAGATCGCGTGCGCGCTCTTCGCGTACTTCTCGAGGTCCTCGTCGTGGCACTTCATGCACTTCTTCGACGCTTCGGCGTCGACACCGGCGTGCGCGGTGCCGAGCAGCCCCACCAGGCACAGGCCGGCGATCGCCAGCAGACGCTTGATTCGCATTCGAACCTCTCAGATCCTGACTACGTCAATGCTCTTCAAAAAAATGGGAGGGCGAACGCGGCCCTCCCATTTACCGCCCGGCGATCGCGGCTACTTCTGGCCGTGGACGACGTCCACGGCTTTCAGTCCGTTGCCGGCCGCGTGGCAGTCCTCGCAGATCTCCTGGGTGTTCCACGCCTGGGCCTGCGTCGCGCTGCCGTACGCGCCGCCGCCGAACGAAACCACGTGGCCCATCGCGAACGGAGAGTCGTGGCACGCGGTGCAGGTCGCCGCCTTCGCCGTGATCGTCAGCCACTGCTTCGGATCGGTGACGCCGGTGGGCTTCATGACCACGGTCGCGATCGGGCCGAGGTCGCGCTTGTACGAGTTGTTCACGTGGCAGGCGTTGCAGTTGATGCCCACGCCCGGCCACGCGACCTCGGCCGCGTAGTTCTCGACGTCGGACGCCAGCGGCGTCGTGGTCGGCGCGATCGGGGTGCCGTCCTTGGCGAACGCGCCGACGACCTTGTTGCCGTGCGTGAACGGGAACGTGCGCTTCGAGTTGCCGTGGATGCCGTGGATCATCCGCTTGAACTGGAACGACTCGTACAGGTTCAGCCCGTTGGTCATCAGGTTGCCCGACGACGCGCGGTTCGCGTCGTGGCACAGCGCGCACGCCTCGACGGTGTCGCGCGCGCCGCTGTGGAACGCGTTGATCAGCGTGTTCGAGCCCGACGTGGTGCCGAGCGCGCCGTGGCACGCGTTGCACTTCTCGTTGGAGACGATCGTGCGCCGCGGATTGAGCGCGCCGCTGATCGCGAAGTCCTTGGACGTGTTCTGGACGACGACGTTGATCAGCGTGGTCGGCGAGACCGGCGGACGCGGCGTCGCGATCGACTTCACCTCGAGCAGCGGCTCCTTGATCTGCCCGATGCTGATCACGCGCGCGCTGCCCTGCGCGATCGCGGTGGCCGAGTCCGCCGGCAGCGGGATCGTGATCGTGTACTTGTTGGCGCCGTCGTTCGTGCCCTTGTACGCGTACGCGTTCGCGGCGCTGCCGCCGTTGTTGTACGACGTCCACTCGGTGATCGCCGTGTTCTGGCCGACCATGTTCTGGTAGGCGACGTAGAGGCGCAGGTTGCCGAACTTCGTCGTGTTCGCGCACGCGAGGCTCGCGCCGCTGCCGGTGCACTCGGACGTGACCAGGTTGTAGGCGGCGTTGCCGTTGGTGGGATCGGTCAGCGAGTACTTGACGGTGACCGCGCGCGCGGCGGCGTCGAACACCGCCGACTCGATGTTCATCTTGTACTTGGCCGAGTTCTCTTCGTTCTGGTTCCAGTGGACGACGTCGGGCCCGAGCGTGGTGCCCTGCTTGTGGCAGGAGACGCACTGCGCGTTCGTGATGTCCTTGGCCGCGGCGCTCGGGCCCACGAGGCCCTGCGCGATCGTCTTGTGGCTCGTGTCCCAGTCGGAGCCCGCGTTGTTCGCGTGGCACGTCAGGCACGACTCCTTGCTCGCGCGCGACTTCCAGTTGTCGCCCTGCGGGGTCTTGGGATTGTCGCCGCTGTGGCACTTGGTGCAGTTGCGCAGGTCCTGCGGGAAGCCGACCTCGGAGAAGTCGAGCTTGGCGCTGCCGTAGCCCCAGATCGTGTAGTTCTCGCCGCCCGCCTTCGTCGCGAGCAGCCGGCCGGCGTGGATCTTGTGCACCATCGTCTGCATCGTCAGCACGTTGCCGCTGTTGGCGTCGGTGGTGCCGGGGTTGTGGCAGATCACGCAGTACTGGACGTCCACCCGGCCGCCGCCGTGCAGCGCGAGCTTCTCGTGGCAGCTGTTGCACGAGCTCACGTCGGCCATCACGCGGGTCTTGGAGGCGTCGGTGACCGCGACCGAGTTGCCGTTGGCGTCGAAGGTGACGTCGAAGTACGGGTTGACCAGCACGGTCTCGCCGGCCGCGTTCGTGTACGACAGCTGGATCGCGACCCGGTGCGTGCGATTGGGCTCGAACGTGACGCCGCTGGTCTTGGCCGGGTCGGTGATGTTGGTGCTGAACGTGTACGTGTAGTAGCCGTCGCTGTTCCAGACGAGCTGCGCGGCGCTGTTCGGATCGGTGGTGGCCTGCACGGCGCTGGCGAGCACCGGCTTGCCGCCGGCGCCGGAGCCGACGTTGTTCGGCGCGGTGGCGGTGGATTCCGTGCGGTAGACGTAGCTCGACCACTTGTCGATCTCGCCGTTCGTGCCGGGCACGAGCTTGGCGATCGCGAAGCGCACGTTGGTGTTCGTCAGGCCGGTCTTGACGGCGCCGTCGGAGAACACCGTGAAGTTGACCTTCGGCGGGCCGCCCTTGACGACCACGGCGGGAACGCCGGCGTCCTGCAGCACCCTGAACGCCGACGCGGTGTTCGTCGCGGTGTCGTTGTCGGCCTTCGCCGCGGCCGACGCGAGCGTCGCGCCCAGGCCGGTCGTCGGCGGGGGCACGACCGGGCCGCCGCCGCTGTCGCCGCCGCCGCCGCCGCACGCGGTGAGCGCCGCCACCACCAGGGCCGTCACGCCCCAACGAATCGTCGAGAACTTCATTCGCTACCCCCGCTCCGTCATTTCTTGGGATTCTGCTTGCCCGCCGCCTTGGACTTCGCCGGCGGCTTGGCGATGATCTGCCTGCGGTTCTGCTGGTAGATGCCCATCGGCAGACCGCTCTTCGTCACGAGCTCGGCCTTCGTCTGGTACGGACGCCCCGCGATGATGCGGTCGGCCATCGCGTCGTCGACGCCCTGCAGTTTCTTCAGGTCTTCGCGCTTCGCGCTGTTGATGTCGATCGGCGGAGTTTCGGCCGCCTTCTTCGCGGCCTCGCGACGCTTGGCCTTGCGCTTCTCGATCAGCTCGCGGGCGGTCTGCGGCACGGCCCCCGGCGGCGCCGGCGTCGCGGCAGCCGGTGCGGGCGCCTTCGGGGCGTCCGCCGCGACGGCGGCCCCGGTGCACAGCGCAAACATCAGAGCGAGCGCGAACCCTGCCCGGCGGCCCCGCGCCGCCTCCTTTGTAGTCGCCTCGTCGACGTTCATCCGATGCCCGTTTCGTGTCTCGTCGGGGCCTGGAAACCCCACGCTGAACGATACCAAAAAAAACAACCCGGGAGTTTCGATCTCCCGGGTTGCGGGCCGCGGCGGCCGGCGCGTGTCGCGCCGGTGCCGCGGTTCCGGTCGGCCGCGCGAGCGGCTTACCGCGCGTGGACGGCCTTGATGTCCGCCAGCTTGCCGGTCGAGTGGCAAACGAAGCAGGTCTCGGTCGTCTTCAGCGCCACGCTGCGCGGCGTGTACAGCGAGCCGCCGTTCAGCGTCATGTGGCTGCGCGCGACCGCGGAGTCGTGGCACGCCGAGCACACCGTCGCCGTCGGCGAGGTGACCAGCGTGGTCGGATCCGCAGGCAGCGTGCCGCCGGCCGGGATGCTGTACGGCGTCCCGTCGGGTTTGCAGCCGTTCGACGTCGTCAGGCCCGCGTTGAACGTGAAGCCCACGCCGTAGTTCGTGCCGCTCGTGCCGTTGGCATCCGCGACGATGTACGGCGACAGCGAGAACACGCCCAGTTCGGTCTGCGGGGTCAGCGTGGCCGGCGGGTTGCACGTGCCGGTGGCCGCTGCGTACGAGTAGCTCGTCACCGCGGTGGCGCCCGCCGTGCCGATGTACTTGCCGACGCCGACCGTGCGATACAGCCGCTTGTCGGTGTTGTCGGTGCCGAGGCCCACGACGTTCAGCGACGTGCCGTAGTTGAACGTATCGGGCAGGTGGCACTGCTCGCAACGCGCCAGGACGCCCGGATACGTGATGTCCCAGTAGCCGGCCGTCGTGCTGCCGGCATGCCAGACGTACTTGACATCGCGCTTGTTCGCCGCGTGGATCGCGTGCACGAAGCTCGTGGAGTCGGCCGACCAGCCGGAGCTCGTCTGGTTCGGACGGTGGCACCACGCGCAGGTCGTGCCGTCGTTGCGCTGACCGCCGTGGAACGCGTCTTCCGTGAAGGCGCCGAGTTCCTGGTGGCAGTTGTTGCAACGCTTGTCCTCGACGATGGCGCGGCGGCCGGTGTAGCCGGTCGCGACCTTCTGCGAGTTGGGCGCGATGACGATCAGGCCGCCGATCTTGTTGGTCTGGCCGGTCGCCGTCGGGGCGCTGACCGGGTAGTCGGTCAGGTTCGTCTGCGTCAGCGGCAGCGCGCTGGTGACGTTGTAGGTGTAGCCGAGGCCGCCGGTCAGCATGACCGCGTTGTCGGGCACCTGCACGCCGGTCAGCGTGGCCGTGTAGTAGCCGTCGGCGTCCGGGCCGGTCAGCGTGCCGGCAGCCGTGCCGCTCGCCTTGCCGTTCCAGAGGTTCTTCAGCCAGCTCGACACGGAGACGTTGAAGTCCGCCGGGGCCGTCACGCCGTCTTGCGGAACCGCGAAGACGAAGTAGACGCTGGGCGCACCCATGAAGTTGTCCCACAGCTCCTTGTCGGCGGTCGCCGGGTTGGCGGTCGCGGTCGCGAAGACGTTCAGGTCCTTGCGGGCGCCGTTCTGCATCATCCGGAAGACCATCACCGGCTGCTTGCTGGCGTTGCGCGACACGGACTTGATGTCGTAGGACACCGCGATGGCGTCGGCCGGCAGGCGGCTCAGGTTCGACGCGATCCAGGCCGAGTTCGAGTTCGCGTTGCCGCCCGTCACGTGCAGGGCGCTGCCGAGGTTCGGCGGCGTGACCGGCAGGTGATAGGTGTTGATCGCCGCGGCCGTGTGGCAGGTCGCGCACGTCGTGTCGTCGGCGTAGGCGCCGCCCACGTGGCCGAACTGGCTCGTGGTCTTGCCGGCGAGCGCGTCGGCGAGCGTCACGCCCTTGCCGGTCGCGAAGTTGATGCCGTCGTGGCAGGAGCCGCAGGCCAGCCGGCTGGGCGCGCTCTTCCAGTTGTCGCCCTTGGCGGTCTTGTCGGTGGACGTCGCGGACCCGTCGTGGCACTTCGTGCAGTTGCGGATGTCCTGCGGGTACGTGACGTGGTTGAACGCGACGCCGCCGTAGTCGTAGCCCTTCTTGGCCAGCATCTCACCCAGGTGCAGCTTGTGGATGAAGTTCGGCAGGTTGCCGACCGCGCGCCCGTCGATCATGTACGCGCTGCCGCTGAACGTCAGCGTCGCGGTGTTGATCGTCGCCTCGGTACGGCCGTACTTGCGCTGCTCGGTGTGGCAGACCACACAGTACTGGACGTTATTGCGGCTGCCGCCGTGGAAGCCGGCACCGGAACTCTCGGCGCTGTCGCCCGGGATGCCGCCCAGCGTGCTGTGGCACTCGTTGCACTTCGAGTTCGCGGCGATGTCGCGATTGAAGTCGGACGAGGCCACGACCTTGCCGGTGGCCGGGATGAAGTCGTAGATGACGTCGACCGGATTGACCATCGGCACGCCCGTGACCACCTGCACCGCGTTGGCCGTGTTCGTGCCGGTGCCCGGCGCGTTGCCGGAGACCTGCATCGTCAGGCGGTGCGTCAGGCTCGGGTCAAACGTGAGATCGCCCAGCGCGGTCTTGTCGTTCGGCGCGGCGACAGTCATGCCGGCCACCTGGGCCTTGATCTGCGTGACGTCACGGTAGAACGTGTACTTGTAGGTGCCGTCGCCGTTGTCGACCAGCGTGCCGGTGTTGTCGGTGCTGGGCCGGGTCGGCGCCGCCGCGGCGGTCGTCGTGGGAACGGTCGTCACGATGTAGCTGACCCACGCGCTCGGGCTTCCGCTCGAGCCGGGCACCAGCTTCGCCAGCGAGAAGGCGATGTTCGGCAGGCTCGCAACCGTGGCAGTCGAGGACTTGGAGGTGCTGCCGAAGCCGATGATCGGGTTGTTGTCGGCGTCGGCGATCGAGAACGCCACCACCGGGGGCCCGTTGGAGATCTGCACGCCGCCGACCTTGACGATCGGCTTCAGGGCCGCGAACGTCGCGGCCGGGGTGTTCGCCGTCAGGCGAATGGGCGACTTGCCGGTGGGTGCAGCCACCGTGGGCCCAGTGACGACCGGAGGCGTCGTCGTGCCGCCTCCAGAATCTCCTCCGCTGTCGCTGCCGCAGCCTGCCAGGCCGAGGAGCAGCAACCCGGCGGTGCAAAGTCTCGCAAACGGGTACCTCATTTATCCCTCCAAAGGGTCATCGTGGATGACGCCGAATGTCCCGGGGTTCTTGCGAGCCCCGTCTCGCCCGACAGCGCTATGCCGGGCAATGCCGGTGGAGGATACGCGGGTACTGCCCTGCAACAATGCGAAACATCAATCCGGGTTGCGTGCGCGTCCGCAATCGGTCCGGCCGCCACCGACGCGTGCGGCCGATGTTGCGTCGAACGAAGTTCGAGTGCGCAAGCCTTGACATCGGGACCGCGACGTGGCTTGACCGACGCGTCGCGGAGGCGCCCGCGAGCCGCGGGTCGACCCGCGCGACGAAGCGCCCGGGCCCGGCCGAAGCCGAACCGCGCGCCGGAATGCGAAGCGGCCCGGTCGCTCTCGCGAACCGGGCCGCTTCGGTCACGCGATCCGGCTTCCCGGGGCCGGCCCCGCGAAGGGCCCGTCCCGGCGCGGCCGGGTCACCACCAGCGGTGAACCGTCTTGATCGCCGGCACCGTCTCGTTGAACAGCGCGTTGTTCGCCGGGCCGTGGCAGGTCAGGCAGACTTCCTTCCGGCCGGCCGCCGCGGCGCGCGGCTCGTAGAACGTGCCGCCGTTGCCGCGGAAGTGCGCGATCGCCGACGCGTTGTCGTGGCACGAGACGCACGACGCGGTGATCGGCGAGACGACCAGCGTCGTCGCCGCGGCCTCGGTCGTGACGACCGCGCCGGTCGACGTGCTCGCGCTGAAGCCGGAACCGTACACGGTCCCCGCGGTCTGCGCGATGTACGGCGACGTGCTCGCCCCGGCGTTGCCGGTCGTGCCTGTGCCGACCGTGTTCATCAGCAGTCGGTCGACCACCGAGCTCGACGCGCTCGCCGTGTAGTCGTACGTGCCCGCGATGTGGCACTGCTCGCAGTTCTTCAGCAGGCCGGGATAGCCGACCGTGCTCCAGTCCTCGGCGAACGTGTACTTCGTCGTGCGCAGCGCGCCGCCGTGGATGCCGTGGACGAACGTGTTGAAGCCGTACGACCACCCGCCGTTGTTGCTGTTGTTCATGTGGCAGATGTTGCACGCCGTGCCGTCGTTGCGCCCGCCGCCGTGGAAGCTGGGCTGGCGCCCGAGCTGGTCGTGGCACGCCAGGCACTTCGCGTTGTCGACGATCGTGCGCCGCGCGACGAACCCGCCGCCGGTGGCCGACGCCTTCGAGTTCGGCGGCTCGACGAGCAGGCCCGAATTCTTCAGCACGTAGGCGGTCGCGCCCGAGGAGTTGACGTACGACGCGAAGTCGGTGGCCGACGCGGCGCTGTACGGGTAGTCCGGGACGTTCGTGAGCGTCATCGTGCCGTACATCAGCGCGGTGACCATCGTCGTCGACGCGGGCAGCACGAGACTGCTCCTGATCGTGTAGACGTTGTTCGCATCCGGCCCGGTCATCGTCCAGGTGATGTTGTTCGACGTCACCGTGCCGTTGACCCACAGGTTCGTGCTGGTGGACGCGGGCGTGAACGTGCTCGGCGGCGTCGCGGTCGACGTCGACATCGACGGATTGCCGATGCCGATCGCGGGCGACGACATGGTGGCGTTGAAGTCCGCCGGCGACGCGATGCCGTCCTGCGGCACGTTGAACGCGATTCGCAGCGACGGCCCGCCCCGGGTGTTCGGAATGATGTTCGGGTTCGTCGTCGCGTTGTAGGTGCCGAAGTTGACGGCGGTGCCGTCCTTGAAGACCTGGAACTGCACCGAGACCTTGCGCTCGGCGTCGACCGTGACGGACTTGACCGTCCAGGTGATCTTCGCCGCGCCGGCGGGCATGTTGTCGTAGTCGGCGTAGTACGTGAAGACCGACGGCACGTTGCTGTTGGCGACCGCGCTCACCGGGATGTGGTAGATGCCGACGCTCGTCGGGCTGTGGCAGACGCTGCACAGCGAGTCGGGCTGCACGCCGGCGACGTGGCCGGCGCCGGTGTCGAAGTTCACGCCGTTGTGGCACGAGCCGCAGGCCTTCTTCGACGCGGTCTTCCACGTGTCCTTGAGCGTACCCTTGTGGCAGGTCGTGCAGTTGCGCTGGTCCTGCGGGTAGCGGACTTCGTTGACCGGGATCCCCACGACCGATTCGACCTTGTCGAGGCGCTCGCCCATGTGGATCTTGTGGATCATCGGCGACATGTCGCCCTGACCCGACGTGTTCTGCGGGGTGTGGCACATCACGCAGGTCTTGGTGTCGGTGCGCGACCCGAAGTGCCCGCTCGTGTTGTTGCCGCGCGGGAACCCGTACTGGATCTTGTAGTGGCACTGGTTGCACGCGTCGATCGTGACGATGTCGCGCGCGTAGGCCTGGTTGCCGTCGCCGTCGATCAGCATCGCGCCGGGCCCCGTGGCCGACGGCATGAAGTCGAACGCCAGGTTCACGCCGTTCGTGTTCGTGAACTGCGCGATCACGGCACCGGTGAGCGGGTTGAGCGGGCCGGCGTACGCGCCGGGCGTCTTGCCGACGACGCCCGGGACCGCGACGCTGCGCACGCCGACGACCACGCGGTGGACCAGCGTCGGGTCGAACGGGACCTTGGCGTTGGCCTTGACGTTGGCGCCGAACGTGACGGTGTACGTGCCGTCGCCGCCGTCGACGACCTTGTAGCCCTGCGCCTTGACCGAGCCGTCGGCGGTGTTGAACGACGTGACGGCGTCGGTGCCGGGGTTGGTGATCGCCGTGGAGGTCGTCGCGGGCATCGCCGTGACGGGCAGGCCGTCGGCGATGTAGTTCTGCCAGTACGACGGGCTGCTGTTGGCCGCCGGCTTGAGCTGCGCGAGGTGCAGCGAGAAGGTGCGCAGGCCGCGCACGCCTTCGAGCGTGTCCTTCATCCAGACCTGGAACTTCACGACCGGCTGGTTGCCGGAGACGTCGACGTTCAGGATCTTGCCCGCGAGCGCGCGGTTCTTCAGGTCGTCGTAGGTCAGCTGCAGGGAGTCGACGACGCCCGCGCCCAGCGCGGTGGCGCCCGGCCCCGTGGGCACCGTCGGTGTCGTGGTCCCCCCTGTGCCGCCCGTCGCGTCCGACGAACCGGAGTCGCCTCCGCCGCAACCGGCCAGGCCGAACGCCAGCAGGCCGGCGCCGGCCAGCGCGAGCCATCCGCGCCCTCTTCTCATCGCCATCGATTTCTCCCCAGTAAGAACGATCCGCGCGCACCCGGCGGCGCGGGTCTGGACGACTCTATTCCCGGGCGGGACGTCGTCGTTTGACGAAGCGCAACGAACGCGTGTCATTTTCGGATATGAAGATCTTGTATTTCAACGAAAGCAAGCGGGCGCGCGCTTCACGGGGCGCCGGCGCCCGGACGCGACGAGTGCGCCGCGCTCGACGCCTGCGTGCGTGGCACGCGACACCCCGTCCCCAACACGATTGCGGCCGCGTGGACGCCGGAAGATAATTTTGGGTTTTGGCCGCGCCGCGCGCGCCCGCGGGCACCCCACGGGACGGCCGGTGCGTCCGCCCCGGGAGGCACCCCGATGACGAACAAGCGCACCCTGACCGTGGTGAGAGCCGCCGGCCCCGCCGCCGCCGAGCCGGCGCCCGGCGCCCGGCCCTTCGCGCGCGACGCGCGAGCTAGCGAGCCCCGATGCCCGCGTGCGGCCGCCGCCGCGGCGCCGTGGCCGGCCCGCGACGCCCGCCGCCCCGCGCCCGCCCGCGACCGCAGCGCCGCGCCGAGGCCTGCGAAGGCTTCCACCTCCCGCGCGCCGGCGGCCCCGCGCGTGCGCGCCGCCGCCCGGCGCGTCGCCTCCGGCGACGTCCCGCCCCGGCTCGACCCCGCCGGCATCGAACGCCACGCCGTCGGCGGCGCGATCGACGGCGCGCAGGCCGCCCACGCGTCGGCACTGCGCGACATCGTCGCCGACGCGCTGAAGCAGGACGACGTCTCCGGCCTCGCGAAGACGCTCGACGCCGTGCTCGCGGGCATCCCCGCCGACGAGGCCGAGGTGCTGCGGCGCTCGCTGCTGAAGTCCGACGCGAAGGCGCCCGCCGGCGCCAACCCCGACGAGGAGCTCGCCGACGACTGGCGCGAGGGCGGCTATCCGTACAAGAACCTGATGTCGCGGCGCAGCTACGAGAAGCAGAAGTACCGGCTGCAGGTCGAGCTGCTCAAGCTGCAGGCGTGGGTCAAGGAGACCGGAGCGCGCGTCGTGATCCTGTTCGAGGGGCGCGACGCCGCCGGCAAGGGCGGCACGATCAAGCGCTTCATGGAGCACCTGAACCCCCGGGGCGCGCGCGTCGTGGCGCTGGAGAAGCCCACCGAGACCGAGCGCGGGCAGTGGTACTTCCAGCGCTACACGCAGCACCTGCCCACGGCCGGCGAGATCGTGATGTTCGACCGCTCCTGGTACAACCGCGCCGGCGTCGAGCGCGTGATGGGCTTCTGCACGGAGCAGGAGTGCGAGTTCATGCGCCAGGCGCCGGAATTCGAGCGCCACCTCGCGCGCAGCGGCATCCACCTGATCAAGTTCTGGTTCTCGGTCAGCCGCCGCGAGCAGCGCCGCCGCTTCAAGGAGCGCAAGGTGCACCCGCTCAAGCAGTGGAAGCTGTCGCCGATCGACATGGCGTCGCTCGACAAGTGGGACGACTACACGAAGGCCAAGGAAGCGATGTTCTTCGCGACCGACACCGCCGACAGCCCCTGGACCGTGATCAAGAGCGACTGCAAGAAGCGCGCGCGCCTGAACGCGATGCGCTACGTGCTGCACAAGCTGCCCTACGCCAGCAAGGACTTCGAGACGATCGGCCAGATCGACCCGCTGCTGGTCGGGCGCGCGCACGTGGTCTACGAGCGCGGCGAGCGGCGGCTCGGGCCGCTGCTCTGAGCGTTACGGTGCCGGCTCGAGCGTCACGCGAACGTCGAGCCGCTGCCGCCCGCCGCCGCGCACCACGCCGCGCAGCGGCGTGACGTCCGCGTACTCGCGCCCCCAGGCCAGCGTGACGAACTCGGTGTCCGCGAGCTTGCCGTTGGTGGGATCGCAGTCGACCCAGCCCAGCCCCGGGCACCACGCCGACACCCACGCGTGCGATGCGTCCGCGCCCGCCAGCCGCGGCTGGCCGGGGCGCGGCGTGGTCAGGATGTAGCCGCTCACGTAGCGCGCCGGCAGCCCGATCGAACGCAGGCAGCAGATCATCAGGTGCGCGAAGTCCTGGCACACGCCGCGGCGCGCGTCGATGACCGCGGTGACCGGCGTCGAGACGGTCGTCGCGACCGGGTCGAACTCGAAGTCGCGGTGGATGTGGCGCGCCAGGCCGACGAGCGCCTCGAGCCACGGGCGGCCGGGGACGAACTCGGTGCGCGCGACGCGCGCGCCGGTCGGCAGCGTCGGCACCTGCGGCGACGCGACCAGGAACTGCGCGAGCTCGAAGCGCAGCGCCGGGTCGCCGTCGTCGAACGCGCGCGCGACGCGCTCCCAGGGCGGCGAGTCGGCGCCGGGCGCCGGCGCGCGCGCGCGCACCGTCACGCGCGAGCTCGCGCGCACCAGCAGCTGCGTGTGCGGGCGCGTCAGCGCGAAGCGCAGCACCGGATTGCCGAAGAAGTCGGTCGACGCGCCGCGCTCGTCGGGCGCGGGCTCGATGTCGACGCGGTGCGCGTCGACCGATTGCCACGCGCAGGCGCGCGGCTCGAGGTGCGCGAGCTGCCACGCGTTGTCCGCGGGCGTCTCGTAGCGGTATTCGGTCTCGTGGACGAGGCGGTAGGCGACGGCGCCGCCGGCGGGATCAGGCATTGAAGGTGCTCAGCTGCAGCGTCGCGTTGTGGCCGAAGACCTGCATCGTCAGGCGGTCGCTGAGCTCGAACGCGGCGCGGCGCAGGCCCGCGATCGCGTCGCGCAGCACCGGGCCGTCGGGGCTCAGGTCCGTCGGCACGAGCGCGCGCAGCCGCTCGAGCGGCGCGTCGAAGAGCTCGGCCTCGAACGGGCCGATCACCCACTGCACGCGGCGCACGAAGTCGGCGATGCCGTCGGCCTGGAAGATCACCGAACGAGGGTTCGCCTCGTCGAGCACGAGCAGGTCGAGCACCGGCAGCCACTCGGGCGCGGTCATGTAGCGCGACCGGTACGTGATGATCGAGTCGGCGAGCTCGAGCAGCCAGTTCAGGCTCGCCTGCCGGCCCTCGTCCATCGCCGCCTGCAGCGCCAGGCACAGGAACGACAGCCGCTCGAGGCGGCGGCCGATCGACATCAGCCGCCAGCCGGTGTCGCGCGTCATGCCGTCGAGCGCGAAGCCCGACAGCGTCATCAGCCCCGCGACCGCGCGGTCGAGCCAGTTCAGCGCCTCGAGCAGCGACAGCGGGCGGTCGAACGAAGGATCCTGCGTGAGCCGGTTCAGCGTGCGCCAGTTGTCCATCGACAGCCGGTCGCGCAGCGTGAACGCGACGCGCGAGAGCTGGCGCAGGTTCGCGACCAGACCCTGGGGCCGGCGCTCGAGCGACGCCGCCTCGAGCAGCGCGGCCTCGGGCTCCTCGGTGGCGTCGAGCAGGCCGAAGCGCCGGCACAGCGCGAGCAGCACCGCCTCGGCCGACGCATCCTCCTCGGTCTCGGCGAGACGGTCGCCGAGCGCCTGGCGCAGCAGCCGCGCCGCGCTGTCGCAGCGCTCGGCGTAGCGTCCGAACCAGAACAGGTTCTCGGCCACGCGCGACGGGATGCCGGCACCGGAGCGCACCAGCTCCGACGCCGTCACCGTGCTGCGCAACAGCGTGAACGAGGTGTTGACCGGCCCCGCCGACAGCACCCAGGTGTCCTTGGCCGCGCCCCCGTGCTGCATCGACACGATGCGCGCGTCGCGGCCCGCGGCCACGCGCGTGAGCCCGCCGGGGAGCACCGTGTAGCCGCCGCCGGGCGTGGCGACCGCGAACACGCGCAGCCCGACCGCGCGCGCGGCGAGCTGGTGCCCGTGAGTGGGGTCGAGCACCGGCGCCTGGGAGCGGCGCACGAGCTCCTGCGCGACGTAGCGCTCGGGGTGCGCGAGCACGCGCCGGCGGAACGCGGCCGCCTCGCCGCGCGAGAGGTCCTGGCCGAAGACCGGGTCGAACGGGTGCGCGGGCGTCGCCGCGCGGAACACGACCGAGTCCAGGCGCGAGAACGCGTCCTCGAGCGCCGCGCGCTCGCCGCACCACCACGTGGCGACCGACGGCATCGCGAGCGGCTCGCCCATCAGGTGCTCGGCCAGCGGCGGCAGGAAGCCCAGCAGCGCGCCGGACTCGAGCACGCCGGTGCCGAGCGCGTTGGCGAGCAGCACCGTGCCGCGGCGCATGCAGTCGGTGAGGCCGGGCACGCCGAGCGCGGAGTCCGAGCGCAGCTCGAGCGGGTCGCAGTAGTCCTCGTCGAGACGGCGCAGGATCGCGTGCACGCGCTCCAGTCCGACGAGCGTCTTCATCCACACCTTGCCGTCGCGCACCGTCAGGTCGCCGCCCTCCACCAGCGGGAAGCCCAGGTAGCGCGACAGCAGCGCGTGCTCGAAGTACGTCTCGTTGTACGGGCCGGGCGTGAGCAGCACCGTCAGCGGCGGGCCGTCGTCGCGCGGCGCCAGCCGCGACAGCGACTCGCGCAGCGTCGCGAAGAAGCCCGCGTGGTGCACCACGCCGAGGTCGCGGAACAGGTCCGGGAACACGCGCGACGCGATCAGCCGGTTCTCCAGTGCGTAGCCCGCGCCCGACGGCGCCTGCGTGCGGTCGGCGATCACCCACCAGCGCCCGTCCGGCGAGCGCGCGAGGTCCGCCGCGTAGAAGTGCAGGTGGACGTCGCCGGGCACGCGCATGCCGTGTGCCGGGCGCAGGAAGCCGCCGTGGCCGAACACCAGCGACGGCGGCACGCGGCCCTCGCGCAGCAGCCGCTGCTCGCCGTAGAGGTCGCGCAGGATGAGGTTCAGCAGGCTCGCACGCTGGCGGATCCCGGCTTCGATCCGGCGCCACTCGTCGTCGGGCAGGATCAGCGGCAGCGCGTCCATCTCCCAGGGCCGGTCCAGGCCCTGGGGGTCGGCGTAGACGTTGTACGTGACCCCGTGCTCGCGGATCTGGCGCTCGACCGCGGCCAGGCGTTCCCGGATCTGCTGCGGCGACGTCGACGAGATCAGCGAGAACATCCTCGCCCAGTGCGCGCGCGGCGACCGCGGCGCCTCGAACAGCTCGTCGTAGCGCGTCTTCGTGCCGGGGTACGCGTCCAGCAGGTCGAGCGACATCGTCAGGGACTGCGGCGCAGATCCAGCGTGAACGGGTGGTCGGGGTTGCGCGGTTCGGGCGCGACGTCGAGCCGCCCCGGCGTGTGGCCGATGCGGAAGAAGCGCGCCAGGCGCCGCGCCTCGGCCTCGTACGCGTTGACCGGGAAAGTCGTGTAGTTGCGCCCGCCAGGGTGCGCGACGTGGTACTGGCAGCCGCCGAGCGAGCGGTGCATCCAGCCGTCGACGAGGTCGAAGGTCAGCGGCACGTGCAGCCCGATCGTCGGGTGCAGGCTCGACGCCGGCCACCACGCGCGGTAGCGCACGCCGGCGACGAACTCGCCGGTGGTCCCGGTCGGCTGCAGCGGCACCGGCCGGCCGTTGCACACGAGCACGTGGCGGTCGTCGACCCGCCCGCTCACCTTGACCTGCACGCGCTCGAGCGAGGAGTCGACGAAGCGCACCGTGCCGCCGGCCGCGCCCTCCTCGCCCATCACGTGCCAGGGCTCGAGCGCCATGCGCAGCTCGACGTCGGCACCGCGCGCGGCGAAGTCGCCGAGCTTCGGGAAGCGGAACTCGAAGTGCGGCGCGAACCACTCGGCCTGCAGCGGCAGGCCGAAGTCGCGCAGCTCCTCGATCACGTCGCCGAAGTCGTCCCAGACGAAGTGCGGCAGCATGAAGCGGTCGTGCAGCTCGGTGCCCCAGCGCTTCAGGCGCGCGGGCCGGTACGGCTGCTGCCAGAAGCGCGCGACCAGCGCGCGCATCAGCAGCTGCTGCGCGAGGCTCATCCGCGCGTGCGGCGGCATCTCGAACGCGCGCATCTCGAGCAGGCCGAGGCGCCCGGTGGCGCTGTCGGGCGAGTAGAGCTTGTCGATGCAGAACTCGGCGCGGTGCGTGTTGCCGGTGACGTCGATCAGCAGGTTGCGCAGGATGCGGTCGACCTGCCACGGCGGCAGCGCCGGCCCGCCGCGCGCGGACAGCCGCTCGATCTCGCGGAACGCGATCTCGAGCTCGTGCACGGCGTCGTTGCGCGCCTCGTCGACGCGCGGCGCCTGGCTCGTGGGCCCGATGAACAGGCCCGAGAACAGGTACGACAGCGACGGGTGGTTCAGCCAGTACCCGATCATGCTCGCGAGCAGGTCGGGGCGGCGCAGGAACGGGGAGTCGGGCACCGTCGCGCCGCCGAGCACGAAGTGGTTGCCGCCGCCGGTGCCGGTGTGGCGCCCGTCGAGCATGAATTTCTCGGTGGACAGGCGGCTCGCGTGCGCGGCGTCGTAGAGGAACGTCGTCTGCTCGACGAGCGCGTCCCAGTCGGCCGCCGGCTGCACGTTCACCTCGATGACGCCGGGGTCGGGCGTCACCGACAGGTGCGCCAGCCGCGGGTCGCGCGGCGGCGGGTAGCCTTCGAGCACCACCGGCATCCGGTTCGCGCGTGCGCTCGCCTCGACCGCGGCGACCAGCTCGAGGTAGTCCTCGAGCGCGGCCGTCGGCGGCATGAACACGTGCAGCCGCCCGTCGCGCGGCTCGGCGCACATCGCGGTGCGCGTGACCCCGCTGGCGGACTCGAACGGCGCGGGGGCGGCGTGCGGGTCGGCGACGCCCGCGCGCGCGCGCCGGGCCGCCTCGCGCTCGCGCTCGCGCGCCCGCGCCAGCCCCTCGCGCAGCGCGTTCGCGCGCCGCGCGTCCGCCTCCTGGTACGGGTCGCGATCGGTGTCGACCCACTGCGCGCCGTCGCCGCGCTCGCCGCTCGCGCGCTCGACGATGCGCGCGTACGCGGGCAGCGGCGCGAACGCCTGCGTCGGGTCGGGCGCGTGGATCCACGGGTAGTCGCCCTCGGCGACCCAGGGCTGGGAGTCCAGCGGCAGCCGGAAGCCGAGCGGGGAGTCGCCGGGCATCAGGTAGCAGCGCTCCTCGCGCAGGAACCAGCGCCCGCTGCGCCAGCGCTCGGGCGACGCGTCGTCGCGCGCCACCGGCAGCACGTGGCCGACCGCCGCGTCGAGCCCGCGCATGAAGACGCGCCGCAGGCGGTCGCGCTCGAGGGGATCGGACAGGCGCGCGTCGAAGGGATCGACGTTCGACGGCAGCCGGCGCTCGCGCCACAGGTAGTACCAGACATCCTCGTAGGCGGGGAACACGTGGTTCGCGTCGAGCCCGAGCCGGCGCGCGACCTCCGCGAGGAACGCCTGCGCCTGCGCCGCGGTCACGCCGTAGTCGACCGCCTCGTCGGCGTACAGCGTCGGGTCGGCCCAGATCGGCTCGCCGTCGCGGCGCCAGTACGCGTTCAGCGCCCAGCGCGGCAGCTGCTCGCCCGGGTACCACTTGCCCTGGCCGTAGTGCAGCAGCCCCTGCGGCGCGTAGCGGCGCTTCAGGCGCGCGACCAGGTCGGCGGCGAGCCGCCGCTTGTTCGGCCCCATCGCCTCGGTGTTCCACTCGGCGCCGTCGCGGTCGTCGACCGACACGAACGTGGGCTCGCCGCCCTGCGTCAGGCGCACGTCGTGCGCGCGCAGGTCGCCGTCGATGCGCCGCCCGAGCGCCTCGATCGCCTGCCACTGCGCGTCGGTGTAGGGCTTCGTGACCCGGGGCGCCTCCCAGACGCGCTCGACCTTCATCGTGTGCGTGAACTCGGCCTCGCTCTTCTCGACGAGCCCGCTGACCGGCGCGGCGGAGGTCGGGTCCGGCGAGCACGCCAGCGGGATGTGGCCTTCGCCGGCGAGCAGCCCGGAGGTCGGGTCCAGGCCGATCCAGCCCGCCCCCGGCAGGTAGACCTCGCACCACGCGTGCAGGTCGGTGAAGTCGGCCTCGGGCCCGGAGGGGCCGTCGAGCGACTTCACGTCGGGCGTGAGCTGGATCAGGTAGCCGGACACGAAGCGCGCGGCGAGCCCGAGGTGGCGCAGCAGCTGCACGAGGAGCCAGCCGGAATCGCGGCACGATCCGGACGCGAGCTCGAGCGTCTGCTCCGGGGTCTGCACCCCGGGCTCGAGGCGAATCAGGTAGCGGACGTCGTGCTGCAGCCGGCGGTTGAGCTCGACGAGGTAGTCGACGATGCGCACGTCGGCCTGCCGTGCCGCCTCGACGTACTTCGCGAAGCGCGGCGTCGCGGGCAGCTTCACGAGGTACGGCGCGAGCTCGTGCAGCTGTTCCTCCGAGTACTCGAACGGGAACTTCTCGGCCTGCGGCTCCAGGAAGAAGTCGAACGGGTTGTAGACCGCCATCTCGGCGACCAGGTCGACCTCGATGCGGAACTCGCGCGTCTTCTCCGGGAAGACCAGCCGCGCGAGGTAGTTCGACTGCGGGTCCTGCTGCCAGTTGACGAAGTGGTTCGCGGGCTCGACGCGCATCGAGTACGACAGCACGCGCGTGCGGGCGTGGGGGCACGGCCGCAGCCGGACCACCTGCGGCCCGAGGGCCACCGGCCGGTCGTACCGGTAGTGGGTGACGTGGTTCAGCGCTACGTGGATCGACACGATCGGTTCTCCGGACGCGCGGTTCTGGGGCCGCGCGCGGAATCAAGCAATCCGCGTGCCGGGCGGTGCCGCTGCGGCTCGCGCGCGGTGCATCACCGCCACGCCACGGGACTATGCACCGGGACGGTGCGGTCGGTGCCCTGCGCGCGGTCGGAGCCGCAGACCGACGCGGGGCACGGGAACTTGTAGTAGCGGTCGTTCAGGTAGCGCGTGACGAGGTCGACCTCGTCGTCGCGCCACAGCGCGCCGCCCTGCTGGCGGTCCCAGCGCACCACGCTCGCGCGCACCTGGGCGAAGCTCTTCGCCTTGCGCGACGAGCGCTGGTGCACGCTGCGATCGTGGCACTGGTCGCAGCGCACCTCGTAGAGCGCGCGGCCGCGGGCGAGCTCCGGGGACTGCGCCGGCGCGGGCGTCGCCGCGAGGATCGGCCCCGGCGTCGCGGCGCGGCCGGCGGTGGACGACTGCATGGGACCGGGCCCGGACGACCCGGCGGAGCCGGCCGCGGCCCCCCACGACACGACCGCCGCGATGACGGCCGCCGCCGCGATCCGGCGCCCGCTCGACACGAACTTCATCGTCTTCCGTCCTCCCAGCCGCCCACGGGGCACCCGCGGATCGTACCCCTTTACTTCAGCGCGCCGAAAACCTTGCGGATCGCGTCGCTGCCCGCGCCGACGGGATCGCGCCGGATCGCGATCTCCTCCTGCCCGATCACCGTGTACAGGCCGTCGAGCGCCTTCGCGGTGACGTGGTCCTCGATGCGCGTGGCGCTGCCGCCGACCGGCAGCCGGCCGACGAGGTCGTTGTACCTGCGCGCCAGCCCGACCGACGACGTCGTCTTCGTCACGATCGGAAGGAACTTCTCGAACAGCGGCTTCTCGGTGCGCCCGCGGAAGAACTCCGTGACCGAGGTCTCGCCGCCGGTGAGGATCTTCTTCGCGTCGGAGAGCGTCATCGTCCGGACGGCGTCGACCAGCATCTGCCGCGCCTGCGGCACGGCCGCCTCGGCGGCGCGGTTCATCGAGACGACGAGCTCGTCGAGCTGGCGCCCCATGCCCAGCATGCGCGCGATCTGCGACGCGTCCTCGAGGAAGCCCGGCAGCGGGATCTTCACCTTCGGATTGCCGAGGAACCCGTCCTGGGCGCCGAGCTTGCCCACCGCCGCGATCGCGCCCTTCTCGAGCGCCGCCTTCAGGCCCTTGGACGCATCGGCGTCGGTGAGGTCGGCCAGGCTCAGCGCGTGCGCGCCCGGCGCCGCGCCGGCGGCGACGAGCGCGGCGGCCAGCGCCAGGAGTGTTCTTCGGTCCATCGTGGAACTCCAGTGGATGCCTTCGACGCGGGGAGCGGGTTCGATCAGCGCCCCCGAAGCGCGGCGAGCTCGGCGGCGGCGAAGTCGACGAACGCGCTCACCTTCGGCGCCGCGGCGCGGCTGCGCCGGTGGATCGCGTACAGCGACGCGGGCGCAGCGTGGACCACGCCCCAGTCGCGCAGCACCTCGACCAGCGAGCCGTCGGCGAGCGCGGCGTCGACGAGATAGCCCGGCGCCGGGCCGATGCCCGCCTGCGCGCGCAGCGCGTCGGCTGCGCCCGCGACGTCGTCGACGAGCAGGTGCCGGCCGAGCGCCACCGCCTGCACCGCGCGCGTGCGCCGGTGCCACAGGCGCGCCTGCAGGAACGCCGGGTCGTGGATCACGGCGCGGTGCGATGCGAGATCGCGCGGCTGCGCCGGGGTGCCGGCACGCGCGAGGTAGCCCGGGGCGGCGACCAGCCGCCACTGTGCGCGCGCGAGCAGCCGCGCCGAGCAGCCGGGGGGCGCGCGCGCACTGTCGCTCACGACGACGTCCGCGTCCGGGGCGAGCCCGTCGGGCGGCGCGTCGCGCAGCGCGATGCGCACGTTCACGTCCGGGTGCAGTGCCGCGAAGCGCACGGCCACCGGCAGCAGCACCGCACGGCCGAACGCGCGCGCCGCGGCGATCGTCAGAGTCCCGGTGGGCTCGACGGCGAGCCCGCCCGCGACCACCTGCGCGTGTTCGCGCTCGGCGAGCACGCGCACCGCCTCGCGGTGCACGCGCGTGCCGGCGCCGGTGAGCACGAGCGCGCCCGGCGCGCGCGCGAGCAGCGGCTCGCCGACGCGCGCCTCGAGCCTGGCGACGCGTCGCGACAGCACCTGGCGGGTGACGCCGAGCAGGTCGGCGGCGCGGCTGAACCCGCGCTGCTCGACCACCGCGACGAAGGTCGCGAGTTCGGAGAGGTCTCGGTCGCGCACGCTCGGGGCTCGTGCCGATGCGTCAGCGCGCCGGGGCCGGCGCGCGGCACGCGAAGTCGATCGCGACGCCGGCGGCCGCGAAGCCCATCGTCGCGGTCACGGTCACGATCGAGCCGTAGCCCGCGCAGGCGAGCGGCGCCCCGGGCGCGGCGTCGCAGGCCGGCGCGCCGGCGCGCGGGGCGTCGAAGTACAGCGCGACGACGCCGAAGCGCTCGCCCGCGCGCCGCGTGAACCCGTGCTCGCGGCGCAGCCGCGCGCGCACCGACGCGAGCAGCGGGTCGCCGCGCACGAGCGCGAGGTCGGCGCGCGCGAGCGCGAGCGCGTCGGTCACGGCGCCCGCCGCGCCGCACACGACGATCGGCTGGCGCCGCTCGCGCGCGAGCGCGATCATCGCGGCCTTCGCGCGCGGCTGGTCGATGGCGTCGATCAGGATGCCGTCGGCGGGCAGCAGGCGCGCGGCGTTCTCCGCGGTGACGAAGTCGTCGACGACGCCCACCTCGCAGCCGGCGTCGATCTGCGCGATGCGCTCGGCCATCGCGAGCCCCTTGGCGGCGCCGAGCGTCGAGTCGAGCGCGTGCACCTGGCGGTTGACGTTCGACTCGGCGACGTGGTCGAGGTCCACCAGCGTGATCCGCCCCACCGCCGAGCGCGCGAGCGCCTCCGCCGCCCACGAGCCGACGCCGCCGACCCCGACGACGGTCACGTGCGCGGCGCGAAGCGCGGCGAACGCGCGCGCGCCGAGCAGGCGCTCGACCCCGCCGAAGCGCCGCTCGACCTGCGCCCGCTCGACGTCGCCGGCGATGCCCATCGCGAACCCGCGCCCTCGCCCGACGGCCCGCGCCGTCAGGGAACGAGGATCGTCGCGCCGGTGGTCGCGCGCGCCTCGAGGTCGCGGTGCGCCTGCGCGGCCTCCGCGAGCGGATAGCGCTGGTCGATCGGGATCTTCACCTTGCCCGACGAGACCATGCGGATCAGGTCCGCCGACATCTCGTCGAGGTTGCTGCGCCGCGCCGTGTGCGCCATCAGCGTCGGGCGCGTGACGTACAGCGAGCCCTTGAGCGCGGAGAGCGCCATCGGCGGCACCGGCCCGGACGCGTTGCCGAAGCTCACCATCAGCCCGAACGGCTGCAGGCAGTCGAGCGACGCCTGGAAGGTGTCCTTGCCGACGGAGTCGTAGACCACGGGCACCATCTCGCCGCGCGTGATCTCGCGCACGCGCTCGGCGACGTTCTCGCGCTTGTAGAGGATGGTGTGGTCGCAGCCGAACTCGCGCGCGAGCTTCGCCTTCTCCTCGGAGCCGACGGTGCCGATCACGGTCACGCCGAGCGCCTTGGCCCACTGCATCGCGATCAGCCCGACGCCGCCCGCGGCCGCGTGGAACAGGATCGTCTGGCCGCGCTGCAGCTTGTACGTGCGGCGGAACAGGTACTGCACCGTCATGCCCTTGAGCATCATCGCCGCGGCGGTGTCGAAGTCGATCGACTTCGGGATCTTCACGAGCAGCGCGGCCGGCATGTTGCGCAGCTGCGAATACGAGCCCGGCGGGCGGTCGGAGTAGGCGACCCGGTCGCCGACCTTCACCGACGTGACCTTGTCGCCGACCGCGGTGACGACGCCCGCGCCCTCGAGCCCGATGCCGGCGGGCAGCGGCTGCGGATACAGCCCGTTGCGGAAGTAGACGTCGATGTAGTTGAGCCCGACCGCGTGGTGGTGGACCTGGACCTCGCCGGGCCCCGGGGGCCCGACCTCGACGTCGACGTACTTCATCACTTCGGGGCCGCCGACTTCGGTGACGCGGATCGCCTTGGGCATGGTCTCGTCTCTCCTCGAGGGTCGAACAACGGGCAGGCGCGCGCCGCGGGCGCCGGGCCGGCGCTCAGAAGGTGCCGGGGTAAGCGCCGCCGTCGATCAGGAAGTTCTGCCCGGTGACGTACGACGCCTGCGCGCTGCACAGGTACGCGCACGCCTGGCCGAACTCGATCGGGTCGCCGAGGCGCCCGGCCGGCACCGCCGCCGCGCGGCGCTTCGTCATCTCCTCGACGCTCACGCCCTGCGCCTTCGCGGTGGCCGCGGTGACGGTGCGGATGCGGTCGGTGTCGAACACGCCGGGCAGCAGGTTGTTGATCGTGACGTTGCTCGCGACGGTCTTGCGCGCGATGCCGGCGACGAAACCGGTGAGCCCCGAGCGCGCGCCGTTGGACAGCCCGAGCACGTCGATCGGGGCCTTCACCGCGCTCGACGTGATGTTGACGATGCGGCCGAACCTGCGTTCGATCATGCCGTCGACGGTGGCGCGGATCAGCTCGATCGGCGTGAGCATGTTCGCGTTCAGCGCCGACAGCCACTGCTCGCGCGTGAAGTTGCGGAAGTCTCCGGGCGGCGGGCCGCCGGCGTTGTTCACGAGGATGTCGATCTGCGGCGCGGCGGCCAGCGCCTGCGCGCGCCCTTCGTCGGTGGTGATGTCGCAGGCGACCTCGACGACGGTCACGCCGGTCTCGGCGCGCATGCGCTCGGCGGCCTCGTGCAGCACCTGCGCGTTGCGCGCGTTGATCACGACGTTCACGCCCTCGCGAGCGAGCGCGGTCGCGCAGCCCCAGCCCAGCCCCTTGCTCGCGCCGCACACGAGCGCCCACTTGCCCCTGATCCCGAAGTCCATCGTGTCGTCCCCGCCCTTTCGTATTCGGATTGCTGACTTCGCCGCGCGCTCCGCGGCGAACCGAGAGGATACTGCGCCACGGCGGGCGCGTCGTTCAGCGGCCCCGCATGATCGAGCCGAGCACGCCGCGGATGATCTCGCGCCCGAGCGTCGGCTCGATCGAGCGCGCCGCGCTCTTGGCGACCGCCTCGATCACGGAGTCCTTGCGCCCCGAGCCCTGCAGCACGCCGCCGAGCACGTCCTTGAAGACGCCGCCGAGCCCGCCGCGCGTCCTGCGCGCGGCCTGCCCACCACGCCGCCCGCCGCGCCGGCGCTGCCTGCCCGCGCCCGCTCCGGCGCGTCCGGCGCCTTGCCGCCCCGGCCGACGCCGTGCGCCCCTTGAGCTTCTCGTACGCCGACTCGCGGTCGACCGGCGTGTCGTACACGCCCGCGACGATCGACGACTTCAGCAGCGCCGCGCGCTCGTCGTCGGTGATCGGCCCGATGCGCGACGCCGGCGGCACCACGAACCCGCGCTCGACGACGTTCGGCCGCCCCTTCTCGTCGAGGAACGACACCAGCGCCTCGCCGACGCCGAGCTCGGTGATCGCCTGCTCGGCGGAGAACGCGGGATTCGCGCGCATCGTCTGCGCGGCCGACTGCACGGCCTTCTGGTCGCGCGGCGTGAACGCGCGCAGCGCGTGCTGCACGCGGTTGCCGAGCTGGCCGAGCACGGTCTCGGGGACGTCGAGCGGGTTCTGGGTCACGAAGTACACGCCCACGCCCTTGGAGCGCACCAGCCTCACCACCTGCTCGACCTTCTCGAGCAGCGCGCGCGGCGCCTCGTTGAACAGCAGGTGCGCCTCGTCGAAGAAGAAGACGAACTTCGGCTTGTCGCGGTCGCCGACCTCGGGCAGGCGCTCGAACAGGTCCGACAGCATCCACAGCAGGAACGCCGAGTACAGCCGCGGCGAGTTCAGGAGCTTGTCGGCCGCCAGCACGTTGACGACGCCGCGCCCGGCGCCGTCGGTCTGCATCATGTCGTCGAGATCGAGCATCGGCTCGCCGAAGAAGCGGTCGGCCCCCTGCGAGTCGAGCGTGAGCAGCCCGCGCTGGATCGCGCCGATCGACGCCGCCGACACGTTGCCGTACTCGGTGGTGAAGTCCTTCGCGTTGTCGCCCACGTACTGCAGCATCGCGCGCAGGTCTTTGGCGTCCAGCAGCAGCAGCCCGCGCTCGTCGGCGATCTTGAACACCAGGTGCAGCACGCCCTCCTGGGTCTCGTTGAGCGCGAGCATGCGCGCGAGCAGCAGCGGGCCCATGTCGGAGACCGTCGCGCGCAGCGGGTGCCCCTTGTCGCCGAAGACGTCCCACAGCGTGACCGGCAGGCCCGCGAAGTCCGGCGCCGGCAGCGACAGCTTCTCCAGGCGATCCTTCAGCTTCGGCGACATCTGCCCGGGCTGCGAGACGCCGGTGAGGTCGCCCTTGACGTCGGCCATGAACACCGGCACGCCGATCGAGGAGAAGCGCTCGGCCATCACCTGCAGCGTGACGGTCTTGCCGGTGCCGGTGGCGCCGGTGATCAGCCCGTGGCGGTTGGCCAGCGCGGGCAGCAGGCACAGTTCCTTGTCCTGGGCGACGGCGATGCGAAGCGGTTCGGGCATGGCGGGCGTGGTCGGGTTGGGCGCGCTGGGCGCGGGCGGGATTCACGGGCGGGGCCGCCCGATGACCGGATGATAAAATATCCGGTTGCGTTTTTCGCCGTATCCCCGGCGCCGCCCGCGCGCCCGCGCGGGCCCGCGGCGGCGAACGAGTCAGAGCACAGAGAGGTCCGATCCATGGCCGGCCATTCCAAGTGGGCCAACATCCAGCACCGAAAGGGGCGCCAGGACGAGAAGCGCGGCAAGATCTGGAGCCGCGTGATCCGCGAGATCATGGTGGCCGCCCGTGAAGGCGGCGGCGACATCGCGGCGAACCCGCGGCTGCGGCTCGCGGTCGACAAGGCGAAGGCGGCGAACATGCCGGCCGACACCGTCAAGCGCAACATCGACAAGGCCACGGGCAACGTCGACGGCGCGTCCTACGAGGAAATTCGCTACGAGGGCTACGGAATCGGCGGCGCGGCGGTGATCGTCGACTGCCTGACGGACAACCGCACCCGCACCGTCGCGGAGGTCCGCCACGCGTTCTCGAAGTACGGCGGCAACCTCGGCACCGACGGCTCGGTCGCGTTCCTGTTCAAGCACTGCGGCCAGTTCGTGTTCGCCCCCGGCACCGCCGAGGACAAGGTCATGGAAGCGGCGATCGAGGCCGGCGCCGAGGACGTGTCCTCCGACGAGGACGGCGCGATCGAAGTCGTCTGCGCGCCGGCCGACTACGCGGTGGTCCGCGACGCGTTCACGAAGGCCGGACTCGAGCCGGACCTGGCCGAGGTCACGATGAAGCCGCTGAACGACATCGCGCTCGCCGGCGAGGACGGCGCGCGGATGCAGAAGCTGCTCGACGCGCTGGAGAACCTCGACGACGTCCAGCAGGTCTACACGAACGCGCTCGTCGACGAGCAATAGGATGACCCGATGAAGCTGCTGGTGGTCGGATCCGGAGGGCGCGAGCACGCGCTGGCGTGGCGGCTCGCGCAGTCGCCGCGCGTGCAGACCGTCTTCGTCGCCCCCGGCAACGGCGGCACCGCGCGCGAGCCGGGGCTGCAGAACGTCCCGATCACCGGGCTCGCCGAGCTCGCCGAGTTCGCCCGCCGCGAGGGCGTCGCGTTCACGGTCGTCGGGCCCGAGGCGCCGCTCGCCGCCGGCATCGTCGACGTCTTCCGCGAGCGCGGGCTGCGCATCTTCGGCCCGACGAAGGCGGCCGCGCAGCTCGAGTCCTCGAAGGACTTCGCCAAGGCGTTCATGAAGCGCCACGCGATTCCCACGGCCGAGTACGAGACGTTCACCGACGCCGCCGCCGCGCACGCGTACGTCGACCGCCGCGGCGCCCCGATCGTGATCAAGGCCGACGGGCTGGCCGCCGGCAAGGGCGTCGTCGTCGCGGCGTCGCTCGCCGAAGCGCACGCCGCGATCGACGCGATGCTCGTCGACAACCGCATGGGCGCGGCCGGCGCGCGCGTCGTCGTCGAGGACTTCCTCGCCGGCGAGGAGGCGAGCTTCATCGTCCTCGTCGACGGCCGCAACGTGCTCGCGCTCGCGTCCAGCCAGGACCACAAGCGGCTGCGCGACGGCGACGAGGGCCCGAACACCGGCGGCATGGGCGCGTACTCGCCCGCGCCGGTGGTCACGCCCGCGATCCACGCGAAGGTGCTGCGCGAGATCATCATGCCGACGGTCCAGGGCATGGCGCGCGACGGCATCGTCTACACCGGCTTCCTGTACGCGGGCCTGATGATCGACGACCAGGGCCAGCCGCGCACGCTCGAGTTCAACTGCCGGATGGGCGACCCCGAGACGCAGCCGATCATGGCACGCGTGAAGGGCGACCTCGCCGCGGTCTTCGAGAAGGCGATCGACGGCCGGCTCGACGAGGCCGAGCTCACCTGGGACCGCCGCACCGCGCTCGGCGTCGTGCTCGCCGCGCACGGCTACCCCGAGGCGCCGCGCGAGGGCGACACGATCACCGGGCTGCCCGCCAACGGCAACCCGCCCGACGCCGACTGCCTCGTGTTCCATGCCGGCACCGCCGACGTCGACGGGCGCACCGTCACCCGCGGCGGGCGCGTGCTGTGCGTCACCGGCCTCGGGGACTCCGTCAAGATGGCGCAGGCGCGCGCCTACCAGACCGTGACCACGATCTCGTTCGACGGCGTTCAGTACCGCAACGACATCGGCCACCGCGCGATCGCGCGCAAGCGGGCGGGCGAGTGATGGCCGCCCCCGACACCGCGGCGGTCCGCGACTACCTGCTCGGCCTGCAGGCCTCGATCGTCGCTCGGCTCGAGGCGCTCGACGGCACCGCGTTCCGCGCCGACCAGTGGACGCGCCCCGAGGGCGGCGGCGGCGTCTCGCGCGTGATCGAGGGCGGCAACGTCTTCGAGCGCGGCGGCGTGCTGTTCTCGCACGTCGCCGGCGAGCGCCTGCCGCCCACCGCGAGCGCGCAGCGCCCCCACCTCGCGGGCCTGCCGTTCGAGGCGATGGGCGTGTCGCTGGTGATCCACCCGCGCAACCCGTACGTGCCCACGGTGCACCTGAACGTGCGCTACTTCGGCGCGCGCGCGCCGCAGGGCAGCGCGCCCGACGGCCCCACCTGGTGGTTCGGCGGCGGCACCGACCTCACGCCGTACTACCCGTTCGAGGAAGACGTCCGCGGCTTCCACCGCACCTGCCGCGACGCGCTCGCGCCGTTCGGCCCCGAGTGGCACCCGCGCTTCAAGAAGTGGTGCGACGAGTATTTCTTCCTGAAGCACCGCAACGAGCCGCGCGGCGTGGGCGGCGTCTTCTTCGACGACCTCAACGCGCCGGGCTTCGACACCTCGTTCGCGATGGTGCGCGGCGTCGGCGACGCCTTCCTCGCGGCCTACGCCCCGATCGTCGAGCGCCGCCGCGACCTCGCCTACGGCGAGCGCGAGCGCGCGTTCCAGGCGTACCGGCGCGGGCGCTACGTCGAGTTCAACCTCGTCTTCGATCGCGGCACGCTGTTCGGCCTGCAGTCGGGCGGCCGGACCGAGTCGATCCTCGTGTCGATGCCCCCGCTGGCCGCGTGGCGCTACGACTGGCACCCCGAGCCGGGCTCGCCGGAAGCGCGCCTGTACGACGAGTTCCTGCCGCCGCGGGACTGGGCTTGACGCGCTCGCCCGCGGGACCGGGCGCGCGCGGCGCGCACGGCGGTGGCCCGACCGGTCGCGCCGGCGGGGCCGTCGCGTGACGCGCCCGGCCCGCCCCCGCATCGGCATCCTCGGCGGCACCTTCGACCCGGTGCACGTCGGCCACCTCGCGCTCGCCCGCGCCGCGCGCGCCGCGCTCGCGCTCGACGAAGTGCGCTTCGTCCCGACCGGCACGTCGTGGCAGAAGTCCGGCGTTCGCGCGAGCGCCGAACAGCGTGCGCGGATGGTCGAGCTCGCGATCCTCGGCGAGCCGGGGCTGGCGCTCGACGCGCGCGAGCTGCGCCGCGAGGGCCCGAGCTACACCGTCGACACGCTCGCGCAGCTGCGCGCCGAGCTCGGCCCCGACGCCGCGCTCGTGCTGCTGCTGGGCAGCGACCAGCTGCACAACCTCGCGACCTGGCACCGCTGGCGCGAGCTGCTCGACTACGCGCACCTCGCGTGCACGCAGCGCGAGCGCATCGGCCTCGACGCCCTTCCGGCCGACGTCGACGCGCTCGTGAGCGCGCACGGGCGCGACGCGCTGCCCGACGCGCCCGCCGGCGCGATCGTGTTCTTCGGCATGCCGCCGGTGCCGGTCTCGGCGACCGCGCTGCGCGCGCAGCTCGAGCGCGGCGAGCGCCCCGCCGAACTGGTTCCGCCGGCGGTTCTGGACTATATTGACTCGAATCGACTTTACGGGCCGCCCGCGGCCCGACCGGGGGCACCGACCTGATGGATCTGCGCAAGCTGCAACGCGTCGTGATCGACGCGCTCGAGGACGTCAAAGGGCAGGACATCAAGGTCTTCAACACCACCGGTCTCACCGACCTCTTCGACCGCGTCGTCGTCGTCAGCGGCACGTCGAACCGCCAGACGCGCGCGCTCGCCTCGCACGTGCGCGACAAGGTCAAGGCCTGCGGCGGCGACGTGATCTCGGTCGAAGGCGAAGAGACCGGCGAGTGGGTGCTCGTGGACCTCGGCGACATCGTCGTCCACGTGATGCAGCCGGCGATCCGCGCGTACTACAACCTCGAGGAGATCTGGGGCGGCAAGGCGGTGCGCGTGAAGCTGGGCGCGCCGGCGCGCTGAACAGCGCGCCCGCCGCGTCCCCGGGGCGCGCCATGCCGCTCGCGATCCGCATCGTCGCCGTCGGCACGAAGATGCCCGCGTGGGTGCAGGCCGGCATCGACGACTACGGCGCGCGCCTGCCGCGCGACTGGCGTGTCGAGTGGCGCGAGGTCCGCGCCGAGCCGCGCGCCGCCGGCGGCGCCGCCGCCACCTGGATGGCCCGCGAGGCACAGCGCATCCGCGCCGCGCTGCCGGCCGGCGCGCGCCTGGTCGCGCTCGACGAGAAGGGCGACGCCCCCGACACGCACGCGTTCGCGCAGCGCCTGTCGCGCTGGCAACAGGACGCGCGCCCGGTCGCGCTGCTGATCGGCGGCCCCGACGGGCTCGACGCCGAGCTCAAGGCCGAGTGCGCCGAACGGCTGCGGCTCTCGAGCCTCACGCTGCCCCACCCGCTGGTGCGCGTGGTCCTCGCCGAGCAGATCTTTCGCGCGTGGTCCCTGCTCGCCGGCCACCCCTATCACCGCGAATGAGCGCGTTCGTCTATCTCGCCTCGAAGAGCCCGCGCCGGCAGGAGCTGCTGCGCCAGATCGGCGTCGAGTTCCGGCTGCTGCTGCCCGGCGACGACGAGGACGCCGAAGCGCTGGAGGCCGCGCGCCCCGGGGAGTCGCCGGCGGTGTACGTGCGCCGGGTCGTGCGCGCCAAGCTCGACGCGGCGCTCGCGCGGCGCGCGGCGCGCGGGCTGCCGCCCGCGCCGGTGCTCGCCGCCGACACCACCGTCGCGCTCGGCGGCACGATGCTCGCCAAGCCGACCGACGCGGCCGACGCCCGGCGCATGCTCGCGCTGCTGTCGGGACGAACGCACCGCGTGCTGACCGCGGTCGCGGTCGGCGACGGGCGCTGCGCCGACGTCGTCGTCAGCGTCTCGCGGGTCCGATTCGCGCGCCTGCGCGCCGCGGTGATCGAAGACTACGTCGCCGGCGGCGAGCCCTTCGACAAGGCGGGCGGCTACGGCATCCAGGGGCGCGCCGGCGCGTTCGCGACCCGGATCGAGGGCAGCTACTCCGGTATCATGGGATTGCCCCTGCACGAGACCGAGCGCCTCGTCGCGCGGGCACTGCGCCGGGCCGGCGCCGCCGCCGGAGCGCCGGCCGTGCCGCCGCCCGTCCCTGGAGGCGACGCCCCCCGATGACCGAAGAGATCCTCGTCAACCACACCGCGCACGAGACCCGGATCGCGGTCACGCTCCAGGGCGTCGTGCAGGAACTCCACCTCGAGCGCACCGCCACGCGCGGGCTCGTCGGCAACGTCTACCTCGGCAAGGTCTCGCGCGTGCTGCCCGGCATGCAGTCCGCGTTCATCGACATCGGCCTGGAGCGCGCGGCGTTCCTGCACGTCGCCGACCTGTGGCAGTCGCGCGCGAACCCGCAGGCGGGCGGCCACCCGATGCCGATCGAGAAGGTGCTCTTCGAGGGGCAGCCGCTGCTGGTGCAGGTCATCAAGGACCCGCTGGGCACGAAGGGCGCGCGCCTGTCGACGCAGATCAGCATCGCCGGGCGGCTGCTCGTGTACCTGCCCCAGGACCCGCACATCGGCGTTTCGCAGCGCATCGAGGACGAGGCCGGGCGCGCCGCGCTCAAGGCCCGCCTCCAGAAGCTGGTGCCGACGGACGAGCGCGGCGGGTTCATCATCCGCACGTCCGCCGAAGACGCGGCCGAGGCCGAGATGCAGGCCGACGTCGGCTACCTGCGCAAGCGCTGGCTCGAGATCCTCGACGCGAGCCGGCTTCGGCCGGCGCCGTCGCTGCTGTACCAGGAGCTGTCGCTGTCGGAACGAATGCTGCGCGACGTCGCCGGCGAGGCCACCAGCGCGATCCTCGTCGACTCGCGCGAGGAGTGCGAGCGCCTGATCGCCTTCGCGAACACCTACGTTCCGGGGCTCGCCGGGCGCATCGGCACGTACGCGGGCGAGCGGCCGCTGTTCGAGCTGCACGGCGTCGAGGACGAGATCGGGCGCGCGCTCGCGCGCCGCGTCGACCTGAAGTCCGGCGGCTACCTGATCATCGACCAGACCGAGGCGCTCACGACGATCGACGTCAACACCGGCGGCTACATCGGCGGGCGCAACTTCGACGACACGATCTTCAAGACCAACCTCGAGGCGGCGCACGCGATCGCGCGCCAGCTGCGGGTGCGCAACCTGGGCGGCATCATCGTCGTCGACTTCATCGACATGGCCAGCGGCGAGCACCGCGAAGCGGTGCTGCAGGAGCTGCGCCGCGCGCTCGCGCGCGACCGCACGCGCACTTCGGTCAACGGTTTCACCGCGCTCGGGCTGGTCGAGCTCACGAGAAAGCGCACCCGCGAGTCGCTCGCGCACGTGCTCTGCGAGGCCTGCCCCACGTGCGGCGGGCGCGGCGCGCTGAAGACCGCGCGCACGATGTGCTACGAGATCCTGCGCGAGATCCAGCGCGAGGCGCGCCAGTTCAACCCGAAGGAGTTCCGCATCCTCGCGTCGCAGGACGTCATCGACCTCTTCCTCGAGGAGGAGGCGCAGCCGCTCGCCGCGCTCGGCGACGCGATCGGCAAGAAGATCTCGCTGCAGGTCGAGTCGGCGTACGGGCAGGAGCAGTACGACATCGTGCTGGTGTAGCCGCGAGCGGCCTCACCGCGGAATAGCTATATCGTATATACCTATTGCCCACCCGGTTCCCGGCCCGGAGGACGCCATGCGCGCAGCGAAACTCTTCACCCACGGCGGCAGCCAGGCCGTCCGCCTGCCCAAGGAGTTCCGCTTCGAGGGGACCGAGGTGTACGTACGCCGGGTCGGCAACGAAGTGGTTCTCAGCGCGGTTCCTCCGCCCGGGGTCGACGAACTGCTCGATGCGCTGGCGGACTTCGAGCCCGCCACGGCGATCGTTCGGGAACAGCCCGGCCAGCAGCAGCGCCGCGAGCCGATCCGGACCGCGCGCTGAAGACCGCGCCCACGGCCGGAACACGCATGCGCTACATGCTCGACACAGATATCTGCATCTACGCGATCAACGAACGGCCCCCGCGCGTGCTGCAGGCGCTGCGCGAGCATCACGCCGAGGGTCTGGGTGTCTCGGCGATCACGGCGTCCGAGTTGCACTTCGGCGTGGCGCGCACGGGTTCGACTCGCAATGCCCGGGCACTTCGCCGATTCCTCTCGAGCCTCGAGGTGGCCGACTTCGACGCTGCCGCGG
The DNA here is from genome assembly GCA_046348465.1 of Burkholderiaceae bacterium. GTDB lineage: Bacteria > Pseudomonadota > Gammaproteobacteria > Burkholderiales > Burkholderiaceae_E > Quisquiliibacterium. The sequence goes on from JAXMEE010000007.1 coordinate 219,529, forward strand.
GTGAAATCGCGGGCCGGTTACGGGCGTGGCTGGCGAACCGCGGCACGCCGATCGGCCCCTACGACAGCCTGATCGCGGCCCACGCGCAGGCCCTGGACGTGACGCTGGTCACGAACGACACGCGCGAATTCGAGCGGGTGCCGGGGCTCAGGCTCGAGAACTGGGCCGACTGAACCCGGCGCGGACAGGATCGACCGCGAAAGGCCGCGTCGCAGCGTCGTCGGTGAGCGCGGAGCGGTCGCGGCCCGACCTCACTCCGACGCCTCCCCCCCCGCGAGCACGGCGCGCAGCCGCGCCGCCGAGCCCGCGATGTGGCCGATGCACCATAGCGTCAGGAAGCGCTGAACCTCCAGCCGGTCGAAGTTGCCAGCGGTGGCGACCTCGCCGGCGAGGTACTCGAACTCCTCGTACTCGAATTGCTGGTCCTCGAGGTCCGGGTCGCCGCACGCGGCGTGCAGCGCCGACTCGGTCTCGAAGTGCTCGCGCGCGAGCGCCGCCATGAGCCGCTCGAACGCCTCGTCGAACCTGCGCTCGCCGTCTTCGCCGCCCGTGCCCTCGCAGTGATCGGCCAGCGCAGGTTGCACTGCGCCAGCGCCGGGCCCGGTGCTGCGCGTCGATCAGCTCGTGCCCGACCGCGTGGTCGGGCTCCCATTGGGCTCGATTCGGCATTGCGGGTGAGGCTCGAGAAGGTTGCCGGTCAGAAACCGAGCGACTCTACCACCGCCACCAGGTCGGCGAAGCTGGCCGCCTCGAGCTTCGCCGCCAGCGCGGGCTTGTCCAGCCCCTCGCACTCGAAGCGCGTGAGCTCGACCTCCATCGGCAGCTCGCGGATCTCGAGCGGCGACATGAAGCCGATGTTGCAGATGTGCGCGATGCACCGGCGCTCCGGCTCGCTGAGCTCCAGGCCGTGGAACTTCAGCAGCTCGAGGTAGCGCTCGGCCGTGCGGTTGATCCGCCCGCTGATCTCCATCGTGTTCCTGCAGCCGTCGGTCAGGATCGCCAGCGGAGGCCCGAAGAACACCGGCGTCTTGCCGACGTTGCGCGTCTGCTCCTCGCGCGTCAGCGCCGGGGCGACCCAGGTGGGGTCGCCCCGTGCCGGCTTGGGCGGCTCGTCGCTCGCGCCCGGCATCAGTGCCCGATCGCGTGGATCTTCTCGAACGACGCGTCCTTCAGGCCCTTGGGCAGTTGCGGGGGCAGTTCGGGCTGCAGCTGCATGAAGCCCTTGTTGCGGTCGCCGTCCTGCACGTTGTGCGGGTTGTGGCACTCGGGGCAGGTGAACCAGCGCTTGGTGCCCGTGCTCACGAAGTCGCCGATGCGCTTGCCGTGGATGCCGTCGCGCCAGTCGCGCAGCTTGTCGCCGTGGCACTTGCCGCACAGCAGCTGCGGCTGCTCGAAGGAGATCGGGTCGCCGAAGTGGTCGCTGAACATGTTGCGCTTGGTCGGGTGGTGGCAGTCCAGGCACCAGATTCGCCCGCGCCCGTGCTGCATGTCCTTGACCGCCGGGACCATCGCTTCCATGGTCGGGATCGGCTTGGGCCGGTTGTTCGCCGGGAAGCCCTTGGGCACGATGCCGTTGTGGCAGGCCGTGCCGCACTGCGCGAGGAACATCTGCTTGTCGGCGCGCGGCCGCACGACGGCCTTGCCCTCGGGGATCTTCTCGAGCAGCGGCATCTTGCCCATCGGGACGGTGCCGTCGTACGGGTCGCCGTACCAGAGCACCGCGCCGGTGACCGGCGAGCAGCGCACGTTCATCAGGCCCGGCTTGATCTCGCGCTGCGTCACTTCGGAGGCACCCTTGCGGCTCTCGAAGCAGACGACGTCCTTCTTCTCGGGCTCGGCGGGCGCCGCGGGCGCGGCCGCCGCGGGCGCGGCCGCCGCCGGCGCCGCCGCCTCGGCCTTCGCGGCCTTCTCGCCCTTCTTCTCGGGGCCCTGCGCGAGGACGAACGCCGCCACGCCGCAGCACACCGCAATCACCAGTGTCTTGATCGCAAGCTTGTTCATGATCTCCACCTCACTTCGCCGCGACGGCCGGGCTCGCGCCGAACCTGATCTCGCCGGTCAGGATGCCGATGGCCCCCTTGAGCAGGATCGTCAGGATGAAGAAGCCGAACGCCCAGATGCCGACCGTGAGCAGGATCTCGACGAAGGTCGGGACGTACTCGGTCACTTCGCCGATCGGGGACGGGACGAAGCCGGGGACGATGAGGCCCATGCCCTTCTCGATCCAGATGCCGACGAAGGCCATGACGCACGCGATCGGCAGCCGGCTCATGTCGTTGCGGAACGACGGGATCAGGAACAGCACGAAGGCGCCGACCATCAGGACCACCGAGCTCCAGAACCACGGCACCAGCGCCGTGAGTCCGTGCAGCCCGAACATCAGGTAGTACAGGCCGTTCGCGTGCTCGGTGCGCGCGTACAGCTCGATCACGACCTCCGACAGCGTCAGGAAGATCGCGATGCCCAGGCACCACGTGACGATGGTCGCCAGCAGCCTGATCGCGCTGTCGTCGACCCAGAACTTCGTGTTCTTGCGGATGATCAGGAACACGAGAATGATCATCGCCGGGCCGGCCGCGAACGCGGTCGTGATGAACCGGATCGGCATCACGCTGTGGAACCACATCGGGCGCGCGGGCAGCGTCGCGATCAGGAACGCCGTGACGGTGTGGATGCTCAGCGCCCAGACGATCGAGATGTAGACCAGCGGCATGAAGAACTTCTTGTTCACCTCGACGCCCGCGTACTTCGTGTACAGGTAGTAGAAGCCGCAGATCAGGTTCAGGATCAGGTAGATGTTGAGCACCAGGACGTCCCAGCCGAGCATCGGGCCGGGGAAGTTGTAGATGCCGATCACCGGGATCAGGTGCCAGAGACGGTCGGGCCGACCCATGTGGGCCAGCACGAACATGATCACCATGATCACGGCACTCACCGCCAGCATCTCGCCGAGCACCGTGACCTTGTGCATGCCCTCGTGGTGGTAGACGTACGCGGGGAAGACGATCGTCACCGCCCCGGCGGCCACGCCGACCAGGAAGACGAGGTTGGCGAAATACAGGCCGTCGTGGATCTGGCTCGTCATGCCGGTGACGATCAGTCCGTCGGTGTTCTGCAGCCAGAACACGTACACCATCGCCACCATGAGCAGCCCGAGGATGCCCATCCACGCGTAGTACTTGGTGCCGCCCTTGAGCACGTAACGCGTGTAGTCGGTCAGGAAGCGCGTCAACACGGTCCGGCTCCTCAATCGTAGAAATAGAAGAATTTGGGGAAGGTGTTGGCTTCGGCCTTGAGCCGGAACACGTTCTTCCTCGCCAGGACCAGGCTCACTTCGCTCTCGGGATCGAGCAGGTTGCCGAACTTGCGCGCGCCGACCGGGCAGACCTCGACGCACGCCGGATAGCGGCCGTGCCTCGTGCGCTGCAGGCACCAGTGGCACTTCTCGACCACGCCGCGCATGCGCGGGCGATTGCCGAGGTAGTGCGTCACCGGGTTCATGTCCTGCTTCGGCAGGACGGGATTGGTCATGTTCAGGCGCCGCGCCCAGTACGGGCACGCGCCCATGCACATGCGGCAGCCGATGCACCAGTTGTAGTCGATGACGACGGGGCCGTCGCCCTCGCGGTACGTGGTGCGGACCGGGCACACCTTGACGCAGGGCGGCTTCTCGCACTGCATGCACGCGATCGGCATGTAGGTGGCGTCCTTCTCGGGCACCGCCTTCGGCTCGTAGTGGTACTGCCCTTCGAGGACCTGGCCGGAAGGGGTGTAGGCGTTGCCGCCGACCTGGATGCCCAGCCCCTCCGGGTAGCCCTGGTCCATCTTCTCCTTCTTGAACTCGCCGCGCTCCATGCGCAGGACCTGGATCCACTCGATGCGCTCGCCGGGACGCGGGCCGCGCGACTGGTTGTTCTCCTCGACGCAGGCCTTCACGCAGCGGCGGCACCCGATGCACTTGCGGATGTTCAGCGCGTAACCCATCAGCATGCCGGGCTGGGCGTCGGTGGTGTCGACGGTGACCTTCTTGCCGTACTCCGCGGAGTAGCGGCGCTCCAGGCGGGCGCGCGACTCGGCCTTCTCCTCGGGGGTCATCAGCCGATAGTTCTTCTGGAAGTGCTCGGCCCATTCGATCGCGGCCTTGGCGTCGCCGGACGCCGCCATCAGCGTGCCGGTGCCGACCAGCGACGCCAGGCTGAGCATCCCGCCCGACTTGAGGACGTCGCGGCGGGTGGTTCGCGCAACGGACTTGGAGGGATCCGCGGAAGCCGCAGGCACCGGGCTCGCCGGTTCGGCCCCCTTGGCCGAACCGGCGGGAGGATTCACGTGGGGGGTCACTGTATTGCTCCAGAACGGGGGACGACTCGCGCGGAAGCACTCGACGTCCGTCGAGTAAACCCTAATTCTGGTGGGGCTTCGGGAATCGATCATTGACCGATGTCAAACGACCCCCGGGCACGCTGTCTCTCTTTCCCGACTGGAGCGGCGACGCGGGCGCAGGCGGCCCGCTCCGGGGTCAGTCCTCGCGGATTCCCAGTTCCGAGACGAGGCGCGTCCACGACGCGAGGTCCGCGGCGAGCACCTTCGCGAACTCGTCGGCGCCCGTGCCGAGCGGGTCGACGTTGAGCTCGCGCAGGCGCTGCTGCACGTGCGGCAGTTTCACGATGCGAGACATTTCCGCCGACATCAGCGCCACCCGGTCGGCCGGCACGCCGGCCGGGAACAGCGCGCCGATCCACCCGTGCTGCTCGAAGCCCTTGTACCCGGCCTCGAGGAACGTCGGCACCGCGGGCAGCAGGCTCGAGCGGCGCGCGCCGTTGATCACGAGCGGCTTGATCCGGCCCGCCTTCAGGTACGGCATCGAGGTGCCGGTGTCGGCGATCGCGATCGGAACGTGACCGGCGAGCAGGTCCGCGAGCAGCGGGGCGGCGCCCTTGTACGGCACGTGCGCCATGTCGAGCTTCGCCTCGCGCTTGAGGAGCTCGCCCGCGATGTGCGCGCTGGTGGCGTTGCCGAACGAGCCGTACGAGTACTTGCCGGGACTGGCGCGCACGAGGCCGACCAGATCCGCGAGCGAACCGGCCGGGAAGTCGGGCAGCACGGCGATGATGTTGCTCGACAGCGCGATGTGCGAGATCGGCGCGAAGTCGCGGATCGCGTCGTACGGCAGGTTGCGCCGCAGCGCCGGTGTCTGGACGTGCGCGGTGTAGGTGAACAGCACCGTGTAACCGTCCTTGGGCGCCTTCCACACGTGCGTCGTCGCGACGATTCCGCTCGCGCCGGCGCGCGGCTCGACGAGGACCGGCACCTTCAGGCTCGAGGTCATCTCCGCGGCCATCAGGCGCGCCACGGTGTCGACGATCCCGCCGGCGGCCGACGAGACGACGAGCGTGATCGGCTGGCTGGGATACGCCTGCGCGGCGACGTGCGCGGGCGCGGCGAGCAGGCCGCCGCACGCGGCGAGCGCGGCGACGACGAAGCGGCGGTGACGGAGCATGCGGAATCCTCCCGGAGGCTGGTCGATCGGGCACGCGGTGCGCGCGCAGGACAGCATAGCAATTCCTCCGGCGTGCGCGGCGACCTCGCCGCCCGAGTCTTCGCGGGCGACCTTCGCCCCGCGTCAGAACAGTCGGGCGGTGTCGATCGGCCGGCCCTCGCTGAGCGCGAGCCAGCCCCTGACCAGCCGCCACACCGCCCACAGCACGGTGGCGGCGAGGATCGGGAAGCCGATCAGCACGAACATCGTCGCCCCGCCGACGACCAGGCCCGCGACGCAGTACCAGAAGGTACGGATCTGCCACTCGAGGTGACTCGCGACCCAGGTGCCGGCAGCGTCCTCGCGCTTGAGGTAGCCGACGATCACCGCCGCGACCGCGGTGAGACCGCCGACGAGGAACGCGGCGGCGTACAGCGCGTAGCAGATCGTCGCGATCCTGCGCGCCTGCCCGGCGCGCTCGCCGTCGCCGGGGACGATGTCGTTCACGCCGGACCCGCCGCTCTCAGCCCGCCTTCTTCTCGCGCGGCACCCGCCCCATCAGGTAGAACTCCGGGTTGGGCATCATCGCGCTCAGGTTCGCCATCCGGTTCGACAGCGCGAACAGCGCCGCGATCGCGCCGATGTCCCAGGCGTCCTCGTCGGTGAACCCGTGGACGCGCAGCCGCTCGAAGTCGGCGTCCTCGATCGTCGACGAGGCGGTCGCGACCTTCATCGCGAAGTCGAGCATCGCGCGCTGGCGGGGGGAGATCTCGGCCTTGCGGTAGTTGGTCGCGACCTGGTCGGCGACGCGCGGGTTCTTCTCGAAGATGCGCAGGATCGCGCCGTGCGCGACCACGCAGTACAGGCACTGGTTGGCCCCGCTGGTCGCGACGACGATCATCTCGCGGTCGCCCTTGGTGAGCCCGCTCTCCTTGAGCATCAGCGCGTCGTGGTACGCGAAGAACGCGCGGAACTCGGCCGGCCGGCGCGCGAACTTCAGGAACACGTTCGGGACGAAGCCCGACTTCTCCTGCACGGCGAGGATCGTCGCGCGGATGTCGTCGGGAACGTCGGCGAGCTCGGGGGCGGGAAAGCGGTCGGCGGGCGTCGTGGTCATGGCGGGTCGCGAGGATGGATCGTGGGTTGGCGCGGGCGATGGGCCGTGCGCCGCGAAGTGTCGCACCTTCGGGGCGTCGCGGCCAGCGGGCCGCGCGGCGGGCCGCGCGCGCCGGCACCGTCGCGGGCCGCGCGCGCCTATCGCTCGCCGCCGTCCGGCAGCGCGGCCCAGCGGTACCGCAGGTAGGTGCCGCGCGCGTTCAGCGACGCGATCGCGAGCCCGGTGCGCCCGTCCAGGAAGCCGAGCCGCAGCAGGTAGCCGCGCAAGAACGTCCAGCCGCCGTGGACCAGCGCGGGAACGAGCCCGCCGCGCCCGCGCGCGCGCAACTTGCGGGCGCCGGCGCGTGCGTAGCGCTCGGACTTCTCGCGCGCGTCGGCCAGGGAATCGACGCTGTCGTGCAGCAGCACGCCCGCGAGTTGCGCGTGCGGCGGCGGGCACAGCACGCGCTCGTGGACCTCGTCGTCGGAGAAGCGCGCGGCGTCCCGGCGGAAGAGCCTGAGCACGCGGTCGTTGCGCCAGTCGCCGTGCCGGACGCGGGTGCCGCAGAAGCTCGAGCTGCGCACGATCCACCAGCCGGCCGGCGCCCCCGTCCCGGGGGCGGCCGCGACCGCGCCGCGGATCGCGTCGCGCAGTTCGGGCGTGACCTCCTCGTCGGCGTCGATCGAGAGCACCCATTCGCCGCGCGCGAGGTCGAGCGCGCGGTTCTTCTGCGCGCCGAATCCCGGCCAGTCGGGGCTCGAGTGCGTGCGCGCGCCGAGCCGCGCGGCGATCTCGAGCGTGGCGTCGGTGCTGCCGGAATCGAGCACCACGACCTCGTCGGCGAACGCGACCGAGCGCAGGCAGCGCTCGATGCGGTGCGCCTCGTTCTTCGTGATGATCGTGACCGAGAGCGTGATCTTCGACACGGACGGACGGCCGGCGCGACGTGAACAATGGCCGCGCACGCGCCGGGCGCTTTGTTATGCTCGCCGCATTCTAGTGCCTCGCCCCCCATGACCACGACCGTCCTCGTCACCGGCGCCGCCGGCTTCATCGGCCTGCACGTGTCGCGCCGCCTGCTCGACGAAGGCTGTCGCGTCGTCGGCGTCGACAACCTCAACGACTACTACGACCCCGGGCTCAAGCGCGCGCGCCTCGCGCAACTCGCCGGCGCCGGCCGCTTCGAGTTCCACACGCTCGACGTCGCCCGCGCGGCCGAGCTCGCGGCGCTGTTCGCGTCGAGCCGCCCCGAGTACGTGGTTCACCTCGCGGCGCAGGCGGGCGTGCGGCACGCGCTCACGCACCCGTTCAGCTACGTCGACTCCAACCTCCAGGGCAGCACCGCGGTGCTCGAGGCCTGCCGCCATCACGGCGTGCGCCACCTGGTGTTCGCGAGCAGCTCGAGCGTGTACGGCGGCAACCGCAAGGTGCCGTTCGTCGAGTCCGACCCGGTCGACCACCCGGTGAGCTTCTACGCGGCGACCAAGCGCGCCAACGAGCTGATGGCGCACACGTACGCGCACCTTTTCGCGCTGCCGGTGACGATGCTGCGCTACTTCACCGTCTACGGCCCGTGGGGCCGGCCCGACATGGCGATCTGGAAGTTCACCGACGCGCTGCTGCGCGGGCGCCCGATCGACGTCTACGCGGGCGGCGTTCTCGAGCGCGACTTCACGTTCGTCGAGGACGCGGCGCACGCGACGGTGCGGCTCATGCGAACCCCGCCCGAGCGCAGCGCGAGCGACGACCCGCGCCGCTGGGAGGCGGACGGCCCGGACACGAGCTGGGCGCCGTTCGAGGTCGTCAACGTCGGGCGCAGCGACCCGGTGTCGGTCAACGAGCTGCTCGCGCTGCTCGAGGCGCGCACCGGCGCGCGCGCGCAGCGCCGCGAGCTCGGCATGCAGCCCGGCGACGTCGAGCGCACCTTCGCCGACACCTCCAAGCTGCAGGCGCGCGTCGGGCTGCAGCCCGCGGTGCCGCTGGCCGAAGGCCTCGGGCGCTTCGTCGACTGGTTCCGCGGGTACCACGCGATCTGACGACGGCGCGGGCCGCCGCCCGCGCCGGCTCACTCCTGCGGGATCTCGTAGTCGCGCACGAACGCCTTCCACGCGGCGGTCGCGGCGTCGGTGGCGTCGGCCAGCTGTTGCGGCGTGCTGCCGATCGGCACGGCGCCCTGCTGCGCGAGCGTGGCGCGGATCGCCGGACTCCTCAGCACGTCGGCGACCGCGCCCGCGATCTTCTCGGCGACGTCGCGTGGCGTGCCCCGCGGCGCGTAGATCGCGTTCCAGCTGGGCAGCTCCGCGGGCGCAACGCCGAGCTCGGCGGCGGTGGGCACGTCCGGGAGCAGCGGGCTGCGCTGCCCGAGCATCGTCGCGAGCACCTTCAGCCGGCCCTGCTTCGCGTGCTGCAGCCCGCTGACGATCGGCCCGAAGTTCAGCTGGACCTGGCCGCTGACGAGGTCGGGCATGACCTGCGCGCCGCCCTTGTAGGGAACGCGAACCGCCTTCACGCCCGCGGACCTCAGCACGTGCGCGCCGACCATGTACTCGCCCAGCGTCCCGGTCGCGAAGTTGAGCTTCTCCGGGTTGGCCCGCCCGTAGGCGACGAGCTCGGCGAAGGTCTTCGCGGGGACGTCGTTGGCGACGAACAGCGCGTACTCGAACTGGACCACGTTCGACACCGGCGAGAGCTCGCCGAGGTTCCGGAACGGCGCGTTCTTCTGCACCATCGGAAGGCCGGCCAGCGACGACGGCGCCCACAGCAGCGTGTGTCCGTCCGGGGGCGACGCCATCGCGGCCTGCGCGGCGAGCGCGCCGCCCGCTCCGGGCTTGTTCTCGACGACGACCGGCTGGCGCCACGCGGCCGACAGGGACTGCGCGATCGTGCGCGCGATCGTGTCCGAGGGCCCTCCGGCGGGGGTCGGCACGACGATGTGAACCGGGCGCGACGGCCACGCCGCGGCCGACTGGGCGGCGGCGTCGGTCGCGGCGCACGCGAGTGAAGAGATCGCGGCGACCGCGGCGAGAACGGACAGTGTCTTGTCGAGCTTCATCGAAACCTCCTGGGGTGATGTCGTCGTGGGCACCACTCTAGGCGGCACGTCGCGCCGCCGGAATATCCTTCAGGCATCTTCCGGCGTTAACCTCTGGTTAACTCAGGACAGGAGCCCCCCGTGGACAAATTGCGCGCGCTCCAGTACTTCGTCGCGGCGAGCGATGCAGGAAGCTTCGCGGGCGCGGCCCGCCGGCTCGAGGTCAGCGTGCCCGCGGTGCAGAAGATGATCGGCGCGCTCGAGCGCGCGCTCGGCACGAAGCTGCTGGAGCGCAGCGCGCAGGGCGTGCGCCCGACCGTGGGCGGCCACGAGTACCTGGACTGCTGCCGTCCGCTGCTCGAAGAGCTGGCGTCGACCGAGGAGCTCCTCGGGCGCTCGAGCGTGCGCCCGAGCGGCACGCTCGCGGTGGCCGCACACGCGCAGATCGCGCACAACATCGTGCTGCCGGCGCTCCCGGTCTTCCGCGCGCGTTTCCCCGAGATCCAGTTCGACTTCCGCATCGTTCACCGGACCAGCGACGAGGACGCGCAGGGCGCGGACGTCCTGATGCTGCACGGATGGCCGGAGGCCGCGCCCGACTACGTCCACCGCAAGCTGGGAATGACGCGCAGCCTGATCGTCGCGTCGCCCGAGTACTGGGCCGCGCGCGGCATCCCGACCGATCCTTCGGAGCTCGAGGGCCACGAGTGCCTGATGATGCGCAACCCCGCGGGCATCGTCATCGACCTCTGGGAATTTGCCCGCGCGGGCGAGCGACGGTCGGTCCGGGTCAACGGCTGGCTCTCGAGCAATTCCCGCGAGATCGTGCTGGACGCGGTGATGCAGGGCCAGGGCGTTGCGCGATTCGTCGAGATGACCACGCGGCCCCAGGTGCAGAGCGGTCGCCTGGTGCCGGTGCTGCCCGACTGGGAGGTCCAGGGAGGCCCGCCGATCAACCTGCTCTACCGGGCGAGCGCGCGCCGCAACCCGCGGGCGCGTCCCTTCATCGACTTCGTGCTGCAGCTGCTCCAGCAGCGCGAGGCCGAAGGCCGTTTCCTGGAGCGCCACCCGTCGGCCGAGCGGCCCGCGTGGCACCGGCGCGGATACGGGCGCGCGTCCGCGGCGGTGCGCGGGCCGCGCTGAGTTCGAGGTCGCGGCCGCCGCCGGGTCGTGCGGGCCCGGTGCGCCCGAGCCCGGCGTGGCCGGGCCGTCCGCGACGGCGGCGGCTTCAGCGCGGCGGAGCGAAGAGCCGCACCGCGTGCGCTTCGTCGGCCCTGCCGAACTTGCCCGCCAGCCCGACCGCCGCGCCCGCCTCGAGCATGCCCGCGAACGCCGCGCGCACCTGCGCCGGGCCGACCGCGTCGATGCCCGCGAGCAGCTCGGTGCGCGAGCGCACGCGGCCGAGCGCGAAGAGGTCGAGCGCGGCGAGCTCGAGCCTCTGCGCCGGGACCTCGCGCGCGCACAGGTTGCGCACCGCGATCTGATTGCGCGCGCGCTCCAGGCCGACGGCGTCGACGGCGGCGACGTGCTCGTCGAGCATCCGCGCGACCTCGTCGAAGTACTCGCCGAGGTGCTCCGGCATCGTCGACGCCTCGATCACGAACTGCCCGTAGACGTCGCGCACGTCCACCGAGCAGTCGGCGTGGTAGACGAGCCCGCGCCGCTCGCGCAGCCGGTCCAGCAGCGGCGAGCTCATGCCCTCGCCGAACAACGCCGCGGCGACCGTGCACGCGGCGTGCGCCCCGCCGAGCGGTGGCACCGGGAACCCCATCACGACGTGCGCCTGGCTGCAGCCGGACAGGTGGCGCGCACGCACGCCGCCGACCCAGTCCGGCGCCGCAATGCGGTGCTCGACGTCGCGCGGCAGGTCCGCGAACGCCTGCGCGGCGGCCGCGAAGACGGCGTCGGGGTCGACGCCGCCCGCGACGCCCACGATCGTGTTCGCCCCCGAGTACTGCTGGCGCACGTGCGCGACGAGCTGCGCGCGCGCGAGCCGGCGGATGTTCGCGCGGCTGCCGATGACGGGGCGGCCCGCCGCGTGATCGCCGAAGCAGGCGCGGTCGTAGAGCTTGAACGCGGTCGACATCGGGTCGTCGTCGTCCTCGGCGAACTCCTGCAGGATCACCTGCCGCTCGCGCTCGAATTCGTCCTCGGGGAACGTGCTGTGGCAGACGATGTCGCCGAGCATCCGCACGAACGGCGCGGCGTCGCGCGCCAGGCCGCGCATGTGGAACGCGGTGTGGTCCTTGTCGGTGTGCGCGTTGACCTCGGCGCCCAGGCGCTCGGCGTCGAGATTGATGCGCTGGCAGTCGCGCGTGAGCGTTCCCTTGAACGCCATGTGCTCGATCACGTGGCTGATGCCGTTCTGGCGCGCACTCTCGTGCTGGCTGCCGCTGCGCACGAATACGCTGACCGCGGCCGTCGCGAGGTGCGGCAGGCGAAAGACGACGACGCGCACGCCGTTGGCGAGCGTCGCGATCGCGGCGTCGGGGTCGCTCGCGGGCTCGGTCCGGCGGATCATGGGCGTTCTCCCCGGGCGGCCGCGACGAGCGCGCCGAGCGCGGCCATCGCGAGCATCCCGTGCTCGTGGTGCAGTGTGGTGTTCAGCGTGCCGGCCAGGCAGACGACGCACCACGCGCCGAGCGAGGCGGTCCAGACGCCGGCGAAGGCGGGGTCGTCCGGGCAGCGGCGGCGCGTGCGCGCGAGCGCAGCGGCCCACACGGCGAGCAGCGCGAGCAGCGCGGCGAGGCCGAGCGCGCCGCGCTCGGCGAGCGTGTTCGCGTAGACGCTGTGCGCGTGCGGCGCGAAGTACAGGCGCGACGGGTCGCAGTCGGGGTCGGCGGGCGCCGCGCCGCCGGCAGGTCCGGCCGCCGCGCCGGCGCCGGCGGGTGCCGCGTCGCCGGCCGCCTGCGCGCCGCACAGCCCGCGCGCGTCCAGCGTGCGAAAGCGCCCGTTGCCGATCCCGAGCAGCGGCTGCGTGCGGAACGCGAGCAGCGCGACGTGCCAGAGGCGGTCGCGGTAGGCGAGCACGCCGGCGTCGGCGGGGCGCGACGCGAACTTCTCGCCGACTCCCTCGCCGGACGGCTGCAGCGCGTGCGGGCTCAGGTGCAGCGCGAGCGCGTACCCGAGCGCGGCGGCGGCAATGGCGATCACGAGCACGGCGCGAAACTTCATCCGCGGCCAGCCTCCGGGGGCCGTCCCGGCCGGGCGCACCGGCGCCGCGACCCCGACCAGCACGAAGAAGGCCGCCGCCGCGCCGAGCGCCGCGCGGCTCGCCGCGACGAACAGGCCGGTGACGAGGACGACGATCGCGACGATCCACGCGGCGCGCAACGCGCGTGGCCGCGCCCAGGCCGCGACCGCCAGGCCGCTCGCCGCGGCCACCGCGACCGCGAGGTAGATCGCGCTGTGGTTCACGTGGCCCACCGAGTGCAGCTCGAGGTACGCCGGGCCGCTGGCGCGCAGCAGCTCGACCAGCCCCCACGCGAGCGCGACGAGCGCCCCCGCGACCGCGGCGCAGAGCAGCGCGAGCAGCTGCCTCGCCGAGTACCCGCCGCGCGCGATCAGCCACGCGACGCTCGCATTGCGCAGCGCGTCGGCGCCCGCCGACAGCGACTGCGGCCAGGCGCCGGAGAGCGCGCCGGCGGCGGCGACGCTCGCCGCGGCGGCCGCGATCGCGATCTCGGGCGCACGCCACGGCCCGGCGGCCAGCGCCCGCGGCCCGCGGTGCACGAGCCACGCCGCGACCCACGCGAGCCACAGCAGGTGCTTGGGCACCTCGAACAGCGGCACCGTGAACAGCAGCGCCGCCAGCAGCGCGGCCTCGGCGCGCGGCGCCGCGCGCGTCATCGGCTCGCGGCGCGCGCCGCGCCGGGCTTGACGACGCGCATCACGAACTCCAGCGTCGACGCGCGGAAGACGAAGCACCAGTGCCGCTCGTACGCCTGCGGGCTGAGCTTGAAGATCAGCCGCCCGACGTTGCCCATCAGGCCACCGAACGACAGTCGCCGCGAGACGATCTCGAACGCGCGCCCGCCGGACGTGTAGTGCGCCACCTGCTCGCGCGTGAAGTGGTCCATCGAGAAGTACGACAGGTGGTGCACGTGCGTCGGGTCGCGCCACGACGACAGGCTCGTGAAGTGCGGCGTGCGCACGACGAGCCGCGCGCCGTCGCGTCCCACGCGGTGCAGCTCGCGCATCAGCGCCGGGATGTCGGCGACGTGCTCGATCACGTTGTCCAGCAGGATCTCGTCGGCGCTCGCGTCGGCGAACGGCAGCGCGCGCGCGAGGTCGGCGATCACGTCGACCGCGGGCGTCGGCCAGCGGTCGACGCCGACGAAGCCGTCCACGCGCTTGCCGCCGCAGCCCAGGTTCAGGCGCACCGCGTCCGGTGTCGTCACGACAGGCTCCGGCCCGCGACCGCCGCGGCGAAGACGGCCTCCATCCGGTCGAGCATGCGCACGCTGGTCAGGCCCGCGAGGCAGCCGGCGCGCGCCTCGTCGCCGAGGCGGCGGCGCAGCGCGGGGTCGGCGCGCAGGCGCTCGATCGCGGCCGCGAGCGCGTGCGCGTCCTGCCCCGGCACGACCAGCGCGGTGCGCTCCGCGTGCGCGATCTCGCCGATCGCGCCCGCCGCGGTGGTGACGCACGCCAGGCCGGTGAACATCGCCTGCATCAGCGCCTGGGGCACGCCCTCGTTCGCGTACGACGGCAGCGCGAACACGTCGAGCGCGCGCAGCCACGGCGCGACGTCGGCCTGCTGGCCGACGAAGCGCACACGCGCCTGCAGTCCGGCATCGGCGACCTGCCGCTCGAGCGCGTCGCGCTGCGGGCCGTCGCCGATCACGACCAGCAGCAGCGACGGGTCGTCGATCGAGCCGACGGCGTCGACCAGGTAGCGGTGCCCCTTCCAGCTGCGCAGCGTCGCGGCGATGCCGACGATGAAGCGCTCCGGCGGCAGCCCCAGCGCGCCGCGCGCTTCGAGCGCGTCGCCGGGCGCGAAGCGGGCCTCGTCGATGCCGGTGGGCACCGAGACGACGCGCGCGGGGTCGCAGCCGAGCCGCTCGACGAGCTCGTCGCGCAGCGCCTGGCCGGTGGTCACGACGAAGCGGCTCGCGCTCGCGTACAGCCATCGGTTGGGCGCGCTCGCCGCGACCGGCGCCGAGATGTGCCGGGTGCGCACCATCGGCGGCGCGCCGCGCAGGCTCGAGCACGCCAGCGCGACGAGCCACGCGTCGGTCGAGCTGTGCGTGTTGACGACGTCGAAGCGCTCGCGCGCCAGCAGCGCGCGCATCGCGAGCAGCCCGCCGGGCCGCTTCTTCTCGATCGGCAGCGGCAGCACGCGCACGCCGTGCGCCGGCGCCTCGCGCGCGATCGGCGCGTGCGGCGGGCACGCGAGGCTCACCGCGTGGCCGCGCTCGACCATGCCGCCGGACTCGGACAGGATGCGGATCTCCTGGCCGCCCCAGCCGCACGACGCCTCGGTGTGCAGGATGCGCATCGTCGATCGTCGCCGCGTTCGCGCGCCGCGCTCAGGCGTCGCCCGCGGCGACCGACGCGTACTGGATCCGGTGCAGCATCGCGTAGGCGCCGCCGCGCGCGATCAGCTCCGCGTGCCGGCCCTGCTCGACGACGCGCCCGCCCTCGAGCACGACGATGCGGTCGGCGCGCTCGATCGTCGAGAGCCGGTGCGCGATCACGAGCGTCGTGCGGCCCTGCATCGTGCGCTCGAGTGCCTGCTGGACCTCGCGCTCGGTCTGGGAGTCGAGCGCCGACGTCGCCTCGTCGAGCAGCAGGATCGGCGCGTTCTTCAGCAGCGCGCGCGCGATCGCGAGCCGCTGGCGCTGGCCGCCCGAGAGCTTCGCGCCGCGCTCGCCGACCGCGGCGTCGAGGCCGCCGGGAAGGTCGCGCACGAACTCGTCGAGTGCCGCCGCCTTCAGCGCCGCCCACACTGCGTCGTCGCCCGGATCGGTGTCCGCGCCGAACGCGACGTTGGCGCGCACGCTGTCGTTGAAGAGCACGATGTCCTGGCTCACCAGCGCGAGCTGCGCGCGCAGGCTCGCGAGCGAGAGCTCGGCGATCGGGACGTCGTCGACGAGGATGCGCCCCGACGTCGGCGCGAAGAAGCGCGGCATCAGGTTGACCAGCGTCGTCTTGCCGCCGCCCGAGGCGCCGACGAGCGCGACCAGCTCGCCGGGACGGATCTCGAGGTCGATGCCGCTGACCGCGTCGCGGGCCGCGCCGGGGTAGCGGAACGAGACGTCCTCGAAGCGCACCGCGCCGCGCGAGCGCTCCATCGTGCGCGTCCCGGCGTCGGGCTCGGCGGCCTGGTCGAGCAGCTCGAACACGCTCTCGGCGGCCGCCAGCCCGCGCTGCAGCGGGCCGTTGATGTCGGCCAGGTGCTTGAGCGGCGCGAGCAGCATCAGCATGCCGGTGACGAACGACGCGAAGCCGCCGACCGTGATCTGGTTGTCCTGCGACTGCAGCAGCGCGATCGACACGACCACGGCGACCGCGAGCGCGGCGCACAGCTGCGTGATCGGCACCGTGGCGCCGCTGGCGACCGTGTGCCGCATCGCGAACCCGCGCAGCCGCTCGACCGTGCGCCCGAACAGCGCCGCCTCGCGCTCGTAGGCGCCGAACACCTTGATGACCTTGTAGCCGTGCACCGCCTCCTCGACGACGCGCGTGAGCTCGCCGGTGTGCTCGAGGCTTTGCCGGTTCAGCGTGCGCATGCGCTTGCTGAACACCGCGACCACCACTGCGACCACCGGGATCAGCGCGATCGCGACCAGCGTGAGCTTCCAGTTCAGGATCAGCAGCCACGCGAGCAGGCCCACGATGACGAGGCTGTCGCGGACCACGGTGGTGAGCACGCGCGTGGCCGCGACCGTGACGTTGTTGACCTCGAAGACGATCTTGGAGATCAGCAGCCCCGAGGCGTCGCGCTCGAAGTCGGCCGCGGGCAGCTTCAGCGCGTGCGCGAACATCGTGCGGCGCATGTCGGCGAGCACCTTGTTCGAGACCCACGACAGCGCGTAGTTGCTGGTGAACGTGGCGATGCCGCGCACGACGAAGATGCCGATGATCGCGGCCGGCACGTACCAGGGCCGCAGGCTGCCGGACTTCTCGACGAAGCCCTGGTCGAGCAGCGGCTTCATCAGCGCGGGGAACAGCGGCTCCGTGGCGGCCGCGACGATCATCCCGGCCAGCGCCAGGGCGAAGCCGCGCAGGTACGGGCGGGTGTGGCCCATCAGCCGGCGGTAGATGGCGAGACTGTGGTTCACGGCGCGGCGGATTCTATCAGCGCGCGATAAAGCGCGATCAGCTCGCCGGCGAGCGCGTCCAGCGACAGCGTCGCGACGCTGGCCCGCGCGCACTCGACCCGCGCGGCGTCGTCGCCGGCACCCGCGAGGCGCCCCAGCGCCGCGGCGATGCCCGGGATGTCCAGCGCGTCGGTGACCTCGCCGTTGGCGCCCGGCTCGATCAGCTCGGCCGCGCCGCTCTTCGTGCTCGTGAGCACCGCGCGCCCGCACGCGAGCGCCTCGAGCGCGGCGTTCGGGAACGGGTCGTAGAGCGTCGGCAGCACGAGCGCGTCGGCCGCCCACAGCGCCGGACGGACGTCGTCGACGCCGCCGAGCCAGCGCACCCGCTGCGCGATCCCGAGCCGCGACGCGAGCGCGGCGTAGCGCGACGCGTGCTTGTCGGCCCCGGCGACCACGAGGCGGGCGTCGGGCCGCGCGCAGCGCGCCAGGCCGCGCAGCGCGCCCGCGAGCCCCTTCCTCTCGAAGCCGGAGCCGACGAACGCGAACGCCGGCGCCCCCTCGGGCAGGCCGAGCGCGTCGCGCGCCGCGGCGCGCTCGGCCGCCGCGGGGGGGCGAAAGCGCTCGAGGTCGACACCGTTGCGGATCAGGTGCAGCCGCTCGGGCGGGACGCCGAAGCGCGAGCGGATCTCGCCGCGCACCATCTCCGAGTTGCAGATCACCGCGCGCAGCGCCGGGTGCGTGAACATCGCGCGCTCGGCCGCGCACACGTACGCGTGGTACGGGCTCGCGCGCACGAGCGCGGCGCGCCACGCGGGCAGCGCGCGGCAGCGCTGCGCGAGGTATTCGGCGTGCACGCCGTCGCCGGCCCGATAGACCGCGACGCCGGGGATTCGCTCGTGGCTCTGCACCAGTGCGTCGTGCCGCAGCGCGAGCCGGGCGCGCACCGCGCGCGCGAAAGACCAGTCGCGCCACAGGCTGCCGGCGTAGAACGGGTCGACGCGCTCGAAGCGCACCGGCGGCGGCGCGCCCCCTTCCCGGAGCGCGGGCCAGCGGCGCGCGATCACGGTGACGTCGACCCCGCGCGCGGCGAGCGCCCCGAGCGCGCGCTGCACGAAGCGCTCGGCGCCGCCGTACGGGTTGTAGCGGGCGCGCACGATCGCGACCGACACCGTGGGCCCGCCGGCCGGGGACGCGGATGCCGCGGTGCGCTCGGCGCCCAAGATCGTCAGTAGTCGACCGACACCGATTGCGGGTGAACGCGCTTGCGCACCTCGGCGAGCAGGTCCTCCTGGGGCCGGACGCGCCAGTCGGCGCCCAGCTCGACCGCGCAGCGCCCCGACGCGTTGCCGTACTCGACCACGACCGGCAGCGCGGGCGCGTCGGGCGCCGGCGCCACGGTGAACGGCTGGATCGCGCCGCGCAGCGCGCCAGCCTCGGCGAAGCCGTTCAGGCGGATGCGCACGCGCTTGCCGAACTCCTGGCGCGCGGCGGTCAGGTCGAGCAGGCGATCGGCGACCACGCGCATCCCGCCGCTGTAGTCGTCCTTGCTCACCTTGACCTGGATCACGAGCAGCTCGTCGTCGCGGATCAGCGCGCGGTGCTTCTCGAACAGCTCGTTGTAGACCGGGATCTCGACCGCGGCGCTGCCGTCGTCGAGGACGATCACGCTCATCTTGCCGCGCCGGGTCATCTGGGTGCGCTGGGAAGCGACGATGCCCGCGACCCAGCAC
This sequence comes from Burkholderiaceae bacterium, assembly GCA_046348465.1. Taxonomy (GTDB): domain Bacteria; phylum Pseudomonadota; class Gammaproteobacteria; order Burkholderiales; family Burkholderiaceae_E; genus Quisquiliibacterium. The sequence continues at coordinate 238,124 of JAXMEE010000007.1, forward strand.
GGCTGCGGCCCGGGCTGGAGGTCGGCCAGGCGCGTGCGCACGAATCGGCGCACCTCGTCCTCGAAGCCGTGGAACAGGTGCCCGGTGAGGAAGAAGCCGAGCGCGGTCTTCTCTTCCTGCAGCCGCTGGCGCTCGCTCCACTCGGGCGCCGGCGTCCACTCGATCGGAGCGAGCACGCCGCCGGCGTCGGCGTCGCCGAACAGGCTGACCTGGTCGATCGCGGCTTCGCGCGCCTCGGCGGCGTCGATCGCGCGGCCGACGTTGGCCAGCAGCTTGGCGCGATCGGGGTCGAGCGCGTCGAACGCGCCGGCGCGAACCAGCGCCTCGATCGCGCGCCGGTTCAGCACCTTGCGGTCGATGCGGGCGCAGAAATCGAAGAGGTCGCGGAACGGACCGTCGGCACGCACCTCGAGCAGGTTCATCACCGCGGACTCGCCGCTGCCCTTGATCGCGCCCAGCCCGTAGCGGATCGCCTTGTCGGACACCGGCTCGAAGCGGTACGCCGACGCGTTGACGTCGGGCGGCAGGACGTCGACCCCGTTGGCCTTGCAGTCGGTGACGAGCATCTGCACCTTGTCGGTGTCGCCCATCTCGGACGTGAGCGTCGCGGCCAGGAACTCCGCCGGGTAGTGCGCCTTCAGCCACGCCGTGTGGTACGTGACCACCGCGTACGCGGCGGTGTGCGACTTGTTGAACCCGTACTCGGCGAACATCGCCATCAGGTCGAAGAGCTTGTTCGCGAGCTCGGCCGCGTAGCCCTTCTTCTGCGCGCCCTCGACGAAGGTGCCGCGGTGCTGCGCCATCTCCTCGGGCTTCTTCTTGCCCATCGCGCGGCGCAGCAGGTCGGCGCCGCCGAGCGTGTAGCCGCCGATGATCTGCGCGATCTGCATGACCTGCTCCTGGTAGACGATCACGCCGTACGTCGGCTCCAGGCACTGCTTGAGGTCGTCGATGAAGTAGTCGATGCGCTGCTGGCCCTTCTTGCGCAGGATGAAGTCGTCGACCATCCCGGAGCCCAGCGGCCCGGGGCGGTACAGCGCGAGCGCGGCGATGATGTCCTCGAAGCGGTCGGGCTGGAGCTTCTTGAGAAGCTTCTTCATCCCGTCGCCTTCCACCTGGAAGATCGCGGTGGTGTTCGCGTCTTTCAGCACCTGGTAGGCCTTGGGGTCGGTGAACGCGAGCGTGGACAGGTCCAGGTTCAGGTCCGGGTGGCGCGCGTTGACGAACTCGACCGCCATGTCGATGATCGTGAGGTTGCGCAGGCCGAGGAAGTCGAACTTCACCAGGCCCACCGCCTCGACGTCGTCCTTGTCGTACTGGCTGACGACGCCGGAGTCCGCGCCGGGCGGCTTGTACAGCGGGCAGAAGTCGGTGAGCCTGCCGGGCGCGATCAGCACGCCGCCCGCGTGCATGCCGACGTTGCGCGTGAGGTCCTCGAGCGGCTCGGCGAGCGCGAGCAGTTCGCGCACCTCGTCTTCCTTCTCCTCGCGCTCCTTGAGCAGCGGCTCCTGCTCGCGCGCCTTCGCGAGCGAGACCGGCTTGTTCTGCACGACCGGCACGAGCTTGGAGAGCTGGTCGCAGAAGTTGTAGCCCATGTCGAGCACGCGGCCGACGTCGCGGATCACGGCCTTCGACGCCATCGTGCCGAACGTGGCGATCTGCGAGACCGCGTCGGCGCCGTACTTGTCGCGCACGTACTCGATGACCTTCCAGCGGTTGTCCTGGCAGAAGTCGATGTCGAAGTCGGGCATCGACACGCGCTCGGGGTTCAGGAAGCGCTCGAAGAGCAGCGCGTACGGGATCGGGTCGAGGTCGGTGATGCCCAGCGCGTACGCGACCAGCGAGCCCGCGCCCGAGCCGCGCCCGGGGCCCACCGGCACGCCGTTGGCCTTGGCCCAGTTGATGAAGTCCGCGACGATCAGGAAGTAGCCGGAGAACCCCATCTGCACGATGGTGTCGCACTCGTAGGCGAGGCGGCGCTCGTAGAAGTCGCGATTCGCCTCGCGCCGCAGGGCGTCCGGGAAGAGCTTCTCCATGCGCCGCACGAGGCCTTCGCGCGCGAGCGAGCGCATGAACTCGTCGATCGTCAGGCCCTCGGGCGTGGGGAACTGCGGCAGGCTCGGCTTGCCCAGCGTCATCTGAAGGCTGCAGCGGCGCGCGATCTCGAGCGTGTTCTCGAGCGCCGACGGGAGGTCCGCGAACTGCTCGGCCATCTCGGCCTGCGACTTGAAGTACTGCTCCTCGGTGAAGCGGCGCACGCGGCGCGGGTTCGCGAGGATCTCGCCCTCGGCGATGCACACGCGCGCCTCGTGCGCGCGGAACTCGTCGCGCCCGATGAATTGCACCGGGTGCGTCGCGACGACCGGCAGCCCGAGCCGCGCGGCGAGCCGCGCCGCCTCGCGCGTCTGGATCTCGGCGTCGCGCGGGCCGAAGCGCTGCACCTCGAGGTAGTACGCGCCCGGCAGGCGCGCCGCCCACTGGCGCGCGAGCGCGGCGGCGGCGTCGCGGTTGCCCGCGAGCAGCGCCTGCCCGACGTCGCCGGACTGCGCGCCGGAGAGCGCGATCAGCCCGCCGTCGCAGCCGGGTTCGTCGAGCCACTGCGCGCGCAGCTCGCCGCGGCCGCGGTGCTCGTTGTCGATCCAGGCGCGCGAGAGCAGGTCGCACAGCTTCAGGTAGCCGGCGCGGTTGCGCACGAGCAGCAGGAGACGGAACGGGCGGTCGCGCTCGGCGTCGTTCGTGACCCAGCAGTCGGCGCCGAGGATCGGCTGGATGCCCTTCGCGCGCGCCGCCTTGTAGAGCTTGACCCAGCCGAAGGCGTTCTGCAGGTCGGTCATCGCGACCGCGGGCTGGGCGTCGGCCGCGGCGGCGTCGACGAGCGAGTCGATGCGAACGATCGAGTCGCTGATCGAGTACTCGGTGTGGACGCGCAGGTGAACGAAACGGGTGTCGGGCATCGGGAGGCCGGCGCACCGTACAATGGGCGCGCAACGACCCGATTTTATCGCCGACCCGATCCGGCTCCTAGCATTCCGGCACCATGTCCTGCCCGTCCGACCGCGCCCGAGAAGGGTGCCGCGCGGCCTCGTTCGTGCGCCTGCGCACCCGGGCGCGGGCGTCCTCGTGAGCGAGGGCGCGGGCGCCCCCGCGCGCGCCGCCGGCGGGCACCGCGGCGCGGTCGCGCTGCTGTGCTTCTGCGCGCTGTGCTGGAGCATCGCGGGCGTGTTCACGCGCCACCTCGAACGCGCGGAGGGCTTCGAGGTCACGTTCTGGCGCAGCTTCTTCTGCGTGATCGGCGTGTTCGCGGCGCTCGCCTGGCGCTCGCGCGGCCGGCCGCTGCGCCCGGTGGTCGCGATGGGCGTCCCCGGGCTCGTCTCCGGCGCCATGTGGTCGGTGATGTTCACGTGCTTCATGCTCGCGCTCACGCGCACCAGCGTCGCGAACACCCTGCTCGTGTCGAGCATCTCGCCGCTGCTCGCCGCGATCCTCGCGTACCTCGTGCTCGGCGAGCGCGTGCGCGCCGGCACCTGGGTCGCGATCGCGACCGCGCTCGCGGGCATCTGGTGGATGGTGCGCGACGGCGTTTCCGCGCAGGGGTTCTCCGGGATGCTGATCGCGCTGGGCGTGCCGTTCGCGTCCGCGATCAACCTCGTGACGCTCAAGAAGATGCACGCGCAGGTGGACCTCGCGCCGGCGGTGTTCACCGGCGCGGTGCTTTCGTGCATCGCGACGCTGCCGCTGGCGTGGCCGCTGTCGGCGAGCGCGAACGACCTCGCGATCCTCGCGCTGCTGGGCTTCGTGCAGCTCGCGATGCCCTGCATGCTGATGGTGCGTGCGGCGCGCCACCTCGCCCCGCACGAGATGGCGCTGATCGGCCTGCTCGAGGTCGTGCTCGGCCCGCTGTGGGCGTGGCTGGGCGCGGGCGAGGCGATCTCGTCCGCGACGCTGCAGGGCGGCGCGCTGGTGCTCGCCGCGCTCGCGGGCAACGAGCTCGTGGGCCGGCGCGCGGCCGCGGTCCCGGCGCGAAGTTGAGGCCGGCGTGAGCGACGCCCCGCCCCCGCCGGCCGAGCGCGCGCGGCACGCGCCGTTGCCGCTCGCGCGCCTGGACGCGCGCGGCGTCGTCGGCGTGTTCACCGACATCGACGACACGCTGACCACCGACGGCCGGCTGCACGCCGACGCGTACGCCGCACTGTGCGCGCTCGCCGCCGCGGGCCTGCACGTGGTGCCGGTGACCGGCCGCTCGGCCGGCTGGGCGCACATGATCGTGAAGACCTGGCCGGTGGCCGCCGTCGTCGCCGAGAGCGGCGGGCTGTACCTCGCGCGCGAGGCCCGCACCGGCCGCCTGCTCACGCGCCTGCACGCGCCCGCCGACACCGTGGCGGCCGACCGCGCCCGGCTCGAGGCCTGCGCGCGCCGCGTGCGCGCCGCGATCCCCGGCCTCGCCCCCGCGAGCGACAACGCGTACCGGCTCGTCGACCTCGCGCTCGACTACTGCGAGGAGGTGCCGCGCGTGCCGGCCGACGACGTCGCGCGCGCGATCCGGATGTTCGTCGACGAGGGCTTCAACGCGCGCGCGAGCAGCGTGCACGTGAACGCGTGGGCCGGCGAGTTCGACAAGGCGCCGATGGCGCTGAAGGTGCTCGAGGAGCGTTTCGCGGGCAGTGCCGGCGCCGACCCGCGCGCGTGGGTGTTCGCCGGCGACGCCCCCAACGACGCCTCGATGTTCGCGGCGTTCGAGCGCTCGGTGGGCGTCGCCAACGTGCTGCCGCACCTCGCGGCGATGCCCGTCGCGCCGGCCTTCGTCACCGCGGGCGCGAGCGGCGACGGATTCGTCGAGCTTGCGCGCCACCTGCTGGCGGCGCGAGACTGAGGGCGGACCGATCCCGAACCCTCGAGGAGTGCGCGATGAAGCCCGAACAGTTCCAGGAATTCCTGCTGACCACCGGCACCGACCTCGCGATCAAGGTGCTCGCCGCGATCGCGTTCTGGGTCGTCGGCCGCTGGCTGATCGGCCGCGTGATCGCGCTGATGCAGTCGGGAATGAACCGCAACCACGTCGACCCGACGCTCACGAAGTACATGGGATCGATCGTCGCGGTGTCGCTGAACATCGCGCTGGTGCTCGGCATCCTCGGCTACTTCGGGATCCAGACGACGTCGATCGCCGCGGTGCTCGCGGGCGCGGGCGTGGCGGTCGGCGTGGCCTGGAGCGGGCTGCTCGCGCACTTCGCCGCGGGCGCGTTCCTGCTGATCCTGCGCCCGTTCAAGGCGGGCGACTTCGTCAGCGCCGGCGGCGTGGTCGGGACGGTGCGCGAGATCGGCCTGTTCGGCACGACGATCGTGACACCGGACAACGTGCTGACCGTGGTCGGCAACAACAAGCTGTTCTCCGACACGATCCAGAACTTCTCGGCGCTGCCGGTGCGCCGCGTCGACCGCGTCGCGCAGCTCGCCGGCGGCGTCGACCCCTTCGACGCGATCGCGCTGCTGCGCGCAGCGGTGAGCGACATCCCGAACGTCGCGAAGGACCCGGCGCCCGAGGTGAGCCTGCTCGACTTCAAGCTCGAGGGGCCGCAGATCGCGGTGCGCACGTACACCCACACCGACCACTACTGGCAGGTGTACTTCGACATGAACGAGGCGATCGCGCGGGTGGGCAAGGACGCGGGCTGGCCGGCCCCGGCGGCGCACTACCGCGTGCACCAGGGCGCGTAGGCGCGGGACGCGGGCGGCGCGCGGCCGGCACGAGGGCCGCATCCGCCCGCGGGTTCGCAGCGCGTTGCGCGCCGGCGGGCGCCCGCTCAGGGCAGGTCGAAGACCAGCACCTCGGCGCCCTCGCCGCCCGCGAACGCGAGCTCGCGCTCGCCGGTCAGGCGCGCGGCGTCGCCCGGGCCGAGCCGCGCGCCGTTCAGCGTCACCGCGCCGCGCGCGACGTGCACGTACGCGCGGCGGCCGGGCGCGATCGCGATGCGCGCGGATTCGTCGCCGTCGAACAGCCCCGCGTGCACGAACGCATCCTGGTGGATCGTCACCGAGCCGTCGCGCCCGTCGGGCGAGGCGACGAGCGCGAAGCGCCCGCGCTTGTCGGCGTCCTCGAAGCGCTTCTGCTCGTAGCCGGGATCGATGCCGCGCGCGGCGGGCTCGATCCAGATCTGCAGGAAGTGCGTCTCGCCCTGGCGCTCGTGGTTGAACTCCGAGTGCTGGACGCCGCGCCCGGCGCTCATCCGCTGCACGTCTCCGGGACGGATCACCGAGCCGTTGCCCATGCTGTCGCGGTGCGCGAGCGCGCCGTCGAGCACGTAGCTGATGATCTCCATGTCGCGGTGGCCGTGCGTGCCGAAGCCGGTGCCGGGCGCGACGCGGTCGTCGTTGACGACGCGCAGCGCGCCGAAGCCCATGTGCTCGGGGTCGTAGTAGCCCGCGAACGAGAAGCTGTGGAACGACTTCAGCCAGCCGTGGTCCGCGTAGCCGCGGTCTTCGCTCCTGCGGAATTCGATCATCCTGAATCTCCTGGTGTGTGTCCGCCGTCGCGTCTCTCAGTCTGGACGCCGGTCGATGGAATCCATTCTAGGGTGGCCGGCGGGGCGCGGGACGGCTATGATTTCGTCGATTCATTCAGGAATTTTGAACATGGCTCTGACGCTCGAGGCGCTCACGGTGATGGACGCGATCGCGCGCCGCGGAAGCTTCGCGGCGGCGGCGGCCGCGCTCGGCAAGGTGCCTTCGGCGCTCACGTACACGGTGCGCCGGCTCGAGGACGAGCTCGACGTCCTGCTGTTCGACCGGCGCGGCCACCGCGCCCGCCTCACGCCCGCCGGCCGCGAGCTGCTCGAGCAGGGGCGCCAGCTGCTGCGCGCGGCCGACGACCTCGCGTGCCGGGTGCGCGAGGTCGCCACCGGCTGGGAAGTCGAGCTGCGTGTCGCGCTCGACGCCGCCGTGTGCTTCGAGCGCGTGCGCCCGATGCTCGAGGACTTCTACCGGCTCGGAGCGCCGACGCGGCTGCGCTTCTCCTGCGAGGTGCTCGACGGCGGCTGGGACGCGCTGCTGGGCGGACGCGCCGACCTCGCGATCGGCGTCGGCCACGACGCACCCGCGCAGGCGTTCGAGGCGGGCTCGTACTCGATGCGAACGCTCGGCGACCTGGCGTTCGTCTTCTGCGTGGCCCCGCACCACCCGCTCGCGCGCGAGCCCGAGCCGCTGGGCGAGGACGCGATCGGGCGCCACCGCGCGGTCGCGATCGCCGACAGCGCGCGAACGCTGCGCGCGCGTTCCACCGGCCTGCTCTCGGGCCAGGATCGCCTGACCGTCGCGACGCTCGAGCAGAAGATCGAGATGCTGGCCGCGGGCATCGGCTGCGGCTGGCTGCCGGAGCCGTTCGCGCGCGCCCGCCTCGCGGACGGTTCCCTGCTCGCGCGTGCGGTGGCGCAGCCGCAGCCGCCGGCGACGCTGCGCTACGCGTGGCCGAGCGCGGCGCGCGGCAAGGCGCTCGCGTGGTGGCTGCAACGGCTCGAAGTCGCGCGCGTGCGTGCGCAGCTGCTCGCCGGGCCCCGGGAATCCGGCCGGAGCGCCGCGCCGGCGGCGCGAGACGACGCCGGGGCCGCGCGCCAGGGCGTCGCCCGGACGGCCACGCGACGCGTCGTGAAGGGGGCCGCTCGAAGCAGCCCCGCGGCCCCGCGCGTGCCCGATCGGCCCGGCCCGCGCCCGGCGAGGAAGGGGGCGGCGCGATGACCCGCGTGCCCGCGCCAGTATCCTCCGCGCCGGCGCAAGCCGCGTACGTGGGCCGATTCGCCCCGTCGCCGACCGGCCCGCTTCACGCGGGGTCGCTGGTCGCCGCGCTCGCGAGCCTGCTGGACGCGCGCGCGCACGGCGGACGCTGGCTCGTTCGCATCGAGGATCTCGACCCGCCGCGCGAGGTGCCGGGCGCCACGCGCGCGATCCTCGAAACGCTCGAGCGCTTCGGCTTCGTGCACGACGGGCCGATCGAGTACCAGAGCCGGCGCGGCGCGCTCTACGAGCAGGCGATGCGCCGCCTCGAGGCGATCGGCGCGGTCTACGCCTGCGCGTGCACGCGGCGCGAGGTCGCCGACTCGATCCTGCGCGCGGGCGTTTCGCTGCAGCGCCACGGCGAGCTCGTCTACCCGGGCACCTGCCGCGCGGGGCTGGCGCCCGGCCGGGCGCCGCGCGCCTGGCGCGTGCGCGTCGGCGACGCCGTGATCGAATGGGAGGACCGCGCCGGCACCCGATTCACCGACGCCCTCGCGAGCGAGGTGGGCGACTTCGTGCTGCGCCGCGCGGACAGCCTGTGGGCGTACCAGCTCGCGGTGGTCGTCGACGACGCGCTGCAGGGGGTCACGGACGTGGTGCGCGGCGCGGACCTCCTGCCGTCCACCGCGCGCCAGATCTTCCTGCAGCGGCTGCTGGGCCTGCCCACGCCGCGCTACCTGCACCTGCCGGTGGTGACCGACGCGCACGGCGAGAAGCTGTCGAAGCAGACCGGCGCCACGGCGGTCGGCGGTGCCGACCCGGTGGGCGAGCTCAACCGGGCGCTGCGTCACCTGGGAATCGAAGAGGTGCGCGCCGGAAGCGTCGCGCAGTTCTGGCCGGCGGCCGTCGAACGCTGCCGCCGGTCACGCTGGTTCGACGGCGCCGGGGTGCCCGCTGCCGGCGCCTGATGCGCGCCCCGGCGGGGCGTCGGCGCGCGGCGCCGCGCGCGACGCTCAGTCCTTCTTGGCGCCGCCGAGCAGTGCGGCGAGCGGGCGGGCCGGCCGCTTCGGACGCGACGACGCGGGCGCCGATTCCGCCGGCCCCTGGTCGTTGGCCGCGACCGAGGGCTCGGGCGCGGACGGCTCGTAGGGCTGGAAGAAGAACGGATCGCGCGACAGCCCGGGGACGTTCGCAGGGACGGACGCGCGCGCGGGGCCGCGGCGCGGCGCATCGTCGCGAGCGCGGTCGCGATCACGGCCGTAGTCGCGCTCCCGGCCCTCGGAGCGGCGCGGACCGCGCTCGCTGGCGGTGTCGTCGCGGCGCGGGCGGTCGCGCACCGGCGCCACGCCGAGATGCTCGACCGGGAGCTTGCGCTTGATCAGCTTCTCGATCTCGGCGAGCAGCCGCTCGTCCTCGCCCGTCATCAGCGACAGCGCGATGCCGGACAGGCCCGCGCGCCCGGTGCGACCGATGCGGTGGATGTAGTCTTCCGGGGAATACGGCAGGTCGTAGTTGATGACCGCCGGCAGCTCGACGATGTCGAGGCCGCGCGCCGCGACGTCGGTCGCGACGAGCACGACGATCTCGCCCTTCTTGAACGCCTCGAGCGTGGCCAGCCGCTCCTGCTGGCTCTTGTCGCCGTGGATCGCGTTCGCGTTCAGGCCGTCCTTCTCGAGCTGGCGCGCCAGGCGTCCGGCACCGATCTTGGTGTTCGTGAAGACGATCACCTGCGAGAGCGCCTTGTCGCGCACCAGCTTGGCGACGGCGGCACGCTTGGCCTCGGTGCTGTCGACCCGGAAGACGACCTGCTCGACGTTCTCGGCCGCGGCGTTGCGGCGCGCGACCTCGACCGACACCGGATCGCGCAGGAAGCTCTCGGCGAGCTTGCGGATCTCGTTGGAGAACGTCGCCGAGAACATCAGGTTCTGGCGATTCGCCGGCAGCAGGTTGATGATGCGCTGGATGTCGGGCAGGAAGCCCATGTCGAGCATGCGATCGGCTTCGTCCATCACGAAGATCTCGACCTGCCCGAGGTTCACCGTGCGCTGCTCGACGTGGTCGAGAAGCCGCCCCGGCGTCGCGATCAGAACCTCGCAGCCGGCGCGCATCGCGGCGAGCTGCGGCTTGATGTCGACGCCGCCGAAGACCACCGCGCTCTTGAGCGACGTGTGCTTCGCGTAGGCGGCGACGTTCACGTAGATCTGGTCGGCGAGCTCGCGCGTGGGCGCAATCACCAGTGCGCGCACCGGGTGGCGCGCCGGCGACGCGCTCGTGTTCGCCTGCGGCATCAGCCGCTGAAGGATGGGCAGCGCGAAGCCCGCGGTCTTGCCGGTGCCGGTCTGCGCGGCGCCCATGACGTCGCGGCCCTGGAGCACGATCGGGATGGCCTGGGCCTGGATCGGGGTCGGTTCCTTGTAGCCGAGCTCGGTGACGGCACGAAGGATGGGCTCGGCGAGCCCGAATTCGGTGAAGGAAGTGATCAAATCGACTCGTCGGCCGCCTGAACGCCGGCGGCAAATGGGCGCGCCGCGCGACAGGCACGGCACGGGCGCTATTGTCCGCCTTTCGTGCAACGCTGCAAATCGGCGGCGCGGGGCCCGCGCCACTGTTCATTTGTCCAGTAGAATCGGTCCGCGGGCACCATGGAACCGATCGACTTCGCTCCCCGGATCGCCTTCGTCGACGTCGAGACCACGGGCGCGTCGCCCCACGGCGCGCGCGTCACCGAGGTCGGCGTCGTCACGGTGACGTTCGAGGCCCCCGGCGAGCCGCCGCGGGTCGAGGAGTGGAGCAGCCTCGTGAACCCGGGCGTTCCGATTCCGCCCGAAATCCGCTTCCTCACCGGCATCACCGACGACATGGTCGCCGCGGCGCCGCGCTTCGCCGAGCTCGCGCCCGGGCTCCTCGCGCGCCTCGAGGGCGCGGTCTTCGTCGCGCACATGGCGCGCTTCGACTACGGCTTCGTCAAGCGCGAGTTCGCGCGCGCCGGCGTCGAGTTCCACGCGCGCACCCTGTGCACGGTGCGCCTGTCGCGGCTGCTCGACCCGCAGCGCTCGCCGCACACGCTCGACGCGATCATCGCCCGCCACCGCCTGCCGGTCACCGATCGGCACCGGGCGCTCGGCGACGCGCGCGTGCTGTGGGCTTTCCTGCAGTCGCTGTACCGCAGGCTGCCGAAGCCGCAGGTCGACGACGCCTTGCGCCGCCTGCTGCGCCACCCCAACCTCCCCGCGCACCTGCCGCCGGACACCCTCGAGCGCCTGCCCGCGGCGCCCGGCGTGTACGCGTTCTACGGGCTGAACGAGCACCCGCTCTACATCGGCAAGAGCCTGAACCTGCGCGACCGCGTCGCCGCGCACTTCTGCGGCGACCACACCTCCGAGCGCGGCCTGCGGCTCGCGGCCGAGACGCGCAGCGTCCAGTGGCAGGAAACCGCCGGCGACTTCGGCGCCCGCCTGCTCGAGACGCGCTGGATCCGCGAGCGCCGGCCCGCGCACAACGTCGCGCTGCGCGAGCGCGCGGGCGCGGTCTTCGTCGAGATCGACCCGGCCAGCGCGCTCCCGCGCTACGTGCCGGCGGCGCGCGCCGACCTCGACGCGCCGGCGGCCGTGCTGCACGGACCGTTCGCGTCGCGCGCGTCGGCGCGGCGCGCGCTCGCCGACGTCGCCGCGTCGGCGGGTCTGTGCACGGCGGCGATGCGGCTCGAGCGCACGCGCGCCGGAGAGCCGTGCTTTCGCCGGCAGCTCGGCCGCTGCGCGGGCGCGTGCGTGGGCGCGGAACCGCGCGCCGCGCTCGCGTGCCGGGTGCTCGAGGCGCTCGCGCCGCTGCGGCTGCCGCCGTGGCCGCGCGCGGGCGCGATCGCGCTGGTCGAGCGCGACCCGGCGCGCCTGCGCGAGGACTGGCACGTCTTCGACCGCTGGCGCTGGCTGGGCACGGTCGGCAGCGAGACGGCTGCGATCGGGCTGGCCCGCGAGCGCGCGAGGCGCCTCGGCGACGCCCCCGCGCCGGCGGCCGGCGAATCGCCCGCGCGTTCGAGCGACGCGGCGTCCGCGCACCCGGACTTCGACGACGCGCGCTACCGCCTGCTGCGCGCCGCGCTCGCCCGCGCCGGCGACACCCGCGGCGCGCGAATCGCCACGCTCGAAGAGGTGAGCCTCGAACTGCACCATAATTGAGCCCATGCGACCGACCCGGAAAGCCTCCCGCGCGGCGCGCCCGGCCGTCCGGCTCGCCGGGCTGCTGTTCGCGCTGCTCGCCGCCGGCTGCAGCTCGATGCTCCCCGACACCCGCACCGAGACGCAGATCACCTGGACCTCGTACGAGGACGCGCGCGCCGACATCGACCGGATCGTCCCGTTCAAGTCGCGCAAGGACGACCTGATCGCGATGGGACTCGATCCCGCGAAGAACTCGTCGGTGACGATCCTCACCTGGTCGGACCTGCTGCAGCGCTTCGCCGCCGGCTCGGTGCTCAAGCCCGAGGACCTCGATCCCGGCGTGCGCCAGTGCCTGGTGTCGGGCAAGAGCTGCACCGCCTACTGGATCGTGGTGCGCAAGGTCGAGCGCGAGCGCATCGGCAGCTTCTGGCTCGACTCCCTGAACTTCCGCCGCGAGACCGACATCCACGGCTGGAGCGTCAACGCGCTGGTGGTGCTCGTCGACGACCTGGTCGTCTACACGCTGTTCGGCGGCCAGCCCAAGATCCACGAGCGCGAGCTCGTCCGCAATCCGCTCGGCCCGCTGCAGATGTGGGGCGAGCAGGTGCCGGCGATGGTGAAGTAGCGGCGCGAGCCGTCGCGCCGTGGCCCGCGCGGTGCGCGTTCGCTCAGCCGGGGTCGTATTCGCCGAGCCGGGGCGCCCCCGAACGGATCGCCGGCCGCACGCCGTCGAACGACAGCGGCACGCCGGTGAGCGCGAAGTCCTCGCCCGGCACCGGCTGCAGCATTCCCAGCGCGCGCACCTGCGGCTCGTCGAGCATCTCGGGCACCGTGTTGATCGGGGCGCACGGAACGCCGGCCGCCTCGAGCTCGCCCATCCACTGCGCGCGCGGGCGGCGCGCGAGCACCGCGCGGATCGCGGCGAGCAGCGACGCCTTGTTCTTCAGCCGGTCGCGGTTGGTGCGGTAGCGCTCGTCGCGCGCCCACGCCGGCTCGCCGAGCACCGCGCAGAACTTTTCGAAAAGCCGGTCGTTGCCCACGCAGATGAGGAACGGGCCGTCGGCGCCGTCGAAGGCCTCGTAGGGCACCAGCCCGGGATGGCCGCTCGCGTGGCGTTCCGGCAGCTGCCCCTCGTTCACGTACGCGTCGATCTTCTGACCGCCCCACACGAGCGCGGTCTCGAGCAGCGACGCCGACACGACGCCGCCGCGCCCGGTGCGCGCGCGCCGCTGCAGCAGCGACAGCGCGCCGATGACCGTCCACATGCCGGTGCCCTGGTCGCACACCGACGCGCCCATGCGCACCGGCGGCCCGTCGGGGTCGCCGTTGATGCTGGACAGCCCGCTGTACGCCTGGATCAGCGGCTCGTAGCCGGGGCGGCGCGCGAGCGGTCCGGCGGCGCCGAACGCCGACATCTCGCAGTACACGAGCCGCGGGTGGCGGGCGCACATCGCGGCGCCGCCGATGCCGAGGTCCTCGGCCACGCCGGGGCGCAGGTTGTGCAGCATCACGTCGGCACCGGCGACGATGCGGTGCAGCCGCTCGAGACCGCCGGCGCTCTTGAGGTCGAGCGCGACCGAGCGCTTGCCGCGGTTGAACACCTGGAACACCATCGAGTCGCCGTGGCGGAACGCCGCGCCCATGCGGCGCGCGTCGTCGCCGCCGTCGGGGCGCTCGATCTTGACGACCTCCGCGCCGAGGTCGGCGAAGATCGCGCCGGCGAACGGGCCGGCGAGCACCTGGCCGAGCTCGACCACCTTCAGGCCGGCCAGCGGCCCGGCGCCGGACACCGTCGAAGCGTCTTCCATCGTCTCCCGCTCCCGCCTACTCGACCTCGATGCGCGCCTGCGCGACCACGCGCTTCCACTTGTCGATCTCCGAGCGCACGAACGCGCCGAGCTCGGCCGGCGTCCCCGGCGCGAGGTCGGTCGCCGAGCCCACGCGCTGCCGGAACTCGGGCGACTTCAGGATCTCGACGACGCGCGCGTTCAGCCGCGCGACGATCGGCTCCGGCGTGCCCGCGGGCACGAAGACCGCGGTCCACGCGATCATCTCGAAGCTCGGCACGCCGGCCTCCGCGACCGTCGGCAGCTCGGGCGCGACGCCGGCACGCTGCAGGCTCGTGACCGCGAGCGCGCGCACGCGCCCGCCCTGCACCTGCGGCAGCGCGGTGCCCGCGTCGCAGAACATCACCTGCATCTCGCCGGCGGCGAGGTCGGCGAGCGCCTGCGGATTGCCCTTGTAGGTGACGTTGACCATGTCGGTGCCGGTCATCGCCTTGAACATCTCGCCGGCCACGCGCGACGACGCGCTTCCGCTGCCGAAGTTCAGCTTGCCCGGGTGCGCCTTCGCGTACGCGACGAGCTCGGCGACGCTTCGCACCGGCAGCGCGTTGGCGACCAGCACCATCAGCGGCGCGGTGCCGATCAGCGTGACCGGCGCGAAGTCGCGGATCGGGTCGTAGGGGAGCCTGCGCTTCAGGGCCGGGTTCGACGCGTGCGTGCTGTTGGACGTGACGAACACCGTGTAGCCGTCGGGCTTCGACTTCGCCGCGGCTTCCGCGGCGATCGAGCCGTCGGCGCCGGGGCGGTTCTCGACGACGACCGGCTGGCCGAGCGCCTGCGAGAGCCGGTCGCCGATCTGGCGCGCGTTCAGGTCGGTGCCGCTGCCCGCGGGGAACGGCACGATGAAGCGGATGGGCGCGCGCGGCCAGTCGGGGACGGACTGCGCGAACGCGGGCACGCGCGCGCCCGCGGCGGCGGCGAGGCCGCCCGCGACGAGGCGGCGGCGCATCGGGGTGTTCGGACGGGTCACGATCGCATCGGCTAGACTTCGGGGCTCACAGAATACATCGCGGCCCGTGCGCGCGGCGCGCGAGCGACAGGAGACGACCTTGAAGGCGCTGCTCTGCAAGCAATACGGACTTCCCGACACCCTGGTGCTCGAGGAGGCCCCGGACCCGGTGCCCGGCCCCGGACAGGCCGTGATCGACATGAAGGCCGCGGGCGTGAACTTCCCCGACGTGCTGATCATCCAGAACAAGTACCAGTTCAAGCCGCCGCTGCCGTTCGCGCCCGGCTCCGAGCTCTCCGGCATCGTGTCGGCGACCGGGCCCGACGTCACGCACCTGAAGGTCGGCCAGCGCGTGCTCGCGTCGTCGGGCCACGGTGCGTTCGCCGAGAAGGTGCTGGTGAACGCGGCGCGCGTGATCCCGATCCCGGACAACGTGCCCTACGACACCGCGGCCGCGTTCATGCTCACGTACGGCACCTCTTACCACGCGATCAAGGACCGCGCCGCGATCCGGCCCGGCGAGACGATGCTCGTGCTCGGCGCCGCCGGCGGCGTGGGCCTGTCGGCGGTCGAGATCGGCAAGGCGTTCGGCGCGAAGGTGATCGCCGCGGCGTCGTCCGACGAGAAGCTCGCGGTGTGCCGCGAGCACGGCGCCGACATGACGATCAACTACCACTCCGAAGACCTGCGCGAGCGGCTCAAGGTGCTCACCGACGGCAAGGGTCCGGACGTGATCTACGACCCGGTCGGCGGCCACTACGCCGAGCCCGCGTTCCGCTCGATCGCGTGGCGCGGCCGCTATCTCGTCATCGGCTTCGCCAACGGCGAGATCCCGAAGCTGCCGCTGAACCTCGCGCTGCTCAAGGGCGCGTCGATCGTCGGCGTGTTCTGGGGCGACTTCTGCGCGCGCGAACCGAAGAACTTCATGGCCGACGTCGCCGAGATGTTCGCGCTCTTCGGCCAGGGCAAGCTGCGCCCGCACATCTCGGCGCACTACAAGCTCGCCGACGGCCGCCAGGCGCTGAACGACATGATGAACCGCAAGGTGATGGGCAAGGTCGTCGTCACGAACGACTGACCCCTGCGAAGCCCTCGAGGCGATGACCGATCGCCCCGCGCCCTCGCCGCTGCGCGAGATCGACGACGACGCGATCGGGCTCGCCGCGCGCCTGATGCGCGACGCCGCGCACGGCGCGCTCGCGGTGCTCGAGCCCGGGAGCGGTCACCCGCTCGCGAGCCGCACCGCGGTCGCGGTCGACGAGACCGGCGCGGCGATCATCCTGATCTCGACGCTCGCGGCGCACGCGGGCGCGCTTCAGGCCGACGCCCGATGCTCGCTGCTGCTCGGCGAGCCCGGCAAGGGCGACCCGCTCGCGCACCCGCGCGTCACGCTGATCGGCAGCGCGCGCCGCCTCGGGCGCGACGGCGACGAGTGCGCGCGCGCGCGAGCTATTCCTGGCGTCGCACCCGAAGTCCGCGCTGTACGGGGACTTCGCCGACTTCGCCTTCTGGAAGATCGAGCCCGAGCGCGCGAGCCTGAACGGCGGCTTCGGGCGCGCGTGGCAGCTCGACCGCGCCGCGATCGCGCGCGCGGCCGCGGGCTGACCCTCGACGCATCGCCCCGGCGCAGCGCGCGCGGGCCGGGGCTACAATCGCCGGCCACTGGAGACCGTCCCGATGTCGACCGCCACCCCCACCCCGCCGTCGCCGCACCTTCCGGTGCGCCCGCAGTGGCTCGCGCTGCGCACCGAGGAGATCCTCGAGCCCGAGCTTCCGATCGTCGACCCCCATCACCACCTCTGGGACCGGCCCGGCGCCCGCTACCTGCTCGACGAGATCCTCGAAGACCTGCGCAGCGGCCACCGCGTCGAGTCGACCGTGTTCGTGCAGTGCCGCTCGATGTACCGGGCCGACGGCCCGGAGCCGATGCGCGCGCTCGGCGAGGTCGAGTTCGTCAACGGCATCGCCGCGCAGAGCGCGAGCGGTATCTACGGCCCGGTGCGCGTCTGCGAGGGCATCGTCGCCGGCGCCGACCTGAGCCTGGGCGCCGCGGTCGAGCCGGTGCTCGAGGCGATGGCGCGCGCGGCCCCCGACCGGATGCGCGGCATCCGCAACCAGGCCGCGTGGCACCCGCACCCGGACGTGGTCAGCGCGCCGGTGCCGGCGCTCGAAGGGCTGCTCGTGCGGCCGTCGTTCCTCGAAGGCGTGCGCGTGCTGCCGCGCTTCGGGCTGGTGCTCGACGTGTGGGCGTACCACACGCAGCTCGACGAGGTGCTCGCGCTCGCGCGCGCCTGCCCGGACACCACGATCGTCGTCAATCACCTGTGCGGGCCGATCGGCGTGGGCCCTTACGCGGGCAGGCGCGACGAGGTCTTCGCGGCGTGGAAGCCGCGCATCGCGGAGCTCGCGGCGCTGCCCAACACGGTGATGAAGCTCGGCGGCCTCGCGATGCGCGTGGGCGGCCTGAAGTTCCACGAGGCGCCGCAGCCGCCGGCCTCCGCCGCGCTCGCCGAGGCGTTCGCGCCCTGGATTCGCGAATCGATCGAGCGCTTCGGCGCGCACCGCTGC
Organism: Burkholderiaceae bacterium; assembly: GCA_046348465.1. Lineage (GTDB taxonomy): Bacteria > Pseudomonadota > Gammaproteobacteria > Burkholderiales > Burkholderiaceae_E > Quisquiliibacterium. Next base: position 255,346 of record JAXMEE010000007.1, read on the forward strand.
ATGTTCGAGAGCAACTTCCCGGTCGACAAGGGCATGGTCGGCTACGCGGTGCTGTGGAATGCGTTCAAGCGCCTCGCCGCGGGCGCGAGCGCCGACGAGAAGACCGCGCTGTTCAGCGGCTGCGCGCGCCGGGTCTACCGGCTGCCCGCGCCGGCGCGCCGAGACGGCGCCGGCGCGAACGTGTCCGCATGAACCGAGGGGCCACGGACTCGCGCCGAGCGCGCGCCACGCCCCGCCCAGTCGAAGTAG
>JAXMEE010000008.1:0-253735 GCA_046348465.1 Burkholderiaceae bacterium
GTCGAGGAACAGACGAAGGTGCGTGCGAGCGTGATCGACGCGAACGGCGCGCCGCTCGCACACGACGTCGTCGTCACTGTCTTCCGCGATCCGGCGTGGCGAGCGCCGCACCCCGTCGCGGTGCTCGGACACGGTCGCGCGGGAACACCGGAGCAGAACGCCGGCGCGGGGCGATTCCGCCTGTCTGCCGCGGCATCGTGGCTCGCCGGCTTCGGCTTCCTGGTCGCGGTGCCCACGCGCATCGGATACGGGGTGACCGGCGGCCCCGACATCGAGAACACCGGGACCTGCGCGCGCAAGCACTATCCGCCGGCCTATCACGCCGGGGCCCTGCAGACGCTCGCCGTGCTCGACGCGATGCGAAGGCGGCCCGACGCGTCGCGGGAGCGCGCGATCGTCATCGGCCAGTCGTTCGGCGGCACCATCGCGATCGCGGTCGCGGCGATCGGCCCGCCGGGCGTCCAGGCCGCGATCAACTTCGCGGGCGGCGGCGGCGGAAATCCGCAGACGCGTCCAGAGCGTCCGTGCGCGCCCGACGGGCTGCGCGACCTGTTCGCGAGCTACGGGCGCACGGCGCGGATGCCGACGCTGTGGGTGTACTCGCAGAACGACCGCTACTGGGGCCCGTCGCTGCCGCGCGAGTGGTTCGCCGCGTTCCGCGCCGCCGGAGGCCGCGGCGAATTCGTCGGCCTGCCGCCGTACGGCGAGGACGGGCACCGCTCGTTCACGGGCGCGCAGTCCGCCTGGGAGCCGCACGTCGCGCGCTTCCTGCAGGGCGCCGGTTATCGTCGGGCGCGCGCCGCGAGCGGCGCGATGACGGTGCGAATTCCGTCGAACCGGTCGAACGCGACGGGGAGCGCCGCGTGATGCGCGCGGATCGGCGCCGGCTCGCCGGCGCGGCCTGCGCGAGCGCACTGGTCCCCACGCTCGCACGCACGGCGTCCGGACCCGGATCTCCCGTTTCCGGCGACGCACGAGGCACCCGCGCGCGGTTCGCGGAGATCGACGCGCTGCTCGACGCGTTCGTGCGCGCGCAGGACGCCCCCGGCGCGGCGCTCGCCGTCGCCCAGCGCGGCCGGCTGATCCACGCGCGCGGGTTCGGGCGGGCCGACCGCGCGAGCGGCGAAGCGGTTCGCCGCGACTCGCTGTTCCGAATCGCCAGCGTGTCGAAACCGTTCACCGCGACGGCCGTGCTGCAGCTCGTCGACCGCGGTACGCTCGCGCTCGACGCTCGCGTGTGGGACTTGCTCGCGCTCGCGCAGCCCGCGGACCCGCGGTGGAAGCGCGTCACGGTCGCTCAGCTGTTGAACCACACGGGCGGATGGGATCGCGACCGCAGCTTCGACCCGATGTTCGCCAGCGCGAGGATCGCGAAGGCCTTGGCGGTCCCGCTGCCGGTCGACGCCACGCAGACGATCCGCTACATGCTCGGCCAGCCGCTCGACTTCGATCCGGGTGCCCGGTTCGCGTACTCGAACTTCGGGTATTGCCTGCTGGGCCGCGTCGTCGAGCGCGTGTCGGGCCAGGCCTACGAGCAGCAGGTGCGACGAGCGATCCTGGCGCCGACCGGCATCCGGCGCATGCGCCTCGGACGAACGTCGGCCTCCGAACGCGCGCCGGGCGAGGTCGCCTATCACGTGCGCGGCAATCGGCGCATCGTCGCCGTCGCCGGCGACGTCGGCGCGAAGGTCGAGGAGCCGTACGGGCTGTGGTCGATGGAGGCGCACGACGCGAACGGCGGCTGGCTGGCGAGCGCGCCGGACCTCCTGCGCTTCGTCTGCGCGCTGGACAGCCCGCCGCCCGCCGGCCTGCTGGGCGAGCGGAGCCTCGCGCGGATGTTCGATCCGTCGGTGCGCACCGGCCGCGGCGATCCGGAAGGGGCGCGCGGACAGTCCTATGGCTGCGGATGGCGGCTGCGACGGCCCGACGCCGGAACCACGATCGACGCGTGGCACACCGGGCACTTCCACGGGACGTCGGCGCTGCTGGTCCGCCGGCACGACGCGACGCACTGGGCCGTGCTGTTCAACGGGCGCAACGGCGTCGACGGTCGCTCGCTCGCGCAGTCGATCCACCGGCCGCTCGACGATGCGATCGGTCGGCTCGGCGAAGTGCGCGGAATCGACCTCTTCCCGGAGCTCGGCTGAATGGCGCCTTCCCCCGATGAACCACGGCGTCCTGCGCCGGCCGCCGGCTCGCGTCGCCGCGGCCTCGCCGGCACGCTCGCGCTCGCTGCGGGAATGGCGTGGCGGCCGGCGCGTGCCGTGCCGCGGCGAATCGAGATCAGCGCGGGCGCGGGAAGCTTCACGTTCGTCGACGCGGCCGGACTCGCCGATCGCCCGCTGACGGTCCACACGTACCTTCCGCCCGGACTGGCCGCGCGCGAGGCGCCGATCGTCTTCGTCATGCACGGCCACGGAAAGAACGCGAGCGGCTACCGCGACGTCTGGTCCGAGCCCGCCCGCCGCCACGGCTTCCTGGCGATCGTCCCGCACTTCGACGCGATCCGCTGGCCGCACGGCGACTACTCGCTCGGACGCGTGCTGGCGCCGGACGGGCGTGCCCGCGAACCGTCGCAGTGGTCGTTCAGCGTCGTCGAACACCTGTTCGACGCGATCCGGCACGACACCGGCCACGCCGCCGACCGCTACTCGATCTACGGCCACTCGGAGGGGGGCCAGTTCGTGCACCGCCTGCTGCTTTTCCTGCCTTCGGCGCGCTTCGCCCGCGCGGCGGTCGCGAATCCGGGCTGGTACACGATGCCGACGCGCGACGTCGACTATCCGTACGGGCTCGGGCGGACGCCGGTCGACGACGCGTCGCTGCGGACCAGCCTCGGCCGCGACGTCGTGCTGCTGCTCGGCGAGGCGGACACCGGGACCGACGACGCGGACCTGCGACGTACGCCGTCCGCGATCGCGCAGGGACGCAACCGCTTCGAGCGCGGTCACGCGTTCTTCGGCCAGGCCGAGGCCGCCGCGCGGCGCCTGCGCTGCCCGTTCGGCTGGCGGCTGAAGACGGTTCCCGGCGCGTGGCACAGCAACGCGAAGATGGCCGACGCGTCCGCCCGGGCGCTGATGGCGCGCTGACCGGCCGCACGCGAACCGGCCCCGGTACGTCCGGGCGCGGGCCAGCGCGACCCGGTGACTACACCAGCACCCGCTCGATCCCGCCCGCGTTCGCCGCCGCCACGTACCGCGCCATCCAGTCCTCGCCGAGCAGGTGCCGCGCGAGCTCGACGACGATGTAGTCGGCCTTCGCGCCGGTGTCCTCCTCGTAGCGCGACAGCCCCTGCAGGCACGACGGGCACGAGGTCAGCACCTTCACGTCGCCGGAAAACGGCTGCGGCGCGCCGTCGGCGGACTTCACCGGAAGCGCGCGCAGCGCGTCGGCGCCGCGGCGCATCTCCTCTTCCTTGCGGAAGCGCACCTGCGTGGAGACGTCCGGGCGCGACACGGCGAGCGTTCCCGACTCGCCGCAGCAGCGGTCGTTGCGTTCGACCCTGCCGTTCAGCGCGTCGTTGACCAGCGCGTTGACGACCTTGCCGGACGCGTACGTCTTCATCGGCGTGTGGCAGGGCTCGTGGTACATGTAGCGCGCGCCGGTCACGTTCTCCAGCCGCACGCCCTTCTCCATCAGGAACTCGTGGATGTCGACGATGCGGCAGCCGGGGAAGATCTTCTCGAACTCGTAGCCCTGGAGCTGGTCGTGGCAGGTGCCGCAGCTCACGACGACGGTGCGGATGTCGAGGTAGTTCAGCGTGTTCGCGACGCGGTGGAACAGCACCCGGTTGTCGGTGATGATCTTCTCGGCGCGGTCGAACTGGCCCGAGCCGCGCTGCGGGTAGCCGCAGCACAGGTAGCCGGGCGGCAGCACGGTCTGCACGCCCGCGCGCCAGAGCATCGCCTGCGTCGCCAGCCCCACCTGCGAGAACAGGCGCTCGGAGCCGCACCCCGGGAAGTAGAACACCGCCTCGGAGTCGACGGTGGTCGCGGCCGGATCGCGGATGATCGGCACGTAGCGCGGATCCTCGATGTCGAGCAGCGCGCGCGCGGTGCGCGCCGGCAGCCCGCCCGGCATCTTCTTGTTGACGAAGTGGATCACCTGCGCCTTGAGCGCCGGCTTGCCGACGCTCGCCGGCGGCTTGCGGGTCTGGCCGAGCGCGAGCTTCTTCAGCAGGTCGTTCGCGAAGCGCTGCGCACGGTAGCCCAGGCCGATCATCGCGGCGCGCGTGGCGTTGATCGTGTCGGGGTCGGTCGCGTTCAGGAAGAACATCGCCGCCGCGCTGCCGGGGTTGAACTTCTTCTTCCCCATCTTGCGCAGCAGGTTGCGCATGTTCATGGAGACGTCGCCGAAGTCGATGTCGACCGGGCACGGCGTCACGCACTTGTGGCACACGGTGCAGTGGTCGGCGACGTCGGAGAATTCGTCCCAGTGGCGGATCGACACCCCGCGGCGCGTCTGCTCCTCGTACAGGAACGCCTCGACCAGCAGCGAGGTCGCGAGGATCTTGTTGCGCGGCGAATAGAGCAGGTTCGCGCGCGGCACGTGCGTCGAGCACACCGGCTTGCACTTGCCGCAGCGCAGGCAGTTCTTGACCGACTCCGAGATCGCGCCGATGTCGGACGCCTGCAGGATCAGCGACTCCGCGCCCATCAGCCCGAAGCTCGGCGTGTACGCGTTGCGCAGGTCGGCGCCCGGCAGCAGCTTGCCCTTGTTGAAGCGGCCCTCGGGGTCGATGCGCCCCTTGTAGGCGCGGAACTCCGCGGTCTCGTCGGCGGTCAGGAACTCGAGCTTGGTGATGCCGATGCCGTGCTCGCCGGAGATCACGCCGTCGAGCGAGCGCGCCAGCGCCATGATGCGCGCGACCGCGGCCTCGGCCTCCTTGAGCATCGCGTAGTCGTCGGAGTTGACCGGGATGTTCGTGTGGACGTTGCCGTCGCCCGCGTGCATGTGCAGCGCCACGAACACTCGCCCGCGCAGCACGCGCCGGTGGATCTCGTCGCAGCGCGCGAGCACCGGCTCGAACACCCGCCCCTGCAGGATCTCGCCGAGCGCGGCGCGCACTTCCGACTTCCACGACACGCGGATCGTTCGGTCCTGCAGCAGGTGGAACAGGCGCACGCCGCGCTCGGGCGCGACGCCGGCGGCGGCGTCGGCGGCGATGCGCGCGTCGGCGTCGGCGAGCACGTGCGCGAGCCCGTGGCCCGCGAGGCGCTCGCGCGCGCGGACCAGCGGCACGTCGATCGCGTCGAGCAGGAACTCCCAGCGCGCGCGCGTCGACGCGATCAGCGCCTTGGCCTCGCTCACGTGCTCGGCGGCGAGCTCGTCGGGCGCGCGGGCCTCGGCCTCGGCGTCGTCGCGGCGGCCCAGCGGAAGCTCGCCGTCGAAGAACTGGTCGAGCGCGTCGAGCAGCGCGAGCTTGTTGCGCGTCGACAGCTCGATGTTGATGCGCTCGATGCCGTCGGTGTACTCGCCCATCCGCGGCAGCGGGATGACGACGTCCTCGTTGATCTTGAACGCGTTCGTGTGGCGCGCGATCGCCGCGGTGCGGGAGCGGTCGGCCCAGAACGCCTTGCGCGCATCGGCCGCGACCGCGACGAAGCCCTCGCCCGAGCGGGCGTTGGCCAGGCGAACGACCTCGGCGGTCGCGCGCGCGACTGCGTCGTCGTCGTCGCCGACGATGTCGCCGATCAGCACCATCTTGGGCAGCCCGCCGCGGCGCGACTTCGTCGTGTAGCGGACCGCGCGCAGGTAGCGCTCGTCCATGTGCTCGAGGCCGGCGAGCAGCACGCGCGGGCCCTCGCCGCGCGCGGCGGCGAGCGCGAGCGCGTCGAGGTGGCCCTTGATCTCGACGATCGACGGCACCGCATCCTTGGGCTGGCCGAAGAACTCCAGGCAAACGGTGCGGATGTGCTTCGGCATCCGGTGCAGCACCCAGCGCGCCGACGTGATGATCCCGTCGCAGCCCTCCTTCTGCACGCCCGGCAGGCCGGCGAGGAACTTGTCGGTGACGTCCTTGCCCAGGCCCGCCTTGCGGAAGCGCCGTCCCTCGATCTCGAGCACCTGCTCGCGCAGCGGCTCGCCGCGCATCGCGCCGTCGGCGCCGAGCTGGCGCGGCGCGAACCACTTCAGCTCGAAGCGGGCGAGCCCGGCGTCGTGGATCTTGCCCAGGTTGTGGCCGACGCGCGTGACCTCGAGCCAGTTTCCATCGGGGTCGACCATCCGCCACCACGCGAGGTTGTCGAGCGCGGTGCCCCACAGCACCGCTTTCTTGCCGCCCGCGTTCATCGCGACGTTGCCCCCGACGCAGGACGCGTCGAGCGACGTGGGATCGACCGCGAACACGAGCCCGGCGCGATCGGCGGCGTCGGTGACGCGGCGCGTGACGACGCCGGCCTCGCAGAACACCGTCGGCACGTCGTGGTCCAGGCCCGGCAGGCGCATCGGCTCGACCGGGTCCATGCGCTCGAGCTTCTCGGTGTTGATCACCGCCGACATCGCGGTCAGCGGGATCGCGCCGCCGGTGTAGCCGGTGCCGCCGCCGCGCGGCACGATCGTCAGGCCGAGTTCGATGCAGCCGGCGACCAGCCCCGCGACCTCGGCCTCGGTGTCGGGCACCAGCACGACGAACGGGTACTCGACGCGCCAGTCGGTCGCGTCGGTCACGTGCGACACGCGCGCCATCGCGTCGAAGCGGATGTTGTCGCGGTCGGTGTGACGGCCGAGCAGCCGCTCGGTGCGACGGCGCAGGTTCTCGGTCTCGCCGAACACGCGGCCGAACTCGGCGACCGCATCGCGCGCGAGGCCGACGAGCCGGCGCACCTTCTCGCCGCGCTGCGACGCCGGGGCGTCGGCCGCCTGCTCGAGGTCGCTCGCGCGCCGCCGCTCGATCTCGCTCAGGCGGTGGTTCAGCGCCTCGATCAGCAGGCGCCGCCGCTTCGGGTTGTCGACGAGGTCGTCGAGCAGGTAGGGGTTGCGCCGCACGACCCAGATGTCGCCGAGCACCTCGAAGAGCATGCGCGCGGAGCGGCCGGTGCGGCGCTCCGCGCGCAGCTCGTCGAGAATGCGCCACGCGTCGTCGCCGAGCAGACGGATGACGATCTCGCGGTCGGAGAACGACGTGTAGTTGTACGGGATCTCGCGCAGCCGGGCCGGAGCATCGGCCTCGGGCGCGAGCACCGCGGCGGGGAGAGGCGCGTTCATTGAACCCGCCATTTTATCCGGGATGATCTTGCACCGCAGCAATCCCCTCGCGCGGGCAGGCCCGCAGGTGCGCGAGCCGTCGTCGGACCGGACGGGCGCCCCGGTTCGCGCCGACCCGCCGTCAGAAGCGCGTGAACGGCTCGATCAGCGATCGCCACCACGCGTTCGGCACCCACAGCAGCGCGGCGGTCATCAGCGTGTAGCGCAGGCACTTGCCCACGGCCATCCAGGCCACCGACGGCCAGAACGGCAGCCGCAGCCAGCCGGCGACCGCGCACAGCGGATCTCCCACCGCCGGCAGCCACGAGAAGAACAGCGCCTTCGGCCCGAGCCGCTCGAACCACTTCAGGTAGCGGGTGTGCTTCTCGCGCGCGACCGCCTCGTGCGCGCCCCAGCCCATCCAGTAGTCGACGACGCCGCCCAGCGTGTTGCCGGCCGTCGCCACCAGCACGACGAGCCAGAACTGGTCCGGGTTGAGCTTCGCGTAGCCGAACACCGCCGGTTCCGAGCCCATCGGCAGCAGCGTCGCGGACACGAACGCGATCACGAACACCGACGACAGGCCGTTGTGCGGCAGCGCGAACCAGTCGATCAGCTTTTCTGCGAGCGCTTCCATGGTGCGGACGGGTCGATGCCGCGCGCGGCCCCGGCGCGGGGAACGGCGCAACGCCGCGCAGTCTAGCAAGCGTGGACGCGGGGACCGGCCGGGCGGCCCCGGTGCGGGCGGGGCGCCCGGGACACGCGTGGGCCTCCCCCCGGCGCGAGCCGGGGCGCCCGCGGCGGACGGCCCTGCCCGCCCCGGTAGAATCGCGGGTCGCCCTCCCTCCGCGCCCGGTCCCCGCCGGCCGCCCGCGCACCGATGACCACCTCGTACCTGAAACGCATCCTCACCGCGCGCGTCTACGACGTCGCGCAGGAAACGCCGCTGGAGCCCGCGCCGCAGCTGTCGGCGCGCCTGGGCAACACGGTGCTGCTCAAGCGCGAGGACATGCAGGAGGTGTTCTCGTTCAAGCTGCGCGGCGCGTACAACAAGATGGCGCACCTGTCGCCGGAGCAGCTCGCGCGCGGGGTCATCGCGGCGTCGGCCGGCAACCACGCGCAGGGCGTCGCGCTCGCCGCGCGCAAGCTCGGCTGCCGTGCGGTGATCGTGATGCCGGTGACCACGCCGGCGCTCAAGGTCGACGCGGTGCGCGGCCGCGGCGCCGAGGTCGTGCTGCACGGGGACTCGTACAGCGACGCCTACGCGCGCGCGCTCGAACTGCAGCAGGCGCAGGGGCTCTCGTTCGTCCACCCGTTCGACGACCCGGACGTGATCGCCGGCCAGGGCACGATCGCGATGGAGATCCTGCGCCAGCACCAGGGGCCGATCCACGCGATCTTCGCCGCGATCGGCGGCGGCGGGCTGATCTCCGGGATCGGCGCGTACGTGAAGCAGGTGCGCCCCGAGATCCGGCTGATCGGCGTGCAGACCACCGACTCCGACGCGATGGCACGCTCGCTCAAGGCGGGGCGGCGCGTGGAGCTCGCCGACGTCGGCCTGTTCTCCGACGGCACCGCGGTCAAGAAGGTCGGCGAGGAGACGTACCGCCTGTGCAAGGAGTACGTCGACGAGATCCTGCTGGTGGACACCGACCAGATCTGCGCCGCGATCAAGGACGTGTTCCAGGACACGCGCTCGATCCTGGAGCCCGCCGGAGCGCTCGCGATCGCCGGCGCCAAGGCCTACGTCGAGCGCGAGGGCCTGCGCGACCGCACGCTGGTCGCGATCCCGTCGGGCGCGAACATGAATTTCGACCGCCTGCGCTTCGTGTCCGAGCGCGCCGAGATCGGCGAGCGCCGCGAGGCGGTGTTCGCGGTCACGATCCCCGAGGAGCGCGGCAGCTTCAGGCGCTTCTGCGGGCTGGTCGGCCCGCGCAACGTCACCGAGTTCAACTACCGGATCGCCGACGCCGCGCAGGCGCACGTCTTCGTCGGCATCCAGGTGAACCGGCGCGCCGAGGCGAGCGAGATCGCCGACGCGTTCCGCGGCGCGGGCTTCGCGACCATCGACCTCACCGACGACGAGCTCGCCAAGCTGCACCTGCGCCACCTCGTGGGCGGCCACTCGACGCTGGCGCGCGACGAACTGATCTACCGGTTCGAGTTCCCGGAACGCCCCGGCGCGCTGATGCGCTTCCTGTCGTCGATGAACCCGAACTGGAACATCTCGCTGTTCCACTATCGCAATCACGGCGCCGACTACGGCCGGATCCTGGTCGGCATGCAGGTGCCGGCCAACGAGAAGCGCGAGTTCAAGGCCTTCCTCGGGGGGCTCGGCTATCGCTACTGGGACGAGAGCCAGCATCCGGCGTATCGGCTGTTTCTCGCGGCCAACGGTCACTGACGCCAGAGGCGCGGCGCCGCCCCCACTGGCGCGCCCCCCCGGGACCTTCGTATAATCCCCTGCCGATTCAAGTATTTATGTACCTGCTCACGCTAGGACTGAACCACACCACCGCGCCGGTCTCCGTGCGCGAGCGGGTGTCGTTTCCCGGCGAGGGGCTGCACGAGGCGCTCGCCGACATGCGCGAGCGGCTGCAGCGGCTGGTGCCGGAGGGGGCGATCCTCTCCACCTGCAACCGCACCGAGATCTACTGCGCGACGCTCGAGCCGGTGCACGCGCAACCCGCGCTCACCGACTGGCTGTCCACGCGCCAGGGGCTCGCGACCAACGAGCTCAGCTCGCACCTCTACGTGCTGCCCGACGGCGACGCGGTGCGCCACGCGTTCCGCGTCGCGGCCGGGCTCGACTCCATGGTCATCGGCGAGCCGCAGATCCTCGGCCAGATGAAGGACGCGGTGCGCGCGGCGCACGACGCCGGCGCGCTCGGCACGCACCTGCACCAGCTGTTCCAGCGCTCGTTCGCGGTCGCCAAGGAGGTGCGCTCCACCACCGAGATCGGCGCGCACTCGGTGTCGATGGCCGCCGCCGCGGTGCGGCTGGCGCGCCGAATCTTCGAGGACCTGCGCCAGGCCAACGTGCTGTTCGTCGGCGCCGGCGAGATGATCGAGCTGTGCGCGACGCACTTCGCGGCGCAGCACCCGAAGCACATCGTCATCGCCAACCGCACCCTCGACCGCGGCGAGAAGCTCGCGCAGCGCTTCAACGCGAGCACGATCCGTCTCGCGGAACTGCCCGAATCGCTCGAGAAGTTCGACATCGTCGTCTCGTGCACCGCGAGCACGCTGCCGATCATCGGCCTGGGCATGGTCGAGCGCGCGACGCGCGCGCGCCGCCGCAAGCCGATCTTCATGGTCGACCTGGCCGTTCCGCGCGACATCGAGCCCGAGGTCGCGCGCCTGGACGACGTCTTCCTGTACACGGTCGACGACCTCGGCAAGCAGGTGCAGGCGGGGGTCGAGAACCGCCGCGCGGCGGTCGCGCAGGCCGAGGCGATCATCGAGACGCGGGTCGACTCCTTCATGCAGTGGCTGTCGGCGCGCCAGGCGGTGCCGCTGATCCGCCAGCTGCACGCGCGCGGCGACGCGATCAAGAGCGCCGAGCTCGACCGCGCGCGCCGCATGCTCGCCAAGGGCGACGACGCCGACACCGTGCTGGAGGCGCTCGCGCACGCGCTCACCAGCAAGTTCCTGCACGGGCCCACCACGCTGCTGCAGCGCGGCGGCGAGGAGCGCGACCACCTCGCCCGCCTCCTGGACCACCTGCTCCCCGATCGCTCCGGCTCCGCGTCCGACGCCGCGGCCCCGGCCGGCCCCGACCACAAGTAGCCGATGAAGCCCTCGATGCAGGCCAAGCTCGAGCAGCTCGAGCGGCGCCTGGCTGAAGTCAATGGACTGTTGTCCAGCGAGTCGGCCACGCGCGACCTCGACGCCTACCGGCGCCTGAATCGCGAGCACTCGGAGCTCGCCGAGGTCGTCGAGCACTTCGTCGCGTGGCGCAAGGCCGCCGCCGACCTCGACGCCGCGCAGGGCATGCGCCAGGACCCCGAGCTGAGGGATTTCGCCGACGAGGAGGTCGCGTCCGCGCAGGCGCGCCTCGACGACGAGTCGGGCGTGCTCGAGCGCCTGCTGCTGCCGCGCGACCCGAACGACGAGCGCAACGTGATCCTCGAGATCCGCGCGGGCACCGGCGGCGACGAGAGCGCGCTGTTCGCCGGCGACCTGCTGCGCATGTACACGCGCTACGCCGAGCGCCAGCGCTGGCAGACCGAACTGATGTCCGAGAGCGCGTCGGACCTCGGCGGCTACCGGGAGGTGATCCTGCGCATCGTCGGCGACGGCGCCTACTCGCGGCTGAAGTTCGAGTCGGGCGGCCACCGCGTGCAGCGCGTCCCGGAAACCGAGGCGCAGGGCCGCATCCACACGTCGGCGTGCACGGTCGCGGTGATGGCCGAGGCCGACGAGCTCGGAGACGTGCAGCTGAACAAGGACGAGCTGCGCGTCGACGTGTTCCGCGCGTCGGGCGCCGGCGGCCAGCACGTCAACAAGACCGAGTCGGCGGTGCGCGTCACGCACCTGCCCACCGGCATCGTCGTCGAGTGCCAGGACGACCGCTCCCAGCACCGCAACCTCGACCGCGCGATGAAGGTGCTCGCCACGCGCCTGAAGGACCGCCAGATGCGCGAGGCGCAGGCGAAGGAGGCCGCGCAGCGCAAGTCGCTGATCGGGTCGGGCGACCGCTCCGAGCGCATCCGCACGTACAACTTCCCGCAGGGGCGGCTCACCGACCACCGGATCAACCTCACGCTCTACAAGCTCGACCGCATCCTCGAGGGCGAGCTCGACGAGGTGATCACGGCGCTGGGCACCGCGCACCAGGCCGAGCAGCTCGCGGCGCTGGCCGAGGCCGCTTGAGCGCGGCGCCCGCCGCCGGCCGGAAGAGCGCGGGCGAGACGACATCTCGCGCCCCGCTCGCGCATTGAGACACCCTGTGCCATTGCCTGCCCGCGATGAAGGCGAGCCGAGTTCCTGGGACGACCTGATCGCCGCCAGCGGCCTGCCCCGGCTCGAGGCGCGCCGCCTGGCCGAGCTCGCCAGCGGGCGCCGGCGCGAGTGGCTGATCGCCCACGGCGACGAGCCCGCCCCCGCCGACCCGGCCGCGCGCTTCGCGGCGCTCGTGCGCCGGCGCTGCGACGGCGAGCCGCTCGCCTACCTGACCGGCGAGCGCGAGTTCTGGGGCCGGTCGTTCCGGGTGACGCCCGCGGTGCTGATCCCGCGGCCCGACACCGAACTGCTGGCCGGCTGGGCGATCGGGCACGCGCCCCGCGGCGCGCGCGTGCTCGACCTCGGCACGGGCAGCGGCGTCGTCGCGATCACGATCGCGCTGGAACGGCCCGACGTGAGCGTGGTCGCGACCGACGTCAGCGAGGCGGCGCTGGAAGTCGCGAGGGCGAACGTCGCCGCGCTGTGCCCGGGGGCCGCCCCGCGCGTGCGCCTGCTCGCCGGTGCCTGGTTCGACGCGCTGGCCCCGGGCGAGCACTTCGAGACGATCGTCTCGAATCCGCCTTACGTGGCGGCCGCCGACGAGCACCTGTCGCGCGGCGACCTGCGCTTCGAGCCCCGCACCGCGCTCACCGACGGGGGCGACGGTCTCTCGGCCCTGCGCGCGATCGTGGCCGGTGCGCCCGCACGCCTGACGCCGGGCGGCGCGCTCGCGCTCGAGCACGGCTGGGACCAGGGCGCCGCGGTGCGCGCGCAGATGACGGACGCCGGCTTCGCCGGGGTCGCCACGCTCGCGGACGCCGAAGGGCGCGAGCGGGTCACCCACGGGCGGCTCGCGCCGGGGGCGTCCGGACGCCGCACCCCGGCGAACGAGCCGGCCCGCGCGCGGGACCGCCCCGCAAGACACTGAAGACAGCAGGGTCAATGCAAGGCGGATTGACCCCCCGACGACCGATTCCTAGAATTCCCCCACTACATCCGACGAGGCGCGCAATGGACGCGAAGGACTTCATCCGCGACACCGTCACCGGCAATCCGGTGGTGCTGTTCATGAAAGGCACGGCGCAGTTCCCGCAGTGCGGCTTTTCCGGCCGCGCGATCCAGATCCTGCAGGCCTGCGGGGTCAGGAACATCGTGACGGTCAACGTCCTCGAGGACGACGACGTGCGCCAGGCGATCAAGGAGTACTCGAACTGGCCGACGATTCCGCAGCTCTACGTGGGCGGCGAGTTCGTCGGCGGCTCGGACATCATGACCGAGATGTACCAGTCGGGCGAACTGCAGAAGCTGCTGCCCCAGCCGGCGGCGGCCTGAGCGGCGCGCGGCCTCGCGCCGCGCCGACGGCTTCGCGCCCCCGCGCCGGGCACCCCGCTAGAATGCCCGGATGGACCCGAGGCACCTGATCGTCGCGATCACCGGTGCGTCCGGCGCCGTGTACGGCGTGCGGATGCTCGAGCTGCTGCGCGCGCTCGGCGGGGTGCGCACGCACCTCGTCGTCTCGGCCGCCGGCTGGATGAACGTCGAGCAGGAGTTGCGGCGCCCGCGCAAGGAAGTCGAGGCGCTCGCCGACGTCGTGCACAACCCGCGCGACGTCGGCGCGAGCATCGCGTCGGGTGCGTTCCCGACGATCGGCATGGTCGTCGCGCCGTGCTCGATGCGCACGCTCGCGGCCATCGCGACCGGCCTGGCCGACAACCTCGTCACGCGCGCGGCCGACGTCGTGCTCAAGGAGCGCCGCCGGCTCGTGCTGATGCCGCGCGAGGCGCCGCTGAACCTCGCGCACCTGCGCAACATGGTGTCGGTGACCGAGATGGGCGGCATCGTCTATCCGCCGCTGCCCGCGTTCTACCACCGGCCCGAGTCGATCGCGCAGATGGTCGACCACACCTGCGGGCGCGTGCTCGAACTGTTCGGAATCGAGCAGTCGATTTCGCCGCGCTGGGAGGGAATCGCGGCACAATGAGGACCTGTCTCCCGGAAAAGGCTCAACGATGAAGATCCTGGTGGCCACCGACGGCTCAAAGCCGTCGCTGAAGGCAGTCAAGCAGGCGATCAAGCTGGCGCAGCAGGGCAGCGGCTCGAACACGGTGACGCTGATCAGCGTCCACGACGGCACGGCGCTGCGCCACGCCGAGCGCTTCGTCGGCAAGCAGGCGGTGGCCGATTACCTGCGCGAGCTCAGCGACAAGGACCTCGCGGCGGCACACAAGCTGCTCGAGAAGTCGGGCCTGCGGCACGACCTGATCATCCGCACCGGCCACGTCGCGGCCGAGATCGTCGCGGCGGCCGAGCAGGGCCGCTTCGACCTGCTGCTGGTCGGCTCCAAGGGGCACTCGGCGCTCGAGGACTTCCTGCTGGGGTCGGTCGCGCGGCGGGTCGCCGAGACCTGCAAGGTGCCGGTGCTGATCGTCAAGTGACTCAGGTGCCCCGATGAGGCTGCTCGCGGGCTGGGCGATCAACGCGCTGTGCCTGCTCGCGCTGCCCTACCTCATCGGCGGCGTGCACCTGCAAGGCCTGGGCACCGCGCTGGTGGTGGCCCTGCTGCTGGGCCTGCTGAACACCGTGATCCGCCCGGTGCTGATCCTGCTGACGCTGCCGATCAACCTCCTCACGCTCGGCCTGTTCACGTTCGTGATCAACGGCGTGCTGTTCTGGCTCGTCGCGAACTTCGTGCAGGGCTTCTCGGTGACGAGCTTCGGCACGGCGATCCTGGGCGCGCTCGTCTACGGTCTGATCAGCTGGGGCGTGAGCGCGCTGCTGCTCGGGCGGCGCGACTGATCCGCGCAGCCCGCCCCCGCCCGCGAGACTTTCGTCACACTTTCGAGCCGACCGGCGGTATTAAAGTTGTACCATACGGTCGACACCGACCGACGAGCGGTCGACTCGACCCGACGAAAGGCGCCGCGATGGACAAGTTCGATTTCGATGACTGGGCCGAGCTCTATCGCCGCGATCCCGCGGCGTTCGAGGCCCGCCGCCAGACCGTCCTCGCGCTCGAGCTCGCGAAGGTGAGCCCCGGCGTCGCGGAGCCCGCGCGCGCGATGCTGCGCCGTCTCGAGGCCCAGCTCGCCGGCAAGGGCGACGCCGAGCGCATCCAGACCTCGATGCTCTGGATGGCGGCGTCGATGCGCCAGCTCACGGCGCGCATGCAGGACCTCAGCACGACGGTTCGCGGCCTGGAGACGCAGCCCCAGGCCTGACGCACCGTGAGCGAGCCCGCGACGACAACGCCCGCACTGACGGTCGACGTCATCTCCGACGTCGTCTGCCCGTGGTGCTACATCGGGCAGCGGCAGCTCGACGAGGCGCTCGCGCGCTGGCGTGAGCGCCACCCCGAGGCCGCCGCGCCGTCGGTCACCTGGCACCCGTTCCAGCTCAATCCGGCCATGCCGGCCGAGGGCATGTCGCGTCCCGAGTACCTGACGATGAAGTTCGGCTCGCCCACCGGCGGGCCCGGCTACCAGCGCGTCGTCGACGCCGCCGCGGGCGCGGGGCTCGAGCTCCACCCCGAGCGCATCCGGCGCCAGCCGAGCACCCTGCGCGCGCACGCGCTGATGGCGGCGGCCGAGCCGGGCGAGCAGCAGCACGCGCTCGCCGCGGCGCTGTTCCGCGCCTACTTCATCGACGGCACCGACGTCGGCGACCCGGCGGCGCTCGCCCCGATCGCGCGCGGCGTCGGGATGTCCGACGATCGCATCGCGGCCGCCGGCGACGCGGACGCGCTCGCCGAGACCGAGCGCATCGACCAGGACGTCCGCGACTCCGGCGTCGGCGGCGTGCCCTTCTTCGTGATCGGGCGCAAGTTCGCGGTCTCGGGCGCGCAGGGCGCCGACGCGCTGCTCGCGGCCTTCGAGCGCGCGGCGGGCGCGGGCTGACCCCGCGCGGGCCCCGGCTCAGCGGTATCCGACGCGGTCCAGCATCTGCTGGACCTTGACCTGGTTCATCCCCACGACCGACACCGGCAGGACTTCGCTCTTGAAGTCGCCGCCCGACATCGCCCGCAGCGCCGGGTTGTCCACGCGCACGCCCGCGACGATCGGCCACTCGTTGTTGCCGGTCGCGAAGTGGCGCTGCGCCTCCTCGCCGACCAGGTACTCGAGGAAGCGGACCGCGCCGGCCACGTTGCGGCTGTGGCGGGCGACCGCGCCGCCCGCGACGTTGACGTGCGTTCCCGCGCCGGCCTGGTCCGGGAACACGACGCCGACGCGCTCGGCCATCGCACGCTCGTCCGCTTTGGCGGACGAGAGCATGCGCGCGAGGTAGTAGCTGTTCGTGATCGCGATCGCGCACTCGCCGCTCGCGACCCCCTTGATCTGGTCGGTGTCGCCGCCGCGCGGCGGGCGCGCCATGTTGTCGACGAGCCCCTTGAGCCAGGCCTCGGCCTTCTGCGGCCCGAGGTGCTCGGTCATCGCGCCGAACAGGCTCAGGTTGTACGGGTGCGAGCCCGAGCGCGTGCACAGGCGCCCTTTGTGGCGCGGGTCCGCGAGCTTGGCGTAGCTGTCGACCTCGTCCCGGCGCACGCGCGACGTGTCGTACACCACGATGCGCGCGCGCCGCGACAGCCCGAACCACGCGGTCGCGCCGTCGGCCTCGGGCCTGGCGCGGAACTGCGCGGGCACCGAGGCCTCGAGCACCTTCGAGCGGACCGGCAGGAACAGGCCGTCGACCTGCGCGCGCCACAGCCGCGCCGCGTCCACGAGCAGGATCACGTCGGCCGGCGACGCCGCGCCCTCGGCCTTCAGCCGCGCCAGCACGCCGGCGTCGTCGGACTCGACGCGGTTCAGCCGGATGCCGGTCGCGCGCGTGAATCCGGCGTACAGGGCTTCGTCGCTCGGATAGTGGCGCGCGGAGTAGACGTTCAGGACGGCGTCGTCCGCCCGCGCGGACGGAGTCGCGGCGAGCAGCGCCGCGGGCAGCAGGAGGGCGAGGAGTTTCATCGGATTTCGGATCCCGGGGGTGTCGCGCACGGCGGCGACGGTCGAGAAGATGCTAACACGAATGCGAATGATTCGCACTAACGACCTTCGACTCCCCGCTCCGGCGGCGAACGCAGGACTCGGCTCGCCAGAACCAGCGGGAGCAGCCCCACCAGAACGAGCGCCATCGCCGGCAACGCCGCCTCGCCCAGCCGCTCGTCGCGCGCGAGCTGGTACGCGACGACGGCCAGGGTGTCGCTGCCGAAGGGCCGCAGCACCATCGTCGCGGGCAGTTCCTTGACGACGTCGACGAACACCAGCAGCGCCGCCACCGCCGCCGAGCGCGCGAGCAGCGGCGCGTGCACCCGCAGCGCGAGCGCCGCGGCGCCGACGCCGAGCATCCGGGCCGACTCGTCGAGGTTCGCCGGAATCCGCGTGTACCCGCTCCCCACCGACTGGAGCGCGACCGCGACGAAGCGCACCAGGTACGCCCACACCAGCCCCAGCGAGGTCGCGGTCACGAGCGCCCCCACGCCGCTGCCGGGCCAGCGCGCCTGAGCCCATCCGACCGGCAGCAGCAGCCCGACGACGATCACCGCGCCCGGCACCGCGTAGCCGAGGCCGGCGAGCTCGCGCACCGCGACGCTCGAGCGGCTCGGCCAGCGCCGCGCGACGAACGCGAGCACGAGCGCGAGCGCGACCGCGGCGGCGGCGGCGATCGCGCCGAGCCGCACGCTGTTCCCCGCCCACTCGGCGAAGCGCGCCCACGGCAGGGTCGACGCGTCGATCGCGAGCAGGCGCGCGAGGATCGCCGCCGGGAGCACGAAGCCGAGCGCGACCGGCGCCGCGCACAGCGCGAACGCGAGCGCCCGCCCGCGCGGGCCCGGCCGATGCCGGCGCGCGTCGGTGCCCGCGGCCGAGCCCGCGGACCCGCGCGGGCCGGCGAAACGCAGGCGGCACTGTGCGCGCCGCTCGATCGCGACCAGCACCGCGACGATCGCGAGCAGGACGGTCGCGAGCCGCGCGGCGGTGGCGCGGTCGTCCAGCGCCAGCCACGACTTGTAGATCGCCGCGGTGAAGGTCTGGACCCCGAAGTAGCTCGACACGCCGAAATCGGCCATCGTCTCCATCAGCGCCAGCACCACCCCGGCGGCGATCGCCGGGCGGGCGAGCGGCAACGCCACCTCGCGCACGCGGCGCGCCGGCGCCGCGCCGAGCAGGCGGGCCGCGTCCATCAGCTGCGCCGCGCGCTCCGACAGCGCTGCGCGAACGAGCAGGTACACGTACGGGTACAGCGTGACCGTGAACACGAGCACCGCGCCTCCGACGCTGCGGATCTCCGGCAGCATCCGCCCGGAGCGGCCGGTCGCGGCGCGCAGCCACTCCTGCAGCGGCCCGGAGTACTGCAGGAAGTCGGTGTACGCGTAGGCGACCACGTAGGCGGGCATCGCCATCGGCAGCAGCAGCGCCCACTCGAAGACGCGCCGCCCGGGGAAGTCCAGCAGCGCGACCGAGGCGGCCGTCGCGGCGCCGATCGCGGCGACCCCGATCGCGACCGGCAGCACGATCACGATCGTCGTCCAAAGGCACTCGGGCAGCACGTGGCGGACCATCGCGGCCAGCACGTCCGCGCCGCCGGCGTCCCAGTCGAGCCACGACGCGAGCACCGCGAGCACCGGCAGCACGAGCGCGGAGCCGATCAGGGCGACGGGCAGCGCGCGCAGGGCGTCGGGCCACGCGGGCCCCCGGGAGGCGATCACGATCGTCGTCGAGTGAGGTTGAGTTCGGGGTGCGGCCGGCGAGCGGCGTCGCACGGTCGCAGCGACGGTCCGATCGGTTATTGAATGCGAATTATATTCATTTATACTCGGCCGAATGTTCCTCGAAGTCTCCAGGCTCGACGTCCGCTATCCCGGCCGGGACGCGCCCGCGCTGCGCGACGTCTCGCTCGGCCTGCGCGCCGGCGACGTCGGCGTGCTGCTCGGCCCGTCGGGGTGCGGCAAGACCACGCTGCTGCGCGCGATCGCCGGGCTCGAGCCCGTGTCGAGCGGACGCATCCGGGTGGGCGGCGAGACGCTCGCCGGGCCGGGCGTGCACGTCGCGCCCGAGCGGCGCCGCATCGGCATGGTGTTCCAGGACTACGCGCTGTTCCCGCACCTGAGCGTCGCGCGCAACGTCGCGTTCGGGCTGGCGTCGATGCCCTCCGACGAGCGCGAAGAGCGCGTCGCCGAAGTGCTCGCGCTGGTCGGCCTCGAAGACGCCGCGGCACGGATGCCGCACCAGCTCTCGGGCGGCCAGCAGCAGCGGGTCGCGCTCGCGCGGGCGCTCGCGCCGCGGCCGCGCCTGCTGCTGCTCGACGAGCCCTTCTCCAGCCTGGACGTCGACCTGCGCGAGCGCCTCGCGCACGAACTGCGCGCGATCCTGGCGCGGGCGCGCATGACGGCGCTGCTGGTCACGCACGACCAGCTCGAGGCGTTCGCGATCGGCGACACCGTCGGCGTCGTGGACGAGGGCGTCCTGCACCAGTGGGACGAGCCGTACGCGCTTTACCACCGGCCGGCCACGCGCTTCGTCGCGCGCTTCGTCGGGCACGGCGTCTTCGCCCCCGCGACGCTGCGCGACGACGGCGGACGGCCGGTGCTCGACACCCCGCTGGGCGCCCTCGCCGACGTCGCCGAGTGCCCGCTGCCCGGGGCGTTCCCCGGCGGGCGCTGCGACATCCTGCTGCGCGCCGACGACATCGTCCACGACGACGAAGCGCCGGTGAAGGCGCAGATCGTGCGCAAGGCGTTCCGCGGCGCCGAGTACCTGTACACGCTGCGGCTGGCCGGCGGCCAGACCGTGCTCGCGCTGGTGCCGAGCCACCACGACCACGACGTCGGCCAGTGGATCGGGATCCGGCCGGCGGTGGATCACGTGGTGCCGTTCGCCCCCGTGCCGCAGGCCTGACGCGACGCGCGCCGGCACGCCGCCGGATCCCGCAGGCGCCCCCCCGGCGCGGGGAATGGCGCGGGGAATGGCGCGTGCGATGGCGCGGACGCCCCGCGACCGAGGCGGACGGTCGGCGCGCGTATCATGCTCGGGCCGCGCGCTTCTTCCCCGCATCGGCGGGGTGTGGCGCCGCCTCCAAACCGCTTCACCCGATCGAGTTCGCATGCGCGCGTCCCGCCGCCTCTTCCGCCCGCTGGCCGTCTTCGCCGCAGTCTCGGCGCTCGCCGCGGGCTGTGCCCGCTACGACGGCCCCGGTTCGCAGGACGACTTCATGCGCGTGCGCGCCGAGTGCTACCGCAGCGCGATGACCGTGGTCTCGGGCGCGAACATCGACCAGTTCAGCGGACGCTCGGACGCCCAGACCCTGCCCGGTTGCACCGCGTTCACGTCGTGCCTCGCCGGCAAGGGCTATCAGCCGGCCGAAGACGGCCGCCTGGTGGTGCCGCCGGGATTCGTCGCGCCCTGCGCGCCCTGAGCGCCCCGGGCGCCGGGCGCCCCCGCGGGATCGCGCGCAGGCGCGTACCCGGCGCCGCGCCCGTTCCTCAGCCGGAGCGCGCCGCCGGGCGCCACGCTCCGTCGTGAACGCGCAGCCCCAGCCGCTCGAGCGTCGCGGCGCCGTTCATCTGCTCGAAGATCGTCGAGCCCGCGGCCACCGCCGCCTGCAGCGCGCGGTCGCGGCCGGCACGCGCGCGCGCGGCCGCAGCGATGCGGGGCACGTCGTCCGGCGCGATCACGACGACGCCGTCGTCGTCGCCGACCACGATGTCGCCCGGGTTCACGACCACGCCCGCGCAGGTCACCGGGAGGTTGACCGTGCCGGCCTGCTCCTTCGTCGGGTGCGACACCGAGACCATCGTCGCGCAGGCCGGGAAGCCGAGCTCGCGAATCGTCGCGGTGTCGCGCACCGGGCCGTCGACGACGGCGCCGGCGAGCCCCTTGCGCAACGCCTGCTGCGTCGCGTTGCCGCCCCACAGGGCGCCGAACGCGACGCCGCCGTTCGTGGCGACGAGCACGTCGCCGGCGCGCGCGAAGTACAGCGACGCGTGCATCATCAGGTTGTCGCCGGGCGGATTGAACGACGTGACCGCGGGCCCCGCGAACCATCGCCCGGGCGCGACCGGGCGCATCGCGGGCGCCATCAGGCGCACGCGCTGCTCGAGCGCGCTCATCTCGTCGTGCAGGTCGGCGACCGGTATGCCGCGCAGGCACTCGATCAGCGCGGGGTCGGGGCGGGGAATGTCGCGGTGGATTCGCGCGTCGGTCAAGTCGGCTCTCCTTCGGTGATGGGTTCCGGCGACGCCGCGCCGAGTGGCGAGCGCGCGACCCGGCGCGCGGCCGCGGGCAGGCGCCGCACGGACGTCAGGCCACGATCCGGTGCAGCGGGACGATCTCGACGCCCGCCTGCGCCAGCCTGCGCCGGATCGCCGTCGCCATCGCGACCGCGCCGGGCTCGTCGCCGTGCACGCAGACGCTGTCCATTCGCCTGACCGGCACCTTGCGGCCGTCGATGCTCGTCAGGCAGCCGTCCTCGAGCATGCGCACCACCCGCTCGGCGGCGACCTCGGGGTCCCGGATCATCGCGCCGGGCGTCTTGCGCGGCACGACGTTGCCGGTGTCGTCGTAGGCGCGGTCGGCGAGGATCTCGCGCGCGACCTTCGCCCCCAGCCGCTCGGCCGCCGCCTCGGTCTGCGTGTTCGGCAGCGTGAGGATCGCGAGGTCGCGGTCGAACGACATCACCGCGCGCACCAGGGCCTCGGAGACGGTGCGATCCGACAGGCCCATGTTCGCCATCGCGCCGTGGAACTTGACGTGCGTGATCGCGTGCCCGCACGAGCGCGCGATGCCGTGCAGCGCCCCGATCTGGTAGACGACGGACTTCTCGAGCTCGACGAAGTCGTCGATCCGGATCTGCCGCCGGCCGAACCCGTTGACGTCGTTGAATCCCGGGTGCGCGCCGAGCCCGACGCCGCGCGCGCGCGCGCCCTCGACGGTGCGGCTCATCACGAGCGGATCGCCGGCGTGGAAGCCGCAGGCGACGTTCGCGGTCGTGACGAGATCGAGCAGCGCCTCGTCGTCGCCCATCCGGTACGGGCCGAAGCTCTCGCCCATGTCGGAATTGATGTCGATGCAGGTCATGTCGACTCCTCCTTGCGAATCTCGAACAGCGGCGCGCCCCGCGGCACCGCGGCACCGGTGCCGGCCAGCGCCCGCGCGAGAACCCCGTCCGTGCGCGCGAGCACCGGGCGATACAGCACGCCGACCTTGAGCAGGCCGAGCACCTGTCCGGCGCGCACCGGCGTGCCGATTGCGGCGAACGGCTCGGGCCGCAGCGGGTGCGCGTCGGCGAACGTGCCGGCGACGTCCGCGCGTACGAGCGCACGGCCGCGTCCGCGCGCCGCGGCGCCCCGCCGCTCGATCACGCCGTCGCGTCCCGCGGGCGCGCCGTCGTCGCGCGCGGGGTGGGCCGGGTCGAGCCGGATGCGCAGGCGCGCGTGACGCTCGCGCACGTCGAGCGTCTCGACGCCGTGGTCGCGCATGTGCCGGACCAGCGATCGCAGTTCGGCGACGTTCACGGGGCGGCGCTCCGTTCGCGTTCGACCGCGTCGCTGATCGAGCCCAGCCAGGCCCGCTCGGCCGCCAGCGCCGCCAGCGCCTCGTCTCGCGTCGCGGGCACGAACCGCAGAGCGCCGCCCGGACGCGCCTGCGCCAGGCGCCAGCGGTCGGCCTCGATGACGGTGCCGATCTTCGGATAGCCCCCGTGGGTGTTCGCGTCGGCCATCTGCACGATCGGCTGGCCCGAGGGCGGCACCTGGACGATGCCGGGCACGATCCCGTGCGTGTACATGACGTCGCCGTGCCCCTGCGCCTGCAGCCGCGGCCCCGACAGGCGGAACGCGGACCGGTTGCTGTTGGCGCCGATCGACCACTGCGCGCCCCAGAACCGCTCGCGCGCCGGCTCCGGGAACTTCTCGTACTCGCCGGCCGGCATCACCCTCACCGCGGTCGTCCGGGTCGTTTCGCCGGCGGCGGGGACCGGGGGCAGCGCGAGCCGCGCGGGATCGATGCCCCACCCGCCCGGCCGGGCACTGCGCGCCGTGCCGGCCGGCCCGAGCGGAATCCGGTCGCCCTTGCGCAGCGTCCGGCCCTCGAATCCTCCGAAGCCGATCTTCAGGTCGGTGCTGCGCGAGCCCAGCCGCGGCTCGACGCCGATCCCGCCCTCGACGACGAGGCAGGCGATCGCCCCCTCGAGCGGCGCGCCGACGGTCAGCGTGGCGCCGGCGTCGGCCCGGGTGGCCCACCACGGCAGCACCGCGGCCCCGTCCAGCGTCGCCTCGCAGTGCGCGCCCGTGAGCGCGAAGCGCGCGTCGCGCAGGAAACGCACGACGAACGGGAACATCGTCACCTCGATCGCCGCCGCGCCCGGGTCGTTGCCGAGCAGCCGGTTGCCCGCGGACAGCGCGAGCCTGTCCATCGCGCCCGCGACGCACACGCCCTCGCCGCGGTGGCCGAAGCGCCCCAGGTCCTGGACCGTGTTCAGTGCCCGGGTCGAGACGATCTCGATCACTTCTCGATGCCCAGCGAGCGGAAGCGCACCCGGTCGCCGGGCGCGAGAAGCGACGGCGGCGAGCGCGCGACGTCGAAGAAGACCACGTCGGTGTGGCCGATCAGCTGCATCCCGCCGGGCTGCGTCGACGGGTAGACGCTGGCCTGCTCGCCGCCGATCGCGACCGACCCCGCCGGCACCCGCATGCGCGGCTCGTGACGGCGCGGCGACACGAGCAGCGGGTGCAGACGGCCGAGGTGCGGCTGGCCAGGGTAGCCGCCGACGAAGAAGACGGTGTACTCGGGCTCGGTGTGCAGCTTCACGAACTTCTGCACGGTGATCCCGGCGTTGCGCGCGAGCTCGCACAGGTCGGGGCCCGCCTCGCCGCCGTAGCGCACCGGCACCTCCACCGACCTGCCGCGCGGGATGTCGGACTCGCAGTCGGGCCACGCGTCGAGCACGCGGGCCACGAGCGCGTCGCCGTCGAGCGCGAGCGGATCGAACACCAGCAGCAGGTTGTTCATCCCGAGCACCGCCTCGGTCACCGAGGCCCAGTGCCGCGCACGCGCGGCCAGCCCCCACAGGCGGCGTTGCCACGCGAGGTCGATCGGCAGCGGCGCCTCGCACAGCAGGTGCGACGTGCCGAGGAAGCTCAGGCGAGGCTGCAGCGCGAACCCTACTTGCGATACGCGTCGATGACCGCGGCGCCGTCCGGGCCGGCCTGCTTGAGCCACTCGGACAGGATGATGTCGCCGGCCCTCTGCATCTCGGCCTTGAACGCGGGCGGCGGGCGCGTGATCGTGACGTTGTGGCGCCCGAGTTCCTCCTTCGCGGAGCGGTTGTTGTCCTCGCTCATCTGCCAGCCCCGCTCTTCCGCGGCGGCCGCCACCTTGAGCAGCGCTTCCTGCGTCGCGCGCGGCAGCCCGTCGAACGCCTTCTGGTTCACGAGGACGGCGTTCTTCACCATCACCCAGTCGCCTTCGTAGTAGAACCGCGTGTACTCCCACATCTTGGTGTCGATCGCGGTCGACGCCGACGTCATCACCGCCTCGACCACGCCGGTGGCGAGCGCCTGCGACAGCTCCACGCCCTGGACGGTGACGGGGCGCGCGCCGAAGATCTCGCCGATGCGCGCGCTGATCGGGCTGAACGCGCGCCACTTCAGGCCCTTGAGTTCCGCCGGCCCGTCGATCTTGCGCACGCTGTGGATGCCGTTCGGCGGCCACGCCACCGCGTAGAGCAGCTTCATGCCCTGCTTCGCGTATCGCGCCTCGAGCGCCGGGCGGGTCACGCGCCAGAGCTTGCGCGCCTCGTCGTAGCTGGTGGCCAGCCCCGGCAGGCCGTCGATGCCGAAGATCGGGTCCTCGTTCGCGTACGTCGAGATCACGATCTCGCCGAGCTGGGCCTGGCCGCCCTGGACCGCGCGCTTGATCTCGTTCGCCTTGAACAGCGTCGCGGCGCCGTGCACGGTGACCTTGAGCTTGCCGTCGGTGGCGCGCTCGACGTCCTGTGCGAACAGGCGCGCGTTCTTCGTGTGGAAGTTGGACTCCGGGTACGCGGTGGCCATGTCCCACTTCTCCTGGGCCGCGGCCGTCGAAGCCGCCGCGCACAGCGACAGCCCCACCAGGAAGCTGCGAATTCCTCTGCTCATCGTGGTCACTCCCGTTCGATCCTTCGAGTCCTCGTCGCACCGCGCCGCGCGCGGCGGCTCACACCGGCGTCAGCCAGTCCGCATACCGTGGCCGGCGCGCGGTCACGACCTCGCGATAGAGGTCACGCACCGCGCGCGTGACCGGGCCGACGCCGCCGTCGCCGACCGTCAGGCGGTCGATGCTCGCGACCGGCGCGACCTCCCAGCCCGAGCCGCACAGGAACATCTCGTCCGCAGTGTAGAGCTCCGAGCGGTCGATCGGGCGCTCCTCGACCGCCACGCCGAGCTCGTCGCGAAACAGCGTGAACAGGGTGTCGCGGGTGATGCTCTCGAGGATGCCGTCGCTCGCCCTCGGGGTGATCGCGCGCCCTGCACGGACCATGAAGAACGCGGCGACCGGCGCCTCGGAGACCTTGCCGTCGCGCGTGAGCATCAGCGCCGCGTCGTAGCCGTCGTTCTTCGCCTCGAGCATCGCGAGCCGGCCGTTCGCGTAGTTCGCGGTCGCCTTCACGCGCGGCGGGCTCGCGGTGTCGTGCACGCGCTGCCAGGTGCTCACCCCGAGCGCCATGCCGCGATCGACGAACCGGTTCGGCGGGTACGGACCGGCGGTGATCGCGATCTTCACCGGCCCGGAGGTCGTGACCGTCGGCGCGCCCTCGATCATCGCGAGCACGCGCAGGTGGATGTCCTCGCGCAGCTCGTTGACCCTGATCGCGGTGGCGACGTCCTCCGCGAGCCGCGCGAGGTCGACGCGCGCGTCGTAGCGCATGATCCGCATCGACGCCTGCAGGCGGCGCAGGTGGTCGTCGAGCCGGAAGATCCACATGCGCCGCTCGTCGTCGTTCCAGTACGCGCGGATGCCCTCGAACACCGTCGCGGCGTACGTGATCGCCGGCGACAGCACGTGGATCTTCGCGTCCGCGTACGGGACGGCCTCGCCGTCCATCAGGATGAAGCGTTCCCTCTCCAAGCGAGCTCCCTCGGAATGCCGGCCGCCGGCGCTCCGGGCGCGGCCGACCGCGCGCCCGGAGCGCCAGGCAGCAGTTTGGGAGCAGCGGGTCCGCGATGACCAATACACATTCGAGCTACGCACATCTTGATTCAAGATGGACAGGGCGAGCATATCTCGTCACAGTATGCGCACGGGCACGACCGGCCCGCGCCAGGGACAGCCGGTGGAACTGAGGCAGCTGAAGTACTTCGTCGCGATCGCCGAGCAGGGCAGCTTCTCGAAGGCGGCCGAGACCGTCTTCGTCGCCCAGTCGGCGCTCAGTCACCAGGTGGCCAAGCTCGAGCAGGAGCTCGGCGCGCGCCTGCTGCACCGCGTCGCGCGCGGGGTCACGCTGACCGAGCGCGGCCGCGTCTTCCTCGCGCACGCGATCGCGGTCCTCAAGCAGGCGTCCGACGCCAAGCTGAGCGTGCGCGGGTCGCTGGACGCGCCGCGCGGCCGCGTCACCGTGGGCCTGCCGCCGAGCGTGTGCAACCCGCTGTCGGTGCCGCTGCTGCTCGAGGTGCGCCGCGAACTGCCGGGCGTCGAGCTCGAGCTCGTCGAGGAGGTGACCGGCAACATGGTCGCGCAGATGCGCGGCGGGCTGCTCAACCTCGCACTGATGTTCGACTCGCCGGACCTCGCGCAGTTCCACCACGAGCCGCTGGTCGAGGAGCGCCTGTACCTGATCTCCAAGGCGAGCGGGTCGTCGCGCCCGCCGGCCCCGATCGGGCTGAAGGCCGCGCTCGCGCTGCCGCTGCTGCTCGCGTCGCCCGCACAGAGCGTGCGCAAGCTCGTCGAGGCAGCGGCGCGCGACAGCGGCCTGCCGAGGCCGAACGTCGTCGCCGAGATCAACTCGGTGAACATCCTGCGGCTGGCGTGCCTGGCCGGGCTCGGGCACGCGATCCTGCCGCCGGCCGCGTTCGTCCAGGAGATCGACGCCGGGCGCCTGAGCGCGCGCCCGATCCTGCGGCCCCAGCTCAGGCGCACCGTGCACGTGTGCTTCCCGCGCCACGTCCCGATGACGCCGGCCACGCGCGCGGTGCACCGGATCGTGGTGCGCGTGGCGTGCGCGCTGTGCGAGTCGTCGGCGTGGCGGGAATCGACGGCGGTCTGGACGCCCGCCGACGCGCCCCTGCACGGCGACGCGGCGGTCGAGCCGTGAAGCACTCCGCCCCGATCCGGAACGCACGCCGCCCCTGGCGCGCACGCAGCGCTTGCCGCCGCGCGCGCGCGCGGCGTAGTCTTTGCGCGCTCCGCGCGGCGCCCGGCACGGCGCATCGAATCGACACCGAGCGACACCCATGAACCCCACAGAAACTCCCGGCGGCACGCCCGCTCCCGACGGCCCCGTGGTGCTGCTCGGCGTCCTCAAGGACATCCACAACCTCGGCGTGCTGATCCTCAAGCACGCGCTCGAGCGCGCCGGCTTTCGCGTCGTCAACGCGGGCGCGATGCTGTCGACCGAGGAACTGGTCGGCGCCGCGGTCGAGACCGGCGCGCGCGTGATCCTCGTGTCGTCGTCGTACGGCATGGCGGCGCTCGACGCGGACGGCTTTCGCGGCCAGTGCGACGAGGCCGGTCTCGACGGGATCCTGCTCTACATCGGCGGAAACCTGTCGGTGTCGCGCCAGAACCGCCGCTGGGAAGACATCGAGGCGGAGTTCAAGGCCCTCGGCTTCGACCGCGTCTACCCGCAGGACGTCAAGCTCGCGCAGGTGGTCGCCGACCTCCGCCAGGACCTGGGCCTGGCGGCGTAGCGCGGCGCTCCGATGGCCGGCATCGCGCACCTGGTCGACTTCGGGTCGACGTTCACGAAGGTCGTCGTCGTCGACCTCGAACGGCCGGCGATCCTCGGGCAGGCGCAGCATCCTTCCACGGTCGACACCGACGTCACGATCGGCCTGGAGCGGGCGCTCGAAAAGGCGTCCGGGTTCTCCGACGCGCCGGTGCGGCTGCGGCTCGCGTCGTCGTCGGCACGCGGGGGGCTGCGCATGGTCGCGGTCGGGCTGGTCCCGGCGCTCACCGCGGAGGCGGCGCGCCAGGCGGCGCTGGGCGCGGGCGCGAAGGTGATCCGCGTGTTCTCGCACGAACTCACGGCGGCCGACGTCGCCGACCTCGAAGCGCTGCGACCCGACCTGCTGCTGCTGGCCGGCGGCACCGACGGCGGCAATCGCGCGGTCGTCACGCACAACGCGGACGCGATCGCCCGCTCGCGCGTCGACGCGCCGGTGATCGTCGCGTGCAACCGCGTCGCGTCGGACGCGGTCGTCGCGCGGCTGAGCGCGTCGGGCAAGCGCTGCTACCCGACCGCGAACGTGCTGCCCGAGCTCGACCGCCTCGACGTCGAGCCGGCGCGCGCCGTGATCCGCGACGCGTTCGTGCGCCACATCGTCGAGGCCAAGGGGCTGGACCGCGCGATCTCGCGGGTGGACGACATCGTGATGCCGACGCCCGCGGCGGTGATGGACGCCGCGACGCTGCTCGCGCACGGCACCGGCGACGAGCCGGGCTGGGGCGACCTGATGGTGGTCGACGTCGGCGGCGCGACCACCGACGTGCACAGCGTGTCGTCGGCGCCGCCCGGCCAGGGGCTCGTGCCGCGCGGGCTCCCCGAGCCCGACGCCAAGCGCACCGTCGAGGGCGACCTCGGCGTGCGCGTGAACGCGCACTCGGTCGCCGAGCTCGCGCACCTGCACGAGCTGCGCGCGGACCTCGCGCAGGCGCTGCGCGCACCGGCCGCGAAGGCGCGCTGCGACCACCTCGCCGCGAACACCGGCGCGCTCGCGAGCTCCGGCGAGGAGTCCGCGCTCGACGTCGTGCTCGGCGCCGCGTGCGTCGACATCGCCGTGGAGCGGCACGTGGGCCACGTGCGCGAGACCTACAGCACGCAGGGCACGGTGCAGCTGCTGCACGGCAAGGACCTGCGCGCGGTGAAGGCGCTCGTCGGCGTGGGCGGCGTGTTCGCGTTCGGGCCGCGGCCGGCCGAAGTGCTGCGCGCCGCGCTCGCGCGCGCCGAGCTGCCGCACTCGATGCGGCCCGAGACGCCCGCGCTCTATCACGACGCGCGCTACGTCTTCTACGCGATGGGGCTGCTGGCGCGGCGCGAGCCGGCGCTGGCGCTGAGGCTTCTGAAGGCGACGCTGGTGCCCCACGGCAGCGCGCCCGCGAACTGATCGGACACACGAACGGGGTTCAGGAATGGACGTGAGAAACCAGCGGCTCGACGACGCCGACTTCGGCCGCGAGCTCGAGCGCATGCGCGGCCTGTGGCCGACGTTCCGCGACATCGACCTCGACGAGGTCGCGCAGTATCACCGGGACGTCGTCGGCGAGCGCACGTTCGCGCACGCGTACCGGCGCGCGCGCGCCGACGGGCGCATCCTGCTGCAGCCGCGCTTCGGCGTCGCGACGATCGACGCTCAGGCCGAGGGCGTGCGCGTGCTCGAGGAGGACGGCGGCGCCGACCTGATGACGATGTCGTCGGACACGTACTCGCGCCGCGAGGAGTTCGCGCGCGCGGCCGACGCGGTCAGGCTCTCGCACGAGAAGGGCCGCTCGATGCTCAACGGCTTCCCGTCGGTGGTGCACGGCGTCGCCGGGACGCGCCGCGTGACCGAGTCGACGCGCGTGCCGATCGGCGGGCGCGGCGCGACCGGCTCGCCGCAGGCGTACAACGCGATGATGCTCGCCGGCGGCGCGACCGAGTTCAACGGCTCGGCGCTCGCGTTCGTGATGAACGTCGAGGCGAAGATGAAGGTGCCGGCGGCGATCCGCAACGCGCAGTACATCGACCGCCTGCTCGGCAAGCTCACCGAGCTCGGCGGACAGCCGGCCAAGGAGTCGAGCACGATCGTCTCCGGCACCGTGGTGCCGCCGTCGATCGCGATCGTGTGCGGCGTGATCGAGGTGCTGCTCGCCGCCGAGCAGGGCGTGCGCTACCACTGCGTCGCGTACCCGGTGAACTCGTGCGTGGTCCAGGACATCGCCGCGTGCCGCGTGATGCGCGAGTTCTGCGACCGCGCGCTCGCCGACGCCGGCCACGCCGACAACGAGATCGCGTACGCGATCCACCAGTGGCTCGGCCCCTTCCCCGAGGACAAGTCGCGCGCGCTCGCGCGCATCGCGTTCGACTCGGTGACCGCGGTCTACGCGGGCGTCGAGAAGATCCTGGTCAAGTCCTCCGAGGAAGGCCAGGGAACGCCGACGAACCAGGGCAACATCGAGGGCCTGCGCGCGACGCGCCAGGCGGTCGAACTCGCGCGCGGCCAGGTGTTCCCGGAGTGCGCGCAGCTCGAAGAGGAGTGCGAGCAGATCCGCAAGGAAACGCGCGTGCTGCTCGACGCGATCCTCGAACTCGGCCGCGGCGACGTCGCGGTGGGGGTGGCCCGAGCGATCGAGACCGGCGTCTACGAGTTCCCGTACTCGGTGAACATCGGCAATCGCGGGCGCATGCTCGCGTGCCGCGACCACCAGGGCGCGGTGCGCTTCCTCGACGCCGGGCTGCTGCCGTTCGACGAGGCCACCCGCCGCTGGCACCGCGACCGGCTCGCGCGGCGGCTGGCGAGCGTGAGCGACGAGTACGATCTCGTCATCGAGGACATCCGGGCGTCGCTGCGCTGACCGCGCGAGCGGCGCAGGCCCAGGGAACCCGCGCGCGTGCGCGCATTCGAGAGGAAGAAGTGGCAATGGGAAGCAGGATTCTCCGAGCACTGGCCGTCGCGGCCGGCGCGTTCGCGTTCGCCGCCGGCGCGGCCGCCGCCGAGGCGTGGCCCGCACGCCCGGTGCGCATCGTCGTCGCCTTCCAGGCCGGCCAGGGCACCGACGTCGCGACCCGCTACATCGCGAGCCAGCTGTCGGCGGCGCTGGGGCAGAACTTCGTCGTCGACAACCGCCCGGGTGCCGAGGGCACGCTGGGCACGTCGATCGCGGCCAAGTCCGCGCCCGACGGCTACACGCTGCTGATGGGCACCGCGGGCACGCACGCGATGAACCCGGCGCTGCACGACAACCCCGGCTTCGACCCCGACACCAGCTTCGACGCGATCGCGCTCACCTGCCTGATCCCGATGGCGATCTCGGCGCACCCGTCGGCGAACGTCTCGAAGCTCTCCGAGCTCGTGGCGGCCGCCAGGGCGCGCCCCGACAAGATCGACGTCGCGCTGCCCAGCGTCACGTCGCGGCTGGTCGTCGAGCTGCTGCGCAAGCAGGAGGTGCCGCTCTTCGGCGTGACGTACAAGGGCAGCGCGACCGCGTCGGCCGACGTGCTCGGCGGGCAGGTGCCGGTCCTCGTCGACACCGTCGGCGCCACGCGCGCGCACGTCGGCAAGCTCAAGGTGCTCGCGGTCACGTCGGCACGCGAGAGCGCGCTGATGCCGGGCGTGCCGTCGGTCGCCGAGCAGGGGCTGCCGAAGTTCGAGGTGGTGGCGTGGAACGTGCTGATGGCGCCGCGCGGCACGCCGCCCGAGATCATCGAGCGGCTCGCGCTCGAGACGCGCAAGATCCTCGCGCAGCCCGAGACCACGCGCCGGCTGCGCGACCTCGGCTTCGACGCCGCGCCGGCGATGTCGCCGGCCGAGGTCGCGGCGTTCGTGAAGTCGGAGCAGCAGAAGTTCGGCTCGCTGATCCGCGGCGCCGGGATGAAGTCGAACTGAAGTCGCGCCGGGCGGCGCGCGTTCAGGCGTCGTGAACGAATCCGGCGTGCCCGCGCGGGAGTGGTTCTCAGGGCGCGAGCCGCCGGCGCCAGCGCTCGATCGCGGCCGCTTCCGTGCGCGCCGGAAGGAACCGCTGCGGGTGGTCGGCGGCGAAGACGTCGCGGTTCGCGAACTCGACCTTGCGCAGGAACCACAGGCCGGTGTCGCCGGGGGTGAAGCGGACGTCGCTGCCGGAGCGCGGCGCCTCGGCGCCGGGGACGACGACCATCACGATCGTCGCCGCGCGCCTGCCCTTGAGCACGCGCTCGATGCGCACCACGCCGACGTCGCGCCCGAGCGGGCGCCCGCCGTCGGTGGCCGGCGCCTGACCCTGCCACTCGCCGAGGACGACCAGGTCCGAGCTCGCGAGGAGCTCGTCGTCGGTCATCCTCAGGAACATGGCCGGCGCGAACTCCGGCAGCAGCGCCGCGAGCGAAAGCGCGGCCAGCACCGAGCGGCGAACGCGAGAGCCTGACGCGGGCGTCATGCCCTACCGTGCGCCGCCGGATGCAGGCGTGTCAAGCCTTGCGGCGGCGCGCGGCGGCCAGCAGGCTCAGCGACATCAGCGCGAGCGCGACGCTCGACGGCTCGGGCACCGTGCCGGCCACCGCCTCGCCGTAGATGAACTGCATGCCGGCGATGTCGTCGGCCTGCGGGCCGCTGAAGGCTTCGCTGTAGAACGGATTCATCAGCGATCCCGGGACGCCGGTGTGGTCGAGGCCGAGCGCGTGCCCGATCTCGTGCGCCGTCACCTGGAAGATGCTGAAGCACAGGTCGCCGGTGCCGTCGAAGCCCGACTCCCAGCAGTCGGCGGTGTCGTAGTGCATGTCGCCGGCCGCGGTGGCACCGTTGCTCGGCGGGTAGAAGCCGTGGGCCAGCACGCCGCCGGCTCCCCCCATGTCGTGGCCGCCGAAGCGCATGTCGCCCGACAGCTGCGTGGCCGCCGAGAACGCCTCACCCAGGTCGGGCACTTCGACGAACGTCAGGTTCGCGACCGCCGCCCACGCCGCGAGCGCGCCCACGACTTCCGACTTCCAGACCGAAAACGCCGGGCCGAAGTCGCCGAGCGCGCTGATCGTGCAACCCACGAACTCGGCGGCGCAACTCGTGCCGGTCGGCATGAAGCTGTAGGTGACGGTGGCCCCGGTCCCCATCACCGGCGACCCCCACTTGCCGGGCGTCGTCGGCCCGAGCACGAACCCCCAGGCCGCGACCGGCAGGCAGACCGCCGCCAGCGCCATCGAGCGCAACCATCGTCTCGTGTCGTCCTCCTGCTGCATGCAACTGTTTTTCTGACAATAGTGTCAGTCAGTCGCGCCATGCAGGAAACAGGCCATGCTCCATGGGGCTAACCCAAGTCAATGAATCAAAAGGATTAATCCGACGGCCAGACGGATGAGGCCGGGGCGGCCGAACGAAGTATGTCAATTTTTCCGACGGCCGCGAGCGCCCAGTGAGACGGCACGAGCAGCGCGTCGATCCGCGGATCGCCGGTCGCGGGGCTGGGAATCGCGTCGGGGTGTCAGGAATCGAACCGCAATTCCACCGCCGGCAGCGCCCCGACCCGTCCGCGCACGCGCGTCCCCGCGGGCACGAACCGCATGCCGGTGCACGACCCGGTGGTCACGACCTGGCCGGGCGCCAGCGGAAGGCCGCGCCGGATCGCGTGCAGCGCGAGCTCGCGCAGCAGGCGCGGCAGGTCCTGTGCGGGGTTCGCGCCGACCGTGCGCAGCGCGGGCTCGTCGCCGAGCAGGAGTTCGGCCTCGAGCGTGCGCAGGTCGGGCAGCCCGCCGTCCAGCGCGACCGCGGGTCCGAGCACGAGCGCCCCGTGCGTCATGAGATCGGCCTG
Source organism: Burkholderiaceae bacterium (assembly GCA_046348465.1). Taxonomy (GTDB): domain Bacteria; phylum Pseudomonadota; class Gammaproteobacteria; order Burkholderiales; family Burkholderiaceae_E; genus Quisquiliibacterium. The sequence goes on from JAXMEE010000008.1 coordinate 33,780, forward strand.
CCGCAGGAGCGCCGAGGCGTCGGACCAGTCCGCGAGGCGCGTCTCGACGATCTCGATCGCGCTGAACGCCGCGTCGAACGCGCTCGCGAGCGCCGTGGGCGACGTCGCCACCGCCTCGTCGACCTCGCGGCACACGCTCAGCGCGAGCTCGAGCTCGACGCCGCGCAGCGTCCCGCCCGGCACCCGGGCCCCGCTCACCAGCAGGCAGGCCGCCGGCAGCGGCGCTTCGGAGACCGGTGCCTCGGCCCCCTTCGCGCCGACCTTCCAGCCGCCGGGGCGCGCCGCGCCCGGCTCCAGCCGGCGCCAGGTCGCGAGTTGCAGCGCGAGCGCGTCGTCCTCGGTGCGAACGTCGAGCGCCGCGGCCGGTATCGGCTGGCGGTCGCGCCAGGCCTGCGCGAGGCGCGCGGCGATCGGGCCGAGTCGTTGCGGGTCGGCGGTGCTCATCGGTGGGTTCCTGTCGGTTCGCTCGCGGTCGGACGGCGGTGGCGGAGATCGCCACCTCCGCCGCCGCAGGGCCAAGGGTAACGCTTTGTAAATCCCCGGCGTACTCGCCCGGTTCGTCAATCCCTCGTCAGGATCGGGCGGCGATCCTGCGCGCCGCGCAGGGAGGCGGAAATGAAGGCAAGGACGACGTCGAGCACCTGGATCCGGGAAGAGTTGCTCCACCTGCTGACGCTGTCGGGAACGATGGCGGGGCTGTCGATCACGGCAATCGCACTGATGCACACGACGGCACGCGGCGCGCCGGCGGCCACCGTCGCCGACGACGTGCTCGCGGTGTGCGCGCTGCTGTTCCTGCTGTGCACCTACGTGATCTTCTGGGCGCTGCGCACGCGGCGCCCGGGGTTCGCGCAGCGGCTCTCGGAGCTGGCCGACGCGATGTTCCTGCTCGCGCTGACGGCGATGATCGGCGCCGGGCTCATCATGGTGTATACGCTGTGGTAGCGACGGGCGCTTCGCTGCGCTCGTGCACGCCGCGCGGCGCGGGGAGCGCTCGGAGCAGCCGCACGCTGCGCCCGGCGAAGATTCCGGCCAGCGAACCGTAGACGACCGCGACCGCGAGCACGAAAACGCTTTCGTGCGCGAGCCGGGGCACGATCGCCAGCGACGCGCCGACCGCGTACCTCACTGCGAAGATCGCCATCATCAGCGCGAGCGGCGCCCAGCTTCCTGGCAGCGCGAAGCGCCCGGTCGACGGATCGCGGCGCACGCCGGCAGGCACTGGCAGACGGCCGACGAGGCCGAGGACGACCGCGCCGCCGAGCGCCCAACCGACCAGCACCGGAACCGACGCGCCGACGGCCGACACCGTCCCGGCCAGCGAGAGCACCGCCATCACGGCCGGCAGGACTGCGAGCCTCGAAGGCGGGACGCGGCGAGCCCGGGTGTGCGACACGCCGAGCACGATCAGCCCGGCGAGAAGGAACCAGACCCAGGCGGGGGTTCCGGAGACGATCTGAACCAGCATGGTCGCGGCCTCGAAAGCGTTGGATGAGCCTCGAGGATGCGCGGGCGCGCGCCCGGCGGCACCGGGTTGCGACGAGACGGGGTCGGCGCGGCGCGAACGGGGCGCTGGCGGCGCGAACGGGTGAGTCGGTGTCAGACCGATGGTGCCGGCTGCCTGACTCGAACAGGCGACCTACCGCTTACAAGGCGGTTGCTCTACCAACTGAGCTAAGCCGGCGGGCGCAGCTGCGTGCGGGCCCGAATTATAGGCTCGCGGGCCCGGCCGGCCGACGACCGTTCGCCGGGCGGCCACGACGCGAATGCGCCGGCCGGGACGACCGGCGCGCCCGCCCCGTTACTTGACCACCTTCAGGCGCGGCCGCCCGCCGGGCACGGTGGGTGGAGCCGGATCGGGCGTCGGGTCGGGCGCGGCGCCCGCGGGCTGCTCGACCGGCACGGAACCCCGCGGCGACGCCTGCGCGCCGTCGACGTCGCCGATGTCCGCTGCGCGGTCACCCGCGGTCTCGGGGGCGTCCTCGGAGCGCACCGCCGCAAGCTGCGGCGCACCGCGCGGCGCCGCGTCGGACGCCGCCGTCCCGCCTGGCGACGCCTCCGCCCCTTCGCTCTCCGGCCCGGCCTGCGTCGGCTGCGCCAGCCGGACGTCGAACGCCATCCCGTGGCCGTTCTCGGCCGCGTAGACCGCACCGACGTTCTCCACCGGCACCGACACGTGGCGCACGACGCCGCCGAAGCGGGCGTCGAACTCGATGAACTCGTTGCCGAGCTGAAGCCGGTCGGTGGCGCCGGCGGACACGTTGAGCACGATCTCGCCGTTGCGCACGTGCTCGCGCGGCACCTGCGTGCGCTCGTCGACCGTCACCGAGATGAACGGGCGGTAGCCGTTGTCCGCGCACCACTCGCAGATGGCGCGGATCAGGTACGGGCGGGTGGACGTTTCGCTCATCGGGGCATCCTGCACCGCGCGGGCTCAAGCCCGCGCCGGTGCGTCGCGCGTCAGCGCCTCATCACCTTCTCGGACGGCGTCAGCGCCTCGATGTACGCGGGCCGAGAGAAGATGCGCTCCGCGTAGCGCAGCAGCGGCGCCGTCGTCTTGGGCATCTCGATGCCGTAGTGGTCCAGGCGCCAGAGCAGCGGCGCGATCGCGACGTCGAGCATCGAGAACTCGTCGCCGAGCATGTACTTGTTCTTCATGAAGATCGGCGTGAGCTGCGTGAGACGGTCGCGGATCTGCTGGCGCGCCTTGTCCATCTGCCTGGCGGCGTCCTTGTGGTGGTCGCGCCGCTCGAGCTGCTGCACGTGGACGAACAGCTCGCGCTCGAAGTTGAACAGGAACAGCCGCGCCCGCGCGCGCATGACGGGATCGGCCGGCATCAGCTGCGGGTGGGGAAAGCGCTCGTCGATGTACTCGTTGATGATGTTCGACTCGTACAGGATCAGGTCGCGCTCGACCAGGATCGGGACCTGGCCGTACGGATTCATGATCGAGATGTCCTCGGGCTTGTTGTAGAGATCGACGTCGCGGATCTCGAAGTCCATGCCCTTCTCGAACAGAACGAAGCGGCAGCGCTGGCTGAACGGACAGGTGGTGCCCGAGTACAAGACCATCATGGCGAGCGGCTCCTTTGCGGGTCTGATGAGTGATTATTGTGGGTGTCGTATCGGCGACGGGGGGCAGTCGGCCATGGCCTGCCCCCCGCGAGCGAGGGCGGGCCGCGGCTACTTGACGTGTTTCCAGTATTCCCGGTTCAGCCACCAGGCGAAGACGGTGAACACCGACAGGAACAGCAGCACCCACACGCCCAGCCGCGTGCGCGCCTGGGCGCTCGGGTCGGACATGTAGGTCAGGTAGGCGACGAGGTCGGCGACCGTCTCGTCGTACGCGGCCTGCGCGAGCTTGCCGCCCTGCGCCTTGCCCAGCGTGAGCGAAGCGCCCTCGTGCGGGTGCCCGCCCTCGACCTTCTCGGTCTTCTCGACCCGCAGGCCGTCGGCGTCGAACTCGACGACCGTCTTGCGGAACCCCGCCGGCGCGCCGGTCTTTTCGTCCTTGGCGGCGCGGACGTCCTCGATCGTGACGCCGCGGCTGCCCTGCAGTTCCCAGAGCACGTGCGGCATGCCGACGTTGGAGAACAGCGCGTTGTTCCAGCCGGTAGGGCGGGACGCATCGCGGTAATAGGCGCGCAGGTACGTGTAGAGCCAGTCGGCGCCGGACCCGTCGGACGACGCACGGGCGCGCGCGATCACGGACAGGTCAGGCGGCAGCGCGCCGAACCAGGCCTTGGCGTCCTGCGGCGCCATCGCGATTCGCATCGGGTCGCCGACCTTGCCGCCCGAGAAGATCAGGTTGCGCCGGATCTGGTCTTCGGTCAGGCCGAGATCCTGGAGCCGGTTGAAGCGCATCGACGACGCGCCGTGGCAGTTCAGGCAGTAGTTGACGAACAGCTTGGCGCCGTTCTGCAGCGCGGCCTGGTCGGTGAGCTTCTCTTCGGGGAAGCGGTCGAGCGGGTAGCCGCCGCCGCTGGCCTGCGCGAGCGAGGCCAGGAGCGACAGCGAGACGGCGGCGACGAGGGTCTTGAGCAGTTTCATGGTGCGGGCTCCGTCTGCTCAATGCGCCGCGAACGTGACCCGGCTCGGCACCGGCTTGGGCTCGCCCATCTTGCTCCACCACGGCATCAGCATGAAGAAGCCGAGGTAGATCAGCGTGCCGATCTTGGAGAACAGGTTGCCGAGCGCCGACGGCGGCTGGATCCCGTAATAGCCCAGCACCAGGAACACGACGACGAAGACCGCGTACAGGGCCTTGTGCCAGCCCGGCCGGTAGCGCAGCGACTTGACCGGGCTGTGGTCGATCCAGGGCAGCGTGAACAGGATGACCACCGAAACGCCCATCGCGACGACGCCCCAGAACTTCGCGTCGACGACGAAGAAGCCCGCGATCAGCACCGCGACCACCGCGGTGCAGATCACCTTCGACAGGCCGTGGCGCGCGCTCGCGGCCACCAGCAGCCAGTAGAAGAGCAGGAACGGGATCATCCAGTACATGAGGAAGTCGTCGGTGATCGCGCGCAGGATCGAGTAGAACGGCGTGAAGTACCAGACCGGCGCGATGTGCGGCGGCGTCTTCAGGGGATCGGCCGGGACGAAGTTGTTGAACTCGAGGAAGTAGCCGCCCCCCTCGGGCGCGAAGAACATCACCGCCGAGAACGCGATCAGGAACACGGACACGCCGAGGATGTCGTGCACCGTGTAGAACGGGTGGAACGGGATCCCGTCGACCGGCCGGCCCTTGTCGTCGAGCTTGTCGTAGATCTCGACGCCGTCGGGGTTCAGCGAGCCGACCTCGTGCAGGGCGATGATGTGCGAGACGACCAGGCCGAGCAGCACCAGCGGGATCGCGATCACGTGGAACGAGAAGAAGCGGTTCAGCGTGGCGTCGCTGACGACGTAGTCGCCGCGGATCCAGACCGAGAGCTCGGGGCCGATGAACGGGATCGCCGAGAAGAGGTTGACGATCACCTGCGCGCCCCAGTACGACATCTGGCCCCAGGGCAGCAGGTAGCCCATGAACGCCTCGCCCATCAGGCACAGGAAGATCAGGCAGCCGAAGATCCACACCAGCTCGCGCGGCTTGCGGTACGAGCCGTACATCAGGCCGCGGAACATGTGCATGTACACGACGACGAAGAACGCCGACGCGCCCGTCGAGTGCATGTAGCGGATCAGCCAGCCGTAGGGCACGTCGCGCATGATGTACTCGACGCTGGCGAACGCGACCGGGACGCCGGCGGCGTTCAGCGTGCCGTCGGGCTTGTAGTGGACGACGAGGAAGATTCCGGTGAGGATCTGGATCACCAGCACCACCAGTGCCAGCGAGCCGAAGAAGTACCAGAAGTTGAAGTTCTTCGGCGCGTAGTACTCGGACAGGTGCGCCTTCCACAGCACGGACAGCGGGAAGCGGGCGTCGACCCAGTTCAGCGCCTTCTCGAGCCCGGTGGCGTTCGCGGGCAGGGGTTGTTGCACAGCCATTTCGTGTTTCCTCCGCGCCTCGTCAGGCCTTCTTGTCTTCGCCGATCAGCACCCGGGTGTCCGACAGGTACATGTGCGGAGGCACTTCGAGGTTGTCGGGCGCAGGCATGTTGCTGAAGACGCGGCCGGCGAGGTCGAACATCGACCCGTGGCACGGGCAGAGGAAACCGCCCACCCAGTCGTCGGGCAGCGACGGCTGGGGTCCGGGCGTGAAACGGTCCGAGGGCGAGCACCCGAGGTGGGTGCAGATGCCGACGACGACCAGGTACTCGGGCTTGATCGAGCGGAACTCGTTGCGGGCGTATTCGGGCGTCGGGAACGCGGTGCGGACGGACTTGGGATCGGCGCACTTGGCGTCGACCTTCTTGACGGCGTCGAGCATCTCCTGCGTGCGGCGGACGATCCAGACCGGCTTGCCGCGCCACTCGACGCGCTTGAGTTCCCCGGGAAGCATCGCACCGATGTCGACCTCGACCGGTGCGCCCGCCGCCAGCGCGCGCTCGGACGGACGCAGGCTCTTGAGCAACGGCCACGCGACCGCCGCACCGCCCACGGCCGCCGCGGCCGAGGTGGTGATGATCGCGTTGCGCCGGTTTGGATCGGCGGGCAGTTCGATGTAACTCATGAAGGTGCGGCTCCTGGTGTGAATCGTCTGTGAAGCACCCGGTGTGTCCCGGACTTTTCGTGCCCCCGGAGGGTAACCTCTCATTTTAGCCGATTGCACCTGGGGCCTGCATCGAAGCCCCCGGCGTCCGCCCTGTGCTAGTGTTGCCCCCAGGTCGAGGTGGGAAATCCCCGATCGGGGTGCACCGGGCCACGCGCCGAACGCGCCGCATCCGCACGGAGCGCGTCGCGCGATCCAGAAAATCCGAACCAGCACAGGGGAAGCACGATGGGCATGATGAGCGAATTCAAGACGTTCGCCATGAAGGGCAACGTCATGGACCTGGCCGTGGGCGTGATCATCGGGGGAGCCTTCGGCAAGATCGTCGACTCGCTGGTCAACGACATCGTCATGCCGATGGTGTCGGCGATCCTGGGCGGCAAGCTGGACTTCTCCAGCCTGCTCGTTCCGCTGGGGACGGTCCCGCCGGGCACGGCGATGACGCTCGACGCGCTCAAGAAGGCCGGGGTCCCGGTCTTCGCCTACGGCAACTTCATCACCATCGTCATCAATTTCCTGCTGCTCGCGTTCGTGATCTTCCAGATGGTCCGGATCATGAACGGGTGGAAGAAGGCCGAGCCGCCGGCGCCGCCCGCGCCGCCGCCCGCGCCGTCCGCGTCCGAGGTCCTGCTCGGCGAAATCCGCGACCTGCTCAGGAAGTAGCCGGGTGCCGGCTCGCGCGAACCCGCGCGGGCCGTCACACCGGGTTGGCGTCGTCGAAGAACTCGTGCGCCAGCCCGTACTGCGCGGCGAGGCGCTCGCCGAGCGCCTGCACGCCGTAGCGCTCGGTCGCGTGGTGGCCGGCCGCAAGGTAGAGCACGCCGGCCTCGCGCGCGACGTGCGTGGTGCGCTCGGAGATCTCGCCGCTCACGAACGCCTGCGCACCCGCCTCGACCGCGGCCTCGATCATGTCCTGCGCGGCGCCCGTGCACCAGGCCACCCGCGCGATCGACGCCGGCGGTGTGCCGACCGCGAGCGGGCGCCGTCCGAGCCGGCGCGCGACCCGCGCGGCGAGCGAGCGGGCGTCGAGCGCGCGCTCGAGGTCGGCCCAGCAGCCGAGGTCGCGCGCGCCGAAACGCCCGCCGATCTCCCAGCCGAGCACGCGCGCGAGCCGGGCGTTGTTGCCGACTTCGGGGTGCGCGTCCAACGGCAGGTGGTAGGCGTACAGGTTGATCTCGTGGCGCAGCGCCAGCGCGAGCCGCTCGCGACGGGTGCCCGTGACGCACGGATCGTCGCCGCGCCAGAACCACCCGTGGTGCACGATCAGCGCGTCGGCGCCCGTCTCGGCCGCGCGACGAAGCGCCGCGACGCTGGCGGTGACCGCGGTCAGCACGCGCCGGATCACGGGCCTTCCTTCCACCTGCAGACCGTTTGGGCAATAATCCTCGAATCGCCCGGCGTCGAGCAGCCGGTCGAGGAACGCCGAGACCTCGGGGCGCGGCACGCCCTGCGGGGCGAGGTCCGGCGTGCCCTTCCCCGCTCCCGTGCCCGCTGCTTGCCTGGCTTTCCTCATGCTCCGTAACCTCTGGCTGACCTTCGCCCAGGCGGTGACCATCGCCCTGGGCGCCGTGTTCGTGATCGCGACGCTTCGCCCCGAATGGCTGCCGGGAGGGCTGACGAGCGCCCCGCGGGCGGCGGCCACGGCGCCCGCGGCGGCGACGCGCGAGGCCGAGGCAACCCCGGGCACGCGCGACGCGGCGATTCTGTCATACGGGGACGCCGCCCGGCGCGCGACGCCGTCGGTGGTCAACATCTTCACCACGAAGGAGGTGCGCGCCCCGCGCGACCATCCGCTGCTCAACGACCCGCTGTTCCGGCGCTTCTTCGGCGACCAGCCCCAGCAGCGCCAGCAGTCGGCGAGCCTGGGCTCGGGCGTGATCGTCTCCGCCGACGGCCTGGTGCTGACGAACCACCACGTCGTCGAGTCGGCCGACGAGATCGAGGTGCTGCTCGCCGACGGCCGCCGCACGACCGCGAAGGTCGTCGGCAGCGACCCCGAGACCGACCTCGCCGTGGTGCGCATCGGCCTGAAGGACGTCCCCGCGATCACGTTCGGCAGCGACGCGAGCGCGCGCGTCGGCGACGTCGTGCTCGCGATCGGCAACCCCTTCGGCGTGGGCCAGACGGTGACGATGGGCATCGTCAGCGCGCTCGGGCGCAACCAGCTCGGCATCAACACGTTCGAGAACTTCATCCAGACCGACGCCGCGATCAACCCCGGAAACTCGGGCGGCGCGCTCGTGGACACCGCGGGCCGGGTCATCGGCATCAACTCGGCGATCTACTCGCGCAGCGGCGGCTCGCTGGGCATCGGGTTCGCGATCCCGGTCTCCACCGCGCGCATGGTGATGGACCAGATCGTCGCCAGCGGAAGCGTCACGCGCGGCTACATCGGCGTCGAGCCCCAGGACGTCACCCCCGAGCTCGCCGAGGCGTTCAAGCTCGCGCGCAAGGAAGGCGCGATCATCGCGGGCGTCATGCGCGGCGGGCCTGCCGACAAGGCCGGCGTGAAGGTGGGCGACATCCTCGTCGACGTCGAGGGCCGGCCGGTGCCGAACACGGCGTCGATGCTCAACCAGATCGCCCAGCTCACGCCGGGCACGAACGCGAAGTTCCGCTTCCTGAGGGACGGCCGCGAGGTCGAGCTGCCGATCGTCATCGGCAAGCGGCCCCGGCCGGGCGCGCGCAGCGAGTAGCGCGGGCCGGTCGGGCGCTCCCTCGCGGGCCGGTCGGGCGCTCCCTCGCGGGCCGGTCGGGCGCTCCCTCGCGGGCCGGTCGGGCGCTCCCGCACCGCCCGTCCGGCGCGCGACGCGCGTCAGCCGCGCCCGAACAGTCGCGCGAACCAGCCGCGCGGGCGCGACGCCGCGACGGGCGCCGCGGGCGCGGGCGCCGTCCTCGCGACCGCCGCGACGTGTGCCCGGTGCTCGGCGTACCACCTGCCGAATCGCAGGTCGTGGGTCATGATGTGACCGATCAGCCACTTGTTCAGGAAGCGGCGCAGCTTCTGCACGCGCTCCTCGTCCCAGGATTCGCCGCTCGCCAGGAAGTCCGCCACGCTCGCCCCGAACTCCTCGTGCAGCCGCAGGTGCTGCTCGAACGCGGGGTAACGGCTGCGCTCCATGAGCGCCTGCTCGTTCGTGAAATGGGTGACGACGTACTCGAGCAGTTCGTCGACCGTGCGCTCGACGGTGTCGACGTTCAGCGACTTCACCAGCGCGAACAGGTGCCGGTGTTCCTGGTCCACGAGCGGAATGCCGATGCCGAAGCCCTCGCGCCACTCGATGACGTAGGGCGTCGTCCTCGGTTCGGTGTCGGTGGTCATCGTCCGTGCCTCCGGAGCAGTCGTGTGCGGGAATGTGGGCCTGCCGTCGACGTTAGCAACCTCGTCGCGCGGGCGCGTGATTTCCGGCACAGATTGGCCCGGGTCTGGGGGGGTCGGGGGGATCGAACGGGGCACGGGTCGACGAACGGCCGGAAACGACCGACGCGCGCAGTGGCGCGGACGACGAAGGCGGGGTGAGCGCCCGACAGCGGGCAGCGGGCGGCGGGTGGGACGGGCGGGTCGCCGGCGGCGTCAGGCCGCGTCAGGCCGCCGGCGGCGTCAGGCGGCGGGGCCCGGCGCCGGCGGCTCGGCCGGCGCGGCGGCGTCCTCGGGCGTCCTGCTGCGCGCCTTCACGAACCCGGCCATGACGATGCCGAGCTCGTAGAGCAGGCACAGCGGGATCGCGAGCATGAACTGCGAGAGCACGTCGGGCGGCGTCAGCACCGCGGCGACGACGAACGCGCCGACGACCACGTAGCGGCGAACCTCGCGCAGTTGCTGCGTCGTGACGATGCCCAGCTTCACGAGCAGCATCTCGACGACCGGGACCTCGAAGGTCAGGCCGAAGCCGAAGAAGATCGCGAGCGTGAAGTCCCAGTACTTCTGCAGGTCCTGCATGACGTCGGCGCCGGTCTGCGCCGCGAACTTGAAGAAGAACTTGTACGCGGCCGGCAGCACGAACACGTACGCGAAGGCAATGCCGACGACGAGGAAGAACACGCTCGAGACGATCAGCGGCAGCGCGAACTTCTTCTCGTGCTCGTACAGGCCGGGCGCGACGAACGCCCACGCCTGGTAGAGCACCCACGGCAGCGCGAGCAGCAGCGCCGCGAGGAACGCGACCTTGGTCAGCGTGAAGAACGCGCCGGCCTGGTCGGTGAAGATCGGCTTGGAGCCCGCCGGCATCGCCTGGTAGAGCGGCTCCGACAGGAAGCGCATGATCTCGCCGGAGAAGTAGAAGCACACCAGGAAGAGCACACCCACGACGAGCAGCGACTTGATGATGCGGTCGCGCAGCTCGACGAGGTGCGAGATGAAGCTCTCTTCCGGCTTTTGCTCTTCCTGGCTCATCGCGACCAGCTGCGGCGCCGCTTCGGCACCTTGTGCCCGAGCGACTTGGCGCGCTCGGTTCGACGCTCGACGATGCGGTCGCGCGCGCGCCTGACCGCGTAGATCCGGTCCCAGTCGGTGCTGGGCGTCGGGGACGACGAGGTGTCGCCGGAGACCGACGAGGCGATCGAGTCGAACTCGCCCTGGGTCTTGGCGACCGCGTCGCGGAACGACGACTCGAGGTTGCTCGCCGCCTCCTTGACCTCGTTCTGCATCCGGCGCAGCTCCTCGAGCTCCATCTGCCGGTTGAGGTCGGACTTCACGTCGTTGACGTAGCGCTGCAGCTTGCCCATCCACTGGCCGGCCTGCTTGGCCACGCGCGGCAGCCGCTCGGGCCCGAGCACGAGCAGCGCGATCACGGCGACCACGACCATTTCGGTGAAGCCGATGTCGAACACTGGATCAGCCTGCTCGCGTCACGGGAGGATCGGTGGGGCGGGCACAAAACGCCGCGAGCGGCCACCCACGACCGCTCGCAGTGCCGGCCCGCCGCGCTCGGCGCCGGTCAGCTCTTTTCCTTGGCCTGGACGTCGATGGTCTTGGCGGCCTGCTGAGCGTCGACCGCGGGCTTGTCGGCGGTGCCTTCCTTGATGCCGTCCTTGAAGCCCTTGACCGCACCGCCGAGATCCTGGCCGATGTTCTTCAGCTTCTTGGTGCCGAAGATCAGCATGATGATGACCAGCACGATCAGCCAGTGCCAGATGCTCATGGAACCCATGATTCGCTCCTGATGTCGGGATCCCCACGCGGGGGCGCTTCGGCCTAGCGCTTCCGGTTCATGCCGGAGCCGAGCGGTTCCGTGCCCCCGAGGACATGGACGTGCAGATGATACACCTCCTGCCGCCCCACTCTTCCGTTGTTCACCACCACCCGGAAGCCGTCGGTCGCGCCCTCCTGCACCGCCAGCTCCGCCGTCTTGCCGAGGATCTTGCCCAGCAGCGGCCGGTGCTCGGGCGTCGCGTCGTAGAGATTGTCGAGGTGGTGCTTGGGAACGATCAGGAAGTGCACCGGCGCCGACGGGTGGATGTCGTGGAACGCGAAGATCTCGTCGTCCTCGTAGACCTTGCGGCTCGGGATCTCGCCGCGGGCGATGCGGCAGAACAGGCAGTCGGGCTTCGTGGTCATCGTCGTCTCGGGCGTGCGCCGGGCTGGGTCGGGCCGGCGTCAGGTTTCCTTGCGCCGCGCCTTCTCTTCCAGGCCCGACAGGCCCTCGCGGCGCGCGAGCTCGGCGATCACGTCGGCGGGCGTCAGGCCGTAGTGCGCCAGCATCACCATGCAGTGGAACCAGAGGTCGGCGGTCTCGGCGACGATCTTCTCCGGCACGCCGTCCTTGGCCGCCATCACGGTCTCGGTGGCCTCCTCGCCGATCTTCTTCAGGATGGCGTCGGGCCCCCTGGCGAAGAGCTTCGCGACGTAGGACGCGGACGGGTCGGCGCCGCGGCGCGACGCGATCACGTCGGCGATGCGCGCGAGCGTGTCGGCGCCGGAAGCGGCGCCGGAAGCGGCGGCGGACGTGCTGGCGGACCTGGCGGCGGAGGTGCCGGAGGTCCCGGGACGGGCGGGCGATTCGGGCATGCGTGCGGTTCCCGCGGGCTCGGACGGCCGTCAGTCGAGCCGCACCGCGATGCCTTGCCCGGCCATGAACTCCTTGGCCTCGCGCACCGTGTGCTCGCCGAAGTGGAAGATGCTCGCCGCGAGCACCGCGTCGGCCCGGCCGAGCGTGACGCCGTCGGCCAGGTGCTGCAGGTTGCCGACGCCGCCCGACGCGATCACGGGGATCGGCACCGCGTCGGAGATCGCGCGCGTGAGCTCGAGGTCGAAGCCCTGGCGGGTGCCGTCGCGGTCCATGCTGGTGAGCAGGATCTCGCCGGCGCCCAGGCGCTCCACCCGGCGCGCCCAGTCGATCGCGTCCAGCCCCGTGGGCTTGCGCCCGCCGTGCGTGAACACCTCCCAGCGCCCCGGCGCGGTCGCCTTGGCGTCGATCGCGACGACGATGCACTGCGCGCCGAAGCGCCCGGACGCCTGCTCGATCAGCGCCGGGTTCTGGATCCCGGCGGTGTTGATCGAGATCTTGTCGGCGCCCGCGTTCAGCAGCCGCCGGACGTCTTCGACGCTGCGCACGCCGCCGCCGACGGTCAGCGGGATGAACACTTCGTCGGCGACCGCCTCGATCACGTGCAGGATGATGTCGCGCTCGTCGCTGGACGCGGTGATGTCGAGGAACGTGAGCTCGTCGGCGCCCTGCTCGTCGTAGCGGCGCGCGATCTCGACCGGGTCGCCGGCGTCGCGCAGCGAGACGAAGTTCACGCCCTTGACGACGCGACCGGCGGTCACGTCCAGGCAGGGGATGATGCGCTTGGTCAGCACGCGCAGCCCGGGGACGCGCTCAGCGCGCTTCGTCGAGGGCGTCGGCGCGCGCCTGCGCCGTGCGGAAGTCGAGCTTGCCCTCGTAGAGGGCGCGCCCGAGGATCGCGGCGTCGATGCCCTCGCCCTGCACCGCGCACAGCTGCTCGACGTCGTCGATCGACGCGAAACCGCCCGAGGCGATCACCGGCACCCGCAGCCGGCGCGCCAGGCGCACGGTGGCGTCGACGTTCACGCCGGAGAGCATGCCGTCGCGGCCGATGTCGGTGTAGACGATCGCCTCGACGCCGTAGTCCTCGAACTTCAGCGCGAGGTCGAGCACGTCGTGGCCGGTGAGCTTGCTCCAGCCGTCGGTGGCGACCTTGCCGTCGCGGGCGTCCAGGCCGACCATGATGTGGCCCGGGAAGGCGCCGCAGGCGTCGTGCAGGAAGCCGGGGTTCTTGACCGCGGCGGTGCCGATGATCACGTAGGTGATGCCGTCGTCGAGGTAGCGCTCGATGGTGTCGAGGTCTCGGATGCCGCCGCCGAGCTGCACCGGGATCCTGTCGCCGACCGCGCCGACGATGGCCTTGACCGCGGTTTCGTTGCGCGGCTTGCCGGCGACCGCGCCGTTGAGGTCGACGAGGTGCAGGCGGCGGGCCCCCTGCTCGAGCCAGTGGCGGGCGGTGGCGGCCGGATCTTCGGAGAAGACCGTGGCGTCATTCATGTCGCCCTGGCGAAGGCGGACGCAGCGGCCGTCTTTCAGGTCGATGGCGGGAATGAGCAGCATGGCGGATCGGTGTGCGGAACGGATCGGCGGCGGAGCGCCGCGGGGCGGCGACCGTGTCGGGGTGCTACGGGTTCCAGTGAACGAAGTTCTCGTACAGGCGCAGCCCGCAGGCGGCGCTCTTTTCGGGGTGGAACTGGGTCGCGAAGATATTATCCCGCGCCACCGCACAGGTAAAGGCGAGCCCGTAGTCGGTCACCCCTGCGGCGAGCGCCGGCTCGGCGGGCGCCGCGTAGAAACTGTGCACGAAGTAGAAGTACGCGCCGTCGGGAACGCCGGCCCAGACCGGGTGCGCGCGCGCCTGGCGCACGCGGTTCCAGCCCATGTGCGGCACCTTCAGACGCGCGCCGTCGGGCAGGCGCATGCGCGCGTCCTCGAAGCGAACGACCTTGCCGGGCAGCACGCCCAGCCCGGGGGTGTCGCCCTCGGCGCTCCAGTCGAAGAGCATCTGCTCGCCGACGCACACGCCGAACAGGGGCTTGTCGCGGGCGGCGCGCAGCACGGGTTCGCGCAGCCCGGAGGCGTCGAGAAAGCGCATGCAGTCGGGCATCGCGCCCTGGCCGGGGAACACGACGCGGTCGGCGGCGTCGATCTCGGCCGGCACGCCGGAGACGATCACGCGCGCCTTCGGGGCCACGTGCTCGAGCGCCTTGGCGACCGAGCGCAGGTTGCCCATGCCGTAGTCGACGACGGCGATCGTGGTCATGGCGCGGGCCGGGGCGGCGCGCGGCGCGCGTGCTTCGGGGCGGCGGCGCGAGTCCGGGCGCCTGCGCGCACGCGGCAGGCCGCACGCGTCACAGCGACTCCTTCGTGGACGGCAGCCGCCCGCCCATGCGGGGGTCGGGCTCGACCGCCATCCGCAGCGCGCGGCCGAACGCCTTGAAGACGGTCTCGCACTGGTGGTGCGCGTTCTCGCCGTGCAGGTTGTCGACGTGCAGCGTGACCTGCGCGTGGTTGACGAAGCCCTGGAAGAACTCGCGCGCGAGGTCGACGTCGAAGGCGCCGACCATCGCGCGCGTGAACTCGACGCGCCAGTGCAGGCCGGGACGCCCGGAGAGGTCGACGACGACGCGCGACAGCGCTTCGTCCAGGGGCACGTACGCGTGACCGTAGCGGCGGATGCCCTTCTTGTCGCCGAGCGCGCGCGCGAACGCCTGCCCGAGCGTGATGCCGACGTCCTCGACCGTGTGGTGGGCGTCGATGTGGAGGTCGCCGGCGGCGTCGACCTCCAGGTCGACGAGGCCGTGGCGCGCGACCTGGTCGAGCATGTGGTCGAGGAACGGCACGCCGGTGGCGAGCTTCTGCACGCCGGTGCCGTCGAGGTCGACGCGGACCCGGATCTTCGTCTCGGCGGTGTCGCGGACGACTTCTGCGCTGCGCGTGGTCATGGGCGGGGCGTCTCGAGCGATTGCGACAGCGCCGCGACCAGGGCATCGTTCTCCGCGGGCGCGCCGACCGTCAGTCGCAGGCAATCGGCCAGCGACGGATGCATTCTACCGACGTCCTTGACGAGCACGCCGCGCTCGCGCAGCGCGCGCCACACCGCCGGGCCGTCGGGCACGCGCACCAGGATGAAATTGGCACGCGAGTCGAACACGCGCACACCGGGCAGCGCGGCCAGCCGCGCGGCGAGCGCGTCGCGGTCGGCGCGCAGGCGCGCCGCCTGCGCGTCGAACACGTCCAGGTGCTCGAGCGCGAAGATCGCGGCGGCCTCGGCGAGCACGCCGACGTTGTACGGCGGGCGCACCTTCTCGAGCTGCTCGAGCCAGGCGGGCGCACCCGCGAGGTAGCCCAGCCGCAGGCCGGCCAGCCCGAGCTTGGAGACGGTGCGCATCACGAGCAGGTTCGGGTGACGCGGCAGGCGCGGCATCCAGGAGTCGAGCGCGAACGGCTGGTACGCCTCGTCGACGACGACCACGCCCGGGGCGGCGCGCACGATCGCCTCGATCGCGCCGTCGTCGAAGCAGTTGCCGGTCGGGTTGTTCGGGTACGCGATCCAGACGACCGCCGGGCGGTGGCGCGCGATCGCGTCGAGCATCGCGCCGGCGTCGAGCGCGAAGTCGGCCGCGAGCGGCACGCCGACGAACGCGCTGCCCGCGAGCCGCGCGGAGACTTCATACATCACGAAGCCGGGCACGGGGGCGAGCACGGTCGCGCCGGGGGTGGCGGTCGCGACCGACAGCAGCGTGATCAGCTCGTCGGAGCCGTTGCCGAGCACGACGTCGAAGCCCTCGGGCACGCCGAGCCGGGCGCGGATCAGCGCCTTGAGCGCGGCGTACGCCGGCACCGGATAGCGGTTCAGCGGCACTTCGGCGAGCCGCCGCCCGAGCTCGGCGCGCAGCGCGTCGGGCAGCGGGTACGGGTTCTCCATCGCGTCGAGCTTGACCAGCCCCGCGGCGTCCGGCACGGGGTAGGCGGACATCGCGAGCACGTCGGGGCGCACGATCGCGGCGACGCGGGTGTTCGCGGGCGCGTCCGCCGCCGTCATCGGCCCGACCGGTACTCGGCGCTGCGCGCGTGCGCCTGCAGCCCCTCGCCGTGCGCGAGCGTGGAGGCGATCGCGCCGAGCGTCGCGGCGCCCGCGGGCGAAACCTCGATCAGGCTGGTGCGCTTCTGGAAGTCGTAGACGCCCAGCGGCGAGGAAAAGCGCGCGGTGCGCATCGTCGGCAGCACGTGGTTCGGGCCGGCGCAGTAGTCGCCGAGCGATTCCGACGACCACGCCCCGAGGAACATCGCGCCCGCGTGGCGGATGCGCTCGGCCCAGCGGCCGGCGTCGGCCGCCGAGATCTCCAGGTGCTCGGGCGCGATCTCGTTGACCAGCTCGCAGGCCTCTTCCATGTCGCGCACGCGCACGAGCGCGCCGCGGTCGGCGAGCGAGCGGGCGATGACGTCGCGCCGCGGCATCCCGGGCAGCAGCCGGGTGATGGAAGCGTGCACGCGCTCGACGAACGCGGCGTCGGGCGTGAGCAGGATCGCCTGCGCCATCTCGTCGTGCTCGGCCTGCGAGAACAGGTCCATCGCGATCCAGTCGGGGTCGGTGGTCCCGTCGCAGAGCACGAGGATCTCGCTCGGGCCCGCGATCATGTCGATGCCGACCGTGCCGAACACGCGCCGCTTGGCCTCGGCGACGTACGCGTTGCCGGGGCCGACGATCTTGTCGACCCTGGGGACGGTGCGCGTGCCGTACGCGAGCGCGCCGACGGCCTGCGCGCCGCCGACGGTGAAGACGCGGTCGACGCCCGCGATCGCGGCGGCCGCGAGCACCATCGCGTTGCGCACGCCGTCCGGCGTGGGCACGACCATCACGAGCTCGGGCACCCCCGCGACCTTCGCCGGCAGCGCGTTCATCAGCACCGACGACGGGTACGCGGCCTTGCCGCCGGGCACGTAGAGCCCGGCGCGGTCCAGCGGCGTGACGCGCTGGCCGAGCCGCGTGCCGTCGGGCTCGACGTACGACCACGACTGCGCCTTCTGCCGCTCGTGGTACGCGCGCACGCGGGCGGCGGCCGCGACGAGGGCGTCGCGCTGCGCGCCGGGCAGGGACTCGAGCGCGTCGTCGAGGGCGGCGCGCGGCAGCTCGAGTTCGGCGGCGCTCGCGACCTGCAGGCGGTCGAAGCGGCGCGTGTACTCGACGAGGGCCTCGTCGCCGCGCGCGCGGACGTCGCGCAGGATCTGCGCGACCGCGCGCTCGATCGCGTCGTCCTGGGATGGTTCGTAGGCGAGCAGCGCCGCCAGGCGCTCTCGAAAGCCCGGCTGCGCGGAATCGAGCGTGCGGATCGCGACCGGGGCGTTCACGGTGTCGTTCCTGTGGCCTGCTTCATCGATCAGTCCTCGCGGACGGCGGCGGCGAGCTTGTCGAGCAGCGGCGCGAGCCGCGCCTGCTTGGTCTTCAGCGACGCCTGGTTGACGATCAGGCGCGAGGAGATCGGCATGATGTCCTCGACCTCGACGAGGTCGTTCGCGCGCAGCGTGCTGCCGGTGCTGACGAGGTCGACGATCGCGTCGGCCAGCCCCACCAGCGGCGCGAGCTCCATCGAGCCGTACAGCTTGATCAGGTCGACGTGCACGCCCTTGTCGGCGAAGTGCCGGCGCGCGACCTCGACGTACTTGGTCGCGACGCGCAGCCGCGCGCCGCGGCGCACGGCCTGAGCGTAGTCGAAGCCGCGCGGCGCGGCCACGCTCATCCGGCAGCGCCCGATGCGCAGGTCGATCGGCTGGTACAGGCCCTCGCCGCCGTGCTCGAGGAGGACGTCCTTGCCGGCGACGCCGAGGTCGGCGGCGCCGTACTGCACGTACGTGGGGACGTCGCTCGCGCGCACGATCACCAGGCGCAGCAGCGGGTCGTTGGTGCGCAGGATCAGCTTGCGCGTCTTCTCGGCGTCGTCCTCGAGCGTGATGCCGGCGGCCGCGAGCAGCGGCACGGTGTCGTCGAGGATGCGGCCCTTGGACAGCGCCAGCGTGACCGGGCTGTCGGCGGCGGCGGCGCTCGCGCTCATCGTGCGGCCTGCGCGAGCGTGCCCACGCGCTCGATGCGCGCGCCGAGCGCGGCGAGCTTGCGCTCCATGCGCTCGTAGCCGCGATCGAGGTGGTAGATGCGGTCGACGACGGTCTCGCCCTCGGCGACCAGGCCGGCGATCACCAGGCCCGCGGACGCGCGCAGGTCGGTCGCCATCACCGCGGCGCCGGAGAGCTTCTCCACGCCGCGCACGACCGCGGTGTTGCCCTCGATCGTGATGTCGGCGCCCAGCCGCTGGAGCTCGAGCACGTGCATGAAGCGGTTCTCGAAGATGGTCTCGGTGATGACGCCGGTGCCCTGCGCGACCGTGTTCATCGCCATGATCTGCGCCTGCATGTCGGTGGCGAACGCGGGGTACGGCGCGGTGCGCAGGTTCACCGCGCGCGGGCGCGCGCGCATTCGCACCCGCACGTGGGCCTCGCCGGCGTCGATCTCGACGCCGGCCTCGCGCAGCTTCTCGAGCGTGGCGTCCATCGTGCCGGGCTGCGCGCCGGTGAGCGTGACGTCGCCGCCGGCGGCGGCGACCGCGCACAGGAAGGTGCCGGCCTCGATGCGGTCGGCCATCACGCGGTGCGCCGCGCCGTGCAGCCGCTCGACGCCGCGCACGACGATGCGGTCGGTGCCGGCGCCGTCGATGCGCGCGCCCATCGCGACCAGCGCGTGGGCGAGGTCGACGACTTCGGGCTCGCGCGCCGCGTTCTCGATCACGGTCTCGCCATCGGCCAGCACCGCGGCCATCATCAGGTTCTCGGTGCCGGTGACCGTGACCATGTCGGTGACGATGCGCGCGCCCTTCAGGCGCGCGGCCTTCGCGACCACGTAGCCGTGCTCGATGCTGATCGCCGCGCCCATCGCCTGCAGGCCCTTGATGTGCTGGTCGACCGGGCGCTGGCCGATCGCGCAGCCGCCGGGCAGCGACACGCGCGCCTGGCCGAAGCGCGCGACCAGCGGCCCGAGCACGAGGATCGACGCGCGCATCGTGCGCACCAGGTCGTACGGGGCCTCGACGGAGTCGACCGCCCCCGCCTGGAGCGTGACGCGGTCGCCGGCGCGCTCGCTGCGCACGCCCATGCCCGCGAGCAGCTTCAGCGCGGTGGACGTGTCCTGGAGCGCCGGAACGTTCGAGAGCTCGAGCGGCTCGGCCGACAGCAGCCCGGCGAACAGGATCGGCAGCGCCGCGTTCTTCGCGCCCGAGACCGCGACCTCGCCGCGCAGCGGCCGCCCGCCCTCGATGCGCAGCTTGTCCATCAGCCGCCCCGCGCGCCGTGCTCGGCCGGCGTGAGCGTCTTCATCGACAGCGCGTGGATCTCCTCGCGCATGCGCTCGCCCAGTGCCGCGTAGACGAGCTGGTGCCGCTGCACGAGGCGCTTGCCCTCGAACAGCCGCGAGACGATGACGGCCTCGAAGTGCTGGCCGTCTCCGGCGACCTCGAGGACCTCGCATTCCAGGCCGGCGGCGATGTAGCTTTTGACGTCTTCGGGTGTGACCATGGCGTTTGAATGGCCGGCGGATCGCGCGGCGCGGCGGCGCTCAGTGCCGCAGCTTGTACCCGCTGCGCAGCAGGCCCAGCGCGAACGCCGCCATCGCGACCAGCGTCGCGCACACGACGCCGAGGCTGGTGAGCGGAGCGACGTCGGACGCGCCGAAGAACCCGTAGCGAAAACCGTCGACCATGTAGAAGAACGGGTTGAAGTGCGAGACCGCCTGCCAGAACGGCGGCAGCGAGTGCACCGAATAAAACACGCCCGCGAGGAACGTGGCGGGCATGATGATGAAGTTCTGGAAGGCCGCGATCTGGTCGAACTTCTCGGCCCAGATGCCGGCGATCAGCCCCATTGTACCGAGAATCGCGCTGCCCATGACGGCGAAGACCGCGATCCACAGCGGCGCGGCGAACGACAGCTGCGTGAACCAGACCGTGACCAGGAACACGCCGGTGCCGACCGCGATGCCGCGAAACGTGGCCGCGAGCACGTACGCGCCGAACATCTCCCAGTGCGACATCGGCGGCAGCAGCACGAAGACGATGTTGCCGGTGACCTTGCTCTGGATCAGCGACGACGAGGTGTTCGCGAACGCGTTCTGCAGCACCGCCATCATCACGAGGCCGGGCACGAGGAACGACGTGTACGGGATGCGCTCGAAGACCATCACGCGGCCCTCGAGCGCCTGCGAGAAGATCAGCAGGTACAGCAGCGAGGTCAGCACCGGCGCCGCGACCGTCTGCACGCTGACCTTCAGGAAGCGCAGCACCTCCTTGTAGAGGAGGGTCCGGAAGCCCCGGCCGGGCGCGACCGGGCTCACGCCGGCTGCCCCTGGCGCTCGCGCATGACGCGGATGAAGACGTCCTCGAGGTCGGTGTGCTGGAGTTCCATCTCGTCGATCCGGCAGCCGGCGGTGCGCAGCGCGCCGAGCATCGCCTCGACCTCGCCGTAGTCGTCGACCCTGAGCGCGATGCGCCCCTGGGCCGCCGGGGAGTCCTCGACGTCGGGCAGGCGCAGCGGGGCCAGCGACGCCGGCAGCGTCCCGCGCGAGAGCCGCAGCAGCAGTCGCCCGCCCGAGAACCGGCGCAGCAGCGCGTCGGTGCGGTCGAGCGCGACCACCTGCCCGTTCTTGAGCATCGCGATGCGCCCGCACAGCTCCTGCGCTTCCTCGAGGTAGTGGGTCGTGAGCACGATCGTGTGGCCGTCGCGGTTCAGGCGCCGGATGAACTGCCACAGCGTCTGGCGCAGCTCGACGTCGACGCCGGCGGTCGGCTCGTCGAGCACGATCACCGGCGGGCGGTGCACCAGTGCCTGCGCGACCAGCACCCGCCGCTTCATGCCGCCGGAGAGCGCGCGCATGTTCGCGTCGGCTTTGTCGGTGAGGTCGAGGTTCGCGAGGATCTCGTCGATCCAGGCGTCGTTGCCGCGGATGCCGTAGTAACCGGAGGTGATGCGAAGCGTCTCGCGCACCGTGAAGAACGGGTCGAACACCAGCTCCTGCGGGACCACGCCCAGGCTCGCGCGCGCGCGCCGGTAGTCCCTGACGACGTCGTGGCCCATCACGCTCACGCTGCCGGCACTCGCGCGCGTGAGGCCGGCGACGATCGAGATCAGCGTGGTCTTGCCCGCGCCATTGGGCCCGAGCAGGCCGAAGAACTCCCCCTCGGCGACCTGCAGCGAGACGCCCTTGAGCGCCTCGAAGCGGCCGTAGCGCTTGACCGCGTCGCGGACGTCGATCGCGGGGCTCATGCGGACTGGGGGCGGACGCGGGAAACGGCGGTCATGGGGCGGCGACGGGCGAATGTGAGGAGCGAATGTGCGGGGCGAACGTGCTGGGCGATTGTTCGGAACGGATGTTCGGGGCGGATACGCAGGCGCGGGGCGCGGCGCTCAAGGCGCCGCGCCGAAGAGGAGGTCGTCGACGCCGTACAGGCGCGCGAGCTTGCGCACGTTGGCCGGCGCGGCGTCGAAGCGGCACGGGCGGCCCGCGCGCCGCGCGCCGCGCGCGAGCTCCAGCAGCACGCCGATCAGCGAGGAGTCGAAGCGCACGCACGCGGACAGGTCGACCGAGCTCGCGCCCGCCGCGAGCGCGCGCTCGCCGTCGCCGAGCACGGCGGGCGCGCTCGCGAAGGTGACTTCGGGCGGCAGCGCGAGGACGTCGGGGCTCGCGGCCACTACTTGCCCTTGGCCTCGAACGACTTGTTCTTCTCGGCCAGCGACCTGATCAGGCCGTCGATCCCCTTCGCGCCGACCTCCTGCGCGAACTGGTTGCGATAGCTCTCGACCAGCCACACGCCGAGCACGTTGACGTCGTAGATCTTCCAGGCGTCGCCGGCCTTCTCGAGGCGGTAGTCGAGCTGGATCGGCTCGCCGCGCGGCTGCACGACCTCGCTGCGCACGATCACCTCGTTGTCGGCGGGGTCGGCGCGCAGCGGCTTCATGCGGATCGACTGGTCCTTCACCGACGACAGCGCGCCGGAGTACGTGCGCAGCAGCAGCGCGCGGTACTCGGTCATCAGCTGCTTCTGCTGCTCGGGCGACGCGCCGCGCCAGTTGCGCCCGACCGACAGCGCGGTCATGCGCTGGAAGTTCACGTGCGGCATCACGGTCTGGTCGACGAAGTCGGACAGCTTCCTGAAGTCGCCCGCCTGGATGTCCTTGTCGACCTTGATGCGCTCGAGCACGTCGGTGCTCAGGCGCCGGATCAGCGCGTCGGGGGCTTCGGTCGCGGCGTGCGCCTGCGCCAGGAAGAGCGCCGCGGCCAGCATCGTCAGGATTCGTCTCATCGATTCGTTCCTCGTGGGTGTCCTGTGCTCGATCCTCAACGCGCGGGCCTGCCGCCCGGCTGACGCGCGCCGCCCGCGTCCTTGTCCTCGTCGTCGTCGGGCTCGGGCGGCGGATCGCCGTCCCAGACCAGGTTGCGGCGCCGCTGCAGGTACGCGTCCCGGATGAAGCCGTACTTGTCGAGCGCGGCCCCCTCGACGATCCTCTCGCCGCGCAGCAGCGACGCGCGGGCGTCGATGAAGCGCACGACCCACGCGTTGTTGCGCTGCCCCTGCGTCGCGACCTGGCGCAGGGGGTCGGCGAGGACGTCGACCCCGAAGGCCGGCGCGTCGCGCACGCTCGACGGCCCGATGAACGGCAGCACCAGGTACGGGCCGGCGGGAACGCCCCAGCGGCCCAGCGTCTGGCCGAAGTCCTCGCGGTGGCGCTCCAGGCCGAGCTCGCCGGCGAGGTCGCCCATGCCGCCGAGCGTGAAGACGGTGTTGATCGCGAAGCGGCCGAGGTCGTTCGCGGCTTCCAGGGGCTTGCCCTGCAGCAGCTGGTTCGCCGCGGTCCAGACGTCGGCGATGTTCGCGATCATGTTCGAGACGACGAAGCGCACCGCCTCCGGAACCACGTTCGTGTACGCGGTGGCCACCGGCTTGACGACCGCGGCGTCGAGCGCCTCGTTGAAGCCGAACACCGCGCGGTTCATCGGCTCCCAGGGATCCGCGCGCGGCCCGGACACGGCGCCGGTGGTGGCGCAGCCGGCGAGCGCGAGCGCGGCGGCGGCGGCGGCGGCGAGGCGGCGCACGGAAGGCACGCCGCCGCCCGGCGAGCGCGCCGGCCGGGCCGGGCCGTTCGGGCGGGTCACTTCTTCTCTCCCTCGGCGGCCTTGCCGTACAGGAACTGGCCGATCAGGTTCTCGAGCACCACCGCCGACTGGGTCATCGAGATCTTGTCGCCGGCCTCGAGCATCTTCTCGTCGCCGCCCGGCTCCAGGCCGATGTACTGCTCGCCGAGCAGGCCGGAGGTCATGATCTTGGCCGAGGTGTCCTTGGGGAAGCGGTAGCGCTTGTCGAGCGCGATCGAGACCTCGGCCTGGTAGCTCTTGTCGTCGAAACGGATCCCGGTGACGCGGCCGACGACGACGCCGGCGCTGCGGACCGCGGCGCGCGGCTTCAGCCCGCCGATGTTGTCGAACTTCGCGCGCGTCTCGTAGGTGTCGGACAGCGCGATGCTCGAGCTCATGTTGCCGGCGCGCACCGCGAGGAACACCAGCGCGCCGAACCCCAGCAGCACGAACAGCCCGACCAGCAGGTCGACGGACTTCCGGTTCATCTCGACACCCTCTCTCTTCCCCGGCGCTCAGTTCGAGCCGAACATCAGCGCGGTCAGGATGAAATCCAGCCCGAGCACCGCCAGCGACGCGACGACGACCGTCGTCGTGGTCGCGCGCGCGACGCCCTCGGGCGTCGGCTCGGCCTCGTAGCCGACGTACAGTGCGACGAACGCCACCGTGAACCCGAACACGACGCTCTTGACGACGCCGTTGCCGACGTCCTCGATCCAGTCGACGCCGCCCTGCATCTGCGACCAGAACGCGCCGGCGTCGACGCCGATCATCTCGACGCCGACCAGGTAGCCGCCGAGCACGCCCATCGCCGAGAACAGCGCCGCCAGCAGCGGCATGCACACCAGCGCCGCGAGGAAGCGCGGCGCGAGCACGCGCTCGACCGGGTCGACGGCCATCATCTCCATCGCGTCGATCTGCTCGCCCGCCTTCATCAGCCCGACCTCGGCGGTGAGCGACGTGCCGGCGCGCCCCGCGAACAGCAGCGCGGTGACCACCGGGCCGAGCTCGCGCACCAGCGACAGCGTCACGAGCAGGCCGAGCGCCTCCTCCGAGCCGTAGCGGCGCAGCGTGTAGTAGCCCTGCAGCCCGAGCACGAAGCCGATCAGCAGGCCCGAGACCAGGATGATCGACAGCGAGTAGTTGCCGACGAAGTGGACCTGGTCGACCACCAGCCGCAGCCGGCGCACCGACATCAGCCCGAGCGCGCACAGGCGCGCGAAGAAGCGCGTGCCGTAGCCGACGCGCGCGACCTTGTCCGCGACGACCCGCAGCGCGCCGCCGAGCGTGCCGATCATGCGCCGAGCCCCAGGTCTTCGGCGAGCGGGGTCGCCTGGTAGTGGAACGCGACCGGGCCGTCGATGTCGCCCTCGAGGAACTGGCGCACGTTCGGGTCGGACGACGCCTTCATCTCGTCGGGCGTGCCCTCGGCGGCGATGCGCCCGGCGGCGAGCAGGTAGACGTAGTCGGCGATCGCGAACGCGTCCTTGATGTCGTGCGAGACGAGGATCGACGCGACGTCGAGCGCGTCGTTGAGGTTGCGGATCAGGTGCGCGACCGTGGCGAGCGCGATCGGGTCGAGCCCCGCGAAGGGCTCGTCGTACATGATCAGCGGGGGGTCGAGCGCGATCGCTCGCGCGAGCGCGACTCGGCGCGCCATGCCGCCCGACAGTTGCGAGATCCGGAACTGCGCGGCACCGCGCAGCCCGACCGCGTTGAGCTTCAGCAGCACGAGGTCGCGGATCAGCGCCTCCGGCAGCGCGGTGTGCTCGCGCAGCGGGAACGCGACGTTCTCGAACACGGTGAGGTCGGTGAACAGCGCGCCGAACTGGTAGAGCATCCCCATGCGGCGGCGCAGCCGGTACAGGCCCTCGCGATCGAGCGCGTGGACGTCGGCGCCGTCGAACGTGACCCGGCCCGACTTCGGGCGCAGCTGCCCGCCGATCAGCCGCAGGATCGTGGTCTTGCCCGAGCCCGACCCGCCGATCAGCGCGACCACCTTGCCGCGCGGAAAGCGAAGCGAGACCCCGTCCAGGATCGCGCGCTCGCGATAGCCGAACCGGACCTGATCGAGGACGAGGAATTCTTGAGCCAAGGCACCGAGCCGTCGTGTCGAACCCGCGATGATAAACCCGGGGCGGGCCGGCCGCCGGCGGCGCCCGGGCGCGGCACGCGCCGCCGCGCAGCCGGTGCGGGCCCGCCGCCCCGGCCGCCCTAACCGTGCAGCACTCGCGCCTCGGCCGCGCCGATCTGCTCGATCGTTCCCGAAACGACCAGGGTGTCGCCCGCCTCGAGCGCGAACTCCGGCGCGGGGTCGGCCTGGCGCTGGCTGCGGCGCACCACCGCCGTGACGCGCGCGCCGCCGAGCGCGAGCTCGCCCACCGTGCGCCCGACGACGGGGCTCGCCGCCGCGACGCCGATCGCGCGCAGGTGAACCGGCGCGTCCTCGATCGCGTCGCCCTCGGTGTCGTCGGCGCCGTGGAAGAATCCTTGCAGCAGCGTGTAGCGGCTCTCGCGCACCTTGCGCACGCGCCGCAGCACCCGCGTGAGCGGAACCCCCGCGAGCGCCAGCGCGTGCGACGCGAGCATCAGGCTGCCCTCGACGATCTCCGGGACGACCTCGGTCGCGCCGGCCGCCCGCAAGGCGTCGATGTCGGCCTCGTGCGCGGTGCGAACCAGGATCGGCAGCTGCGGCGCGAGCGCGCGCACCGCGTGGATGATGCGCAGCGTCGCCGGCGTGTCGTCGAACGTGACCGCGAGCGCGCGGGCGCGGTGCACGCCGGCGGCGAGCAGCGTCTCGCGCTTCGTCGCGTCGCCGTAGACGACCGACTCGCCGCTCGCCGACGCCTCGCGCACGCGGTCGGGGTCGAGGTCGAGCGCCATGAAGCCGACCTTCTCGGTCTCGAGCACGTGCGCGAGCGCCTGCCCGCAGCGGCCGTAGCCGCAGACGATGACGTGGCGGTCGCGCGCGAGGCTGCGGCTCGCGATCGACTGCAGCTGCAGCGAACGCTGCATCCACTCCTGGCTCGACAGGCGCAGCGCGATGCGGTTGGCGCGCTCGATCAGCAGCGGGCTGCCGATCAGCGACAGCAGCATCGCCGCCAGCGCGGGCTGCATCAGCGCCGGCGGCACGATCCCGACGCTGCCGGCCAGCGCGAGCAGCACGAAGCCGAATTCGCCGGCCTGCGTGAGCCAGACGCCGCAGCGCACCGCGGTGCCCGCGCCGGCGCCGAACCCGCGCACGAGCGCCGCGATGACCGCGAACTTCAGCAGCATCGGCACGACGAGGAACAGCAGCACCTTCGGCCAGTACTCGAAGAGCTGGGAGACGTCGAGCTGCGTTCCCAGGGACACGAAGAACAGGCCGAGCAGCACGTCGCGGAAGGGCTTGATGTCCTCCTCGACCTGGAACCTGAACTCGGTCTCGGCGATCAGCATCCCGGCGACGAACGCGCCGAGCTCCATCGACAGGCCGGCGCGGCTCGTCAGCCACGCGAACAGCAGCGTCGCGAACAGCACGTTCAGCGTGAACAGCTCGTGCGAGCGCCGGCGCGCGACCACGTTGAACCAGCGCTTCATCAGCGGCGGACCGAAGCGCAGCAGCAGCACGAGCAGCACGACCGCCTTGGCGAGCGCGACCGCGAGCGCGCCCGCGAGCCCGCCGCCGGCGCCCGGCGCGAGCGAGGGGATCACGATCAGCAGCGGGATCACGGCGAGGTCCTGGAACAGCAGCACCCCGAACACCCGCCGGCCGTGCTCGCTCTCGAGCTCGCGCTTCTCGGAGAGCAGCTTGACGACCATCGCGGTCGACGACATCGCGACCGCGCCGCCGAGCACCAGCGCGGCGCGCCAGTCCACGCCCTCGCCGAGCAGGCGCACCTCGAGCGCGGGCGGCAGCAGCCAGAACCCGGCCATCCCGAGGGCGATCGTCGCCAGCACCTGCGCCCCGCCGAGCGCGAACACGTGCCGGCGCAGCGCGCCGAGCTTGGCGAGATTGAACTCCAGCCCGAGCGTGAACATCAGGAACACGACGCCGAGCTCGCCGGCGTGCCGCACGGCCGCGGGGTCGCCGGCGACGCCGGTCGCGTAGGGCCCGAGCCCGACGCCGACCACGAGGTAGGCGACCAGCGGCGGCAGGCCGAACGTGCGCAGCGCGACCACCGCGAACACCGAGGCGGCGAGCAGGACGAGGGCGATTTCCAGGGACGACAGCAAGGCCGGGGCTCCGCGGCCCGCGCGCGCGCCGCGCGCGCCCCCCGGCGGGGGCGCGCCGGCGTCACCCGGAGCCTCGAGTCGATATACTGAGTCGATGCAGGCTCCGATTCTATCCACCCCGCCCGCGCGAGCACGCCTGGTCGAGCGCGCGGTCGAGGTACTGCGCATCGAGGCGGCGGCGATCGAGGCACTCCCGGCGCGCATCGGCGAGCCGTTCGTGACCGCGTGCGAGCTGGTGCTCGCGTGCCGCGGCCGGGTCGTCGTCAGCGGCATCGGCAAGTCCGGCCACGTCGGGCGCAAGATCGCCGCCACGCTCGCGTCCACCGGCACGCCGGCGTTCTTCGTGCACCCGGCCGAGGCCAGCCACGGCGACATCGGCATGATCACGCGCGAAGACGTCGTGCTCGCGCTGTCGAACTCCGGCACGACCGCCGAACTGATGGCGATCGTCCCGTACGTCAAGCGGCGCGGCGCGCGGCTGATCGCGATCACCGGCGACCCGTCCTCCCCGCTCGCGCGGCTCGCGGACGCCCACCTCGACGCCGGCGTCGAGCGCGAGGCGTGCCCGCTGAACCTCGCCCCCACCGCGAGCACCACCGCGGCGCTCGCGCTCGGCGACGCGCTCGCGGTCGCGCTGCTGGACGCGCGCGGGTTCGGTGCGGACGACTTCGCCAGCTCGCACCCCGGCGGCGCGCTGGGCCGGCGCCTGCTCACCCACGTCTGCGACGTGATGCGCACCGGCGACGCGGTCCCGGCGGTCGGCCGGGACGCGAGCGTGCCCGCGGCGATCCTCGAGATCACGCGCAAGCGCATGGGAATGACCGCGGTCGTGGGCGAGCACCGCGAGGTCGTCGGCGTGTTCACCGACGGCGACCTGCGCCGGCTGCTCGAACGCGACGGCGACCTGCGCGCGCTCGGGGTCGAGCAGGTGATGACGCGCTCGCCGGTCACGGTCGCCCCCGGCGCGCTCGCGGTCGAGGCGGTGCGGACGATGGAAGACCGCCGCATCAACCAGCTGCTGGTCGTCGACGACGCGCGCACGCTGGTGGGCGCGCTGCACATCCACGACCTGCTGCTGGCGAAGGTGGTCTGATGCCCGCCGTGCCGCCGCCCGCCCGCCCGTCGCCGGACGCCCTGCGCGCGCTCGCCGCCGGGATCCGCGTGCTCGCGCTCGACGTCGACGGCACGATGACCGACGGCACGATCTGGATCGGGCCGACGTCGGAGACGATGAAGGGCTTCTCGGTGCGCGACGGCTTCGGGCTGGCGCTTCTGCGCGAGGCCGGGGTGAAGCTCGCGATCGTCACCGGGCGCGAGTCGTCGATCGTCGCGGTGCGCGCCGCCGAACTGCGCTTCGACGCGGTGATCCAGCGCTGCCCGGACAAGGCGCAGGCGTTGCGGGACCTCGCGCAGCGCTTCGCGTGCCCGCTCGCCGCGGTGGCCTACATGGGCGACGACTGGCCCGACCTGCCCGCGCTCGCGGTGGCCGGGCTGGCGGGTGCGCCGTCGGACGCCGCCGTCCCGGTGCTCGACGCCGCGCACTGGGTCTCGACCCGGCCGGCCGGGCACGGCGCGGTGCGCGAGCTCGCCGAACTGCTGCTCGAGTCGCGCGGAGCGCTCGCCGCGCTGCTCGCGCGCCACCGGACGGGGCCCGCGGGACCGTGATCCCGATGCGGCGCGCACGACCATGAAGCAGCGCTTCTACGACCGTTTCGCCGCGGTGCTGTCGATCGTGCTGCTCGCCGGCCTCGCGGGGACCACGTACTACCTCGCGGAGCTCTCGTCGATCTTCCGCGGCCCGCGGGCGGCACGGCACGTGAGCCACGAGCCCGACTACTTCGTCGAGCACTTCGCGCTCACCCGGATGAACACGCGCGGCGAGCCGGTCTTCAGGATGTCGGCGGCGCGGCTCGTGCACTTCCCCGACGACGACTCCAGCGAGTTCGTTTCGCCGGTGCTCGTGAGCCTGGACCCCTCGCGCCCGCTCGTGACGCTGCGCGCCGACCGCGGCCGCTCGACGCGCGACGGCGAGCAGACCCACCTGCACGACCACGTCGTGATGACGCGTGCCGCGGCCGGCGACAAGCCCGAGCTCCAGGTCCGGACCGACTACGTGCTGGTGCTCGCCAACGAGGACGTCGCCCGGACCGACCGGCCGGTGGAGATCACCTACGGCGGTTCTTCCTTGACGGGGGTCGGCATGGAATTCAATAATGCCGCGCGGGTTCTGAACGTCCGTTCCCAGGTCCGGGGAGTCTGGGCTGCGCCCGCCCGGAATTGATCTTGCCGACCCGCACTCCCTTCGCTCCAAGCCCGCGCCCGGACCGGCGCCGGCGGCCGCGGCGCTCGCTCGCCGCGGCGTTCGCCGCCGTGCTCGCGCTCGCGGCGGGCTCGGCGCCGGCCGAACGCGCCGACCGCAACAAGCCGGTCAACGTCGAAGCCGACTCCATGCAGTACGACGACCTCAAGCAGGTCAACACCTTCGTCGGCAACGTGACGATGGTCAAGGGCACGATCGTCATCCGCGCCGACCGCCTCGTGATCCGCCAGGACCCCGAGGGGTACCAGTACGGCACCGCGTACGGGAGCCCGGCGACGTTCCGGCAGAAGCGCGAGGGGGTCGAGCAGTTCATCGTCGGCGTCGGCCAGCAGCTCGACTACGACGGCAAGACCGAGACGGTGCGCTTCCGGCAGCGTGCGAGCCTGAAGCGGCTCGAGGGCGAGCGCGTGACCGACGAGGTCCACGGCAACGTGATCGTCTACGACAGCCGCGCCGAGTTCTTCAGCGTCGAGAGCGGCGGGCCGGCATCGGCGACCGCGGAAAACCCCGGCGGCCGGGTGCGGGTCGTGATCCAGCCCAGGACGACCGACGCGCCCGAACCCGCCGCCGTGCCGCTCAAGCCGTCCGAGCGCACGGCGCCCGCCCAGAAGTAGCCGATGCCCGAGACCCCGTCCGCGGGCGCGCCGGCGGCGGCCGGCGCGGCTGCCGCAGCGCCGCGCAGCCGGCTCGAGGTGCACCACCTGATGAAGGCGTACCACGGCCGCCAGGTCGTCGCCGACGTCTCCCTCGAGGTCGAGAGCGGCGAGGTGGTCGGCCTGCTCGGGCCGAACGGCGCCGGCAAGACGACCTGCTTCTACATGATCGTCGGGCTCGTGCCGTCGGACGCCGGACGCATCCTCCTCGACGGGCAGCTGATCAGCCGGCTGCCGATCCACCGGCGCGCCCGGCTCGGCCTGTCCTACCTGCCCCAGGAGGCGTCGGTCTTCCGGAAGCTGACGGTCGAGGAGAACATCCTCGCGGTGCTCGAGCTGCAGGCGGGCGACGACGGCCGGGCGCTCGCGCGCGCCGAGATCGAGCGCCGCCTCGAGTCGCTGCTCGCCGAGCTCCAGATCGAGCAGATCCGCTCCAACGCGGCACTGTCGCTGTCGGGCGGGGAGCGACGGCGCGTCGAGATCGCGCGGGCGCTCGCGACCTCCCCGCGCTTCATCCTGCTCGACGAGCCCTTCGCGGGCGTCGACCCGATCGCGGTCATCGAGATCCAGCGGATCGTGAAATTTCTCCGCAAACGCGGCATCGGAGTGCTCATCACCGACCACAACGTCCGCGAGACGCTTGGAATCTGCGACCGGGCGTATATCATTAACGCTGGTACTGTTCTTGCTTCCGGCCGTCCTGACGCCATCGTCGACAACGAGAGCGTCCGGCGAGTCTACCTGGGCGAACACTTCCGAATGTAGGCGCCCGGCGCCGCTCGGGTGGCGCCGGCGGCAGGTGTTCGCTCACTCCACCCGTGAAACCTTCGCTCCAGCTCAAACTCTCTCAGCACCTGGCGCTCACGCCGCAGCTGCAGCAGTCGATCCGCCTGCTGCAGCTCTCGACGCTCGAGCTGAACCAGGAGCTCGAGCAGATCCTGTCGGACAACCCGCTGATCGAGCGCCTGGACGACCCGATGGCCAGCGCGCTCAGGATCACGGCGAACGGCGCGCTGCAGTCGACCCATTCGGGGCCGGCGCCCGATCCCGGCGAGGCCGACCGCTCCGGCCCGGCCGCCGACGGCGCGGACGGCGGTTTCGACGGCGACTTCGACACCGGCGGGCGCGGCGACGCGGACGACCACGGGGGCGACTGGGGGTCGGACACCGGCGCGCGGCCGGGCTCGAGCGCGAGCGGCGACGACGAGGACGAGCGCGGCGCGCCGCAGATGGCCGCGAGCGGGCGAACGCTGCACGACCACCTGATGGCCCAGCTGGCCGCGACCCAGGCGTCCGCCCGCGACCGCGCGCTCGTCGAGCTGCTGATCGACGACCTCGACGACGACGGCTACCTGGACGCGAGCCTCGAGGAGATCGCGGCGATGCTGCCGCCGGAGCTCGAGGTCGATCCGATCGAGCTGTCGACCGCGCTCAAGCTGCTGCAGAGCTTCGACCCCCCCGGGGTCGGCGCGCACGACCTGTCCGAGGGCCTGCTGCTGCAGCTCGCGGCACTCGAGGCCGAGCCCGATCCGCCCGACCCGACCACGCTGGCGGCGGCGCGCGAGATCGTCCGCGAGCACCTCCCGCTGCTCGCCGCCAAGGACTTCACCAAGATCCGGCGCCTGCTGCGCTGCGACGACGACGTCCTGCGCGAGGCGCAGGCGCTGATCCGGCGGCTCGCCCCGCGCCCCGGCGCGGCGTACTCGGTCGAGGAACCGACGTACGTGGTGCCCGACGTGCTCGTGCGCCGCGTTCGCGGCGGCTGGCAGGCGTCGCTCAACCCGGACGTGCTGCCCAAGCTCAAGATCAACGACGTCTACGCGCAGATCCTGCGCCGCGCGCGCGGCGCGGGCGGCGGCCTCGCCGCGCAGCTTCAGGAGGCGCGCTGGCTGATCAAGAACGTGCAGCAGCGCTTCGACACGATCCTGCGCGTGGCGCAGGCGATCGTCGACCGCCAGCGGGCGTTCTTCTCGCACGGCGCGGTCGCGATGCGCCCGCTGGTGCTGCGCGAGATCGCCGAGGAGCTCGGCCTGCACGAGTCGACCATCTCGCGGGTCACGACGCAGAAGTTCATGCTCACGCCGCACGGCACCTTCGAGCTCAAGTACTTCTTCGGCAGCCACGTCGCGACCGACGCCGGCGGCGCGGCCTCGAGCATCGCGATCCGCGCGCTGATCAAGCAGATGGTCGCCGAGGAGAATCCCAAGCGCCCGCTGTCGGACAGCCGCATCGCCGAACTGCTCGGCGAGCAGGGCATCGTGGTGGCGCGACGCACGGTCGCCAAGTACCGCGAAGCGTCCAAGATTCCGGCCGTCGCCCAGCGAAAAGTGCTGTAATCTGGAAGTGGCGGTGGGCAGTCGCAGCACCGTCGAGCACTGACCTCAGGAGATGACATGAACCTCTCGATCACGGGACACCATCTGGAAGTCACGCCCGCCCTGCGCGAGTACGTGACCCAGAAGCTCGATCGCATCCGCAGGCACTTCGACCGGGTGATCGACGTCAAGGTGTTCCTGTCGGTTGACAAGCTGGTGCAGAAGGCCGAGATCAACATCCACGTGCGCGGCCGGGAACTTCACGCCGAGGCGCAGGACGAGGACCTCTACGCGGCCATCGACATCCTGGCCGACAAGCTCGACCGGCAGGTGATGAAGTACAAGGAGAAGATGAACGACCACGGCAACAACGGCGTGAAGCAGCAGGCGTCGATGTAGTCGCCCCCCGTTCCGCCACGCAGGGCGGCCGGCCCGGTCAGGGCGGCCGCCCTTGTTGTTTCCGTGCATCGGGCAATAATTCCTGCGACCCTGGACGCAGGGCTGAAACAATGGCGTAATCTTGTCGCCACCCAACCCCGGGCGCACGTGCGGAGCCTTTTTCGCCCGTGCGCCTGCCGACGTCTGCCGATGAACCGGATCTCGCGGCTCCTGCCCCCGAACAACGTGGTGACCCACCTCCAGGTCACCAGCAAGAAGCGCCTGTTCGAGCAGGCCGGGCTGCTGTTCGAGAACAACCACGGCATCGAGCGCGGCAAGGTCTTCGACTCCCTCTTCGCGCGCGAGCGGCTCGGCTCGACCGGGCTCGGCGAGGGCGTCGCGATCCCCCACGGCCGCATCAAGGGGCTGAAGGACGCGCTCGCGGCGGTGGTGCGCCTGGCCGACCCGATTCCCTTCGAGGCCCCCGACGGCCAGCCGGTCTCGCTGGTCGTCTTCCTGCTGGTGCCCGAGCACGCGACCGAGGAGCACCTCGAACTGCTCTCCGAGCTCGCGGAGCTGCTGTCCGACCGCACGATCCGAGACTCGCTGATGTCGGCCGACGACCCGGCGCAGATCCACCGGGTCCTTTCGACCTGGACGCCTTACCGCCCCGCCGCCTGACGGGCCGACGGCCCGCCGCGGCGCCGCCACGCCACCGGAACGCACCGCCCTCCCGATGACCGTCACCGTCCAGCAGCTCGTCGATGCGAACCGGGAAGCGCTGAACCTGGAGTGGCTCGCGGGCCGCGCCGGCGCCGACCGCCCGCTCGGCACCGGCAGCACCGAGCCCGCCGACCTGGTCGGCTACCTGAACCTGATCCACCCGAAGCGGGTCCAGGTCTTCGGCCACGCCGAGACCGACTTCTTCTACCGCAAGATGGACGCGAAGCGGCACGACGCCGTGCTCGACGAACTCGTCGCCGGGCACCCGCCCGCGGTGATCGTGACCGAGGGCGGACAGCCGGACCCCGCGCTGGTCGCGCGCTGCGAGACCGACGGGCTGCCGCTGATCTCTTCGCCGCAGCCCGCGGCCCGCGTCATCGACATGATCCGCTACTGGCTGACGAAGGCGGTGGCCGAGACGACGTCGATGCACGGCGTGTTCATGGACGTGCTCGGCATGGGCGTGCTGATCTCGGGCGAGTCCGGGCTGGGCAAGAGCGAGCTGGCGCTCGAGCTGATCAGTCGCGGGCACGGGCTGGTCGCCGACGACGTCGTCGACTTCCGCCGCATCGCGCCCCACGCGATCGAGGGCCGCTGCCCGCCCCTGCTCAGGAACATGCTCGAGGTGCGCGGGCTCGGGCTCCTGGACATCCGCACGATCTTCGGCGAGACCTCGATCCGCCCGAAGATGAAGCTCAAGCTGATCGTGCACCTGATCCGGCGCAGCGCCATGGAGAACGAGTACCAGCGCCTGCCGCTGGAGGCGCTCACGCAGGAGGTGCTCGGCCTGCCGATCCGCAAGGTCGTGATCCCGGTGGCGGCCGGCCGCAACATCGCGGTGCTGACCGAGGCCGCGGTGCGCAGCACGGTGCTGCAGCTGCGCGGCGTCGACACGATGCGCGACTTCGTCGAGCGCCAGCACCGGATGATCCAGCAGTCGGGTTCCTAGGGGCGGGTTCGCGCCGGGCGGCCCGTGCACGCGCGCGGGCGGGGCGGTCACCGGGCAAAGCCGCGCCCCCTCCGGAATGCCCCCATCGACGCCGCCGCACGCCCCGGCTATTCTGGCGGGATTCGGAGATGAGCCTCCCCGCTCGAGTCGCGTCCACCCATGCGTGTCGTCCTGATCACCGGGATCTCGGGTTCCGGCAAGTCCATCGCGATCAACGTGCTCGAGGACGACGGCTATTACTGCGTCGACAACCTCCCGGTGCGTTTCCTGCAGGAAGTGATCGGCTCGCTGCGCGACGCCGGCCACGATCGGGTCGCGCTGTCGATCGACGCGCGCAGCGGCGAGTCGGTCGCCGAGCTGCGCTCGATGCTCCCCGGCCTGTCGCGCTACGGGCACGACGTGAAGGTCGTGTTCCTGAACGCGCGCACCGACACGCTGGTGCAGCGCTACGCCGAGACCCGCCGCCGGCATCCGCTGTCGATGCGCGGCTCCGCCGAGGAAGGCGGCAAGACGCTGGTCGAGGCGATCGAGCGCGAGCGCGAGATGATGTCCGTGATCGAGGACCTCGGCGTCGCGCTCGACACCAGCGACCTGCACCCGAACGTGCTGCGCCAGTGGGTGCGCGACGTCGTCGGCGCGGAGCGCGCGGCCCTCACGCTGCTGTTCGAGTCGTTCGCGTACAAGCACGGCGTGCCGCTCGACGCCGACCTCGTCTTCGACGCGCGCTGCCTGCCGAACCCCTACTACACGACCGAGCTGCGCCCGCTCACCGGGCTCGACGACGCGGTCGCGGAGTTCCTGCGCGCGATCCCCTCGGTGCAGCGCTTCATCGACCACATCGGCAATTTCCTGCACACGTGGCTGCCGTTCTACATCCAGGAGAACCGCAGCTACCTGACGATCGCGCTCGGGTGCACCGGCGGGCAGCACCGCTCGGTGTTCTGCGTCGAGGACCTCGCGCGGCGGTTCCGGCGCACCGAGCACGTGCTGGTGCGCCACCGGGCGCTGACGCAGCGCGCGCTCGCGGGCTGAGCGCGCGCCCCCGGCGGCACGCGGGCGCCGATGCTGCGCGACCTCCCGATCTTCCCGCTGTCCACGGTGCTGTTCCCGGGCGGTGCGCTGCCGCTGCGGGTCTTCGAGGCGCGCTACGTCGACATGGTGAGCGACTGCATGCGCCGCGCGAGCCCGTTCGGCGTGTGCCTGATCACGCGCGGCGGCGAAGTCGGCGAGGCGGCCGAGCACGAGCCGGTGGGCAGCCTGGCGACGATCGTCGACTGGGACATGGAGCAGCCCGGCGTGCTGCAGGTCCGCACCCGCGGCGGCGAGCGCTTCCGCGTCGCGGCGCGGCGGGTGCAGGCCGACGGGCTGGTGCGCGCCGACGCGCAGCCGCTCGCGCCGGAACCCGACGCCGCGATCGGCGCCGAGTTCGCGCCCTGCGTGGCGCTGCTGCGCAAGATCGTCGACGACCTCGAGCGGCGCGAGCCGAATCCGGTCAGCCGGCGGGTGCTCGGGCCCTACGACTTCGAGTCGGCCCGCTGGGTGGGGAACCGGCTGTGCGAGTTCCTGCCGATTCCGGCGCGGGCGAAGCAGAAGCTGATGGAGCTCGACGACGCGCTCGCGCGGCTTTCGCTGGTGCGGGACTACCTGCAGCAGCACCGGGTGCTCTGACGCCGGCGAGGCCGGCGAGCAGCGACTTCACGGGCGCCGGCAGCGCCGCCGCATGCGCTTCGTCGAGCGCGAGCCAGCGCTGCGTGCCGTCGGCGACGCGGGCCGCCCCCGCGACGTCGACGCACACCGGCGTCGCGCGCAGCCGGAAGTGGGTGAACGCGTGCTCGAACGCCGGCAGCTCGACGCTCGTGCGCGCGTCGAGCCCGAAGCGCCGCCGCACCGCGTCGGCGACGGGCTCGCCCGAGGCGTCCTCGGGCAGCTCCGGCAGGCTCCACAGCCCGCCCCACACGCCGGGCGCCGGGCGCCGCTCGACGAGGACGCACGCGCCGCGCAGGATCACGAGCAGGCGCACGCCGCGCACCGGCGTCGCGCGCCGCGGCCTGGGCGCCGGCAGGCTCGCGGTGCGCCCCTGGCCGCGGGCGACGCACGCGCCCGCGAGCGGGCAGTCTTCGCAGCGCGGGCGCGTCCGCGTGCAGACGGTGGCGCCCAGGTCCATCAGCCCCTGGGTGTACGCGCGCAGCCCACGCGCCGGCAGCTCGCGCTCGGCGATCGCCCACAGCGCGCGCTCGACCGCCGGCGCGCCGGGGAAGCCCTCGACACCGAAGCAGCGGCAGAACACGCGCTTGACGTTGCCGTCGAGGATGGCCTCGCGCGCGCCGAACGCGAACACCGCGATCGCGGCCGCGGTCGAGCGCCCGATGCCCGGCAGGCCCGCGAGCGACGCGGCGTCGCCCGGGAAGGCGCCGCCGTGCGCGTCGACGACCGCGCGCGCGCACGCGTGAAGGTTGCGCGCGCGGGTGTAGTAGCCGAGGCCGCTCCACGCGGCGAGCACGTCGTCGAGCGGCGCGCGCGCGAGCGCCGCGACGTCGGGGAAGCGCGCGAGGAAGCCGGCGTAGTACGGGATCACCGTCGAGACCTGCGTCTGCTGCAGCATGATCTCCGACAGCCAGACGCGGTACGGATCGCGGGTGCCCTGCCACGGCAGCGCGTGGCGGCCGTGCGAACGCTGCCAGTCGACGACGGCTCGGGCCAGCGTGTCCATGGGCAGGCGAGGATACAGGAGCGCCGCGGCCGGCGCGTCAGACCAGCTCGGGCTCCGGCAGCTCCGCGAGCGCGCGCTCGAGGAGCGCGTGGACGTTGCTCACCATCTCGGCCGCGATCGCGAGCTGCTGCTCGACGCCGGCCCGCGACTCGTCGATCTCGGCGATGCGCGCGTCCAGGCTCTCGGTCGCGTCGAGCACCCTGCGCACGGAGTCCAGGCGCTTGCGCAGCTGCATCTGGTGCTCGCGCACCTGGCCCTCGATCGGGGCGATCACCGCGCGCAGCCACGCCTCGACCTCGCGGTTGGCGAGCTCGTAGATCTCCTTGATGCGCGCCGCGACCGACTCGAAGAAGCGCCGCATCAGCGCCCACTTCTCGGTCGTGACCAGCGTGAGCGGCCCGAACTGGCGCCGCTGCAGCGTCTCGACGCGGTCGAGCTCGTCGAGGTAGCGGCGCGTCGAGAACATCATCGGCGCGCCCAGCGAGAGCCCGTGCTCCGCGTTGAACGTGCGGTACATCGCGCTCATCAGCGTGGTGATCTCGTCGACGGTGCGCCCGACCTCGACGAAGTCGGCGCGCGTCGCGGCGAGCAGGCTCGACATGCCGTCGCGCAGCCCGACCGAGAAATTGCTCGCGCGCATGACCTCGCGCGCCGAGCGCACGTGGCGCTTGAGCGAGTCGACGCCGATGCGCGAGTAGATCGCCTGCGACTGGCGCGTGTAGACCGTGCGCAGCGCCTGCAGGTGGCGCAGGCTCTTCTCGAAGTCGGCCCGCTCGGCCTTGATGCGCGAAGCCATGTGGTCGACGACGTTGCGGTTCTTGCCGCGCAGGCCGTTGAGCTCGAACAGCTGCTCGACGACGCCGCGCCGGCGCGCGCCCAGCAGCGACGTGATCACCGACGCGAGCTCGTCGAACTCGCGCCGCACGCGCTCGCGCACCAGCACGTGCTTCTGCGGCACGAGCTCCTGCGACAGCGCGCGCTCGAGGTCGGGCAGCCGGCTGCGCCGCAGCAGCGCGTTGTCGCCCTGGATCTTCGCGACCAGCCCCTTCTGCGCCGACACCGGGAACACCCGCTCCGGCGCGATCTCGAGCGTCTGCGACACCGAAGAGACCTGCTGCGCGAGCTCGAGCTCGATCTGGACCTCGTCGCGCAGCTCGTCCCACAGGCCGTCGATCTTGTTGAGCACGACGAATCGGCCCGACGCGTGCGACGCGCTCACGTGCTCGCGCCAGACGTCGATGTCGGAGCGCGTGACGCCGGCGTCGGCCGCCAGCACGAACAGCACGGCGTCGGCCGCGGGGATCAGGTTCAGCGTCAGCTCGGGCTCGGTGCCGATCGCGTTCAGCCCCGGCGTGTCGATGACGACCAGCCCGGTCTCGAGCAGGGGGTCGGGGATGTTGACGATCGCGTGGCGCCAGCGCGGCACCTCGACGTGCCCGAGGTCGTCGGGCGCGAAGGCCGGCTCGGGATCCTGCGCGTCGTACAGGCCGAGCGCGGCCGCCTCCGCGACGGGGACGCGCCGGGTCTCGCGCACGCTGGCGAACGCGCTTGCGACGCTGTCGGCGTCGCCGGGGCGGATCGGGATCTCGTGCCACTCGTCGGGGCGTGCCCGCAGCTCGGCGAGCGGCAGGTCGCGCAGGCGGCTCTCGATCGGCAGCAGCCGGATCGACGCCGGGCGCGCGGGGTCGTAGAGCAGCTCGGTCGGGCACATCGTCGTGCGCCCCGCCGAGGCCGGCAGCACGCGCTGCCCGTACTCCGAGAAGAAGATCGCGTTGATCAGCTCGGACTTGCCGCGCGAGAACTCGGCGACGAACGCGATCGACAGCCGCTCCTCGCGCAGCCGCTCGACCATGCGCTCGATGCGGCCCTGCAGCGCGGAATCGGAGAGGTCGTTCTCCTGCAGCCACTGGCCGTAGCGGCGCACGGCGTCGACGAGCTCGCGACGCCACGAGCCGTAGGCGGCAATGCGTTCACCGAGTTTGCCGGCGGACATGGTGTGCGGGAAGGACGGGGGCCCCGGAAAGGTGTCCGGCCAATCTAGCACAGCGATGTCGGCGCGGGGACGAGTGCGCGCGCGCCCGCCCGCCGCGCGGCTGCGCGCGAGCGCCGGGCGGCACTCGCGCGCGGCGCCCGCGTGGCCGGCTCGCCCCGTGCGGCCCGTGCGGCCCGTGCGGCCCGTGCGGCCCGTGCGGCCCGTGCGGCCCGCGCGCCCCGATCGCCCCGATCGCCCCGCGCCCCCGTTCGCCCCGCCGGTCAGCGCTGGCAGCGCGCGCACCAGAACGTCGCCCGCTGCCCGTCGCGGCTCGAGCGCACCGGGCTCGCGCACACGCGGCACGGCTCGCCCGCACGGCCGTAGACGCTGCAGTCGAGCTGGAAGTACCCGCTCGCGCCGTCGCTGGCGACGAAATCGCGCAGCGAGCTGCCGCCGCGCGCGATCGCCTCGGCGAGCGTCGCGCGGATCTCGCGCGCGAGGCGATCGCAGCGCTCGCGCCCGAGCCGGCCCGCGGGGGTCGACGGACGGATGCGCGCCCGGAACAGGCTCTCGGACGCGTAGATGTTCCCGACGCCGACCACGACCGAACCGCCGAGCAGCAGCTGCTTGATCGACTGGCGGCGCCCGCGCGTGCCCCGGTGCAGCACGGCGCCGTCGAAGCCCGGCGACAGCGGCTCCACGCCGAGCCCGGCGAGCAGCGGGTGGACGTCGGGCGGGCCGGCGTGCGCCGGGTGCCACAGGATCGCGCCGAAGCGGCGCGGGTCGTGATAGCGGAGCACCCCGTGCTCGAAGACGACGTCGACGTGGTCGTGGCGCGCCGGCGCGGGCGCATCGGCGTGAAAGCGCAGGCTGCCGGACATGCCCAGGTGCACGATCAGCGTGCCCGCGCCGAAGTCCGTCAGCAGGTACTTCGAGCGCCGCTCGATCCGGCGCGCGACGAGCCCGCGCAGCGCGGCGTCGAGCGCGGGATCGACCGGCCAGCGCAGCCGACCGTCGCGCACCAGCACCCGACGCACGGCGCGCCCGGGCAGGCACTCGATCAGGCCCCGCCGGACCACCTCGACTTCGGGCAGCTCGGGCATCGTCCTCCTTCCTTGCCGACGCGTGTAATTGAACCTAAGATCGTCCCATGAAAACCTCCTCCCGCGGCGCGGTGCGCGCGCCGCTGCGCGCCGCGCTCCTCGCATTCCCGCTCGCCCTCGTCGCCGCGTGCTCGACGCTTTCGTCGCCCGGCGACGGTGCCGCCGCGGGTCCCGCCCCCGCGGCGTCCGCCACGCCGGGCACCGCGCCGCACGCGCCGGGCGCCCGTCCCGGCAGCCGCGTGACGCGCGCGCGCGCCGGCTTCCACGAAGCGGAGCCGGCCGAGTCGCTGCCGCCGGCCGACCTCACGCCGCAGGTGATGTTCCAGCTGCTGGCGTCCGAGATCGCGGCCCAGCGCGGCGAGATCGGCAGCGCCACCGCGACCTACCTTTCGCTCGCGCGCCAGACGCGCGACCCCCGGCTCGCGCGCCGGGCCACCGAGCTCGCGCTCGCGGAGCGCTCGCTCGACCGCGCGATGCAGGGTGCCTCGCTGTGGCGCGAGCTCTCGCCCGGCTCGCTGCTCGCCGCTCAGACGCTCGAGACGCTGCTGCTGTCCACCGGAAAGCTCGCGGACGCCGAGCCGCTCGTGGCCGCGCGCCAGGCGCGCGCGCGCGCCGACAACGGACTGCCCGAGTTCTACGAGCAGCTGCAGCGCACGCTGATGCGCGCGTCCGACAAGACCGCGGCGTTCGCGCTGATCGAGCGCGTCGCGCGCCCGGACGAGTCGCTCGCCGAGGCGCGCCTGGCGGTCGCGGCGCTGGCCGCGGCGGCCGGCCAGCACGACCGCGCCGCCGCCGAGGCGTCGAAGGCGCTCGCGCTCAAGCCCGACGACGAGACCGCGGCGGTAACCGCGGCCCGTTTCGTCGCGCAGACCCCCGCGGGGACCGCGGCGGCCAGCCGGCTGCTCGAGGGGTACCTCGCGCGCCACCCGCGCGCCACCGAGGCGCGCTTCACGTACGCGCGGCTTCTCGCCGGCGAGGGGCGCAACGAGGACGCGCGCAAGCAGATGGAGCTCGCGCTGCGCGAGGAGCCCGACAACCCGCCGATCCTGTTCTCGCTCGCGCAGATCGCCTACCAGATGAAGCAGCTCGACGTCGCCGAGGACTACCTCAAGCGCTACGTCGGCCTGCCCGAGACGGTGCAGCGCGACAACAGCCCCGCGTACCTGTTCCTCGCCCAGCTCGCGGAAGACCGCGGCCGCCTGCCCGACGCGATCGCCTGGCTCGAGAAGGCGGGCCGCGGCGAGCAGGCCGTCGCCGCGACGATCCGGCGCGCCCTGCTGATGGGCAAGCTCGGTCGCGTCGACGAGGCGCGCGAGCTGCTGCGCAACACCAGCGTGCCGACCAACCGCGAGCGCGCGCAGCTGACCGCGGCCGAGGCCCAGGTGCTTCGCGACGCAGGACGCCCCAAGGAGGCGTTCGAGGTCCTCGACCGCGCGCTCGAGCGGCTGCCGAACAACCCCGAGCTCCTGTACGACCACGCGATGGCGGCCGAGCGCATCGACCGCGTCCCCGTGATGGAGGCGAGCCTGCGCAAGCTGATCGGCCTGCA
Source organism: Burkholderiaceae bacterium (assembly GCA_046348465.1). GTDB lineage: Bacteria > Pseudomonadota > Gammaproteobacteria > Burkholderiales > Burkholderiaceae_E > Quisquiliibacterium. The sequence goes on from JAXMEE010000008.1 coordinate 75,999, forward strand.
GCCCGAGCACGCGCACGCGTACAACGCGCTCGGCTACACGTTCGCCGATCGCAACATCCGGCTCGACGAGGCGCTCGCACTGATCGAGAAGGCGCTCGCGCTGTCGCCCGAAGACCCGCACATCCTCGACAGCATGGGCTGGGTGATGTTCCGGCTCGGCCGCCACGACGCGGCGCTCGAGTACCTGCGCAAGGCCTACGCGATCCGCCCCGAAGCCGACGTCGCGGCGCACCTCGGCGAGGTCCTCTGGTCGATGGGCCGCGCCGAGGACGCGCGCAAGCTCTGGCGCGAAGCCCGCGGGCGCGAGCCGGAGAACGAGACCCTGAAGGAAACCCTCGCGCGGCTCAATGTGGCGCTCTGACGGGGGTCTCGCGGCCCGGACGCGCCTGTCTCGCCCGGGCGTTCTCGCGCTGGCGGTCGCGCTCGCCGGGTGCGCGACGCCGCGCGCGCCCTCGCCGGGCGCCGGGATCGCGGGCGAATGGTCGGGCCGGTTCTCGGTGACCTGGGCCGCGCCCGCGGACCCGCCCCGCGACGAGAGCGCGGCCGGCCGCTTCCTGCTGCGCGAGTCCGGCGGGCGCACCGAGCTCGACGTCTTCTCGCCGTTCGGCCAGACGATCGCGCGTGCGCGCGCCGGCGCGGGCGACGCGCAACTCGAGACCTCCGACGGACGGCGCTTCGCGGCGCCCAGTGCCGAAGCCCTGACCGAGGAGGTGCTCGGCTGGCGCGCCCCGGTGAGCCGGCTGCCGCACTGGCTGCGCGGCGAATTCGCGACCAGCGCCGACGCGCGGCCGCAGGCGTTCGTCGACGGCGGCTGGTCGGTCTCGATCGACGAGTGGGGTGCGCGGGCGCCGCAGCGGATGACGCTGCGCTGGCCGGCCGAGCCCGGATCGACGCCGGCTCGGCGCGTCACGATCCGGCTGATCCTCGACCCCGACGCCTGACCGCCCGTGCCCCGACCGAAGCCCCCGACGTGATCGCCGAACTGCGCCACTGCCCGGCCCCGGCCAAGCTGAACCTGTTCCTCCACGTGACCGGCCGGCGTCCGGACGGCTACCACCTGCTCGAGACCGTGTTCGAGCTCATCGACCTGTCCGACTCGCTCGGCTTCACGCGGCTCGAAGACGGCCGGATCGAGCGCGCGGGCACCGTCGGCGGCGTGCCGGCGGACGCCGACCTCACGGTGCGCGCGGCACGCCTGCTCGCCGAGCGCTCCGGGTGCCGCCTGGGCGTTCGCATCGAGATCGACAAGCGCATCCCGATGGGCGGAGGGCTCGGCGGCGGCAGTTCGGACGCCGCGACGACGCTGCTCGCGCTGAACCGGCTGTGGGACCTGAACTGGCCGCGCCGGCGGCTGGCGCGCCTGGCGCTCACCCTCGGGGCCGACGTCCCGGTCTTCGTGTTCGGCCGGGCTGCGTACGCTACCGGCATCGGCGAGCGGCTGCGCCCGCTCGCGCTGCCGGCGCGCGCCTACGTGCTGGTCGCCCCGCGCGTCGCCGTTCCGACCGCGGGGGTCTTCGCGGCGCCAGAATTGACACGGGATACGAAACCTCTCAAAATCTCGGGTCTTTCGCGAGGCGAGCAGGTGTTTCGCGGAAGGAACGACCTGCAGCGGGTCGTGGTGTCGCGGCAGCCGAAGGTGGCCGAGGCACTCGAGGCGCTGCGGCAGGCGGCCCGCGAAGCTGGACTGAACGCGGGCGCGGCCCGGATGACGGGTTCCGGCGCCTGCGTGTTCCTTCCTCTGCACGGCGAATCCGACGCGCACAGGGTGCGCGACCGGCTCGCCGGCCGGATCGACGCCGACGTGTCGGTGTGCAGGTCGCTGGCCACCCACCCGCTTCGCGATTGGGCTTTCGAGCGGGCGCCGCCGTCGGGCGAATGACCGGGAGCCGAGTGAACCGATGGGGAGTCGCCAAGTTGGTTAAGGCACCGGATTTTGATTCCGGCATTCGAGGGTTCGAATCCTTCCTCCCCAGCCAACCTTTCGAGCGCCAGCAGCCTCCACAACCCTGACCCCCACCATGCAGCCTGGCATGCGGCGCAGCGCCGAGTCCGTGTCCCCCGAAGGTCTGATGATCTTCACCGGCAGCGCCAACACCAAGCTGGCGTCGGACGTCGCGTCCCACCTGCTGCTCGGCCTGGGCAAGGCCACGGTGGGTCGGTTCTCCGACGGCGAGGTGATGGTCGAGATCATGGAGAACGTCCGCGGCAAGGACGTCTTCGTGCTGCAGTCGACCTGCGCGCCGACGAACGACCACCTCATGGAGGCGATGCTGATGATCGACGCGCTCAAGCGCGCGTCGGCCGGACGCATCACCGCGGCGCTGCCGTACTTCGGCTACGCCCGCCAGGACCGCCGCGTGCGCTCGTCGCGCGTCGCGATCAGCGCCAAGGTCGTCGCGAACATGCTCCAGATCGCCGGCGTCGACCGCGTCCTCACGATGGACCTGCACGCGGACCAGATCCAGGGCTTCTTCGACATCCCCGTCGACAACATCTACGCGGCGCCGATCCTGCTGGCCGACGTCCACAAGCAGCAGTTCGAGCACGTGGTCGTGGTCTCGCCCGACGTCGGCGGCGTGGTGCGCGCGCGCGCGCTCGCCAAGCGCCTGGACTCCGAGCTCGCGATCATCGACAAGCGCCGTCCCAAGGCGAACGTCGCCGAGGTGATGAACATCATCGGCGACGTGAGCGGGCGCACCTGCATCATCATGGACGACATGGTCGACACCGCGAACACGCTGGTGAAGGCCGCGGTCGCGCTCAAGGAGCACGGCGCGGTGCGCGTGCTCGCGTACTGCACGCACGCGGTGCTGTCGGGCGGCGCCGTCGACCGCATCGCGAACTCGGCGCTCGACGAGCTCGTGGTCACCGACACGATCCCGCTGCCCAAGGACGCGCGCGCCTGCCCGAAGATCCGCGTGTTGTCGTGCGCGCAGCTGCTGGCCGAGACGATCCTGCGCATCAACCGCGCGGATTCGGTCTCGTCGCTGTTCGTCGACTGACCCGCAGAAGACGTTTTCCCGGCCGCGGCGCAGGGTGCGCCGCGTTCTGAACCCCCCTGGCTGTCTGGTCGCGGACGCAGGGACACCACTGGAGATTGACGATGAAAGTCGTTGCCAACACGAGAAAGGCGCAAGGTTCGGGTGCGAGCCGCCGGCTGCGCCGCGCCGACAAGGTCCCCGGCATCATCTACGGCGGCAATTCCGCGCCGACGGCGATCGAACTCGACCACAACCCGCTGTACCACGCGCTGCGCGTCGAGGCGTTCCACTCGTCGATCCTCGACATGGAACTCGACGGCGCGGCCGAGCGCGTGCTGCTGCGCGACGTGCAGTGGCATCCGTATCGCCCGATCGTGATGCACATCGACTTCCAGCGCATCGCCGCCGACCGCAAGATCCACCTCAAGGTGCCGCTGCACTTCAAGGGCGAGGAGCAGTCGCCCGCGGTCAAGATGTCGGGCGGCTACGTCAGCAAGATCTTCAACGAGATCGAGGTGGTCTGCCTGCCGGGCGACCTGCCCGAGTTCATCGAGGTCGACCTGTCCACGCTGTCGCCGGGCCAGACGGTGCACCTGAACGACATCGCGATGCCCGACGGCGTCGCGGCGGCGCTCAAGGGCAAGGAGAACCCGGTGGTCGTGACCGTCACGGTGCCGAGCGCGGCCGAGGAAGAGCCGGCGGCGGCGGCCCCGGCGGCGGCGCCCGCCCCCGCCGCGGCCGCACCGGCCAAGAAGACCGACAAGAAGTGATCGCGCGGGCGGCCGGGCGCGCTGCGCCCGCTGCCCGTCGCCGAACGACCCGCCGCGCCTTCGTGCGCCGCGGGTCGTTTTTCTTCCCGGACCGGGCGCGACGACCGCGAAGCGCCCGTGCGTCGGGCCGCGCGCCCGCGCCGTCCTTCCCGCGGGGTCAGGCGGCGCGCAGCCGCGCGACGATTCCGTTTTCCTCCGCGGGGGAGAAGAAGAGCGGGTAGAGGCTGCGCGCCTGCTCGCCGCGGCCGCCGCCGAAGCGCGCGATCTGCTCGCGCGCATGCGCGAGCGACAGCCACATCAGGCGGGCCGGCGCGTTCACGCGCGCGCAGGTTCGCGTCGCGCCCAGCGGCACGAAGCCCAGCATCCGCTCGTAGAAGCGGACGTGGCGCGGATTGACCTCGACGAGCAGGTCGGAGCACCGGTGGAGGCGGTGCGCGACCATGTACGCGATGTGGAACATCATCGCGAGCAACTCCTTCGACTGGAGTTCGCGGTCGACCGCGAGCCGCGTGAATTCGCAGATCCGCCCGCCGCCCGCGCGCAGCCGCTCGACCTCGTCGGGATACAGGTGCTCGACCTGCAGGCCGTCGATGCCGTCGAACCCGACCGTGATCGTCGCGAGGACGCCGCCGTCGTCGCCCGCCATCAGCGTGACCCGGTCCGGCGCCCCCTGCGGTGCGCCGACCTCGTAGCCGCGCCACTCGTACATCTTGCGCACGAGGTAGCTCGCATCGGCGCGCGTGCCCGCGCAGTCTGCGCGGCGCACCTTCAGCCCGCCGCGCTCGGCGACGATGGTGCTGCGCGCGGGATCCCAGGGACCCGGGTGATAGCCGCCGGGCGGCTCGACGTCACGCACGGGCCGCGACGGCGCGGGGGGCAGGGCGACCGGCGCCGTGATCCCTGCGGGCTGGAGTGTCTGGTGCATCGGGCGGGTGCCTCTCGGTCTGTGCCGGCGCGTCGCCGGTCGATTCCGCACATCTCGAACGTGCGCGTATGTGAAAATTTACCATACAAATTCCGGATGCGGGGTTCGTGCCGGACGACGAACGGTGGAATGCACGTCGCCGGCACGTTGCGTGCACACGACACGCGATGCGATCCGGGCACGAGCACGGACGGCGCTTCCGCCCTGTTCGAGCCCCGCGCGCGGGTGGGCCGGGCAGCCGCGGCGGCCCCGGGTGCGCTTACAATTCGCCCCTTCCCCGCCGCCCGTCCACCCACGCCCCATGCCGCCCGGACCCGCCCGATGACCGCCATCCGCCTGATCGTCGGCCTGGGCAACGTCGGCCCGGAGTACGAGGCCACGCGCCACAACGCCGGGTTCTGGTTCGTCGACGCGGTGGCCGACGGCGCGGGCGCGCGCTTCGCGCGCGAGGCGAAGTTCTTCGGCGAAGTCGCGAAGGCCTCGCTGCACGGCGCCGCGGTGTGGCTGCTGAAGCCGGGCACGTTCATGAACCGCTCCGGGCGGGCGGTCGCGGCGCTGGCGAACTTCTACCGGATCGGCGCCGACGAGATCCTCGTGGTGCACGACGAGCTCGACCTGCTGCCGGGCCAGTCGAAGATGAAGAACGGCGGCGGACACGCGGGCCACAACGGCCTGCGCGACATCCAGGCGGCGATCGGCACGCCGATGTTCTGGCGGCTGAGGATCGGGATCGGGCATCCGCGCACGCTGTCGCTGAACCAGGAGGTCGCCGACTTCGTGCTGCACCCGCCGCGCCGCGACGAGGCGGCGGCCATCGGCGACGAGATCCGGCGCGCGCTCGTCATCGTCCCGGACTGCGTCGCCGGGCGCATGGACGCGGCGATGCTCAAGCTGCACACGCGGCCGGTGCCGAAGGCGGCCGAGCGGCCCGCGGTCGCGCCCGGTGACGCGACCGTTCGGCCCGCGGGAGCGCCCCGGGACGCTGCCGGCCGGTCCGCGGAGTCGCCCCGGGACGCAGCCGGCCGGTCCGCGGGGCGCCCGTGACGCGGCCGAGCCGGGCGCCGAGCCGCGCCGCGGGCGCTGATCCGGCGAGCGACGGGCACGCCTTGGCCGACGCGTCGATCCGCCTCCTGGCGGGCCCGGCCGCGCGCCGGCGCATCGCCGAATCCGGCCTGGGTGCCGCGGACGTCGCCGCCGTCGTCGCGGCCGCGGGCGGCCCGAAGGGCCTCGCGCTGCTGCCGCTCGATCGCTGGCTGTTCGGCGAGTGGTTCGCGGGGGCGCCGCGTCCGCGCGCGCACTTCGGCGCGTCGATCGGGGCGTGGCGGATGGCGGCGGCGACGCGGGCGCGGCCGCTGCCGGCGCTCGATCGGCTCCAGCACGCCTACGTCGAGGGCCAGCGCTATCCGTCGCGGCCCTCGCCCGAGCAGGTCTCGCGCGTGTGCCGCGACCTCGTCCGCGAACTGTTCGACGGCGACACCACGGGCTTCGTCGCGGCGGCGGCGCCGGGCGCGGCGCTGCACGTCGTGACCGCGCGCGACCTGACGCGGCGCCCGGCGGCCCACCCCGCCGAATCGCCGGAAAGCGGCGCATCGACGGCGCCGGGCGATCCCGCGGGGCGCGGCGAATCCGACGCAGGCGTCGAACCCGCGCGCCGCTCCCCGTCCGGCGCGCCGGGCGAGCCCGCGGGGCGCGTCGCGTTCGCGCGAGCGGCGCTGGCCAACGCCTTCGGACGGCCGCGCCTGGCCGCGCACCTGCAGCGGATCGTCTTCTCGAGCGCGCCCGACGGGCTGGCCGCGCTGCCGCGCGACGCGTTCGCGACCCGCGTCGCGCCGCTCGACGCGGCCAGCGCCGAGGACGCGCTGCTCGCCTCCGGCAGCATCCCGCTGGTCGCGCGCCCGGTGCGCTCGATCCACGGCGCGCCGGTCGGCGACTACTGGGACGGCGGCCTGATCGACTATCACCTGTACTGGCGTTACCCGGCACTCGACGGGCTCGTGCTCTACCCGCACTTCGTGCCGCACGTGACCGCGGGCTGGCTCGACAAGTTCCTGCCGTGGCGCCGCCACGGCGTCGGCGCCGGCGGCCGCGGCTGGCTCGACAACGTGCTGCTGGTGGTCCCGTCCCCGGCCATGCTCGCGCGACTGCCGAACCGCAAGCTCCCCGACCGCGCCGACTTCCACCGCTACGGGCTGGACCACGATCGGCGCCAGCGCGACTGGCTGCGGGCGATCTCCGAGTGCGCGCGGATGGCCGAGGAATTCGCGGCGTTCGTCGAGCGCCCGTCCGAGCGGCGGCTGGAACCCCTGCCGGGGTGACGCCCCGGGGCCGTGCCCGGCGCGGACACGCCCGAGAACGGCCCGCGCGCAGCCGCGCCGCCGCTATTCGTCGACGCGACCGCGCAGCGCCTTCGCCCGCCCGCGCTGAATCTTCTCGTCGACGCGGCGGCGCCTGGACGCGAGCGTCGGCTGGGTCGGCACCCGGCGCCGGGGCACGTGCGCGGCCGCGGCCACGAGCTCGGCGAGCCGCGCGATCGCCTCCTCGCGATTGCGCGCCAGGCTGCGATGCTCCTGCGCCTTGATCACGACCACGCCGTCGGCGGTGATGCGCTGGTCCGACAGGCGCAGCAGCCGCGCCTTGATCGGGTCCGGCAGCGACGACGCGCGCACGTCGAAGCGCAGCTGCACCGCGTTCGACACCTTGTTGACGTTCTGCCCGCCCGCCCCCTGCGCGCGGATCGCCGAGAACTCCATCTCGGCCTCGTCGAGCACCCAGCGCACGGCGGCCGACGTCATCGCGCCGCCCTCGACGGCGAGTCGTTCGCCACGCCGCTCGGCACGTGCCCCGCCGGGCCGACGCGCGCCGCGGCCTCGCAGTGGCCGGTCTGGTCGTCGAAGAAGAAGTCGGGCTCGAACCGCTGCAGGAACGGCGCCTTCGGCAGCCCGCCGAGGAACATCGCCTCGTCGACCTCGACGCCCCAGTCCATCAGCGTGCGGATCGCGCGCTCGTGCGCCGGCGCGCTGCGCGCGGTCACCAGCGCCGTGCGGATCCGCATCCGGCCGCCGGACGCCTCGCGCTGAAGGCGGTGCAGCGCCTCCAGCAGCGGCTTGAACGGGCCCGACGGCAGCGGGCGGCGCGCGTGCTCGACCTCGTGGCGCTGGAACGCCGGCAGGCCGTCGCGCTGGAAGACGCGCTCGGACTCGTCGGAGAAGAGCACCGCGTCGCCGTCGAACGCGATCCGGATCTCGTCGGGATGGGACTCCGACGCCTGCACCGAATCGGGAAACACGCGCGCGGCCGCGAAGCCCGCGTCGAGTGCCGCGCGCACGTCGTCGGCGTTGACCGACAGGAACAGGTTCGCCTTCAGCGGCGCCAGGTACGGCCACGGCGTGCGCCCGCGGGTGAAGACGCCGCGCTCGATGCGCAGGCCGGCCTGGCGCGCGGAGCGGAACACGCGCAGGCCGCTGACCGGGTCGTTGCGCGAAAGCACCACCACCTCGACCCGGCGCGCGGCCTCGGGAACGTCGGCCGCGTCGAATGCGAGCAGCTTGCGCACGAGCGCGTACGCGACGCCGACCGGCGCGGGCTCCTCGAGCCGGCGGCGCTGCAGCTCCATGTACGCGGTGTCGTCGCCCGCCTCGAAGACGCGGTTCTCCTCCTCGAAGTCGAAGACGGCGCGCGACGAGATCGCGACGACGAGCTTTCCATCGAGCGTGGCGGCCATGGGTGGAGGATAATCCACCCTGCCATGACCGTCTCCAATCGACTCTTCGACGAGATCCGTGTCGGCGACACCGCCGAGGCCCGGCGCGTGTGCACCGACGACGACCTCTACGTCTTCGCCCACTCCTCCGGGAACCTCAATCCGCTGCACCTGCCGGACCGCGGCGGGGGGGATGCCGCACGCCAGCCGCTGGCGCCGTCGATGTGGGCGGGCGCGCTCGTCTCCAAGGTGATCGGCACCGCGCTGCCCGGCCCCGGCGCGCTGTACCGCGCGCAGTCGTTCACCTTCCACGACCGCGTGTTCGTCGGCGACGAGCTCGTGATCCGGGTGCGCGTGATCGAGAAGCGCGAGCCGCGCCTGCTCGTGATGGAGACGCGCGTCGCCAAGACCGACGGCGCGCTCGTCGTCGACGGGATCGCCGAGGTGTTCGCCCCCGTCGACCGGCTCACGCTCGAGGAGACCGAGGCGCCGCCGGTGATGGTCCACCGCCACGAGCAGTTCGACCGCATGCTCGCCGCGTGCCGCTCGATGGCCCCGCTGCCGACCGCGGTCGTGTGCCCGGAGGACGGCGCTTCGCTGGGCGGCGCGCTGATGGCCGCGGACGCCGGGCTGATCGTGCCGGTGATGATCGGCGCGCGCGGCGCGATGGAACGGGCCGCGGCCGACCTCGGCCGCACGCTCGACGGCCTCGAGCTGGTCGACATCGGCGACGGCCGGCTCGCGGCCGCCCACGCGGTGGCGCTGGTCCACGCCGGCAAGGTGCGCGCGATCATGAAGGGCGCGCTGCACACCGACACCCTGCTCGAGCAGGTCGTCAAGCGCGACGGCGGCCTGCGCAGCGACCGCCGCATCAGCCACGTGTTCGTGCTCGACACGCCGGGGCTGGACCACCCGCTGTTCATCTCGGACGCCGCGATCAACATCCTGCCGAACCTCGCCGCCAAGACCGACATCGTCCAGAACGCGATCGACCTCGCGCGCGCCTGCGGGCTGGAGCGCCCGCGCGTCGGGATCCTGTCGGCAGTCGAGACCGTGAACCCGAACATCCCGTCCACGCTGGACGCCGCGGTGCTCTCCAAGATGGCCGAGCGCGGGCAGATCCGCGGCGGGATCGTCGACGGCCCGCTCGCGATGGACAACGCGATCGACCTCGAAGCCGCGCGCACCAAGGGGATCACGTCGAAGGTCGCGGGCCGCGCCGAGGTGCTGATCGTCCCGAACATGGAAGCGGGCAACATGCTCGCCAAGGAGCTCACGTTCATCGCGCACGCCGAAGCCGCCGGGCTGGTGCTCGGTGCGACGGTGCCGGTGATGCTCACCAGCCGCGCCGACTCCGCGCGCGCGCGGCTGGTGTCCTGCGCGGTCGCGCTGCTCTACGACGAGTGGCGCCGCACCGGCCAGGGGCGCATCGGCGGGCGCGCGGGGGTCCCCGAGCCCGGCGCCTCGCCGAAGGCCGCCCAGTGAAGGCGGCGCGGTGAGCGGCCACCTCCTCACCCTGAACGCCGGCTCCTCGTCGCTGAAGTTCGCGCTCTTCGAGGGCACGCCGCCCGCCGCGCTGCTCGGCGGACAGATCGAGGGCCTGGGCACGCACCCGCGCCTCACCGTCAAGGACCACACCGGCCGGCGCCTGGCCGAGCGCGAGTGGCCCGCCGGCGACGCATCCGCCCCCGGCGGCGTTCACGCGGCGCTCGGCGTCGTGCTCGACTGGCTCGCGGGCGCAGTGCCGGCGCTGTCGGTGCGCGCGGTCGGGCACCGGGTCGTGCACGGCGGCGTGCACTACGCGGCGCCGGTCGCGATCGACGACGCGGTCGACGAGCGCCTGGCGGCGCTGGTGCCGCTCGCGCCGCTGCACCAGCCGCACAACCTCGACGGCGTGCGCGCGGCGCGCGCGCACTTCCCCGACGTGCCGCAGGTCGCGTGCTTCGACACCGCGTTCCACCGCGGGCACCCGTTCGTGCACGACGCGTTCGCGCTGCCGCGCGCGCTCTACGACGAGGGCGTGCGCCGCTACGGCTTCCACGGGCTGTCGTACGAGTACGTCGCTCGACGGCTGGCCGAGGTCGACGCGCCCGCCGCCCGCGGGCGTGCGATCGTCGCGCACCTGGGCAGCGGTGCTTCGATGTGCGCGCTGCGGGAAGGCCGCTCGCTCGCGTCGTCGATGGGGTTCACCGCGCTCGACGGGCTGCCGATGGGCACCCGCCCCGGCCAGCTCGACCCCGGCGTGCTGCTGTGGCTGATGACCGAGAAGGCGATGGACGCCGCGGCGATCTCCGACCTGCTCTACAAGCGCAGCGGGCTCAAGGGGCTGTCGGGCGTGAGCAACGACATGCGCGACCTGCACGCGAGCGCATCGCCGGGCGCGCGCGACGCGATCGACTACTTCGTCGAACGCATCCGGCGCGAGATCGGCGGGCTGGCCGCAGCGCTCGGCGGCCTCGACGCCCTGGTGTTCACCGCGGGCATCGGCGAGAACGACGCCGCGCTGCGCGAGCGGGTCTGCGACACGATGCAGTGGCTGGGCGTGGCCGTCGATGCGCGTGCCAACGCGAGCCACGGCGCGGACACCGGAGGGCTCGTGTCGCCGCCCGGCGCGCGCGTCCGCGTGTGGGTGATCCCGACCAACGAGGAGCTGATGATCGCGCGGCACGTGCTGGGCATCCTCGGCGAGCGGGCCGACGCGTGAGCGGCGATGCCCGCGACGCGGGCGGCGGCACGGACGTCCTGCAGTTCCTGCTGTCGCGCTACTCGGTCGGGCCGAAGCAGCTCGTCGAGCCCGGGCCGGGCGAACAGGCGCTGCTGACGGCCGCGCGTGCCGCGCTGCGGGCGCCGGACCACAAGCACCTGGTCCCGTTCCGCTTCGCGATCGTCGCACCGGAACAGCGCGACGCGCTCGGGCGGCTCTTCGAGGCGGCGGCACTGCGCGCCGGCGAATCGCCCGAGGCCGCGGCGGCGGAGCGCCGGCGTGCCCGCAACGGGCCCGTGCTGGTCGCGCTGGTGGTACGGATCGACGCCTCGCATCCGCAGGTCCCCGAGCACGAACAGTGGATCTGTGCGGGCGGGGCGCTCGCCAACTTCCTGAACGCGCTCCACCTGATGGGCTACGGCGCGAAGATGCTCAGCGGGCGCAAGGCCGCCGACCCGGGCGTGCACGCGGCGTTCTGCGCGCCCGGCGAGACGCTGGTCGGCTGGATGGCGATGGGCACCCCGACCACGCAGGCGCACGCGCGGGTCGAGGACGACCCGCGCGCGGTGCTCGGTCCGTGGACGCCGCCGCGCGAGTAAAGCACGCGTCAGGGGGGCTCACGACGCGCCGCGCGCGCCGTGCGCGGCGCGCGGGTGAGGCGCCCGGGCGCTCGGCGCGCCCGGGGCCGCGGTTCAGAACCGGCCGCCGCCGAAGCCCATCCCGCCGCCGTGCCCCATCCCGCCACCGTGCCCCATCCCGTGGCCGCGCCCCATCCCGCCGCCGCGCCGCGCGGCGACGCGATCGACGAGGTTGCGCTGCTCGGGCGAGAGCACCGCGTACAGGTCTTTCATCGACCCGGCGAGCGACTCCACCGCGGCCGCGCGCTGCTTCATCATCGCGGCCCGCTGCGCCAGGCGGTCGGGCGCGGTCTGCGGCGTCGACTGCATCGCCGCCCACATCGCGCGGCGGCTCTCGGCCATCTGCTTCGCCTTGCCCGCGAACGCCTGCCAGGCGGACTCCTGGGCGCTGGTGATGCCGAGCTGGGCCTTGAAAACGTTCAGCCGCGCTTCGGCGTACTTGCCGGGATCCCCCGCGGGGCCGGCACCGGGCCCCCAGCCGCCGCCCATCGGGCCCATGCCGGGGTGCATGCCCTGGTGCATGCCGTGGTGCATGCCGGGACCCATGCCGGGGCCGCGCTCCATGCCCCAGCCCATGCCGGGGCCGCCCGTGCCGGGGCCGCCGGCGGGCTGCGCGTTCGCGGCGGACGCGGCCGCCAGGGTGAGCGCGGCCGCGATCCCGGCCATCAGCGTGCGAGTGCGTTTCATCGTCGATCTCCTGCGTTTCGTGTTTGCCGGGGGCCTCGGCACCGCCTCGGCCCGCTGGAAGGAACCCCTGTCCAACGGTGACCATTGGACCACCGGCGTGTAAGCGCACGATGTCGCGGCGCGGCGATTTTGTAGCGAATTGATGCTGGCGGCGGCGCCGACACAGTGCGTTACATAATTGTTCGCCGCCCCGGCCGGGGCCACCGGATACTCGATTCATGGACGCTGCGGACCACATCCTGATCGTCGACGACGACGCCGAGATCCGCGAGCTGCTCGGGACCTACCTGCGCCGCAACGGCCTGCGCGCGACCGCGGTCGCCGACGGGCGCGCGATGCGCCAGGCGCTCGAGACCGCGCGCGTCGACCTGATCGTGCTCGACCTGATGCTGCCGGGCGAGGACGGGCTCATGCTGTGCCGGGACCTGCGCGCGCGCTCGCAGATCCCGATCGTGATGCTCACCGCACGAGGCGACGAGACCGACCGCATCGTCGGCCTCGAGATGGGCGCCGACGACTACCTTCCCAAGCCGTTCAGCGCGCGCGAGCTGCTCGCGCGAATCCGCGGCGTGCTGCGGCGCGCCCGCAGCCTGCCCGAGAACCTGAAGCCCGACGAGGTGCGGCACCTGAGCTTCGCCGGGTGGACACTGGACACCGTGCAGCGCCACCTCGTGTCCGCGCAGGGCGTCGCGATCGCACTGTCGGGCGCCGAGTACAGGCTGCTGAGGGTGTTCCTCGCGCACCCGAACCGCGTGCTCAACCGCGACCAGCTCGTCGAGCTCACGCAGGGGCGCGACGCCGACGCGCTCGACCGCAGCATCGACGTTCAGGTCAGCCGGCTGCGGCACCGCCTCGGCGACGACCCGCGCGAGCCCGCGCTGATCAAGACCGTTCGCGGCGAGGGCTACGTGCTGTCGGCGGCGGTCGAAGCGGGGGCCTGATGCGCGCCGGGCTTCGGACGACGCTGCGCCGGCTCGTGCCGCGCACGCTGTTCGGGCGGCTCGTGATCGTGCTGGTCGCGGGACTGACCGTCGCGCAACTGCTCGGCGCGCTCGTCAGCTTCGAGGAGCGCGGGCGCGCGCTGTCGCGCGCGAGCGGGATGCAGCCGGCGCAGCGCATCGCCGACGTCGTCCGCCTGCTGGACTCCGTGACACCGGCCGAGCGGGCACGCATCGTCGCGATCCTGGACTCCCCGCCACGACGCGTCGCGCTGGTCTCCGCGCCGTCGGACCCGGAGCGCGCGTCGTCGACGAGCGCCCGGGCGCTGATGTTCTCCGCCCTGCTGCGGGCGGCGCTCGGCGACGAGCGCCCGGTTCGCGTGCTCACACGCGAGGGGGCCGGGCCGGACGGGCTGCCGCCGGGCTGGGGTCCGCCGCACGACGGCGAACCGATGCGCCCGGGCTGGGGCCCGCCTCGTGACGGCGAGCCGATGGGCCCGGGCTGGGGCCCGCCTCGTGACGGCGAGCCGATGGGCCCGCACCACTACGCGATGGGCCGGGGCCGCTTCGGCGGGCGCGGCGCGCACGTGCTCGCGCAGGTGCGGCTCGCCGACGGCCAGTGGGTCGCCTTCGACAACCTCGTCACGCGCGAGGACGCGGCGCTGCCGTGGCGGCTGCTGGCGACGCTCGGCGGCCTGCTCGCCGCGGTGATCGCGCTGTCGTACTTCGCGGTGCGCTGGATCACGCGCCCGATCGCGGTGCTCGCGCACGCCGCCGAGGCGCTCGGGCGCGACATCCACCGTCCGCCGCTGCCGGAGCAGGGCCCGCTCGAGCTGCGGCGCGCCGCCCACGCGTTCAACACGATGCAGTCGCGCCTCGTTCGCTTCATCGAGGACCGCACGCGAATCCTGGCGGCGATGTCGCACGACCTGAAGACGCCGATCACGCGCATGCGCCTGCGCGCGGACCTGCTCGACGACGACGTGCTGCGGTCACGCTTCGAGCAGGATCTCAAGGAGATGGAGGCGATGGTCGCGCAGACGCTGGACTTCATGCGCGGCGTCGAGACCCGGGAGCCCGCCCGGCCGGTCGACGTCGACGCGCTGCTCGAGAGCCTGCAGGCCGACCACGAGGAGATGGGGCACCGGATGGCGATCGAGGGCCGCGCGCACGAGCCGGTCTCCGCGAGCCCGCCGGCGCTCAAGCGCTGCCTGGGGAACCTGCTCGACAACGCGATCGCGTACGGCGGGTCGGCCACGGTGATCGTCGAGGACTCGCCGTCGGCGCTGGTGCTGCGCATCCGCGACGCCGGGCCGGGCATTCCCGAGCCGGAGCTCGAGCGCGTGTTCGAGCCGTTCTATCGCCTGGAGGCTTCGCGCAGCCGCGAGACCGGCGGGACCGGCCTGGGGCTGGCGATCGCCCGCAACATCGCGCGCGCGGCCGGCGGCGACGTTCGCCTGGCCAATCGGGCGGAAGGGGGCCTGGAGGCGACGCTGACGCTGCCGCGGCGCGAAGGCTGAGCCGCGCGCCGCCCCGTCGTCCCTGGCGATCAGCGCTGCTGCGCGTCGTGACGCTGGCGCCAGATCGCGCGGCTGTTGGCGTTCTCCTCGCGGATCAGGTGCATGCGCTCGGCCGGGGTCACGACGCCGTCGGCGCGCGCGACCGCGATGTCGTGGCGCAGGTGGTTCTGGCGCATCTGCAGGCGCGCGGCCTCGCGGTGCGTCAGCGAGCCGTCGGCGACCCCCTGGTTGATCCGTGCCTGCTGCTGGTTCGCCCTGTGCTGGAGGCCGGGCGCGTAGGGTGCGGCCTGCGCGAGGCCGGCGGCGGTGGCGAACAGGGCGGCGGCGATCAGCATCGGGGTCTTGTTCATCGTGGTCTCCTTCGGGGGTGGGCCTTCGTCTCGAAGGCATGGGACCACTGTATCGACCCGCCGGCTTTCCAGGGGTTAGGCTGTGTAAGGCGCGGCTCGAGGTTGTAAGCGGGTGCAACCGGGGGCGGAACGATGTCACGGCCGCGAGGCGTCCGGGACCCGAAACCGGCACAATCGCGCCTTCGCGCGCACGGCGAGACCCCAGGCCCCGACCGACCATGTTCAGCTATCGCCACGCCTTCCACGCCGGCAACCACGCGGACGTGCTCAAGCACGTGGTGCTGGTCCAGCTGCTGCGCCACCTCGCGACCAAGGACACCGCGTTCTGGGTCGTCGACACGCACGCGGGCGCCGGGCTCTACGCGCTCGACGGCGAGTGGGCGAACAAGCGCGGCGAGTACGTCGACGGCATCGGCCGGCTGTGGAAGCTCGCGCACGCGCCGGAGCCGGTCGCCGACTACCTCGCGATCGTCCGCTCGATGAATCCCGACGGCCCATTGCGTCGCTATCCCGGCTCGCCGCTGATCGCACTGAACCTGATGCGCGAGCAGGACCGGCTGCGGCTGTTCGAATTGCACCCGAACGAGCACCTGGTGCTCGCGAAGACGATCGAGGACGCCGGGCGCGACGCGCGGCGGCGAACCCTCGTCGACGCCGCCGACGGATTCACGAAGGTGCAGGCGGTGCTGCCCCCGCCGCCGCGCCGCGGCCTGGTCCTGATCGACCCCTCGTACGAGGACAAGCAGGACTATCGCCGCGTCAGCGCCACACTGCGCGACGCGATGGTCCGCTTCGCCACCGGCTGCTACGCGATCTGGTATCCGCAGGTGCAACGCCGCGAAGCGACCGAACTGGTGCGCAAGCTCACGCGCACGCCCGGACTGCGCTGGCTGCACGCGAGCCTCGCCGTGCGCACGCCGTCGCCGGACGGGCTCGGCCTGCACGGCAGCGGCATGTTCGTCGTGAACCCGCCGTGGACGCTCGAGGCCGCGATGCGCGCGTGCCTGCCGTGGCTGAGCGACGTGCTCGCGCAGGACGACGGGGCGCACTGGGCGATCGACGGCGCGGGGCTCTAGGGCGCCCGGCGCATCCCCGCCGCCGCGAAGTCGCGAGTCACGATCGCCGCGCCGAGCATCGCTTCGCCGATCAGTACTACGGGCATTTCGTCTCTCCTCCAGCGAGATCTGCACCTGCGGACACTGCACGCACGGCGGATCGTGTTGTAATTATTGACAACAAACCTCCGGGTTGTCAGAATTTCCAGGGTGAATGGCGAACCGCTCCTGGCGGAACCGCTGGCGCTGGACGAAGCCTCGTTCGTCGAGATGGTCGTCTGGCGGCTTGCGCAGCCCGTACCGGGTTGCAGGCACGACCTGAAGTACCGGCTCGCGTATGTTGCGAACGGCATCTGCGTCGTGCGCTACGACGACGAGTCCGGCAAGGGCGATCTCCGCCACGTCCGGGCCCGCGAGGTGCAGTACGAGTTCACGTCGCTCGAGGCCCTGCAGGCGGACTTCTGGGCGGACATCGCTTCGATCGAGGTGCAAGAGTGAATGTGGTCACGATCGGGGTTTCCTCCCGCTCGAACGCCAAGGCCCGCCTCGCGCAGGCGATGCGCGGCACGGCTCGCTCCACTGGTCCGAGAATCGACTTCACGTCTCCCGAACTGCTCTGGCGGGTACTCGCCCCCAATCGCATGGAAGTCCTGAGGGCGATGTGCGGCGCGGGCCCGCTCGCACTTCGCGAGATCGCGCGCCGTGTCGGGCGGGACGTGAAGGGGGTTCACACCGACGTTCACGCGCTGCTCGCGGCCGGGGTGATCGACCGGACCGAAGAGGGGTTCGTGTTCCCGTTCACCGCGATCCACGTCGACTTCACGGTTGACGCCGCGGCCTGAGCCGGCGCCGGGCGGTCGGCCCGGCGTCGCCACCCGGTACAATCCCGTCCTTCGTCCTCCCGGCAAGACGAGGACAAATCCCCGCTGTTCCGCGCCCAAGGACTGCCCGGCGCCCCTGAGGGCCGCCGCCCGTGGCTCCGGCACCCGGATCGATTGCCGGCGTTCGGCTCGATCAGGCGGAAGGGGTTGATCCACAAGGAAATCTCATGGCCCTCCAATGCGGCATCGTCGGCCTGCCCAACGTCGGCAAGTCCACGCTCTTCAACGCGCTCACCAAGGCCGGGATCGCGGCCGAGAACTATCCGTTCTGCACGATCGAGCCGAACGTCGGCATCGTCGAGGTGCCGGATCCGCGCCTCACGAAGCTCGCCGAGATCGTCAAGCCGCAACGGACGCTGGCCGCCACCGTCGAGTTCGTCGACATCGCGGGCCTGGTCGCGGGCGCGTCCAAGGGCGAGGGCCTGGGCAACCAGTTCCTCGCCGCGATCCGCGAGACCGACGCGATCGCGCACGTGGTGCGCTGCTTCGAGGACTCCAACGTCGTGCACGTGTCCGGCAAGATCGACCCGATCTCCGACATCGAGGTGATCAACACCGAGCTCGCGCTCGCCGACATGGCCACGGTCGAAAAGGCGCTGGTGCGCTACGGCAAGCAGGCGCGCGCCGGCGGCGACAAGGAGGCGGCGCGTCTGGTCGCGGTGCTCGACAAGTGCTTCGCGGTGCTCAACGAGGCGAAGCCGGTGCGCTCGCTCGACCTCTACGAGGAGGAGAAGGCGGTGCTCAAGCCGCTGTGCCTGATCACCGCGAAGCCGACGATGTACGTCGCCAACGTCAAGGAAGGCGGGTTCGAGAACAACCCGCACCTGGACGCGGTGATGAAGCACGCGGCCGCCGAGGGCTCGATCGTGGTGCCGGTGTGCGCGTCGATCGAGGCCGAGATCGCCGACATGAGCGACGAGGACAAGTCGGTGTTCCTCGCCGACATGGGCATGGACGAGCCGGGCCTGGACCGCGTGATCCACGCCGCGTTCAGGCTGCTCGGCCTGCAGACCTACTTCACCGCGGGCGAGAAGGAAGTGCGCGCGTGGACCGTTCGCGTGGGCGCGACCGCGCCGCAGGCCGCGGGCGTGATCCACACCGACTTCGAGCGCGGGTTCATCCGGGCGGAGACGATCGCCTTCGACGACTTCGTCGCCTGCGGCGGCGAGCACGGCGCCAAGGAGAAGGGGAAGATGCGGCTCGAGGGCAAGGACTACGTGGTGCGCGACGGGGACGTCATGCACTTCCGGTTCAACGTCTGATGCGCGAGCGCGGCGCTCGCGCCCGTCGCGCCGCGGCTCAGCCGCCCGGCACCAGCCGGATCACCCGCTCGGTCGCCCGCTCCACGGCCTTGCGCGAGTACAGCAGCGGGAAGTAGCGGCCGTCGCGCCACAGCGGCGCGAGGTCGCGGTAGTGCGGGCTGTCGGGGTCGCCGGACTGCCCGGGGTGGTTCACCGCGCGCGCGTTGTCCCAGTTCCCGACGTCGATCACGAGCCGCACCGACGGGCCGTTGAGCTGGCGGAAGTCGGTCGCGCGCGTGAGCGACTGGCTGGGCGTGAACTCGCTGCCGTTCTTGGCGATCGGGCCGACGTTGACGCGCACGCGGGTGGCGTCGTCGACCGCCGCCGCGAGCGGGTGCTCGTTCAGGTTGTGGTGCAGCCGCCCCCACTGCCAGAACGCCGGCTCGCGGCCCTGCAGCGCCTCGAGGTCTTCCCACGCGGCCTTCAGGCTCGCGAGCAGCACGCGGTCGCGCTTCGCCGCCGCGTCGGCGCCGAAGCGCCCCTGCGGCCGCTCCAGGCCCGCGAGCATCGCGTTCATGTCGACCGACGCGATCGCGGCGGCACTCGCCGGCGCGACCACCGCGTCGCGGTACGCGCGGCGCAGGTGGCGAAGCTGCCAGACCTCGACGAGCGCCGCGTGCGGGGAATCGGCCGCCTCGCGCGCGTCCCAGCCGCGCAGGAACGCGAGCGCGCGGCGCGTCGTCGCGTCGTCCGACGACAGTGGCGCGAGCAGCGCGACCAGCCGGCGCGCCGGGATCGACGTCACGTCGTTCTGCAGCCGCTCCGAGTCTTCGAGCGAGACCTTGGGCAGGCCGCCGAGCACCTCGTGCACGCGCTGGTGGCGCGACGGATTGGTCCACTCGAAGCCGAGCCGGCGCTCGCGCGCCGGGTAGTCGGCCGGGATGTTGTAGGCGTTCGCGGTCGCGATGAAGCCGGCCGGCGGGTCGGTGATCGCGGGCATCGCGTCGCCGCGCCACGAGCCGTCCCACTCGTAACGACCGTCGCCCGGCACCGGCAGCAGGCCGTCCCAGTTCGGGCGGCGCGGCGCGAAGCCGCCGGGCACCCAGCCGATGTGCCCGTTCGCGTCGGCGTACACCTGGTTCAGCGTCGGCGCGCCCCAGCCGAGAAGCGTGCGCCTGAACGCGTCGAAGCTCTTCGTGCGCATGTACGCGAGCGAGCCGAAGTACGGGCTCGTGCCGGCCTCCAGCCAGGCGGTGCGCACCGCGTACGCGCGGTGGCGCGCGGCGTCGACGTGGATCACCGGCCCGTGGCGCGTGAACGAGAGCTCGACGGCGCGCGCCGGCTCGCCGCGCACCGCCACCGTCTCGTTGACCGTGCGCATCGCCTCCCATCCGTCCCGGTAGCGGTAGCGCTTCGGGTCGGCGGGGTCGAGCTCGTAGACGTAGAGGTCTTCCTGGTCGATGTTGAAGATCGTGAGCCCGAACGCGGCGTGCCCGTTGTGCCCGAGCGAGATGCCGGGCAGCGCCGGCTCGCCCGCGCCGATCACGTCCATGCCGGGCGCCGACAGGTGCACGAGGTAGCGCAGGCTCGGCGCGGAGTAGGCGCGGTGCGGGTCGTTGGCCATGATCGCGCGGCCGGTGGCCGAGCGCGCGGGGGCGACCACCCAGCTGTTGCTGCCCTCGGGGGCGTCGCGCTCGTCGGCGGCGACCATCACGGGCGCGAGCGACGCGCCGCGCGGCGGGCGCGTCACGCGCACGTTCTGCGTCGCGAGCTGGAAGACCTTGAGCACGTCCGCCGGCAGGCAGGGGTCGAGGCCGGCGGGCACCGTCGCCTTCCAGTCGTTGGTCAGCGCGAAGCGCACCTGGTCGACGTCGACGTCGCCGGTCTTGCACAAGGTGTTCGCGCGCGCGACCTCCGAGTTCAGGTTGCGCGTGAGCCCGTGCGAGCGGATGCGAACGACGTCGGCGGCGCTCCACTTCGCCGGGCGGTAGTCCATTGCGCGGAACTCCCACGGCAGCTTCGCGGGGTTCGCGGCGAGCCAGTCGACGTAGGCGTTCACGCCGTCGGCGAAGCGCTGCGCGGCGTCGCGGGCTTCGCGCGGGTCCGCGAGGCCGTAGCTGCGCCACTCGACGTCCATGTCGCCGCGGTAGAGGAACAGGCGCGCCGCGCGATCCTGATCGACGAACTCGGGCCCGAACGCCTCGGCGAGCTGGCCGAGACCGCGACGGCGCCACAGGTCGATCTGGAACAGGCGGTCGCGCGCGGCGTTGAAGCCCTGCGCGAAGAACGCGTCGTCGACGCTGCCCGCGTACACGTGCGGCACGCCCCAGCGGTCGATGCGGATCTCGGCGCTGGCGCGCAGGCCGGGCAGGCGCACGGTCTCGACCGGGACGGCGGTGGCCGCCGGCGAGGCGGACGCGGCAGGCGTTGCGGCGGCGGCCGTCCGCGCCGGGCTTCTGGCCTGGGCGCCGGGCATCGCGAAGACCGCGACCGCGACCGCGATCGAGAGGGCGAGCATCGAGGGCGTCTTCATGGCATTCGTCGTCATCGAGTCGTTCCGTTCGGCGGCGTCGCGGGAACGAACGCGGGAAGGTCGAAGGCCGTCACGGCGGGCGGCGTGCCGTCGAAGCGCTCGACCTCGACCAGGCAGGTCTGCGCGCTGCAGCCCTGGGACAGACCCGACGCGCCGACGTCGCGCGTGAGCACGTTCGGGTTGCCGTGGCGGTCGGGCGCGGCGGGGCCGGACGGGTCGGGATCCCACCACGCGCCGGTCGAGAGCTTGGCGACGCCGGGGCGCACGCCGTCGGACACGCGCGCGCCCGCCAGGCACGCGCCACGGTCGTTGAAGACGCGCACGACGTCGCCGTCGCGGATGCCGCGCGCGGCGGCGTCGTCCGGGTGCAGCGTCACGGGCTCGCGGCCGGCCACCTTGTTCGCGCGGCTGTAGCCGGAGTGATCGAGCTGGCTGTGCAGCTTCGTGTACGGCTGGTCCGAGATCAGGTGCAGCGGGTGGCGCCGCGCGAGCGGGGAGCCCAGCCACTCCGCCGGCTCGAGCCACGCCGGGTGGCCGGGGCAGTCGGCCAGCCCGAACGACGCAATGCGCTCGGAATAGAGCTCGATGCGCCCGCTCGGCGTGGACAGCGCGTTCGCGACCGGGTCGGCGCGGAACTGCGCGAACATCACGACCGGCGCGTCCGGCAGCGGCAGGCGCGCGTGGCCGTCGGCCCAGAATCGCTCGAAGCCCGGCAGCGGCGTGCCGCGCTCGGCGAGCGCGCGCTCGGTCTGCCCGTAGAGGTGCTCGAGCCAGGCGCGCGTGCTTCGCCCTTCGGTGAATTCCGGCCCGCGGCCGAGTCGCGTCGCGAGCGCGCCGAAGATGTCGTAGTCGTCGCGCGCCTCGCCGGGGGGCGGGGCGACGCGCTTCATCGCGACCAGGAGCGGATCGCGGTGCGCGTAGCCGATGTCGTCGCGCTCGAGCGTGGAGGTGGCCGGGAGCACGATGTCGGCGTGCTTCGCGTGCGCGTTCCAGACCTGCTCGTGCACGACCACGGTCTCCGGCCGCGTCCAGGCGCGCGCGAGGCGGTTCAGGTCCTGGTGGTGGTGGAACGGGTTGCCGCCGGCCCAGTAGACGAGACGGATGTCCGGATAGCGGTGGCGCGCGCCGTTGTAGGTGAACTCGCCGCCGGGCGCGAGCAGCATGTCGGCGATGCGCGCCACCGGGATGAACGCCGCGACCCCGTTGCGGCCCTGCGGCAATGCCGGGCCGGGGACCAGTTCGTGACGGCCGCCGACGTTGTTCACCGGGCCGTAGCCGACGCCGAAGCCGCCGCCCGGCAGGCCCACCTGCCCGAGGACCGACGCCAGCCCCACCGCGGCCCAGAACGCCTGCTCGCCGTGGTCGGAGCGCTGCAGCGACCACGCGACGTTGACCATCGTGCGCGTGGCGGCCATGCGTGCAGCGACCTCGCGCAGCTTCGCCGCGGGCACCTCGGTGATCGGCTCGGCCCAGCGCGCGTCGCGGACGACGCCGTCGACCTCGCCGAGCAGGTACGCGCGCCAGCGCTCGAAGCCGGTGCAGTGGCGGCGCAGGAAGGCCTCGTCGTGACGCCCCGCGAGGATCGTCTCGGTCGCGAGCGCGAGCATCGCCGCGGTGTCGGTGTTCGGGCGGATCGGGATCCACTCGACGCTGCCGGCGGGCGCATCGAGGTCGTCGCGCACCGGGCTGAAGTTCACGAAGCGCCCGCCCGCGCGCGCGATCGCCGCGAGGCCGGCGCGTGCGCGGTGCTCGGACACGCCGCCCGCCGAGATCTGCGCGTTCTTCGCGGGCACGCCGCCGAACGAGACGAACAGCCGCGTGTGCTCGGCGAGCACCTCCCAGCTGTGGTGGTGCGTGATCAGCCAGTCGATCGACGCCACCACGTGCGGCATCAGCACGCGGCCCGCGCCCAGGCTGTAGCTGTCGGCGTGGCGCACGTAACCGCCGAGCACGTTCAGGAACCGGTGAACCTGGCTTTGCGCGTGGTGGAAGCGACCGGCGCTGGACCAGCCGTAGGAGCCGCCGAAGACCGACGCGTTGCCGTGCGCGTCGATCACGCGGCGCAGCTCGCCCGAGACCAGATCGAGTGCGCGCTCCCACGACACCTCGACGAAGGGCTCGCGCCCGCGGCCCGCGCCGCGCGCCGGATCGCCGGGCGCGCGCTCGAGCCAGCCGGCGCGCACCGCCGGCCGGCGAACGCGCAGCGGCGAGCGGTACGCGTCCCACATCGCAAGCCCGATCGGCGACGGGTCGGGGTCGCCCGCCACCGCGCGCAGCCCGCGCGCGCCGCCGGCGTCGCGCACGACCTCGTAGACGCCCCAGTGCGACGACGTGAGCTCGGTGCCGGCCTCGAGCCGGCCGCCGGCGGCCATCGACGAGGCGGTCGCGGTCGCCGCGTCGCGCGGCCCGTCCACCGCGTTCATGCGCGCTCGCCCGCGCGCACCGGATCGACCGGCGCCCCGATCACCGCCGCCGCGCGCAGCTCGGCGATCTGGTCGTCGGAATACCCCGCGCCGCGAAGCACTTCGTCGGTGTTCTCGCCGGGCCGCGCGATCGGGCGGTCGAAGCCGCCGTCGCCGTGCGCGAGACGGAAACCGGCGCCGCCCAGCTTCACAGGCCCCCACGGGGTGTCGACGGGCCGAAGGAACTCGCGGTGCACGACCTGCGGGTGCGCCAGGATCTCGGGGATCGAGTGCACGGTCGCGCAGGGGACGTCGGCGTCGGTCAGGCGCCGTTCCCACTGCTTGGGGTCGCCTTCGCGCATCGCGTCCTCGATGACGGCGCGCAGCGGCTGCGCGTTCGCGATCCGCGCGGGCCAGTCGGCGAAGCGCGGGTCGGCGAGCGCATCGGGGCGGCCGAGCGCGCTCATCAGCGACTCGAACTGGCGGTCCGTGAGCACGGCGAGCACGATGAAGCCGTCGCCGCAGCGGAAGCGGCCGGCCGTCGGCTTGCGGCTGACCGAGTCGTTGCCCGCCTGCGTGTGGCGCACGCCGGCGACGCTGTACTCGGCCACCTGCATGGCCAGGAACGACAGCGACGAATCGAGCATCGCGACGTCGACGAACTGCCCGCGGCCGGTGTGCGTGCGCTGGAACAGCGCGCACGCGATCGCGAACGCGGACGTGATCCCGGCGGTGACGTCGGCGGTCGCGTAGCCCACGCGCATCGGCCCGCCCGCGGGCTCGCCGTTGATCGACATCAGCCCCGACATCGCCTGGATCTTGCCGTCGAAGCTCGCGGTGCGCCGCTCCGGGCCGGTGCTGCCGAAGCCGGAGATCCCGCAGTAGATCAGCTTCGGGTTCACCTTCGAGAGCTGCGGCCAGCCGATGCCGCGCCGCTCCATCACGCCGGGACGGAAGTTCTCGCAGACGACGTCGACCTGCGCGGCGAGCCGCTCGACGATCTCGACCGCGCGCGGCTTGGACAGGTCCAGCGTGAGGCTGCGCTTGTTCGCGTTCGCGGACATCCAGCCCGGCCCCATGCGCCGCTCGTTCCACTCGGGCGCGACCGCGGACGCGCGCATGTCGTCGCCGGCGAGCGGCTCGACCTTGATCACGTCGGCGCCCTGCAGCGCGAGCTGGAACGTGGCGAACGGGCCCGCGAGATAGTGGGTGAAGTCGAGCACCTTCACGCCGGCGAGTGCCTTGGTCGCGTCCATCGTCAGCCTCCGGCGAGCGTGGTGTCGCGCACGCCCTGCGCGACGGACTTGATGCGATCGTTCTCCGCGCGGCGCCGCGCGATCTCGTCGGGCGACAGGCGCTCGACGTTCATGAAGTCCTGGCGCCACTCCGGCGCGCCGCGCCAGCGCTGCGGGTTCTGCACCGTGGTGCGCGGCGCGACCGCGGACTCGAGGACGTCGAGCGCGAGCGCGAGCGTCGCGTCCTGCGACGCGGTGTCGTGCGGCAGGCCGGCGGCGCTGCCGAGCGGGAAGTCGCTGAAGAGGAACCTGGGCACGCCGCAGGTCTCGACGATGTCCTTGGCCGCGCCGATCAGCACCGTCGGGATGCCGTTCGCCTCGAGGTGGCGCGCGGTCAGCGACATCGTCTGGTGGCACACCGGGCAGTTGGCGACCAGCACCGCGGCGTCGGCGCCGTCGGCGCGGCAGCGGGCCAGCACCTCGGGGGCGTCGACGTCGATCGTGTGACGCTGGCTGCGGTTGGTGGGAACGCCGTGGAAGCGCTGCGCGAGCTCGCCGATGCGCCCGGCGGCGGCGGCGCGGCGCAGTGCCGGCAGCGGGAACCAGCAGTTCGCGTCGTCGACGAGGTGGTCGCGGTCGACGCCGACGTGCGAGACGCGCAGGTCGTGATCGCGCGAAGTGTCGCCCGAGTAGACCTTGTAGAACTTCGCCGCCGCGTTGTACGGCGCGCGCGCGCTCTGGTCGCCCTTGTCGGGCTGGTACGGCGCCGCCGTGGTGAGCAGCACGACGCGCGAGCGCCCCAGCGGCCGCGCCAGACGCGTGAACGGCACGCTCTCGTATTGCGCGTACCGGTACGGGTTGCCGTAGCCGAGCACGCCGTACCACTGGTGCGTGCGCTCGATGTAGCGGATCGGCTGGTCCCAGGTCGGCGCGAAGCCGAGCGCGCGGTCGGTGTCGGTGCTCATCGTCCCCCCTGCTGGCTGCACGGGCCCGCGCGGCACGGCGGGCCGGCGGGCAGCTGCGCCCGCAGCTTGACATCGCCCGCGCCGGCATCCTAGCATTTCCGCATATGAGCACAAGTGTTCCGCATTTCAGAACGACGGCCGCCCCCGCGGGATCGGGGCGCCGCGCCCGCGCGGGTGAGGCCCGCGCGTGAACAACACGCTGGTCAAGGGCATCGCGCTGCTGGAGATGCTCGCGCACTCGGACCGCCCGCTCGGCGTGACCGAGCTCGCCGCGCGCGCGGGGCTCGGCAAGAGCAACGCCCACCGGCTGCTGCAGGCGCTGGTCGAGCTCGGGTACGCGCGGCACGACGCCGACGCCGGCACGTACTCGGTGTCGATCCGGCTCTGGGAGCTGGGCAGCGCGGTGCTCGCGAACCTCGACCTGCGGCGCGTCGCCGAGCCCTGGATGCAGCGCCTGCTCGAGGACACCCGCGAGACCGTCCACCTGTCGGTGCTCGACGGCGACGAGGTCGTCTACGTGCACAAGCTCGACAGCCCCGAGCCGGTGCGCGCGTACAGCCAGATCGGCGGGCGCGCGCCCGCGCACTGCGTGGCCACCGGCAAGGCGATGCTCGCGTGGCAGGATGACGCGCGCCTGGCCGCGCTCTCGCGCCGGCTCGTGCGTCACTCGCCGCGCACGGTCACCGACCCCGGCGAGTTCCTGCGCGAGATGGCGCGCATCCGCCAGGCCGGATGGGCGTCGAATCGCGGCGAGTGGCGCGAGAGCGTCGGCGGCGTCGCCGCGCCGGTGCTCGACGCCGGCGGCCGCGCGATCGCCGCGATCGGGCTCTCGGGCCCGATCGAGCGCCTGCGCCCGGCCGCGTGCAAGGCGGCGGCGGCCGGGCTGGTCGACGCGGCGCGCGGGATCGCCGCCGCGCTGTCCGGGCCGCGCGTCGCCGCGGTGCCCGCGCGCGCGGCGATCCGCCGCGTCGCGTGAAGCGCGGTGCACGCGAGACGCCGGGCCGTGCGCCTTCGACAACGAACCCGAGGATCCACCGACGATGAAATCCCCCGTCAAGCACAGTGATACTCCGGCCGGCCCGGGGCGCCCGATCGCGGCCGAGGGCGCGACGCGGCCCGGCACGCCCGCCGCCGCCGGGCGCCGGCGCCTGCTCGCCGCCGGCGCGTCGGTGCTCGCCGGCGCGGGCATCGCCCCGCGGCGCGCGCGCAGGGCCGCTGGCCCGAGCGCGCGATCCGCTTCGTCGTGCCCTTCCCGCCCGGCGGCAACAGCGACGCGCTCGCGCGCGTGCTGGCCGACCGGCTTCGCGACGTGCTGCACGCGAGCGTCGTGATCGAGAACAAGCCGGGCGGCACGACGCAGCTCGGCACCGAGGCGGTCGCGCGCGCCGAGCCCGACGGCTACACGATGCTGCTCGCGGCGGCCACGTCGTTCACGGTGCTGCCGCACCTGCGCAAGCTCCCGTACGACCCGGTCAACGGCTTCGAGATCGCCGGCGGGGTGGCCGACTACGTCGCGATCGCGACCGCGCGCAAGGAGCTCGGCGTGAAGACGCTGCCCGAGTTCGTCGCGCTCGCGCGCAAGTCGCCCGGCAAGCTCACCTGGGGCTCGGCGGGCCCGGCGTCGGCCGGGCACATCTACGGCGAGATCCTCAAGCGCCAGACCGGCATCGACCTGCTGCACGTGCCGTTCAAGGGCTCGGGCGAGCTCGTCACGGCGCTGCTCGGCGGGCAGGTCGACCTGATCATCGACGGCGTCGGACTGGGCCTGGCCAAGGACGGCCGCGCGGTCGCGCTGGCCACGTTCTTCGGCGAGCGCCACCCCGAGCTGCCGGCGGTGCCGTCGCTGCCCGAAACCGGGCTAAAGGTCGAACTGCCCGCGGGCGGCTGGAGCGTCGCGTTCCCGCGCGGCACGCCGCGCGCGATCGTCGAGCAGGCCGGCGCGGCGCTCGAGCGCATCGTCGCCGAGCCGGACACGAAGGAGCGGCTGCTGCGCGCGAGCGTGGTCGCGCTGTGGGTGCCGCCCGCGAAGTACCGCCAGGCGATGGGCGAGGCACGCGCCTACTACGGCGAGCTGCTCAAGGCCATCGGCATCAAGCAGGAAGGCTGACCCGAACGTGAATCCGATTCCGAAACCGCTCGACGGCGTGCGCGTCGTCGAGTTCTGCCAGGTGGCCGCCGGCCCCTTCTGCGGCATGCTGCTCGCCGACTTCGGCGCGAGCGTGATCAAGGTCGAGCCGCCCGAGGGCGACGCGATGCGGCAGTGGCCGCCGATCACCGCCGGATTCAGCGAGAACTTCGCGTCGGTGAACCGCGGCAAGCAGTCGGTGGTGCTCGACCTGAAGAACGCCGACGACCTCGCGTTCGCACGCGAACTCGCACTCGACGCCGACGTCGTCGTCGAGAACAGCCGCCCCGGCGTGATGCAGCGCCTCGGGCTCGGATGGGACTGGTTCGGGCCGCGCAAGCCCTCGCTCGTCTACTGCTCGATCTCGGCGTTCGGCCAGGACGGCCCGCGCGGCACCGAGGGCGGGTTCGACCTCACGATCCAGGCCGCCGCCGGCGTGATGAGCGTGACCGGCGAGCCCGAAGGCGCGCCGGTGAAGGCCGGCGTGCCGATCTCCGACTTCACGTCCGGCCTGTACGCCGCTTACTCGATCGCGGCGACGCTCGCGCGCGTGCGCGCCGGCGGCCCCGGCGGGCGCATCGACGTGTCCATGTTCGCCGCGACGATCGCGATCTCGGCGCTGCAGACGAGCGAGTACTTCGGCAACGGGCGCAACCCGCGCAAGCTCGGCTCCGCGCATCCGCGCAACGCGCCGTACCAGGCGTATCGCGCGTCCGACGGCTGGTTCGCGATCGCGGCCGGCAACCAGAAGCTGTGGCAGCAGGTGTGCCGGCTGGTCGGCGTGCCCGAGCTCGAGTCGGACCCGCGCTTCGCGACGACGACGCTGCGCGCGCAGAACCAGGTCGCGCTCAAGGACCTGCTCGAGGCGCGCTTCGTGCGCGAGCCGGTGCGCCACTGGCTCGACCTCTTCGCTCCGGCCGGCGTGCCGAGCGCGCCGATCAACGGCTACGCCGAGGCGCTCGACGATCCCCAGTCGAAGCACCTGCAGCTGGTGCAGCCGATGACGCTGCCGGGCGGCACCGCGACGCGCACCGTCGGCTGCCCGGTACGGCTGGACGGGCGCGTCGTGCCGGTCGACACCCGCCCGCCCGCGCTCGGCGAGCACACCGCCGCGCTGCGCGCGCGGCGCCGGACGAACTGACCTTCGTGGAGCCCCATCGATGAGCACCGACACCACCGATTCCGTCGCCCCGCTGCGCGAGTTCGTCGTCGCGATGACGCGCCTGGTCGAGTCCACGCGCGAGGAGGCCGCGCTGGTCGCGCAGGGCCGCCGGCTGCTCGGCGCGCTGGTCGCGCGCGACGACTGGCTGCCGGAGCCGTTCGCGCAGTCGGACCCCGCCGCCTACCGCCAGTACCTGCTCTACTGCGATCCGCTCGAGCGCTTCTGCGTGGTCAGCTTCGTCTGGGGGCCCGGCCAGCGCACGCCGGTGCACGACCACACGGTGTGGGGCCTGGTCGGGATGCTGCGCGGCGCGGAGCTGTGCCACGAGTACGAGCCGAAGGGCGACACCGTGGTCTCGCGCCAGCTCGAGCACACCCTGAAGCCCGGCATGGTCGAGGCGGTGTCGCCGACGATCGGCGACTGGCACGTGGTGGCCAACGCGCTCGCGGACCGCCCGTCGATCAGCATCCACGTCTACGGCGGCAACATCGGCGCGATCCGACGCCACATGCTCGACGCCGAAGGGCGCGTCCGCCCGTTCGTCTCCGGCTACTCGTCGACGCTGGTGCCCAATCTCTGGGACCGCTCCGCGGCCGTGCGCGCGCAGGCGGCCTGATGCTGAGGCGCGAGCACGACGCCGGCGTCGAGACGCTGACGCTGGCGCGCGCCGAGCGCGGCAACGCGCTGTCGGCGGCGCTGGTCGACGCACTGTGCGACGCGGTCGAGGGCGCGTGCGCGGACGCGAAGGTGCACACGCTGGTGCTGCGCGGCGAGGGCCGGCACCTGTGCACCGGCTTCGACCTGTCCGACCTCGAGTCGTCGAGCGACGGCGACCTGCTCGCGCGCTTCGTGCGCGTCGAGACGCTGCTCGCCGCACTGTGGCACGCGCCGGTGCGCACCGTCGCGTGCGCGCAGGGCCGCACCTGGGGCGCGGGGGCGGACCTGTTCGCCGCCTGCGACGTGCGCCGCGCGGCGCCCGACGCCACGTTCCGATTTCCCGGCGCGGGCTTCGGCCTCGTGCTCGGCACGCGCCGGCTCGCCGAGCGCGTGGGCGCCGACACCGCGCGCCGCTGGGTGACCGGCGCCGAGGAGGCCGACGCCGCGCAGGCGCTGCGCACCGGGCTCGCCACCGAGATCGCCGACGACCTGCGCGCGCCGCTGCCCGCCCCCGCGATCGACCGCGCCACCGCCGCCGCGGTGCGCGCGGCCACCCGCGCCGACCACCGCGACACGGACCTCGCCGCGCTGGTGCGCTCGGCCGCCGCGCCCGGGCTCAAGCGGCGCATCGCCGCGTATCGCGACGCGCTGCGCGCCGCCACGGCCCCGAGAACCTGATCCGCGGCCGGGAACGAGCTCGCCGCCGCCCGCCGACGCGCCCGCGCCCGCCGCACGACATCCCCCTGGAGACACGACGATGGAAAAGATCCTGGTCACGAACCACGACGACGGCACGACGCTGATCGCGATCAACCGCCCCGAGCGGCGCAACGCGATCTGCCGCACCACGGCGCTGGAGCTGCAGGCCGCGTTCGAGGCCTTCGACCGCGACGACGCGCAGCGCGTCGCGGTGCTCACCGGCACCGGCGACGAGTCCTTCTCGGGCGGCGCCGACGTCACCGACCTGCCCGAGCTGTGGCGCTGCATCCCGACGGTGGGCATCACGACCGAGAAGCCGGTGATCGCCGCGGTGGGCGGCTGGTGCATCGGCGGCGCGCTGGTCGCGGCGATGATGTGCGACCTGCTGGTGGCGGCCGACAACGCCAAGTTCTCGTACCCCGAAGCGAAGCTGGGCTTCACCGGCGGGCTGATCGCGGGGCTGGCCGCGCGCATCCCGCACAAGGTCGCGATGGAGATGATGCTGCTGTGCCGGACGATCGACGCGCGCCGCGCCTACGAGGTCGGGCTGGCCAACGAGGTCGTCGCGACCGGCCAGCAGGTGGCGGTCGCGCTCGCGATGGCGCGCGAGATGACCGCGTTCTCGCCGATGGTGCTCAAGACGCTGAAGCGCTTCGTCGTGCAGGGCGTGCTGCCGCAGGGCCCGTCGGAGAAGATGGCGCGGGCCACGCGCGAGCTCGGGCTGGTGCGCGACAGCGAGGACGGCCGCGAGGGGATCGTCGCGTTCAAGGAGAAGCGCAAGCCGCGCTTCACCGGCCGGTGAGCGGCCGGCACACTGGGAGAATCGGGATGAACACGAAACGCGGTTTCCTGGCCCTGGTGCTCGCCGGCGCGGCCCTCGCGCCGTTCGGCGACCTTCACGCACAGTCGGCGTGGCCGTCCCGGCCGATCCGGCTCATCGTGCCGTACCCGGCCGGCGGCAACTCGGACCTGATCGGGCGCATGATCGCCGAGAAGCTCTCCGCCGGCCTGGGCCAGAACGTCGTCGTCGAGAACCGCGCCGGCGCGGGGGCGGCGATCGGCGCGCAGGCCGCGGCGCGCTCGCCCGCCGACGGCTACACGCTGCTGCTCGCGCCCACCGCGGTGACGTCGATCACGCAGCACCTGCGCAAGCTGCCGTACGACGCCGACAACGACTTCGCGCCGATCGCGTCGCTGTCGTCGAGCTACGGGCTGGTCGCGGCGCGCAAGGACCTGCCGGCGTCGAGCATGGCCGAGCTCGTCGCGCTCGCGAAGAAGGAGCCCGGCAAGCTCACGTTCGGCTCCGCGGGCACCGCGACCGCGACGCACATCTCCGGCGAGATCGTCCACCTGAAGGCCGGCATCCGGTTGCTGCACGTGCCGTACAAGGGCTCGGCCGAGGCGCTCAACGACCTGGTCGGCGGGCGCATCGACGTGATCTACGACCCGGTCGCGCTGCCGCAGGTGAAGGCGGGCAACGTCAAGGCGCTGGCGGTCACCAGCGCGGTCCGGCACCCGGATCTGCCGAACGTGCCGACGCTGCGCGAGCAGGGTCTCGAGGTGCCCGGCGGCAGCTGGTTCGGCCTGTTCGCACCGCGCGGCACGCCGCCGGAGATCGTCGCGCGGATCGCCGCGGAGTCCGAAAAGGCCGTCGCGGCGCCGGGCGTTCGCGAGCAGATGCTGAAATTCAGCCAATATCCGGACTTCAGGGGACCGCAGGCGTTCGCGCGCCAGATCCGCGACGACACCGCGTTCTACAAGGACCTGATCGAGAAGGCCGGCATTCGAGTCGACTGAGGAGCCACCGACATGGGAAGGCACGAGACCAACGCGGCCCGCGACATCGCGGGCCTGATCCACCCGTACACGAACCTCGACCAGCACCGCCAGACCGGCCCGATCGTCATCACGCGCGGCGACGGCGCGTACGTCGAGGACGACCAGGGCAAGCGCTATCTGGAGGCGATGTCGGGGCTGTGGTGCACGTCGCTCGGCTTCTCCGAGCAGCGGCTCGTCGACGCCGCGCACCGGCAGATGCAGGCGCTGCCGTACTACCAGATCTTCGCGAGCCGCTCGACCGAGCCCGCGATCGAGCTCTCCGAGCGGCTGCTCGGGCTCACGCGCGAGTTCGGCTTCGACAAGGCGCTGTTCGCGAACTCGGGCTCCGAGGCGAACGACGCCGCGGTCAAGCTCGCGTGGTACTACTTCAACGCCACCGGCAGGCCGAAGAAGAAGAAGCTGATCGGGCGCGTGCGCGGCTACCACGGCGTGACCGTGATGACCGCGAGCCTCGCCGGCATCCCGTCGCTGCACGCGGACTTCGACCTCCCGGTGCCGGGCATCCTGCAGGCCGACTGCCCGAGCCGCTACTTCTACGGGCAGCCCGGCGAGACCGACGCGCAGTTCGTCGATCGCCTCGTCGGCAACCTCGAGGCGCTGATCGCGCGCGAGGGCGCCGACACGATCGCGGCGTTCTTCGCCGAGCCGGTGCAGGGCGCGGGCGGCGTCATCGTCCCGGTGCCGGGCTACTGGGAGAAAGTGCAGCAGGTGCTGAAGAAGCACGACATCCTGCTGGTCGCCGACGAGGTGATCTGCGGCTTCGGGCGCACCGGCAACATGTTCGGCTCGCAGACCTTCGCGATGAAGCCCGACATCATGACGGTGGCCAAGGCGCTGTCGAGCGCGTACCTGCCGATCTCGGCGACGCTGGTCAGCGGCCGCGTCTACGAGGGCGTGCTCGCGGGCAGCCGGCGCAACGGCGCGTTCGCGCACGGCGTCACGTACGCCGGCCACCCGGTGTGCGCGGCGGTCGCCAACGAGGCGCTCAAGATCTACGAGGAGCGCGACGTCGTCGGCCACGTGCGGCGGGTGGCGCCGCGCTTCCTCGAGCGGCTGTGCGCGATGGGCGATCACCCGCTGGTCGGCGAGGCGCGCGGCGTCGGCATGATCGGCGCGATCGAGATCGTGCAGGACAAGGCGTCGAAGAAGCCCTTCGATGCCGCCGCCGCGATGCCCACGCTGGTGCAGGACGCCGCGCTCGACGAGGGCCTGATCGTGCGCGCGATCCGGGACACGATCGCGCTGTGCCCGCCGCTGATCGTGGACGACGCGCAGGTCGACGAGTTGTTCGACAAGCTCGGGCGCACGCTCGACCGGGTTCTGGCGCAGGCGCGCAGGAACGGGCTGGTCGGGTAGCGCGCGGTCGCGCGGCGCGGCAGAGCGCCGCGCGCGGGCCGGGGCGCCGTCGACAGGCGGCGCGCCGTTCGTCCGCGCTCCGCCGACCTAGCCGCCCGCGCCCGCGTCGCCCGCGAGCCGCTCCAGCAGCCGCTGCTGCGACACGCGCCGCGCACCCCCCCGGGGTCGCGAGCGCGTGTACTGCCCGTCGCCGTCCATCAGCCACGCCGACGCGTTGTCGCGCAGGTGCTCGACGATGCCCTCGTCGATCACGCGCTTCTTCAGCTTGCGCTCGCGGACCGGGAAGGCGATCTCGACGCGCCGCAGCAGGTTGCGGTCCATCCAGTCGGCCGACGCGAGCCAGACGTCGGGATCGCCGTCGTTGAAGAAGTAGTAGACACGGCTGTGCTCGAGGAAGCGCCCGATGATCGAGCGCACGCGGATGTTCTCCGACAGCCCGGGGATGCCGGGGCGCAGCGCGCACACGCCGCGCACGATCAGGTCGATCTTCACGCCCGCGCGGCTGGCGTCGTAGAGCGCGTCGATGACGCCCGGCTCGAGCAGCGCGTTGACCTTGGCCGCGAGGTAGCCCTTGCGCCCCTCGCGCGCGTGGCGCGCCTCGCGGCGGATCGACGCGAGCACGCGCGCGTGCAGCGTGAACGGGCTCTGCAGCAGCGCGCGCAGCGCGCCCGCCTGCGACAGCCCCGTGATGCGCCGGAACAGCTCGTGGACGTCGGCGCAGATCTGCTCGTCGGCGGTGAACAGGCCGAAGTCCTCGTAAAGCCGCGCGGTGCGCGGGTGGTAGTTGCCGGTGCCCAGGTGCACGTAGCGGCGCAGGCGCCCGGACTCGCGCCGCACCACCATCGCCATCTTCGCGTGCGTCTTGTGCCCGACGACGCCGTAGACCACGTGCGCGCCGACCTGCTCGAGGCGCTCGGCCCAGTTGATGTTCGCTTCTTCGTCGAAGCGCGCCATCAGCTCGAGCACGACCGTGACCTCCTTGCCCGCGCGCGCCGCCTCGACCAGCGACTCCATCAGCGCGGAGTCCTTGCCGGTGCGATAGACGGTCTGCTTGATCGCGACCACCTTGGGGTCGCGCGCGGCAGACTCGAGGAATCCCATCACCGGCGCGAACGACTCGTACGGATGGTGCACGAGGAGGTCGCCCTTGCGGATCGCGGCGAAGAGGTCCTTTTCGCGCAGCGCCGGCTGCAGCGCCGGCTCGAACGCCGGGAACTTCAGGTCGGGGCGATCGACGAGGTCGATGATCTGCGCGAGGCGCGAGAGGTTGACCGGGCCGTCGACGCGATAGCAGTCGGACTCGGCGAGCGCGAACTCGCGCGTGAGCCGCTCGACGACCGCGTCCGAGCAGCCGGCCGAGACCTCGAGGCGCACCGCGTCGCCGTAGTGCCGCTGCGGCAGCTCGCCCTGCAGCGTCGCGCGCAGGTCGGTGATCTCCTCGTCGTCGACGAAGAGCTCGCTGTTGCGGGTGACGCGGAACTGGTGCACCGCGCGCACCGTCATGCCCGGGAACAGCCGCCCGACGCAGCCCAGCACCACCGACGTGAGCAGCATGACGCCGTGCGCGGCGCCCGAGATCTCCGGGGGCACCTTCAGCACGCGCGGCAGCATCCGCGGCGCCTGCACCACGGCGATGCTGCCGCGGCGCCCGAAGCCGTCCTCGCCGTCGAGCTCGACGACGAAGTTCAGGCTCTTGTTCAGGATGCGCGGGAACGGGTGCGCCGGGTCGAGCGCGATCGGCGTGAGCAGCGGCTCGATGTCGGCCAGGAACACGCGCCCGGCCCAGGCGCGCTGGGCGTCGTCCCAGGTCTGGCTCATGTGGATCACGACGCCCTCGGCCTCCAGGGCCGGCACCAGCACCTGGTCGAGCAGCCGGTACTGGCGCTGCACGAGCGCGCGGGCGCGCGCGGAGATCGCGAGCAGGCTCTCGCGGATCGCGGCCGACTCGGGCCGCTCCATGAACGCGAGCTCGCGCAGCTCCGAGACCCGGATCTCGAAGAACTCGTCGAGGTTGCTCGAGACGATCGTCAGGTAGCGCAGCCGCTCGAGCAGCGGCACCTGGGCGTCTTCGGCCTGCGCGAGCACGCGCTCGTTGAACGCGAGCGCGCCGAGTTCGCGATTGAGCAGGCGCGGCGCGACCGCGGCGCCGGCGGCGGACCGTGCGGGCATGCTCGCAAGCGTGCCCCGCTTTCGCGACGATTTGATGACGGCCGGATTCTTTGCCATGCTCGCAGGATAATAACCGCGCACGTCGCCTCCCTGCCGCCCCGATGCCCTCCCCCGAGCTGCTCGCCGCCGTCGACCTCGGCTCCAACAGTTTTCGCCTGCTCATCGGCCGCGTCGAGTCGAGCGAGGTGGGCGAGCAGATCCATCCGCTGGACAGCCTGAAGGAGCCGGTCCGCCTCGCCGCGGGCCTCGACGCCCAGGCAATGCTCGACGCCGAAGCGCAGGAGCGCGCGCTCGGCACGCTGCACCGCTTCGGCGAACGGTTGCGATCGTTCAGCCCCGGCGCGGTGCGGGCGGTCGGCACCAACACGCTGCGCGTCGCGCGCAATGCGCGCCGCTTCCTGTCCACCGCCGAGGCCGCCCTCGGATTCCCGATCGAGGTGATCGCCGGTCGAGAGGAGGCGCGCCTGATCTACCTGGGCGCGGCGCACGCACTGCCCCGGGACGGCGCCGACCGGCTCGTCGTCGACATCGGCGGCGGGTCCACCGAGTGCATCATCGGCGCGAACGACCGCGCCGAGATGCTCGAGTCCGCGACCGTCGGCTGCGTGTCGCTGACCCAGCGCTGGTTCCCCAAGGGCGCGATCACGCGCGACGCGTTCGAGCGCGCCTACTACGCGGCGCGCGACGTGCTCGCGCCGATCGCGCTCGCGTACCGGGAGCGCGGATGGCGCTACGCGGTCGGGACCTCGGGCACCGCGAAGGCGCTCGCGCAGATCGCGCAGCTCAATTTCGGCGGCACCGGGCTCACCCGGGACGGCCTCGCCCAGATCGAGTGGGTGCTGGTGAAGGCCGGACACGTCGACCGCGCCCGCCTCGACGGCCTGCGCGCGGACCGCCGGCCGGTGATGGCGGGCGGGCTCGCGGTGATGTCGGCGGTGTTCGACGAGCTCGGCGTCGAGGAGATGAGCTACTGCGCGGCGGCGCTGCGCCAGGGCGTGCTCTACGACCTGCTCGGGCGCAGCTCGGGCACCGACATGCGCGAGATCACGGTCACGCACATGATGCGCCGCTACACCGTGCCGGAGTCGCACTGCCTGCGCGTCGCGAACACGGCGCTGGCGCTGTTCGACCAGGCCGCGCGCGGTGCCGCGGAGGAGCTCGCGCGCCGGCGCGAGCTGCTGGCGTGGTCGGCGCGCCTCGCCGAGATCGGCCGCACGATCTCCCACGAGGACTTCCACAAGCACTCCGCGTACGTCGTGCTGAACGCGGACATGCCGGGATTCTCGGAGTCCGAGAAGGTGGCGATGTCGCACGTCGTGCTGGGCCAGGTGGGCGGGCTGCGCAAGATGCGCGACATCGTCACCGACGACCTCGAGTGGCTGATGGTGCTGTGCCTGAGGCTCGCGTCGATCCTGCACCGCCGCCGCGACGGCGCGCCGATGCCGCTGCCGGCGCTGTTCTTCAAGCGGCGGCGCGTGCGCATCGAGATGCCCGACGCGTGGGCGCGCGAGCACCCGTTGTCCGACGACACCTTCGCGTCCGAGGCCACCGCGTGGTCCGAGCTCGGCCTGTTCGACACCTTCGAGTACGCGCGGATCTGACGCCCGCGGCGCGCGCGCCGGGCACCGGCCCGGCGGGCCGGCCCGTCTCGTACGTCCCGCTCGCCGCACGCCGGCCGCGCCCGCGGCGCCGGCGCCCGGGCGGCTACACTGCCGCATCGACCGCCCCCGGGGTCCCGCGTTGATCAGAGCCTTCGGCCTGGACCGACTCTTCGTCTCGCTGATGCAGCGACTGCTGCGGCGGATCGTTCGTTTCGAGACCGCGCCCGCGCACGCCGAGCAGATCGCGATCGACCCCGAGCGCCCGGTCTGCTACGCACTGCAGGTGCGCCAGCTGAGCGCGCTGCTGGTGCTCGACGACGCGACCCGCCGGCTCGGCCTGCCGCGCGCGTCCGCGCCGCTCGCGCTCGGGGCCGCCTCCGAGCGCAGCGCGTTCTTCTTCCTCACCCGCAGCGGCCAGCCCTCGCCGCTGCAGCGCAATCCGTACCGCTACTCCCAGCGCCTCGAGCGCCTGGTGCGCGCGGTGCAGTCCGATCCCGCACTCGACGTGCAGGTGGTGCCGGTGAACATCTTCTGGGGCCGCGCCCCCGGCAAGCAGGCGTCGCTGATCGCGGCGCTGCTGGCCGACAGCTGGGTGACCCCCGGCGCGCTGCGCCAGCTCGCGCGGCTGCTGATCCACGGGCGCCAGACGCTGCTGAAATTCGGCGACCCGATCCCGCTGCGCGCGGCACTGGGCGACGCTCCGCCCGACCCCGCGAGCCCGCGCGTCGCGGTGCGCCGCGTCGCGCGGCTGCTGCGCGCGCAGTTCCGGCGCGAACGCGAGCTCGCCGTCGGCCCGAACCTCTCCCACCGGCAGACGCTGGTCAACGACGTGATCCGCGGCGAGCCGGTGCAGGCGGCGATCGCCGAGCATGCGGCCGCGCGGCGCATCTCGCGCGACGACGCCGAGCTCGCGGCGCGCCGCATCGCGTTCGAGATCGCGTCCGACTACTCGCACCCGTTCATCCGCGCCTACGAGATCGGGCTGCGCTGGCTGTGGAACCGGCTGTACAACGGCGTCGAGCTGCACCGCTTCGACGACGTCGCGCACGCGGGCGCGGGCGCCGAGATCGTCTACGTGCCCTGCCACCGCAGCCACGTCGACTACCTGCTGCTGTCGTACGTCATCTACACGCGCGGCCTGCTCGCGCCGCACATCGCCGCGGGCGAGAACCTGAACCTGCCGCTGGTCGGCGCGCTGCTGCGCCGGGGCGGCGCGTTCTTCCTGCGCCGCAGCTTCAAGGGCGACGCGCTGTACGCGGCGGTGTTCGGCGAGTACCTGCACACCATCGTCGCGCGCGGGTTCCCGATCGAATACTTCGTCGAGGGCGGGCGCAGCCGGACCGGGCGCATGCTGGCGCCCAAGACCGGCATGCTCGGCATGACCGTCGACAGCTTCCTGCGCGACCCGCAGCGCCCGGTCGTCTTCGTGCCGGTCTACATCGGCTACGAGCAGGTGATCGAGGGCGACACCTACGTCGCCGAGCTCGCCGGAACGCCCAAGCGCAAGGAGTCGCTGTTCGGGCTGGCGCGCGCGGCCGCCGGGCTGCGCCGGCGCAACTTCGGCAAGGTGCACGTGAACGTGGGCGCGCCGATCCGGCTCGCGGCGCTGCTCGAACAGGCCTGGCCGGACTGGCGCGGCGCCGGTGCGGACGCGTCGTCGCGACGCTTCGCCGCGGTGAACCTGCTCGCGCGCGAGATCGTCACGCGCATCAACGACGCCGTGGTCGTCGCGCCGGTGAACCTGATCGCGACGGCGCTGCTCGGCGCGCCGGGCGCGGCGATGGACGCCGCACTGCTGTCGGCGCACGTGGACCTGCTCGCGGGACTGGCTCGCGACGTTCCGGTCTCGCCGCGCATGGAGGTCACGACGATGCCGGGCGCCGACGCGATCGAGTACGCGCGCCGCCACGCGCTCGTCGAGCGCGTCGCGCATCCGCTGGGCGAGATCGTGCGCGCCGCGCCGCGCCAGGCGCTGCTGCTCACGTACTTCCGCAACAACGTGCTGCACGCGTTCGCGCTCCCCGCCCTCGTCGCGTGCCTGATCGCGCGCAGCCGCCGGATCGCGGCCGCCGACGTGCACCGGATCGCCGCGTCGCTGGTGCCCTTCCTGCGCGCCGAGCTCTTCCTCTCCGTCCGGGACGACGAGCTCGCCGCGCGGCTCGACCGGGTGCTCGCCGCGTTCGCGTCGCGCGGGCTCGCGTCCGCCCACGACGGCGTGCTCGAGGCGCCCGCCCCCGCGCAGCCCGAGTCGGTGTCGCTGCACGCGCTCGCCCGGGCGATGCGCCAGCCGCTCGAGCGCTACTACCTGGTCGTCAGGACGCTGGCGCGCTTCGGGCCGGGCCAGCTCTCCGGCAGTGCGCTGGAAGGCGTGTGCCTGCTGCTCGCGCAGCGCCTGGCGATCCTGCACGAGCCGGGCGGGGCGGACTTCACGGACCGATCCTCGTTCCGCTCGATCATTCGCACGCTGGTCGAGCTCGGCCGCGTGCAGGAGCACGACGGCCGCCTCGGGTTCGGCCCGGCACTCGAGGCGAGCGCACAGGACGCGGACCTGCTGCTCGGGCAGGACGTGGGCCTGGCGATCTCGCACGCGACGCAACTGCCGGCCGAGGAGCTCACGCGCGCCGCGGTCGCGCTCGGCGACGCGCGCTGAGCGCGCGCCCCGGCGGCGGCTTCGATCCGGCGGCGCCGGCACGCGCCGCGCGGGCGGGCCGCGACGCGCCGGCTCGCGTCAGAGCATTTCGGGAACGATCGACGCGCGCAGCACGACCTCGTGATCGCCGCCGCGGCTGCGGGTGGCGAACCACCACACGGCGCCCTTGGCGACGCTCCAGTCGGCCTGCGCGCCCGACAGCAGCAGGCTCGCGAAGCGTCCGATCACCGGCTGGTGGCCGACGACGACCACGGTGCCCTGCGCGCGCTTCGGGCCCTGCGGCCAGTCGATCGCGGCGAGGTAGTCGCCGACGCCGGCGCCGGGCGCGAGGCGCGCGTCGATGCGCGGCTCGGCGACCAGCGCGCGCGCGGTCTGGCGCGTGCGCACCGTGGGGCTCGCGAGCACTTCGAAGTCGTCCGGCAGCCGGTCGCGCAGCCAGCGCGCCATCCGCTGCGCCTGCCGCTGCCCCCTCGCGGTGAGCTCGCGCGCGTCGTCGGGCAGACCATCGGCGGCCTGCGCGTGGCGCCACAGCACGAGGTTCAGCACGCGACCTTTCCCGTGAGCGCGAGGTACTTGCGCTCGAGCTGCGCGCGCGACTCCGGGCGCCGCGGGTCGCCGGGAATGCACGCCACCGGGCACACCTCGCGGCACTGGGGTTCCGGGAAGTGGCCGACGCACTCGGTGCAGCGGTCGGGGTCGATGCGGTAGATCTCCGGCCCCATCGAGATCGCGCCGTTCGGGCACTCCGGCTCGCACACGTCGCAGTTGATGCACTCGTCGGTGATCATCAGCGCCACGGCGGCCCTCCCGCGGTGATCAGGTGCTCTTGCCGAGCGTCGCGAGCTTCTCGCGCAGGCGCGCCGCGACCAGCGGCGACACGAACTTGGAGACGTCGCCGCCGAGCGTCGCGATCTCGCGCACCAGCGTCGCGGAGACGAACTGGTACTTGTCGGTCGGGGTCATGAAGATCGTCTCGATCTCGGGCATGAGCTGGCGGTTCATGCCGGCGAGCTGGAATTCGTACTCGAAATCCGAGACGGCGCGCAGCCCGCGGATCACGACGTTCGCGCCGCGCGCGCGCACGAAGTTGACCTGCAGCCCCGAGAAGCTGACGACCTCGACGTTCGAGTAGACCGCGAGCACCTCGCGCGCGATCTCGACGCGCTCGGTCGGCGCGAACAGCGGGTTCTTGCCGCGGCTCTCGGCGACGCCGACGACCAGCTTGCTGAACAGGCTCGCCGCCCGGCGCACGAGGTCCTCGTGGCCGAGGGTGAGCGGATCGAAGGTTCCGGGATACACCGCGATGGTCATCCGAGCTCTCCAGCAGGCGGGTTCGTCAGGAGCAACGGACCAGATGGTAGAACACTTGGCCGGCGCGGCCGTGACGGACCATCTCGCATCCGGGGCCGATCAGCCGGGCGGGGACGTCCGGCGCCAGCGCCGATTCCGACTCCAGGTAGAGCCACGCCGGGTGCGCCAGCAGCTCGCCGAGCCGCGGGAGCACCCGCTCGATCCATCCCTGACGGAACGGCGGGTCGAGGAAGACGACGTCGAAGCGATCCCCGGCGGCGTGGGCCCGCTCGAGCGCCGCGAGCGCGTCGGACGCCTCGACGCGCACCTGCGGCGCGTCGAGGCGTGCGAGCGTCTGCGCGATCGCGGCCAGTGCCCGGCGGTCGCGCTCGACCAGCACGACACGGGCAGCGCCGCGCGACGCCGCCTCCAGCCCCAGCGCCCCGGTGCCGGCGAACAGGTCGAGGCAGCGCAGCCCGGTGAGGTCCTGGCCGAGCCAGTTGAAGAGGGTCTCGCGCACGCGATCGGGCGAGGGTCGCAGGCCGTCGACGTCGGGCACCGACAGCGGCGTGCGCCGCCACGCGCCGCCGATGATGCGGACCCGGTGCGAGGCGCCCGCGCCGGGGCGTGCGGGCCGGGTCACGCGCAGTTCCCGTCGTCCGGGGCACCCGCGTCGCGCGCGTCGTCCCCGTTGCCCGAATTGCCCACGCCGACGGTGGCGACGGCGGGGCGGCTCAGCGCGCGAGCCCCGGCGCGGCACCCGCCCCGGGGCTCGAGCCGCCGGCCGGTGCGGCGCCCGCCTGCGCACGCGGCGCGGCCGTCGACTCGCCGGCCCCCACGACCACGGTGACCAGGGACTCCGGACGCACCCGGCGCGCGAACGCGTCGCGGATCTGGGCCGCCGTGACGGCCTGCACGCGGTCGGCCCAGCGCTCGAGGTAGTCGAGCGGCAGCCGGTAGAACCCGATCGTCGCGAGGTTGTCGAGGATCTTGCGATTGGAGTCGATGCGCAGCGCGAAGCCGCCGACCAGGTTCGCCTTCGCGGCCTCGACCTCGGCGTCGGTGGGGCCCTCGGCGAGGAAGCGCCCGAGCGTCTCGCGCACGACCTGCAGCGCGGTGTCGGTCTGCTCGCGCTGCGTCTGCAGGCCGATCGTGAACGGCCCCGGCTGCAGCGACGGCGAGAAGTACGAATACACGCTGTAGGCGAGCCCGCGCTTCTCGCGCACCTCGCCGTACAGCCGCGAGACGAAGCCGCCGCCGCCGAGCACGTAGTTTCCGACCAGCAGCGCGAACTGGTCCGGGTCGCCCCACGCGATGCCCGGCAGTCCGATCAGGATGTGGCTCTGCGTGGCCGGGTGCGCGATCCGCTGCTCGGCGGCGCGGGCCGGCAGCTCCACGGCGGGAAGCCCCGGCGCGGGCGCACCGGCGGGCAGCCGCGCGGTGAGCTGCTCGGCGATCGCCTGAGCCTTCTCGCGCGTGACCGCGCCGATCATCGCGACCACGGCGCTGCCGGCCCCGTAGCGCGCGCGGTGGAACGCGAGCAGGTCGTCGCGGCCGATCGCGGCGATCGATTCCGGCGTCGCGTAGCGCCCGTACGG
Source organism: Burkholderiaceae bacterium (assembly GCA_046348465.1). Taxonomy (GTDB): domain Bacteria; phylum Pseudomonadota; class Gammaproteobacteria; order Burkholderiales; family Burkholderiaceae_E; genus Quisquiliibacterium. The sequence goes on from JAXMEE010000008.1 coordinate 118,670, forward strand.
GTGCCGCGGATACAGCAGCCGCCCGTAGGTGCGCTGCGCGATCGTCTCGGGCTTGGTCTGCGCCTCGCGCAGCGACTGGATCACGCGCTCCTTCTCGCGCGCGAGCACGTCGGCGGGGAAGTCGGGCTCGGCGAGCACGCGCTCGAACATCGCGAGCGACTGGCCGAGCTCCGGCTCGCTCACCAGCGTGCGCAGCGACGCCGCGGCGCGGTCGTCGCCGGCGGCCGCGCCGCGCTGCGCGCCGATGTCCGCGAAGCGCTCGGCGATCGCCGCCTCGCCGAGGCCGGGCACGCCCTTGGCGAGCTGCGCCGCGGTCAGCGACGCCAGCCCGACCTTGTCCGGCGGATCGTAGCGGCCGCCGGCGTCGAACCCGACCGACACGTCGAGCATCGGGATCGACGGCGCGCGCACGAAGTACACGCGCGCGCCGTTGCGCGTCGTCCAGTGCTCGATCGGGAGCACCGCGTGCGCGGCGCACGAGAACGCGAGCAGCAGCGACGCGAACGTCCAGGGCAGCGCGCGGCGCGGCACGCGCGCCGGGCGCGACGCCGCGCGCGGGCGGGATGGGGCGGCTTCGAGGATCATGGGCGGTCCGATGGGAATGCGGTGCGGCGGGCGGCCGGGCGTCAGTGTCGCAGCGCGGGCGCGGGCCCCGCGGGACGTTGGGTGATCGGCTGCGGAAGCAGCGTCGCGACCGTCAGCGCGTCCTCGTCGAACCAGCGCCGCGCGACGTCCTGCACCTGCGCGGACGTGACCGCGCGCACTTTCTCGAGGATGCGGTCCTCGTCGCGGTGCGACAGCCCGACGATCTCCAGGCCCGCGGCCTCCATCGCCTGCGCGAAGATCGAGTCGCGCTTGTAGACCTCGCCGGCGACGTACTGGGTCTTCACGCGCCGCAGCTCGTCCTCGCGCACCCCTTCGGCGGCGATGCGCCGCACCTGCTCGCGCAGCGCGCGCTCGACTTCGTCGGTGGTCTTGCCGTCGGCGGGGACGCCGGACATCATGAACAGCGCCGGGCCGCGCGAGGTCATGTCGTACCCGGCGTCGGCGCGATTGGCGATGCGCTGCCCGCGCACGACCTCGCGCGTGAGGCGGCCGTTCTCGTCGAGCGACAGGATCGCGGACAGGATCTCGAGCGCGTACGCGTCGGTGTCCTTGTCGACGTCGCGCAGCGTCGGCGCCCGGAATCCCAGCACCACGTAGGGATTCTCCGCCGGCGCCTTGACCCAGACCCGGCGCACGCCGCGCTGCGCGGGCTCCGACTGGGGCTTGCGCGGCGGCAGCGCCCGGGCGGGGATCTTCCCGTACGTGGACTCGGCGAGCGCGAACACCTTCGCCGGCTCGACGTCGCCGGCCACGACCAGCAGCGCGTTCGACGGCGTGTACCAGCGCTCGTACCACTCGCGCGCGTCGTCGACGCTCATCGACTCGAGGTCGCTCATCCAGCCGACGACCGGTGCGCGGACCGGGGACGCGGTGAAGGCGGTCGCCATCAGCTGCTCGATCACGAGCGACTGCGCGCGGTCTTCGGTGCGCCAGCGGCGCTCCTCCATCACGACCCTGATCTCCTTGTCGAACTCCTCGCGCGACAGCAGCAGGTTCGCCATGCGCTCGGCCTCGAGCCCCATGACGTCGGGGAGCCGGTCGCGGTGGATCTGCTGGAAGTAGCCGGTGTAGTCGCGCGACGTGAACGCGTTCTCGCGCCCGCCCATCGCGGCCACGCGCTTGGAGAACTCGCCGGCGGCCAGGCTGCGGGTGCCCTTGAACATCATGTGCTCGAGCACGTGCGCGACGCCGGTCTTGCCGTTGACCTCGTCGATCGAGCCGGCGCGGTACCAGACCATGTGCGCGACGGTCGGGGCGCGGTGATCCTCGAGCACCAGCACCTTCATGCCGTTGGCGAGCGTGCGCTCGCTGGTCTGGGCCTGCGCCGGCGTGCCGGCGAGCAGCGCGAGCGCAGACGCGGCGGCGAGGAACGCCGGCGCGGGCACGCGGGCGAGGCGCCGGCGTGCCGCGGCGGCGCGGCGGCGGGCGGTCCGCAGGAAGTCGATGGGCATGGTCGATCCGCAAAGAAGGGGCGAGCGCCGCGGGCCGGGGGGGGCCGCGCGTCGCGCCGTTCGAGTCGGCAAGGGTAACGGATAGAATTGTCGCCGACATGCCGCCCGACGCGCCCGATGGCTCGGTCGTCGCCGGGGACGGCCGGACCTGACGCCCGCGCGGCCCACCCGCGCCGCCCGTGGAACCCTCCTTCGCCCATGTTCGGTTTTCTCAGACGCAAGAAGGCCGCGCCCGACGCGGCGCCGCCGTCCGTCGACGCCGGCGCGCCGCCGCCCGCGGCCGACGGCTCGACGCCCGCCGTCCCGACGGCCTCGCCCGCGCCCGCCGAGGTTTCCGCGCCTGCGTCGGGCCCGGCGGACGCGCCGCAGGCGGCGGCGCCGGGCGCCTCCGGTCGCGCCGACGCCTCGCCGGTGATGAGCGCGCCCCCGGGCGCGACCGAGCCTGCCCCGAGGTCGGCCCCCGCTCCGGCGCCCGCGACGTCCGGCCCCACGGGCGCCCCCTCGCCCACCTCGGCCCCGGCCGAGCCCGAGGCCCCGCCCGCCCGCGCCGGCTGGATGGCGCGCCTGAAGCAGGGCCTGTCGAAGACGCGCACGAACCTCGCCGGCCTCTTCGTCGCGGCGAAGATCGACGACGCGCTCTACGAGGAACTCGAGACCGCGCTGCTGACCAGCGACGCCGGCGTCGAGACCACGACCTGGCTGCTCGAGTCGCTGCGCACGCGCGTCAGGCAGGGCCGGCTGACCGATGCGTCCCAGGTGCGCGACGCGCTGAAGGCGCTGCTCACCGAACTCCTCGCGCCGCTCGAGCGCCCGATCGACATCGACCGCGCGACACCGCTGGTGATGATGATCGCGGGCGTCAACGGCGCCGGCAAGACCACGTCGATCGGCAAGCTCGCGCACCACCTCCAGCACGAGGGCAAGACGATCCTGCTGGCCGCGGGCGACACCTTCCGCGCCGCGGCGCGCGAACAGCTCGCCGAGTGGGGGCTGCGCAACGGCGTGCAGGTGATCGCGCAGCAGGGCGGAGACCCCGCGGCGGTCGCGTTCGACGCGGTCAGCGCCGGCCTCGCGCGCCAGACCGGCGTCGTGATGATCGACACCGCCGGGCGGCTGCCGACTCAACTGCACCTGATGGACGAGCTGCGCAAGGTGCGCCGCGTGCTCGCCAAGGCGATGCCCGACGCCCCTCACGAGTGCCTGCTCGTGCTCGACGGCAACACGGGCCAGAACATGCTCGCGCAGGTGAAGTCGTTCGACGAGGCGATCGGCCTGACCGGGCTCATCGTCACGAAGCTCGACGGCACCGCCAAGGGCGGCGCGCTCGCGGCGCTCGCGCACACGCGGCGCGAGCGCCCGATCCCGGTCTACTTCATCGGCGTGGGCGAGGCGATCGAGGACCTGCAGGCGTTCAGCGCCGCGGAATTCGCGTCGGCGCTGCTCGACTGACCGGCGGGCGACCGGTGCCGGCCCCGCCGGCCGACGATCCCCTCGGGCGGCGCGGGGCCGCGCGCAGACCGCGGGCCGTGCGGGCTCACCCCGCCACGTAGCGCAGAACCTTCTTCAGCAGCACGTCGCGCTCGACGGGCTTGACGACGAAGTCGTCGGCGCCCGCCTCCCGGCTGTCGACGATCACCTTGCGCTCGCTCTGCCCGGTGATCATCACGATCGGCACGTCGCGGTGCTCGGATCCGGACTTCAGCCGCCGCGTCAGCTCGATCCCGTCGATGTCCGGAATCCGGACGTCCATCAGGATCAGGTCCGGGCGCAAGCGCCGAAGGATCGCGAGCGCCTCCATGCCCGACCCCGCCTGTACCACTTCGAGGTCCGCGGCGGAGAGCATCCGCCCCAGCATTCTGCGCTGGAAGTCGTCGTCGTCGACGACCATGACGATCGGACGCACCGCTTCGTCCCCCGCCGGCTCGCGCGCGACCGCCTCGTCCGCGGTGCGCCGCTGCGCGTCGGCGGTGCCGCCCTGCGAAAGCGCCTTGAACGCCAGGTGCATCGACATCGGCAGCCGGGCGTCGGGCGACAGCGGCCAGAACATCACGTAGTCGTCGAAGGTGCCCCGTCGGCACAGATCGTAGGCGTGCCGGACGTCCTCGCGAGCGCACAGCAGGATCGTCCGGTGCCGCAACGCCCCGATGAGCGCCGAGGTGCGGTACAGGCGCAGGTAGGCGTGCTCGGCGTCCTCCAGACTCCGGTGACCGAAGACGAGCACGAGATGCTTCTCGCCGTCGATCCGCTCGAATTCCTCGGGCTGCGCGAGCACGCGGGCCGACTTGAACTCCGCCTTCACGAGGCTGCCCAGCAGTTCGGCGTCGGACGCCGAATCGGTCGACAGCAGGACGACCTGGATCGGATTCATCGCGAGTACTCCAGTTCACGCGATCGCCACGCTCTCTCCCACGCTTCGAGACCTTCGGCGGGCATCGGACGGGCGACGAAATATCCCTGCAGGAGGTCGCACCCGGCGGCGCGCGCGAACTCCCAGTCGGACAGGCTCTCGACGCCTTCCCCGACCGCCGACATGCGCAGCTGGTGTGCCAGCCCGACGCTGGCACGGAAGATCGCGCTCAGCGTCGCCCGTTCGCGCGCCCCGTGCACGAAGCCCTTGTCGACCTTGAGCTCGACGAACGGAATGTCGCGCAACTGTGCGAGCGAGGAATTGCCGGTGCCGAAGTCGTCGATCGACAGGCCGACGCCTCTCAATCGAAGCCGGGTGACCACGTCGAGCACGATGCGCGCGTCGCTCGGCAGCCGCGACTCGGTGATCTCGAGCACGAGATCGCCGCCGTCGATGCCGAACCGGTCGAGCTCGGCGAGCACGTAGTCGGCGAATTCGAGCCGTTCGAGCGTGTCGATCGAGACGTTGACCGACATCCGCAGCCTGCGCCCCGCCACGCGCCAGCGGCGCGCCTGCTCGAGCGCGAGGCCGACGACCTCGCGCGTGAGGCGCTCGACGAGCCCGTGGGACTCGGCGAGCGCAATGAACTCGTCGGGCAGGACCAGGCCGTCGCGCGGGTGTCGCCACCTCGCGAGGGCCTCGACGCCGACCAGCGCCCCGCTGGCCGCGCTCACCTGGGGCTGGAACCACAGCTCCAGCTGGTGCGATTCGATCGCATCGAGCAGCGCCGCCGGCGTATACGCGCGGTGTCCTGCGCGCGACGCCTTCGGCTCGGAGTCGCGCCAGCCCGCGAGCAGTTCGCGCAAGGACGCGACCCCGACCGGCTTGGGCAGGTTGCCGATCAGGTTCAGCCCGTACGATTCCGCCAGTGCGACGGCGGATTCGCGGATGCGCTCGTCGGCGCCGCTGACCAGTGCGAGCGCCCCCCGGAAGCCGCGCGACGCCAGGTGGCGGATGAACTCGACGCCGTCCATGCGGGGCATGCCGAGGTCGAGCATCACCAGCACACGGGACGAGCCGCCGGTCTCGACGTGCACGAGCGCGGTCTCGCCGGACTCGCACGCCCGCACGTCGTGCACGCCCAGACCGTTGAACAGCCCGGCGAGCAGATCGAGATGAAGGCGATCGTCGTCGACCAGCACCACGCTCGGGAGCGGCGGCGGTGCCGGGCGCCCGCTCACGACGGCCTCGCCGTGCGGCTCGCGCGCAGGCAGCCCGGCAATGCGCGCGAGGAGCGCCGCGTGCGCGGCGCGGACTTCGGCGTGACACCCCGGAACCCGACCGGCATCACCGTCCTGCGCGCACTGCTCGAGCCGGGCGCAGGCCTCTCCGAGCGCCAGCGCCCCGACGGCGCGCGACGAGGACTTCAGCCGGTGCGCGAGATTGGACGCGTCGATCCAGTCGCCCGCGTCGACGCGCGCCGCGATCTCGTCGACGATCCTGCCGGCCGACTCGAGGTAGTCGCGCTCGGCCTCTTGGGCGACCGAGGCGTCGCCGCCGACCAGCCGATCGAGCACGGCGCGGTCCAGCACCGGCGGCTCGGCCCCGAACGCCACCGGCGCGGGACCGGCATCGGGCGTTCGCGGGCAGGCCGAACGCGTCTCCCCGGCGCCGCCCTCGGGCGCCTGCGCGGCGTCCCGGCCGGCGCGCGCCGGCCCCGAGGCGCGATCCGTACCCGCCCTCGGAGCGGTGCGCGGCCCGAGCCAGCGATCCAGCGCGGCGCGCAGCTGTTCGAGCCGGACCGGCTTGACCAGGCACTCGTCGATGCCGGCGCTGCGGCACTGCTCGGACTCCTCGCGGAACGCGTCCGCGGTCAGCGCCAGGATCGGACGTCTCGTCGCGCCTTCCTCCTCGGCGCGGATCGCGCGGGCGAGGCCGTAGCCGTCCAGGCGCGGCATGTGCAGGTCGGTCAGCAGCAGGCCGTAGCGGCCGCTGCGCCAGAGCTCCAGGGCCCTGGCGCCGTCCTCGGCGAGTTCCGCCGCATATCCGGACAGCGCGAGCTGGTGGCGGATCAGCTTGCGGTTGACCTCGTTGTCCTCGGCGACCAGGATCAGGTCGCCGTCGACGACCGCCTGCTCGATGCTCGGCGGGGTCCGCGCCGAGCGCTCGACAACCGGCCGCTCGCCCGGCTGGTCCGGCCGGATCCTGCCGGCGGCCAGCGCAACGGCCTGCAGGAGCGCACGCCGCCGCATGCAGTCTCCGTCGAGGACGACGATCCCTCCCTGCAGCCTGGGCGCGTGCCGCCGCCCCTCGCCGACGAGCACGATCCCCGTGCGGCCTTCGGCACGCGCGGGCCCCGAGAGCAGCCGCTCCACGTCCGGGGTCGTGGCATCGGCCACCAGCACCGTCGTCGAGTCGCGCGCGGGCGCCGGCCGGCCCTCGAACTGCCCGACGCCGCCCCAGCACCGGCAGCTCGCGCCGGCACTCTCGAGATAGGCGCACCAGTCGCTCGCGAGGCGCTTCCCGGCGGCGAGCACGTGGCACTCGATCCCCTCGAGCCGCAGCCCCGCCTCGTCGTCCGGCGCCCGGGCCGGGAGGGCGTCGAGCGGCAGCACCACCGCGAAGCGCGAGCCGCGGCCGACTTCGCTGTCCACGTCGATGCGGCCGTCGAGGAGGTCGACGAGCCGCCTGCAGATCGACAGCCCGAGCCCCGTGCCCCCGTACCGGCGCGTCGTGTCGTTCTCCGCCTGCGTGAACGGAGCGAACAGCCGCGCGAGGTCGTCGGCGCGCATTCCGATGCCGTTGTCCTCGACCACCAGCGAGAGCGTCCCGTCCCGTCCGGCCAGCGCGCGGACGTCGACCTCGCCTCGGCGCTCCAGGCCGCTCGAGAACTTGATCGCGTTGCCGAGCAGGTTCGTGAGGATCTGCCGCAGGCGGACGGCGTCGCCGGCGAGACGCACGGGAAGCCCGGGGTCGACGAATACGGACAAGCGCACGCCGCGACCGGCCGCGAGAGGCTGCAGCGCATCGGCGGCGCCCTCGACCACCGCGGCGATCGACAACGGTGCGCGCTCGATCTCCAGCTTCCCGGCTTCGATCTTCGAGAAATCGAGAACGTCGTCGATGATGCCCAGCAGGGCGGACGAGGAGTCCCGGATCGTATCGGCGATGTCCTGCTGGTACGGCGTGAGCGCCGACTGCCCGAGGACCTCGATCATTCCGATCACCCCGTTGATCGGCGTGCGGATCTCGTGGCTCATCGTCGCGAGGAACGCGCTCTTCGCCCGGCTGGCCTCCTCCGCGGCGCGCTTGGCCAGCGCCAGCTCGTGAGTGCGCTGCCCGACGAGGTCCTCGAGGTGGTTGCGGTAGCGCTCGAGTTCCTCGCCCATCTGCCGCCGCTCGGTGATGTCCTCCTTCACCGCGACGTAGTTCGACACCGAGCCGTCCGCCCCGCGGATCGGTTGGATGCGAACGAACTCGACGTACTCCGATCCGTCCTTGCGCCGGTTGTTGAGGATGCCGCGCCACTGCCCGCCCGACCCCAGGCTGTTCCACATCTGTTCGTAGACGTGCGCGGGCGTGCGCCCCGACTTGAGCATCCTCGGATTGCGCCCGATCAGGTCCTCGCGCGAGTAGCCGGACGATGCCTGGGCCGCCGCGTTCACGTATTCGATCGCACCGTTCAGGTCCGTGATCACGATGCTCTCGGAGCTCTGCTCGACCGCGGACGAGAGCTTCACGAGCTGCGCCTCGGTGGCCCGCCGCTCGGTGACGTCCTCGACGACGCAGATGAAGTAGGCGGGCGCGCCCGCCGCATTGCGGATCAGCGTCACCGACAGATCGACGAGGACGACGCGGCCGCTGCGGTGCACGTAGCGCGCCAGCAGCGCGCAGCCCGGGATCTCGCCCGCCAGCACCTTGCGCACCGGCTCCAGTACGGTCTGGACGTCGTCGGGGTGGGTGATCGCCCGGAAGTCGGTCGAGCGGAGCTCGGGCGCGTCGCGGCCGACGATCGCGCACAGGCGCCGGTTGACCTCCATCCAGTGCCCGTCGGTCGAGACGATGCCGATGCCGACCGCGGCGTGGTCGAACGTGGCCCGGAACCGACGCCGCTCCTCCTCGAGCGCGATCCCGGCGCGGCGCAGGCTGAGGATGCGCCAGACCGCGCTCGCGAACAGCTCGGCGGTCTCCACGTCGAAGACCTTGTATGACGCCGGCGCGCCGCCCAGCCCGAAGAGCAGCCGCACGCTGTTCGTCTGCAGCACGGGGACGCTGATCAGGCGGCTCAGCGGGACGCACGGCGGCGGCAGGCCGCCGAGCGCGTCCGCCGCCACGGGCGAGTCGACGACCACCGGCGCCCGCCGGCGCAGCGCATCGGCCCATCGCCCGGCTTCGTCGACGCCCGCTCCCGTGGCGGGCCACGGGAGCGGGAACCGATCGCGCGCCGGACCCGACCACTCCAGCAGTTCCAGCGAGCGCTGATCCTCGGACACCAGGTGCACGAAGCCGACCGTGCTCCCGGTGAGCTCGCCGACGAGCGCGAGCGCCTGCCGCAGGAAGCGGCTCTCGTCGACCGCCTCGGCCAGCCGCGGGAGGTCGAGCAGCGCCTGGGAACGGCGCACGACCCGGCCGAGCTCGCTGCTGCGGGCGTGAACCATCTGCTCGAGGTTCCTGCGATGACGCTCGCGCTCCCTCTCGACGGCCTGCCGCCCGCTGATGTCGCGCACGATCGCACTGAAGTGCTGCCGGCCCGACGCCGTCCACTGTCCAAGCACCACCTCGATCGGGAACTCGCCGCCGTCCCGCCGCATGCCTTCGAGCGTGACCGGGACGCCCATGAGGCGCACCGCGGCGCCCTCTCGCAAGCGGGCGAGCGCGCCTTCGTGGGGCGTGCGGAATCGCGTCGGCATCAGGCTCGTCAGGGGCGCGCCGACCAGTTCGTCGCGTCGGCGACCGAACATCCGCTCGGACGCCGGATTGCACTCCGTGATCGTGCCGGTGTCGTCGCACAGCAGGATCGCGTCGGGAGCCGTCCGAAAGACGACCCGGGAGCGCTCCTCGGCCTCCTCGAGCCGGAGCGTCTGCGCGTGCAGGGCCGAGCGTTCGCTGGCGAGTTCGCGCATCGCCCGGTACGTCCGGATCGCCGAGCACGCGAGGACGAAGAGCTGCTCCGCCGTCAGCTCGGACTTGAGCCGGAACCCGTTGATCTCGAATCGCGTGACCGCCTCGAGCAGCGGGGTTCGGCTCGGCTGCCCGCTGACGATCACGATCTGTACGGCCTCGTCGTCGCGCGCCTCGCGCATGTGCTCGACCAGCGACCACCCCGAGAAGTCGCGCTCCATCACGACGTCGAGCAGCGCGAGCGCGACATCGGCGTGGGCCGCCAGGCTTTCCCGCGCCTGCCGCTCCGAGTGCGCGGACAGGATCCTGAGCGGCCGGTCGTCGACGACCGCACCGTCCAGCGCCAGCCTGATCGCGGCGTGGAACGACGGCTCGTCGTCGACGACCAGGACCGTCCAGGGCTCGACGCCGGCGCACGAGGACGGCGGCGCCCCGGCGTCCTGCTCGGGGACGAAGATCTCGTCGAACCAGTCCGCGACGGCGTCCGGGTTCACGCTGCGACCTCAACCGGGCCGGGTCCTTCGGTGTTCATTCGCCGTACTGCGCGAATTCGCGGCAATCGGGTGCGGGCCGCGCGCACGGCCGCGCGCGCCGCGGAGACGTGTCGGAATTCTCTCCGACGCCGACCCACGCCCGGTGCTTGGCCTTGCGCCCGTTCGGGTCACATCCTCGCCGGTGTCGCCTCCCCGTCCGTCTCGACCCGCGCGCGCCCGTTCTGCTTGGCGCGATACATCGCGGCGTCGGCACGCTCGAACAGCGCGCTCGGCGCGTCGTCCGGCCGCAATTGCGCGATGCCGACACTGACCGTACGCGCCGGCTGCGCGCCGTCCGGCGCCGCCGGCGCGTCCTGCGCGAAGGACTGCGCGATGCGCCGGGCCACCTCGTCGCCCATCGCGCGGTCCAGTCCCGGCAGCAGCACGACGAATTCCTCGCCGCCGTAGCGGAAGGCGAAATCGGTCGAGCGCACGCCGTTGGCGATCGCGGTCCCGAGCGCGCGGATCACGCCGTCGCCGAACCCGTGCCCGTAGCCGTCGTTGACCTGCTTGAAGTGGTCGATGTCGACGACCAGCATCGTCGCGACCCGGCCACGGCGCAGGCAGCGCTCCACTTCGGCCGGGACGATCGCGTCGTAGGCGCGCCGGTTCCACAGGCCGGTCAGCGGGTCCGTGCGCGACAGCAGCGACAGCTCGCGCGTCTGCGCCGTGAGCCGGCGCTGCTGGCCCTGCAGACCCTTGACCTGCACGCCGACCGCGACCGACAGCAGGATCGCCTCGAACCAGGCGCCCAGTGCGAGCAGGTGCATCCAGCCGTCGTGCGCGGGCAGCATCCCGTGATAGCCGGCCGCGAACGAGACCGTCGCGGCCCCGATGCCCAGGCAGCCGACGGTCAGCACCCTGGCGAGCGGGTGCCGGCGCACGAGGGCGTCGTGCAGGTACGCCAGACAGACCACCGTCGAAGCGATCAGCGTCGCGGAGCACAGCTGCGCCATCGCGGCCACCGGCAGCCGCAGGATCGACAGCGACGCACCGATCCAGCACCCGAGCAGCAGCGCGAGCACCGGCCGGCTCAGCGTCGCACGCTCGCGGCCGGCGAGCAGGTTGCGCACGAACAGCGTGTGGAACAGCGTGCCCGCCAGCACCGACAGCGCGCCGACTCGCAGCATCGCGTCGAACGGGTCCACCTCCATGGGCAGGAGTCGCGCGGCGACGCCGTCGAACAGGCCCGCCACCGTGGCGTAGAACACCGCCGCCGCGAACTGCGAGATCGAGAACACCAGCAGCCCGCGCAGCCGGGTCATGCCGGCCAGCAACGCGCAGTACGCCGCGAGCGCGATGATTCCGCCGGCGAAGACGCCGCCGGTCATCATCCGCGTGCCGGCCCGCCCCGCCAGCTCGGCGCCGGGCGCGATCTCGGGCACGACCGCGATCGACCCGGGGCCGCCGACCTCGATCAGGTACCGGTTCAGCTCGCGCGCGTCGGCACGGATCGGCAGCACGGCGCGGCGCATCCGCGAGGCGGAGTGCGCGCCGCGCGGCAGCTGCGACGCCCACTCGACCACCCACTCGCCGGGGCCGGCTTCACGATAGAAGAGCACCCGGTTCGCGGACGGGTTGCCGAGCGACAGCTGCAGCGCCTCGTCGCAGCCCCCGCCCTGCACCGAGAGCCGCAGCCACAGCCGCCCGGGTCGGTCGCCCAGGTTGAGGCCGCCGGCCTCGATCGGTCGGAAATCGGCGTGCTGCGCCTCGAGCACGCTCGTCGTCGCGTGCCGGTCGAAGAAGAACTCGACGTGGCGCCCGTCGAGCTCGATCGGCCGGCAGCCTTGCAGGCGCACCGGCTCCACACCCGCGGCCGGCGCCGCACAGAGCACGCCCGCGACGAGCGCGAGCGCACCTGCGAGGCGCGATGACCATGGCCGGAACCGGGAGAGGAATTGCATCGTCGGGAACGTCGGGGCCCGGCCGTCGCGGCCGTGCGATGCGCAAGTCTGACCCGCGCAGCACGGCGCTCAAGTCGGCGCCTCCGGACGGCACCGCGACACGGATCGGCGGGTGGGCACCGGAACGATGTCACGGCGCCGGAGAGGCGCCCTTCACGGCCCGGCCGGAACCCCTGGTCAGCGCTCCGGTCGCGCCCCGTCAGGCGCCCCAAGCGGCCCGTCAGGCGCCCCGGCCCGCCTCCGGCTGGGCCGACGGCTGGGCGCGCTGGAACGCCTCGCGCGCCATGCACGCGTCGAACACCCGCATCGTGGTCGGAAACGGCGCGAGATCCACCGCGAAGCGCTTCGCGTTGAAGATCTGCGGCACCAGGCAGACGTCGGCCATCGAGACTTCGTCGCCGTGGCAGTAGGTGCCGGTGGCGCCGTCCTGGAGCTGGCGCTCGAATGCGCCGAGCCCCTCGTTGCACCAGTGCCGGTACCAGGCGTCGACCGCCGGCTGATCCTGCCCCATCGCGCTTTTCAGGTACTTGAGGACGCGCAGGTTGTTCAGCGGATGGATCTCGCTGGCCACCAGCATCGACAGCGAGCGGACCCGAGCCCGCGCGAGCGGGTCCGCGGGCAGCAGCTTCGGGCCGGGCCGGGTCTCGTCGAGATATTCGATGATCGCGAGCGACTGGTTCAGGCGGTTCGCCCCGTCGACCAGCGTCGGGACCAGCGCCTGGGGATTCACCTCGCGATACGCGCCGGCCTTGTGCTCGTCGTCGGGCAGCCAGATCACCTCGGGCGACCACGGCAGGCCCTTGTGGTTCAGCGCGATCCGGACCCGGAAGGCCGCGGAGCTTCTGAAGTAGGTGTAGAGCGTCAGCATGCCGGCCTCCGGGCGACGAAACTGGGCGGCCGATGATACCGCCGGCGCCGGCCGCGCCGTTTGTCAGGACCTGTTAGCACTCTCGACCAAGGAGTGCTAATCTATGCATATCCGCGATTGGCGGATGATTCGAAAGGGAACAGACGCATGTCCGCTCGGAGTTCGACCGCCCTCGTGCCCGTCAGCGCCCAAGGCGCCGCCATGGCGCTGCCGGCCGTCGGGAACCTGGACGCCTACATCTCGGCCGTCAACCGGCTGCCGCTGCTCTCGGCCGAGCAGGAGGGCGCGCTCGCCCGCCGCCTGCGCGAGCACAACGACCTGGACGCCGCCCGCGAGCTGGTCATGTCGCACCTGCGCCTGGTGGTGTCGGTGGCGCGCCAGTACCTCGGGTACGGGCTGCCGCACGCCGACCTGATCCAGGAAGGCAACATCGGGCTGATGAAGGCGGTCAAGCGCTTCGACCCCGAGCGCGGCGTGCGCCTGGTGTCGTTCGCGCTGCACTGGATCAAGGCCGAGATCCACGAGTACATCCTGAAGAACTGGCGCATGGTCAAGGTCGCGACGACCAAGGCTCAGCGCAAGCTGTTCTTCAACCTGCGATCGCACAAGACCGACGCGCACACGCTGTCGGCCGGCGACGTCGACGCGATCGCCCGCGAACTGAACGTCCGGCACAGCGACGTCGTCGAGATGGAGACCCGGCTCTCCGGGCAGGACCTGGCGATGGACGCCGGTGCCGACGACGAGGACGACTTCGCCCCGATCGCCTACCTGGCCGCGCCGGACGCCGAGCCGACGCAGGTCATCGCACGACGCGAGAAAGACCGCCTGCAGGGCGAGGGCATCGAACGCGCGCTCGCGGCTCTGGACGAGCGCAGCCGCCGCATCGTCGAGTCGCGCTGGCTGCGCGACGAGAGCGAGGGCGGCACTCGCACGCTGCACGAGCTGGCCGCGGAGTTCGGCGTGTCGGCGGAGCGCATCCGCCAGATCGAGGCGAAGGCGCTGCAGAAGATGAAAGTTTCGCTGGCGCAGTACGCCTAAGGGGTGCAGTCCGGCGGAACGCCGCCGGGCGGCGACCCGGCGATCAGGCCGGCTTCTTCCTCCCTCCTCCTCCTTGCCGCCGACGGCGAAAGCCCGAGGCGGCTTTTCTTTGCCGCTCGGGCCCGCGCTCCCGTCGGCCCGGGGTGGGGGTCAGGCCGGGACCGCCTGCTTCAGGTGCGTGATCGCGAGGCCGACGGCCGCGGACGCGTCCGAGTACGGGGTGGCGTTGCCGAGCATCTTCGACGCGTCGTCGTACTTGCCGGCGTTGATCGCGGCGGCGACCTTGCCCGCCTGCTTGTGGAAGTCGGCATGCGCCTGCACGACCTCGCGGTAGGCGGCGAGGTTGCCCATGCGCTTGGCGTCGCCGTGCAGCCAGCGGCCGAGCTCGCAGCAGTCGTCGCGCGAGATCGTCGCGGCGTCCATCTGTTCCTTGCGCGAGATCGCCATGCGCAGCTTGGTCTTCCACTGGGCGTGGGCGCCGATCGCGTCGTTCAGGTTCATTGCGCTTCCTTTCGGATGTCGTGGTATGAATTGCCTGTCGGGCGACGGTATCGGAACGGGTGCGCCGCCGGCGCCGCGGCCGACTCGCGGCGCCGGGCCGGTGACGGCCGGCGCCGACCGGGCGGCGGCGCCGTCGCGGGCCCGCCACATCGGCGCGCGCGCGACGGTCAGGCCGGGACGGCCTGCTTCAGGTGCGTGATCGCGACGCCCACGGCGGCCGAGGCGTCCGAGTACGGCGTGCCGTTGCCGAGCATCTTCGAGGCGTCTTCGTACTTGCCGGCGTTGATCGCGACCGCGACCTTGCCGGCCTGCCGGTGGAACTCGGCGTGGGTCTGCTCGACTTCGCGGTAGGCGGCGAAGTTCGCGACACGCCTTCCGTCACCACGCAGCCAGCGGCCGAGGTCACAGCAGTCGTCGCGCCCCAGCGTCACGGCGTCCATCTTCTCCTTGCGGGTGATCGCCGCGCGCAGCTTCGTCTTCCACTGCGCATGCGCGCCGATCGCGTCGTTCAGGTTCATCTCGGGTCCTATGTGAGGAGGCGGGTCGGGTCGACCCGCGAGCAGGCTAGTGCGGCCCCCCGCCCGCGCCGACCACCGCGAGCCCCTCGGCCGGAGGTGCCCGACGATCGGTCCCGGGTATGAAATCGTTCCGCTTCGCGCTCGCTTCACGCGCGCCGCGCGTCCGCCGGTGCCTGCCGCCTGCGCCCGGACCTCGCGGATCAGCGCGCCGCGACCAGCGCCGCCAGCGGCGCCGCCCAGCCGACGATGCCCCCCTGCGCGACGATCATCTCGATCGTCGCCGCCTTGAACTCGGGGAAATAGCTCGCGGTCGCGTCCTCGACCAGCAGGCTCTCGTAGCCGCGGTCGTTGGCCTCGCGCATCGTCGTCTGCACGCACACCTCGGTGGTCACGCCGGCGAAGACGAGCTGCTCGACGCCCCATCCGCGCAGCATCGCGCCGAGCGCGGTGTCGTGGAACGCGCCCTTGCCGGGCTTGGCGATCACGACCTCGCCGGGCCGCGGCGCGAGCACCGGCACGAAGTCGCTGCCCGGCTCGCCGTCGACGAGGATGCGCCCCATCGGCCCGGGGTCGCCGATGCGCAGGCGCGGGTTTCCGCGCTCGCGCTTGGCGGGCGGGCAGTCGGACAGGTCCGGGCGGTGGCACTCCTTGGTGTGGACGATGCGCACGCCGAGCGCGCGCGCCCACTCGAGCAGCCCCCGCGCCGCCGGGATCGCCGCGGCGAGCCGGCTCACGTCGTTGCCGAGCGTCTCGCCGAAGCCCCCGGGCTCGATGAAGTCGCGCTGCATGTCGATCATCACGACCGCGGTGCGCGCCGGCACGAAGCGGAACTCGAAGGGCCGCGCGTCGACCGTCAGCGCGCGTGTCGTCGTCGTCATGGTCACGCCGCCTGCCGGTGGCCGCCCATGGCGCGCCCGATCGGGTCGCGCTCGTCGGCCGGCTGGTTCGATGCGTAGGCGATCCGCCCGCTCACCATCACGAGCACGCGGTCGGAGAGCTCGAGCAGCTCGTCGAGGTCCTCGCTGACCAGCAGCACCGCGCATCCGGCGTCGCGCGCGTCGAGCAGGCGCCGGTGGATCTCGCGCGCGGCGACGAAGTCGAGCCCGAAGACCGGGTTCATCACGATCAGCAGCCGCGCGTCGCGCGAGAGCTCGCGCGCGAGCACGCAGCGCTGCACGTTGCCGCCCGAGAGCTGCGAGATGCGCTCGTGCGGCCCGCGCGTGCGGATCCGGTACTCGTCGATGCTCGCGAGCGCCGCGCGCTGAATCGCGGCGAAGTCCAGCAGCCCGGAGCGCGCGAGCGGCGCACGGTCGAAGTCGCGCAGCGCGAGGTTCTGGGCCACCGACAGCGTCGGCACGCAGGCGTTCGCGAGCGGTTCCTCGGGCAGCGCGGCGACGCGGTGGCGCAGGTAGTCGCGCCGGCTCGCCGAGAACGGCTCGCCGAAGACGCGCACGTCGCCGGCCTCGCGCCGGCGCTGGCCGGTGAGCGCCTGCACGAGCTCGCGCTGGCCGTTGCCCGAGACGCCCGCGATGCCGACGATCTCGCCGGTGCGCACGTCGAGGTCGAGCGCACGGACCGCGCGCAGTCCCTGGTCGTTGTCGACGTCGAGGCCGCGCACGACGAGCCCGGGCTGGCCCGCCGCAGGCCGCGGCGCGGCCGGCCCCGACGTGCCGCTCGCGGGCGCGCCCGACGGGGATTCCGCGGCCCCCGCGGCGACTCGCCCGGCGCCCTGCGTCGCCCCGCCCGAGGCGCCGGCGGCGCCGCCCGGCGCATCCGCCGCCAGGCTCTCGCCCACCATCATCTGCGCGAGGCGGTCCGAGTCCAGCGCGTTCACCGACCCGCCGCCGACGTGCCGCCCCCGGCGCAGCACGCTGACGTCGTCGGCGAAGCGCTCCACCTCCCGGAACTTGTGCGTGATCAGCAGCGCCGTCATGCGCCCGGCGCGCGCGAGCTCGCGCACCGCGCCGAGCAGCTCGTCGGCCTCCTCGGGCGTGAGCACCGACGTGGGTTCGTCCAGGATCAGGAAGCGGTTGTCCGCGTACAGCTGCTTGAGCAGCTCGGTCTTCTGCTTCTCGCCCGCCGCGAGGTCCGAGACGCGCGCGTCGAGGTCGAGCCGGAACGGCACCTCGTCCATGAAGCGCGCCATCGCCGCCTTCTGCCCGCGCCAGTCGACGATCGCGGACAGCCCGCCGCGCGCGAGCGCGAGGTT
This sequence comes from Burkholderiaceae bacterium, assembly GCA_046348465.1. Lineage (GTDB taxonomy): Bacteria > Pseudomonadota > Gammaproteobacteria > Burkholderiales > Burkholderiaceae_E > Quisquiliibacterium. The sequence goes on from JAXMEE010000008.1 coordinate 135,769, forward strand.
CTCGGCCACGGTCATCGACGGCACCAGCGTGAAGTGCTGGTACACCATCCCGATGCCGAGCGCGCGCGCCTGCTGCGGCGACGCGACTTCGACCTCGCGGCCGTCGGCGAGGATGCTGCCCGCATCGGCGCGGTGGAAGCCGACCAGGCACTTGACCAGCGTCGACTTGCCGGCGCCGTTCTCGCCGAGCAGCGCGTGCACGGTGCCGGGCGCGACGCGCACGCTGACCGCGTCGAGCGCGGTGAACGCGCCGAAGCGCTTGGTGAGCTCGAAGGTCTCCAGTCCGAGCGCGCGCACGGCCGCTACCCCAGCGCGGCCAGCACACGGCGCGAGTCGGCGACCGCGCCGAACACGCCGCCCTGCATCTTGATCATCTTCACCGCCGCCAGGTGATTGCCGAGGTCGGTGGCGCCGGTGCAGTCCTCGAGCATCAGGCACTCGAAGCCGCGGTCGTTGGCCTCGCGCATCGTCGTGTGCACGCACACGTCGGTGGTGATGCCGGTCAGGATCAGGTTGCGGATGCCGCGCGTGCGCAGCACGAGCTCGAGGTCGGTCGCGCAGAACGATCCCTTGCCGGGCTTGTCGATGACGACCTCGCCCGGGGCCGGCGCGAGCTCGGGGATGATCTCCCAGCCCGGCTCGCCGCGCACGAGGATGCGCCCGCAGGGGCCGGCGTCGCCGATGCCGGCGCCGATGCGCTGCGAGCGCCAGCGCTTGTTCGCCGGGAGGTCGGAGAGGTCGGGACGGTGCCCCTCCCGCGTGTGGATCACGGGCATGCCGACGGCGCGCGCACGCGCCATCAGCGCGCGGATCGGCTCGATCGGCGCGCGCGTGAGCGACAGGTCGTAGCCCATCTTGTCGACGTAGCCCCCGATCCCGCAGAAGTCGGTCTGCATGTCGATGACGACCAGCGCGGTGTTGTCCGCGCGCAGGTCGCCGTCGAACGGCCACGGGTAGGGATCGGCGGCGACGCAGGGAAACGTGGCGGTCACGGGTCGGGCCTCCGTCAGGACGCGATCTTCAGGAGCGGCGCGGAGCTCGCGGGGTCCGGCAGCATGTTCCCGGGCGCGTGCTCGCGCTGCGGCGGCGCGAAGCCGCACGCGCGGCCGTCGACGTGCACGACCGAGTCCTCCCACGGCAGCCGGTAGCGCCCGGCGACGAGGTCGTGCATGAACGTGTAGGGGCAGTCGCGCGCGCCGCCGCGCACCGCGACGTAGCCGCGGTGCCCGAGCTGGTAGACGTTGTTCTCGACGCCCCAGTGCCGGCGCGCCTCGCGCACGAGGTCCGGGCGCACCTCGCAGGCGACGATCTCGTCCGGGCGCCCGCCGCCCTCGACCAGCGGCACGCCGTCGAAGTTCACGAACATCGCCTCGCCCATGGAGTCGAAGGTGCCGTCGCTGCCGCACATGCACACGCTCGCCGTCACCATGAGGTTCTGGAACGCGTTGGCCTGGTTCGTCACTTTCCACGCGTGGCGGATCGGCGCGGTGTAGCCCGCGGTGCGGATCATCACCTCGGCCCCCTTGTACGCGCACTCGCGCGCCATCTCGGGGAACATGCCGTCGTGGCAGATGATCAGCGCGAGCTTCACGCCGCGCGGACCGTCGATCACCGGGATGCCGGCGTTGCCCGGCTCCCAGGGCTCGACCGGGACCCACGGGTGCAGCTTGCGGTAGTACAGGCGGATCTCGCCGGTGTCGTCGACGACGATGCCGCTGTTGTACGGATTGCCGTTCGGGTTCGCTTCCATGATCGAGAAGCAGCCCCAGATCCGGTTCGCGGCGCAGGCGTCGCGCAGCGCGCGCACCTGCGGGCCGTCGAGGCGGCACATGATCGCCGGGTTCGTGTCCATCGACAGCCCGTGCAGCGAATACTCCGGGAACACGACCAGGTCCATGTCGGCCGACCCGCGGCGCGCCTTGCCGACCATCTCGACGACGCGCCGCGTCTGCCGGTCCAGGTCAGCAGGCGTGACGACGACCGGCAGCTGCAGTTGCACCAGCCCGATGACGACCCCCTCGGGCGACCTGTTCAAACCTCCGAGTCCGGACACGTCCGTGCCTCCTTGTCAGCGCATCAGCGAGAGTTCGCCGGGCGCGCCGGCGATCGAGCGGCGCGCCGACGCGGTCGCGGTCATCACGACGAGCGTCAGCACGTACGGGGCCGCGTTCCACAGGTGGTAGCCCTGCTGCACGCCGATCGCCTGCAGCGCCGGGCCGATCGCGCCGGCACCGCCGAAGATCAGCGCCGCACCGACGCAGCCCATCGGGTTCCAGCGCGCGAAGATCACCAGCGCCACGGCCATCACGCCCTGGCCGCTGGAGAGCGCCTCGTTCCAGCTGCCCGGGTAGTACAGCGACAGGAACGATCCGCCGACCCCGGCGAAGAATCCGCCCGCGGTGGTCGCGAGCACGCGCACCGCGACGACCGGGATCCCGAGCGCCAGCGCGGCGTTCGACGAGTCGCCGACCGTTCGCAGGACCAGCCCCCAGCGCGTCGCGCGCAGCGCCCACGTGAGCGCGAGCGCGCAGGCGATCCCGACGACGAGCAGCGCGTTGACCTGCAGCGCGGCCTGCAGCGCCGGCGAGTCGCTCCAGGCGCCGAGCTCGATCGAGGGCAGGCGCGGCGCGGTGGGCTGCACGTAGTCCTTGCCGAAGAAGAACGCCAGGCCCAGCCCGAGCGTCATCAGCGCGATGCCGAGCGCGACGTCGTTGACGCGCGGCAGGCTGCACAGCAGTCCGTGGGCGACGCCGAACAGCGCGCCCGCGATGCCGGCGGCGAGCACGCCCAGCCACGCGGACCCGCTGTGGTAGGCGACCGCGTAGCCGCTCATGGCGCCGAACACCAGCGTGCCCTCGAGGCCGAGGTTGATGCGCCCGGCCTTCTCGGTGATCGTCTCGCCCAGGCTCACGAACAGGAACGGCGTCGACACGCGCAGCGCGCCGCCGAGGATCGCGGCCGCGACGGTGAACGCGGGGCTCGACGCGGCGTCCATCACGCCGGCCTCCGCGGCCCGCGGGCGGCACCGGCCGCGCCGATCGTGCCGGACGTCGTCACGCCGGCCCCGCCGGCCCGTCGGCGAGCGCGGGCCGCGTGCGTACCGGCCGCACGCGCCAGTTCAGACGGCCGTGCAGCGACTCGCTCGCGAGGATCGCGACGAACAGCAGCCCCTGCAGCACCTGCGTGGTGGCGTCCGGCAGGTCGAGCCGGCGCTGCAGCAGGCTGCCCGCGGCCGAGATGCCGCCCAGCAGCACCGCGACCGGCACCACCGCCAGCGGCTGGTGGCGCGCGATGAACGCGACCAGGATGCCGGTGTAGCCGTAGCCGGCCAGCAGCGACGCGTTCGCCGCGCCGTGCACCGCGACGACCTCGATCGCGCCGGCCAGCCCCGACGCGACGCCCCCGAGCGCGCACGCGAGCACGAGCAGCGCCTGGACCGGCAGGCCGACCAGGCGCGCGGCACGCACGTTGCCCCCGGCCACGCGCATCGCGAACCCGAGCGGCGTGCGCGAGACGAGCACCTGTGCGGCGATCGCCGCGAGCGCGCCGATCGCCAGCCCCCAGTGCAGGTCGGTGCCGGGGATCGCTCCCATCATCGCCGCGTCGCCGATCGGCAGCGTCGACGGCTTGTTCAGGCTCGCCGGGTCGCGCAGCGGACCGTCGACGAGGTGATTGAAGAGCGCGATCGCGACGTACGACAGCAGCAGGCTCGCGATCGTCTCGTTCATACCGCGCCAGGCGCGCAGCACGCCCGTGAGCGCGGTCCAGGCGGCGCCGGCCGCGGCGCCCGCGACGAGCGCCGCGAGCCCCGCGCTCCACGCGCCGCCCCCGGCGTGCACCGCCGCGATCGCGGCGGCCAGGCCCGAGAGCGCGAGCGTCCCCTCGGCGCCGATCATCACGAGCCCCACCTGCGCGGGGATCGCGACCGCGAGCCCCGTGAGCATCAGCGGCGCAGCGCGCAGCAGCGTGTTCTGCCACGAGAACGCGCTCGCGAACGCGCCGTCGAAGATCACCGCCATCACTTCGAGCGGGTTCTGCCCGATCGCGAGCACGAACAGGCCGAACATCGCCAGGCCCGCCGCGATCGCGATCAGCGGGACCGAGACCGACGCCCCGAGGCTCGAACCCATGCCGCCCGCCCGCTCGCCGCCGACCGCCGCCGCGCCCGGTCAGGCCGGGATCGAGCCGATCACGCCCTCGACCAGCCAGTTCATCTTCTCGAGCTCGACGTTGGTCATCTCGAGCGACGTGCCGGCCGCGATCACGGTCGCGCCCTTGTTGTCCTTCAGCGGCCCCTTGAAGATCACGAAGTCGCCCTTGGTCAGCCCCGCCTTCGCCTTGTCGCCGGCCTCCTTCGCCTTCGCGGACACCGACGGCCCGTACGCGGACATCTTGACGAAGCCCTCCTTCATCCCGCCGCGCAGGAAGTTGATCATCGGCTTGCCCTCGGTCGCCGCGGCGACGACCTGCTTGTAAGGCGTCGACCAGTCCCACTCGGCGCCGGTCAGGTAGCCCTTGGGCGCGAGCTTGGCCTGGCTCGCGTGGTAGCCGCAGCTCATGATGCCGCGCTTCTCGGCGGTCTCGACGACGACCTTCGGCCCGTCGACGTGGCAGGTGACGACGTCGACGCCCTGGTCGACGAGGCTGTTGGTCGCCTCCGCCTCCTTGACCGGCAGCGACCAGTCGCCGGTGAAGATCACCTGGCACGTGATCGACGGGTCGCCCGAGCGTGCGCCCATCGTGAATGCGTTGATGTTGCGCAGCACCTGCGGGATCGGCTTGGCGGCGATGAAGCCGATCTTCTTCTTCTTGCTCATGTGGCCGGCGACGACGCCCGACACGTACTGCGCGCCGTCGATGTAACCGAAGTACGAGCCGGTGTTCTTCGGGTGCTTGCCTTCGGTCCACAGGCCGCCGCAGTGCATGAAGCGGACGTCCGGGAACTTCTCGGCGACCTTGAGCACGTGCGGATCGAAGTAGCCGAACGAAGTCGCGAAGATCAGCGTCGCCTTGTCCTGGCTGATCATCGCCTCCATCGACTTCTGCACGGCGACCGTCTCGGGAACCTTCTCCTCCTCGACGACCTTCACGTTGGGCATCTTCTTCAGGATCGCGGCGGCCTGCGCCTGCGCCTGGTTGTAGCCGAAGTCGTCGCGCGGGCCGACGTACAGCACGCCGACGACGATCTTCTTCTCGGCGGCCCAGGCGGCGAGGGGGGCACCGGACACCGACACGAGGCCGGCGGCGGCGGCCGATTTCACGAATTCACGACGGGACGAGGTCATCGACGGCTCCACGAGTGGGGGTTCTTGTGTACAAGACGTCAAGCAAGACGCTTGCCAGCCCCGCGACGGCCCGCGCCCCCCGGCGCACGGCCCGCGACGCCTCTTCGGCGTGCGTCGCGCGCCACCGCGAGGAGCGCAGCGCACGCCGACAGTGCACGGCAGGCACCGTCGTGTCGCATCGGCGGGCGGCGGCGGCACGGGCGGGCTGGCACGCGTGTTGCGTACACTGTCTTGTATTCAAGATGGCCACCACGATGACACAGGACCCCGTCTGGATCGCCCGGGCCCACGTCCCCGGGAACACGGACGCCCGCTCGCCGCTGGCGGGCCGGCGCTTCGCGGTCAAGGACAACATCGACGTCGCCGGCGTGCCGACGACGGCGGCGTGCCCCGACTTCGCGTACGTCCCCGAGCGCTCGGCGGCGGTCGTCGAGCGCCTGCTCGCGGCCGGCGCCTCGGTCGAGGGCAAGACGAACCTCGACCAGTTCGCGTGCGGGCTGAACGGCACGCGCTCGCCGTACGGCGCGGTGCCGAACGCGATCGACCCGCGTTACGTGTCGGGCGGCTCGAGCGCGGGCTCGGCGGTCGCGGTCGCGCGCGGCGAAGTCGACTTCGCGCTCGGGACCGACACCGCGGGCTCGGGCCGGGTGCCGGCCGCCTTCAACAACGTCGTCGGCCTGAAGCCTTCGCGCGGGCTGCTCAGCAACCGCGGCGTCGTGCCCGCGTGCCGCTCGATCGACTGCGTTTCCGTGTTCGCGCCGACGGTGGCCGACGCGGTCGACGTGCTGCACGCCGCCGCGGCCCACGACCCGCTCGACGGCACGTCGCTCGACCGCCCGCTCGACGCGCGCTGGTTCCCGGAGCAGTTCAGCTTCGGCGTGCCGGCGGCCGCAGACCTCGAATTCTTCGGCGACGGCGCCGCCGCCGACGCGTTCGCCGCGGCGCTCGGCACCCTGCGCGCGCTCGGCGGGCGCGCCGTCGAGATCCCGTACGGCGCCTTTCGCGCGGCCGCGGCACTGCTCTACGAGGACGCGTTCGTCGCCGAGCGCTACGCCGCGATCCGCGAGTTCTTCGACGCCCGGCCCGCGTCGCTGCACCCGGTGGTGCGCGCGATCGTCGCCGCCGGCGAGCGCTTTCGCGCGGTCGACTGGTGCGAGGCGAGCGAGCGGCTGGCCGCGCTGCGCGGACGCTGCGACGCGCTGCTCGCCGGCGTCGACGTCTTCGTCGTCCCGAGCGCGCCGACGATCTACACGATCGAGCGGATGCTCGCCGAGCCGGTGGAACTGAACCGCCGCCTCGGGCTGTACACGAACTTCGTCAACCTGCTCGACTACGCGGCACTCGCGGTTCCCTCGGGCGTGCGCCGCGACGGGCTGCCCGCGGGCATCACGCTGGTCGGTGCCGCGTGCTCGGACCTCGCGCTCGCCGACCTCGGCCAGCGCGTGCACCACGCGGCGGGCGTGACGCTCGGCGCCACCGGGCGCGCGCTGCCGGCGCCGCGCGAGATCGCGCGCCCGCCGGCGAGCACGGTTCAGGTGGCGGTCGTCGGCGCGCACCTCTCCGGCATGCCGCTGAACGGCCAGCTGCTCGAGCGCGGCGCGTGCCGCGTGAGCGTGACGCGCACCGCGCCCGATTACCGGCTGTTCGCGCTCGCGGGGTCGGTTCCGCCCAAGCCGGGGCTCCTGCGCGTCGGCCCCGGCGAAGGCGCGGCGATCGAACTCGAGGTCTGGCGGATGCCGGTGCGCGAGTACGGATCGTTCGTCGCCGCGATCCCGCCGCCGCTGGGCATCGGCACGCTGTACCTGGAGGACGGTTCCCGGGTGCAGGGCTTCCTGTGCGAGCCGTCCGCGCTCGCCGGAAGCCCCGACATCAGCGCGCACGGCGGCTGGCGCGCGTACGTGGCGAGCGGCGGCAGCGCGCGGGTCGCGCCCGCGAGCGCGTCGTGAGAACCCGGAGGGCGCCGTGAGCACGAACTTCTCGCCATACGTCGACGCCAGCCTCGCGCTGCACGCGCTGACGCTTCCCGACGACGCGCGGCGCGCGGTGCTCGAGCACTTCGAGCGCAATGCCGCCATCGCCGCGGCCTTTCTCGACCTGCCGCTCGCGCCCGACGACGAGCCGGCACCGGTCTTCCGCCCGGAGTAGGCGGTGGAATCCGCCGCCGAGATCGCCGCCGCCGTCTGCGCGGGCCGGGTGCGCGCACGCGAGGTCGCACAGCGCGCGCTCGATCGCATCGCGCGCACGGACGCGTCGATCAATGCGTTCACCCGGGTGACGCGCGAGCGCGCGCTCGCCGAGGCCGACGCGGTCGACGCGGCACTCGCCGCCGGCCGCCCGGTCGGCCCGCTCGCCGGCGTGCCGTACGCGGTCAAGAACCACTTCGACGTCGCCGGCGAGGTCACGCTCGCCGGGGCGCGCGTGACGCGCGACGACCCGCCCGCGGCCGCGGACGCCGCGCTCGTCGAGCGGATGCGCGCTGCCGGCGCGGTGCTCGTCGGCGCGCTCAACATGGACGAGTTCGCGTACGGGTTCACCACCGAGAACAGCCACGCCGGCGCGACGCGCAATCCGCACGACCTCTCGCGCGTGGCCGGGGGCTCGTCCGGCGGCAGCGCCGCCGCGGTCGCGGCGCGGATGGTGCCGCTGTCGCTGGGCACCGACACCAACGGGTCGATCCGCGTGCCGTCGTCGCTGTGCGGCGTGTTCGGCATCAAGCCGACCTACGGGCGGCTTTCGCGGCGCGGCTCGTATCCGTTCGTCACGAGCCTCGACCACGTCGGGCCGTTCGCGACCACCGTCGCGGACCTCGCCGCGTGCTACGACGCGCTGCAGGGGCCGGATCCGCGCGACCCCGCCTGCGCGCAGCGCCCGCTCGAGCCCACGCTCGGCGCGCTCGAGCGCGGGGCGGGCGGGCTGCGCGTCGCGGTGCTCGGGGGCTGGTTCGAGGCGAACGCGGGCCCGCTCGCGCGCGAGGCGGTGCAGGCGGCGGCGCGCGCGCTGTCGGCGACGCGCCGCGTCGAGCTCTCGCTCGCGGAGCCGGGACGCGCGGCCGCGTTCGTCATCACGGGCTCCGAGGGCGGCGCGCTTCACCTGCCGCGGCTGCGCACCCGCTACGCGGACTACGAGCCGCTGTCGCGCGACCGCTTCGTCGCGGGCGCGCTGACCCCGGCGGCGTGGTACGTGAAGGCGCAGCGCGTGCGCGAGGCGTACCGGCGCGAGGCGGCACGCCTGTTCGCGGACTTCGACGTCCTGATCGCGGCGGCGACCCCGGTCGAGGCGCAGCCGGTGGGCACCGAGTGGATCGACGTCGGCGGGCGGCGGATGCCGGCGCGCGCGAGCATGGGCGTGCTCACGCAGCCGATCTCGTGCATCGGCCTGCCGGTGGTCGCGGCGCCGATCCCGCTGCCGGGCCGACTGCCGATCGCGGTGCAGCTGATCGCGGCGCCGTGGCACGAGCACCTCGCGCTGCGCGCCGCCGCCGAGCTCGAGCGCCAGGCGGTGGCGGCATCGCCGCGGCCGGAGCCCGCGAAGGTCGTCCAATGAGCGGCGCCGGCCTTCCGATCGACCTCCCCGACGTGATCGCGGAGGTCACCGCCGCGTTCGAGCGCTACGAGCAGGCGCTCGTGGCCAACGACGTCGCGGTGCTCGACGAGCTGTTCTGGGACAGCCCGCGCACGCTGCGCTACGGCACCGGCGAGAACCTCTACGGCATCGACGCGATCCGCGCGTTCCGCGCCGCGCGCCCGGCCGCGGGCCTGGCGCGCACGCTGCTGCGCGTCGAGATCACGAGCTACGGACGCGACTTCGCCACCGCCAACGTCGAGTTCAGGCGGGTGGCGTCGACGCGGACGGGACGCCAGAGCCAGACCTGGGTACGATTCCCCCAGGGCTGGCGCGTGGTCGCCGCCCACGTCAGCCTGATGGACGAGAAGCTGTGAACGGATCCAACGGGCACGTTGGAATCGTTCACAGCTTCTGAGCCCCCGACGATGGCCGCCAGGGAAGCGATCACCGGACCGCACGAGTCGCTCGCCGACACCGTCTACGCGCGCGTCAAGCACGACATCGCCGAATTCCGGCTGGTGCCCGGCGACCGTTTCACCGAGGGCGAGATCGCGACGCGGCTCGGCGTCTCGCGCACGCCGGTGCGCCAGGCGTTGTTCCGGCTGCAGCGCGAGGGCTTCGTCCAGGTGCAGTTCCGCGCCGGCTGGCTGGTCCAGCCGTTCGACTTCGAAGAGTTCGAGAACCTCTACGACCTGCGCATCGTGCTCGAGACCACCGCGGTGCAGCGACTGTGCGAGGCGGCGCTCGGCCGCATCGACCGCACGCGCCTGGAGTCGCTGCAGGCGTTCTGGTCGGTGCCGCGCGCCGAGCGCCGCACCGACGGCCGGCTCGTGTCCCGGCGCGACGAGGAGTTCCACTCGACGCTGGTCGCCGCGGCGGGCAATCCCGAGATCGAGCGCGTTCACCGCGACGTCACCGACCGCATCCGGATCGTGCGGCGGCTCGACTTCACCCAGGACGAGCGCGTGCACTCCACGTACGACGAGCACGCCGAGATCCTGCGCGCGGTCGTGCGCCGGCGCGCCGACCAGGCGGTGCTGCTGCTGAAGGCCCACATCGAGGCGAGCAAGGCCGAGGTGCGCAAGCTCACGCTGCACAACCTGTACCTCGCGCGGCGCAAGCCCCGCGACCCCGCGCGGGCTCAGGCGCGCGCCCAGCGCCCCACGTAGACCGCGGCGAGCGCGTCCAGCACCTCGGCGCTGTCGCCCAGCACCGGCCAGCGCTCGATCGCGAGCGAAGGATGGCGCGCGGCGCACTCGGCGATCAGCGCCGGCACCTCGCGCTTGAGGTGCCCGCCCTCGGCCCAGAACAGCGGCGCGATCGCGACCCGGTGCGCGCCGGCCGCCGCGGCCGCGTCGATCGCCTCGGGCAGCGTCGGCGTCATGAACTCGAGGAAGGCCACGCCGACGCGCGCGTGCGGCAGGGCGCCGCGCAGGCGCTTCGCGAGCGCGTCGACGGGCTCGCGCCACTCGGGGTCGCGCGCGCCGTGGGCGAAGAGGATCAGCGATTCGGCGGGGTCGGGCATCCCGGGAGGATAGCGCGCGACGGCGCACGCGGCCGCCGATGCGCTCCGGCCGAACCCTCCGCCGGACCGAGCCTGCGTTCAGCCGGCCGCTTCGGCGGGCTCCAGCGGACGCGACGGGTCGTACCCGACCTGCGCCATGTGGCTCGCCAGGATCGTGTCCATCGTGGCCGCGTGGTGCTCGAACCAGGGGCCGAGCTCGCCGGCCAGCTTGCGGCCGACGTCGACGTCGCCGCCGGCGACGCGGTCCCGCACGAGTCGCATCACGCCGAGCACGTGCTGGTGCTCGCCGACGTGGCACATCGGCCCGAACTTGCTCTCGGCCATCCAGCGGTCTTCCTGGTTGAAGTGGCCGACCGTGTGCTCGACCAGGGCGTCCAGCGCAGCGAGGAAGGCGTCGTCGGGCGCGTCGGACAGCGCGTTGACCAGATCGACGAACTCCTGGTGCGTGGAGTCCATCTTGGGCACGTCGAGCACGAAGCGTTCATCCCAGGCGATCGCGGGCATGGTCACGGGCCCCGGACGGGGCGGTGGTGGCGACAGGGCCCCAGACTCTACGCGAGCGGCCCGAGGACGTCGTTGACGCCCGTCAATCGGGTCGGCGCGTCTGTCGGCAGGTGCCGCGGCCGGCGTTCCTGACCGAGGTGCGCGACCGGCGTACCCGCCCGGCGTGCCCGTGCGACGTCAGCGCTCGTCGAGCAGCCGGCGAAGGTCCGCGGCGAGCGGCTCCGCGCCCTGCCCGTGCTTGACGAACAGGCGCAGCCGCCCCTGGCGGTCGAAGACGAAGCTGCCCGCGGTGTGGTCCATCGAGTAGGTGCCCGGCGTCGACCCCGGCACCTTCTGGTAGAAGACCTTGAACTCCCTGGCGACCCTGGCCGTGGCCGCGAGGTCGCCGAACAGGCCGACGAAGCGGGGGTCGAACGCCGGCACGTAGTTCGAGAGCAATTCGCGCGTGTCGCGCTCCGGGTCGACGGTCACGAACAGCACCTGGACGTCCGCGGCCCGGTCGCCGAGCAGCTTCATCACCTGCGCCATCTCGGAGAGCGTCGTCGGGCAGACGTCGGGGCACTGCGTGTACCCGAAGAAGATCGTGACGACCTTGCCCTTGTAGTCGGCGAGCGTGCGCGGCTTGCCGTGGTGGTCGGTGAGTTCGAACCCCTTGCCGAACTCCGCGCCGGTCACGTCGGTGTTGCGGAACGGCGCCCTGCCGGCGTCGCACGCCGCGAGCGCCAGCGCGCACGCGAGCGCGGCGACCCAGCGCAGACCCGAGGGCGCGCGCACGGCGTCAGACGTAGTGGTCGACCAGCAGCGCGCCGAACAGCGCTGCCAGGTAGAAGATCGAATAGCCGAAGGTCTTCTTCGCCAGCGCGTCGGAGTAGTCGCGCCACAGCTTCCACGCGTACGCGAGGAACACGCCGCCGAGCGCCAGCGCGCACGCGAGGTAGAGCAGCCCGCTCATCCCGATCAGGTACGGGGCGATCGTGGTCGCGACCAGCAGCAGCGTGTACAGCAGCACCGACAGGCGCGTGAACTCCGGCCCGTGCGTGACCGGCAGCATCGGCAGCCCGGACTTGCGGTAGTCCTCGACGCGATAGAGCGCGAGCGACCAGAAGTGGGGCGGCGTCCAGACGAAGACGATCAGGAAGAGCACCAGCGCGGGCGCGGTCACGTCGTTGGCGACCGCGGCCCAGCCGAGCACCGGCGGCATCGCGCCGGACGCGCCGCCGATCACGATGTTCTGCGGCGTCGCGGGCTTGAGCAGCACGGTGTAGACGATCGCGTAGCCGATGAACGTCGCGAGCGTGAGCCACATCGTGAGCGGGTTGACGAAGACGTCGAGGATCCAGGCGCCGAGCCCCCCGAGCGCGCCCGCGAACACGAGCGTGCCGGTGGCGCTGACCTCGCCGCGGGCGAGCGGACGGGCGCGGGTGCGCGCCATCTTGGCGTCGATGCTGCGCTCGACCAGGCTGTTGAAAGCGAAGCCGGCCCCCGCGAGCAGCGAGATCCCGGCCGTGCCCGCCAGCAGCGCCCGCCAGGGCACCACGCCGTCGGACGCGAGCAGCATGCCGATCAGCGCGCAGAACGCCGCGAGCAGCACGATGCGCGGCTTGGTCGTGAGGAAGTACTGAGTGGCGAGGTGGCGCCAGTCGGTGGGGCGGGTGTGATGGAGTTGCATGCGACGGGCTCCGTAGGCCGCGAGATCAGACCTGCTCGCGCGCGCGCAAGGCGCGAAAGTTTATCACCAGGACCAGTGCCAGCAGGACCGCCGCGCCGCCGTTGTGGGCGACCGCGACCGGAAGCGGCAGGCTGAGCAGCACGTTGGAGAGCCCGAGGGCCCACTGCAGCGCGAGCATCGCGCCCAGCGCCGCGCCCAGGCCGCGCGCGCCCGGCGTGCGCGCCGCGCGCCACGCCAGCGCGCCGACCGCGGCGAGCACCGCGAACGCGCCGACGCGGTGGACGAGGTGGATCGCGGTCAGGGCCGGCGCGGGCAGCATCGCGCCGTCGCTGGTGCGGCCGAGCTCGCGCACGACGTGAAACCCGTCGGCGAAATTCGCGTCCGGCCACCACTCGCCCTGGCAGGTGGGGAAGTCGACGCACGCGAGCGCCGCGTAGTTCGTGCTCACCCAACCGCCGAGCAGGATCTGCGCAACCACCAGCAGCGCGGCCAGCAGCGCGGGCACGCGCAGCGCAGCGACCGGCTCCGCGTCGACGTAGCGACGGCGCGGCTGCTGGCGCAGCCACAGCCACAGCAGCAGCGCGAAGGTCAGCAGCCCGCCGGCCAGGTGGCCGGTGACGATCGCGGGCTTGAGCAGCAGCGTCACGGTCCACTTGCCGAAGAGCCCCTGCAGCACGACCACCGCGACCAGCGCGCTCGCGAGCCACGGCGGCTGCCCGAGCGCCTCGCGCCGGCGCCACGCGAGCACCGCGATCGCGACGATCAGAAGCCCGAGCCCGGTCGCGACGTAGCGGTGGGCCATCTCGCGCCAAGCCTTGCCCAGCGAGACCGGGCCGTGCTCTCCGCCCTGCTCGGCGACGGCGCGCTCGATGTGATCCTGCGCGTGCGCCGGGCTCAGCTGCCCGTAGCAGCCCGGCCAGTCGGGGCAGCCCAGCCCCGCGTCGCTCAGGCGAACGTAGGCGCCGAGCATCAGCAGCGCGAGCGTCACGAGGCACGCGAGCGCCACCAGCCGGCGGAACCCGGCCGCGGCAGGCGAGCGTGCGCGCGCGTCGTCCATCGGCGTCATCCGTTGCGCGAGGCCCGCAGCAGGCGCCCGACGTCCTTCTTCATGCGGCTCGGGTCGACGGGCGCGGGGAAGCGCATCATCAGGTTGCCCAGCGGGTCGATCACGTAGACGTGATCGGACGCGCGCCCGCCGGCGGGCGCCGGGAACGACTCGCGCACGACCTGCGGCGCGACGCGCGCGACCCGCATCCCCTCGTGCTCGGCGCGCAGCGCCGCGGAGGGGTCGACGTCGTCGGTGACGAGCATGAGCCGCTCGACGCGGTCGCGGTCCTTGCCGGTGGTCAGGCGAACCTGCCGGATCGCGTAGAGCTTGTCGGCGCACGCCTTGTCGCAGGCGCCGCCGTCGAGCGAGACGAGGATCCAGCGTCCGCGCAGCGACGAGACCGGGAGCGGGGCGGCGCCGGGCACCTCGAACACGGCGTCGCCGAGGCTGCGCTGGGGCTCGATCAGCTCGCCGTAGTTCGTCCGCGTCTCGGGGCGGATCACGTAATACGCGGTGTACGACGCGACCACCGGCGCGATGCACACCGCGAGGATCGCGGCGGCCTTCCAGCGCCCGCGCGAGCGGGCGCGCGCGTCCGGCCGCAGCGCGGCGGCGGCGGCTTCAGGCGGAGAGGTCACGGTCGTCACGTCTGGAGAAGAATCCGAAGTACACCCACAGGCCGGCCGCCAGCGCGGCCATCGAGAACCACTGGATCGCGTAGCCGCGGTGCCTGGCGACGTCGCCGCCGGCCACCGGCCAGTCGCGCACGAGTCCGTCGTCGAACGCCGGCTCGCGCGCCTGGCGCACGATCAACGGTTGCAGCGCCAGCCCGGACCAGCGCGCGTACGCGTCGAGCGCGACGTTCTGCCAGATCCGCTCGCCGGGAGCGGGCGGCGCGGCACGCGCGAGTTCGAGCGACGGCGCGAGCCGCGACTGCGCGTACCCCTCGATGCGCACGTCGCCGCCGGGCGTGCGCACCTCGGGGACGTGCGCGCGGTCGCGGGGATCCTGCGCGACCCACCCGCGCAGCACCAGCACCGACAGCGCCGACCCCGCGATTCTAACCGGCGTGAGGACGTGGAATCCGGCGACCCCCTGGTGCGTGCGGTTGTCGACGAAGACGGTGCGCTCGGCGACGAAGCGCCCGGTCACGACGACGCGCCGGCCCTCGAGGCCGGCCGCGTCGAGCGGCTGCACCGGCACGTGCACGGGGGCTTCGCGGTCGGCGGCGTCGCGAAGCGCCTGCAGCGCCGCCTTCTCGTCGGCTCGGCGCAATTGCCACGCGCCGAGCGAGGCCGTCAGCGCGACGACCGCCGCCGCCGCGATCGTCGGCACGAGCCGCGGCCGGCGCCGGGCGCTCGACGCGCCACCCGAACCGCTAGAATGGCCGCTGCTCAATCCCCGCATCCCCCATCGCCGTGAAGTGGCTCATCGCCGTCGCGTTCCTGATGATCGTCGCGAGCCTCGTGTCGGCGCTGGTGTTCCTGGTGCGCGACCGCGGCCGAACGCGCAACGTGGCGCGCGCGCTCGGCGTGCGCGTGGGACTGTCGGTGGCGCTGTTCCTGCTGATCCTGTTCGCGAACTGGATGGGTTGGATCCAGAGCACCGGCGTCCCGGTGCGCCCGGGCGGCGGCTGACGCCCCCGCCCGCCCCGCACGCCGGCGCTCAGAGCCAGTACACGACCACGTAGAGCCCGAGCCAGACCACGTCGACGAAGTGCCAGTACCACGCGGCCGCCTCGAAGGCGAAGTGGTGGTCGGCGGTGAAGTGCCCCTTGAGCACGCGGAACAGGATCACCGACAGCATGATCGCGCCGACCGTGACGTGGAACCCGTGGAATCCGGTCAGCATGAAGAACGTGGAGCCGAACACGCCGGACGTCAGCTTCAGGTTCAGCTCGGAGTACGCGTGCACGTACTCGTAGGCCTGGAAACCGAGGAACGTGAAGCCCAGGAGGATCGTGATCAGCATCCAGAACTTGAGCGCGCCGCGGTGGTTGTCCTTGAGCGCGTGGTGCGCGATGGTCAGCGTCACGCCCGAAGTGAGCAGCAGCGCGGTGTTCAGCGTCGGGATCGGCCACGGGCCCATCTTCTGGAACGGCTCCACGACCCCGGCCGGGCCGGTGTTCGGCCACACGGCGCCGAAGTCCGGCCACAGCAGCGCCTTGTGGTCGAGGTCGCCGAGCCAGGGCATGGAGATCGTGCGCGCGTAGAACAGCGCGCCGAAGAACGCCCCGAAGAACATCACCTCGGAGAAGATGAACCAGCTCATGCTCCAGCGGAACGAGGTGTCGACGCGGGCGCTGTACATCCCGCTCTCGGACTCGCGCGAGACCTCCCCGAACCAGCCGACCATCATGTAGGCCAGGATCGCGAGGAAGATCGCGAACAGCCAAGGTCCCGCGGCCACGCCGTTGACCCACGACGCCATGCCCAGGCCGAAGAAGGTCAGGGCGATCGACCCGACCATCGGCCACTTCGACGGGCTCGGGACGTAGTAGTACGGTGCCCCCTGTGTGTGCGCTGCGCCCATTGTCGTCTTCCTCTCCGGTTTGCCTTGTTAGTTCCGTCCCGATGTCCCGGCGGCCCGCGCGCGCGGCTAGCCGACCACCGCCCTCACGACCAGCAGCAGCATGACGACGAACGCGAGCGCGAGCGCGATCCCGACGCCGATCACGACGAGCGGGTTCAGCCGCGCGAAGTCGTGCTCGTGCGAGCGCCGCCCGCGCACGCCGAAGAACGACGCCGCGACCGCCTTGACCGTCTGCGCGAGACCCGCCTTCCTGTCCAACGCCAGCTCCGTTCCCGCCATCACCCGCCCCGCGCGTCGGCGCGGCGCGGCTCGACCCCCGCCGGCCCTTGCGGGACAGCGCCGAGCTGTCCTTGCGGGACAGCGCCGAGCTGTCCCGCAACCTCGAAGAACGTGTACGACAGCGTGATCGTGTTGACGTCCCTGGGCATGTTCGGGTCCAGCACGAACACCACCGGGAAGCGGCGGGTCTCGTTCGCGGCGAGCGTCTGCTGGCTGAAGCAGAAGCACTCGATCTTGCGGAAGTACTGCGCGGCGCGCGACGGCGCGTAGCTCGGGATCGCGTGGCCGGTGACCGGCTGTGCGCGCGTGTTCGCGAGCTCGTACGTCACGGTGACCAGCTCGCCGGGGTGCACGTCGAGGGTGCGCCGCTCGGGCTTGAACAGCCAGGTCCCGCGCACGTTCGCGTCGAATTCGACGGTGACGGTGCGGCTCGCGTCGACCTGCGTGTTGCGCGCGAACGCGGCCGCGTCCTCGTCGCGCTTGGTCAGCGAATTGGCGCCGGTGGCTTCGCAGATGCTCTTGTAGATCGGGATCATCGCGTAGCCGAAGCCGAACATCGCGACCGCCGCGATCGCGAGCTTGCCGAACGTGCGCAGGTTCAGGCGGCGCGTGCGGGCGTCGGCGGCGGGAGGTGCGGCGTTCATCGCGGGGGGCTTCGGCTCGGTGCTCGGCGGCTCGGTGCTCGGGCGCTGCGTCCGGCGCTCAGCCGAACAGCCAGTGCTTGGCGATGATGCCGAGGAAGAACACGGCCGCGATCGACAGCAGGACGAGCGCGGTGCGCAGGTTCGAGCGACCGCCGACGGCGGCCGGACCCGAGGTTCGCGAAATTCCCATCGCCCGCTCCATCGTCTCTCGCGCGCCGCTCACTTGACCGTCGGCGGCGTCTCGAAGGTGTGGAAGGGCGCCGGGCTCGGGACCGTCCACTCCAGCCCTTCGGGGGCGCCCCACACGTTGTCGGCCGCCTTCGGCCCGCCCTTCACGCACTTGACCACCACGGTCACGAAGACCAGCTGCGACAGGCCGAAGCCGAACGCGCCGATCGTCGAGAGCATGTTGAAGTCCGCGAACTGCATCGCGTAGTCCGCGTAGCGGCGCGGCATGCCCGCCAGCCCGAGGAAGTGCTGCGGGAAGAAGGTGACGTTGAAGAAGATCATCGTCAGCCAGAAGTGGATCTTGCCGAGCTTCTCGTCGTACATGTGGCCGGTCCACTTCGGGATCCAGTAGTACGTCCCGGCGAACAGCGCGAACAGCGAGCCCGCGACCATCGTGTAGTGGAAGTGCGCGACCACGTAATAGGTGTCGTGCAGCGCGATGTCCAGCGGCGCCATCGACAGCACGATGCCGGTCAGCCCGCCCATCGTGAACACGAAGATGAAGCCCACCGAGAACAGCATCGGGGTCTCGAAGGTCATCGAGCCGCGCCACATCGTCGCGATCCAGTTGAAGACCTTCACGCCGGTGGGCACCGCGATCAGCATCGTCGCGTACATGAAGAAGAGCTGCCCGGTGACCGGCATGCCGGTCGTGTACATGTGGTGCGCCCACACGATGAACGACAAAATCGCGATCGACGCGGTCGCGTACACCATCGAGCTGTAGCCGAACAGGCGCTTGCGCGCGAACACCGGGATGATCTCGCTGACGATGCCGAACGCCGGCAGGATCAGGATGTACACCTCGGGGTGGCCGAAGAACCAGAAGATGTGCTGGTACATGACGGGGTCGCCGCCGCCGGCCGCGTTGAAGAACGCCGTGCCGAAGTGGCGGTCGGTCAGGATCATCGTGATCGCGCCGGCGAGCACCGGGATCACGGCGATCAGCAGGTACGCGGTGATCAGCCAGGTCCAGACGAACAGCGGCATCTTCATCAGCGTCATGCCGGGCGCACGCATGTTCAGGATCGTGGTGATGATGTTGATCGAGCCCATGATCGAGCTCGCGCCGAGGATGTGCAGCGCGAAGATGCCCAGGTCCATGCCGGGGCCCATCTGCGTGGCGAGCGGCACGTACACCGTCCAGCCCGCGGCCGCGGCGCCGCCCGGCACGAAGTAGGAGATCACCAGCAGCAGCGCCGCCGGCGGCAGCAGCCAGAAGCTGAAGTTGTTCATGCGCGCGAACGCCATGTCGGAGGCGCCGATCATCAGCGGCAGCTGCCAGTTCGCGAAGCCCACCCACGCCGGCATGATCGCGCCGAAGACCATGATCAGGCCGTGCATGGTCGTGAGCTGATTGAAGAACTCGGGCTGCATGATCTGCAGGCCGGGCTGGAACAGTTCCGAGCGCAGCAGCAGCGCGTTGATCCCGCCGACGAAGAACATGCACAGCGAGAAGATCAGGTACATCGTGCCGATGTCCTTGTGGTTCGTCGCGAACAGCCAGCGACGCCACCCGTGCGGATGATCGTGGGCGTGATCGTCGTGGCCGGCGTGATGACCCAGCACTGCACTCATTGGTCGACTCCCGTGGGGTTCCGTGTTGCTGCGTTCTGTACGCGTTCGAAGGCGGGCGGCGCGGGCTTCACTTGCCGCGCAGGGCCGCGACTTCCTTCGGCTGCACGATGTTGTCTTCGGGCTTGTTGCTCCACGCGTTGCGCGTGTACGTGATCACCGCGGCGATCTCGACGTCGGAGAGCTGCTTCCAGGGCGCCATCGCGGTGTTCGGCCGGCCCTTGAGCACGGTCTCGATCTGCGGGTCCTGGGGCCCCAGCACCACCTGCGAGCCGTCGAGCGGCGGGAAGGTTCCCGGGATGCCCTTGCCGGTGGCCTGGTGGCAGGCGACGCAGTTGGCGGCGAAGACCTTCTCGCCGCGCGCCTTGAGCTCGTCCAGCGTCCACTCCTTGGCGGGATCGTCCGCCTTGGCCGCCATCTCCTTCTTCTTGCCCTCGACCCAGGCGCGGTAGTCCTGCTCGGTCTTGACCTCGACGACGATCGGCATGAACGCGTGGTCCTTGCCGCACAGCTCGGCGCAGTTGCCGCGGTAGATGCCCGGGGTCTCGGCCTTGAACCAGGTGTCGCGCACGAAGCCGGGGATCGCGTCCTGCTTGACGCCCAGGCGCGGCACGTAGAACGCGTGGATCACGTCGTTCGCCGTGGTGACGACGCGCACCTTCTTGCCGACCGGCACGACCAGCGGGTTGTCGACCTCGTTCAGGTACGTCTCGGACTTCGGCGCGCGGCCTTCGATCTGGTCGCGCGGCGTGGACAGCGTCGACAGGAACGCGATGCCCTCGCCCTCGCCCTTCACGTACTCGTAGCCCCACTTCCACTGGTAGCCGACCGCCTTGACGGTGAGGTCGGGGTTCGACGTGTCCTTCTGCGCGATCACTTCGCCGGTGGCCACCGCCCCGAGCGCGACGACGATGACGAACGGAACGATCGTCCAGGCGATCTCGACCGCGGTGCTCTCGTGGAAGTCGGCCGGCTTGGCGCCCTTGCTCTTGCGGTGCGCGTACACCGAATAGAACATCACCGAGAACACGACGACGAAGATCACGCCGCAGACCCACAACAGCACGTTGTGGATGTAGTGCTGCCCGCGGGCGATGCCCGAGGCCGGCGTCTGCAGGTTCAGGCCGTTCACCGCGGGCCCGCCCTGCATGTCGCTCACCGCCAGCGCGAGCGAGGCCCAACCGGAGAGCGCCAGGGCCACGGCCCACTGCTGGAGTCTCTTGATCATGCTGTCACCAACCCGAGTCGTTTGTGTCTTTTATGTGCCGCCACGCGCGCCCAGCGGCGCGAAGGGCAGCACCCTCCTCGCCCCGCGAACGGCAGAACCGGCCGCGATTCCCTGCGAAACCCACGACGGCGCGCCGAACCGCCCCGCCCGCTGACGCGGGCCCGGCGCGCAACTGCGCTACGACTGCCACTGCTGCTGCTGCTGCCGGCCCCGCGCGACGTGGTTCCGCCAGTGCCGCATCGAGGGGGGCGCGGGTGGCGATCGCACTCGCTCCGGGCCTCTCGACAGGCGATTGATATTTCGCAAGCGCGGATTATACGGACGGGCCTCGATTGATCAAAGTCAAGGGGGCAATTCGGTTCGGATTTGGAATTCGCGACCCGCAGCACCGGATTTGTCCACGACAACGAAACCGCGCGCCGCGCTCAGCGAACCCCGCGCGGCACGATCCGGACGGGCGACCACCCGTCGCGGCGGGGCTTCGGAGACGGGCACCAGGCGTGTCCGTGAACCAGTTCGAAGTCGAGCGCGATCCGCCCGTCGTCGCCACGCAGCCGCTCGAGCGCTTCGAGCCAGCGCGCGCGGGCCGCCCGGCCGGCGAGACCCCGGGCGCGCGAGCGCAGCGCGTTGCCGCCGAGCGCGCGCAGGTCGTCGAGCAGATCCTGCGGCGACGTCCAGGTGACGGCCAGCCGTTCCGCGTCCACGACCGGATTCGCGAAGCCGGCGGCGAGCAGCTGGTCGCCGACGTCGTGCAGGTCCGGCAGCGGCGGCAGCCGAGCCCCGGCCCGCGCCAGCGCCGTCAGCGAGTCGGCGCCGAAGGTCGTGAACGCGACGAGCCCGCCCGGGCGGATCACCCGCTGCCACTCCCCGAGGACCGCGAGCGGGTCGGCGAACCAGTGCCAGGCGAGGTTGGACCACACGAGGTCGACGCCGCCGTCGCGCAGCGGCAGCCGCGCCGTGTCCGCGCAGGCGAACAGCGGGGCGCGTCTGCCCGCGGTCCGCGCGCTCGCGCCGAACCAGCCGCTCAGGCGCCGGGCGAGCGAGTGCCGGGCCGGCCGGCCGTGCGCGCGCGCCGCGGCGACGGCCATCGGCGGCGCGACGTCGACCCCGAGGACGCGCGCCTCGGGATAGCGCTGAGCAAGCCGCGCGGCGCCGGCCCCGAGCCCGCAGCCGACGTCGAGCACGAGCGCGGGCTCGATGCGCACGACGTCGAGCCGCTCGAGCATCCGGCGCTCGACTTCGCGCAGCAGGAAGTCGGCCCGCCCGATGCGCTGCGCGCGTCGCGCGAACTGCCGCCGCACGGCCGTCGGGTCTAGGAGCGATGGGGTGGACATGACGGGCGAGTATAGGGGGCAGGCGCTATCCTCGATCGATGGCCCGAGCGCATCGACCCGATCCTGCTCGCGACAGCTTCGAGAGCGCGCGCCCATCCGCCGGGGATCTCGCCGGGGATCTCGCCGGGGATCTCGCCGGGGATCTACGCCGGGGATCTCGCCGGGGATCTCGCCGGGGATCTCGCCGGGGATCTCGCCGGGGATCTCGCCGGGGATCTCGCCGGGGATCTCGCCGGGGACTCGCCGGGGATCTCGCCGGGGATCTCGCCGGGGATCTCGCCGGGGATCTCGCCGGGGATCTCGCCGAGGATCTCGCCGGGGATCTCGCCGGGTCTCGCCGGTTCACCCGGGGATCTCGCCGGGATCTCGCCGGGATCTGCCGGGGATCTCGCCGGGGATCTCGCCGGGGATCTCGCCGGGGATCTCGCCGGGATCTGCCGGGACGCGCTCCGGGCACCGCGCCCGGGCGGGCGCTGCCCCGCGCGCTCCTGCGCCTGGCCGACGCCTGGCTGCCCCGCCCCTGCGGCCTGTGCGGACGAGCGCTCCTCGACGACGAGCGCGGCGCGTGCGCGCGCTGCATCGCGCTGCTCCCGGGGCGAGGCGTGCCGCGCTGCCCGGTGTGCGCGTTGCGTCGGCCCGCCGGCGCGGCGTGTGCCTGCGGCGACACGGCGCCGTTCGCGCGCACGTTCGCGCTCGCCGACTACGCTCCGCCGCTGGACCGCGCGGTCGTCGCGCTGAAGTTCCGGGGCGAGATCGCGCTCGGGCGTGCGTTCGCCGCGCTGGCCGCGCCGCTGGTCCGGGCGCTGGCGCCCGCGCCGGAGCCGGCGTGCGCGGTGCCGCTGTCGGGGCCTCGGCTGGCCGCGCGCGGCTACAACCAGGCGCTCGCGATCGCCGCGCCGCTGGCTCGCGAGCTGGGCCTTCCGCTCGCGCCGGCGCTGCTCGCGCGCACCCGCGACACCGTCGCGCAGTCCACGCTCGAGCTCGACGCCCGTGCCCGCAACCTGGACGGGGCGTTCGTCGCCCTGCAGGCGGCGCGAGGCCGGCGCGTGCTCGTCGTCGACGACGTGATGACCAGCGGTGCTGCGCTCGCGGCGGCGGCGTCCGCGCTGCGCAGCGCGGGCGCCCGCCACGTCGCCAACCTCGTCGTCGCGCGAACCGCCTGAGCGCGCCCCGCCGGCGCCCGGGCGGGGCCCGTCGCACGCCGGGCCCGCCCGATCCATCGACCATGTTCAACGTCGTCCTCGTCCACCCCGAGATCCCGCCGAACAGCGGCAACGTGATCCGACTGTGCGCGAACACCGGGGCCCGGCTGCACCTGATCGAGCCGCTGGGCTTTCCGATCGATCACGCGAAGATGCGCCGCGCCGGGCTCGACTATCGCGAGATCGCGATCGTGCGGGTCCACCCGTCGTGGGACGCCTTCGTCCGTGCAGAGTCGCCGCGCACCCTGCACGCGCTCACGACGCGGGCGACGCGCTCGCCCTACGATGCGCGGCTGGGCGCCGGCGACTACTTCGTCTTCGGGAGCGAGACGTCCGGCCTGCCCGAGCCGGTGCTCGAGGCGATCGGGCCGGCGAACTGGATGCGCGTGCCGATGCGGCCCGGCAACCGCAGCCTGAACCTGTCGAACGCGGTGGCGGTGGTCGTTTACGAAGCGTGGCGCCAGAACGGGTTCGACGGCGCGGCCTGACCTGACCGCGGCGCGCCGCCCGCCGGCGATCCGCCACGACGGCGCGCTCGGCCACCGCCGGCTGCGCCCGCGCTGCGCCCGCGCTGCGCCTGCGCTGCGCCCGCGCTCAGCGCGCGAGCGCGTGCTCGAAGCCGTTCGAGCACGGCGTCCGCCGTCGAGCCGGTGTGCAGCGCGTCGAGGTCCTCGCCGTGCACGAAGCCCGCGTCGACCATCCCGCGGCAGGTCTCGAGCAGTCGCGTCCAGTAGCCGTCCTGGTCGTAGAGCGCCGTCGGCTTGCGGTGCTCGCCGATCTGGCGCAGCGTGAGCACCTCGAACAGCTCGTCGAGCGTTCCCAGGCCGCCCGGGAGCGCGACGAAGGCGTCCGACATCTCGATCATCCGCGTCTTGCGCGCGGCCATGTCGGAGACCATCTCCAGCCGCGCGAGCCCGCGGTGGGCGAGCTCGCGGTCCATGAGGCTGCGCGGGATCACGCCGACGACCTCGCCGCCCGCGGCGATCGCGCCGTCGGCGAGCGCCCCCATGAGCCCGACGCGCCCGCCGCCGTAGACCAGACGCCAGCCGCGCTGCGCGAGGACCCGGCCGAACTCGTGCGCGCCCGCCGCCCAGCGCGGATCGATGCCCGAGCGCGCGCCGCAGAACACGCAGGCGACCCGGCTCGGCGCGCCGCCGTGGAGCAGGCCGGGCGGCGTCACGTCGCCTCCCGGTCGGGCGGCGGCGCGGCGCGGTGCTCGAACTTGGGCTCGCGCGCCAGCAGCGAGAGCACCGCCTCGCGGGCGCCGAGCGCGCCGTCGAGCACCGCCTGCACCGCGTTGACGATCGGCAGCTCGACGCCGAGCTCGCGGCCGCGCCGGGCGACCACGTCCGCGCACGCCACGCCCTCGGCGACGTGACCGAGGTCGGCCAGCACGGCCGGCAGCGGCTGCCCGGCCGCCAGCGCGAGCCCCACGCGGCGGTTGCGCGAGAGGTCGCCGGTACACGTGAGCACCAGGTCGCCGAGCCCCGTCAGTCCGGTGAAGGTCTCGGCCCGTGCGCCCATCGCGACGCCGAAGCGGGCGATCTCGGCGAGCCCGCGCGTGATCAGGGCGGCGCGCGCGTTCTGGCCGAGCGCGAGGCCGTCGCAGATGCCGGCGGCGATGGCCATCACGTTCTTCAGCGCCCCGCCGATCTCGACCCCGACGGTGTCGTCGGAACGGTAGATGCGCGCGGCCCCGTGGTGAAGCGCCGCGACGGTGCGCGCCCCGACGGCGTCGCCGGCGCTCGCGACCGTCAGCGCCACCGGCAGCCCGGCCGCGACTTCCTGCGCGAAGCTCGGCCCGGACAGCACGCCCGCGCCGGCCCGGGGCACTTCCTGCGCCGCGATCTGATGCGGCAGGCGCCCGGAGTCGCGCTCCAGGCCTTTGCACAGCCAGACCAGCGGCACGCCGCCGGCGTCCTGGCCGGCGTGGCGGGCGACGGCGGCGAGCGTCGGGCGCAGTCCGGCGACCGCGGTCGCGACCACGAGCAGGGCGTCTTCGCACCCCAGCCACGCGAGCGTCGCGCCGAGGTCGGCGTCGCACTCGACGGCCTCGGGCAGCTCGACCCCCGGCAGGTACTCGGCATTGCGGCGCTCGCGGCGCATCCGGGCCGCGAGGGCGGCGTCGCGCATCCACAACCGGACCGGGTGGCGCAGCGCCGCGTGGCGGGCGATCGCGGTGCCCCAGGCGCCGGCGCCGAGGATCGCGACCCTCACCGGAGCCACCGGATCGCGCCGTTCGCGCCGTTCGCGCCGACGGGCGCTCGCGGCCGGCCCGCGCCGGCGACGGCCCCGAGGCGCTCCTCCGCCGCCATCGCCGTCACAGCCCCCAGACGTCGACCGCGCGCACGTAGCCCGTCGTGCCGTCGCGATGGCGCACGCGCACCCAGCCGGGCGCGGGCGCGGGCTCGGTCAGCTCGAGCACGACACCGCGCTCGGCCTGGAACACCACGTCGCCCCCCTCCTGGGGCGCCGCGCGCACCGCCGCCGCGGCCACCTTGCTGATCACGGTCCGCGCCGCGGTGAGGTCGGCGCGCTCGACCCACACCAGCGAGCCCTCCATCTCGCGCACCTTGACCCACTGGTTCACGACGGAGAGCACCTCCACCGGCATGCCGCGCGGCGCGACGAACAGTTTTCGGGCCTGCTGCGAGGGTGCGTCGTACATGACCGCGGCCGCGCTCGCGACGGAGCGGAACTCCGCGCCCGCGGCGGGAGCGGCCGCCCACAGGCAGGCCACGGCGGCCGCGGCGCAGGCGCGGCGCGCGCTGCCCCCGGCCGCCCGCGCGCTCATTGCGCGCCGGGCACGTAGATCGAGGGCTTGGCGGCCTGCTCCTGCTGCTGCTGAGCCAGCCGCTGCTGGTAGAGCGCCTCGAAGTTGATCTCGGCCAGGTGGATCGGCGGGAAGCCCGCACGCTGGATGACGTCGGCGACGTTCGCGCGCAGGTACGGGTAGACGATGTTCGGGCACACGACGTTCAGCACCAGCGGCAGCTGCTCCTGCGGCACGCGGCGGATCTCGAAGATCCCCGCCTCCTTGGCCTCGACCAGGAAGCCGACCTTGTCGCCGACCTTGGTCGTGATCGTCACGGTGACGGTCGCCTCGTAGATGCCGTCGGCGATGCCCTGGTTGCCGACGTCGAGCTGGATCTCGACCGTCGGCGCGTTCTGCTCGAGGAAGATCTGCGGGGCGCCCGGAATCTCGAGCGACAGGTCCTTGAGATAGGTGCGCTGGATCGCGAAGACCGGATCCTGGGAGGCGGTGTTCATGGGGGAGGCCTTTCTCAGCCGTTCAACAGCGGTAGCAGACCGCCTGCGCGGTCCAGGGCGGCGAGGTCGTCGAAACCGCCGACGTGCGTCTCGCCGATGTAGATCTGAGGCACCGTGCGCCGGCCGGTGCGTTCCATCATCTCCACGCGCCGCCGCGGCTCGAGGTCGACGCGCACGCGCTCGATGTGCGTGACGCCGCGCGCCTCGAGCAGCCGCTCGGCACGCTGGCAGTACGGGCACACCGCCGTGGTGTACATGAGGACGGCCGCGCTCACTTGACCACCGGCAGGCCTGCCTGGCGCCAGGACTGCAGCCCGCCGTCGAGGTTGAACACCTGCTCGCGGCCGGCCGCCTTGAGCACCGACGCCGCCTTGCCCGAGCGCGCGCCGGTGGCGCAGCAGATCAGCACCGGCTTGCCGGCCGGCAGCTCCGAGGCGCGCTTGCCGAGCTCGCCGAGCGGGATGTTGCGCGCGTTCGGCAGGTGGCCCGCGCCGAACTCGGCGGGCTCGCGAACGTCGAGGATGATCGCGTGGGTATCGTTGATGAGGCGGGTGGCGCCGAGGGTGTCGAGCGCGGGCCCGCCGGTGCGCCGCTGCAGCACCGGGCGCAGCAGCATCGCGCCCGAGACGATCGCGATCGCGATCAGGACGATGTTTTCGACGACGAACTTCACGGGTGTGGCTTCTCGGGTGGCGATCGGTGGGGCGGGCGCGCGAAGCGCCGGCCGGCGGGACAGGCGACGGATTATAGAATAGCGGTCTCGACGGCATCGCCGCCCCGCCCCGACCTCCCCATGACCTACGACCTCGTGCTGCTGCGCCACGGCGAAAGCCAGTGGAACCTGGAGAACCGGTTCACCGGCTGGACCGACGTCGACCTCACCGAGAACGGGCGGGCCGAAGCCCGCCGGGCCGGCGAGCTGCTGCGCCGCGAGGGCTTCGAATTCGACCTCGCCTTCACCTCGGTGCTCAAGCGGGCGATCCGCACCCTGTGGACCGTGCTCGACGAGATGGACCGGATGTGGCTGCCCACGGTCCACTCCTGGCGGCTGAACGAGCGCCACTACGGTGCGCTCCAGGGCCTGAACAAGGCCGAGACCGCGCAGCGGTTCGGCGACGAGCAGGTGCTGATCTGGCGGCGCGCGTACGCGATCGCCCCCGACCCCCTTCCCCCCGGCGACCCGCGCGCCTCCGACCTCGACCCGCGCTACGCGTCGGTGCCGGCCGGCGAGATCCCGCGCACCGAGTGCCTGAAGGACACCGTCGCGAGAGTGCTGCCGTTCTGGAACTCCGCGATCGCCCCGGCGATCCGCGCCGACAAGCGCGTGATCGTCGCCGCGCACGGCAACTCGCTGCGCGCGCTGATCAAGTACCTGGACGGGATGAGCGACGACGACATCGTCCACCTGAACATTCCCACGGCGCGCCCGCTGGTCTACACGCTCGACGCCGACCTCAAGCCGCTCGGCCGCCGCTACCTGGGCGACGCCGCCGAGATCGAGGCCGCGATGGCGGCGGTGGCGGCACAGGGCAAGTCGAAGGCCTGAGCGGGGCGGGGCCCCACGGGCGGGGCCGCCGCGCTGCCGGCCGGCGCACGGCCGCGCGTGCCGGGGTTTATACTGGTCGCTCACCTGTTGTCCGTAAGGCGGCACGCTCGCGCGCGCCTTACGTCCGCAAGCCACTCGGGCGGGGTCACGCACAGCACATGAACGGCAAGGTCAAACAGTTCGGCCTGATCGCGGTCGGCGCCATCGCGGGCGTCCTGGTCAGCATCGGCATCTCCGCGGTCGCGCAGCGTGAGGCGCGCCCGCCGCTGCCGCTCGAGGAATTGCGGCAATTCTCCGACGTGTTCGGCGCGATCAAGGCGAACTACGTCGAGCCGGTCGAGGACAAGAAGCTGATCACCGAGGCGATCACCGGCATGCTGTCCGGCCTGGACCCGCACTCGGCGTACCTCGACGCCGACGCGTTCAAGGAGCTGCAGGTCGGCACGCAGGGCGAGTTCGGCGGCCTGGGCATCGAGGTCGGCGTCGAGGACGGCTTCGTGAAGGTGGTGTCCCCGATCGAGGACACGCCCGCGTCGCGCGCCGGCATCAAGTCGGGCGACCTGATCGTCAAGATCGACGAGAAGCCCACGAAGGGGCTGCCGCTGAACGACGCCGTCAAGCTGATGCGCGGCAAGCCCAAGACGCAGGTCACCCTCACGATCTCCCGCAAGGGCGAGACCAAGCCGCTCGTGGTGCAGCTCACGCGCGACGTGATCCGCGTGCAGTCGGTGAAGTCGAAGATGCTCGAACCGTCGTTCGGCTACGTGCGCGTCACGCAGTTCCAGGAGCACACGGTCGACAACCTGGTCAAGCACATCGACGGCCTGTACAAGCAGGGCACGCTCAAGGGCCTCGTCCTCGACCTGCGCAACGACCCCGGCGGCCTGCTGCACGGCGCGGTCGGCGTGTCGGCGGCGTTCCTTCCGCCGAAGGCGATGGTCACGAGCACCGACGGGCGCACCGAAGACGCCAAGCGCAAGTACCTCGCGAGCCCGGAAGACTACCTGCGCGGCACCCGCGACGACTTCCTCCAGAAGCTGCCCCCGGGCGTGAAGACCGTGCCGATGGTCGTGCTCGTCAACGCCGGCTCGGCGTCGGCGTCGGAGATCGTCGCCGGCGCGCTGCAGGACCACAAGCGCGCGACGGTGCTCGGCACCCAGACGTTCGGCAAGGGCTCGGTGCAGTCGATCCTGCCGCTGACGAACAACACCGCGATCAAGCTCACGACGGCGCGCTACTTCACGCCCAACGGGCGCTCGATCCAGGCCAAGGGCATCACCCCCGACTACCTCGTCGAGGAGACGCCCGAAGGCGACAGCAATCCGTTCCGGCTGCGCGAGGCGGACCTCTCGCGCCACCTGTCGAATCCCAAGGACGCCGAGGACAAGCCCGCCGCCCCGGTGCGCGGCGCCGCCGAGACCGTCGGCGAGGCGAAGGCCGCGGACAAGGCCAAGGACCACAAGCCGGTCGAGTTCGGCTCGGCCGACGACTACCAGCTGCAGCAGGCGATGAACCTGCTCAAGGGCAGGCCGGTGGAGGTCGCCAAGCCCAAGGACGACAAGGCCCAGGCCGACGCGTCCGACAAGACCCGCGCCGACGCGCACAAGGCGAAGTAGGCGCCCGCCGCGCGGGACACGGGCGCCGGCGTGCCGGCCGGCGCGTCGCAGGCGCGGCGGCCCGTGGCGACCCGGCGAGGGAGCGCGCCCGATGAACGACCAGCAGCTGCTGCGCTACAGCCGCCACCTCCTGCTCGACGAGATCGGCGTCGAGGCCCAGGAGCGGCTGCTCGCGAGCACCGCGCTCGTGGTCGGGGCCGGCGGCCTGGGCTCCCCGGCCGCGATGTACCTCGCGTCCGCGGGCGTGGGCCGGATCCTCCTGGCCGACGGCGACACCGTCGACCTCACCAACCTGCAGCGGCAGATCCTCCACGAGGACGCCACGGTCGGCCTGCCCAAGGTCGAGTCGGGCCGGCGCGCGCTCGCGCGCGTCAATCCGGAAGTCGACGTGGTGCCTCTGCCCGAGCGGCTCGCCGGCGACGCGCTCGCCCGCGCGGTCGCGCGCGCGGACGTCGTGCTCGACTGCTGCGACAACTTCGCGACGCGCCACGCGGTGAACCGCGCCTGCGTTCGCGCGCGCGTGCCGCTGGTCTCGGGCGCCGCGATCCGCTTCGACGGCCAGCTCGCCGTGTTCGACCCGCGGCTGCCCGGCTCACCGTGCTACCACTGCCTGTTCCCGGAGGACCACGCGGTCGAGGAGGTGCGCTGCGCGACGCTGGGCGTGTTCGCCCCGCTGACGGGCATCGTCGGCACGATGCAGGCCGCCGAGGCGCTGAAGATCGCGGGCGGGTTCGCGAGCCCGATGGTCGGGCGGCTGCTGCTGATCGACGCGCGCACGATGCGCATCGACTCGATCGCGCTCGCGCGCGACGCGCGCTGCGCCGTCTGCGGCACGCCTACTCCGGCGGCGGCGACGACGGGATGATGCCGAGCCGCTGGTACACCGGCACCAGCGCCGCGCGCACGCGCGGATAGCCGAGCATCGACGCGCCCGCGACGACGATGCAGGTCGCGCCGCACGCGGCCAGCGCGAACGGCGCGCCCACGTGGCGCGCGAGCACGCCGACCGCCAGGCTCGAGACCGGCGCCACGCCGAGGAAGCTCATCGTGTAGATCGACACGACGCGGCCGCGGTGCGCGTCGTCGGCGACGCTCTGCAGCACCGTGTTCGTGCCCGACGCGCACAGCGTGATGCCGGCGCCGACCACGGCGAGCGCCGCGCACGCGACCGGCAGCGAGCGCACCGTCGCGAACACCACCAGCGCGACGCCGGCGACCAGCGTCGCGCCGATCACCACGCGCACCAGCCCGCGCACCGAGTGGCGCGCCGCGAGCACCGCGGTCGCGGCGAGCGCGCCCCCGCCGGCGCAGCTCACGAGCAGGCCCTGCACGCGCGCGTCGCCCGCGTACACCTCGGCGGCGAAGATCGGCATCAGGCTCTGGTAGCCGGGCACCGTCGCCGACATCAGCGCGAGGTTCGCGATCAGGAGCCGCGCCGGCAGGAAGTTCCAGACCCAGGAGAAGCCCTCGGCCATCTGCGACTGCCACCTCGGCGGCGGGCCGGCCGGCGGCATCGCGGGCAGCCGCGCGAGCGCGGCCATCACCGCGAGGAAGCTCACGCCGTTCAGCAGGAAGCACCAGCCCTCGCCGACCCACGCCAGCAGGCCCCCCGCGATCACCGGTCCGACGAAGCGGCCCAGGTTCATCATCATCGAGCCGAGCGCGATCGCGTTGGGGAGGTCGTCGCGGCCGCCGAGCATCACCGGCAGCAGCGACTGCCGCACCGGGATGTCGAACGCCCACGCGACGCCGTAGATCATCGCGAGAAACGGCACGAACTCCGCGCGGATCGTCCCGGTGAACGTGAGTGCCGCGAGCGCGAACGCCTGCAGCATCTGCGTGCCCTGCGTGACCATGACCGCGGTGCGGCGGTCGACGCGGTCGACGACGACACCGGCGAACGGCGAGACGACGAGCATCGGGATCGCGCCGGCGAACGCGACCGCGCCGAGCATCACCGGCGAGCGCGTGAGCCGATAGACGAGCCACGACAGCGCGAGCTGCTGCAGCCAGTATCCGACGATCGAGACGGTCTGGCCGAAGAAGTAGCGCCGGTAGACCGGGTGGCGCAGCGAGCGGAAGGTGCTCCTGAGCACCGCGCGATCAGGCCGCGGGCGGCGGCGACTTCGCCGCCCAGCCGGTGGCGCGATCGTAGGCGTGTGCGAGCTGGAGCACGTCGAGGTCGGCGCGCGGCCGGCCGATCAGCTGCATGCCCATCGGCAGGCCGCGGGCGTCGAAGCCGACCGGCACGCTGATCGCCGGAAGCCCCGCGAGCGTGGGCCCGATGACGACCTCCATCCAGCGGTGGTAGGTGTCCATCGCGCGCCCCGCCACCTCGCGCGGCCAGTGCTGGTTCACGTCGAACGGGAACACCTGCGCGCTCGGCAGCACGAGGAAGTCGAAGCGCTCGAACAGCGTCAGCACGTGGCGGTACCACGCGCTGCGCTCGGCCGACGCGGCGTAGAGATCGGTGACCGAGCGCGCGAGGCCGGTCTCGATCTCCCAGACGCACTCGGGCTTGAGCTTCGCGCGCCGCGCGGGGTCGGTCCAGTCGGCGCGGCGCGCGGCGGCGTTCGCGCAGCTGCGCAGCGTGATCCACATGTCCCACAGCCGCTCGGGCGCGAAGCCCAGGCGCGCGGCGTCGACCGCGCAGCCCAGCGACTCGAGCACGCCGAGCGCGTGGCGGCACAGCTCGAGCACGCCCGGCTCCATCGGCAGGTAGCGATCGAGGTCGCCGAGCCAGCCCACGCGCAGGCCGCGCACGTCGCGATCGAGCGGTTGCGCGAACGCCGACGGGTCCGAGTCGAGCGACAGCGGCACGCGCGCGTCGTGCCCGGCCTGCACCGACAGCAGCAGCGCGAGGTCGGCGACGTTGCGCGCCATCGGCCCCTCGGTGCCGAACTGCTCGAGGAAGACCTCGGGCGCAGGGCCGCGCGGCACGCGGCCCTGCGTGGGCCGGAAACCGTAGACGTTGTTGAACGCCGCCGGGTTGCGCAGCGATCCGCCGACGTCGCTGCCGTCGGCGACCGCGAGCATGCGCAGCGCGAGCGCGACCGCCGCGCCGCCGCTCGAGCCGCCCGCGCAGCGGGACGGGTCGTACGCGTTGCGGGTGGCGCCGAAGACGGTGTTGTACGTCTGGGAGCCCAGGCCGAACTCGGGCACGTTCGTCTTGCCGATCACGATCGCGCCGGCGCGGCGCACGCGCTCGACGATGATGCCGTCCTCGGCCGGGACGTTGTCGCGGTACAGCGGCGAGCCCCAGGTGTTCGGGATGCCCCGCGCCGCGGAGACGTCCTTGATCGCCTGCGGCATGCCGTGCATCCAGCCCAGCCACCGGCCGGCGGCGAGCTGCGCGTCGCGCTCGTCGGCCTGCGCGAGCAGCGTGCGCGCCGGCGGCATGGAGACGATCGCGTTGTACGCGGGATTCAGGCGCTCGATGCGCGCGAGCGTCGCCTGCATGACCTCGCGGCAGGACACCTCGCGCGCGCGGATCGCGGCGGACAGCGCGCGCGCGTCGAGTTTCATGATCTCGTTCGCTTGCATGGCGTCGGGGAGGACGACGGGCGGGCGCGCCGCGCGTCAGGTGACGAGCGCGCCGACCTGCTGCTCGAAGAACTCGGACGGCGTGCGCCGGAACCCGCTCTTCGCGAAGCGCAGCCAGCGCCCGAGGATGAACGACAGCACGATGCCGGCGCGCGCCGCGGCGTCGGTCTCGGGCTCGAGCCGGCCCTGCGCGACCGCGATCCGGAAGCACTGCTTGAGCGAGGCCTCGATGCGGTCGATCAGCTGGTTGATGCGGTCCTGGAGGCGGTCGTCCTCGGTGACGAGCGCGTCGCCGACGAGCACGCGCGTCATGCCGGGGTTCTTTTCGGCGAACTGCAGCAGCATCGAGATGATCGAGCGCAGCTGCCGGATGCCGTCGGTCTCCTGGGACGTGATCTGGTTGATCAGGCCGAAGATCGTGGACTCGATGAACTCGATCAGGCCCTCGAACATCTGGGCCTTGCTCGCGAAGTGCCGGTACAGCGCGGCCTCCGAGACCTGCAGCCGGCCCGCGAGCGCGGCGGTGGTGACGCGATCGCCGGCGGGCTCCTGGAGCATCGACGCGAGCGTCTGCAGGATCTGCAAACGGCGCTCCCCCGGCTTCGGCCGGGCCGGCTTGACGGCGGACGTCGATTCGTCGGTCATGGCAGGCGGTCTGCGAGGCGCGGCAGGTGCCACGTCGATTGTACTTGAAGGTCGATCCTGCGCCCGCGCCCGGCGCGCGGGCGGCGCGGCGCGCCGACGCGGCGGTGCGAGAGCCCGGTGACGAGCACCGTGCGCACCCGGCAGGCGCGCGCCGCCGCGAGGTTCGCCGCGGAGTCCTCGACCAGCACGCAGCGCCGCGCCGGCACCCGCAGCCGCGCGATCAGCTTGGCGAGCATCGCGCGCGAGGGCTTCGGGAAGTAGCGCCCGGCGAAGCGCATCGACTCGATCGTGACCAGCCCGTCGAGGAGCGGCGCGATCGCGAGCGAGCGCAGCACGCCGCGTGCGTACTCGTGCGGCGCGTTGGTGACGACGACCTTGCGCCCGGGCAGCCGGCGCAGCGCGTCGCGCAGGCCGTGGTCGCGCGCGATGATCTGCGCGAGGTCGGGGAACGGGTGCGCCTCGCGCAGGAACTCGTGCGGGTCGACGCCGTGGTGCCGGACCATTCCCAGCATCGTCGCGCCGTAGCGGCGCCAGTAGTGGATGCGCAGCGCGCTCGCCTCGTGCTCGGCGATGTCGAGCCGGCGCGCGACGTATTGCGTCATCGCGCGGTCGATGCGCGGGAACACGTGCCGCGACGCGTCGTGCAGCGTGTTGTCGAGGTCGAGCAGCCAGACCGGCCGCTCGCGTGCTGCGCTCAATGCGAGCGGATCATCGTCCCGACGCCGTGGTCGGTCATGATCTCGAGCAGCAGGCAGTGGTCGACGCGCCCGTCGATGATGTGGACCGAGTGCACGCCGCCGCGCGCGGCGTCGAGCGCCGACGAGATCTTGGGCAGCATGCCGCCGGAGATGGTGCCGTCGGCGAACAGCTCGTCGATGCGCTTGGCCGACAGCCCCGTGAGCAGGTTGCCGTCCTTGTCGAGCACGCCGGGGATGTTCGACAGCAGCACGAGCTTCTCGGCCTTGAGCACCTCGGCGACCTTGCCCGCGACGAGGTCGGCGTTGATGTTGTACGTCTCGCCGTGGCCGCCCGAGCCGATCGGGGCGATCACGGGGATGAAGCCGTTGCCGGTGAGCGTCTGGATCACCGACGGGTCGATCTTCTCGATCTCGCCGACCTGGCCGATGTCGATCGACTCGCCGGGACGGTCGCGGTCCGAGAGCATCAGCTTGCGCGCGCGGATCAGCCCGCCGTCCTGCCCGGTCAGGCCCACCGCCTTGCCGCCGGCGTGGTTGATGAGCTCGACGATCTCCTTGTTCACCTGCCCCGCGAGGACCATCTCGACGATGTCCATCGTCTCCTCGTCGGTCACGCGCATTCCCTGCACGAACTGGCCCTTCTTGCCCACGCGCGCGAGCAGCTGCTCGATCTGGGGCCCGCCGCCGTGCACGACCACCGGGTTCATGCCGACGAGCTTGAGCAGCACGACGTCGTGCGCGAAGCTCGACTTCAGCCGCTCGTCGGTCATCGCGTTGCCGCCGTACTTGATGACGATGGTGCGGCCGTGGAAGCGCCGGATGTACGGCATCGCCTCGGCGAGGATCTCGGCCTTCAGGCCGGCGGGGACGGAGGTCTCGGTCATGGCGGCGCTGACTCGTCTGGAAGGGACAAGGCCGGCCGCGCGCGGGCGATCGGCTAAGATGCGCGGCATTCTACGACACGCACGGGGCTCGCCCCGTTCCAGATGAACCCCTCCAGCGCAGCGGCGGGCCGGCACGGCTCCGCGGACGCTCAGGCCGATCCGGCCGGGCGGGCGACGAGCTGCGCGCGTTGCGGCGCGGGGTTCCTGTGCGGGGCCGCCACCGGCGCGTGCTGGTGCGCCGCGCTGCCGTCGCTGCCGAGGCTGCCCGACGCCCTGCCGGCGAGCTGCCTGTGCGAGGCGTGCCTGCGCGCGGAGATCGCGGCGCAGGCCGCGGGCGGCGCCTGATGCTGGGCCTGCAGCTTCGCCTGCTGCTCGCGGCGCTGCGCGTGTACTCGCGGCTGCCGGTCGCGCGGGCGCTGGCCGCGGCGGCGCTCGCGTCCGCCGACGGCGCCGCGCACCGCGCGCGCTACCTGCCCGCGGTCGGCATCGTCGTCGCGCTGCTGGTCGCGGTGCTGTACGCGACGATCGCGCTGTGGCTGCCGCACCCGCTGTCGATCGTGATCGCGATCGCCGCCGGCCTCGCGCTGACCGGCGCGGTGCACGAGCGCGGGCTCGCCGACGTCTGCCGCGTGATCGCGGCGCGCACCGACGCCGCGCGGCAGACCGGCCTGGCCGACGGCGCGCACGCGGGCGCGCTCGCGGTCGCGGTGGCGGTGCTCGCCCGCTACGAGGCGCTGTCGTCGATCGACCCGAGCTGGGTCGCCGTGACGCTGGTGAGCGCCGCGGCGTTCTCGCGCGGCTGCGCGCTGCTCTCGACGGCCGGGACGCCCGCCGGGCCCGGCCGCCAGGACCTCGCCGTCGCGGGGGCGCTCGCGCTGCTGCCGGCGGCGGTGGGCGCGTGGTGGACCGGCGCCGGCAGCGTGTTCGCCGCCGCCGTGCTGCTCGCGGCGGCGACCGCGCTGTTCACGCGGCGCGTGCTGCGCGCGCAGGCGCCCCTGGACTCCGAGCGCGCGCTGGACGCGCTCCAGCAGGCGACCGAGCTCGCATACCTCGCGGGCGTCGTCGCGACACTGACGATCGACGATGAGACTGCTGCTGATTCGACATCCTAGGCCCGACGTTCCCGAGGGCCTGTGCTACGGCCGCACCGACGTCCCGGCCGACGCGCAGGACTTCGAGTCGCTGGTCGCGCGCCTGCGCGCGCGCTGGGCCGCGGGCACGCACCCGCGCCCGGACGCGGTCTACACCAGCCCGCTGCAGCGCTGCGAGCGCGTCGCGCGCGCGCTGGCCGGCGACGTCTGGCCGGAGCCGGTCGTCGACGCGCGGCTGATGGAGATGGACTTCGGCGACTGGGAGGGCCGGCGCTGGCCCGAGATACCCCGCGCCGAGCTCGACGCGTGGCGCGCGAACGTGGTCGAGAACCGCGCGCCGGGCGGGGAGTCGGTCGGGCTGATGTCGGCGCGCGCGGGGGCGTTCGCCGGCGAGCACCTCGGCGAAGACCGCCACGGGCCCGATTCACTGGTCGTGCTGATGACGCACGCCGGCATCATCCAGACGCTTCCGCACCTGCTGCGCGAGATCCCGTTCGGGCAGTTCAGGATGGGCAAGCTCGACTACGGCACGATCACGACGCTCACGCGGCGAGACGGCCGCTTCGAGCTCGAGAGCCACAACGTCGCGCCTTGAGGCGCACTGCGCCTACAGGATGTAGCGCGACAGGTCCTCGCGCGCCGCGGCGTCGGCGAGCCGCTCGTCGACGAAGCGCGCGTCGATCCGCCACGCGCTCCCCGAGTGGCGCGAAGCCGAGTACGACACCTCCTCGAGCAGCTTCTCCATCACCGTGTAGAGCCGGCGCGCGCCGATGTTCTCGGTCTTCTCGTTCACCGAGTACGCGATCTCGGCGAGCCGCTCGACGCCGTCGGCGGTGAACTCGAGCGCGACGCCCTCGGTGGCGAGCAGCGCCTGGTACTGCTTGACGAGGCTCGCGTCGGTGTCGGTGAGGATGCGAACGAAGTCCGCCGCGGACAGGGAGTCCATCTCGACGCGGATCGGCAGCCGCCCCTGAAGCTCGGGGATCAGGTCCGAAGGCTTGGACAGGTGGAACGCCCCGGACGCGATGAACAGGATGTGGTCGGTGCGGATCACGCCGTAGCGCGTGCTGACCGCGGTGCCCTCGATCAGCGGCAGGAGGTCGCGCTGCACGCCCTGGCGGGAGACGTCGGCACCGGCCATCTCGGAGCGGCTCGCGATCTTGTCGATCTCGTCGATGAAGACGATGCCGTTCTGCTCGACCGCCGAGACCGCCTGCGCCTTGACGTCGTCGTCGTTGACGAGCTTGGCCGCCTCCTCGTCGGCGAGCAGCTTCATCGCCTCGCGCACCTTCAGCTTGCGCGTCTTGCGCCGGCCCTGCATGCCGGAGAACAGCGACTGCAGCTGCTGCGTCATCTCCTCCATGCCGGCCGGGCCCATCAGCTCCATCGCCGGGATCGACTGCGCGACGTCGATCTCGATCTCCCTGTCGTCGAGCTCGCCCTCGCGCAGCTTCTTGCGGAACTTCTGCCGCGCGACGGTGTCGGCGGCGGGCGCGTCGCGCGACGCGCCGGCCTCGGGCGTGCCGAAGCCGAATCCGAACGCGCCCGGCGCGGACGGCGCGCGCGGCGACGGCACCAGCACCTCGAGGACGCGGTCTTCGGCGGCGTCGAGCGCGCGCTGCTCGACGGTGCGCATCGCGCGCTCGCGCGTCTGCTTGACCGCGAACTCGGCGAGGTCGCGGATGATCGTGTCGACGTCGCGGCCGACGTAGCCGACCTCGGTGAACTTGGTCGCCTCGACCTTGATGAACGGCGCGTTCGCCAGGCGCGCGAGCCGGCGCGCGATCTCGGTCTTGCCCACGCCGGTGGGACCGATCATCAGGATGTTCTTCGGCGTGATCTCGTGGCGCAGCGGCTCGGCGACCTGCTGGCGGCGCCAGCGGTTGCGCAGCGCGATCGCGACCGCGCGCTTGGCGCGCGACTGGCCGATGATGTGCTTGTCGAGTTCCGAGACGATTTCCTCGGGCGTCATCTGGGTCATGGGGGTCTCGCGGGCCGGCGCGCGCTCAGTCGAGCGTCTCGACGGTGTGGTGCTGGTTCGTGTAGATGCAGATGTCGCCGGCGATCGCGAGCGCCTTGCGCACGATCGCGGCCGGGTCGAGCTCGGTGTTCTCGAGCAGTGCGCGCGCGGCCGCCTGCGCGTACGCGCCGCCGCTGCCGATCGCGACCAGCCCCTCCTCGGGCTCGAGGACGTCGCCGTTGCCGGTGATCACGAGCGAGTGCTCGCGGTCGGCGACCGCGAGCATCGCCTCCAGCCGGCGCAGCATGCGGTCGGTGCGCCAGTCCTTCGCGAGCTCGACCGCCGAGCGCATCAGGTTGCCCGAGTGCTTGTCGAGCTTGGCCTCGAAGCGCTCGAACAGCGTGAACGCGTCGGCGGTGCCGCCGGCGAACCCGGCGAGCACCTTCCCGTCGTACAGGCGCCGGACCTTGCGCGCGCCCTGCTTGATGACGATCGAGCCGAGGGTGACCTGGCCGTCGCCGCCGAGGGCGACGAGGGCACCGCGGCGCACCGACAGGATCGTCGTGCCGTGAAACTGTTCCATGGGAGCGTCGGGCGCGCGACGAGGGCCGCGCGCGGGGAATTCGGGAGCTAGATTCTACGCCGCCGGATCTCGGCGACCTCGTGGATCCCCATCACGGTGAACAGGGCGTCGACGATCGGGCTGGGCTCGACGAAGAGCACCGACTTGCCGGCGCCGCACAGCGCGACCACTTCGTTGAGCAGCTCGCCGGCGGCGACGAAGTCGACCCGGCGCAGCGCCCGGCAGTCGACGACGACGTCGGCGCGCGACGACGCGTGCTCGCGCAGCAGCCCGAGCTCCTGCACGACGCGGCCGGTGAGCTCGCCGCGCAGCACGAGCGCGCTGCCCTCGACGGCGGCCGTGGCCACGCGCACCGCGGCCACGTGCTCGGGCGCGGCGGTGCGGATCGAAGCGGGCATCGGCTCCCACGACGGCGGTGAGACCTCGTACGTGACGCAGAAGTCGATCGACAGGTCCTCGAACGCCTGGCGCTCGCCGACCAGCCGCAGCGCGACCAGCGCGAGCTGCCATGCACCGTCGCAGTCGTCGCGCCGGCCGGGCTCGATCGCGCCGCGCACCGCGTCGAACAGGCGCTGCGCGCCGAGCACCGTCAGCTCGCGGCCGCCGGCGACCGCGTCGGCGATCGTCGCCGCGACCATCGCCGCGCCCTGGGCGTCGGCACTCGTCACGGCGCTGAAGTCCAGGGTCGCGGCGCGCTTGTTCATCGCGGCGCGCTGGGCCTGCTCGACCTGGCGCGACACGGTGACGTCGAGCCGGGCGGGAAACACGATCGCCGCGGCCGCGGCGACACGGCGAACCGCGGGCGCCTCGGTGCCGGTCTCCTGCCACGCGGGAGGCGACTTCTCGAAGCGCGCCGCGTAGTCGAGCGCGACCGACTCGAACTCCGCCTTCGCGCCGGTGGCCTGGAGCAC
This sequence comes from Burkholderiaceae bacterium, assembly GCA_046348465.1. Classification (GTDB taxonomy): domain Bacteria; phylum Pseudomonadota; class Gammaproteobacteria; order Burkholderiales; family Burkholderiaceae_E; genus Quisquiliibacterium. The sequence goes on from JAXMEE010000008.1 coordinate 175,133, forward strand.
GTCGAGCAGCATCAGCCACGCCTGGTTGGAGGCGCCGTCGAGCTGCCCGCGGGCGATCGCGGCCTTCAGCGTGGCCGCCGCCGGCTGCGTCTGGCCGTTCGCGAAGAGGATCGAGGCCTCCTCGAGGTCCGGCGGCAGGCTCGACGCGTTGACCTGGATCCCGCCGAACGCCGCCTGCGTGTCGCCGAGCACGATCGAGGTGCTGAATTCGAGGGGCGCGAGCTCCGGCGCGGGTGCCGCGGCGGCCGGGACGATCGGCTCGGGCAGGCCGGGAATCATCGGCTTGCCCTGGGGCATCGGGCGGGTCGCGGGCACCGAGCCGGGCTTGCCCGTCGCGGCGCCGGACGCGGCGATCATCTCGGACTCGATCTGGTCGATCTTGGCCGCGGTTCGGCGCGCGATCTCGCGCGGATCGACGACGGTGCCCGCGCCCGACGGCGCGCGCGCCCCGGTGTCGGGGCCGCGCGCAGGCATCGGGTCACGGACCTTGCGCGAGTCGGTCTTGTCTTTGCGGCCGAAGAGGGAGAACACCACGATGGAGCCTGCGAAAACCTCGATCGAGTGTAGCACCGGGGTTTTCGTGCACACCGGCGGCCGGTCGCCGATGGTCGGGCGGCTCGCGCCGATCGTCCTGGCACCGGGGTGCCGGGGCGCGGGGCGCCGCGGGGTCAGTCGCCGTAGAGCTTCTGGCGCAGTTCGCGGCGCTGCTGCGCCTCGAGGGAGAGGGTGGCGGTCGGGCGTGCGAGCAGGCGCGGGATGCCGATCGGCTCGCCGGTTTCCTCGCAGAAGCCGTAGTCGCCGGACTCGATGCGCGCGAGCGACTGCTGGACCTTCTTCAGCAGCTTGCGCTCGCGGTCGCGCGTGCGCAGCTCGAGCGCGTGCTCCTCCTCGATCGTCGCGCGGTCGGCGGGGTCGGGCACGATGACCGTCTCGCGCAGGTGCTCGGTGGTCTCGTCGGCGTTGGCGAGCAGCTCGCGCTCCATCTGCTGCAGGCGCGACCGGAAGAACTCGAGCTGCGAGTCGTTCATGTAGTCCGACTCCGGCATCTTCACGAGCTCGGCTTCGGTCAGAGCCTTCTTATCCCTAGTCGCCGCCATGTCCTCAACCTGTTGGGTGCCCGCCCGCGTGGCCCCACGCCGCGGTCAAATCGCCAGGCGTCACGCCAGGCACTGCTCCAGCCCCTTGACGAAGGTCTCCTTCGGGAGATTGCGCCCGATGAACACCATCTTGCTGGAGGGCTTCTCGCCCGTCTGCCAGCGCCGGCCCGTGTCTGCGCCCATCATCATGTGGACGCCCTGGAAAACGGTCAGCCTGTCGGACCCCTTCATGTAAAGCACGCCTTTATACCGCAACATGTCCTGTCCGTAAACCTGGATCAGACCGCCGAGAAAATCCTCCAGCTTGCCGGCGTCGAAAGGCCGGTTCGACTTGAAGACGAACGACTGGACCGCGTCGTCGTGCTCGTGCTCGTCGCTGGTGAGGAACTGCGGGTCGAGCTCGAGGATCGCGTTCAGGTTGAAGCCGCGGATGTCGAGCACCTCGGCGATCGGGACCTCGCCGAAGTGGACCGGCTTGATCGGCGCGCGCGGATTGATGCGCGCCAGCCGCTTGCGCAGCCGCTCCTGCTCGTCTTCGCCGACCAGGTCGACCTTCGACATCAGGATGCGGTCGGCGAAGCCGACCTGCTCCTGCGCCTCCTTGTGCTCGTCGAGCTGGCGCTCGCCGTGCTTGGCGTCGACGACGGTCACGACCGCGTCGAGCAGGAAGTAGTCGGCGATCTCGTCGTCGAGGAAGAAGGTCTGCGCGACCGGGCCGGGGTCGGCGAGCCCGGTGGTCTCGATGATCACGCGGTCGAACTTCAGCTCGCCCGACTGGCGGCGCTCGCGCAGGTCGCCGAGGATGCGGATCAGGTCGCCGCGCACGGTGCAGCAGATGCAGCCGTTGTTCATCTCGACGATCTGCTCGTCGCGATCCTGCAGCAGCAGGTCGTTGTCGACGCCCTCCTCGCCGAACTCGTTCTCGATCACCGCGATGCGGTGGCCGTGCTGCTCCTTCAGGATGCGATTGAGCAGCGTCGTCTTGCCGGCGCCCAGGAAGCCGGTGAGGATCGTCACCGGCACGTGCTTGGATGTCATGCGCGTCTCCGCGGGATTCGGGCGGGATGTCGCCGCCGGTCCGGCGGGCGTCGTGGCCGCGCGCGGCCGGACCGCGCCCGCCCCGATCAAAGGCGCGATTCTAGCGCCGGCGGGCCGCGGCGCAACCGCGAGCGCGCGCCGCGCGGGGAGATCGGCCCGCGCACCGGGTCCCGACCGACGGTCGGCGCCGGGACTCCGCGCAGCGGGTGCCGTCCGCGCGCGACGTTCGCGGCGCGCCGCTGCGTCAGGTCCGCAGCAGCATCAGCCCCTTCAGGTACTCGCCCTCGGGGTGCGTCATCAGCATCGGGTGGTCGACGCCGGCCTGCAGGCGGCGCAGCATCTGCGCGTCGACGCGCGCGTCGAACACCGCGCCCGCGACGATCTTCTGGAACAGGTCGACGCCGATCGCGCCCGAGCACGAGAACGTGAACAGCAGCCCGCCCGGCGCGAGCAGGCGCAGCGCCTTCAGGTTGATCTCCTTGTAGGCGCGCGCGGCGCGGTCGACGTGGTGCACCGACGGTGCGAACTTCGGGGGGTCGAGCACGATCAGGTCGAAGCGCTCGCCCTGCGCGAGCAGCGCCTTCAGCGCGTCGAAGACGTCGGCCTCGCGCCACTCGCAGTCGGCGCCGTCCAGTCCGTTGAGCGACTGCTGCCGGCGCGCGGCCGCGAGCGCCGGCGCGCTGGAGTCGATCGACAGCGCGCTCGCCGCGCCGCCGCGCAGCGCGGCGAGCGTGAAGCCGCCCGTGTAGCAGAAGCAGTTCAGCACGCGCCGCCCGGCCGCGTGCGCGGCGACCCGCGCGCGGTTCTCGCGCTGGTCGAGGTAGAAGCCGGTCTTGTGGCCGCCGGCGACGTCGACTTCGTAGCGCACGCCGAGTTCCTCGATCGGCACGGGCGCGGCGGGCGCGGCGCCGCGCAGCGGCCCCTCGCGCGGCGCGAGTCCCTCGCGGGTGCGCGCGGCCGCGTCCGAGCGCTCGTAGACGCCGCCGCAGCCGGTCAGGCGCACGAGCGCGTCGACGATCGCGTCGCGCCAGAGTTCGACGCCGGCGGCGAGGAACTGCACGACCAGCGTATCGGCGTAGCGGTCGACGACCAGCCCCGGCAGGCCGTCGGCCTCGCCGAAGACGAGCCGCAGCGCGTTCGTGCCCGACACGAGCGCCGCGCGCCGCGCGAGCGCGCCGGCGACCCGCGCTTCGATCCACGCGGCGTCGACGACGTCGCCCTCGACCCAGGACCACGCGCGGGCGCGGATCGCGGAGTCGGGGCTGAACGCCGCCCACGCGAGGAATTCGCCGCCGTGGCCGACGACCCGCACGGTGTCGCCGGACAAGGGCTTGCCGGTGACGCGCGCGACGGCGGTCGCGTACACCCACGGGTGGCGGCGCTCGAGCGAGCGCTCCTTGCCGGGCTTGAGGATCAGCTGAGCGCTCAACGGCGGGGCCTCAGCGCCGCCGCGCGCGCGGGTGCGCGGCGTCGTAGACCTGCGCCAGGCGCTGGAAGTCCAGCGACGTGTAGACCTGGGTCGTGGAGATGCTCGAGTGCCCGAGCAGCTCCTGCACGGCGCGCAGGTCGCCGCTCGACTGCAGCAGGTGGCTCGCGAACGAGTGGCGCAGCACGTGCGGGTGGACCTCGGCCGGGATGCCGCGCTCGCGCGCCAGGCGCGCCAGGCGCGCCTGCACCGTGCGGTTCGCCAGGCGCGGCCCGCGCGCGCTGACGAACAGCGCGCGCGCGTCGGCGCGCGGGTGCGCCGCGGCCCAGCGCGCGCGGCACGCGAGCCAGCGCCGCAGCGCGTCGATCGCGGGGCGGCCGACGGGCACGGTGCGGCGCTTGCCGCCCTTGCCGAGCACGTTGACCTCCGCCTCGGCGAGGTCGAGCCAGCTCGCCGAGCGCACGCCGTCGCCGTCGTAGTAGCGCTGGTCGAGGCTGGTGAGCTCCGACAGGCGCAAGCCCGACGAGTAGAACAGCTCGAGCATCGCGGCGTCGCGCGCGCGCTCGAACTCGCCGTCGCCGTTCGCGATGACCGCGCCGCCCGCCTCGCCTTCGTCCCCCGCGCCGACGGCGCCGGCCGGACGGCCCTCGCCGGCCGCGCCGCGCGGCGTTCCCGTGACCAGCGCGAGCGCGAGGTCCGGCGCGAGCGCCTTCGGCAGCCGCTTGCCGGCGCGCGGCGCGCGCAGCCCGCGCGCCGGGTTCGCGGCGACGTCGCCGCGCTCGGCGAGCCAGTCGAAGAACCCGCGCCACGCCGACAGCCGGCGCGCGATCGAGCGCGGCGACGTGCCGTCGCGCACCGCGCCGGCGACCGCGCGCCGCAGGTCGGCCTCGCCGAGCTCGCGCCACGCACGCCCGGCGGCGGCGCGCTCGAGGTGAGCGAGGTCGAAGCGGTAGCTCGAGATCGTCCGCGGGGAGCCGCCACGCTCGACGGCGAGCCGGGCCAGCCAGGCCTCGACGTCGGCGTGCGGCACTACTCGACCAGCCTCGAGAGCGCGGCGCTCGCGACCTCGGCGATGCGCTCGAGGAACGCGGTGCCCATGCTCATCTGGAATCGGTTGGGGTCGGCCGAGCCGAGCACGAGCATCCCGAACGCGTTCGGGTCGACGCCCTTGCGCAGCGGCAGCAGCGCGATCGAGCGCGTGCCGGAGCCGCCCTCGGGCAGCCAGGTCGCGGCGACGAAGTCGGCGTTCGCGCCGCAGTACGGCTGCTTCATGCTGTTGGCGAGCGTGATCGCGTCGACCGCGACCGGGGCCGCGCACGGGATCGAGCGGTAGCGGTCGCGAACGCCCCACAGGCGCAGCGCCACCTGCGGCACGCCGAAGCCGGCGTGCAGGCCGTCGGTGACCACCTGGGGCAGGCGGTCGGCGTCGGTCGCGAGCAGCAGCTGGCGCGTCCACTTCTGCAGCTTCTCGACGATCGCGTCGTTCTCCTGCGCGACGCGGATCAGCTCGGCGAGCTTCATCTCGAGCGCGCGGTTCTTCTCGCGCAGCACCTCGAGCTGGCGCTCGTGCAGCGAGATCGCGCGCCCGCCGTGGGCGTGCGGCACCTTGATCGCCGCGAGCAGGTCGGCCTGCGCGGCGAAGAATTCGGGGTGGTCGCGCAGCCAGCGCGCGACGTCGTCTTCGGTCAACACGTTCGCATTCATCCCAGGTCAGAGGTCGTCCAGTTCGATCTCGCCGTCGAACACGCGGCGCGCCGGGCCGGTCATCGTGACCGACGCGCCCGACCAGTCGATCGTCAGCACGCCGCCGCGCGTCTCGACGTCGACCGGCGAGCGCAGCAGCCCGCGGCGGATCCCCGAGACCGCCGCCGCGCACGCGCCGGTCCCGCACGCGAGCGTCTCGCCGGCGCCGCGCTCCCACACGCGCAGGCGCAGGCGGTGCGCCCCGAGCACCTGCATGTACCCCGCGTTGACGCGATTCGGGAACGCCGGGTGGTGCTCGATCTCGGGCCCCTCGACGTCGACCGGCGCGGTGTCGAGGTCCTCGACGAGCTGCACCGCGTGCGGATTGCCCATCGAGAGCACCGACACCCAGCGCTCGTGGCCGAACACCGACAGCGGCCACAGGGTGTCGTCGCCGACGCGCGCCGGGTGCATGCCGGGGTGCCGGAACGGCACGCGCGCCGGCTCGAACACCGGCGCGCCCATGTCGACGGACACGCGGCCGTCGTCGGCGATGCGCGGCTCGATGACGCCCGAGAGCGTGCGCACGCGGATCGCGCGCCGATCGGTCAGGCCCTGGTCGAGCACGAAGCGCACGAAGCAGCGCGCGCCGTTGCCGCACTGCTCGACCTCGCCGCCGTCGGCATTGAAGATCCGGTAACGGAAATCGATGCCGGCTTCGCCCGACGGCTCGACGAGCAGGATCTGGTCGGCGCCGACGCCGAAGCGGCGGTCCGCGAGCGCGCGCCACTGAGCGGGCGACAGCTCGACCCGCTGGCGAACGCCGTCGACCACGACGAAGTCGTTGCCGGCGCCGTGCATCTTGGTGAACTTCATCCGCATGCGCGGATTATCGCCGATTGCGCCCCGCCGCCCGGCATCAGCGATACGGGCTCGGCTCCCCGGGCGGGCGGGTCTTGAAGCGCTTGTGGCTCCACAGGTACTGCTCCGGCATCTCGAGCACGCGCGCTTCGATGAACGCGTTCATGCGCCGCGTCGCGGCCTCGACGTCGCCGCCGGGGAAGTCGTCCCAGGCCGGGTACAGCTGCACCACGTAGCCGTCGTCGGTCATGCGGGTGACGAACGGGACCACGACCGCGCCGGTCAGCTGCACGATGCGCGCCACCGACGTCACCGTCGCCGCGGGGACGCCGAAGAAGGGCACGAACACGGCGTCGCGCGGGCCGAGGTCCATGTCCGGCAGGAAATAGAACGGCACGCCCTGCCGGATCAGTCGGATCGCCGGGCGCAGGCCGTCGTTGCGCAGGAACATCCGTGCCCGCCCGAAGCGCTCGCGCCCCTGCGTCATCGCGCGGTTCAGCGCGCGGCTCTTCTGGTTCGCGTACATCGACGCGGCGGCGTGATCGAGCTGGAAGCGCATGCCGCCGGCGTCCAGCCCGACGAAGTGCGGCGCGAGCAGGACCATCGGCCGGCCGGCGTGCGCGTCGAAGTGCTCGACGCCGCGCACCTCGACCAGCGCGCGCAGCCGCTCGGCGGGCTCGTACCAGAAGATGAAGCGCTCGAAGAAGCTGCGCACGAAGCAGCGGAAGTGCGCGCGCCCGAGCGCCTCCCGGCGCGCCTCGCTCCAGTCGGGGAAGCACAAGCGCAGGTTCACCCGCGTGACGCGGCGGCGCGACCCCGCGAGCCGCCACGCGATCTCGCCCGCGAGCTCGCCCGCGCGGCGCACGACCGGGTAGGGCAGGCGCGCGAGCGAGCGCAGCGCGAACAGCGCGACGCGGGTGAGCGCCTCGACGACCGCGTCGGCGGCACGCCGGGCCGGGCCGACGTGCTTCAATCCGGCCCCCCGGGACCGGACGGGCCGTCGCCGCCCGACGTCCGCCGCACCGCCCGACCGGGCCGCCCGCGGCCGCACGGCCCCGCCCGGCCGACGCCCGGCCAGCCCGCCGGCGGCACGGCGCCGTCCGGCCGCGACGCGGCCGCCGCGCCGCTCGGCGCCTTGTACCGGTTGTACCCCCACAGGTACTGCGCTGGAAAGCGCCGGATCAGGCGCTCCATCGCGGCGTTCAGTGCCACCGGGCCCGGGGCCTCGTCGAGGCGCTCGAGGTGCAGCCGCCAGCCGCGCCCGCCGGGGAGCCGCTCGCCGACCGCCAGCACGACCACCGCGCCGCTGGCCTGCGCCAGCCGCAGCGGCAGCGTCATCGTGTACGCCGGCTGCCCGAAGAACGGCGCCCACCGGCCCTCCCCGGCCCCCGGCACCTGGTCGGGCAGCAACCCCACCGCTTCGCCCCGGCGCAGCGCCCGCAGCATCGCGCGCACGCCGGCGAGCGCCGCGGGAACGCTGCGCATCGTCGGCCCGCTGCGCGCCGCGGCCATCACGCGCGCGAGCGCCGGTTGCCGGGGCGGCTTGAACATGACGGTGATCGGGCGGCGCGCCGAGTACCAGCGTGCCGTCACCTCGAACGACCCCAGGTGCGGTGTGAGGAACAGCAGGCCGCGTCCGCTGCGCTCGGCCGCGTCGACCACCGCGACGTCGTCGCAGCGCACGCGCGCGGCCACCTCGGCGAGCGGGCGGAACCACACGAACGGCAGTTCTCCCACCAGCCGCCCCGCCTCGCGCGCGGCCGCACCTCGCAGCGAGCGCGGGTATCCGGCGAGCGCGAGGTGCCGGCGCAGCTTGCCGCGGTAGGCCCCCGACAGCGCGTACGCGGCCAGCCCCGCGAGCACGCCGGCAGCATGCAGCACGCGCAGGGGAAGACGGCTGAGAACGCGGAAGAACGCGAGCATTGCGGGCAGTTATCGGCCGATTGCCGGCGGCTCGCCGGCGTCATGATCTATAATGCTGGTGCCGCCGTGTTAATGGACAACTTGCGGGGCGGCAGTGCCCGGAGATCACCCCGGCCGAAAAGAAATTCCGCTAAAGCGTCGCCGCCTCTCCGAAGTCGGCCACGCCGACAGGATGCGATGCTCGCTCCGAGTGTCCTCATCATCTCGAACGGAGAAGTGACTTGGCCAACGATTACCTGTTCACGTCCGAATCGGTTTCCGAGGGTCACCCCGACAAGGTGGCCGACCAGATCTCGGACGCGATTCTCGACGCAATCTTCGCGCAGGACAAATTCTCCCGCGTGGCCGCGGAGACGCTGTGCAACACCGGGCTGGTCGTGCTGGCCGGCGAGATCACCACCGGCGCGCACGTCGACTACATCCAGGTCGCGCGCGACACGATCAAGCGCATCGGCTACGACAACACCGAGTACGGCATCGACTACAAGGGCTGCGCGGTGCTCGTGGCCTACGACAAGCAGAGCCAGGACATCAAGCAGGGCGTCGACGAAGGCTCCGGGATCGACCTCGAGCAGGGCGCCGGCGACCAGGGCCTGATGTTCGGCTACGCGTGCGACGAGACGCCCGACCTGATGCCGGCGGCGATCTACTACGCGCACCGGCTGGTCGAGCGCCAGGCCGACCTGCGCCGCGACGGCCGCCTGCCGTGGCTGCGCCCGGACGCGAAGTCGCAGGTCACGCTGCGCTACGTCGGCGGCCGCCCGCACTCGATCGACACCGTGGTGCTGTCCACGCAGCACGCGCCCGACGTCGCCTACGAGACGCTGCGCGAGGCGGTCATCGAGGACATCGTCAAGCCGGTGCTGCCCAAGGACCTGATCAAGGGCGAGATCCGCTACCTGATCAACCCGACCGGGCGCTTCGTCATCGGCGGCCCGCAGGGCGACTGCGGCCTGACCGGGCGCAAGATCATCGTCGACACCTACGGCGGCGCGGCCCCGCACGGCGGCGGCGCGTTCTCCGGCAAGGACCCGTCCAAGGTCGACCGCTCCGCGGCGTACGCGGCGCGCTACGTGGCCAAGAACATCGTCGCGGCCGGGCTCGCGAGCAAGTGCCTGGTGCAGGTCTCGTACGCGATCGGCATCGCGCGCCCGACCTCCGTGATGGTCACGACCGAGGGCACCGGCAAGGTCACCGACGAGCGGCTGTCGGAACTCGTGCAGGCGCACTTCGACCTGCGCCCGAAGGGCATCATCCAGATGCTCGACCTGCTGCGCCCGATCTACCAGAAGACCGCGTCGTACGGGCACTTCGGGCGCGACGAGCCCGAGTTCACGTGGGAGCGCACCGACAAGGCGGCGGCGCTGAAGGCGGCGGCGGGGGTGTAGCCGCGGCGGTCGGGCCGGCCGGTGCCCGGGATCGGGCCGGCCTTCGGCCGCGACACCGTTCCGTGCGGCCGGCGCAGGAATGATGGCCCGAATTCGTTCGGGAGGACCGGCGTCTGTCGGCGGATTTGACAGTGCGCATCGTCCGCGTGCTCCGCGGACCTCCAACGTCTTGTGCACCGATTTTCGGGATCGATGCACAACCCTATGATCCTTAAAGGGTTTTTCCGGTCCTGTCGTTTCCGCCGCCCCCCAGCGCCGACTTCCGGGCCCGTTTCCTGCTTGGGGCTTCCCGAATCTCCGGGGAGAGCAGGAATCATGTTCAAGAAAGCGATGGCGGGCCTCGGGCTCGCGGCGGCGGCCTCGATCGCGTCGGCGGCCAGCGTCGAGCTGGTCACCAACGGCGGGTTCGAGACGAACCTGGCCGGCTGGAACAACACGCTCAACGTGGTGCAGTCGGGCACGACGCCGGCCGTCCCGCTGGTGGGCTGGCCGTCGGTCTCGCCCGCGGTGGGCAGCGGCATGGCGGTGATGAGCCCGCTGGGCACGGTCGACTCCGACCTCGCGCAGACGCTCACGGTCGATACCTCGCTGTACAGCAGTTACACCGTCAGTTTCCGCTATCGCCTGATCGGGCTCGACGTCACCCGCACCCTCGAGCTTAGCGACGACTTCCTGCGTGCGTCGATCGGCTCGACCACGCTGATCTCCGTGCCGCTGAACGACGTCTGGAGTCTGCAGCCGTCTCCCGCCGACACCGGGTGGCAGACGTTCAGCCAGACCTTCGCCGGCACGAATTCCGGTGTCCAGGTCGCGAGCCTCGCGTTCCACCTGAGCAACGTGGTCGGTGGCGACGCGGGCCAGTCCACGGTCGCCTACCTGGATGCGGTGTCGATCCAGGCAACGGTGCCGGAGCCTGGCGTTCTCGCGCTGGTCGGTGCCGGCCTCGTCGCCGCAGGCATGGCGCGGCGGCGGCGCGTGCGCGCCTGAATCACGGCGACAGCCGCACCCGCGCCCACCCCCCGTCGTCCTGCCGCCGGTACGCGAGCCGGTCGTGCAGGCGCGACGGCCGCCCCTGCCAGAACTCCCAGTAGTCCGGCACCAGCCGGTAGCCGCCCCAGTGCGGCGGGCGCGGCGGGTGCAGCCCGTACTTGAGCCCGTATTCGGCCGCCCGCGCCACCAGCGCCGCGCGCGACGACAGCGGCTCGCTCTGCTCGGAGGCCCACGCGCCGATGCGCGACGCGAGCGGGCGCGTCTCGTAGTACGCGTCCGACTCCGCGCCGTCGACCTGCTCGACGCGGCCCTCGACGCGCACCACGCGCTCGAGCTCGACCCAGTGGAACTGCAGCGCCGCGAACGGGTGCGCCTCGAGCTCGCGGCCCTTGCGGCTGCGGTAGTTCGTGTAGAACACCAGCCCGCGCGCGTCGAAGTCCTTGATCAGCACGACGCGCGTCGAGGGCCGGCCGTCGGCGCCGACGGTCGCCACCGTCATCGCGTTCGGCTCGGGCACGCCGGCGTCGAGCGCGTGCTGGAACCACTGGCGGAACTGCTCGAGCGGCGCGTCGTGCGCGCGGCTCTCCTCGAGCTCGCCCTTCTCGTAGCTCTTGCGAAGGTCATGGATGTCGGCCATGGCGCAAGTGTACGGCGCCGCGGCGGCCGTGCGCCGCCGGCTTCCCCCTCATTTGGGGGGAGAGCGGCGGGCGTGCGCTGACTAACCTGCGTCGAATCCCGTCCGATTCCCGGAGGCGGCCATGGCCGTGATCCTGATCGACGACGCATTCGCGTCGGAGTCCCAGACCTTCGTCGACTTCACCGCGCGCCTGACCGCACCGGTCGCGCAGCGCGTGACCGTCAACTACACGATCGCCGGGCTGAGCGCCGGGGGCGCCGACCTGGTCGGCGGCAATGGCAGCTTCGCGTTCGACCCCGGCCAGACGACGCAGACTTTCCGCGTGCAGCTGCTGCCGGACGCCGCGGTCGAGTCGATCGAGGCGTATCGCGTCGCGTTCTCCGGCGCGGTGAACGCGCAGCTCGGCACCACGCAGGCGCTGGGCTTCATCGTCGACAACGACGCGCCCACAGGCACGCCGGTGGCGCGGCTGCTCGGCGGCGCCACCGTCGACGAGACCGACGGCGCCGCGCGGTTCGTGGTCGCGCTCGACCGTCCGTCGACCACCCCCGTCACGATTGCGTGGTCCACCGCCGACGGCAGCGCGCAGGCCGGCGGCGACTACACCGCGAGCGCCGGCGTGCTGACGTTCGCGCCCGGCGTCGTGGCGCAGACGCTGAGCGTGCCGATCCTCGACGACGCCCAGCCCGAGCCCGACGAGAGTTTCGCGATCGCGCTGTCGGCGCCGGTCGGGGCCGTGCTCGGCGACGCCCGCGCCGACGCGATCATCGGCCGCAGCGACGCCACCGCGTCGACCGGGCCGAGCGTGTCGGTGGCGGACGCGATCGCCGACGAGAACGACGGCTGGGAGTCGTTCACGGTGCAGCTGTCCGCGCCCAGCACGCAGGTCGTGTCGGTGAACTACACGGTGCGCGGGCTGAGCGCCGGCGGCGCCGACGTGACCGCGGTGTCCGGGACGCTCGCGTTCGACCCCGGCCAGACGACGCGCGCCGTGCGCGTGCCGGTCGCGGCCGACGTGGCCGTCGAGAGCACCGAGGTGTTCCAGGTCGGGCTCTCGGGCCCGGTGAACGCGGTGCTCGGCAATTCCGCGGCGTGGGGCCAGGTCTTCGACCGCGACGGCGCCGCGGGCGCGCCGACGATCTCGGTCTCGGACGTCGTCGTCGACGAGCGCGACGCCTTCGCGCGCTTCGTCGTGAGCACCGACCGCCCGTCGACGTCGCCGTTCACGGTCGCGTACGCGACCGCGGCCGGCACGGCGAGCGCCGGGGCCGACTTCGCGCCGGTGAGCGGCACGCTGACGTTCGACGCCGGCCAGCGCGCGCAGACGGTGCTCGTGCCGATCGTCGACGATTCGGCGCGCGAGCCCGACGAGCTCTTCTCGCTCGCACTGTCGGCTCCCAGCCTGGGAAGCCTGGGGCACGCGAGCGGCAGCGCGCTGATCGGCCGCAACGACGCCCCCGCGGCGACGCTGCCGATCGTCTCGACCGCCTCGGTGAACGTCGACGAGTCGATGGTCTTCGCGGACTTCGTCGTCCAGCTGTCGACGCCGTCGGTGCAGCGCGTCTCGGTCGGGTGGGTCGCGAGCGGAGCGACCGCCGGCGGCGCGGACCTGAGCGGCGAGTCCGGCACCGTCGTCTTCGAGCCCGGCGAGACCACGCGCGTCGTGCAGGTGCCGCTGTTCACCGACACCGCGATCGAGCCCGCCGAGGTGTTCCGGTTCACGCTCGCGTCGCCGGTCAACGCGCAGCTCGGCTCGGGCGGCGTGATCGGCGCGATCCAGGACAACGACGCCGTCGCCGGCGCGCCGCGGATCTCGATCGGCGACACGGTCGCGTTCGAGGGCGACGTCGCGCGCCTGCCGGTGACGCTCGACCGCCCTGCGACATCGCCGCTCACCGTGTCGTACGCGACGTTCGACGCGAGCGCCGTCGGCGGCGCGGACTACCTGCCGGCCAGCGGAACCCTGGTGTTCCTGCCCGGCGAGACCGCGCGCACGGTGCTCGTCACGGTGCTCGACAACGCCGCCGCCGAGTCGAACGAGGTGTTCGACGTGCGTCTCGCCGCGCCCAGCCAGGGGCTGCTCGCCGACGCCGGCGGCACGGTGCTGATCCCGCGCAACGACATGGCGGCGGTCAACGTGCCGAGCGCGTCGGTGCAGCCGGTGACGGCCGGAGAGAACGAGCCGTACGCGGACTTCATCGTCCAGCTCGACCGCCCCGGCACGCAGCGCGCGAGCGTGAACTTCACGGTCAGCGGCGTGACCGCGGGCGGCGCCGACGTGGTCGCGCAGTCGGGCACGCTGGTCTTCGACGCCGGCCAGACGGCCGCGGTCGCGCGCGTGCCGATCATCAGCGACGCGCTCGCCGAGCCCGCCGAGACGTTCCGGCTGTCGCTGTCGGGGCCGGTCAACCTCGTGATCGCGTCCGACAGCACGAGCGTGCTCGGCACGATCGTCGACGACGACAGCGGGCCGTCGGGCTCGCAGTTGCGCTTCGGGGTGCCCGAGGCGGACCACGCGGAGGGCACCGGGACCGGGAACGCGTTCACGTTCGAGGTCGAGCGCGTCGGCGACACGTCGCAGGGCGCGTTCGTCAATTGGGCGGTGACGTCCGCGTCGGCGGACCCGGCCGACTTCGGCGCCACCGCGTTCGCGTCGGGCCAGCTCCAGTTCGCCAGCGGCGAGGCGTCGAAGCTGATCGTCCTGCAGGCGGCGGGCGACGCCGCGCTCGAGCGCCACGAGGATTTCGCGCTCACGCTGTCGGGCGCGTTCGGCACCACGCTGGACTCGGCGACGCAGGCCGGCCGGCTGCGCAACGACGACCCGGTGCCGCGCGACCACGTGCCCACGTACGGCAGCGACGCGACGTTCCTGTTCGACCCGGTGTACTACCTGTGGAAGTACCCCGAGCTCGTGCCGACGGTGTCGCTCGCGGCGGCCGCGACGGACTACCTGACGGCCGGCGCCGCCGCCGGCCGCTCGCCGAACAGCTGGTTCGATCCCACCTACTACGCCAACCGCTGGCCGGACCTCACGCCGCTGCACCTGGACGACGCGACGCTGTTCGCGCACTTCAACCTGTACGGGGTCTGGGAGGGCCGCTCGCCGGGCCCGAAGTTCCAGCAGATCGACGGCGACCGCTACCTCGCCGAGAATCCGGACGTCGCCGCGTACGTGGACGCGAATCTGGGATCGTTCCTCGGCAGCCGCTCGAACGGCGCGATCGCGCACTTCATCATCTACGGCAATGCCGAGCAGCGGCTCGCGTTCGACACCAACGCGCAGGTGATCACGCTGGACTACCTGCTGAGCTGACCCGCAGGACGGGCACCGCGCGCCGAGTTCGCCGGCGCGCCCTGCCCCGCCGGCCGCCCGCGCGGCCCCGCCGGCCCGACCGACGGCAGGGCCGCCGTCAGCGCTGCCAGCGGCATTCCGATAGAATCGCCGACTGCCCGAGGAGCGCTGCAACGGGTTCCCCGCCGTCCCACGGCGCGGTTCCGCCAGGCTCGGGCTTGAACCTCGTTCAAACGGCGCTCGTTGACCCGTGACCCGGTCACGGAGAACGAGCACCCCGCCGCCGTCCCGCGCGCCCCCTCGTTCCCCGCGATCCGGTCACCCTTCGATGGAGTGACCATGTCCGCCGTTCCCAAGTCCGCGCCGTTCTCCGACTTCAAGGTCGCCGACCTCTCGCTCGCCGCGTGGGGCCGCAAGGAGATCCGCATCGCCGAGACCGAGATGCCCGGCCTGATGGCGATCCGCGACGAGTACGCCGCGAGCCAGCCGCTGAAGGGCGCGCGCATCACCGGCTCGCTGCACATGACGATCCAGACCGCGGTGCTGATCGAGACGCTCACCGCGCTCGGCGCGCAGGTGCGCTGGGCCTCGTGCAACATCTTCTCGACGCAGGACCACGCGGCCGCCGCGATCGCGCAGGCCGGCGTGCCGGTGTTCGCGGTCAAGGGCGAGTCGCTCGCCGAGTACTGGGACTACACGCACCGCATCTTCGACTGGGCCGACGGCCAGCCGTCGAACATGATCCTCGACGACGGCGGCGACGCGACGCTGCTGATCCACCTGGGCACGCGCGCCGCGAAGGACCCGTCGGTGCTCGCCAATCCCGGCAGCGAGGAGGAGGTGTGCCTGTTCGACTCGATCCGCGCGCGCCTGGCGAAGGACCCCGGCTTCTACGAGCGCAACCTGAACGCGATCGTCGGTGTCACCGAGGAGACCACCACGGGCGTCAAGCGCCTGTACCAGATGTCGGCGAAGGGCGAGCTCGCGTTCCGCGCGATCAACGTCAACGACTCGGTCACGAAGAGCAAGTTCGACAACCTCTACGGCTGCCGCGAGTCGCTGGTCGACGGCATCAAGCGCGCGACCGACGTCATGGTCGCCGGCAAGGTCGCGCTGGTGTGCGGCTACGGCGACGTCGGCAAGGGCTCGGCGCAGGCGCTGCGCGCGCTGTCCGCGCAGGTGTGGGTCACGGAGTGCGACCCGATCTGCGCGCTGCAGGCGTCGATGGAGGGCTATCGCGTCGTGACGATGGACTACGCGGCCGACAAGGCCGACATCTTCGTCACCGCCACCGGCAACCGCGACGTGATCACGTACGCGCACATGAAGGCGATGAAGGACCAGGCGATCGTCTGCAACATCGGCCACTTCGACAACGAGATCGACGTCGCCGGGCTGAAGGCGAACTGCACCTGGGAGAACATCAAGCCGCAGGTCGACCACGTCATCTTCGCCGACGGCAAGCGCATCATCCTGCTCGCCGAGGGGCGCCTGGTGAACCTGGGCTGCGCGACCGGCCACCCGTCGTACGTGATGAGCTCGTCGTTCGCGAACCAGACGATCGCCCAGATCGAGCTGTGGACGCACAAGGACTTCTACGAGCGCGGCAAGGTGTACGTGCTGCCCAAGCACCTCGACGAGAAGGTCGCGCGGCTGCAGCTGAAGAAGCTCGGCGCGATGCTCACCGAGCTCTCGCCCGCGCAGGCCGCGTACATCGGCGTGCCGGTCGAAGGGCCGTACAAGTCCGACAGCTACCGCTACTAGAGGGCGGCTGCGTGAAGATCGCGATCGTCGGCGCCGGCGGCGTCGGCGGCTACTTCGGCGCGCGCCTCGCCGCCGCGGGCGAGGACGTCCGCTTCGTCGTGCGGCCCGGCACGAAGGCGGCGCTGCTCGCACGCGGCCTCGTCGTCGAGAGCACGGTCACGCCGGTGCGGCTGGCGTCCGTGCGGGCGAGCTCGGACCCCGCCGAGGTCGGGCCGGCCGACGTCGTGCTCTTCACGGTCAAGCTTCCCGACGCGGCCGACGCCGCGGCGCTCGTGGCGCCGCTGCTCGGCCCCGACACGGTCGCGATCCCGTTCCAGAACGGCGTCGAGGCGGCGCAGATCCTCGCGCGCGCGGTTCCCGCGCGACAGGTCGCCGCCGGGGTCGCGTACATCGCGTCGTCGCAGCGCGAGCCCGGCGTCGTCGTGCACGGCGGCCCGTTCGCGCGGCTGCGCTTCGGCGCGCTCGCGCCGGGCCAGCGCCCGGTGCTCGAGGCCTTCGAGGCGGCGTGCCGGCGCGCGGACATCGACGCCGAGTGCGTCGCCGACGTGCGGCTCGCGCTGTGGGAGAAGTTCGTCTTCCTCGTGGGCCTGAGCGCGATGACCGCGCTCACGCGCCGCCCGATCGGCGTGATCCGCGCCGAGCCGGTCATGCGCGCGACGCTGCGCGAGGTGATCCGCGAGACCTGCGAGGTCGGCCGCGCCGAGGGCGTCGCGCTGCCGGCGGACTTCGTCGACGAGCGCATGCGCTTCGTCGACACGCTGCCCGGGACGATGAAGGCGTCGATGCTGCACGACCTCGAGGCCGGGCGCCGGCTGGAGCTCGAGTGGCTGTCGGGCGCGGTGGTGCGCCTGGCCGGGCGCCACGGCATCGCCACCCCGGTCAACCGCACCGTCGTCGCCGGCCTCGCGCCGTGGGCCGGCGGCGCGGGCGGCGCCTGACCCGCCGCGCCGCATGCGCGCCGACCGGCTCCTCGTCGCCCGCGGGCTGGCCGGCTCGCGCACGCTCGCGCAGCGCCTGATCGAGGCGGGCCGCGTGCGCGCCGACGACGTTCCGGTGCGCAAGCCGAGCGACGCGATCGGCGAGCACGCGATGCTCACGCTCGCCGGCGGCGACGAGGACCGCTTCGTGTCGCGCGGCGGACTGAAGCTGGCGGGCGCGCTGGCCCGCACCGGTGTCGACCCGCGCGGACGCGCGTGCCTCGACATCGGCCAGTCGACCGGCGGCTTCACCGACTGCCTGCTGCAGGCGGGCGCCGCGCACGTGACCGGCGTCGACGTCGGCCACGGCCAGCTCGCGCCGCGCCTCGCGGGCGACGCGCGCGTCACGGCGATCGAAGGCGTGAACGCGCGCGCGCTCGACACGGCCGCGCTCGAAGGCGCGATGGCGTCGGGTGCGACGGCGTCGGGCGCGACGAGCGCCCGCGCGCTCACGCCCGGCGGCTTCGGCCTCGTCGTGATCGACGTCTCGTTCATCTCGCTCGCGCACGTGCTCGGCCCGGCGTTCGCGCTCGCCGCGCCCGGCGCCGTGCTGCTGGCGCTGGCCAAGCCGCAGTTCGAGGTCGGCCGCGAGGGGCTCGACCGGCGCGGGCTCGTGCGCTCGCCCGCGCTCTACGACGGCGTGCGCGAGTCTCTCTTCTCCGCCGCGGCGCGCGCGGGCTGGCGGGTGCTCGACTGGTTCGACAGCCCGATCGCCGGCGGCGACGGCAACCGCGAATTCTTCCTCCACGCTCGCCGCCCGTCTCCGGGCGCGCCCGACACGAACACCGCACAGGATCCACGATGACGGCCAGCGTCAGCTTCGAGTTCTTCCCGCCCAACACGCCGGAGGGCGCCGTGAAGCTGCGCGCCACGCGCGCGGCCCTGCTGGGCGCCGCCCCCGAGTTCTTCAGCGTGACGTACGGCGCCGGCGGCGCCACGCGCGACAAGACGCTCGCGACCGTGCTCGAGATCGCGGCCGAGGGGCGGCCGGTCGCGCCGCACCTGTCGTGCATCGGTTCCACGCGCGAGTCGCTGCGCGAGCTGCTCGACATCTACCGGCGCCAGGGCATCCGGCGGCTGGTCGCGCTGCGCGGCGACCTGCCGTCGGGCATGGTCAATCACGGCGACTTCCGCTACGCGAGCGAGCTGGTCGAGTTCATCCGCGCCGAGACCGGCGACTGGTTCCGCATCGAGGTCGCCGCGTACCCGGAGATGCACCCGCAGGCGCGCTCGCCGCAGGCCGACCTCGACGCGTTCGTCGCCAAGGTGCGCGCCGGCGCGGACGCCGCGATCACGCAGTACTTCTACAACGCCGACGCCTACTTCCGCTTCCGCGACGACGCCGCGGCGCGCGGCGTGGGCGTCCCGATCGTGCCCGGCGTGATGCCGATCACGAACTTCGCGCAGCTGGCGCGCTTCTCCGAGGGCTGCGGCGCGGAGATCCCGCGCTGGGTGCGCGTGAAGCTCGCCAGCTTCGGCGACGACCGCGATTCGATCCGCGCGTTCGGCTTCGAGGTCGTCGCCGCGCTGTGCCGGCGCCTGCTCGAGGGCGGCGCGCCGAGCCTGCACTTCTACACGCTGAACCAGGCCAGCCCCAGCCTCGAGCTCTGGAACGCGGCCGGCGTCCGAGGCGGCTGACGCGCGACGCGTCGCCACCGTCCGGGACGACGCGGGGCCGCCGCCGGCGGCCGTCCGCTGCCGCCGGCGGCCCGTCCGTCGGACGCTGTTGCGGCGGGCGCGTGCGCCGGCCCGGATCCGCTGGCCGTCGCGCCGGGGCGTCGATACCATCGTCTGGCACCCTGACCCGACCCCATGTCCACCGCGAGCCCAGCCCGGCACTGGCAAGACACCGCGCACGCCCGACCGCTGACGAGCCAGAAGCGCTTTCGCGTGACGGCCGAGCGCCTGTCGATGGGCATGTTCGTCGTCGAGCTCGACCGGCCGTGGCTGGACACGCCGTTCCTGATCCAGGGATTCCTCGTCGACAGCGCGATCGAGCTGAGCACGCTGCGCAAGTACTGCCGGCACGTCTTCGTCGACCTCGAGCTTTCCCGCCCGGACGTCGCCGACGCGATCCGCGCCGGCAGTGAGGTCGACGAGTTCGACGTCGACGCGTCGGGCGAGGCGGACGCATCCCCGGGGCACGGCGACGCCGCGCCGCAGGCCGCCCCGAACCCCGAGACGCAGGCCGCGCCGGGCTCCGCGCACGACGAAGATCGTGCGCAGGCCGAAGCGACCGGCGAGGACGCCGAAAGCGGCCTCCCGACCGTTCCCGCGGCGCCGGCCGACGGCGCCCCGCGCCCGACGCGTGCGCCGGCGCGCCCGCGCACCCCCGAGCGGGCCTATCGGATCCGCGCCGACGTGCGCATCACGACCGACACGCGCGAGCGCTTCCGCCACTTCATCCGCGGCGCGCCGGTGGTGTCGCCGGCGGCGGCGGAGGACTCGTTCGCGGCACGCACGCTCGCGAAGTTGCGGGGCCTGCTCGGCGGGGCGCGCGGCGACGCGGCATCCCGGTACGCCGACCCTGCCGCCGCCGCGCAAGCGTCGGCCGCCGAGATCGAGGCCGAACTGCGCGCGGCGCTGCCGCCGGACGCGAAGCTGAAGACCTACGTCGAGCGCCACCCGGTGGCCCGGGAGCTGCCGCGCGCGCGCGACGCGCTGACCCGCGGCGAGGAGATCCTCTCCGCGGTGATCGCCGACGTCCGCAACGGGCGCGCGCCGCAGGTCGAGCAGGTCTCGGACGTCGTCGACGCGATGGTCGAGAGCATGATCGACAACCCCGACGCGCTGCTGTGGGTCGCCCAGCTGCGCGAGGACCACGTCCAGACGTATCACCACGGCGTGCGCGTCGCGCTGTACCTGATCGCGCTCGGGCGCCAGCTCGGATTCCCGCGCGTCCAGATGGGCCAGCTCGGGATGATCGGCATGCTCGCCGACATCGGCAAGACGCGCCTGCCGCGCGCCCTGCTCGAGAAGCCCGGCATGCTCGTTCCGGCCGAGTACAGCATCGTCAAGGAGCACGTGCGCCTCGGGCTGGAGCTGCTCGCCCAGGACATGACGTTCGCGCCCGAGATCGGCATGGGCATCGCGCAGCACCACGAGCGCCTGGACGGCAGCGGCTACCCGAAGGGCCTGAGGGGCGACGAGATCAGCATCTACGGGCGCATGGCCGGGATCGCCGACAGCTTCGCCGCGCTGATCACGCCGCGCGCGTACGCGAACCCGCTCGCGCCGCAGGACGCGCTGATGAACCTGTACCAGTGGGCGGGCACGTCGTTCCACGCCCCGCTCGTCGAGCAGTTCGTGCAGGCGGTGGGCGTGTTCCCGGTCGGCAGCCTCGTCGAGCTCTCCAGCGGCGAGATCGCGGTCGTGCTCGCGCACAACCGGGTGCGCCGGCTCGAGCCGCGCGTGCTCGTGCTCACCGGCCCGGACAAGCGTCCGCTGCCGGTGCCGCTCGAGCGCGACCTGCTGATGCAGCAGCCGCGCGACGCGGCGGCCAGGCCGGTGCGCATCGTGCGCGGACTGCCGTCGGGCGCGTACGGGCTGAAGCTGCGCGACTACTACGCCAGCGAGCTCGCGAACGCCGATGGCCTCGCCTGAAGCCTCCCTCGCGGCGAGCGGCACCGTCAGGCTGCCGCCCGCCGCGCTGCTCGCGCACCTCGCGTCGGCACGCGACCCGAAGTCGCACCGCGCGCTGCTGGTCGTCGCGCTGAACCGCTCCGACCGCCTCGCGGCGCTGGCGCAGTCGGCGCACGCGCGGCTCGTGCTCGCCGAGGCGCTGCGGCGCGTCGAGGCGATGCTGCGCCCCGGCGACCGCTACGCGGTGCCGACCCACGACGAGCTGTGGATCGCGCTCGCGAACCTGCCGACGCCGTCGCTCGCCGAGATGGCGGCGCGCACGCTGCGCGAGAGCCTGTCGCGGCCGATCGCGCCCGCGGGCGGCGCCCGCGACGCGGTGGGCGACCCGATCGTCCAGTTGCGGCCGTGCGTCGGAGGAGCGTCGTGCCCCGGCGCGAGCGCCGACGAGCCGATGGCGCTGCTGCAGTGCGCCGCCGAAGCCTGCGCGCGCGCCGCGGGCGACGACGAGCACGTGCTCGTCGAGGCGCTCGACGAGCACCACGCGTCGAGGGGCCGCGCACGCATCGAGGCGGAGCTGCGGACGGCGCTGCACAACAACGAGCTCGACGTCTTCTTCCAGCCGCAGGTCGAGCTCGCGAGCGGGCTGTGCGTCGGCGCCGAGGCGCTGGTGCGTTGGGTCCGCGACGACGGAACGCGCGTCGACCCGGCGGTGATCGCCGCGGTCTGCGAGGAACGCGGGCTGATGGGCCAGCTCACGCAGTTCGTGCTCAACACCGCGCTGCGTCACGTGATGACCTGGTCGTCGCAGGGCATCCACGCGCGGGTGTCGGTGAACCTGTCGTCGGTCACGCTGTCCGACGCGAGCTATCCGGCACTGGTCGCGCAGGCGCTGTCGACGTGGGGCGTGCCCGCGTCGCGCCTGACGCTGGAGCTCACCGAGGGCGTGATCGTGCGCAACGAGACGGTCGCGATGCGCTTCATGCGCGAGGTGCGCGAGCAGGGCTGCCGCCTCGCGCTCGACGACTTCGGCACCGGCTACTCGTCGTTCGCGTACCTGCAGAAGTTCCCGCTCGACGAGATGAAGATCGACCAGTCGTTCGTGCGCAATGCGACCGGCGAGCGCTGCGACCGGCGCATCCTGCGCGCGCTCGTCGAGCTCGCGCACACCTTCGAGATGACCGCGCTGGCGGAAGGGGTGGAGAACGGCGAGTCGGTCGCGCTGCTGCGCGAGATCGGCTGCGAGGTCGCGCAGGGATTCCACTACGGCGCGGCGATGCCCCCGCTCGAGTTCGCGCGCTGGTACCAGCGCTTCAACGCGTCGGCGCCGGCCGAGGCCACGACCGCCGGTCGGTGACGACCCAGTCGAGCGGGCGCTCGTGCGGCCCGGCGTCGAACCCCGTCATCTCGCAGGCGTCGTAGGCGACGCCGACCGCGCACGCGCCGGCGAGCGAGGCCAGCGTGCGGTCGTAGTAGCCGCCGCCGTACCCGAGCCGGAAGCCGCGCGCGTCGAACCCGACGCAGGGCAGCAGCAGCGTGTCGGGCACCACCTCTTCGAAGGGGCGCGGCTCGCGCGTGCCGTGCGCGCCGGCGACCATCCCGACGCCAGGGGTCCAGCGCCCGAACGCGAGCGCGGCGCCCGGCGCCGCGACGCGCGGCAGCGCAACGACGATGCCGCGCGCGGCCCAGGCGCCGAGGCAATCGCGCAGGTCGGGCTCGTCGCGCATCGGCCAGTAGGCGGCGAGCACCCGAGGCGAGATCGCGGCGAGCAGCGCCTCGAGCGCGACGGCGATGCGCGCGTCGCCGGCGGCGCGCTCGCCGGCCGTGAGCGCGGCGCGCCGCGCGCGCAATCGCCGGCGCGCGAGGGCGCGATCGGACGCGTCGACGGCGTCGCGTGATATTCTCGATCGCGATGTTGCGTTCACGATTGATGCTCGCCTGTGCCCTGGCCGCGATTCTAGGGCTTGGCGGTGCGCCCGCGCAGGCGCGCCGTGTGGTCCAGCGCCCGGCGCCGGCGGCCGCCGCGACCCCCGACGAAGCCTTCGTCCAGGCCCGCCAGGCCGCACTGCAGAACGATCTGGCGCGCTTCGACGCGGCCGCGGCGCGCGTCGGCGCCACGCCGCTGCGCGAATACCTCGACTACTGGCGCCTGCGGATCCGGATCGCGCCCGCGCGTCCCGAGGCCGGCGCCGACGCCGACGTCGCCGCGTTCCTGGAGCGCAACGCGGGCACGGCGGTCGCCGAGCAGATGCGCCGCGACTGGCTCGCCTCGCTCGGGCGCCGCGGCGAGTGGCCGACGTTCGACGCGCAGTTCGCTCAGTGGGGCCCGCG
The DNA here is from genome assembly GCA_046348465.1 of Burkholderiaceae bacterium. GTDB lineage: Bacteria > Pseudomonadota > Gammaproteobacteria > Burkholderiales > Burkholderiaceae_E > Quisquiliibacterium. The sequence goes on from JAXMEE010000008.1 coordinate 198,119, forward strand.
CGACGACGCGCAGGTCCAGTGCTGGGCGTGGATGTCCGCGACGCAGCGCGGCGAGCCGCTGCCGCCCGACGCGCGCGACGCGCTGATGCAGCCGCGCGAGCTCGGCGAGGGCTGCGGCGCGCTCGTCGAAGCGCTCGCGCGCAGCGGCGCCCTGAAGCGGGCCGACGTCTGGCGCCGGCTGGAGCTCGCGCTCGAGGCCGGCGCCGCCGGGTCGGTGCGGCGGCTGGGCCCGCTGGCCGGCATGACCGACGGTTCGGTCGAGGCGGCGCTGCAGCGCCCGGCGAAGGTGCTGTCGCCGGACGTCTCCGCCGAAGTCGCGGTGATCGCGCTCGCGCAACTCGCGCGCCAGGACCCGGACTCCGCGGCCGAGCGAACCGACGCGCTGCGCGCGCTGCCGCCGCCGCAGCGCGCGTTCGCGTGGTCGCAGATCGCCGCGCACGCGATGCGCAAGCTGTCGCCGCGCGCGCTCGACTACACCCGCGAGGCGCTCGCCGCGCGGGCGTCCGACGAGACCTGGGTGTGGCTCGCGCGCGCGGCGCTGCGCGGGAGCGACTGGAAGACCCTGGCCGCGGTCGTCGAGCGCATGAGCCCGCAGGGCCGGCGCGATCCCGCGTGGGTGTACTGGAACGCGCGCGCGCAGCGCGCGCTCGGCCGGCGCGACGAAGCCGACGCGCAGCTGCGCACGATCGCCGGGCAGTTCCACTTCTACGGGCAGCTCGCCGCCGAGGAGCTCGGCGAGCTCACTTCGCTGCCCGTGCGCGCGGCGCCGCCGACCGACGACGAGATCGCGCAGGCGGCGGGCAACGCCGGCTTCGAGCGGGCGCTGAAGTTCTACGAGCTGGGCCTGAGGGTCGAGGGCAATCGCGAGTGGAACTTCCAGCTGCGCACGATGAACGACCGCCAGCTGCTCGCCGCCGCCGAGTGGGCGTGCCGCGGCGCGGTGCTGGATCGCTGCGTGAACACGGCCGACCGCACCGTCGCCGAGCACGACTTCGCGCTGCGGTTCGTCACGCCGTTCCGCGCGCAGCTCGCGCCGCTCGCGCAGGAGCGCGGCCTCGACCCCGCGTGGATCTACGGCCTGATCCGCCAGGAGTCGCGCTTCATCATGGACGTGCGCTCGTCGGCCGGCGCCCAGGGGCTGATGCAGATCATCCCGCCGACGGCGCGCTGGATCGCGAACCGGCTCGGGGTCAAGGACTTCCACGTCGACCAGCTCAACGACATGGGAACGAACCTGCGCTTCGGCACCTACTACCTGAAGAGCGTGCTCGACGACCTCGAAGGCTCGCCGCTGCTGGCGTCGGCCGCGTACAACGCCGGCCCGAACCGCCCGCGCACCTGGCGTTCGACGCTGCCCGCGACGGTCGAGGGCGCGGTGTTCGCCGAGATCATCCCGTTCACCGAGACGCGCGACTACGTCAAGAAGGTGCTCTCGAACGCGACGTTCTACGCGTCGCTGCTCACCGGCCGGCCGCAGTCGCTCAAGAGCTGGCTCGGCAGCGTCGCGCCGCGCGCGCCGCGCGGCTCCGAGCTGCCCTGACCGGGGCGCGGGCGCGCTCGTCGCGGCCCCGGTCGTCTAGAATCCGGGGCTTGTCCGATCACCCCGGCTGTCGTGCCTCGCCCATGAAACCGTCACGCATCCTCGTCGTCGGAGGCTCCGGCTTCCTCGGCCGCCACGTCGTGGCCCGCCTGTCGGCCCGCAATGCCCGTGTGATCGTGCCCACCCGCCGGCGCGAGCGCGCGCGGCACCTGCTGCTGCTGCCGACCGTCGACGTCGTCGAGAGCGGCACGTCGCCCCGGGAACTCGCGGCGCTGCTCGAAGGCTGCGACGCCGCGGTCAACCTGGTCGGCATCCTGCAGGGTCGCTGGGGAACGCCGTACGGTCCGGAGTTCGCCGAGGCCCACGTCGCGCTGCCGGGACGGCTCGCGGCCGCGTGCGCGCAGGCCGGCGTGCGCCGGCTCGTGCACGTCTCGGCGCTCGGCGTCGGCCCCGACGCCGGCGCGCTGCCCTCGATGTACCTGCGCTCGAAGGCCGACGGCGAGCGCGCGATCCGCGACACCCCCGGCATCGACTGGACGATCCTGCGCCCGTCCGTGGTGTTCGGCCCCGAGGACCGGTTCCTGAACATGTTCGCGCGTGCGCAGCGGCTCGCGCCGGTGCTGCCGATCCCGCGCGCGCACACGCGCTTCCAGCCGGTCTACGTCGGCGACGTGGCCCAGGCGGTCGTCAATGCGCTCGAGACGCCCGAGACGATCGGCCGCACGTACGAGCTCGCCGGCCCCGAGGTCTTCACGCTCGAGGCGCTCGTGCGGCTCGCCGGGCGCTGGAGCGGCCACGAGCGCCCGGTGTGGGCGCTGCCGTTCACGCTGGGCCAGCTGCAGGCGTCGATCCTCGCGCGCGTGCCGGGTCCCACGCTGATGTCGCGCGACAACTTCGACTCGATGGCGATCGACAACGTCGCGAGCGGCCCGGTCGCGCCGGAGCTGGGCATCGTGCCGACGCCGCTGGCGGCGGTCGCCCCGACGTACCTGTCGTCGCGCGTGAAGTTCGACGAGGCGCGCACGCGCGCGCACCGCTGACCCGTCCGTTGCCCGAGGGCGCGCCCGTGCGGGAGCGAGCGCACGACGCCTCCGCCCGCGCCCCCGAAGGAGCCCGCGCATGAGCAGCCCGACCCTGACCCTGCTGATCGGCAACCGCAACTACTCGTCGTGGTCGCTGCGCGCGTGGCTGCTGATGCGCCAGGCCGCGATCCCGTTCGAAGAACGCCTGGTCGCGCTGGGCAGCGAAGCGTTCGGGCGCGAGGTGCGGCGCCATTCGCCGGCGGGCCGGGTGCCGGTGCTCGTCGACGCCGGCTTCGCGGTCTGGGACACGCTGGCGATCGCCGAGTACCTGGCCGAGCGCTTTCCCGACCGCGGCATCTGGCCCGGCGACGCGCAGGACCGGGCGCGCGCGCGCTCGGTGTGCGCGGAGATGCACGCCGGGTTCGGCGCGCTGCGCTCGCAGATGCCGATGAACATCGAGGCGCGGCTGCCGGGCCGCGGCTGGAACCTGCAGGTGCAGGACGACGTCGACCGCATCGTCGAGATCTGGAGCACGCTGCGCGAGCGCCACGCCGCAGGGGGCCCGTTCCTGTTCGGGCGCTTCTGCGCGGCGGACGCGTACTTCGCCCCGGTGGTCTCGCGCTTCGAGACTTACGCGGTGCCGACCCCGCCGCCCTGCGACGCGTACCGCCAGGCGGTGCTCGCACTGCCCGCGATGCGCGACTGGACCGAGGGCGCGCTCGCCGAGCGCGCGTTCCTCGCGGAAGACGAGCCGTACCGGCGCGTGCGCGAGTAGGCGCGGCGCACCGCGAGCGCGGGCGGAATCCCGATGGAGACCTACCTGGTCGGCGGCTCGGTTCGCGACGAGCTGCTCGGCCTGCCGGTGCAGGACCACGACTGGGTCGTCGTCGGCGCGACGCCCGAGGAGATGGTCGCCGCGGGCTACACGCCCGTCGGGCGCGATTTCCCCGTGTTCCTGCACCCCGCCACGCGCGAGGAGTACGCGCTCGCGCGCACCGAGCGCAAGACCGCGCGCGGCTACCGGGGATTCGCGGTGCACTGCGCGCCGGACGTCACCCTCGAGGACGACCTGCGCCGCCGCGACCTCACGATCAACGCGATGGCGCGCGCCGCCGACGGCACGCTGATCGACCCGCACGGCGGCCGCCGCGACCTCGACGCCGGCGTGCTGCGCCACGTGAGCGACGCTTTCGCCGAGGACCCGGTGCGCGTGCTGCGCCTGGCGCGATTCGCCGCTCGCTTCACGCGCTTCTCGGTCGCGCCGGAGACACAGGCGCTGATGCGCTCGATGGTCGAGCTCGGCGAGGTCGACGCGCTGGTGCCCGAGCGCGTGTGGCAGGAGCTCGCGCGCGGGCTGATGGAAGCGCGGCCTTCGCGGATGTTCGAGGTGCTGCGCGGCTGCGGCGCGCTCGCGCGCGTCTTCCCCGAGCTCGACCGGCTCTGGGGCGTGCCGCAGCGCGCGGACTACCACCCGGAAGTCGACACCGGGGTTCACGTGATGATGGTGATCGACGCGGCGGCGCGCGCCGGCGCCTCGCTCGGGGTGCGCTTCGCCGCGCTCGTGCACGACCTCGGCAAGGGCACGACGCCCGCGCACGTGCTGCCCCGGCACGTCGGGCACGAGGCCCGCTCGGTCGAGCTGATCGGGCAGGCGTGCGCCCGGCTGAGGACGCCGGCCGAGGTGCGCGACCTGGCGCGCGTCGTCGCGCGCGAGCACGGCCTGGTGCACAAGATCGACGAACTGCGTGCGTCGACGATCGTCCGCGTGCTGGAGCGCATCGACGCGTTCCGGCGCCCGTCGCGCGTCGACGACGTGCTCGCCGCGTGCGAGGCCGACCACCGCGGCCGGCTCGGCTTCGAGGCGCGGCCGTACCCGCAGGCCGCGCGCTGGCGGAGCGCATTCGAAGCGGCCCGCAGCGTCGACGCGGGCGCGGTCGCGCGCGGCGCGGCCGGCGGCGGTGGAGACTCGATCCGCGATCGCGTGCACGCGGCGCGCGCGGCGGCGGTCGAGACGGCGATGGGGACGTAGGGCCCCTGCCGCCCGTCCCCGACGCGCGGCCGCGCCCGGAACACCGTTTCGTCGTCCGCGGGTGCCGGCACCGCGGAACGCCCGCAGACGGCGCGTCACACGCCTGCATTTCGTCATTCCGCCGTCCGGCGAACGACGCTATGCTGGCCCTCGCGCCCGGCGGCCCGCGAGGCGCGAGTGCCGATGTAATCCGATGTCGATCCACCCCACCGAGCGCCCGCTGGCGACGTATCTCGCGCGCCTGCTGATCCTCGGCGCGCTGCCGCTGGTGCTGCTCGCGGGCTGGCTGGCGTGGAACGACGTCGCGAACCGCCACGCCGAATTCGATCAGCAGGCGAGCTCGCTTGCCCGCAACTACGCGGCGACGCTGGACCAGCAGCTGCGCGCGCGCATCGGCGCGCTGCAGATGATCGCGCGCTCGCCGGCGCTCGACGAGCGCTCGCGCTGGGGCGACCTGTACGAGACCGCGCGCGCGTTCCAGGAGCACTTCGGCGCGCACGTCGTCGTCGCGACGGCACGCGCGCCCGGCGAGATGCTGATGAACACGCGCGTGCCGCTGGGCCAGCCGCTGCCGCCCATGCCGCGCCCCGCGGGCCGGTCGGCCGCGCAGGCCGCGCTGGCGTCGGGCCGGCCGGCGGTCGGCGACCTCTTCGTCGGGCCGGTCGCGAAGATCCCGCTGGTGGCGATCGCCGTGCCCGCGCTGCGCGACGGGCGCCCCGCATACCTCGTGATCGCCACGCTCGAGGCCGGCACCTTCATCGAGCGCCTGGGCCAGGTCGCGCTGCCGTCCGGCTGGGCGATGTCGGTGCTCGACGGGCGCGGCGAGGTCATCGCGCGCCGGGCGCCGCCGGGCTTCGACGCGGCCCGCGACGTCGACCCGTCCGGGCGCTTCGCCGCGTCGTCGGCGCAGTCCGATTGGTCGGTGACGGTCGAGATCCCGCGCACGCAGATGCAGCGCGCGACGGTCGTGGCCGCGGTCTCGCTCGGCGTGGGGCTGATCGTGGCGACGCTGTCCGGGGTGCTCGGCGTCGTGCGCGCGAACCGCTGGCTGCGCCGGTCCCTGCTCACGCTGGTCGACCCGGGCGCGCCGGTCCCGGCAGCGAGCGACAGCGCCGAGATCGCCGCGGTGCGGCGCCGCATCGAGGAGACGGCGGCCGCGCGCGACACGGCGCTGGCGGCGCTGCGCGAGAGCGAGTCGCGCTTCAGGCGCCTGTTCACCGACGCGCCGCTGGCGATGGTGCTCGTGAGCCGCGAGGGCGGCGCGCTGATGGCCAACGAACGCTTCGAGCGCACCTTCGGCTGGTCGATCGACGAGGTCCGCCGCGCCAGCGAATGGCGCCGGCTCGCGTTCCCGGACCCGGCGTACCGCGCGGCGTCCGCCGAGCGCTGGGACGCGGCGATCGCGCGCGCGTCGGCCAGCGGCGGCGCGATCGAAGGCGGCGAGTACCGATTCACGTGCAAGGACGGCTCGATGCGCGACATGCTCACGTTCGGCATCGTGCTGCCCGACGGCGTGCTCGTGAACTACGTCGACGTCACCGAGCGCCGCCAGGCCGAGAGCGCGCTGCGCGCCGCCCAGACGGCGGCCCTCGAGGAGCAGCAGCGCGCGCGGCTCGCGGCGCTCGCCCTGATGGAGGACGCGATGGCCGCCCGCGCGCGCGCCGAGGCCGCCACCGCACGGCTGCGCGACAGCGAGCAGCGCCTGGTGCTCGCACAGGAGGGTGCGCACGTCGGCATCTGGGACCTGGACCTGCTCACGGGTGCGACGTGGTGGTCGCCCGAGTGCGTGCGGCTGTACGGGCTCGCGCCGGACACCCCGCACGACGCCGCGCTGTGGCGCGCGCGCGTGAACCCCGAAGACCTGCCCGCGATCGACGCGCTGCGCGAGCGCCTCGACGGCGCGCAGCCGTTCGAGATCGAGTACCGCCTGCGGCTCGACGACGGCGCCGAGCGCTGGCTCGCGAGCAAGGGCCGCGCGCAGTGCGACGAGCGCGGCCGCGCGGTGCGGCTGTCGGGCGTGAACATCGACGTCACCGAGCGCAAGCGCGCCGAGGCCGAGCTGCGCGACAGCGAGGCGCGCTATCGCGACCTGTTCGAGGCGAACCCGCACCCGATGTGGGTCTTCGACCTCGAGACGCAGCGCTTCCTCGCGGTCAACGACGCGGCGGTCGAGCACTACGGCTGGACGCGCGAGGAGTTCCTCGCGATGACCGTTCGCGACCTGCGCCCGCCCGACGACGTGCCGCGCCGGCCGCAGGAGGTCGCGCTGTTCAGGGGCACGCAGGCGCCGTCGAGCCTGTGGCGGCACCTGCGCAAGGACGGCGGCGAGATCCTCGTCGAGGTGGCCGCGCATCCGCTCGCCTTCGCGGGCCGCAGGGCGGTCGTCGTCCTCGCCAGCGACGTCACCGCGCGGGTTCGAGCCGAGGAGCAGCTGCGCAAGCTCTCGCTCGCGGTGGAGCAGAGCGCCGAGAGCATCCTGATCACCGACCTCGAAGGCCGCATCGAGTACGTGAACGAGGCCTTCCTGCGCACGTCGGGCTACGATCGCGACGCGGTGATCGGCCGCTCGCCCGGCCTGCTGCGCTCGGGCAGGACGCCGCCGTCCACCTACGAGTCGCTGTGGGCGACGCTGCGCGCCGGCGGCACCTGGACCGGCGAGTTCGTGAACCGGCGCCGCGACGGCAGCGAGTACGTCGACCGCGCGACGATCACGCCGCTGCGCCAGCCCGACGGGAGCGTCACGCACTACCTCGCCGTGCAGCAGGACGTCACCGAGGCCCGCCGAATCGCCCGGGAGCTCGAGCGCCACCGCGGCCACCTCGAGGAGCTCGTGCACGAGCGCACCGCGCAGCTCGCCGACGCGAGCGCGCGCGCCGAAGCGGCCAATCGGGCCAAGAGCGCGTTCCTCGCGAACATGAGCCACGAGATCCGCACGCCGCTGAACGCGATCATCGGCATGACGCACCTGCTGCGCCGCGACGGCGCGTCGCCGGCGCAGTCGGAGCGCCTGGACAAGATCGACGCCGCCGGCCAGCACCTGCTGTCGGTGATCAACGACATCCTCGACCTCTCCAAGATCGACGCCGGCGGCATCGTGCTCGAGCGCAGCGAATTCGGCGTCGCCGCGCTGCTGGGCGAGATCCGGGCGCTGATCGCGGGGCCCGCCGAGGCCAAGTCGCTGGCGCTCGCGATCGACGCCGTCGACGTGCCGGCGCGCCTCGTCGGCGACCCGATGCGCCTGCGCCAGGCACTGCTGAACTTCGCCGGCAACGCGGTGAAATTCACCGAGCACGGCACGATCACGCTGCGCGCGCGCGCGATCGAGCACGAGGACTCGGCGTGCACCGTGCGCTTCGAGGTGCAGGACACCGGCGTGGGCCTGAGCGGCGAGCAGGCGTCGCGCCTGTTCAGCCCGTTCGTGCAGGCCGACGTCTCGACGACGCGCCGCTACGGCGGCACCGGCCTGGGCCTGGCGATCACGCGCCGGCTCGCGGAACTGATGGGCGGCGGCGTCGGCGTCGACAGCGCCGAGGGGAGCGGGAGCACGTTCTGGTTCACCGCGCGCCTCGGCGTGCCGGCGGCCGCCCCGGCCGCGGCGCAGCCGGTGCGCGCGCCGGCCGCGACGGACGCCGAGCGCACGCTGCGCGAGCGACACGCGGGCGCGCGCGTGCTGCTCGTCGAGGACAACCCGATCAACCAGGAGGTCGCGCGCGAGCTGCTGCGCGGCGCGGGGCTGGCGGTCGACGTCGCGCCCGACGGCGAGAGCGCGATCGATCTCGCGAGCGCGCGCGCCTACGACGCGGTGCTGATGGACGTGCAGATGCCCGGCATCGACGGGCTGACTGCCGCGCGCGCGATCCGCACGCTGCCGGGCTGGCACGAGCGTCCGATCATCGCGATGACCGCCAACGCCTTCGACGAGGACCGCCGCGCGTGCGAGGCGGCGGGCATGAACGGCTTCATCTCCAAGCCGGTGACGCCGGCGGCGCTGTACGCGGCGATGCTCGAGTGGCTCGGCCGGCGTCGGGCCGAGTCCGTGGCCACGGGCGAGTTCGAGCGCCTGAGCGCGACGCCCGGCGTCGAGCCGGCGCGCGGGCTCGCGCTGCTGCGGGGCAATCGGGACAAGTACCTGAGGCTGGTGCGCATGCTGGCCGCCGACCATCGCGACGACCCGCGGCGGATCGAGGCCGCGCTGGCCGCGGGCGATCGCGTCGAGGCCCGCGCGATCGCGCACGACCTCAAGGGCGCCGCCGGAACGCTGGGCGCGGTGGCGTTGTCCCTGGCCGCGGCGGGGCTGAACGAGAGGCTCGGGCGCGACGCGGCACCCGACGAGGCCGACGCGGCCGCGGCACTGCTGCGCGACGCGCGCGCCGCGCTCGACGCGCTGAACGACGCCCTCGAGGGCGCCGCCGAACCGCCCGCCGGCGCCTCACAACAGCTTCGCGATTCCCGCGGCGACCAGCGATAGCAGGATCGTCGACGCGACCGGCAGCGACCAGGGCCGCCCGAACGCGCGGAAGTTCAGGTCGCCCGGCAGGCGCCCCAGGCCCAGCCGCTCGAGCCAGGGCCGCACGCCCGAGAACACCGCGAGCGCCAGCACCGTCACGAGCAGCCACTTCAGCACGGCGCGCGCCCCGGGGTCACAGGCGGTGGCGCCGGTCCGCGCGCGCGAACGCGATCGCGTCGTCCGGCAGCCCGCGGCCGAGCGCGACGAACTTGAAGAGCTCGCCCATCTCCGCGTCACCGATCAGCACGTGCACCGACTGTGCGCGGCGGGCGCGCGCGAGCGCGTCGTCGCCCGCCTCGGGCTCGAAGCGCTCGAGCAGCCCGAGGTTGAGCAGCGCGGCGGCCTGCGACGCGTAGCCGAGCACGTCGAGCCCGGCGCCCTGCGCCGCGAGCGCGAGCGCGGTGAAGTCGACGTGAACGGTGATGTCCTGCAGCCCCGGCCACAGGAACGGGTCGCCGTGGGCGCGGTGGCGGTAGTGGCACATCAGCGTGCCCGTGCCGCGCTGCGGATGGTAGAACTCGTGCGCCGGGAAGCCGTAGTCGACCAGCAGCAGGGCGCCGCGCTCGAGCCGGCGGCCGGCCTCGGCGACCCACGCGAGCGCCTGCTCGCCGAGCTCGCCGTCGTAGGTGTCGGGCCAGTCGCTTCCCGCCTCCCCGATCGGGCCGGCGAGTGCCGCACGCACGCGCTGCTCGAACCCGGCGTCGGCCGGGCGCTCGGCCCACTCGAACGCGGCGGCGGCGCCGTTCCCGCCGGCGTCGCGCACGCGCACGCCCCGCTCTAGCACGTCGCCGCGGCGCCAGCGGAACGCGCGCGCCGGCATCGCGTCGAGCAGTTCGTTGGCGAGCACCACGCCCGCCATCGACGCCGGCCACGCGTCGAGCCAGCGCACGCGCGCGGACGCGCGCGGCGCGGCCGCCCCGATCGTGCTCCGCTGGCGTTCGCGCAGCTCGCCCGAGAGCTCGACGATCGCGTAGTCGACGTCGGCGACGCCCAGCCGCTCGAGCTCCACGAGCACCTGCGCGGCGAGCGCCCCGCTGCCGGCGCCGAACTCCCAGAGGCGCGCGGGCACGTGCCCGAACCACTGCGCGCACTGGCGCGCGACGCAGGCCCCGAACAGCGGGGAGAGTTCGGGCGCGGTGACGAAGTCGCCCTGCGCGCCGAACTTGCGGCTGCCGCCCGCGTAGTACCCGAGCCCGGGCTCGTAGAGGGCCGCCTGCATGAATTCGTCGAACCGGATCCAGCCGCCCGCCGCGGCGATGCGCGCGGCGATCCGCTCGACCAGTCGCGCGCTGGCCGCGAGCGCGGGTTCCGCGGGCGAAGGCAGTTCGATCGGGCGCACCCCGCAATTGTAGGGGCCCACCGGGCGCGCTCGATGGCGGCGCGCCGGGTGCGCGCGGGGCGCTGCGAGTACGCCCTTTCCGGGTACGCGCCCGGGCCGCGCCCGGTACGACCCGGCAATCCCGCGTCGCGAGCGTGCCGGCCGATCCCGGTAAACTGTGCGCCCGCGTTCCGGACGCCCCGGGGCCTGCCGCCCCGGGACGCGCGACGATCCCGACGGCCCCCCGATGAACACCCCGCCCCCCGCCGCCAACCCGCCTCCCGCCCCTCGCGCGCACGACCCGCGCGCGGTGCCGCGCGCCGCGCTGGTCACCGGCGCGGCGCGACGTCTCGGGCGCGAGATCGCGCTCGCGCTGGCGCGCGCCGGATGGGACGTCGCGGTCCACTACGGGCGCTCGGCCGACGACGCCCACGCGACGGCCGAGGCGATTCGCGCGCTGGGCCGGCGCGCGGTCGCCGTGCACGCGGACCTCGCCGACGAAGCCGGGGTCGCGGCGATGTTCGACGAGGCGCGCAGCGCGCTCGGCGCGCTCGGCTGCCTCGTCAACAACGCATCGCGCTTCGAGTACGACGCCCCCGGCGCCTTCACCTACGCGACGCTCGACGCGCTCGTGCGCCCGAACCTGGCCGCCCCGCTCGCGCTCGCGCGCCGCCTGCACGACAGCCTCGCCGACGGCCAGTGCGGCGTCGTCGTCAACGTGCTCGACCAGAAGCTCGAGAACCTCAACCCCGACTTCTTCTCGTACACGCTGACCAAGGCGGCGCTGCTGGCCGCGACGCGGATGATGGCGGTCGCGTTCGCGCCGGTGCTGCGCGTGGTCGGCGTGTCGCCCGGCATCACGCTCGCCTCCGGCGACCAGAGCCCCGAAGGCTTCGCGCGCGCGCACCGGATGACGCCGCTCGGGCGTTCGTCGGCGCCCGAGGACGTCGCGCAGGCGGTCGTCTACGCGGCGCAGGCCGGCGCCGTCACCGGCGTGAACCTGCTCGTGGACGGCGGGCAGCACCTGCTGCCGCTGCCTCGCGACGTGATGTACCTGGCCGAACCCTGAAGCCCCCGCCCGGAAGCCGCGCCTTGACCTCCCTGCTCGACCCCCGCCTCGCCGACTGCCGGCGCATCTTCCTGCACGACTTCGCGCTCGAGGTCTCGATCGGCTTCCACGACTTCGAGCGCGAGGCACGCCAGCGGGTGCTGATCAACGTCGACGTGTACGTGCCGCTGGCCGAATCGACCGCGCGCCGCGACCACGTCTCCGAGGTCGTCGACTACGACTTCATCCGTCACCGGATCACCGCGTGGGCCGGTTCGCGCCACTTCAACCTGCAGGAGACGCTGCTCGACGGCATCGTCGAGATCTGCTTCGCGCAGCCGCAGGTGCGCGCGGTGCACGCGAACACGCAGAAGCCCGACGTCTATCCCGACTGCCGCACGGTCGGCATCGAGGTGTTCCGCTTCCGCGACGACGGGGGCACGCGGTGACGCCGGCGAACTGCGCGACCGCGCTCGACGCGGCGTCCGCGCCCGCGGCCGGTCCCGGCCCCGGGGACGGCGCCACGCGGGCCACTCCCCCCGCCGCCGCCACCCGCGCGGCCGAGCGGCTCGCCCGCGAGCGCAACAAGCTGCACAAGCGCCTGCTGCGCCTGGCCGGGCAGGCGATCGGCGATTTCGACATGATCCGCGCGGGCGACCGCGTCATGGTCTGCCTGTCGGGCGGCAAGGACAGCCACGCGCTGCTCGACCTGCTCCTGACGATGCGCGAGCGCGCGCCGATCGACTTCGACATCGTCGCGGTCAACCTCGACCAGAAGCAGCCGGGATTCCCGCCCGACGTGCTGCCCGCGTACCTGCGCTCGCGCGGGGTGCCGTTCCACATCGAGGACCAGGACACGTACTCGATCGTGCGGCGCGTGATCCCCGAGGGCCGCACGATGTGCTCGCTGTGCTCGCGGCTGCGGCGCGGCGTCCTGTACCGCGTCGCGGCCGAGCTCGGCGCGACGAAGATCGCGCTCGGGCACCACCGCGACGACATCGTCGAGACGTTCTTCCTGAACATGTTCTTCGGCGGCAAGCTCAAGGCGATGCCCGCGAAGCTGGTCTCCGACGACGGCCGCCACGTCGTGATCCGCCCGCTCGCCTACGTGCGCGAAGCCGACCTCGACGCGTACGCGCGCTGGCGCGAGTTCCCGATCATCCCCTGCAACCTGTGCGGGTCGCAGGAGAACCTCAAGCGGCGCGAGATCAAGCAGCTGATGCGCGAGTGGGAGCGCCGCCACCCGGGCCGCGTCGAGAACGTGTTCGCGTCGCTCGGGCGCGTGGTGCCGTCGCACCTGATGGACCGCGAGCGCTTCGACTTCGCCGGGCTGGCCGCCGACGGCACGCCGCGCGCCGACGGCGACATCGCGTTCGACGCCGACCCCACGCTCGACGCACCGGCCGCTGCACCTGGCGAGGCCGTGATCGAGCTGCGCGCTCCGCGGCCGCGGGCAGACTCGGCGACCTGACGCGCCCGGTCCCGCACTGCCTCGCACGGCCGCGCCCCGGCGCGCGGGCGCGCGCCAAGACTCGCCCGGGGCCTCGGCCCCGCACACCGGCGACGCGTCAGCGGCGGGTCGTCGCCGCCGGCGCCTGCGCGACCGAGCCCGCCCCCGCGCCGACGCCCGATTGCAGCCACACGCCCTGTCGCACCAGCTCCGCGCGCAGCGCGGCCACGTCCAGCGCCCTCGGCTCGACGCCCGCGCGCGCCGCGAGCCCCGCCGCCGCGCCCGCGGCCTGCCCGGTGAGCCAGCACTGCGGGATCTCGCGCATGAACCCGTGCGAGTTGCGGTCGCACGCGACGTGGCGCCCGCACGCGAGCAGCCCGTCGAGCGTCACGGGCACCAGCGCGCCGTACGGCACCGAGATGCTCGGGGTGCTCGGCGACAGGCTCGGCGAGACGCCCACCTCGTCGGCCAGCGCGACGCCGTCGGGCCACTGCGAACGCCGCACCTTCGAGACGCCGACGAGCCGGCGGCTGTGGCGCACGCCGAGTTGCGGCGCGCCCTGCAGCAGGTACGCGCCCTCGAAGCCGGGCGCGTGCGCGCGGTACCAGTCGAGGTGGCGCGCCATCAGCCGGCGCGAGCGGATCTCGACCAGCGTCTGGTCGTCGACGTCGACCGCCGAGAACCCCGCCTGTCGCGGCCCCATGAAGAGCGCGACGTCGTTGCGCCAGGACACGAACGGCCGCTCGAAGAGCCCGATCGCCTTGCGACCGCCGTCCATGAACTGTGCGAAGCGCTCGGGCTCCCCGGCGCGGAACGCGATCCAGCGCTCCATGTCGACGCCGCCGAACAGCCACGGCGTGTTCACGCAGTGGTGGATGTCGTCCGGCTCGACGTCGGACTCGAACGCGGCGCCCGCGCGCGCGAACAGGTCGCCGTCGCCGGTGGCGTCGACGACGACGCGCGCGAGGATCGCCTGACGCCCCTCCTTGCTCTCGAAGACCGCGCCGCGCACCGCGCCCGCCTCGACGACCGGCGCCGCGGCCCACGCGTGGTAGACCAGCCGCGCGCCCGACTCGAGCACCATCTCCTGCGACGCGATCTTCAGCCGCTCGGGGTCGATCGTCGGCGACCACGTCACGACGCCGCGAAACGCCGCGGTGCGCTGCGCCCAGTGCGCGACGCGCCCCTCGTCGCGCGAGCCCCAGAGCTCGCGCGCGGGCCCCGCGACCGCGTCCGCGGGCAGCCGCCCCAGCACCTCCTCGGCGAAGCCGCGGATGACGAGCCGACCCGACCAGTCGGTCATCCGGTCGATCCAGATCACGAGACCGCCGGTGGACAGGCCGCCCAGGTGGTTGTAGCGCTCGAGCAGCACGACGTCGGCGCCCGCGCGCGCGGCCGCGACCGCCGCCGCGGTGCCCGACGGCCCGCCGCCCACGACCAGCACCTCGCAGCGGGCGAACACCGGCAGGTCTCGCGCGGGCTCGTGCCACGACCCCAGCGCGGGATCGCGCCGCCGGCGCGGCACCTCCTCGCTGAAGATCTCCGACACCAGCAGTCGATCGTCGGTGGGCTGCCTCGTCATGCTCGCGCTCCCCGGTGACGCGCCCCGGACGGCGCGCAGGGCCAGTATCGCAGAGCACGCGCGGGCCCCGCCCGCCCGCCGCCGGTAGAATCGGCCCGTGAACGTCTTCAGACTCACCCGCATCGGCTTCGTCGCCTGGCGCTTCGGCCTGGACGAGATCGCGGCGTCCGGCGCGGCCGCGACGCTCGGCTCGCGCTGGATGCTCTCGCTCGCGCGTGCGCTGCGCCTGGGCCGGCGCCTGGACGCCCCGCGCGGCGAGCGGCTGCGCCGCGCGCTGGAGTCGCTCGGCCCGATCTTCGTGAAGTTCGGCCAGGTGCTGTCCACGCGCCGCGACCTGCTCCCGACGGACATCGCCGACGAGCTCGCGCGGCTCCAGGACCGCGTGCCGCCGTTCCCGAGCGAGCAGGCGATCGCCGAGGTCGAGCGCGGGCTCGGCCGCCGCATCGCCGACGCGTTCGAGACCTTCGACCCGGTGCCGGTGGCGTCGGCGTCGATCGCGCAGGTGCACTTCGCGACGCTGCCCGGCGGCAAGCCGGTCGCGGTCAAGGTGCTGCGCCCGGGCATGGAGGCGACGATCGAGCACGACCTCGCGCTGCTGCGCGCCGCGGCCGGGGCGCTGATGAAGATCTCGTCCGACGCCCGCCGGCTGCGCCCGCTCGAGGTCATCGACGAATTCGACCGCTACCTGCACGACGAGCTCGACCTGCTGCGCGAAGCGGCCAACGGCAACCAGCTGCGCCGCAACTTCGCAGGCAAGGACATCCTGCGCATGCCGGAGATGTACTTCGACTACTGCGCCACCAACGTGCTCACGATGGAGCGCATGCGCGGCATCCCGATCGGCCAGGTCGACCGCCTGCGCGCCGCCGGCATGGACCTGAAGAAGCTCTCGCGCGACGGCGTCGAGCTCTTCTTCACGCAGGTGTTCCAGCACGGGTTCTTCCACGCCGACATGCACCCCGGCAACATCCTGGTCGGCGACCACGGCGCGGACTTCAACCGCTACATCGGCCTGGACTTCGGCATCGTCGGCTCGCTCTCCGACGAGGACAAGAGCTACCTCGCGCAGAACTTCCTCGCGTTCTTCCGCCGCGACTACCGGCGGGTGGCCGAGCTGCACATCGAGTCGGGCTGGGTGCCGCCCAAGACGCGCGTCGACGAGCTCGAGTCCGCGGTGCGCACCTGCTGCGAGCCGATCTTCGACCGCCCGCTGAAGGAGATCTCGCTCGGCGTCGTGCTGATGCGGCTGTTCCAGGCGTCGCGCCGCTTCAACGTCGAGGTCCAGCCGCAGCTGGTGCTGCTGCAGAAGACGCTGCTCAACGTCGAGGGGCTGGGTCGCCAGCTCGACCCCGACCTCGACCTCTGGATCACCGCCAAGCCCTTCCTCGAGCGCTGGATGCAGCAGCAGATCGGGCCGGCGGCGTTCAAGGCGCAGCTCGAACGCGAGGCGGTGCAGTGGGCGCAGATGCTGCCGCAGCTGCCGCGCCTCGTGCACTCCGCGCTCGAGCGCCAGTCGCGCCCCTACGACCCGGCCTCCGACGCGCCGTGGCTCGAGCCGCTGCTCGAAGACCAGCGGCGCACGCGCACGCAGGTGCGCTGGCTGCTGGTCGCGATCTTCGCGCTCATCGCGCTGGAGCTCGCTCAGCTCGCGGGATGGCTGCACTGACGCGCGCGCGACGATGACCGGCCCCGACGCCGCCGGGAACGCGTCCGGGCCCGGCGTCCCCGAACCCGCTTTCTCCGGCCCCGACCCCGAGCTGGCGCGGTCGGTCCGGCGCATGGGCCTGGCCGCGCCGGACGAGCCCGTGACGCTGGTGCCGCTCGCGGGCGGCGTGTCCTCCGACATCTTCCGCGCCGAACTCGCCGGCGGGACGATCTGCGTCAAGCGCGCGCTCGCGAAGCTGAAGGTCGCCGCCGACTGGCGCGCGCCGGTCGAGCGCAACCGCCACGAGGTCGCGTGGCTGCGCTTCGCCGCGACCGTGGCGCCGGACGCCGTTCCGCGGGTGCTCGCCGACGACGCCCTGGCGCGGGCGTTCGCGATGACGTGGCTCGACCCGTCGACGCACCCGGTGTGGAAGGCGCGCCTGCGCGACGGCCACGTCGAGCCCGCGTTCGCCGCCGCGCTCGGGCACGTGCTCGGCGCGATCCACCGCGCGAGCGCGCGGCGCGCGGACCTCGCGCGTGCGTTCGACACCGGTGCGGCCTTCCACGCGCTGCGCCTGGAGCCGTACCTCGAAGCCTGCGCCCGCGCCCACCCGGCGCTCGCCGGGCCGCTCGCCCGGCTGGTCGAAGGCACCGCGGGCACGCGCCTGGCGCTGGTGCACGGCGACGTGAGCCCGAAGAACGTGCTGTGCGGCCCGCGCGGGCCGGTGCTGCTCGACGCCGAGTGCGCGTGGTACGGCGACCCCGCGTTCGACCTCGCGTTCTGCCTGAACCACCTGCTGCTCAAGTCCGTGTGGCGCCCGGCGCACCGGGACGCGTTCCGGCAGGCGTTCGCCGCGCTCGCCGACGCCTATCTCGCGACGGTCGACTGGGAGCCGCGCGCCGGGCTCGAAGCGCGCGCCGCGGCGCTGCTGCCCGGGCTGCTGCTGGCGCGCGTCGACGGCAAGTCGCCGGTCGAATACCTGCGCTCGCACCGCAATCGCGAGACGGTGCGAGAATTCGCGATGCCCCGGGTCCGCGTCGCGCCGCCCGCGCTGGCGGCGATCGCCCTCGACTGGGCGCGCCACCTGGACGCCCGAACGCCCGAGCCCGAGGCCTGAACCGGTCCCGACGGAATCCTGCCCATGCACCTGCCCACGGTCTGTGCCGTCCACGCCCGCCGCGTCTGGGACTCGCGCGGCCGCCCCACGGTGGAAGTCGAGGTCGCGCTCGACGACGGCGCGAGCGGGCGCGGCATCGCGCCCGCGGGCGCCTCGCGCGGCTCGCGCGAGGCCGTCGACGCCCGCGACGGGGGCCCGCGGCTGGGCGGCTGGGACGTCGAGCGCGCGCTCGCCGCGGTGCGCGAGCGGATCGCGCCGCGCATGATCGGCCTGGAGATGGCCGACCCGATGGCGCTCGACCACCTGCTGCTCGAGCTCGACGACTCCCCGACCAAGGCGTCGCTGGGCGGCAACGCGACGGTCGCGACCTCGATCGCGTGCGCGCAGGCGTTCGCGGCGAGCCGGCGCGAGCCGCTCTACGACGCGCTCGCCGCGGGCGGGCCGCGCTCGATCCCGCTGCCCGAGATCCAGATCTTCGGCGGCGGCGCGCACGCGGGGCGGCGCATCGACATCCAGGACCTGATGGTGATCGCGCGCTCGGCGACGTCCGTCGAGCACGCGCTGCGGATGACCGCCGAGGTCTACCTCGCCGCGGGCCGCCTCATGGCCGCGCGCGGCGCGCTCGCGGGCGTCGCCGACGAAGGCGGGCACTGGCCGTCGTTCGCGCACAACGAGGACGCGCTCGAGGCGCTGGTGCGCGCGATCGAGGCCGCCGGCTACGTGCCGGGCGAGGACGTCGCGATCGCCCTCGACGTCGCGGCGAGCGAGTTCGGCCACGACGGCCGCTACCGGCTCGCGCTCGAGCAGCGCACCGCGTCGAGCGACGAGATGATCGAGATGTACGGCGGCTGGCTGGATCGCTACCCGATCTGCTCGATCGAAGACCCGCTCGCCGAGGACGACATCGACGGCATGCGCCGCTTCACGCAGGCGTTCGGCCGGCGCGTGCAGGTGGTCGGCGACGACTTCCTCGTCACCAACGCCGCGTTCATCGAGGCGGCGGCGCTGCAGGGCGCGTGCAACGCCGCGCTGATCAAGCCCAACCAGGCCGGCACGCTCTCGGAATCCTGCGACGCGCTGCGCACCGCGCAGCGCATGCGCTGGGGCGCGATCGTCTCCGCGCGCTCCGGCGAGACCGAGGACACCACGATCTGCGACCTCGCCATCGGC
Source organism: Burkholderiaceae bacterium (assembly GCA_046348465.1). GTDB lineage: Bacteria > Pseudomonadota > Gammaproteobacteria > Burkholderiales > Burkholderiaceae_E > Quisquiliibacterium. The sequence goes on from JAXMEE010000008.1 coordinate 216,547, forward strand.
TGGAACGCGCGCCAGATCAAGGTCGGATCGATCGCGCGCGGCGAGCGCACGGCGAAGTGGAACGCGCTGATCCGCGCCGAGGAGCGGCTGGGCGCGGGCGCGTTCGCGGGCGGCGGCTGGCTGCCGGTGTCGAACCGCGGGGTCTGACGGCGCCGGCGGGCGGCACCGGGCGAAGGCGGGTCCGGGCGCGGCCACCGCGCGGCGGCCCCGGGCCCTCAGCGGCTCGACGCCGTCTCCGCGATCCCGGCGAGCGCCGCGAAATCCTCCGCGTAGCCCCGCACCACCTTGGACGCGTGCTTCTTCTGGGCGGCGGTGGCGCTGGCGAGCACCTGCGCGGTCATCTCGTCGCGGGCCTGGGTCGAGTGCTCCAGCGCTCGCCGGCGCGAGGCGTCGCGCACCTGCCACAACGACACCAGGTACTCGCGCGCGAGCCGCGTCGCCTGCGCCTTCGGCGGGCGTTCGCGGCGCAGCCGCTCGAGCAGCTCCACGAAACGCTGCTGGCGCGCCTCGCGCTCCGCGAACCAGTGCTCCTCGGTGGGCGGCAGCGCGGCGGCCATCGTGCGCACCTCGCGCACCTGCGCGGCGCCGAGCTTGCCGAGCGCGAACTCGGCGCGCTCGAGCTCGCGCTGCGCGCGCGCCTTCTCGCGGGCACCGTCGCCGTCCGGCATCAGCTTCTCGCGCGCCTCTTCGTTGTACTTGCGCATGCGCTCGCGCAGGTGCTCGATCTGTTCCGGCCGCAGCGTGAGCGCCAATTCCGCCAGCCCCGGCGCCGCACGCTCCGCGATCGGCTTCCAGGCGTCACCGACCCGTTCGCGCCAGCGGGTCACGTCGGCCGTGTCGATGCGAGTGCGCAATCCGTCATCGATCTCGCGCAGGAACTCGACATACTCGGGCAGTTGCTCGCGCCGGTGCCAGCGGTGCAGTTCGCCCAGGTGCCGGCCGACGATCTCGCGCTGGGCGTCGTCCAGGTTCAGGTAGCGCTCGACCTGCCAGTGCGCCCAGGTCGGGAGCACGTCGTAGCCGAACTTGGCCATCGAGCAGCCGCCGGCAGCCAGCGCTCCGACGACGAGTGGCCCCCATAGGCGCAGGAAGTGCATGTTAAGATTTCCGACAAACGTGCAGAAGAGAAACTAAGCCATTGATATTCAAAGAAAAATGAACGTCGTCGTGCTCGCAGCCGGAATGGGCAGGCGGATGTGCTCCGACTTGCCGAAGGTCCTGCACGCGCTGGCCGGGCGCCCGCTGCTCGCGCACGTGCTGGATCGCGCCCGCAGTCTATCGCCGAACCGGATCGTCGTGGTCTACGGCCACGGCGGCGACGCCGTCCCCGACGCCCTCGCCGCGAAGGACGTCGTCTGGGCGAAGCAGGAACCCCAGCTCGGCACCGGGCACGCGGTCGCGCAGGCGGTGCCGTCGCTCGACGACGCGAGCCCGACGCTGGTGCTCTACGGCGACGTCCCGCTCACCCGGCCCGAGACCCTCGCGCGCCTGGCCGCGGCGGCCGGCGCCGACAAGCTCGCGATCCTCACGGCGGTGCTCGGCGATCCGGGCGGCTACGGGCGCATCGTGCGCGAGCACGGGCGCATCGTGCGCATCGTCGAGGAAAAGGACGCCGACGCCGCGACGAAGACGATCCGCGAGACCAACACCGGCATCCTGGTGGCCCCGACCCCGGCCCTGAAGCGCTGGCTGGCCTCGCTGTCCAACGACAACGCGCAGGGCGAGTACTACCTGACCGACGTGGTCGCGCGCGCGGTCGCCGAAGGCGTTCCGGTCGTCTCGGCCAGCCCCGAGAACGCGTGGGAGACGCTGGGCGTCAACAGCAAGGCGCAGCTCGCCGAGCTCGAGCGCGTTCACCAGCGCAACGTCGCCGACGCGCTGCTGATCGCCGGCGTCACGCTCGCCGACCCCGCGCGAATCGACGTGCGCGGCGCGCTCGAGTGCGGCCGCGACGTGTCCATCGACGTCAACTGCGTGTTCGAGGGCCGCGTCGTGCTCGGCGACCGCGTGCGCGTGGGCGCGAACTGCGTGATCCGCAACGCCCGCATCGAGGCCGACGCCGAGATCCTGCCGTTCACGCACGCCGACGAGGCCGTGGTCGGTCCGCGCGCGCGCATCGGCCCGTACGCGCGGCTGCGTCCGGGCACCGTGCTCGGCGAGGACGTCCACGTCGGCAACTTCGTCGAGATGAAGAACGCCAAGGTCGCGGCGAACTCCAAGGCGAACCACCTCGCGTACGTCGGCGACGCCGTGATCGGCGAGCGCGTGAACATCGGCGCCGGCACGATCACCTGCAACTACGACGGCGCCAACAAGTGGCAGACCGTGATCGAGGACGACGCGTTCATCGGCAGCGACACCCAGCTCGTCGCGCCGGTGCGCGTGGGCCGCGGCGCGACGCTGGGCGCCGGCACCACGCTCACGCGCGACGCGCCCGAGGGCAAGCTCACGGTCTCGCGCGCGAAGCAGGCGACGATCGAGCACTGGCAACGCCCGGTCAAGGGCCCGCGCGGCGGCAAGGCCAAGGCCTGACCCCGCCGCGGCGGCCTCCGGGGCCGCCGCGGCGGGCTTTCCATCTCGCAGCGCCCGGTCATTTCGCAGCACCCGGTCACGGCAAGGAGCAGTCGACATGTGTGGAATCGTCGGAGCGGTCGCGCAGCGCAACGTGGTCCCGATCCTGATCGAGGGCCTGCGCAAGCTCGAGTACCGCGGCTACGACTCGGCCGGCCTGGCGATCATCAACGGCGTGATGGAGCGCGTGCGCGCGGTCGGCCGCGTCGCGGACCTCGCGTCGCGGGCCACCGAGGTCGGCGCCGACGCGCCCACCGGCATCGCGCACACGCGCTGGGCCACGCACGGCGGCGTCACCGAGGCGAACGCCCACCCGCACGCGTCGATCAGCCCGGCGCTGGAGATCTCGGTGGTGCACAACGGCATCATCGAGAACCACGAGCCGCTGCGCGCGCGCCTGAAGTCGCTCGGCTACGAGTTCCGCTCGCAGACCGACACCGAGGTCATCGCCCACCTGGTGCACGCGTACGTGATGGAGGGCATGACGCTGTTCGAGGCCGTACAGCAGGCGGTCAGGGAGCTCGAGGGCGCGTACGCGATCGCGGTGATCAGCAGCCGCGAGCCGAACACGGTCGTCGGCTCGCGGCGCGGCTCGCCGCTGCTGCTCGGCGTGGGCAACGGCGGCTCCGGGCGCGGCGAGAACTTCCTCGCCTCCGACACCTCGGCGCTGATCCAGGTCACGAAGTACGTCGCGTACCTGGAGGACGGCGACGTCGTCGAGATCCGGCTGGACGGCTACAGCATCGTCGACCGCAACGGGTTGCGCGCCGAGCGCCCGATCGTCGAGAGCCAGCTGACCGCCGACTCGATCGAGCTCGGCAACTACCAGCACTACATGCAAAAGGAGATCTTCGAGCAGCCGGGCGCGATCGCGAACACGCTCGAGATGGTCACCGCCGGCACCGCGCTCACCGCGGGCCTGTTCGGCGGCGAGGCCGAAGAGGTCTTCGCGCGCACGAAGCAGGTGCTGATCCTCGCGTGCGGCACGAGCTACCACGCGGGGCTGGTCGCCAAGTACTGGCTCGAGAGCGTCGCGAAGCTGCCGGTCGCGGTGGAGATCGCGAGCGAGTACCGGTACCGCGAGTCGGTGCCGCTGCCGGGCACGCTGGTGATGACGATCTCGCAATCCGGCGAGACGATCGACACGATCTCGGCACTGCAGCACGCGCAGTCGATCGGGCTCGCCGACACGCTGGCGATCTGCAACGTGCCCGAGAGCGCGCTGATCCGCGCCTCGAAGCTGCGCTTCCTCACGCGCGCGGGTCCCGAGATCGGCGTGGCGTCCACCAAGGCGTTCACGACGCAGCTCGCGTCGCTGTTCGTGCTCACGCTGGTGCTCGCCAAGCAGCGCGGGCTGCTCGCCCCCGAGCGCGAGCAGGAGCTGCTGGTTCAGCTGCGCCACCTGCCGGCCGCGATGAACCACGTGCTCGAGTGCGAGCTCGCGGTGCGGCACTGGGCGCACCGCTTCGCGCCCAAGGACCACGCGCTGTTCCTGGGCCGCGGCGTGCACTTCCCGATCGCGATGGAAGGCGCGCTCAAGCTCAAGGAGATCACCTACATCCACGCCGAGGCGTACGCGGCCGGCGAGCTCAAGCACGGCCCGCTCGCGCTGGTGGACTCCCAGATGCCGGTGGTGGTGGTGGCGCCGAACGACGCGCTGATCGAGAAGCTCAAGAGCAACCTGCAGGAAGTGCGCGCGCGCGGCGGCGAGCTCTTCATCTTCGCGGACCAGGAAGTCGAGATCGAGCCGGCCGACGGCATCAACATCATCAACCTCGTCGACCACGCGGGGCTGCTGTCGCCGATCCTGCACGTGGTGCCGCTGCAGCTGCTCGCGTACCACGCGGCGCTGGCGCGCGGAACCGACGTGGACAAGCCGCGCAACCTGGCGAAGTCGGTGACGGTGGAGTAGGCTGCCCGCGAGACACGCGCCACCGACGCCGGTGGCGTCGCGCGGACCGGGTGCGCGACGCTCGACCCCACGATGACCCTTCCCCGCCTTCCCGCACGCCTGGCGCTCCCGCTCGCCCTGATCGCCGAGTTCGTCGTCGGCTACGTGGACATCGGCACCGGCACCGAACCGCTGTTCGAGCTGTTCTACGTCGTTCCGCTGTCGATCGCCGCCTGGTTCCTCGGCCGGCCGACGGTCGTCGTGCTCGCCGCCATCGCCGGGCCGATCCGCGCGACGGCCCACATGCAGCTGATCCACGGCGACTTCGCCGGCTGGGCGTACGCCTACAACATCGTCGAGGCGACCGTCCTGTTCCTGTGCATCGGCTTCGCGATCCGTCTCGCGCGCGAGACCATCGACCGGCTCGCCCGGGCCAATCTCGAGCTCGAGTCCGCCCTCGCGTCGCGGCGCACGGCGGATGCCGCGCTGCGCCAGAGCGAAGAGAAGTACCGCGGCCTGTTCGAGGAATCGGTCGCGGCGATCGTCCTGCTCGACAACGAGGGGCGCATCGTGGACTGCAATCCCGCGGGCGTGGCGCTGCTGGGCTGCGACCGCGGCGAGCGGCCGCCCGAGCGGCTGCCGGTCGCGGAACCGGGCCCCGGCCCGGTCGCGCGGGCCTACCGGGAGGTTCTCGACGGCGCCCGGATCGTCAACCTCGAGCACCCGCTGCGCCGGCGTGACGGCCGCGAGGTCCAGGTCCTCAACAACACGCGCCCGATCGTCGACGGCTCCGGTCGCGTGGTCGGCGCCCAGAGCATCCTGATCGACGTCAGCGAGCTCAAGCGCACCGAGAAGAAGCTCGCCGAGAGCGAGTTGCGCCTTCGGATCGCGATGTCGGCGGCGAAGATGGCGGCGTGGGAATTCGACTTCACCACCGGGCAGCTGTACTGGTCGCCCGAACTCTTCACGGTCTTCGGCATCCGGCCGGTGCAGCCCACGCGCGCCTGGCTCGAGTCGATCGAGCACGAGGCGGACCGCGGCGTGTCGGCGGCCGCGATGGAGCGGGCCGTGGCGACGGGGACGCCGTATTTCGCGCAGTACCGCGTCTGCTTCGACGGCGACACGCGCTGGGTCGAGGACCGCGGAATCGTTCACTATCTCGACGACGGACGGCCCGGGCGGGTCATCGGCGTCGCGCAGGACATCACCGACCGCAAGCTGTCGGAGCTGCAGCTGAACAGCGTGCGCGAGCACCTCGAACAGGATCGGGGCTTCCTGAAGACGCTGATCCAGACGATCCCGGACCTGGTCTGGCTCAAGGATCCGAACGGCGTCTACCTGGCCTGCAACCACGAATTCGAGAAGTTCTTCGGTCGCGCCGAAGCGGACATCCTCGGCCGGACCGACGACGACTTCATGTCGCGGGACCTGGCCGACTTCTTCCGCGGCCACGACGCCCGGGCCGTCGCGGCGGGAAAGCCGACGGTCGACGAGGAGTGGATCACCTACGCGAGCGACGGGCACCGCGCGCTGCTGGTGACCACGAAGACGCCGATGCATCGCGCCGACGGCAGCCTCATCGGGGTGCTCGGGGTCGGGCACGACATCACCGAGATGCGCCGGTACCAGGACGAGCTCGAACGCCATCGCGTCGACCTGGAACGCAGCGTCGCCGAGCGGACCGCCGAGCTGAGGGCGGCGCACCGGCAGCTGGTCGACACGCAGTTCGCGATGGACAGGGCGGGCATCGGGGTGGCGTGGGTCGACGTGAAGACCGGCCGATTCCACCACACGAACGAGTTCGGTCACCGGCTCGTCGGCCTCACGCGCGGCGAGATGCTGGCGTCGAGCGTGTTCGACATCGCTCCCGAGTTGACCGGCGACGCGTTCCGCGAACTGGCCGACCTGTGCCGCCTGCACGGGCACTTCCGTGGCGAACTCACGGTGCTCCATCGCGACGGCACGCGGATTCCGGTCGAGATCAGCGCGTTCTACCTGCCCGGCGACGAAGGACAGCCGGACCGGCTGATCGAGTTCGTCACGGACATCTCCGAGCGCAAGCGCATCGAAGTCGCCCTCGAGGACGCGAAGAAGGCCGCCGAGGCCGCCAGCGTGGCGAAGAGCGCGTTCCTCGCGAACATGAGCCACGAGATCCGCACGCCGATGAGCGCGATCACCGGGCTGGTCCACCTGCTGCGCAAGGACGATCCGACCCCGCGGCAGGCCGAGCGCCTGGCGAAGGTCGACGCCTCCGGTCGTCATCTGCTGTCGATCATCAACGACATTCTCGACCTCTCCAAGATCGAGGCGGGCAAGCTCTCGCTCGAGCACACCGACTTCGCGCTCGAGCAGGTCCTCGACCAGACCGCGTCGCTCGTCGCCGACGCGGCGCGCGCGAAGGGACTGACCGTGGCCACCGATCGCGATTCGGTGCCCGTCTGGCTGCGCGGCGACGTGCTGCGGATTCGCCAGGCGCTGCTGAACTTCGCCGGGAACGCGGTGAAGTTCACCGAGCGCGGCGGCGTCACGCTGCGCTCCGAGCTCCTCGACGATCGCGGCGACCGGCTCCGGGTGCGGTTCTCGGTCGAAGACACCGGCATCGGCATGACGCCCGAAGTCCGGGCGAGGATCTTCGAGGAATTCGAACAGGCGGACTCGAGCACGACCCGGCGCTACGGCGGGACCGGCCTGGGGCTGGCGATCACGCGGCACCTCGCGCAGCTGATGGACGGCGAAGTCGGCTGCGAGAGCACGCCGGGCCGGGGCTCGACGTTCTGGTTCACGGCGTGGCTGCAGCGCGGGCACGGCGTGATGCCGGCCGCGGTGATCGAGTCGCCGTCGGCCGAACACGTGCTGCGCACCCTGCACGACGGCGCGCGCGTCCTGCTGGTCGAAGACAATCCGATCAACGCCGAGGTCGCGCTCGAGCTGCTGCACGCGGTGGCGATGTGGGTCGACGTGGCCGAGAACGGCCGCGTGGCCGTCGAGAAGGCCCGGACCGGCGACTACGCACTGATCCTGATGGACATGCAGATGCCGGAGATCGACGGCCTGCAGGCCACGCGGCTGATCCGAAGCTCGCCGGACGCGCGGTCGACGCCCATCGTCGCGATGACGGCCAATGCGTTCGGCGACGACCGCGACGCCTGCCTGGCGGCGGGCATGAACGACTTCATCGCCAAGCCGGTCGAGCCGAGGCTTCTCTACGCGAAGCTGCTCGAGTGGCTGCCGCGGCCCGACGCCGCGCGCGTGCCCGGGCCGCCGGGTGGCGCGGGGACAGGCGCGCCGCTCGCGGTCTCGGAGTCGACGATTCTCGAGCGGCTCGCAGGGGCCCCCGGAATCGACGTGCCGACCGGACTCGGCAGGCTGCTCAATCGCCAGGACAAGTACCTGCGGCTGCTGCGCATGTTCAGCCAGGGCAGCCCGGAGCACCTGGCCGAGCTCGGACGCTGCCTGGAGGCGGGCGATCGTGCGGCCGCCGAGCGCATCGTTCACTCGCTGCGCGGCACGTCGGGCAACCTCGGGCTGACGGCCATCCACGAGGCCGCCACCGATTTCAACGCGCTGCTGATGCAGCGGGAATTCGACGCGCCGAAGGCCGAGGCGCTGCTCGCGGAACTCGAGACGCGGCAGCGGGAACTGAGCGCGATCCTCGCGGGGTAGCGCGCCCCTCAGCCGAAGCGATAGCTCGAGACCGTGAGCCCGCCGGCGAAGCGGTCCTCGTGATACACGCGCACCGCGGCGTCGCGTTCCGCGGCGCCGGCCGCGACCATCACCGGGATCAGGTGCTCCTCGCGCGGGTGCGCGTGGCGCGCGGCCGGCGCCCGGTCCCACTGCAGCAGGCGCTCGATGCGCGCGCCGTCGTCGTGACCCAGCAGCGTCTCGGCCAGCCACGCGTCGAAGGCGGCCGACGCGCCGTAGCCCGCCGGCCCGAACGCCCGCAGGTTGTGGTAGCTCAGCCCGCTGCCGACGATCAGCACGTCGTCGTCGCGCAGCGGCGCGATCGCGCGGCCGAGCGCGACGTGCGTCGCCGGGTCGAGCCCGTCGAGCAGCGACAGCTGCACGACCGGAACGTCGGCGTCCGGGAACATCACGGCCATCGGCGTGAACATGCCGTGGTCGTAGCCGCGCTCGGCGTCGATGCCGGCCGGCAGCCCGGCCGCCCGGATCAGCGCGGCCGTGCGCTCGGCCAGCGCCGGTGCGCCCGGCGACGCGTACCGGACCTCGTACGTGTGCGGCGGGAAGCCGTAGTAGTCGTAGACCATGCCGGGCCGCTCGGCGCCCTGCAGCGTGAAGCGCGGCGCCTCCCAGTGCGCGGACACCATCAGGATCGCGCGCGGCGTGCGGCCGAGCTGGCGCGGAACGTCCGCGAGCGAGGCGGCGAGCGCGGCGTAGACGGTTCGCAGGGCCTCGGGCATCCACGGCCAGGGGCCGCCGCCGTGCGAGATGAAGTAGGTCGGAAGGCGGGACGTCGGATCTGCTGGCACGGGGTCGGCCCTCCAGGAAATTGCCAGGAACGCCGGCAGGCGGGCGCGCGGGTGATCCGCAGTCGCTCGGGACGCGAGGCACCTTACCAGATCGGCCACGGCCGCGAGCGTCCCGCCCGGGAAGCCGTCGCCCGGCCCCGTTGCGGCGCCCGCGCGAAGACCCGCCGACGAGGCGAACACACATCGTTCCCCGGACCCTGTGCCCGGCAGGCGTACTCCCGGGTCCGGTCGCCGGCCGCCGCGGCTGCGCGCGCGGGCCGGGCGAATGGCGCTGCGGCCCGGCGTGCAGGCCGGCATGCGGCTGCACCGGGGCGCCTGAGCCGCGCTACTCGGGGCGGTCGAGCTTGGTGGTGAGCAGGATGGTGGAGAACGTGTCCACCACCCCGCGCACGACGCGGATCTTGTCGAGCACCGCGTCGAGCTCGCGGGTGGAGTCGGTGACCACCATCGCGCACAGGTCGTAGCGGCCGCTGACCGAGTACAGCTTCGTGATCTCGTGGCGCCGGGCCAGCTCGCGCACCACCGAGGGCTCGAGCTTCGACTCGATCGACACCAGCACCATCGCGCGGATCACGCCGACGCCGCGCGTGCTGCCGACGCTCGCCGTGTAGCCGGTGATCACGCCGGCGTCTTCCAGGGCCTTGAGCCGCAGCTGCGCGGTGGAGCGCGCGCAGCCGAGCGCGCGGGCGATCGCGACCATCGGCAGGCGCGCGTTGACCCTGAGCAGTTCGATCAGCCGGTGATCGAGCGCGTCCAGATTGGGAAAGGACGCCGGCTTTTCCACGGCTTTCGGCATTTCGGATGAACTCCCGGCGTTGTGGATGAAATTATCGTCCCTGAACAGCCTGTTTGCATATTTTCGTCGGCATCGGGTGTTCATAGACTGTCCTCATCCCCGACGCGCGCCCGGCCATCCGAACGCGCGGGACTCACCCGCCAGGGACCCGTCATGCTGCAACGCGTCGACTTCGACCCCCCCCGCAAGCTGCTCGACCGTGAAGCGCTGATGGCGTACGACCCCGAGGGCGAGTCCTGGCAGCGCCAGTTCGCGCGCCGCTACACGCACCACGGCGAGCTCGCCGGCGTGCTGAACCACGTCGAGGACGTCGACGCCTCCGTCTACGAGAAATTCGCGATCGCGGTCACGCCCACGATGGCGCAGCTGATGGACCGCGACGACCCGAACTGCCCGATCCGCCGCCAGTACCTGCCGTCGTTCCACGAGGAGACGAGGCCCGGCTTCGCGACGATGCTCGACGAGCTCGGCGAGGAACGCGACACGATCCCCGGCACCAGCATCGTGCACCGCTACCCGCGCCGCGTGCTGTTCCTCGTGAGCAATACCTGCGCGACGCTGTGCCGCTTCTGCACGCGCAAGCGGATGGTGGCGCGGCCGACGGGGTCGGTGCACAAGGACCAGATCGACGCCTCGATCGACTACATCGCGGGCAACCGCAGCATCGACGACGTGCTGCTCTCGGGCGGAGACCCGCTGACCTTCACCGACGAGCGCCTCGACGAGATCCTGGGGCAGATCCGGGCCCGCGCGCCGCACGTGCGCTTCCTGCGCATCGGCTCGCGGATGGTGGTGCAGCTGCCCACGCGGATCACGCCCGAGTTGTGCGCGGTGCTCGAGCGCCACGGGGTGCAGATGGTGAACATCCACATCAACCACCCGAAGGAGATCACGCCGCTGCTGCGCGCGCGCGTCAGGCGGCTGCAGAAGGCCGGCGTGATGATGGGCCTGCAGACGGTGTGCCTGAAGGGCGTGAACGACAGCGTCGAGGTCATGCGCGAGCTCTTCATGAGCAGCGTCGAGATGGGCGTGCGGCCCTACTACGTGTACTCCACCGACATGGTCGAGGGCGCGCACCACTTCATCGTGCCGCACCGGCGCATGCTCGAGCTCTACGAGGGCCTGCGCGGCTGGATCAGCGGCCCCGCGGTGCCCACGTTCATCGTCGACGGGCTGGGCGGCCTGGGCAAGCTGCCGATCATCCCGAGCTACGTGCACGAGGAAGCGCTGCCCGACGGCCGCGGCACCACGGTGAAGTGCCGCAACTACGCCGGCAGGACCGTCGAGATGCCGGGCCTGGGCCAGAACTTCAGCCTGCCCTCGCAGAGCTACTGAAGCGGCGCGGACGGGTCGCGATCATGCGAGCGCACGGCTGCCCCTACGGAACCCACCGCGTCCTCGAGCCCGCCGGCGTGCTGCCGCAGCCCGCCGCGCGGATCGACAACACGATGACGCCGTGGGACAACGAGATCCTCGTCGACGTGGACGCGCTCAACGTCGACGCGGCGAGCTTCACGCAGCTGCGCGCGGCCGCCGGCGGCGACCCGGCGCGCGTCGAGGCCGCGATCCTCGACATCGTCGCGCGGCGCGGCAAGCTCCACAACCCGGCGACCGGCTCGGGCGGGATGCTGATCGGGCGCGTGGCGGCGATCGGCGACGCGCTGCGCGACAGGACCGACCTGCGCGCGGGCGACCGGATCGCGACGCTGGTGTCGCTGTCGCTCACGCCGCTGCGCATCGAGCGCATTCGCGCGCTCCACCTGGCGCGCGACCAGGTCGACGTCGACGGCCAGGCGATCCTGTTCGAGAGCGGCCTGTACGCGCGGCTGCCCGAAGACGTCCCCGAGAAGGTGGCGCTCGCGATCCTGGACGTCGCCGGCGCGCCCGCGCAGACCGCGCGCCTGGTGCGCCCCGGCGACACCGTCGTGGTGGTGGGCGGCGCGGGCAAGTCCGGCACGCTGTGCGTGCACGAGGCGAAGCGGCGCGCCGGCGCCACCGGCTGCGTGATCGGCGTGTCGCCGTTCGAGCGCGACTGCGAGCGCATGAGGGCACTCGGGTGGGTCGACCACGCGCTGCGGGTGGACGCCACCGACGCGGTCGCGCTGATGCGGGCGGTGTCGGACGTCACGCGCGGGCGCCTCGCCGACGTCGTCGTCAACTGCGTGAACGTCCCGAACACCGAGATGGGCTCGATCCTCGCGGCACGCGAAGGTGGCACCGTGTACTTCTTCTCGATGGCGACGAGCTTCACGGCCGCCGCGCTGGGCGCGGAAGGCGCCGGCAAGGACGTGAACATGCTCGTGGGCAACGGCTACGCCCGCGGCCACGCGGCGCACGCGCTCGCGATGCTGCGCGAGTCGCCGCGGCTGCGCGAGCTGTTCGAGGCGAGGTACGCGTGATCCCGCCCGGCGCCGGCGCGCTGTGGCCGCGCGTGCGGTCGATGTCGCCGCGAACGCTGGCGGTGATGGGCATGGCGAAGAACACCGGCAAGACGGTCTGCCTGAATCACCTGCTGCGGCAGGCGCACGCCGCGGACGTGCCGCTCGGGCTGACCTCGATCGGCCGCGACGGCGAGGCGCGCGACGAAGTGTTCTCGATCCCGAAGCCGCCGGTCGTGGTGCCGCGCGGCTGCCGCGTGGCCACGGCGCGCGGCACGCTGGCGCGCGCGCGGCTGCGCACGCGGGTGCTCGGCACCACCGGCATCGCGAGCCCGATGGGCGAGATCGCGCTGGTCGAGGCGCTCGAGACCGGCGAGATGGAAGTGGCCGGCCCGTCGCGCGGCGACGAGCAGCGCCGGGCGATCGCGCTGCTGCGGCAGTGCGGCGCCGAACTGGTGCTGCTGGACGGCGCGCTCGGCCGCAGCCAGCACGCGTCGCCGGCGATCGCCGACGCGGTCGTGCTCGCCACCGGCGCCGCCGTCGGCGGCGGCGTTCAGGACGTGCTGCGCAAGACCCGCGAGCGGCTCGCGGTCCTGGGCGTGGCGCCGGCCGACGACGGGCTCGCGTGCCGCGTCGCGCCGGCGTTCGATTGCGGCGGCGTGGGCGCGTGGCGCCGCGATGGGGCACCCCTCTTCGTCGAGCCGATCGCCACGCTCAACGCCGCCGCCGCGCTGCTCGCGCTGCACGGCGAAGACGTCGGGACGATCGCCGTCTCGGGCGCGGTCGGCGCGCGCCTGTGGTCCGCCGTGCAGGCGCTCGCACGGCCTCGCCCCGGGCTCGCGCTCGTGGTGTCCGACGGCACGCGGCTGTTCGTCGGCGCGCGCGACCTCGCCGCCTTCGAGCGCGACGGCGGCGTCGTGCGCGCGCTGCGCCCGATCCGCCTCGCGGGCGTCGCGCTCAATCCCGTCTCCCCCTTCGGCGGCGGCTTCGACGCACACGACTTCCTCGCGCAGGCCCGTGCGGCCCTGCCGGGGCACGGCGTGTGCGACGTGATGCTGCCCCACGCGTGAGGCCCGCGCACCCGTCCCCATGCCCCACCTGAATCTCGACACCGCCCGGATCGAGCGCGCCCGCGCGAGCGCCCGCCGGATCGCTCGCCGGGTCCACGACGACATGGCCGGCTTCACCACCACGTCGGTGGAGCGGGCCACGCTGCGGCTGATGGGCGTGGACGGCGTCGACGCCGACCAGGTCCCGCTGCCCAACCGCGTCGTCGACCACCTGCGCGCCCGGGACCTGCTGCCGCTCGGCGCGGCCGCCGTGCTGGCCGGCGCGATGATCCGGCACGGCCTGGGCGCGCAGGCGGTGGCCGAGGCCGTCGCGAGCGGCGCGATCGCGCTGCAGCGCCCCGACGACGAGACCGCGGCCCGCGCGCACGCCGGCGCACTGGCGCAGGCGAGCTGCGGGCGCATCCGCGCCCGCCGCGCCGAGCGCGAGCGGTACCTGCGGGAACTCGGCGAGGGGCCCACCCCCTGGCTGTACCTGATCGTCGCCACCGGCAACATCCACGAGGACATCGTGCAGGCCCGCGCCGCCGCCGCGCAGGGCGCCGACATCGTCGCGGTGATCCGTTCCACCGGCCAGAGCCTGCTCGACTACGTGCCCTACGGCGCCACCACCGAGGGCTTCGGCGGCACCTACGCCACGCAGGAGAACTTCCGGCTGATGCGCGCCGCGCTCGACGACGCCGGGCGCCGGGCCGGCCGCTACATCCGCCTCACCAACTACTGCTCGGGCCTGTGCATGCCGGAGATCGCCGCCATGGGCGCGATGGAGCGCCTGGACGTGATGCTCAACGACGCGATGTACGGGATCATCTTCCGCGACATCAACCTGCAGCGCACGTTCGTCGACCAGTTCTTCTCGCGGATGGTCAACGCGTACGCCGGCATCGTCATCAACACCGGCGAGGACAACTACCTCACCACGGCGGACGCGGTCGACGCCGCGCACACGGTGCTCGCGTCGCAGCTGATCAACGAGCAGTTCGCGCTGCTCTCGGGGCTCGCGCCCGCCCAGATGGGCCTGGGGCACGCGTTCGAGATCGACCCCGCGCTGGAGAACGGATTCCTGTGGGAGCTCGCGCACGCTCAGCTCGCGCGCCAGGTCTTCCCCGAAGCGCCGCTGAAGTACATGCCGCCGACGAAGCACGTGAGCGGCAACATCTTCAGGGGGCAGGTGCAGGACGCGCTCTTCAACGTCGCGTCGGTGCTCACGCGCCAGCACATCCACCTGCTGGGCATGATGACCGAGGCGATCCACACGCCGTTCGTCCAGGATCGCTTCCTGTCGGTGCAGAACGCCCGCTACGTGTTCTCCACGATGCGCGACCTGCACGAGGAGATCGCGTTCACGCCCGGCGGGCGCATCGAGCGCCGCGCGCAGCAGGTGCTCGGCGAGGCCGAAGCGGTGCTGGCCGAGATCGAGCGCGACGGACTGCCCGCCGCGATCGCGCGAGGCACCTTCGCCGACGTCTCGCGCACGCCCACCGGCGGCAGGGGGCTGGACGGCGTCGTCGGGAAGGCCGACGACTACTTCAACCCCTTCACCGAGCGGATGCTGCCGCGGCCGGCGCAGGAGACCCCGTGAACGAAGCCGACGCCGCCGACACCGGGACCGTGCCGCGCTGGGTCCGGCCGTACGGCGACACGCTCGACGACGGGCGCGTCCAGCTGTCGTTCACGCTGCCGGTGGCGCTCGACGACACCAGCCGGGAGGCCGCGCGCCGGCTCGCGCTGCAGATGGGGCTCGACGAGCCCGGCGTCGCGCACGCCGAGGACATGGGCCAGGGCTTCTCGTTCTACGTCGTCTACGGCCGCTGCCGCCACCGCGTCGACCTGGCGCGCATCCGGGTCGCGAAGCCCGACTTCGTCGTGCTGGGCAAGGACGAGATCGACGCACGGATCGCGCGCCACATGGGCCGGCGGATGGTGATCGTGGGCGCGTGCATCGAGACCGACGCGCACACGGTGGGCATCGACGCGATCATGAACATGAAGGGCTTCGACGGCCACAAGGGCCTGGAGAGCTACCACTCGGTGCGCGCGATCAACCTGGGCGCGCAGGTCGACTCCGAAGACCTCGTGGCGCGTGCCATCGAAGAGCAGGCCGACGTGATCCTGGTGTCGCAGGTGGTGACGCAGAAGAACGTCCACCTCGACAACCTCACGCGGCTCGCCGACCTGCTCGAAGCCGAAGGCCTGCGCGAGCGCGTGATCCTGGTGGTGGGCGGGCCGCGCATCGGCCACGCGCTCGCCAAGGAGCTCGGCTACGACGCCGGATTCGGGCCGGGCAGCTACGCCGAGAACGTCGCGTCGTTCGCGATCGACGAGTGGATCCGGCGCAATCCAACCCGCGGGAGCCTTCCATGACCGAGACCATCACCAGCACGATCCGCCTGCGCCTGGGCGCGCACGACGCCCACTACGCGGGCGATCTCGTCGACGGCGCGAAGATGCTCCAGCTCTTCGGCGACGTGGCCACCGAGCTGCTGATCCGCAGCGACGGCGACGAGGGCCTGTTCGTCGCCTACGACAAGGTCGAGTTCCTCGCGCCGGTGCACGCCGGCGACTACGTCGAGGCGGTCGGGCGCATCGTGCGCCTGGGGCGGACCTCGCGCGCGATGGAATTCGAGGCGCGCAAGGTGATCGGCGCCGCGAACGTTCCCGGCCAGCCGTCGGCCTGCGACGTGCTCGACCCGCCGGTGGTGGTGTGCCGCGCGAGCGGCACCTGCGTGGTGCCGGCCGCCTGCCAGCGCGGGCCGCTGTCCGCGGCGCGCTGATCGCGGCGCCCGACGGCATGGACAAGCTCGTCGTCACCGCCGCGCTCACCGGCGCCGAAGTCACGCGCGCGCAGCAACCCGCGCTGCCGGTCACGCCCGAGGAGATCGGCGTCGCCGCGGCCGAGTGCGCCGCGGCCGGGGCGAGCATCGTGCACGTGCACGGCCGGCGGCCCGACGGGACCCCCACGCAAGATCGCGAGGTCTACCGCCGGATCATCGACGAGGTCCGCGCCCGCTGCGACGTGATCGTGCAGGTGAGCACGGGCGGCGCCGTCGGAATGACGCCGGGCGAGCGCCTGGCGCCGGTGACGCTGAAGCCGGAGATGGCGACGCTGACGATGGGCAGCGTGAACTTCGGCGACGACGTGTTCCTGAACACGCCGGCCGACATCGAAATGTTCGCGCGCGCGATCCGCGACCACGGCGTGAAGGCCGAGCTCGAGATCTTCGACACCGGCATGCTCGCCACCGCGCGGCGCTGGCTCGCGCGCGGCCTGCTCGAAGGCCCGCCGCACGTCGACTTCGTGCTCGGCGTGCCCGGCGGCATGGCCGGCACGCCGCGATCGCTGATGCACCTGGTCGCGGAGCTGCCGGAAGGCGCCACGTGGTCGGTGGCCGGGATCGGCGCGGCGCAACTGCCGCTGTCGACGCTGGCGATCGTGCTCGGCGGGCACGTGCGCGTCGGCTTCGAGGACAACGTCTACTACCGCAGGGGCGAGCTCGCGCGCAGCAACGCGCAGTTCGTCGAGCGCGTCGTGCGCATCGCGGCGGAACTCGGCCGCCCCGTCGCCACGCCCGGCGAGGCGCGCGCGATGCTGGGCATCACGCGGGCGGTCGAGGGCGCCGCGCCCTGACGCCGGGCGCTAGCGCCGCCTGAACTGCGGCCGGGCCGCCGGGCGCGGTGCCGCGTTCGCGTCCTTGTGACGGTAATTGATGCGGCCCTTCGTGAGGTCGTAGGGCGACATCTCCAGCGTGACGCGGTCGCCGGCGAGGATGCGGATCCGGTGCTTGCGCAGCTTGCCGGACGCGTACGCGGTGATCTCGACGCCGTTGTCGAGCGTGACGCGGAACACGGTCTGCGGCAGCACTTCGCTGACGACGCCGTCGAGCTCGATCAGTTCTTCCTTGGACATGGGTGGCCTCCGGGAACGTACCTTCGGTACGCCCGTCGCGGGAAATCGTCGGAGCGTCTTGCGGCACCGAGCCCGCGGGCCGGGCGACGCAGGACGCGGTCTCGAGTCAGGCGGACTTCAGGTTCGTCGCCGCGGGGCGGCCGTCGCGCCCGCTCTGGACGTCGAACGACACGCGCTGCTTCTCGACGAGCTCGGTCATCCCCGCCGCCTGGACGGCCGAGATGTGGACGAAGACGTCCTTGGAGCCGTCTTCGGGCTGGATGAATCCGAAGCCCTTGGACACGTTGAAGAACTTGACGATACCGATGGTCATGGCTTTCCTCCGAAAGGATCGCCCGCACCCGGATTGGGCGGGCATCAAACTCCTAGTGGGGAAAACCGCGACCGCGCCGGGGACGGCACGCGCACTACCCAATAACAATTCGATGGAGCGCATTGTACCCGGCCGACGCCTCGGACGGGGTCGACGCGGTCGTTCCGCCCCCCGGGCGCGAGTCACACCGTGACGACGCACTCCATCGCCGGGCCGCCGCCCGCCGCGCGCGTCCACAGCGGCGTCGACGCGCCGTCGGGCTCGCCGGCGCACACCGTCACCGGTCCGCCCAGGTACAGCGGGGCGCGGGCGCGCAGCACGATCCGCCGCACGTGGAGCTCGGGGTGCCACGCGCGGAACGTCTCGGCGAGCAGCGTCGCCTGCAGCGGCCCGTGCACCACCAGCGCCGGATAGCCGCCGGTACCGCTCGCGTAGCCGAGGTCGTAGTGGATCCGGTGCGCGTTGAACGTGAGCGCGGAGTAGCGGAACAGCACCGCCTCGTCGACCCGCCACGGCTTCTCGCGCACCGCGGGCCGCGCAGGATGGGCCCGGGCGGCGCCCTCGCTGGGGCCGAGGAAGACGCCCCGATTCAGCTCGACGAGCGCGCACCGGCCGGCCTGCAGGTACCGGTGCTCCCAGGTCACGAAGACCATGTCGCCGCGCGTGCCGGTCTTGAAGGACACGTCGGCCACCTTCGATTCCCTGACCGTGTCGACGCCGGTGCGCAGCGGCCCGAGGAAGTCGAGCTCGGCGCCCGCCCACATCACCTGCGAGAGCGGTACCGGCGGGCGCAGCGCGTTGCCGGTCGGCGAGCCGTCCTCGGCGAGCCGGTCGGACGGCGTGCGGTCCGGGAAGTGCAGCCAGTGCCACAGCGGGGCCAAGGTGCCGGGGGGCACGGAGTGCGCGGGCAGGCACAGCGTCGCCGCCAGGCACTGCGCGGGTACCGGGCTGAGCACCTCGCGCGAAGTCTCCGAGCGGCCGATCCAGCCGCGCAGCATCTCGACGTCGTTCGGGTTCATCGTGGCCATCTCCGTGCGCGTTCGCACCGCGCGAGGATGTTAACGCGCTCGGCCGGGCGACCGGCTCGCCGATGTCAGCGGCGAAGGCGGGCCGACGCGGTTCGCGCCGGCGCGCCCGGCACCTCCAGGCTCGCGACCAGCCCGGGCAGCCCCTCGGGCATCGTCCTCGGGTTCCACACCATGAACACCTCGGAGCGCACGCTCGACTCCGGCAGCGCACCGAAGCGCACCCCCGCGATCCCGCACTCCGTCATCGCCTGCGGCACCAGCGCGTAGCCCGCGCCGCGCGAGACGAGCGCGACCACGCTCAGCCAGTGGCGCACCTCGTGGCGCACCTGCGGGTGCAGCCCGAGCTGCGCGCACAGCCCCATCACGCGCTCGTAGTAGTCGGGCGAGACGCCGCGGGCGAACACCACGAGCGGCGCGTGCGCGAGCGCGTCGGGCGACGGCACCCTGCGCGCCCGGCTCGCCGGCACGCACAGCACGAACGGTTCGGAGACGAACAGCGAGCGGCTCAGGTCCGAGGGAACGCGCGACGTGTGCACGAAGCCGAGGTCGAGCCGCCGGCGCCCGAACGCGTCGAGCTGCTCCGCCGAGTTGAGCTCGAACAGCTCCACCCTCACCTTCGGGTGTGCCGCCTCGAAGCGCGCGAGCCGCTCCGGGAGGCCCCGGTAGAGCATCGACCCGACGAAGCCGACGCGCACGCGCGTGGTCACGCCGGCGGCGACGTCGCGCGCGCGGCGCGCGGCCTGCTCGGCGTCGGCGAGCAGCGCCTGCGCCGACGCGCGAAACGCCTCTCCGGCCGGCGTGAGCTTCACGCCGTGGCTGTTGCGCTCGAAGAGCTGAACGCCGAGCCCGTCCTCGAGCTGCCGGATGTTGAAGCTGAGCGGCGGCTGCGTGATGTGCAGCCGCTTCGCCGCCCGGCCGAAGTGCAGCTCGTCGGCGAGCGCGACGAAATACCTCAGGTGGCGCAGCTCCATGGCGATCCAGGATTCCTATCGCACGTGCCGGATTCGATATTGGACATTGTGACCCGCGCGCCGGAGAATTCAAGCCGATTCCGAGGAGTCCCGCCATGACCGCCAGCCTGCCCGCCGCCATCGCCGCGTCGCTCGCGCCGCACCCGATCCCCGATCGCACCGGCGTCAACACCTTCCTCGAGGACGTCGAGGGCCAGTCGCTGCTGCCGCTGTACCTGGCGCCCGCGCTGGCCGAGCACCTGCTGCCGCACCTGCGCCGGCTCGGCGAGCTCGCGGGCGGCGAGCTCGACCGGCTCGCGTACGAGGCCGACTGCAACCCACCCACACTGCAGCACCGCACGCGCGCCGGGCGCGAGGAACAGCGCATCGTCAAGCACCCGTCGTACGTCGCGCTCGAGAAGGTCGCGTTCGCCGACTACGGGCTCGCCGCGATGTCGCACCGCCCCGGCGTGCTCGGCTGGCCCGAGGCGATGCCGCCCGCGGCCAAGTACGCGCTCACCTTCCAGCTCGTGCAGGCGGAGTTCGGCCTGTGCTGCCCGCTGTCGATGACCGACTCGCTCACGCGCACGCTGCGCAAGTACGGCGACGAGGAACTGGTGAAGCGCTACCTCGCCGACCTCACGTCCCAGGACCTCGACGCGCTGTCGCAGGGCTCGATGTTCATGACCGAGCAGGGCGCCGGCTCCGACGTCGCCGCCACCGCGACGATGGCGGTGCCCGACGCGAGCGAGCCCGGCCGCGCCTGGCGGCTGTACGGCGAGAAGTGGTTCTGCTCGAACCCCGACGCGGCGCTCGGCATGATCCTCGCGCGCACCGAGGGCGCGCCGGCCGGCATGAAGGGCGTGTCGCTGTTCCTGCTGCCGCGCGTGCTGCCGGACGGCACGCCCAACAGTTACCGGATCATCCGCCTGAAGGACAAGCTCGGCTCGCGCTCGATGGCCAGCGGCGAGATCCGCTTCGAGGGCGCGAAGGCCTGGCGGGTGGGCGAGCTCGGGCGCGGCTTCGCGCAGATGGCCGACATGGTCAACAGTTCGCGGCTGTCCAACGGCATGCGCGCGGCCGGGCTGATGCGCCGGGCGCTCGCCGAGGCGCTGTACTTCAGCCGCCACCGCGTCGCGTTCGGCCAGCGCCTGGTCGACATGCCGCTGATGCAGCGCCAGCTCGCCAAGATCATGCTGCCCGCCGAGCAGGCGCGCACGATGATGTTCCAGGCCGCCGACGCGCTGCGCCGCTCCGACGCCGGCGAGGACGGGCGCTATGCGCTCACGCGCCTGCTCACGCCGCTGATCAAGTTCCGCGCGTGCCGCGACGCGCGGCGCGCCACCGGCGACGCGATGGAGGTGCGCGGCGGCTGCGGCTACATCGAGGAGTGGGGCGACCCGCGCATCGTGCGCGACGCGCACCTGGGCTCGATCTGGGAAGGCACGAGCAACATCGTCGCCCTCGACGTGATCCGCGCGATCCGCCGCGAAGGCGCGCTGCCGGTCTGGCGCGCGCACGTCACGCAGCTCCTGCAGGACACGCCGTGGCACGCGCGGCCGCGTGCGGTGCTCGAACGGCTCGTCGACGACGTGGACCGGCTCGCGCAGGCCGCGGCCGAGAAGGGCCAGGACGCGATCGCGCGCCAGGCCGCCACCGCGCTGTACCGGCTCACCGCCGCGATCGCGATGGGCTGGGAGGCCGGACGCACGGGCTCGGTGCGCCGGATGCTGCTCGCGCAGCTCACGGTGCGCCACGCGCTGCTGCCGCGCGACCCGCTGCGCCGCGAGGACGACGTCGATCTCGCGCCGCTGTTCGCCGACGCGTTCGAGCGCGGCGACGTCCGCGCGGTGAACGCGCTCGGCGCGGCGGGCTGACCCGGCGCGGCACGGCCGGTCCGCCGTCGACGCGCGCGGCGGCGCCGTCGCGTCCGCCCCGCCGCGCGCGGCACGCCCCCGCAGGGGCGGCCTCTCACGAACGCGTCAGATCCGCATCCCGAACGAGATGCCCAGCATGTCCTGGTGCATTCTCAGGTTCGTCTCGCCGCCGCCGAAGTTCGCCGGGATCGAGCCCGATCCGTTGACGGTCTTGTCGAAGCCGTGCGTGTAGGCGGCGGTGATCTCCTTGTTCTTTCCGAACTTCCACGTGGCGCCGAGGCTCAGGTGCCGCTCGACGACGCCCGGGGCCAGCAGGTTGAAGAAGGTCTCCGACGCCGGGATCGGCTGGCGCCCGAAGCTCACGCCGCCGCGCAGCGTCAGGTCGCCGCTGACGTCGTAGCTCGTGCCGATCTTGACCACCGTCATGTCGCGCCAGCCGAAGCCCGGGCCGCCCGCCATCCCGAGCGGGACGCCCTGCTGCGTCAGCCGCGAGATCGGATTGGCGATCGCGGCGATGCCGCTGTAGTCGATCTTCTGCACGTCGGCGGCGATCGTCCACGCGGGCGTGGCCCGCCACGCGAAGCCCACGCCGTAGTTGGCGGGGATGTCGAACGCGCCCTTGTCCGCGTACAGGCCCGAGTAGCTGTCGAAGCGCCCCATGAACCCCTTGGTCTGGTACGTGGCGCCGAGCGTGAGCGTGTCGGTCACCATTCCGGTCCAGCCTAGGCGCAGGCTCCAGCCGGTCGACGACGCGTAGCCGCGGTTCGTCAGCGCCGACGGGTTCGACGACGCCTGGGCGAACGGCTGCAGCCCGTCGGCAGCGAAGCGCTGCTGGATCAGGTTCAGCGTGGCGCCGATCGAGTAGCGGTCCCGGATCTTCCACGCGATCGTGGGCGCGATGAAGAGCTGCTCGAGCGTCACGCCGGCCGGCGACGGGCCGCCGAAGGCGGCGAACGGCGACTTCTCGTAGCGCGTGTTCATGCCGCCGTTTCCGTACACGAGCAGGCCGTGCGCGAGGTCGGGGCGCATCATCCGGTTGTAGCCGAACTCCGGAAGCAGGAACGCGCTCTTGCCGTTGCCGTCGTAGGCGCCGTTCAGGCCGAAGCCGTTGCCGGTGATCTCGGCGGAGCGATCGGGCTTGAAGTACGTCATCCCCACGTCGAAGCGGTGGGCCACCCAGGGCAGGCCGGCCGGGTTCGCCGCCCCCGCCATCGCGTCCTGCGGCAGCGCGATCGCGACGCCGGCCATGCCGGCCGACTTGATGCCGTAGCTGTGCGACCAGTAGCCGTTGGTCGCGCACGCGGCCAGCGGGAACAGTCCGAGCGCCGCGGCGACTGCCGGATACATCCTCCGAGCTTTCATTGATGCCACTCCGTGGGCCGGGCGGGCGCGCCCCCGTCCGTGTCATCGGCCAGCCTTCGGGCGACCGCGCGCCGGGACTTCGCGACGGCGCAGTTGCCGCGCCGGCCGCGTCGGGTCCGATGGGCGAGCGGCGGATGGCCGCTTGGGCGGGCGAGCGCGACAGCGGCGTCGCGCCCGCCGGTGTCTAGTGTCGGGCGGCGCGCCTCGCGTTCGATGGGGCGCCGGGCCGCGCGCCGTTGGGTGTCGAGGGCACGACCCCGGTCGGTCTCCCGTGCGGCGCGCGAAGGCCGTCCGCGCGCGTGCCGTGGCCCGACGACATCGTTGTCCGGGCGCGGGGGAAGGTGGGCATCGGGTCGCTGGGCTCCGCCGAACTCGCCGGCAAGAACCGGCGTCTCAAGCGATCCGGGCGCAGCCCGCGCTCACCGCGGCTTCACGGTGCGCGACGACCGCGTCGCATCGGGACGGAGTGATCAATTAAGACTATACGCAAATGTAGATTGACTGGCGGAGGCGCGGCCATGACAAATCTCATTGCCGGCGCATTGGCCACGGTCGCGCGGATCGCTATCCGCCCAGCGCCGCGACCCGCCGTTTCACCGCGGCCATCGCCTTGCCGTTCGCGTCGCGGATCGCGTCCATCGACGGCGCTTCGGCGGAGATGTCGCCGAGCGCCGTCATCACGACGTGCGCGTCGTCGTGCGCGTCCACCCGTTTCATGTCGTCGAGCCAGCGGCGCACGTTCGGGAACGGCTCGAAGTCGAACACGCCGGTGAAGCCCGGCTGCAGCTGGCCGATCTCCATGTAGGCGGCGAAGTCGGCGAGCGTGACCTGATCGCCCGCGAGGAAGCGCGACTGCGCGAGCCAGCTCGACTCGAGCGTGCGCAGCGCGCGCGTGAACGTCGCGGTCGCGCTCTGCAGGATCGGCTCGGGGATCGTCAGGTCCTTGCGGATCTTGGGCGCGATCAGCGCGATCGACGCCTCGCGCACGTTGCGGTGGTGGTAGTGCAGGTACCAGTCGACCCTGGCGCGGCGCTGCGGCTCGGCCGGATAGACGTCGGTCCAGCCGTGCTTGTTCGCGAGGTAGCACAGGATCGCGTGCGACTCGCCGAGCACGAATCCGGTGTCGGGTTCCTCGAGCGTGGGGATCGTGCCCCCGGGGTTCTTCGCGAGGTACGCGGGATTGCGGCTGCCGCTGTCGCCCTTCGAGCCGGGGCTGATCGGCACCATCTCGAACGGCACCCGCTTGTGGAGCAGCAGCCACATGACGGCGCGCACGGGCTGCGAGAACGGGATGCCGTAGAGGCGGACGGGTTGCGAGGGGCGGTCCATGGCGGGCGGTCCGGTTGACGAGGTGGAGGAGCCCCGCGGCCGGCGACGGCGTCGGCCGCGGGGCGGGCGACGCCGATGGTGCCAGACTTCGGCGCGACGCCGGAAGCGCCGGCGCGGCGTTCCGACATCAGCGGATCGGTGCGGGGGCGATCGGCGTGCGAACGGGACCGGCGCCCGGATCGCGGGGCTCACGCATCGGTGCCGTACGCGTCGAGCCAGCGCGGGTCGTAGCGCAGCCCGGTGCCGGGCTCGGCGGGCACCGCGACGCGCCCGTCGACGAGGACGGTCTGGCGCCCGAACATCAGGTCGCCGCGCGGCATGCACTCGATGAGACCGTCGCTCGCGAACGCGGCGACCGAGTGCGTCGAGTGCCACGCGTACGCGTGCGGCGAGAAGCGCACCCCGTGGCGCGCCGCGAGCGCGGCGATCCGGTTCATGCCGGTGTAGCCGCCGCAGCGCTGCAGGTCGGGCATGATCACGTCGACCGCGCCCGCCGCGACGAAAGCCTCGAACTCGTGCGCGAGGTACAGGTTCTCGCCGGTGGCGATCGGGACGCCGGTGCGCCGGCGCAGCTCCGCGTGGCCGGCGACGTCGTGGAACGGCAGCGGCTCCTCGATCCACGCGACGTCGAACGCCCGCAAGCGCTCGGCCAGACGCGTCGCGCGCTCCAGGTCCAGCCCCTGGTTGCAGTCGACCATCAGCCGCACCGACGGGCCGACTGCCGCGCGCACCGCGGCCACGCGCTCGACGTCGCGCTCGAGCTCGGGGCTCGCCACGCGCATCTTCAGCGCGCGAAAGCCGCGCGCGACGTCGCCCGCCGCGTCGGCGACGATCGACGCCGTGGGCTGCGCGAGCCACATGCGGCCGCTGCCGTACGCGTCGACCGAATCGACGCGTGCGCCCCACAGCCGGTGCAGCGGCTGCCCGGCGGCCTGGCCGGCGAGGTCCCACATCGCGACGTCGATCGCCGACGTGACGAACGCCCACAGCCCCGAGGGCCCGAGCCAGAACGCGCGACGCCACGCCTCGTCGGCGAAGCCGTCGGTGTCGCGCGGGTCGCGTCCGATCACGACGCCGCGGAAGTCGTCGAGCAGGCTGCGCAGCGCGCCGAGCGCGAAGCGGCCGGGCACCTGCAGGTGACTCGTGCCCGCGAGGCCGTCGTCGGTGCTCAGCGAGAGCACGAGGTAGCTGACGACGTCGAAACTGCCGATGGACGCGCTGACCGGGGTCCCGGTGGGCACGCCGAACGTGCGGCAATCGAATCCGGTGATCTTCACGCGCGCATCCTCGTCGGTCGGCGTTCTCGCGCCGCCATGATAGGCTGGGACGACCCCCTCGATGAGTCGCGCCATGGTCTCGAACGCACGCCGAAGTCTCGCTCTCGCCGGCAGCCTCGCGCTGTGCGCCTTCGCGACCCCGTCCGCGCGGGCGCAGGGCGCCTATCCGGAACGCCCGGTCACGTTCGTGTCCTGGTCGTCGCCCGGCGGCAACATCGACGTCGCGATGCGCACGGTCGGCGAGCGGCTGTCGCAGAAGTGGAAGCAGCCGGTGGTCGCGGACAACCGCCCCGGCGCGAGCGGCATCATCGCCACCGAGTTCGTCGCGCGCGCGAAGCCCGACGGCCACACGGTGCTGTTCACCACGCCCACCGCGCAGATCAACACGGCGTTCGTGCGCTCGAAGCTGCCCTTCGACGCGCGCAAGGACTTCGAGCCGGTGACGCTGCTGCTCACCGGGCAGATCGCGCTGGTCGCGGCGCCCGGCGCGCCGTACGACAACCTCGCGCAGCTGGCCGCGCACGCGGCGCGCCAGCCCAAGGGGGTCTCGTTCGGCAGCTGGGGCGTCGGCTCGGGCGGGCACCTGCTCGGCGAGCAGATGCGCCGCCAGGCGAAGGTCGAGATGGTGCACGTGCCGTACAAGGGCGGCGAGCTGGCCGAGATGGCCGACGTGATCGGCGGCTCGCTCGACACCGCGTTCATGGCCAACGGCAACGCCAAGATCCACTCGCAGGCGGGCAAGATCAAGGTGCTCGCGATCACCGGCAGGGCGCGCCACCGCGACTTCCCCGCGGTGGCGACGTTCCGCGAGCAGGGGTTCAGCGGCTTCGACGCCGCGGCCTGGATCGGCGTCTACGTGCCGGCCGGCACCCCCAGGCCCGTGGTCGCGAAGCTCGCGGCCGACATCACCGAGGTGCTCCATCAGCCGGACATCGCCGCGAAGCTCGAGGGCCTGGGCTTCGGCATCGAGGGCGGCACGCCGGCCGATTTCGCCGCCTTCGGCAACGAACAGTGGAAGCTCTGGGGCGACCTGATCCAGGCGAGCGGCATCCCGAGGGAGTGATCGTCGCAGGGCGGCCCCGCAGGCGTCACGGACACCGCGCGGCGGCGCGAGCCCGGCACGATCGTCGTCGACTTCGGGGTGCAGTCGCCCGGCGCCGCGCGCCGTCCGCCCGTCAGCCGGCGCGCGCCAGCGCCGAGCACGGGCCCGGCGACGCCCCGAAGCGTTCACCGACGAGCGCCGCCGCCTCGTCGAGCTGGCTCATGGTGCCGGCGTCGATCGGCAGCGCCTGCGCGCGCGCCTGCCGCGACCGGCGCTCCGGGTCGCCGGGCACCATGATGCGGTCGACGTCGCCCGACAGCGGCGCGGACCGCACCCACGCGACGAACGCGCGCGCCTCGCGCTCGAACGCCTCGCCGTGGCCGAGCCGCTTCGGGTCGAAGACGATCGCGAGCATGTTGTTCCACACGCCCCAGCGCACCGGCTGGTTCGCGGGGTGCGCGGTGCCGCCGCCGGTGAGCGCGCCGCCCAGAAGGTCGCACACCAGCGACAGCGCGTAGCCCTTGTGCTGCGCGAACGTGAGCAGCGCCCCGTGCGGACCCTCGGGCGGCTCGAAGAGCACGGCGGGATCCTGCGTGGGCCGCCCGCCGGCGTCGATGAGGTTGCCCGGGGGCACCTGGACCTTCTTGTTGTACGCGACGCGCGCCTTGCCGTGCGCGATCGCGCTGGTCGCGAAGTCGAGCACGATCGGGTCGGCGCCTTCGCGCGGGATGCCGACGGTGAACGGGTTCGTCGACAGGCGCGGCTTCGCGCCGCCGTAGGGCGCGACCACCGCCTGCGCGACGACGTTGGTGAAGTGGATCGACGCCAGGCCCGCGGCGATCGCCTGCTCGGCCCAGTGCCCGACGCGACCGAGGTGGTGCGAATTGCGCAGGCCCATCACGCACACGCCGTCGCGCCGCGCGCGGCCGATCGCGATCTCCATCGCCTGGTGCGTGACCGACTGCCCCATGCCGTGACGGCCGTCGACCGCGACCAGGCTGCCGGCGTCGTGCGCGATCTCGACGCTGCGATTGAGCTGCAGCTCTCCCTCGAGCAGCGAGCGCACGTAGCGCGGCGCCATGCCGACGCCGTGCGAGTCGTGGCCGGCGAGGTTCGCGCCGACGAGGTGGTCGGCCGTGAGCGTCGCCTCGCGCTCGCTCGAGCCGGCGGCGCGAAAGAGTCCCACGACCCAGCGGTGCAGGGCTTCCGGGGAGATCAGGTGTTCGGCCATCGGGTCCTCGCTTCGTCGGGTTCGCGGCCCCGATAATAGCGACGCGCCGGCCGCTCGGCCGCGCCCGCCGAGGACACCCATGCCGCCGCCCCGCCCGGTCGACGTCGTCTGCATCGCTTCCTGGAACACCGACCTCGTCTGCCGCGTCGCGCGGCCGATCGCGCGCGGCGAGACGCTGATGGCGTCGTCGTTCGAAGTCCTGCCCGGCGGCAAGGGATCGAACGCCGCGATCGCGTGCGCGCGGCAGGGCGCCCGCACCGCGGTGATCGCGCGCATCGGCGACGACGACTTCGGCGACCGCGGCATGGCGCTGTGGCGCGACGAGGGCATCGAGACCGCGCACGTCGTGCGTGCCGCCGGCGAGCGCAGCGGCGTCGCGCAGATCCTCGTCTACGACGACGGCGACAACGGCATCGCGGTGGCGCCCGGGGCCGGCGCCGGCCTGACGTCCGCGCACGTGGAGGCGGCCGCGGGCGCGCTGCGCGCCGCGCGCGTCGTGATGGCGCCGTGCGAGGTGCCGGCGGCGGCGGCGACGGCCGCGTTTCGCATCGCGCGCGCCGCGGGGGTGACGACGCTGCTCAATCCGGCACCGGCGATGCCGCTGCCCGCCGAGCTCCTCGCGCTGACGGACGTGCTCACGCCGAACGAGACCGAGCTGCGGGCGCTGGCCGGCGTCGCCGGCACGGCCGCCGTCGCCGACGCCGCGGCGGCCCTGCTCGCGCACGGCGTGCGCGCGGTCGCGGTGACGCTGGGCGCGAACGGCTGCGCGCTGCATCGCCCGGGCGCCCCCGCGCTCGTGCTCGCCGCGCATCGCGTCGCGGTCGCGGACACGGTCGGCGCCGGCGACACTTTCACCGGCGCCCTGGCCGCCGCGCTCGCCCGCGGCGAGTCGCTCGAGCGCGGCGTGGCGTGGGCGAACGCCGCCGCGGCGCTCTCGGTCACGGGCCGCGGGGCGATCGGCGGGATGCCGGGGCGGGAGGCGGTCGAGGCGCTGCTTCGCTAGAAGACCCGCGGGCGCAGCCCCGCCGCGAACCACGCGATCATCGAGTACACGTCGTACACCGGCAGCCCGACCGCGTCGCGCAGCGCGGCCGCGTAAGGCGGCATGTTCGTGCACTCGAGCACGATCGCGCCGACGTCGGGGTGGGCGCGTGCGAGCCGCAGCCCGGCCTCGACGACGTCCTGGCGCGCGAGGTCGACGTCGAGGTCGTCCTTCTGCGCCTGGACGATCACGCGGAAGAACTCGCGCCCGTCCTCGGTGCCCTCGACCGGAACGTCCGTCGGCACACCCGCCGCCTCGAGGTGCGCGGGGGTCAGCGTCGAGCGGCTCACCGTGACCACGCCGACGCGCCGGCCCGGCGGCAGCGTCGCCTGCACCCACGGCACCTGCATCAGCGACGACGTCGCCACCGGCACCGCGACCGCCGCGGCGAGCTCGCGCTGGAACAGCGACAGGAAGCCGCAGTTCGTCGTGATCGCCTCGGCGCCGAGCGAGACCAGCTCGCGCGCCCCGTCGACGAACGCGTCGAGCAGCCCGTGCGCGCCGTCGAGCACGACGCGGCTCGGGCTCGCGCCGCGCACCACCTTGTAGAGCACCGGGAACGGCCAGGTGCCGGCGTTGCCCATGTCGCCGGGGATGCGCGGAAAGCGCGCCTCGAGCATCAGGATGCCGAGCGGGGCGCCGTACACGGCCTTGCCGCCGCGCGCGATCCGACCGGGCTGGGGGAGGTTCATCGGGAGCGTCCTCGTCGTGCGCGAGCGCACCGTGCGCCCGCGCACAATGTACATAATCGGGCCTTCGCGCGGGCGACCGCGCCCGCCGGCACGCCCCGGCCGCGGGAAACAGAGGAGCAGACGACTGTGGACAAGATCAACGGTGCCGAAGCGGTCGTGCGGATGCTGCAGCTCAACGGCGTGAAGCACGTCTTCGGCCTGTGCGGCGACACCAGCCTGCCGCTGTACGACGCGTTCGCGCGCCTGGACCACGGCATCGACCACGTGCTCACGCGCGACGAGCGCAGCGCCGCGTACATGGCCGACGGCTACGCGCGCGTGACCGGAAGGGTCGGCGTGTGCGAAGGCCCGAGCGGCGGCGGCGCGACGTACCTGCTGCCGGGGCTCGTGGAGGCGAACGAGTCGTCGGTGGCGGTGCTCGGCATCACGTCGGACGTCGGCGTGGGCGCACGCGGCAAGTACCCGCTGACCGAGCTCGACCAGCAGTCGCTGTACCGGCCGCTGACGAAGTGGAACGCCACCATCGACCGCGCCGACCAGGTGCCGCGCGTGCTGCGCGGCGCGTTCCGCGCGGCGACCACCGGCAAGCCGGGGTCCGCGCACGTGTGCCTGCCGCACGACGTCCAGGAGCACGCGCTCGACGCCGCCGACGTCTGGGCGCAGCCCGGCCACGGCCGCTTCCCCGCGATGCGTTCGGCGCCCGCCCCCGCCGACGTCGAGCGCGCCGCGCAGCGCCTGGCCGACGCGCGCAGCCCGGTCGTGCTGTGCGGCGGCGGCGTCGTGATCGCCGGCGCGTGCGACGTCCTCGATCGCCTCGCGACGCTGCTCGACGCCCCGGTGTGCACCACGGTCAGCGGCAAGGGCAGTCTCGCCGACACGCACCCGCTGAACGCCGGCGTGGTCGGCTCCAACGGCGGCGTGAAGGAGACGCGCGAGCTCCTCGCCGCGGCGGACCTGGTGCTGATCGTCGGCTGCCGCGCCGGGTCGACGTCGACCGAGAACTGGCGCGTTCCGGCGCGCAGCGCAACGATCGTCCACGTCGACAGCGACCCGATGGTCGTCTCTGCGAATTACCGCACCGACGTCGGCCTGGTCGGCGACGCGCTGCTCGCGCTGACCGCGCTCGAGGCCGCGACGCGCGAGCGCATCGCGCACCGCCCCGCGGCGCACGCGAGCGGGCGAGCGCGCGTGGCGAGCGCGCGCGCGGCGAAGCGGGGCCGCTTCGCGCCGCTCGCCGCGTCGCTGGACACCCCGATCCGGCCCGAGCGCGTCGTCGACGCGCTCAACCGCCTGCTGCCCGCGGACGCGATCGTGGTCGCCGACCCCGGCACGCCGTGCCCGTACTTCTCCGCGTACTTCGACGTCCGCACGCCGGGCCGCCACTTCATCACGAACCGCGCGCACGGCGCGCTGGGCTTCGCGATGCCCGCGGGCATCGGCGCGGCGTTCGGCCGGCCCGGCGCGACCGTGGTCTCGCTGATGGGCGACGGCAGCTTCGGCTTCACCTGCGGCGAGCTCGAGACCGCGGTGCGCCGCGGCGTTCCGCTGAAGATGATCGTGTTCTCGAACACGGTGTTCGGCTGGATCAAGGCGTCGCAGAAGGCCGGCTACGACCAGCGCTACTTCTCGGTCGACTTCGGGCGCACCGACCACGCACGCGTGGCCGAGGCCTTCGGCGTGAAGGCGTGGCGCGTCGAGGACCCGCGCGCGCTCGACGACGCGCTGCGCGCCGCCCTCGCGCACGACGGCCCGGCGCTCGTCGACGTGATCTCGCAGCAGCTTCAGGACGCCGCGGCGCCGGTCAGCCAGTGGATGGGGTGAGCCGAAGGCATCGCGGCGACGCGCGCGCGGCCGGCGGCGGCGTTCAGCCCGCGCCGCCCGCCGGCCGGTGCCAGCGCGGGAAGAACTTCGCCACCTGCGGGCCGGCGGCATCGAGCGCGTGGCAGCCGTCGATGCTCGCGGGCCGCTTCTCGGGATCCTGGGGCACCTCGTCCCACATCGCCTGCATCGCGGCGCTGCCCATGACGCCGGCGAGCTCGTTCATGTGCGTGCAGCCGGCGGTGCGCCCGACGATCTTGCGAATCGCGTCGCGGTAACCGCGCGCGATCTGCACGCCGACCAGTTTCCCGTAGTCGGGCGTGATGCGCGCGCAGCCCTCGCCGTAGGGGCCGGCGTCCATCGCGGCCTGTGCGGCGACGATCGTCGCCGTCTTGTCGACGGTGAAGCGCAGCCACATCGCGTGCATCGGCTGGCCGGCGGGCAGCATGCCGTCGGCGCAGCGCACCGGCTCGGGCCAGACGTCGGTGAGGTGGCCCTCGATGTCCATCAGGCCGTCGGAGCGGCGGAAGGTGCGGACGTGGATCGAGCGCTGGTGCCAGGGCTCGCGGGAGGTGTCGGGCGGGGGCAGCGGCATGGGCGGGCGGGCTCCTTCGGCATTCGGGTGAAGCGGCAAGCCCGCATTCTTTCACGGCGCCATGCTTCGCCCGGCCGCCGCCCGGTCCGGATCGGGCCCATCCTGCCGGGCACCGTCACGCCCGCGGACGCAGCCAGGCGAGCAGGCGCGCGAACAGCACGTCCGGCTCGAGGGGCTTGATGACGACGTCGTCCATGCCTGCCCTCAGGCAGGCCTCGCGGTCCTCGGCGAACGCGTTCGCGGTCTGCGCGATCACCGGCATCGCGGCGCCGCGCGCGAGCCTGCGGATCGCGTCCGTCGCCTGCAGCCCGTCCATCACCGGCATCTGCACGTCCATCAGCACCAGCGCGAAGTCGCGCGCCTCGACCGCCCGAACCGCCTCGAGCCCGTTCTCCACCGCCTCGACGACGAGCCCGGCGGACTCCAGCAGGATGCGGGCGACCTCGCGGCTGACCGGGTCGTCTTCGACGAGCAGCACGCGCGTGCCGGCGAACTCGCGCCGCACCGTCTGCTCGGCGTCCGTCGGGACGGCGCCCGGGCCGACGGACGCGACACGCGCGAGTCCGAGCCGGGCGGTGAACCAGAACGTGCTGCCGCGGCCCGGCTCGCTGTCGGCGCCGGCGTCGCCCCCCATCGCGTGCGCGAGCCGGCGCGTGATCGTCAGCCCCAGGCCGGTGCCGCCGAACTCGCGCGTCGTCGACATGTCGCCCTGCTCGAACGCCTCGAACACGCGCGCCAGCGCGTCGCGCGCGAGGCCGACACCGGTGTCGCGCACCTCGAAGTGCAGCAGGCACGCGTCCGCGCCCTGCTCGAGCGCCCGGCAGCGCACCGTGATGCCGCCGGTCTGCGTGAACTTCACCGCGTTCCCGAGGTAGTTCACCAGCGCCTGCGCCAGCCGCGTGCGGTCGCCGTGCAGCCAGTGCGGCACGCCCTGCACGTCGAACGACAGGGCCAGCCCCTTGGCGGCCACGCGGGCGTCGACGGTCGACTCGACGTCGCTCATCAGGTCGTCGAGCGCGAAGTCCTGCGCGTCGAGCTCGAGCCGGCCGGCCTCGATCTTGGAGAGGTCGAGGATGTCGTTGATGACGGCGAGCAGGTGGCGGCCCGACGCCTCGATCCGGTCGAGGTAGCCGGCCTGCTTCTGCGACATCGGCGTGCGCCGGAGCAGCCCGGCCATGCCCAGCACGCCGTTGAGCGGCGTGCGGATCTCGTGGCTCATGTTCGCGAGGAACGCGCTCTTCGCGAGGTTCGCCGACTCCGCGTCCGCCCGGGCCTGCACCAGCACGGCCTGCGCCGCCTTGCGCTGGCCGATGTCCGTGAGGAAGGCCACGATGCGGTCCTCGCCGGCGCCGGCGCCGGCCTCGAGGTAGTGGAGCATCATCTCGATCGGCGTCGCGCGGCCGTCGGGCGCGACGTTCACGCTCTCGAACTGCATCCGGCGCCGCTCGCGCAGTTGCGCCACGAGCCGCGCGTACTCGGCCGGCGGGTAG
Organism: Burkholderiaceae bacterium; assembly: GCA_046348465.1. Taxonomy (GTDB): domain Bacteria; phylum Pseudomonadota; class Gammaproteobacteria; order Burkholderiales; family Burkholderiaceae_E; genus Quisquiliibacterium. The sequence goes on from JAXMEE010000008.1 coordinate 249,690, forward strand.
TTCGGATCGACGTCCGACACCGTCAGGCCGGTGAGCGCCTCCACCGTTCTCCCCGCGAGCGCGGCCCCGACCCGGTTCGTGTAGACGATCCGCCCGTCGGCCGGATTGACCCACTGGATCCCGATCCCGACCGAGTCCATCGCGAACTGCGTCGCCGACAGGCGCTCGTTCGCCGCGCGCAGCTGGTTCGTGCGCTCGTCCACCAGCGCCTCGAGGTGGCGACGGTGCATCTCCAGCTCGCCCTCGAGCCGGCGGCGATCGGTGACGTCCTCCTGCACCGACACGTAGTGCGTGATCCGCCCCTCGGCGTCGCGCACCGGCGCGATGCGCGCGAGGTCGATGCCGACGTGGCCGTCGCGCCGGCGGTTGAGGAACTCGCCGGTCCAGGGCACGCCGGCGGCGAGCGCCGCGGCGAGACCGTCGAGCGTGGCCTTCGGCGTCGTGTCGCCGCCGAGCGTGGCGGCGGATCGCCCGATCACCTCGTCGGCCGCATAGCCGCTGATCCGGGTGAACGCGGCGTTGACGTACGTGATGCGCATCGCCGGGTCGGTGATGATCACGCTCTCCTGGCTCTGCTCGATCGCGCTGGCGAGCATCTGCCGCTCGAGCTCGGCCCGACGGCGCGCGGTGACGTCCTCGGAGAAGATCACGATGCCGCCGATCGTGCCGTCGTGCGCACGCCAGGGGCGCACTTCCCACGTCACCCACTGCGTGCGGCCGTCGAGCCGCGCGAAGGCGTCGGCGTCCGCGCGCACGATCTCGCCGGCCAGCGCCCGCCGGTGCACGTCCTTCCACCGCGGCGGGATCTCCGGGAAGATCTCGTAGTGCGAGCGCCCGACGATCGCCTGGTCGCCCAGGCCGTAGTCGGCACGCCAGCGCCGGCTCAGCGCGAGGTAGCGCATCTGCGCGTCGAACATCGCCAGCGCGGCGGGGGCGTGGTCGATCAGCAGTTGCAGGCGCTCCTGGCTCTCGCGCAGCGCGTCCGCGGTGGCGTGGTTCTCGATCGAATCGGCAGCCAGCCGCGCGAGCAGGTCGAGCCGCTGCCCGACCGCCGCGTCGGGCCGCGTCGGCGCCCTGAAGTGCATCGAGACGACGCCCAGCGGCCGGCCCGAGCGCCCGACCAGCGGCGTCGAGACCACCGCGTGCACGCCGGCGCGCAGCAGATGATCCAGCGATCGCGTGCCCGCGTACAGCGGACTTCGCTGCACGTCCTCGACGACCACCCGCTCACCGAGCGCGAGCGCCTGCTCGCACGCACCCGGATCGGCGCCGGGGGCGTGCCAGTACGCGAGCCAGTCGTCCGGGAGCCCGCCTCGGTGGGCCCGCAGCACCAGCGCGCCATTCGCGGGGTCGACGGTCCTGAGCGCGCCGAAGTCGGCACCGGCGAGCCCCAGCGCCGCCTCGGTCACTTCGCCCAGGAACCGGTCGAGGTCGTCGCTCTCGACCACCTGCAGGCCGACGTCCTGCAGCCGGCGCATCGCGTCCAGGTTCGCGGCGATCTCGTGCTCGGCGCGTTCCAGGTCGGTGACGTCCACCGCGCAGAGCAGCATCTCGTCGCCCAGGCGCGTGCGCGTGAGCAGCACCGTCTTCACGGAGCCGTCCTTGCAGCGCACGGTCTGCGCCAGCGCAGGCGCGTGCGGAGCCGGATCGGCGGGATCGCCCCACTTCGTGATCCAGTCCGTCTCGTGCCCGCGCCGCTGGTCCGATCGCGCGACCGCGCGCTCGCGCCACTGCGCCACCGTCGTCAGCTCGCCCGGCTCGAAGCCGAACAGCTCGACGAAGTGGCGGTTCATCGACACGACGCGCCCCGCCCGGTCGCTGGTCGACAGCGCGACCGGCGCGTTCTCGTACAGGCCGCGCAGCCGCGCCTCGCTGGCCCGCAGCGCATCGCGCTGCCGCTCGACGACCGACGACAGTCGATTGAAGCTGGCGAACAGCGCGCGGGTCTCGGCGTCGCCGACCTCGGGCAGGCTGCGCGTCAGGTTCTCGTCCGCCGACATGGCGTCGAGCTGGCGCGTCGCGGAGCGCAGACCGGCGGTCAGGCGCCGCGTGACGAGCCACGCGACGAGCAGGGCCACCGCGCCCAGCAGTGCACCGGTCCAGTAGACGCGCGCTCGCAGCTGGTCGAGCGGCGCGAGCGCGACGTCCTCGGGCGTGGCCAGCACCAGCGTCCAGTCCGGCGTCGGCACGCGCGCGAACGAGTAGTACTTGCGCGCGCCGGTCGGGCTCGAGAGCAGCGCCGACCCCTCGCTGCCCTCGCGGACCCGCTGCGCGGCGCCGCCGGCGTCCGGCAGGCGCGCGAGCACCCGCGCAGGGTCCGCCGCGGCGATGATCAGTTCGTCGCGCGTCGAGACCAGGTAGATCTCGGTGATGCCCATCCGCCACGAGTCGCCGGAGACGTTCAGGAAATTGCCGCCGCGCAGGTCGCTGACGCCGACGAGCACGGCCAGCACGGCACCGTCCGCACCGAGGACCGGCGCCGACATGTTCAGCACCGGCCGCTCGACCCCGCGTCCCATGATCGGCCCGCCGATGAACGACTTGCCGGTCCGGATCGCCTGCACCATGTACGGCCGGTCGGCGACGTTGCGCGAGCGCCGGCCCGCGATCGCCGGCGCGTCGGCGACGACGTTCCCGGCCAGGTCGACCAGCAGCACGCCGGCGGGAAAGGACTGGCGCGCGAGCAGTTGCGAGGCGAGGTAGCGCTCCAGGTACGCGGCGTCGCCGAGGCGGGCGCGATCGAGATCGGCCGCGAGCGCCTCGAGCGCCTGTACGCGCTCGCGAGCGCGCGTGTCCAGTTCCAGCGCGAGCTTGCGCGCCGTCGCCTGCTGCCCCTGCGAATGGGCGGCCTCCACGTTGCGGCGCAGTTCGTCGGCGGCGTACAGCGAGAGGATCGCGGTGACCGCGACGACCAGCCCGATCGTCGTCGCGCTGAACTTCAGCGACAGCGAGTCGAAGATCCGGGCAGGCGTGAAATGCACTTTCGGGGGCCGGGTCCGATGGGCCTTCGGCCAGGGGTCGAATTCGCCCTGGCCGCCGGCACGCACCCGCCGGGCGGACGACCGATGACGCGCGAGCCTGGCGACCCTCCCGCCATCGTATGCCGGGCACCCGAATTCATCAAGACGAATGCATCTTCAATGCGGCACGCCCGCCGCCCCCGCGTAGGGTTCCGCGCGCGTCTGCCCGCGCAGCCACCCGAGGAACTTCGCGACCTCGGGCCGGTACCCGTGCCGCTCCGGGTACACGACGAAGTGCGCCTGCACCGGAACGTTCCACGCCGGATCGAACACCGGCCGCAGCCGCCCGGCCGCCAGGTGCGTGCCGCCGATCACCGCGCTCTCCAGCGTGACGCCCAGCCCCTGCACGGCCGCGTCGAAGGACATCATCGCGCGGTCGAAGCGCAGCGCGAAGCGCTCGGGACGGCGCTCCGGATGGAAGCGGTCGAACCAGTCCGACCACTGTACGACGCTGACCGTGGACTGGATCAGCGGCACCTGCAGCAGGTCCGCGGGCGTGCGGATCTGGTGCGCGGCGATGAAGGCCTCGCTCGCCAGCGGCAGGATCGGCTCGCTGAACAGGGGCTCGACCGCGAGCTGCGGCCAGTTCGGCACGCCGTAGCGGATGTCGACGTCGACCTGAGCGAGCTCGAAGTCCGAGTGCACGTGCGACGCCGAGAGGAACAGCGACACGCCGGGGTGCGCGTGCGAGAACGCCGCCAGCCTGGGCATCATCCACAGGCTCGCGAAGCTCGGGCTCGTGTGCACGTACAGCGAATTGCGCACGCCCTGGCGGACGTCGTCGGTGGCCGCGGCGAGCGCGCCGAGCGCGCCCTCGACGCGCTTGAGGTACGCCTCGCCCGCGGGGCTCACCTTGACGCCGCGCGACGATCGTTCGAACAGCCGCACGCCGAGGAAGTCCTCGAGCTTGGCCACCTGGTGGCTGACCGCCGACGGCGTCAGGTGCAGCTCGCCCGCGGCGAGCGCGAAGCTGCGCCGGCGCGCCACCGCCTCGAAAGCGAGCAGGCAGGTGAGCGGTGGAAGCAT
>JAXMEE010000009.1:0-240292 GCA_046348465.1 Burkholderiaceae bacterium
ATGGAGCTGATCGTCTCGTCGACGGGCGGCGCCCCCGGATATCGTGTCGCGCGCTTCTCGATCGCACCCGACGGCGCGGGCTGGTCGGTGCGGCTCGTGCTCGCGCGCGAGCCCGAACCGGTGCGACGCTGACGAATTCTTCCAAGGAGCTGAGATCGTGCGCCGATTGCGCTACAACGTCGCCGCGAGCCTGGACGGCTTCATCGCGACGACCGACGGCGGGTTCGACTGGATCGTCGACGATCCCGCGGTCGATTTCGACGCGCTCTTCGACGAGTTCGACGTCTTCGTGATGGGGCGCAGGAGCTGGGAGGTCCTGCAGGCGCAGGGCGAGCGCGACCCGACCCGCGGACGGCAGGTCGTCGTGGCCTCGCGCTCGCTCGAGTTCCGCGACATTCCCGGCACGCGCTTCGTCGCCGAGGGCATCGAGGAGGAGGTCGCGCGCCTGAAGCGCGAGCCCGGCAGGGACCTGTGGCTGTTCGGCGGCGGCGTGCTCGCCCGCAGCCTGTTCGACGCCGGCCTCGTCGACACGGTCGAGGTCGCCGTCATGCCGGTGCTGCTGGGCAGCGGCGTCCCGCTGCTGCCCAAGGGCGAGAAGGTGCCGCTCTCGCTCGTGTCGTCGCGCGCGCTCGCCAGCGGCATCCTGATGCTCACGTACCGGCCGGCGGGCGCCGACGGCCCGCTGGATCACGCCCGATGAACCCGTGGCTCGCGCTGGCCATCGCGATCGTCGCGGAAGTCGCCGGGACGTCCGCGCTCAACGCCTCGAACGGGTTCACGCGGCCGGGCCCGTCGATCGTGGTCGTGGTCGGCTACGCCCTCGCGTTCTACTTCCTGTCGCTCACGCTGAAGTCGATCCCGATCGGCGTCACCTACGCGGTGTGGTCCGGCGCGGGCGTCGCGCTGATCGCGCTCGTCGGATGGTGGGTCTACGGGCAGCGGCTCGACGGGCCCGCGCTGCTCGGCATGGCGATGATCGTCGCGGGCGTCGCGGTCATCCAGCTGTTCTCGTCGAGTTCGAGACACGCCGGCGGATGACGCGCCCTCAGTCGAGCTGGAGGTTCTCCCGCCGGATGATGTCGGCCCACATCGCGGATTCCGCGCGAATCCGCTCGCCGAAGTCCCTGGGCGACGAGAGGTCCACGTCGCCGTGCTGCAGCAGCTGCTTCGCGAGGCCGGGCTCGTCGCGCAGGCTCGCGAGCGCGGCGTAGAGCTTGTCGAGGACCGGCTGCGGCGTGGCCGCCGGCGCGAACAGCGCGAGCCAGAACGTGACGTCGATCTTCGGGAAGCCCGCCTCCTTCAGCGTCGGGACGTCGGGCAGGTCGCGCCAGCGGGTCGGGCTCGTGACCGCGAGCGCGCTGAGCTTGCCGGCCTTCACGTGCGGCACCGCGAGCGGCGTGTCGATGAAAGCGTCGACCTCCCTGCTCAGGACCGCGAGCTGCGACGCGACCGCGCTCTTGTAGACGACTTCGTGCGCCGTCGTGCCGGTGTGGTTGTTGAAGATCCGGAACGTCAGTCCCGTGATGTTCCCGGGGCCGGCCGCCGCGTAGCTGAGCTTGCCGGGGTTCGCGCGCATGAACGCGACGAAGTCCGAAACGGAACGTATCGACGCGGTGCGCTCGTTGGTCGGGTTGATCGTCAGGATCAGCGGGGCGGACGTGATCGGCGTGATCGCGGCGAAGTCGCCCAGCTGGTACCCGAGCTTGCGGTACAGGTGCGGGTTCACCGTCATGCTGCTCGAGTTCGTCGCGAGCAGGGTGTGGCCGTCGGCCGGCGCACGCGCGACGTCGGACGCGCCGATCGCGCCGTTGGCGCCCGGCTTGTTGATGACGATCACCGGCTGGCCGAGCTTCGCGCGCAGGTGCTCGGCGGCGATGCGCGCGATCGCGTCGGTGGTGGTGCCGGCCGGGAAGCCGACGACGATCTTGATCGGCTCCGAGGGGAAAACTTGCGCGCGGGACGCGCCGGCGGCCGACAGCGCGGCCGCCGCGAGCAGCAGGCCCGGGAGCCGGCGGCGTTGCGAGGAGGCACGGTCCTGCATTCGACGTCTCCCAGTGCGCGTGGTTTCCGCGGGGCGGGGCAGCGGCCCCGCCGCCGGGCCGGCCATGCTAACGTGGCCGCCCGCGAAAGGCCGGCCGGCGGCCACGGCCCGGCGGCGAGCGGCGAGTCGGCTCGCTAGCCAGCGACGCGACGTCCGGCGCGGCGAACATCCAGTCGATCAGTGCCCGGTCCTTCTAGCTTCCGAGTGGCCGTGCCGCGTGACCATGCCGAGGTCGCGGAAGCGATCGCCGCCGTCGAACTGGTACTCGACGTAGCGGACGACCAGCACCGCCGTGGCGGTTCCTGGCACGATAGTCGCGCGCCAGGCCGTTGTCGACGACGACTTGCGCCCTGGCGGCGACGATGTCCCCGCGCGGGTCGATCTTCGCCTTGCCGGTGACGGCGACGGCACGCGCGCGAGCAGGTCGACGACCAGGTCGGTGTTCGCATGGGCGATCCACAGCGGCGTCGTAACGTGGCGCAGGTCGACCGCGTCCAGCTCGCGCCGCGGATGCGCGCCGCGCGCTGCGCGGGCGTCTCGGTGCGCGCCGGGAAGAAGACGTCCTTCGGGATGCCCGCGATCAGCGCCGCGGCGGCGAACTTGCGCGAGATCTTCGGGTCCGGGCTGTTCAGGATCTTCCACGATCCCATCGCCCCCATCGAGAGCCCGGTGAGGTAGAGGCGGTCGACGTCGATCGAGGGATTCTCGGCGACCAGCTTGTCGACCAGCGCGAGCAGCATCTTCTGCGTGTCGGCGGAGCGCCAGCCCCCCTCGTTGTCGCCGTCGCGGGTGTCGCGCGCGGGGGCCTGCGGCACCAGCACGAAGGCCTTCTCGCGCGCGTTCTCGACCCACGTCGTGCCGCCCTGGTTGGCGAGCAGCGGCGACAGCACGTCGGCCCTGGGGTCGTTCGGGAACGCTGCGTAGTCGTGACTCTGGCCCGAGCCGTGCAGGAACACCACGAGCGGCACCTTGCGCCCCGCGGGCACGTCGGCGGGCTTGTGCAGGTTGTAGGCGAGGAACCTGATCGACGCGTTCTCGGGCATCTCGAAGACCGCCTGCGAGAAGCCGTCGGCGGTCGCGATCCGGCCGGGGCCGGGCTTGAAGACGGCGTCGGTCTTGAGGGTGTCGACCGCAGCGCCCGGCTTCGTGGGCGATGCGTTCGGTGCCGCGAAATTCAGTTCGTGGAGCAGCCGGACCTCGTAGGACATCGCGTCCTTGTAGGGAAGGATCTGCCGGATCCCGGGATTGAATCCCATGTACCAGGACGACGCGTTGAAGTCCTCGGGATCCATCTCGACGATGACGTAGCGCCCTTCGCTCGGGCTGCCGATCTCGGGCTTCGCGCTCGTGTACGCGCGCGTGACCGTGCGCGGCGCCTTCGCGGCGGCACTGTTGCCGATGACGTCGCCCGCGTAGGACTTCAGCGGCGCGAGCTCCGCGCTGACCGAGAACGCGCGCTCGAGCTTCCAGCTCATCTGGAGCGGACGGCCGGCATCGATGGCGAGCGCGGCGACGCGCACGTTGGCTTCCATCACGCGCGAGATCGGCGTGTACGTGTAGGTCGACGGCTGCGCGCGGGCGGCACCGGCGGCCACGGCGAGCGCGCACGCGCAGGCGGCGGACAGTGTCCGCACGATCTTCTTCACCGGGAGTCTCCCAGGGTCGTTCTTCGTGGAATCGGGTTGCCGGGCCGACTCGCTCGTCGGTGCCCGGGACCCGATTGTGCCCGTTCCGCTCAGCGCACGCTGTCGCCGCTGAACAGCGTGTAGCGATTGCCCCCGCCCAGCTTGGCGCGGTACATCGCGGCGTCGGCGCGACGGATGAGCTCGTCGGCGCCGCTGCCGTGGTCGGGCTCGGGCTCACGCCGATCGACATCGCGGGCGAGCGCACGCCCGTGCCACAGCACCGAGCGCAGGCTCTTCGAGCAGGGCGAGCGCGGACGCGCTCGACGTCGTCGCAGGTGGCGACGTCGGTGAGCACCACCAGGAACTCGTCGCCGCCCAGCCGCGCGACGAGGTCGGACTCGCGGACCGTCGCGCGCAGCCGCTGGGCGACGGCGCGCAGCAGCGCGTCGCCGGCCTCGTGGCCGAGCGTGTCGTTGACCGGCTTGAAGCTGTCGAGGTCGATGAAGACGACCGCGACGCGCCGATCGTGCCGGCGCGACAGCGCGAGCGTGCGCGGCAGCCAGTCGTTCAGGTACTGCCGGTTGGGCAGCTCGGTGAGCGCGTCGTGCAGCGCCAGGAACTCGATGCGTTCCTGCGCCTGCTTGCGGGCGGTGATGTCGCGCACGACGACCATGCGCTGCTCTTCCCCGCCGAACTGCGTCAGGCGCGTGACCAGCTCGACCGGGACCCGCCGACCGCTCGCGTGGACCACCACCGTCTCGTACGACTCTTCCCGATGGGCCTGCATGCGCTCCGCGACGCTCGCCCGCCAGTCTTCGGCGACGAACTCGAGCGGGTGCTGCCCGATCAGCGCGGCGGCCGGGTAGCCGCACAGCGCGACCAGCGCCTCGTTGACGTCGGTGATGAACCCGTCGCGATGGAACAGGATGCCCTCGCTGCTGGCCTCCATGAACTTTCGCATCCGCTCCTCGCTCTCGCGGACGGTGCGCTCGGCGTGCCACGCGTCGGTGATGTCGTTGATCATCACGAAGGCGCCCAGCAGCTCGCGTGCGTCCGAGAAGTGCGGGATCAGGCTGACCTCGATGATCCGCTTGTCGCCGTCCGGCAGCGTCTGCTCGCGCACGTAGCGCGTTTCCTGCCCCGCGATCACCGCGTCGACGTAGGGCTCGATGTGCCGCCACGCGGCTTCGCCGATCGCCTCGCGAACGGTCTTGCCGAGGATCGTCTGCGGCGTCCACCCGTTGTACTGCGCGTAGCGGCGATTGGCGAAGCGGCAGCGCAGGGTGCCGACCTCGTAGTACGCCATCAGGGCCGGGACGGAGTCGGCGACCAGGCGCAGCAGGGAGCCGGGCACTTCGTCGATGCCCGCTTCGACGGGCGTGGCGTGGTGGGACGTCATCGGGGCGAGGCGTGGCACCGTGGGGGCGTACGGGCGATATCGGCGCCGTGCCGGGCATCTTGAGCGGATTCGGGACGCGCTCGTCCCGGTTCTCGAACGGACGGCGGCAACGGCGGGCCGGCCGGCGCAGTCGCGGGTGGTTGCTATGATCGGAGCGTCCCGCCTTTCCCTTCCCGCGCGGCTTCCGATGAGCTCTCCCTACCTCGCCCCCGTCCCGGAAATGAACTTCGTGCTCGACGAGATCGCCGACCTCGGCGCGATCGCACGTGCCGAGGGCTTCGGTTCCTGGGATGCCCGGACCGTGGCACGCCTGCTGGAGAGCGGCGCGCGATTCTACGAAGACGTCTGGGCGCCGACGAACCGCCCGGCGGACGTCGCCGGCGCGCACCTGCGCGACGGCCGGGTGCAGGTTCACGACGCCTTCCCCGACGTGTACCGGCGCACGATGGCCGGCGGGTGGAACGTGCTGCCGCGCGCGCCGGCGGCGGGCGAGGACGGTGTTCCCTGGCTCGTGCACGCCGCCTTTCTCGAGCTCAGCGCGTCCGGCAACGGCAGCTTCGCGCTGCTCACCGGCCTGATCGCCGGGGCCACGGAGCTCCTGCGGGCGCACGCGAGCGACGAACAGAAGGCGGTCTACGTCTCGCGGCTCGAGAGCGGCGAGTGGGCCGGTGCGATGGACCTCAGCGAGCCCTCGGCCGGCTCCGATCTCGGCGCGCTGACCACGCGCGCGATCGCGCAGCCCGACGGAACCTATCGGCTTCACGGCGTGAAGCGCTTCATCAGCTGGGGCGACCACGAGCTCACGCCGAACCTCGTGCACCTCGTGCTCGCGCGCACGCCGGACGCGCCGGCGGGCACCGCCGGCATCAGCTGCTTCATCGTGCCCAAGCACCTCGTCGACGCCGATGGCCGGATCGGCGCGCGCAACGACGTGCGCTGCGTCTCGGTCGAGCAGAATCTCGGCTTTCGCGCGAGCCCCACCTGCGTGATGGCGTTCGGCGACGCCGGCGGCGCGGTCGGCCATCGCGTCGGCCGCGAGCACGGCGGCATGAGGATCATGTTCACGATGCTCAACAGCAACCGCCTCGCGACCGCGCTGGGCGCGCTCGGCATCGCGGAGCGCGCGCGTCAGTCGGCGCTCGCGTGGGCGCGCGAGCGTGTCCAGGGGCAGCCGCCGGGCTCGCCCGCGGGAACGCCCATCGTCGGGCACGCGGACGTGCGCAGGATGCTGATGACGATGCGCTGCCTGACCGAGGCGATGCGCGCGATCTGCTACTTCACCGCGTCCGCGTTCGATCGCGGCGCGTTCGCCTCCGACCCGGCCGAGCGCGCGCACTGGCAGCAGCTCGCGAACCTGCTCACGCCGGTGGCGAAGTCCTGGTGCACCGACATGGGCAACGAAGTGACCTCGCTCGCGATCCAGGTCTTCGGCGGGTCGGGCTTCGTCGAGGACAGCGGTGTCGCACAGCACTATCGCGACATCCGGATCATGTCGATCTTCGAGGGCACGAACGGCATCCAGGCGCAGGATCTGGTCGGGCGCAAGCTCGCGCAGGCGGGCGGCGCAACCGTCGATGCGCTGATCGCCCGGATGCACGCGCTCGCCCGGGTCCTCGCCGGCGCCGGCGACGAACCGGCCCGCGTCGGCCGCGCCCTCGCGCACGGCGTCGATGTCCTGCGCCAGGGCACCGACTGGATGCGGGCCCTCGGGGACGGGCTGCCGCCCGATGCCGCCGCCGGCGCGACCGCCTACCAGCGGCTCTTCGGCGGCGTGCTGGCGGGCTACCTGCTGGCGCAGGCGGCCCACGCGGCGGCGCGTCTTCGGCGCGAGGCTCCCGCGGGACGCTACCCGGCGTCCTTCCTGGACGCCAAGGTCGCGACCGCGCGCTTCTACTGCGACCAGCTCCTGCCCTACGCGCTCGCGGCGCTGGGGCCGGCGACCGCGGGCGCGGGCGCGCACTTCGCGATTCCCGCCGACCAGCTCTGAGCGTCGCCCGGCCCCGGTTCGTGGCACTCTTCGCCTTCCCGACCACCCCACAGGCCCGGAGAGGCTCCGGGCAGGAGACGCCATGCCCGGCCATGCCCCCAGCCCCGATGCGGCGTTCGTCGAGCCCGCGGCCGGACGCTCCTTCGACGTCCTGATCGTCGGCGCCGGCCTGTCCGGCATCGGTGCCGCGCACCACCTGCAGCGTGCGTGCCCGGGCACCTCGTATGCGATCCTCGAGGCGCGCGACACGCTCGGCGGCACCTGGGACCTGTTCCGCTATCCCGGCATCCGCTCCGACTCCGAGATGTACACGCTCGGCTACGGCTTCAAGCCGTGGCGCGGCCGCAAGGCGATCGCCGACGGACCCGAGATCCTGCGCTACCTGCGCGAGACCGCCGACGAGGCTGGGATCACGCCGAACGTTCGCTTCGGGCACCGCGTCGTCGGCGCGAGCTGGTCGAGCGCCGATGCGCGCTGGACGCTGACGGTGCGCGGGCCCGACGGGCGCGACACGCCGTGGCGCGCGCAGTTCGTGCTGCTGTGCGCGGGCTACTACAGCTACGCGCAGGGGCACCGCCCGTCGTTCGACGGCGAGGCGGACTTCCGCGGGCGGATCGTCCACGCGCAGTTCTGGCCCGAGGATCTCGATTACGCGGGCAGGCGCGTCGTCGTGATCGGCAGCGGCGCCACCGCGGTGACGCTCGTGCCCGCGATGGCGCGCACCGCCCACGTGACGATGCTGCAGCGCTCGCCGACGTACGTGGTCAACCGGCCGGCCGAAGACCGGCTCGCGCTCGCGCTGGGCCGCGTCCTGCCGGCGCGCCTCGCGTACCGGATCGCGCGCGTGCGCAACGTCGCTCGGATGATGTTCTACTACCGGATTGCCAAGCGCCGCCCCGAGATGTTCGCGCAGCGCATCGTCGAGCTCGCGCGCGCGCAGCTGCCGGCCGGTTTCGACATGCGGCACTTCACGCCGTCGTACAAGCCCTGGGACCAGCGGCTGTGCGTGGTGCCCGACGGCGACCTCTTCCGCGCGATCGGCGAAGGGCGCGCCGACGTCGTCACCGACACGATCGAGCGATTCACGGCCGACGGCGTTCGGCTCGCGTCGGGGAGGGAACTGCCCGCGGACCTGATCGTGCTGGCCACCGGGCTGAAGCTGAACGTGCTCGGCGACGTCGAGTTCCAGGTCGACGGCCGGCGCTTCGACGCGAGCACCGCGATGACGTACAAGGGGATGATGCTGTCGGACCTGCCCAACTGCGTGATGACGTTCGGCTACACGAACTCCTCGTGGACGCTGCGCGCGGACCTGGTCGCGGATTTCGCGTGCCGGCTCATCGGTCACATGCGCCGGCGCGGCCTGGCCGTCGTGACCGCCCCGCGCGACCCCACCGTCGAGGTCTCGCCGTTCCTCGCGCTGTCGTCGGGCTACGTGCAGCGCGGCGCGCCGCTGCTGCCCAAGCAGGGCACGCGCGATCCCTGGCGGGTGACGCAGAACTACGTCGCCGACCTCGCCGCGCTGCGCTTCGCCTCGCTCGACGACGGCGTGCTGCGCTTCGCGCGCGAGGCGGCCGCGTGACGACCGCCGCCCGGCCGAGGGCTTGGACGTGAGGCCGACGCCGGTCTCGCACCGGAGGCGGCCCGGGCGCCTCGCGCCGCGCAGACTCTGTCCGGTCAACCCGCGTGCACCCGGGCGGGCCGAGCGATGACACAGGCCCGGGTGTCGACGGTCGTCTTCGCGGTGCTGGTCGGGGCCGCCGTGTGCGCAGGCGCCGCGCTGGTCTGGGGCGCGGTGCGCTGGGGCGGCGAGACGCGCGCGCTGACCGAACGGCTCGACGCCGTGCGCACGCCGCCGACGCCCGCCCGCTACGACGCCCGCGAGCTCGACGGCCTGCCGGCGCCGGTGCAGCGGTACTTCCGCACCGCGCTGACCGACGGGCAGCCCGTGATCGTGGGCGTGCGCATGGTGCAGGCGGGGATGTTCGACGTCGGCGAGGACGCGCATGCCTGGCGCCCGTTCACCGCGACGCAGCGTGTCGGCACGCGGCGGCCGGGCTTCGTGTGGGACGCCCGCGTCGAGGTGATGCCGGCCACGACCGTCAACGTGCACGACGCCTACGTCGCCGGCGAAGGGCTGCTCCAGGCCGCGATCTTCGGGCTCGTCGACGTGGCCTCGGTGCGTGGCACGCCCGCCGCGGCGCGCGCCGAGTTCATGCGCTTCTTCGCGGAGTGCGTCTGGTACCCGACGGCGCTCCTGCCGAGCCAGGGCGTGCGGTGGGAAGCGGTCGACGACCGCTCGGCGCGCGCGACGCTCGCCGACGGCGGGGTCGAGCTCGCGCTGCTGTTTCGCTTCGACGAGCGCGGCCTCGTGGAGTCGGTGCGTGCCGACGCCCGCGATCGAAGCGTGGGCGGCGCGCTCGTCGCGACGCCGTGGGAGGCGCGCGTGTGGGACTACGAGACGCGTGACGGCATGAAGGTGCCGATGCAGGGCGAGGTCGCCTGGCGGCCGGGCGGGGTCGCGAAGCCGTACTGGCGAGGACGGATCACACGGCTCGAGTACGAGTTCGCGCGCTGACGCGTCCGGTCTCGGAACGCGCAGTGCGGGCGTCTCGCTCGAGTGCATACTGGCGAGACGGCGCACCGCACCGGTCGCGGTGCCGATCGCGAGGAGGTCACGCAATGGACAAGCTCAATCCTGTCGGATGGTTCGAGATCTACGTCGACGACATGGCGCGCGCGCGCCTTCTACGAGGCGGTGTTCGGCGTGACGCTCACGCGGCTGCAGAGCTCCGAGATCGAGATGTGGGGATTCCCGATGCTGTCGACCGCCGCCGGCGCCACCGGCGCACTCGTCAGGATGGACGGCTGCAAGGCCGGCGGCAACAGCGTGCTCGTGTACTTCTCGTGCGAGGACTGCGCGCGCGAGGCCGCGCGGGTGGCGGCGGCGGGCGGGCGCGTCGAGCGGGCGAAGTTCTCGATCGGCCAGTATGGTCACATCGCGCTCGCGGTCGACACCGAGGGCAACATGTTCGGATTGCACTCGATGGTCTGACGCCCGGTCGCGATGCCGGCCTCGTCGCGCGGCGCGCGCGGCGCCGGGCGCGCGAGGGCCTGCGCTGCCTGCCATGACGCTGCACATCGGAATCGTCGGCTGCTCCGCCGAGGGCGCGGCGCTGTGCTACCGCACGATCTGCGCGGAAGGCGGCGAACTGCTCGGCGGGCACGCGCATCCCGAGGTGTCGCTGCACACGCCGTCGCTCGCGCGGTACGTCGAGTGCCTCGAGCGCGGCGACCTCGACGGCGTCGCACGGCTGATGCTCGCGTCGGCGCACACGCTCGCGCGGGCCGGCGCCGACTTCCTCGTGTGCCCGGACAACACCGTTCACCAGGCGTTCGACCTCGTCGCGCCGAAGTCGCCGCTGCCGTGGCTGCACATCGCCGAAGTGGTCGCGGACGAGGCGGCGGCGAGGGGGCTGCGCCGGCTGGGGCTTCTGGGCACGCGTTGGCTGGTCGAGAGCGACGTCTATCCCGACAAGCTCGGCGAGCGCGGCATCGAGTGGCTTCGCCCGACGGCCGAGCAGCGCGTGCAGACGAACCGGCTGATCATGGACGAACTCGTCCGCGGCATCTTCGACGGCGGGGCGCGCGCCGCGTTCCTGGCGGTCATTCGGGAATTCGCCGCGCACGGCTGCGACGGCGCGGTGCTCGGCTGCACCGAGATTCCGCTGGTCGTCGACGACGCGAGCTCCGCGCTGCCGACACTCGACTCGACGCGACTTCTGGCGCGCGCCGCGCTGCGGCGCGCCCTCGATGGAGGCTCTCCGTGAAGCTGATCGGCATGCTCGACTCTCCCTACGTTCGTCGCGTCGCGATCTCGCTGCAGATGCTCGGGCTTCCTTTCGAGCACCAGTCGCTGTCGGTGTTCAGGACCTTCGACGCGTTCAGCCGCATCAACCCCGTCGTGAAGGCGCCCACGCTCGTGTGCGACGACGGCGAAGTGATGATGGACTCGACGCTGATCCTCGAGTACGCGCAGGCGCTCGCGCACCCGCGCAGCCTCGTGCCTGCGCAGCCGAAGGCGCTGCAGCACGCGCTGTGCGTGCTCGGGTACGCGCTCGCCGCGTGCGAGAAGAGCGTGCAGATCGTCTACGAGCGCGGTGTGCGCCCGCCCGAGAAGCAGCACGCGCCGTGGGTCGAGCGGGTCACGGCGCAGGCGCGCGCGGCGTACGACGCGCTCGAGGCGGACCTCGCCCGCGGCGGGCTCGGTGCCGACGGTGCCGCGTTCGGGCAGGCGGAACTCACCACCGCGGTGTGCTGGCACTTCACGCAGCGCACGATCCCGGACGTGGTGCCGGCCGCCGCGTATCCGCGGCTGTGCGCGTTCTCGCTCGCGGCCGAGGCGCGCGCCGAATTTCGGGCCGCGCCGCACGGCGACGGCACGGTCGCCGCACGCGCAGCCGACGCCTGAACGCGCGCCGGAGCACGCCCGCGGCGGGCGGGCGAAGACCGCGGCCGCGTGGAGGGCTTGCCGCGAATCCCGGCGCGCGGCGAGATCATCGTCGCCTGGCGCCGCGCGGTTCCGGGGCCCCGCGCGGTCGCCGTCGTCCTCGTTCGACGGAGGTCGCGATGAACGTGCAGTCGGTCGATCGCTGGGCCAGCGCCGAGCTCTACGACGTCTACATGGGCCGCTGGAGCCGCGCGGTCGCGCGCGAGTTCCTCCCGTGGCTGGACGTGCGGCCCGATCGCGTGTGGGGCGACGTCGGGTGCGGCACGGGCGCGCTGGTCGACGCGATCCGCGAGGGCGCCCGGCCCGGCGCGATCTTCGCGATCGACCGGTCCGCCGAGTTCGTCGCGCACGTGTCCCGGCGCGTCGACGACCCCCGCGTGCGCTTCGACGTCGCCGACGCGGTGTCGCTGCCCTGGGCGAGCGGTTCGTGCGACGCGGTCGTCTCGGGCCTGGTCCTGAACTTCGTCGGCGACCCGGTCGCGGCGGTGCGCGAGATGGCGCGCGTGGCGCGTGCGGGGGCGCCGGTGGGCGTGTACGTCTGGGACTACGCACGCGGGATGACGATGTTGCGCAGCTTCTGGGACGCCGCGCTCGACGTGCGGCCGCAGGCCGAGTCGCAGGACGAGGCCGCGCGCTTCCCGCTGTGCCGGCCGGAGCGGCTGGAGGCGGTGTTCCACGAGGCGGGGCTGGCATCGGTCACGTCGCGCGCGATCGACGTGCCGACGGTGTTCCGAAGCTTCGACGACTACTGGGCGCCGTTCCTCGGCGGGCAGGGGCCGGCGCCGACCTTCCTCGCCTCGCTCGACGAGGTCACTCGCGAGCGCATCCGCGCGGTGCTCACCGGGCGGCTCGTTCCGGCGGCCGACGGCACGATCCCGCTCGCGGCGCGTGGGTGGGCCGTGCGCGGAACGGCCCGTTAGCGCCCGCCCGGACCGTCGCGCCGCGCCGCGCGGGGAGCCTTCATGACCGAGATCATCGGTATCGATCACGTGTACCTCGCCGTCACGGATCCCGCCGTGTCCGAGCGCTTCTACGACCGCGTCATGATCGAGACGCTCGGGTTCCGCAAGAATCGCTTCTCGCTCGGCGGCGATCCCCACGTGCAGTACTACAACCGTCACTTCGGCGTGGTGCTCAGGCCGGCGCGCTCGCGCGCCGCCTTCGACGCGTACGCTCCTGGGCTTCACCACCTGTGCCTGCGCGTGGATCGCGTCGAGGACGTTCGCGAGGTGGCGGACCGCCTGCGCGCACTGGGCGTCGCGGCGTCGCCCGCGCGCGCGCACGCCGAGTACGACCCCGACTATTGGGCGACGTTCCTCGAGGACCCGGACGGGATCCGGCTCGAGATCACGAACTACCGGCAGGAGCGCCGCGAGCGGCACGACCGCTGGGAGCCGCCTTCGGCGGAGGGTTCGCGGTGAGGGCCGGGCGGCGGCCGGGCTCCCGGGGTCGTCCGATGAGATGCGCGCATCTCGCGTTCGCGGTGGCTTGCCCGGTGCTCGCCGTGATCTTCGTCCTGACGAGATGACCCCGCGCGTCGAGCCGGTGCGATGATGTTCCCCGCGCGCCCCGCGCGGATCGAAGGAGTCTCACGTGAGCATCGCCGGTTTCGATCACGTCGCCATCCCCACGGCCCGGCCCGAGGCCATGATGACGTTCTATCGCGCGCTCGGCTTCGTCGCGCCCACGCCTCAGGAGTGGCGCGCGCAGGACACGCGCTACTTCTCGGTGCGCTTCGGCCATCACAAGATCAACATGCACGCACCGGTGCTGTGGGGCGACCCGAAGTTCACGCTGCGCGGGCCGGCCGCGGCGCCCGGCTGCGGAGACTTCTGCTTCGTCTGGGACGGCACGCTCGAGTCGCTGCGCGAGACGCTCGCGCGCGCGGGCGCCCCGGTCGAGATGGGGCCGGTCGAGCGCGTCGGCGGCCGCGATCTCGGTACCGCGACCGGCGTCAGCCACTACACGCGCGACCCCGACGGCAACCTGCTCGAGTTCATCGTGTACGGAGCTTCGGACTGATGAGATCCGCGTGCCGTCCGACCCGGCGCCGCGCGACCCCGCCCGGATCGAAACGAGCCCGGATCAGCCGCCGCGCCTGCGCTCCAGGAACCGGCGCATCGTCTCGTGCGCCTCGCCGCTGGCGAAGCACTCGAGCTGCGCGCGCACGGCGGCTTCCAGCGCCGCGTCGAATCCCGGCTGCGTGAGCGCGCGGAAGCGCCGCTTCGACACCCGCATCGCGGTGGCCGGCAACTGCGCCATGGCGCGCGCGCGACTCATCGCCGCCGGCAGCACCTCGTCGGGGTCGGCGAGCTCGGAGACCAGCCCCATCTCGTAGGCGCGCAGGCCGGTCACGAGCTCGCCGGTCAGCGACAGCCCGATGTTGTGCGTGAGGCTCGTGAAGTGCGTCATCAGGTACGAGCCGACGATGCTCGCCAGCCCGGCCTTGACTTCGGGCTGGCCGACGCGTGTCTGCGGCGCGATCACCCGCCAGTCCGCGCACAGCCCGATCTGGAAGCCCGCGCCGGCGGCCACGCCGTTGAACGCGGCGACGCAGGGCTTGTCGAGATCGCGCACCGACTGGTACATCGCGTGCTGCGCGGCGAGCCACGGCGCGACCTCGCGCCACTCGATCCGCGCGGTCTCGTCGAGGTCCTGGCCGGCGCAGAACGCGCGCCCGCCCGCGCCGGCCAGCACGACCGCGCGCACCGCGTCGTCGCGCGCCACGCGTCCCATCGTGTCGGTGAGCTCGCGCCGCAGCTCGGCGTCCACCGCGTTCATCCGCGCAGGACGGTTCAGCGTGACCCGCGCGACGCCGTCGTCGACGGTCACGAGGACGGTGGATTCGCTCATCGCGACGGGCCGGCGCGAGCCGGGTCAGTTCGCCTTGATGTTCGCGGCCTTCACGATCCGGCCGGCCTTCACGCGCTCGGCCTCGATGTAGCGCGCGAACTCCGCCGGGGTGTTGCCGACCGGGTACAGGCCCTGCTGGACGAATTTCTCGGAGACGTCCGGCAGCGCGAGGATGCGAACGATCTCGCGGTGCAGCTTGTCGACGACGTCGGGCGGGGTCCCGGCCGGTGCCGCGATCCCGTACCAGGTGCCGGTCTCGAAGCCGGGCAGGCCGGACTCGGCGACCGTGGGCACGTCGGGGAACATCGAGGCGCGCTGCTTCGACGTGACCGCGAGCGCGCGCAGCTTGCCCGACTTCACGTGAGGCACCAGCGTCACCATGTTGTCGAGCATCGACTGCACCTGGCCGCCGAGGAGGTCGGTGGTCGCCGGGGCGCTGCCCTTGTAGGGGACGTGCAGCGACTTCATCCCCGCGACCATGTCGAGGTACTCGCCGCCGAGGTGCTGCGCGGTGCCGGTGCCGCCGTTGCCCAGCGCCACCTTGCCCGGCTGCGCCTTCACCAGCGCGACGTACTCCTGGAACGTCCGGGCCGGCACCGACGGGTTCACGACCAGCAGCAGCGGGGCGCTGACGAGCTGCGTGATCGGCGCGAAGTCCTTGATGGAGTCGTAGCCGGGGTTGTCGTAGATGTGCGGGTTCACCGCCATGAAGCCCGCGGCCACGAGCGTCAGCGTGTAGCCGTCGGGCGCGGCCTTGGCACCCGCGGCCGCGCCGATGTTGCCGCCGGCGCCCGGCCGGTTGTCGACGACGACCGACTGGCCCCAGCTCTCCTGCAGCTTCTGGGCGATCGTGCGCGCCAGCATGTCGGTGGCGCCGCCGGGCGAGAACGGCACGACGATTCGCAGCGCCCGCTCGGGATAGGCCGCCTGCGCGGCGGGGAGCGCGCCGGCGAGCGCGACGGTCGCGAAGGTTGCGAAGGCCAGACGACGGAAGATCTTCATGACGGGTTTCCTTGGGGGAGCGAAGGGTGCGGGCCGGTATGGCGTGGGGGGCGAGGCGGGCGGGCGCGGGGCCTCAATCGACCGTGTGCCGCTGCGCGAATGCTTCGTCGACGGTGACGCCGAGCCCGGGACGCTCCGGGATCTCGATCATGCCGTCGACCACCTCGAACTTCTCGAGCGCGAGCTCGTGCAGCAGCGGATTGGCCCCCAGCGAGTACTCGAGAATCCAGCCGGCCGGCGACGCGGCGGCGACGTGCATGCCGGCGGCGAACGCGAGCGCGCCGGTCCACAGGTGCGGCGCCAGGCGAAGGTTCCACGCGCTGGCGATCGCGCCGATGCGCATCGCCTCCGAGATGCCGCCGCAGATCGCGAGGTCGGGCTGGAAGATGTCGGCGGCGCGCAGCTCGGCGAGGTCGCGGAAGTCGAAGCGGTTGAACTCGCTCTCGCCCGCGGCGATCGGCACCGCGCTCGACGCGCGCACCTCGGCCATGCCGCGCTTGTCGTCCGCGGTGACCGGCTCCTCGAACCACATCAGGTCCTGGTCCTCGACGAGACGGCAGAACTGCCTGGCCTCCGACACGGTGTAGGTTCCGTGCGCGTCGCACGCCAGCCCGATGTCCGGTCCGAGCGCCGCGCGCGCGGCGCGCACGCGCCGGGCCGAATTGACGGGGTCGCCGTCGATCACGCCCACGCGCATCTTCACCGCCTTGAAGCCTCCGCGCCGCACGTAGCCGAGCAGCTGCTCGCCGATGCCGTCGGCGTCGGCCCAGCCGCCGGACGCGTACGCGGGCATCCGGCGTGCCTTGCGTCCGCCGAGCAGGCGCCACACCGGGGCGCCGAGGTGCTTGCCGAGGATGTCCCAGAGCGCCATGTCGATGCCGCTGATCGCGCACACCGTGACGCCGCGCCGGCCGAGCACCGGGAAGACGTGGCCGCGGGCGAGCGCGTAGTGGTCGCGCGGGCCGTTGTACATCACTTCGCCGAGCCGGGCGATGTCGCGCGGGTCCTCGCCGACGAGCAGCGGCGCGAACTTGCGGTTGATCAGCGCGACCAGCGCGTGGCTGTTGCCTTCGCTGCCGACCTCCTCCTTCGCCTCGCCGTAGCCGACCAGGCCGCACTCGGTCTCGATGCGCACGAGCACGGAGTCGAACGACGCGATGCGCCCGAAATCCGAGACGTGCTGGCGCTCGTAGGGAATCGGAACGTGCAGCCAGCGGGCGTGGATCGACTTGATCTTCATTTCGGTCCCAGGGCGGCGAGGCGGGCGAGCACGGCGTCGCGGGCCTCGTGATTGACGAAGTGGGCGGGCAGCTTCGCGTCGAGCAGCTCGATCACCTGCCGTGCGACCGAATCGCCCATCCGGCGCATGCTGTCGGTCGTGATGCCGGCGAGGTGGGAGGACACGATCACGTTCGGGAACGCGAGCAGCGGCGAGCCGGGCGGCAGCGGCTGAACGGCGAAGACGTCGAGCGCGGCGCCGCCGAGGTGCCCGCGCGCGAGCGCGTCGACGAGCGCGGGCTCGTCGATGACCGCGCCGCGCGAGACGTTGACGAGGAGCGCGCCCGGCGTCATGCGCGCGAGCCTCGCCGCGTCGACCAGCCCGCGCGTGGCGTCGGTCAGCGGGCACGCGAGGACGACGACGTCGGCCTGCGCGAAGACGTCGTCGAGCGCGACCGGCCGCACGCAGTCCGGCAGCTCGCGGGCGCTGGGGCGAAAGCCGATCACGTCCATCCGAAGCCCGAAGTGGGCCATGCGGGCGAGCTCCGCCCCGATGCGCCCGACGCCGACCAGCCCGAGCGTGCGCCCGGCGAGCTCGAACGCGCCGTCGGACAGCCGCCGGGCCGCGGCCCAGCCCTCGGTGCGCAGCGTCGCGTCGACCCGGCGCAGGCGATGGGCGAGCGAGATCATCTGGCCCAGCGCGTACTCGGCGACCGAGACCTGGTTGGTGCCGGGTGCGTTGGCCACCGCCACCCCGGCGCGCGACGCGGGCCCGACCGGAATCATGTCGACGCCGGCACCGTGGCGGATCGCGCCGCGCAGACGCGGCGCCCGCTCGAAGAACTCCTCCGGCAGCGGCGAGCGCACGACGACGACGTCGGCGTCCGGAGCGTGCTCGAGCAGCCCGGCGGCGTCGTTCGACGGCGCGACCCGGACGTCGGCGCGCGCGCCGATCCGCGCGGCGGCGTCCGCGTGGATCGGGTCGGTCAGCAGGACGAGCGGGCGTGGCGACGGCATCTCGCGGCGCGATTGGGTCGGGAGGCGGCCGCAATGATCGCACGGCGCCGCCGGTGCGCGGCGCGCCGGCGTGTCGAACTGCGGCACAATCGGGTGCGGCCGTGCCGCTTTCGTCGCGCGGCCCGTCATCGAACCCATGCTCCGCATCGGCCTGATCTCCGACACGCACGGCCTGTTGCGCGCCGAAGCGCTCGCGGCGCTGCGCGGCTGCGACCACATCGTGCACGGTGGCGACATCGGGCACGCCGACATCCTGGGAGCGCTCGCCGCGATCGCACCCGTCACCGCGGTGCGCGGCAACAACGACGTCGGCCCCTGGGCGCAGCGCGTTCGCGAGACCGAACGCGTCGAGCTCGGCCCGATCCGCCTGTTCGCGATCCACGATCTCGCACAGCTCGACATCGACCCCGCGCGCGAGGGCGTTCACGTGGTCGTCTGCGGGCACTCGCACCGGCCGCGCGTCGAGACGCGCGCGGGCGTGCTCTACGTGAACCCGGGCAGCGCGGGCCCGCGCCGCTTCACGCTGCCGGTGTGCGTCGGCGAGTTGCTCGTCGGCGCCGACGGCGCGCTCTCGGCGCGGACGATCGAGCTCGACGCCGGGTCGGGCTGACCCCCTGGAGGAGAACGCCATCGTGGACATCGACGGGGCCTGTCACTGCGGACGAATCTCGTTCACGGCGCAGATCGACCCTGCGCGCGTGATGGTCTGCCACTGCGCGGACTGCCAGGTGATGTCGGGATCGCCGTGGCGTGCCGTCGTCGCGGCGCCTTACGACACCTTCGTGCTGCGCGGCGAGCCCAAGGCGTACGTGAAAGTCGCTGCGAGCGGCCACCGGCGCGCCCAGGTGTTCTGCCCCGAGTGCGGGACGCCGCTGTACGCCACCGCGCCCGAGAACCCGACGTCGGTCGTCATCCGGCTGGGGTGCGTTTCGCAGCGTGCGCGGCTCGCACCCGCAGTGCAGATCTGGACGCACTCGGCGCTGCCGTGGGCGTCTCGCGTCGACGACCTCCCCGGTTCGCCCGAGCAGCAGGCGTTCCTGCCCGCGGCGCCACCGCCGGCGGGGTCCGCGTAGGCACGGGCCCGCGACCGCACGGGCCGGCCCGCCGCGCGCTTCGCGTCACTGCGGCTGCACGCCCGCCGCCTGGATCACGCCCTTCCAGCGCGCCAGTTCCGAGCGAAGGTACGTCGCGTACTCGTCGGGCGTGCCGCCGTAGATTTCCGCGCCGGTGGCGTGCATCTTGTCGACGAACTCCTTCTGGGCGATCGCCCCGTTCACCGCCGCGTTCAGCCGCGCGACGATCGCCGGCGGCGTGCCTGCCGGCACGACGATGCCGTTCCACGCGGTCATCTCGAAGGCGGGCAGGCTCGCAGCCTCGGCGACCGTCGGCACGTCGGGCAGCATCGGCGAGCGCTTGAGCGATGCGATCGCGAGCGGCACGAGCTTGCGATCCTTCGCGTACGGCACCAGCGTGTTCAGCGTGGTGACCATCATCTGCACGTTGTTGCCGATCAGGTCGACGAGCGCCGGCGCCGTGCCCTTGTACGGGATGTGCACGAGGTTCAGGTCGAGCCGGGTCGCGAACAGTGCGCCGCCGAGGTGGTCGATGACGCCGGCGCCGGACGATGCGTAGTTGAGCTGCCCGGGCCGGGAACGCGCCAGCGCGATGAACTCCCCCAGCGTCTTCGCCGGCACCTGCGGATTCACGGTGACGACGAGCGGCGTACCCGCGGTGCGGGCGACCGGAACGAAGTCCTTCAGGGGATCGAACTTCACCGCCTTGTACAGCATCGAGCCGAGCAGCAGCGACGACGTGTTGTACAGGATGGTGTAGCCGTCGGGCGCGGCCGCCGCGACCGCCGCAGTTCCGATCGTGCCGCCCGCGCCCGCCTTGTTCTCGACGACGACCTGCTGGCCGAGCTGCGCGCCCATCGCTTCGGCGAAGATGCGTCCGCTGACGTCGGTGGGTCCGCCCGCGGGGAAGGGGATGATCATGCGCACCGGGCGCGTCGGGTATGCTTCCGCGGCGCTCGCGGTCACGGTCACGGTCATGCCGGCGAACGAAAGTGCGAGTCCGATGATTCTCCTGATCTTCATGCGACGCCCCTGCGGATTTCGTCGAGCCGAGTGTAATCGAACGCCGTGCGTGCCCTCGAGTTGAAGGTTCCGCCGCTGGCGGTCGCGCTCGTCGCCGCGGTCGCGATGTGGATCGCGGCGCGCGCGACGCCGGCATTCGTGTTCTTGCTGCCCGCGCGCGTGCCCGTCGCGGCGGGCGTGGCGCTCGCCGGCGCGGCGTTCGCGGCGCTCGGGGCGAGGGCGTTCCGACGCGCCGGAACGACGCTGAATCCGATGAAGCCGCAGGCCGTGTCGCGCATCGTCTCCCAAGGGGCCTTCGCCCTGAGTCGCAATCCCATGTACGTCGGAATGCTGCTGGCGCTGGTCGGCTGGGCGATCCTGCTCGGCGGCGTGCTCCCGTGGCTGGGGCCGCCGGCCTTCGTCGCCTACATGACCCGCTTCCAGATCGTCCCGGAGGAGCGTGCACTCGCCGCGCGCTTCGGTCCCGAGTTCGACGCCTACGCCAAGCGCGTGCGCCGATGGCTGTGAACGCGCCGGTTCCCCGGAAGCCTCGCACCGCGCGAGCCTCGGTCGTGCGGGCGCCCGGGCCGGGTCGCGCGCACTGAGAATCGCCGATGGCCCGCAACGTCGAGATCAAGGCTCGCGTCGACAGCGTCGACGCGATCGCACCGTACGCCGCGCGGCTCGCGCACGCCGCGCCGGTCGAGATCGACCAGGACGACACGTTCTTCCACTGCGGGCGCGGCCGTCTGAAGCTGCGCAAGTTCGCCGACGACGACGGCGAACTGATCTTCTATCGCCGCGAAGACACGGCCGGCCCGAAGCCGTCGTTCTACCTGCGCTCGCCGACCACGGCGCCGGACACGATGCGCGAGTCGCTCGCGCTCGCGTGCGGGCTGGCCGGGCGCGTGCGCAAGCGGCGCACGCTCTATCTCGCGGGCCGAACGCGGATCCACCTCGATCGCGTCGAAGGGCTGGGCGAATTCGTCGAGCTCGAGGTCGTGCTCGGCGACGACGAGCCGGACGAAGCGGGCGTGGCCGAGGCGCACGCGCTGATGGCCCGGCTCGGCATCGAACCGGAGCAGCTCGTCGAAGGCGCGTACGTCGACCTGCTCCGCGCCGCGGCGCAGCAGGCCTGACGTGACGCAAGGGCCGGTCGCGCGCGGCACCGCGCTGGTCTGGGCCTGGGGGTTCGCGGCGCTGGCGCTGTTCGCGGGCCTCGCCGTGTTCCTGGCGCCGCTCGAGCCGGGCGTGGTCGCGCTGCAACTCACGTTCACGCCGCGCGCGTTCGCGGCGATCGTGCACGCGTGGCCGCCCGAGGACCTCGCACGCTACCGGGCGCACCTGCCGGTCGACGTCGCGCTGCTTCTCGCGTACGGGACGTTCGGCCGGCTTCTCGCGACGCGAACGCGCGTCTTCGCGCGCGCCGGAACGCGCGTGCACGCCGCGCTCGCGTGGGCGATGCCGCTGGCGGCGGCATTCGATGCCTGCGAGGACGCACTGCACGCGTGGCTGACCGAGGCACCGCGCTTCGACGTGCCGCAGGCGTATGCGCTCGCGGGCGGGTGCGCGGCGGCGAAGTGGACACTGCTCGTCGCGTTCGCGCTCGCGGCGCTGCTGGCGCTCGCGCGGCGCCTGTCGCGCGACTGACCTGACCGCCTGCGCGGACCGCGCAGGCGGGTGCGCCTGCCGACGCCGGGCGTGCCGGCGCACCCGATCGCGCCCCGGGGGTCAGTCGAGCTCGATCTTCTCGCGCCGGATCACCTCGCCCCAGGCCACGGTCTCGGCCTTCACGCGCGCCGCGAACGTCTGCGGGTCGATCAGTTCGACCGTGCCCTGCGCCTGCAGCAGCCGCATCGCATTGGTGTCGTCGCGCACCGTGCGGATCGCGTCGTAGAGCGCCTGGACCACCGCCGGCGGCGTCTGCGCCGGAGCGAACAGGCCGAGCCAGAACGGGACGTCGAACCCCGGATAGCCGGATTCGGCCATCGTCGGCACGTCGGGCAGATCGGGCCAGCGCTTCGCGGTGGTGACGGCGAGCGCGCGCAGCTTCCCGGACTTCACGTTGGGCCCGGTGACCGGCGTGTCGAGCAGCATGTCGATCTCCTTGCCCAGCAATCCGATCTGGGCCGCGACGCCGCTCTTGTACGGCACGTGCGTCGTCTTCACGCCCGCGCGGTTGTTGATCATCTCGAAGCCGAGGTGCGCGAGGTTGCCGATCCCGCCCGAGCCGTACGTGAACTGCCCCGGCTTCGCGCGCGCCAGCGCGATCAGGTCCGCGAGGTTGCCGACCGACGCGGTGCGCTCCGCGCCCGGATTGATCGTGAGGATGAACGGCGCGGACACGACCATCGTCAGCGGCGTGAAGTCGCGCTCGGGCTGGTAGCTGATCCTGCGATAGACCTGCGGGTTGACCGTGATGCCGCTCGAGTTCGTCGCGAGCAGCGTGTAGCCGTCGGCCGGCGCGCGTGCGGCCTCGGTCGCACCGAGCACGCCGTTGGCGCCGGGCTTGTTGTCGACGACCACGGGCTGGCCGAGGCGGGCGCGCAGGTGCTCGGCCAGCACCCGCGCGATCGAGTCGGTGGCGCTGCCGGGCGGAAAGCCGACGACGATGCGGATCGGCTTCGACGGCCACGCCTGCGCGCGGGCGCCCGGCGCCGCGCTCGCGGCCGCGGCCCCCAGCGCGGCACCCAGCAGCGTGCGGCGCGCGGGGTTCGGACGGGGATCCGGATTCATCGGCTCCATGGTGCTGCCTCCATTGCGACGGTTCACGAGCTCGCCTTCACGCCCACGGTGCGGACCATCTCGGTCCAGCGCTGGAACTCGCGCGCGTGGAACGCCTCGATCGCGTCGAATCCCGTCACGAGCGGCTCGAAGCCCGCGGTCGCGAGCTTGTCCTGCACGTCGGGCAGGCCGACGATTCGAGTGATCTCGCGCGCGAGCTTCTCGGCGATCGCGCGCGGCGTGCCGGCCGGCGCGTAGAACGCGAACCAGGCGTCGGCGTCGAGGTATTCGAAGCCGAGCTCCTTGAAGCTGGGCAGTTCGGGGTGGGCCTTGTGGCGGTTCGACCCGGTGATCGCGAGCGCCCGCAGCTTGCCCGCCTGGAGATACTGCTCGACGCCGCCGAGCGTGGCGGTCATGAAGTCGACCTGGCCCGAGATGACGTCGACGGCGGCCGGCGCGACGCCGCGATACGGCACGTGGGTCGCGTTCATCTGGTTGCGCAGCCGCAGCGTCTCGCTGATCAGGTGGGACGCCGAGCCGGCGCTCGACGACGCGTAGGTGAGCGACTTCTGGCGCCCTGCGTCGATCAGCTCCTTCATCGAGCGGTACGGCGAAGCCACGGGCACGACGAGCACGTGGCGCGAGCGCGCCGCGGTCGCGATCGGCTGGACGTCGCGCAGGAGGTCGATCGCGGGCTTTTCGAACATCGCGGCGTTCGCCGCGTGCGTCGAGTTGTTGCCGAGCGTCAGCGTGTAGCCGTCGGGGGCCGCGCGCGCGCCGGCCTCGGTGCCGATCATGCCGAGCGCGCCGCTCTTGTTCTCGACGACCACGGGCTGTCCCCAGGCCTCGGTGAGCTTGCCGCCCACCAGCCGGGCGACGACGTCGGTGGTGCCGCCGGGCGGGTACGGCACGACGACGCGGATCGGCTTGGACGGGTACGCCTGCGCGGCGGCGCCCGGCGGGCGGGCGAGCGCGAGTGCGGCGATCGAGAGCGTGAAGGTGCGGCGGGACGGCATCGGAACGGCTCCTGGAACGGGGCGCGGGCATGCGCGCGACCCTCCATGATAGTTTCCCTGGCGCCCGACGCGCCTCGCCGCGTCCCGCGGCCCCGGGGCGAGGTCCGTTGAGGCGGGCCGCCAATGGGTGCTAACGTTGCGCAAAACAAGGGAGGAGTCGAACATGAGCATCGCCACCGCATCGGAACGGCCCACGCAGGCGGCGCCCGCCCGGGTCGAGCGCTTCGACGTGCTGATCGTCGGGGCCGGCATCTCGGGCGTCGGCGGCGCGTACCACCTGCGCACGCAGTGCCCCGGCAAGACCTTCGTCGTGCTCGACTCGCTCGAGAGCTTCGGCGGGACCTGGCTCACGCACCGCTATCCCGGCATCCGCTCGGACAGCGACCTGTACACGTTCGGCTACCGGTTCAAGCCCTGGGTCGGCGCGCCGATCGCGAGCGCCGCGGAGATCCTGAAGTACATGGGAGAGGTCATCGAAGAGAACGACCTCGCGCGGCACATCCGTTACCGCCACCGCATCGACGCCGCGAGCTGGTCGAGCGAGGACCGGGCCTGGACGATCGACGTCACGCGCACCGACACCGGCGAGACGCTGCGCTTCGTCGCGAACTTCCTCTGGATGTGCCAGGGCTACTACCGGCACTCCGAGGGCTACACGCCGCAGTGGCCGGGCATGGACCGCTTCCAGGGCCGGATCGTCCATCCGCAGACCTGGCCGGAGGACCTCGACCTCGCCGGCAAGCGCGTCGTCGTGATCGGCTCGGGCGCCACGGCGGCGACGCTGATCCCGGCGATCGCGAACGACTGCGCACACGTCACGATGCTGCAGCGTTCGCCGACGTACTTCATCACGGGGCGCAACGCGAACGACCTCGCCGACCAGCTTCGCGACCTCGAGATCCCGGAGGAGTGGATCCACGAGATCGTGCGCCGGCGCATCCTCAAGGACCAGGCGAACTTCACGCGCCGCTCGTTCGAGGAGCCCGAGGTCGTGAAGAAGGAGCTGCTCGCCGGCGTGCGCGCGTTCCTGGGCCCCGACTACGACGTCGACCGGCACTTCACGCCGCACTATCGCCCCTGGCGACAGCGCATCGCGTTCATCCCCGACGGCGACCTGTTCCGCGGCCTGCGCTCGGGCAAGGCGTCGGTGGTCACCGACGAGATCGAGCAGTTCACGGCGCAGGGACTGCTGCTGAAGTCGGGCGTGGTGCTCGACGCGGACGTGATCGTGACCGCGACCGGGTTCAACATGAACGTGCTCGGCGACGTCGCATTCACGGTCGACGGCCGGCCGCTCGACGTGTCCTCGACCGTCGGCTATCGCGGAACGATGTTCACCGGCGTTCCCAACCTCGCCTGGGTGTTCGGCTACTTCCGTGCGAGCTGGACGCTGCGCGCCGACCTGATCGGCGACTTCGTCTGCCGCCTGCTGCGTCACATGGACGCCAAGGGCGCCAAGGTGGTCACGCCGACGCTCCGTCCCCAGGACGCAGGCATGCCGCTGCTCCCGTGG
This sequence comes from Burkholderiaceae bacterium, assembly GCA_046348465.1. Classification (GTDB taxonomy): domain Bacteria; phylum Pseudomonadota; class Gammaproteobacteria; order Burkholderiales; family Burkholderiaceae_E; genus Quisquiliibacterium. The sequence goes on from JAXMEE010000009.1 coordinate 24,981, forward strand.
GTGGACCCGGACAACTTCAATCCGGGGTACCTGCTGCGCGGCATGCCCGCGCTGCCGCGGCGCGGCGACCGGGCCCCTTGGCACCACACGCAGGACTACTGGAGCGAGCGCAACGAGTTCCCGGCGGCCGATCTCGACGACGGGCTCGTGTACCGGTAACGGCGCGCCGGGGCACTCGCGCAGCCGGGTCCGGAAATCGGATGTCAGGACACCGGATGTCCGGACCCGAAAATCGCCGGGACTGGACGAAAGTTTAGACCCGGCCGGCAATCGGCGTGGCACCATCGTGGAACTGGTTTCGCGTCGGTGCCGCAGCGGCAGGGCACGGCGCACCGAGAGGCGCCCCGACCCCATGGACAACCTGCCCCCCCTGCTGCCGCTGATGGTGCTCGGCTGGCTCGAGTTCTGCCTGCTCGCGTTCTGGCCGATCGCGTTCGCCGGCATGGCGCTCGGCCGCGTGTCGCGCCGGCCGGTGACGCGCTGGGGGCGGTCCCACGGGCGCTCGTTCGCGCTGTACCTGTCGGGCGTCGCGGTGCTGGCGGTCGGCGTCGCGCTGCACGTCGCGGAGATCGGCGGCGGGCTCGCGCGCCTGGCGCCCGAGCGACTCGCGGCGCACGCGCTCGGCGTCCTGCTGCTGGCCGCGTCGATCTACCTGCTGGTGAAGCCGCCGCCGGCCGCGCGGGCCGCTTCCGCCTCGAAGGCGCCGAAGTCCGCTTGACGCCCGCGGCGTGCCGATGGCACGCTCGCCGTACCCGCGCGCCGATGCCGCCTGCGTCCCGCGGTACGCGCCGCGGCGCGGGAACGCCCACTTGAACCCCTTCTCGAGCATCAAGAACAGGATCCTGGCGTTCGCGATCGTCGCGACGCTCGTGCCGGCGGTGGGCCTGGGGCTGCTCACGTTCTGGCGTTACGAGCGCGTCATCGACGACAACGCCGCGTTCGAGCTGCTCACCGCGACGAACTACGTGCGCAGCGAGCTGTCGCTGTGGGCCCGGGAGCGCGCCGGCGAGCTGCGCGTGCTCGCGACGTCGAACACGATCGTCGACGGGCTGACCGAGCGGGCCCGGCCCGGCTCGACCGCCCGCCGGATCGGTCCGCGCGAGATCGAGACGTACCTGCGCGCGGTACAGGCCAAGCTCGGACTGCTGCTCGAGTTGAGCGTGTTCGACGAGAAGGGCGAACGGATCGCGAGCAGCGCGACGACGCCGGCCCCGGTCGCGCTGCCGGCGGTTTGGCCGGAGCGTTCGATCGTCGAGGGCGTGATCGCCGCACCTCCGGCCCGCGACGCCGCCCGGCGCACGACCACCGTCGTGCTGGTCGTCCCGGTGGTCTCGTTCGGCAGCGAGCGGCTCGGGGCGCTGGCCGCGGTCGTCGACCTCGGATCGCTCGAGCCGCGGCTGGCGCAGGTCGCGGACGGCACCGCCGGCGAGGTGGTGCTCGTGGCGCCCGACGGACGTCCGCTGCTCGGCACGCGCGGCGGGGTCGACGCCATGGCCGCGCTGCCGGGGCCGGTGCTGGCCGACCTGCAGGCGCGGCAGGGCCGAGCGCTCGAGTACACCGGCCATCGCGGCCGCGAGGTGATGGGCGTGGCCAACGCGCCCGGCCCGCTGTCGGTGATCGTCGTCGCCGAGCGCGAACTGGACGAGGTGCACCGGTCGTGGCTGCGCGCGCTGCAGCTGTACGCGGGGCTGGTCGCCGCGCTCACGGTCGTCGTCGGCCTCGTCGCGTTCTGGATGGGGCGCTCGATCGTCCTGCCACTCGGGCGCCTGACCGGCGCGGCACAGCGGATCGCGGGCGACGACCTGTCGGTCGAACTCCAACCCGTGGGCAGCGGCGAGGTCGCGAGCCTCACGCGCTCCTTCCAGCGCATGGTCGAGCGCCTGCGCGACAGCCGCGCGCAGGTGCAGGCGTCGAACCAGGCGCTGCAGCGCCAGAACGAGCTGCTGGAGAAGCTCGCGGTCACCGACGCGCTGACCGGCGTCTACAACCGCAAGAAGCTCGACGACGTGCTGCGCGAGCAGATGGCGCTGTACCGGCGCCACCAGCGCAGGTTCGCGCTGCTGATGCTCGACATCGACCACTTCAAGATCCTCAACGACAGCTACGGGCACCTGGTCGGCGACATCGTGCTCACGACGGTGGCTTCGCTGCTGCGGCGTGCGGTGCGCTCCGTCGACCACGTCGCGCGCTACGGTGGCGAGGAGTTCGTCGTCGTGCTGGTCGAGGCCACGCCGCAGGGCGCGCTGGAGACCGCGGAGCGGATCCGCGCGCTGCTCGCCGCGACCGAGATCGACGCCGGCGGCACCCGCGTGCGCGTCACCGCGAGCCTGGGCGTCACCGAGTGCGTCGACGAGGACCGGCGCGCGGAAGACGTGCTCGGTCGCGCGGACTCGGCGCTCTACGAGGCCAAGCGCGGCGGGCGCAACCGCGTTCACTGCGCGTTCGCGGACTGATCTCCACCGGCGCGCTCGCGAGCCCGGCGGCCGAGATCGGCCCGGAGGGCTGGGCGGCGCGCGGGCTCAGCGGGTGCCCAGCTGCCCCGGCGCGATCCAGCCCGATCGACCGTCGTCCGTCTCGACGCGCAACCACTGGTCGCGCGCTGCGACCGCGACGAGCAGGGTGCCTTCCTTGAGCGCTCCGGCCGTCGCGGAGCGGTCGGCGGGCTGCTGGCGCAGCACGCTCTCGGACTTCACCCGCAACGGGATCACCGATTCGAACGCGAGTTCGTGGGCCGGGCGGCCGCGGCCCGAGGCGCGCGGCGCCGGCTCGAGCGCGGCCGTCAGGATCTGCGACGCGTGCGCCGCGAGGTCGCTCGCGCCGTCGTAGTCGCCCTGGGCGAACGGCGGCTCCGAGGCCTTCAGGATCTCCTCGGCCAGGCCGAGCAGCGAAGGCGCGGCGGCGCCCGTCGGCGAGGCGCGCGCGCTGCCGAGCGCGACCTCGGCTTCGGCGATCGCGGAGGCCGCGTCCGCCTGCGACGCGAGCCGGCGCAGCTTGACCTTGGCGCGCACCGCCTGCCGCGACGACTCCTCCAGCGCACGCGCCTGCTCGCGCTGCTGCGCACGCAGCTCGCGCAATTCGTTGTCGCGCGTGGAGAGGTCCAGGCGCAGCCGGGCGATCTCGGCGCGCAGCTCGACGCACTGGGGGCACGACTCCGCGACAGACGCCACGACGGGAGCGGGCCGGGGCCAGACCGGCACGGAGGCCGTGATCGGCGCCGGGCCGTGCACGGGCGCGCAACTGGCCGCGAGCACCAGCGCGACGGGAGCGAACACGCGCGTGGCGCGACGTCCGGTCCGGTGGGGCCGGCAGTCGATCCGCGCGGAGGCGGAAGGGTGCGAGCCGAAGTCGAGCATGCACGAGTGTAACAAATTCCCATTTATGACGCCAGCGCAGGGTCATCGGGCGCAACACCGTTCGTCCGATCGTTTAGGCTTCGCCGATGGACGACTTCCGCGCGGCGATCTTCGACATGGACGGGCTGCTGATCGATTCCGAGCGCGCGATCATGCGCGCGTGGCTCGCGGCGGCGCGCGACGAGGGCTTCGCGCTGTCCGAGGCCGACTACCTGCGCACGGTCGGGCGCTCGCTGCGCGATTCGCTCGACCTCCTGCTCGAGCACTTCGGCAGCCGGCCGGCGCTCGACGCGGTGCGCGCGCGCGCCCGCGAGACCCTCGCGCCCGGCGGCCGCCACGCCGTCTTCCCGCTCAAGCCCGGCGTGCGCCGGGTCCTGGAGAGGCTCGGCGAGCGCGGCGTGCCCTGCGCGGTCGCGTCGTCTTCGGCGATCGCCGAGATCCGCCGGCGCCTCGACGCCGTCGACGTCGCAGGCTTCTTCGATGCGTTCGCCGGCGGCGACGAGGTCGAGCGCGCGAAGCCCGACCCGGCGGTCTATCGGCTGGCCCTGGCGCGACTGGGCGTGCCCGCGCAGCGCTGCCTCGCGTTCGAGGACAGCGATCACGGCATGGCCGCGGCCGTCGCGGCCGGGATGCGCGTGGTGGTGGTGCCCGACCTGAAGGCTCCGACCGAGACCGTGCGCGCGCGCGCCTGGCGCCTCGTCGACTCGATGGAGCGGGTCCTGCCGCACGTCGAGGGCTGGTTCCCGGACACGACGACGTCCGCGCCGCGGGCCCCGCCCGGTCTTCCGGGCGCGACGCCGTAAGATCACGGCTGCGCGGACGCCGGCGGCAGCCCGCGCGCAGCGCGCGCGGCGCAGATCGCGCCGTCCCACACTCGCAGGGGAGGAGTACGCATGGAACGTCCGTGGTTCGCTTCGGCGGTGGCACTCGCGCGCGAGATCCGCGCCGGCCGGCTCAGGTGTGCCGAATTGCTCGAAACGATGCTCGAGCGCGTCGATCGCCTGAATCCGCGCATCAACGCGATCGTGGTCCAGGACCGCGACGCGGCCCGCAGCGACGCGCGCCGGGCCGACGAAGAACTCGCGCGCGGCCGCGTCCGCGGCCCGCTGCACGGCGTGCCGATGACGCTGAAGGAATCGAACGACCGCGCCGGCTGGCCCACGACCTGGGGCGATCCCGCGCTGCGCGACCACCGTCCGGCGCAGGACGCGCTCGCGGTGCAGCGGCTCGAGCGCGCCGGCGCGGTGATCTTCGGAAAGACCAACGTTCCGGTCGCGCTCGCCGATTTCCAGAGCTACAACGACGTCTACGGCACCACGGGCAACCCCTGGGATCCCGCCCGCGTGCCGGGCGGCTCGTCGGGCGGCGCCGCGGCGGCGCTCGCCGCGGGCCTCACGCCGCTGGAGCTCGGCAGCGACATCGGTGGCTCGATCCGCAACCCTTCGCACTTCTGCGGCACCTTCGGGCACAAGAGCACGTGGAACCTGCTGCCGCCACGCGGGCACGGGCTCGGTGCGCTTCGCCCCACGGACATCGCCGTGATCGGGCCGATGGCCCGCAGCGCGGCCGACCTCGAGCTGGCGCTGCGCGTGATGGCCGGGCCCGACGAGGTCGAGTCCGCCGGCGTCGCGCTCGACCTCGCGGGGCTGGCCCGGCCGCTGTCGTCCTTGCGCGTCGCGATGTGGGCCAACGATCCGCTCGCGCCGGTGGCGGCCGACGTCGAGGCGCGCGTGCGCGACGTCGCCCGTTGCCTCGCCGGCGAGGGCGCGCACGTCGACGAGACCGCGCGGCCGGACTTCGACCCGCAGCACAGCCACGACACCTACCTGACCCTGCTCTGGTCGGCGCTCGCGGCCGGGATGAGCGATGCGGACCACGCGCGCTTCGCCGAGCGCGCCGGCAAGCTCGCGCCCGACGATCGCAGCTGGCGCGCGCGCATGACGCGCGCACAGACCCTGTCGCATCGCGAGTGGGTCCTCGCGGACGAACGGCGCGCCGCGCTGCGCTTCGCGTGGCACCGCTTCTTCGAGCAGTGGGACGTCCTGCTGCTGCCGGTGATGCCGACCACCGCGTTCGCGCACGACCACCGGCCCTTCGGCCAGCGCACGCTCGCGGTCGACGGCATCGAGCGCCCGTACTTCGACTGCCTGTTCTGGGCCGGCCTGGCCGGCGTTGCGTACCTGCCCTCGACGGTGATCCCGGCGGGCGCGGGGGCCGACGGCCTGCCGGTGGGCGTGCAGATCGTCGGCCCCGCCTACGGCGACCTGCGCACGATCCAGCTCGCGCAGCGTCTCGAGTCGCTCGGATTCGCGTTCCGCCCGCCGCCCGGCTTCGACGGATGAACCGGGGGGCGGCGCGCGGCGCTGACGGACGGCGCTGACGGACGGCGCTTGCCGCGGCGGGCGGCGCGGCGCGAGCATGGCGGTTGTCCCGCCCGCGTTCGTCGTCCCGCCGGAGTCCGCCCCTTGCCTGCCCGATCCCGCTTCGCCGTTCTTCACCCGCTCGTGGCCGAGCCCGGGCTCGGGCGCGGCGGCAGCGGCACGCCGGGCGGGTTCGAAGACGGCGCGCACGCAGTACCGCTGCACCTCGACGCGAAGGCGGTGTCGCGCCGCGTGACCCTGTACCACTCGCCGAACACGCGCTCGAGCGGCACGCTGATCCTCCTCGAGGAGCTGGGGGCCGACTATGCGCTGCGCGTGGTCGACCCGGCCGCCCAGGCGCAGCGCGACCCCGAGTTCCTCGCGATCAACCCGCTGGGCAAGGTGCCCGCGATCGTCCACGGCGACGCGGTCGTCACCGAGCAGGTCGCGATCTTCCTGTACCTGGCCGACCTGTACCCGGAGGCGCAGCTGGCGCCGCCCGTCGGCGATCCGCTGCGCGGCCCGTACCTGCGCTGGATGGCGTTCCACGGCACGTGCTTCGAGCCCGCGGTGGTCGACCGCGCGCAGTCCGCGGGCGCGGGCCCGAGCGCGATGTCGTCGTACGGCGACTTCGACACGATGCTCGCGGCGCTGACGGGGCAGCTCTCGCGCGACGCCTACCTGCTCGGCGAGAGCTTCGGGGCGATCGACGTGCTCTGGGGGACTTCGCTCGCGTGGATGACGCGCTTCGGGCTCGTGCCGCTCGTGCCGGTGATCAAGACCTACGTCGAGCGGGTCAACGCGAGGCCTTCGATCGCGCGCGTGCGCGAGCAGGACGCGAAGCTGTCGGCGGCCTTCGCGTAGCGCGGGGGCGCGATACGCGCCTGCGCAGACCTGAACCCGCGGCGACACGCGTGCGACGCGAGCCGAGTCTCAATCGAACAGCGACGCCGTGAGCCCGGTGACCGCGCGCTCGATGTCGAGCAGCCTCATCTTCGTGACGACGCCGCCGGGCGCCGAGAACCCGCCGCTGGCCGCGGCCGACCCGATCACGCGGTGACAGGGCACGACGAGCGGGAACGGATTGCGCCCGAGCGCGCGGCCCACCGCCCGCGCGAGCGCCGGATCGCCGAGCGCGCGGGCGATCTCGCCGTAGGTGAGCGTCGCGCCCGGCGGGATCCCGCGCGTGATCGCCCACACGCGCCGGTGCAGCTCGGGGTGCCCGCCGAGGTCGAGCTCGACGAAGCCGAGGTCCGTGTGAACCCCGTTCAGGAGCGCGGTCATGGCGCCGATCGCACGCTCGACCGCGGCGGGCGGATCCGTGGCGACCGCGTCCGGGTGACGCGCGCGTATGCGCGCGACGGTGGCCTCGGTGGTCGCTTCCGGCAGCATCACGCACACGAGCCCGCGGGCCGACCACGCGAGCGCGCAGCGGCCGATCGCGGTGTCGAAGAGCGTGTAGCCGATGGCGCTCGACATGCGGCGATTCTAAGGCCCGCGCCCGCCCGGCGCGGCAAAAAGATTGTTACGCTCGGGGTCGACGCCGGGGCCCCGGCCGTGCGCACGACGCGTGCGTCCGCGGGACCGGCCGCGCAGTGAGGACCGGCACCGATGGCTCGAGACGACCCCCACCTGATCCGCGATCTCGCCGCGCTCGAGCGGCTCTACGCTCCGGCGAACCCGAACTCGCTCGCCAAGGAGGCGGACCACGTCAACGACGTGTACCGCCCCTTCATCGAGGCCGCGCCGTTCCTGGTGCTCGCCACCTGTGGCGACGGGGGCCTGGACGCCTCGCCGCGCGGCGACCCGGCCGGCTTCGTCGTCGTCGAGGATCCGCGCACGCTGCTGATCCCGGACCGGCGCGGCAACAACCGCCTCGACAGCCTGCGCAACATCGTCGCCGACCCGCGGGTCGGGCTGCTGTTCATGATCCCCGGCGTGGACGAGACGCTGCGCGTGAACGGGCGCGCGCACCTGTCGACGGATCCGGCGCGCCTGGCGCGCTTCGAGGTGGCGGGCCGGCAGCCCGCGTGCGTCGTCGTCGTGGCCGTCGAGGCCGTGTACTTCCAGTGCTCGCGCGCGCTGCTGCGCTCGCGCCTGTGGGACCCGTCGACGCAGGTGCCGCGCGAAAGGCTGCCCAGTGCCGGCACGATCTTGAAGGCGATGCTCGCGGGCGAATTCGACGACGCCACCTACGACCGCGAGGCGCCGCAGCGCATGCGCGGCTCGTTGTACTGAAGTCCCGGCGGGCGCCTTGACGACGACCTACCACGGCAGCTGCCACTGCGGGCGCGTGCGCTTCGAGGCCGACACCGTGCTCGACAGCGTCACCGTGTGCAACTGCTCGGTCTGCACGAAGAAGGGCATCGTCCACCACCGGGTGGCGCCCGAACGCTTCAGGCTGGTGTCGGGCGCCGGGCGGCTCGCGACCTACCGTTTCGGCACCGGCGTCGCGCGCCACCACTTCTGCGCCGAGTGCGGCATCCACGTCTTCACGCGTCCGCGCGCGGCGCCCGAGCTCTACACGATCAACGTGCGCTGCCTCGACGACTTCGACCTGGACGCCGCGGCGCCCGAGGTGCGCCGCTTCGACGGGCGCCACTGGGAGCAGGGCGCGGCGCGCTTCGCCGACGGCGTCGCGGGCGAGCACCCGGACACGGCCGGCACAGGCGACTGACGCCCCGACTCCGAGGACACCCGCGATGGAACGCTTCACGATTTCGCTCGACGACCAGCTCGCGCGGGAGTTCGACCGCCTGATCGCCGAGCGCGGCTACGACAACCGCTCCGAAGCGGTGCGCGACATCCTGCGCGGGCACCTGGACCGCCTGCGCGAGTCGAGCGACGTCGACGGCCCGTGCGTGGCGACGCTGTCCTACGTCTACAACCACCACGAGCGCGAGCTCGCCGAGCGCCTCGTCGGGCTGCAGCACGCGCACCACGACCTCACGCTGTCGACGATGCACGCGCACCTGGACCACGACCACTGCATCGAGACCGTGATCCTGAAGGGGCCGGCGCGCACCGTTCGCCGCTTCGCGGACGCGCTGGTCGCCGAGCGTGGCGTGCGCCACGGGCAGCTGAACCTCGTGATGCTGGAGCCGGGGCCCGTGCACGCGCATGCGCATCCGCACCTGCACCCGCACCCGCACCGGCACGACGACGCCGAGGATCACCCGCATCCGCACGCGCACTCGCACCTGAAGCCGCGCTACTGAGCGGGCGCATCGGGCGAGGCCGCGCGGTGCGTCCTCCGGCCCGGCGCGCTCCGCGCCGGGCGGCGGTCTCGCCCTATCCGGCGAGGTCGACGCCGCCGTCGAGGATGATGCGCACCATCTGCGCCTTGTTCGACGCGCCGAGCTTGCGATACAGGCCGGCCATGTGCGTGCGCACGGTGTTGGGTCCCAGGCCCAGGCGCGCGGCGACCTCCACGTAGGTGTTGCCCTCGCACAGCAGCCGCGCCACCTCGCGCTCGCGCCGCGACAGGCGATCGACCGCCTGCAGCGGGCGCGCGTGCACGAACACCCGGTCCTGCATCGGCTCCCACGCGTAGCGGAACGCCTTGCCGCGATACTGCCCGCGCTCGATCCCGCGCACCGACGAGCGCAGCCGTGCGGGCAGCTTCGGACCTTCCCAGCCGGGAAAGTCGACCCGCAGCAACTCGACGAATCCGGGCTCGGCGTCGTGCAGAACGCCGAGGCGGTCGCACGCGGCCGCCTCGAACGGCGAGCCGGCGCGCACGCCGAGCCGGGCGCGGATCTGCGCGAACACGTTCAGGCGCCGTGCCTCGACCAGGTGCGGCATCAGGAATTCCTTGAGCGCGCGCTCCTCCTCGGCGAACGGGTTGCCGTAGTCGGCCCGCCACAGGCTTGCGAAGCTCACGAGGCCCGCGTACGGCTCCGGGATCACGGTGCACAGGATGTGCTCCATGCCGAAGCGGCGTGCGTGGTTCAGGTACATCGGGTGACGCAGGAACTCCGCGCGCGAGATCATCGAGTACAGGTCGTGCGTGCGGCCGGGCGTGCGGTTGACCGTGTGGGCGAGGAAGTCCTGCCGCTGCCACTTCGCGTAGTTCTCCATCATCGCGGGCGGCTGGTCGACGATGTGGACCTCCTGGATCCCGACCGGGTCGGCGGTGCCGTGGCCCCACATCGCGGAGTCGAACGGGATCAGCGTGCGCACGAGCGACAGCGCCCAGTCGCAGAACGTGTCCGCCGGGCGCACCCGGCACTCGCGGTACAGGCGCAGGATCAGGTTGCTCGCGCCCACGACCTGCGTCGGCGGCAGCACTCGGGACAATGGCGTGGAAGCGGTCATGAGCCGTCGACGTGTCGCCCGACACCGAACGGTGTCGGCAGTTCTTACAGGGGTTCGTGACGCCTTTTCCGGATCGATTATGGCCATGGATCCACGTCGACAGAAGACGCTCCCCGGGGCGAGGACGAGGCGCAGCGGACCGCCCGCCGCGCGTCCGGGCGCAACGGGCGTGTCGACCCTCTTTACACCCGGAGGGCGTGAGCCCGGCCCGCGCGACGCCGACGCGCAGCGAAGTCTCATGCATATGCAGTAGAGGTCGAATCGGGCGCGTGCCGGACACGCGTCGGCGCGCCGACGCGGGCGTGACGCGTTCGGCGCGATCGGCGTATCGCCGCGGCGACCTCGTCTCGGGTAACTAGCCTAACGGGGTGAGGCGCGAGTGTGACGCTCGCGATTCGTCGTGCGCACTTCACGCAATTGCATCAGAGCCCGCGTGAGGCGATCCGAATGGTGCGGTTCGTGCTTCCCGTCGGAAAGCCGCGTCTTCGCGCTGTCGTCAGTCGTTCGCCCTGGGGAAGAGACGAATGAACCTCCGCACCATCGCGCTCTCGCTCGGACTGGGCGTCGCTTCGATCGCGGTCCACGCGGCGGGAGCCGTCACGACGTGGGACGGCTCCGGCGGCGACGACTGGAACGCGACGTCCTGGGGCACCGGGTCCGATCCGGGCGCGGGCGAGCGCGTGATCGTCGTCAACAACGGCAACGACGGCGCGGCGACCCAGACGCTCTGGGTTCCGGCGGGCTTCTCGGGCCCCTCGCACGGCGCGCTGATCGTCGACGGCTCGGCCGACGGGTCGATGCAACTGGTGGTGAGCGGCGTGCTCAGCGTTACCGATGCGAGCGCAGGATCGTTCTCGTACGGGTCGGGGCCGACGATCGCGGGGGGAACCACGGTCGTCGGCTACACGAGCAGCGTCGGCGGAAGCACGGGCGTGCTCACGCTCCAGGACGGCGGCGTGCTGTTCACGGGCACGATGATCGTCGGCGCCGATGTGGGCAGCTCCGGCGTGGTCAACGTCCAGGCACCGAGCGGCGGAATCAACGTCACCGCGAACTCGACGCTGATCGTCGGCGACGCGGGCACCGGCGTGTTCAATCAGTCGGGCGGCGCGACCAACGACGTCAACCTGTTCGTCGGCAACCAGGCGACCGGCAACGGCACGGTCAACATCACCGGCGGCGTGCTGAGCATCGCGCACAACGGCGATCCCGGGCCGACCGGCGTCGCGACGGTCGGCCATTTCGGCGTCGGTGCAGTGAACCAGTCGAACGCGGACGGCCCCTCGACCGTGACGATCGGCGTCGGCGCGCCGCAGTTCGACGGCAACAATCCCGGCAATCCGTACGGCGGCTACCTGTTCATCGGCAAAGGCGACGGCGGCGTCGGCGCCTACACGATCACCGACACCGGCAACGGCCAGCCGGTCACGCTCACCGTCGGCCGGGACATCCAGATCGGTGGCTCGAACATCGGCGGGTTCTCTTGCGGGAGCCTGCAGACGTGCACCGGCACGTTCGTGCAGAACGGCGGCATCGTCAGTGCGGCCGGCGTGACGATCGGCATCGGCAGCGGCACGGGAAGCTACACGATCGACTCGGGCACGCTCAACGCGTTCCTCGACATCGGCAACACGAGCGGGGGGAACACGTTCACGCAGAACGGCGGCACGGTCAACGCGGGCGGCATGTTCCTGAGCAACGGGTCGAGCCTGTTCGGCAACCCGTCGCCGAACCGCTACGAACTGAACGCAGGCGTGCTGAACACCGATTCGTTCGCGCTCGTCGGCATCAGCGGCACTGCGCAGTTCGAGCTCGTCGACGGCACGCACAACGTCCGGTTCGGCTCGCTGGTGATCGGCACCGGCTACGACCACACGAACTACGCCGACGCCACGTACCGGATCAGCGGCACGGGCACGGTCAACGCGCACAAGATCGAGATCGCGCCGATCGGCATCGGCCTGATGATCCAGGACTCCGGCACGGTCAACGCGACCGACGTCGTGATCGGCGGTGACGGCACCTTCTCCGGGCACGGCGGCACGTACCGACTGAACGGCGGCACGATGAACGTCGGCTTCGACGCGGGGGACGTCACCGGAGGCGGTGGCCTGATCGTCGGCAACTCCGGCCAGGGCACGTTCCTGATGAACGCCGGCACGCTGAAGATCGGCGACGGCGACATCAACCTCCAGCAGCTCGGTGTCGGCCTGGGCGCGGGCTCGGTCGGCCTGTTCGAGCAGAGCGGCGGCGACGTGACCGTCAACGGCAAGGTCGCGATCGGACGCGACGCCGGATCGCAGGGCACCTACCGCCTGCTCACCGATACGGTCAACGGCTCCCTACCCACCCTGACCGTGACCGGAGTGACGAGCATCGGCTTCCAGGGCGTCGGCGTGTTCGAGCAGCAGACGGGCACCGCCCACACGATCACCGACGGCCTGTTCATCGGCGCGTTCGACGGCACGTACCGGCAGTCGGGCGGCACGCTCAGGGTCGGCGTGGACGAGTTCGACAACGTGATCGGCCAGGGCACGATCGTCGGCACGCTCGGTGCCGGACTGTTCGAGCAGACCGGGGGGACGCACACGACGTCGTTCCTGAGCGTGGGCGATTCCTCGGGGAGCGTCGGCAGCTACAAGCTCTCGGGCGGCGGAGTGCTCGACGTCGTCGGCGACACCACGATCGGGAACAGCGGCATCGGCGTGTTCGACAACACGGGCGGCACGCACACGACGAACACGCTGAACCTGGGCAACTGCGGCGGCTGCGCGAACGCGGGCGGGACGTTCAACTCGAGCGGTACCTACAAGCTTTCCGGCACGGGCGTGCTGCACGTCCGGGAGTCGGCCACCGTCGGCATCTTCGGGTACGGTGCGGTGATCCAGTCGGGCGGGTCGGCGACGATCGACCAGACCCTGACGATCGGCCTCGGTCCGGAGCAGCCGCCCGGAGTCTTCAACGATCCGTTCCGCGAGGGCGTCTACAAGCTTTCCGGCGGAACCCTCGCGGTCGGGGGCGACGTCGTGCTCGGCGCCGGCAACGACTTCTTCGCCGGCGAACCCGGCGGCAAGGGAACGTTCGAGCACAGCGGCGCCGGCAGCGTCACGGTCACGGGCAGCGTGATCCTCGGCCAGGCCGCATCGATCGGCGGCGGACACGGCACCTACCTGCTGTCCGGCGGCACGCTCTCCATCGGCAACGACCTGATCGTCGGCCAGGGCGGCACCGGAACTTTCACGCAGACCGGCGGCGTCGTCAACGTCTCGACGAACGCGCCCGGCGCGTTCCTCACGATCGCCGAGGCGGCCGGGTCGACCGGCTCGTATTCGATCGGCAACGGCCAGCTGCACGTCGACGGCACGATCCTCATCGGTGCGAACGGCACCGGGACGATGACGGTGTCCGCCGGCGCGATCGTCACGACGAATTATCTCGACGTCGGATTCTTCGGCACGACCGGCAACGGCACGCTGAACGTGAACGGCGGCGCGATCACGGTCGCCAACAACCTGGTCGTCGGCAACCCGCTGGGCAACGTCGGCACGGTCAACCACTCGGCGGGTTCGATCCAGGTCAACGACACGTTCTTCGGCGTCGGCATCGACCAGGGCACGTACAAGATGACGGGCGCGGGCGCGTCGCTGGTCGTCGTCAACAGCGTGTACGTCGGCAATGCGGGCGGCACCGGCCTGTTCGAGCAGTCGGCCGGCAGCGTGCAGATCGGCGGGGCGCTGGTGATCGGGCAGACGGCGGGCGCGGTCGGTACCTACACGACGTCCGGCGGGACGACCACGGTGACGGGCGCGGTCGTGCTCGCGGCGAACCCGGGCGCCACGGGAACGCTGAACGTCTCCGGCGGCGCGTTGTCCGCCGCGTCGATCACGGTAAACGCGGGCGGCACGCTGAACTACAGCGGCGGCTCGCTCGCGCTCGGCGGCGGCGCCGGCACGCTCGACAACGCGGCGGGCGGCCAGGTGAACTTCTCCGGCGCCGGGCAGCGCGTGCTCGATGCCCGTCTGCAGAACTCGGGCGCCGTGACGCTGTCGACGAACGCGCAGGTCAACGTGCTCGCGCAGACCGGCGGCACGATCGCGCTGGGCGGTAACACCCTGTCGGTGGCCAAGGACTACACGAACGCGAACTTCGGCACGGGCAATGCGTTCAACGCGCGAGCCGGGGTGAGCGGGGGCGGGCAGATCGCGGGCGTGAACGCGGCTCAGACGATCACCGGCAACGTGACGGCTGCGGGATCGAACACGTTCACGCTCGACCTGGGCAGCGTGCGCAACGGGTCCTCGGTGACGAAGGCCTACCAGATCGCCAACAGCGGAACCGGCGCCGATATTCGCGGGGCCGTCCAGACCGGCGCACCCGGCCTGGGCCACGTGACGGACGCCAGGCTCTCGGGTGCGGGCGTGACGGCCGGCAACTTCGGTCCGATCGCGGCCGGGGCGAACGGCGGGAACCTCTCGGTGACGTTCAATGCGACGAGCGCGGGCGCGCTGTCCGGGCAGAGCGTCGCGGTGGTGAGCAACTTCGGCAACGTGGCCACGCAGACGATCAACCTGGCCGGGGCCGCGTACAACGTCGCGGTGGGCGCCGCGACGCCGACGCCGGTGCTGCTGGCCAACCAAAGGGTCGGCGGCACGCTGACGCAGGCGCTGACGGTGGCGAACACGGCGCCGGGCGGGGCGTTCTCGGAGGCACTGAACGCGGGCTTCTCGGGCTTCACCGGCAATGCGACGCACAACGGGGGGGTGGTCGCGAACCTGGCGGCGGGCGCGAACAACGCGTCGGCGATGTCGGTCGGGGTGAACACGTCGGCGGCGGGCCTGCGCAGCGGCAGCGTGACGCTGGCGTACCAGACGGACGGGACCGGGCCCAACGGCAACAGCGGGCTGGCGGCGATCTCCGCGGGCAGCCAGACGATCAACGTGCAGGGCAACGTCTACAACGTGGCCGTGGGTAGCGCCACGACGACGCCGGTGACGTTCACGAATCGCCACGTCGGCGATACTGCCAGCCAGACGCTGAGCGTTCAGAACACGGCCGCGACCGGCGTCTTCTCCGAGGCGCTGAACGCGAGCTTCAGCGGCACCAGTGGCGCCGCGACCCACAACGGCGGCAGCGTCGCCAACCTGGTCGCGGGCGGCACCAACGCGAGTGCGATGAAGGTCGGCATCGACACGAGCACCGCGGGAGCGAAGAGCGGCACCGTCACGATCGCATATCAGTCCGACGGCACCGGCCCCAACGGCAACAGCGGCCTGGCCGCGATCTCGGCAGGCACGCAGGCGATCAGCGTGTCCGGCGACGTCTATCGGCTCGCGTCCGCGAACACGCTGGGCGCGATCAATTTCGGCGTGCGCCACGTGGGCGACGTGGTGAGCCAGACGCTGACGATCCAGAACACGGCGATCGCCGACGGCTTCTCGGAGAAGCTGAACGCGAGCTTCGGCAGCTCGTCGGACGTCCGGATCACGAACAACGGCGGCTCGGTCAGCCTGCTTGCCGCCGGCGCGTCGAACTCGACCAGCATGGCGGTCGGGCTGAACACCGCCGCCGCCGGGCTGGTCAGCGGGACGATCACCGTGCACTTCGCGTCGGACGGCACCGGCACCAGCGGGCTCGGGACCACCGGGCTGGCCTCGCAGAACGTCGGGGTCAGCGGCGATATCCAGACCGTGGGGTCGGTGTTCCGGCTCGCCCAGCCGAGCCAGCACAGTCCGGAACCGGTGAACTTCGGCAACGTGCGCGTCGGCGCGTCGGTCGGCCAGGCGCTGACGATCTCGAACCTGGCACCGAACGATGGGTTCTCGGAGAAGCTGAACGCGTCGATCGGCTCCCCGACCGGGTCGGCCACGGCGGTCGGGTCGTTCAACCTGCTGGCGGCGGGCGCGACCGACGGCGCCAGCCTCGTCGTGGGCCTGAACACCTCATCGGCCGGCGCGAAGTCGGGCACCGCGACGATCACGCTGGTGTCCGACGGCACCGGCACCAGCGGTCTCGGACAGACGGCGCTGGGCACGCAGACGGTCAACGTCTCGGGCAACGTCTACAACATGGCGGCGGGCAGCACGACGCCCGCGCCGGTGGTGCTGGCCAACCAGCGGGTCGGCGGGACGCTGACGCAGGCGCTGACGGTGGCGAACACGGCGCCGAGCGGGGCGTTCTCGGAGGCGCTGAACGCGAGCTTCTCGGGCGCGGCGGGTAACGCGACGCACAACGGCGGATCGGTCGCGAACCTGGCGGCGGGCGCGAGCAACGCGTCGGCGATGTCGGTCGGGGTGAACACGTCGTCGGCGGGCGCGCGCAGCGGCAGCGTGACGCTGGCGTACCAGACCGACGGCACGGGGCCCAACGGCAACAGCGGGCTGGCGGCGATCTCGGCGGGCACCCAGACGATCAGCGTGCAGGGCAACGTCTACAACATGGCGGCGGGCAGCGCCTCGCCGACGCCGGTGGTGCTCGCGGCCCAGCGGATCGGCGGCTCGCTGACGCAGACGCTGAGCATCGCGAACGTGGCGCCCTCCGGCGTCTTCTCCGAGGCGCTGAATGCGAGCTTCTCTGGCGCGACCGGCAACGCCGTGCACAACGGCGGCGTGGTGACGAACCTGGCCGCCGGCGCGAGCAACGCGGCCGCGATGACGGTGGGTGTCGGGACCGGTACCGCGGGCCTGCGCAGCGGCACGGTCACGATCGCCTACCAGACGGACGGGACCGGGCCCAACGGCAACAGCGGGCTGGCGGCGATCGCCGCGGGGTCGCAGACGATCGACGTCAGCGGCAAGGTCTACGCGCCCGCCGTCGCGCAGCTGAACACGACGGTGGTGGATTTCGGCGTCGTTCGCATCGGGCAGGTCGTGGCCGATCGCAACGTGACCGTGACCAACGGCGCGGCGCCGACGGCGCTCAACGACACGCTGGCGGCGAACATCGCGAGCGGGGGCTCGCCGTTCACGGCATCGGGCAGCGCGAGCGCCCTGGGGGCCGGGCAGAGCAACGCGCCGGGTACGCTGAAGGTCGGGCTGAACACGTCGGCGGCCGGGGTGTTCTCCGCGGGAAGCGCCCAGGTGTCGTTCAAGAGCCAGAACCCCGACATGGCCGACCTGGACCTGGGCAGCCAGAATGTGACGCTGAAGGCAACGGTGAATTACTTCGCCAGGCCGCTGTTCACGCTGCTGTCGGGCTTCGGCCTGACCGGGGGCGGCAACAGCTTCACCCTCGACCTGGGCAACCTGCTGGCGGGCTCCGGGCTCACGCACTTGCAGCTGGGGTTGACGAACGGTGCACAAGGCGGGCCGCAGGACGGGCTGCTGGGTTCGTTCACCGCGGCGTCGGCCGGCGGATTCTCGCTGTCGGGCTGGAACCCCCTGTCGTCGCCGATCGAGTCGGGCGACACTCTGGCGGGGCTGATGGTGGACTTCAGCGCGCTCGGACTGGGAACGTTCACGGACACCATCGTGTTCCACGGGCTGAGTGTGAACGCGTCCGATCCGACCGGCTACGCGCTCGACGACGTCACGCTCGTGCTGCGCGCGAACGTGATCGACGGCACCCAGACCGTCCCCGAGCCGGGGGTGCTCGCGCTGGCGCTGGCGGCCGCGCTCGCGGCCCTCGCGTCGGCACGCTCGCGTCGCCGCGCGTGAGATCGATCGCGCACCGGAGACCGCGCCTGACGCTACACTGAATTCCCCGCGTCGTGCAGACGCTCCAACGAGCCCCGATCGTGCCACTCCAGAGAAACGTGCTGCTCGCGCTGTCGCTGATGCTGTTCCTCGCGGTCGTCGTCAACGTCGTGCTGGCGTCGGGCAACCGCACGTCGCAGGCGGAGGTCGCGCAGCGCCAGCAATTCATCCAGCAGACCGTCGGCCTGGAGCGGCTGAACCAGGAGATCGTCAAGGCGCTCGCCGAGCTCGCGGTGCGCAACCAGGACCGCGACGTCACCGCGCTGCTGAACGCGAACGGCGTGACGTTCAGCGTCGGCAACGCGGGCACGCCCGCGTCGGGCGGCGCTGCCGCGGCCGCGTCGAAGTCCGGCAAGTGAGGGGGAGCGCGATGAACACGGCGTCGCAGTTCCAGCAGCAGTCCTCGGGTGGCTCGAGGCTCGATCCCGGCATCTTCGCAGCCCTCGCGATCGGATTCGCCGCGCTGCTCGTCTGGTCGCTCTTCCAGATGCGCGTGCTGTGGGTCGAGCGCGAAGGGTTGCAGCAGGCAGCGACGAACCAGCACAAGCAGTTCGAGGCGGCCGAGAAGGTGCGCAAGCAGCTCGACTCGATCGCCACCGGGATGCAGAAGCTCGCCGACGGCGGCAACGGGAGTGCGAAGCTCGTCGTCGAGGAATTGCGCAAGCGCGGCGTGACGATCAGCCGCGGGGCGCCCGCCACGCCTGCGCAGGGCGCCGCGGCGCCGGCGGCGAAGTAGACAGGCCGGTCCGCGCCGTGGCACTCGCGTCGTCGGCGGCCTGCCCTCACCTCGACCGGCGCGAGCGCATCGCATGACGCGCGGCGCGCACGGGTTCGCCGTCCTGCTGGGGGCCGTCGCGATTGTCCTGGCGATCGTCAACGCCGCGCTGTTCAACGGCAATCGGGCGGCGCAGGCGGACGACAACGGTCGCGCCCAGTTCATCCAGCAGTCCGTCCAGCTGGAAGGCCTGTACAACGAGATGGTGCGCGCGCTCGCCGAGCTCTCGGCGCGCAACGGCGACGAGCAACTCAAGGCGGTCCTCCAGGGCGTCGGCATCACGTTCTCCGTCAACGGCGCCGCGGCCGCCCCGGGCGCGCCCGCGAACCCGGCGAGGAAGTGACCGTGAGCGCCCGTCCTGCGGACAGTCCCTTCCTGCCGGTGACGATGATCGGCGGCGCACTGGTCTTCTGGCTCGCGTTCCAGACCTGGCAGCTCGTCGCCGAGCGCCAGCAGCTCGATCAGGCCTTCGCGTCGCAGACGCGCACCGTGGAGAACGCGACCCAATTTCGCGCGCGGCTCGACAGGATCGCGCGCGAGACGCAGCTGCTCGCCGACAAGGGCAACCCGAACGCGAAGCTGCTGGTGGAGGAGTTGCGCAGGCGCGGGGTCACGATCAACCCGAACGCTCCCGCCGCCGGTTCCGCCTCGGCAGGTGCCGCCCCGCCGCCCGCCCGCTAGCTGCCCCTTGGGGGTGCGTCGCCGCGCGGCCGTTCGACGCCGCGTGTGGTCCGTCTGAGCGCGGCGATCGTCGATCGACTCCCGGCGCACCGGCCCGCCCGGCAGCGGCGCCGCCGGCGCGAACGATGCCTCGGCTCGGCGTCGTGGCGCACCGAGTCGCGATCGGACGCGGCCATCTCGCAGGGTACGTTCATGCGTCCGCCAAGCCGTGACCGGATCTGCGCAAAGACGTTCAGGCGCCGGACCTCGACCAGGTGCGGCATCGGGAACTCCTTGAGCGCGCGCTCCTCCTTCGCACAAGGGTGTTCGCAGTCGGCGCGCCAGAAGCTGATGAAGGTCACCAACCCCGCACAGCGATCGGGGATCACGGTGCGCAGGATGTGCTCCATGCCGAATCGACGCGCGTGGTTCAGGTACATCGGATGGCGAACGAACTCCTCGCGCGAGCAATCGAGGCATCGGCGGTGGTCATGGGGATCCGGCGGGCAGCGGCACCTAGGCGCTCTGTTGTGAGGGGCGCTTGCGTCGAGCGACCTCGTTCGGTGAAATCATCACCCGAGCGGGCACGGGTTCGACCCGCCGCGGCGAAGCCGCTTCGGCGGCCGCGTGAGCTGATCGCCGGCTGGCGCGCCCGGGGCGTGTCGGCGTGCTTTACACGAGAATTCGAGCGCGCGGCACCGGGCCGGCTTTTCGATAAAGCGGTTTTACTGCATTTGCAGGAAATTCGACTCGTCGATCAGCGTCGCGCGTCATGCGATTTCGCCGCGTCCGTTGGCTCCGCACGACTCGATCGGTGCGTGTTTCGAGCGCCGAATGCGTCGTGGTTCACCCCTTAGGGTGGGTGGTCGCTGAGGTTTTCTTGCACAGCGCACCTGCATTCACGCAATTGCGGGAGCAACGCCGCGCGTACCGGGAATCCAGGCGCCCGAATCGGGTCGCTTCTGTCCGGGTGTCGATCGTTCTTACACGTGCGGCGCGACTCGCGCGACACGTCGCGCGGCGCCCTTGGCGGAGATTCATGCATATGCAGGAGTAATCGATCGGTCGGGGTCGGGCGGCGCGAGCTCGCACGCGTGCCGCAGGCGTTTGGGTCATCGAACGTTGCCTGCGATCGGTCGCGCGAATCCTTGGTATCGGCGATGTTCGACGCGCTGGCGCAGCTGCCGGCCCTGCGAGCGCACAGCGGCTGCGAATTTCTTCATGCGTATGCATCAGGTTGCGCGATCGGTCGCCGCGGTGGCACGCGAACTGCTTCCCGCCCATCTTGAGAAGAAGCGCGTGCACCTAGCAGGGTTTGCACGCGCCAAGCGTTGGGACCGCCGGTCGCCGGCAAGGGGAGCCACATGAGAGCGCAGCGATTCGTGTTCGTCGAGCGGACTACGGATTCGGCCGTTCGTGTCGTCGGCGCGGGCGCGAGGTCGCCGCGGAGGGGCCGGCGATGGTTCCCGGTCGTCGCCGGCATCGTCGTGGCCGGCGGTGCGCTGAACGTGCAGACGGCGTTCGCGGTCTGCAGCCTGTCGCCCGCGTCGACGTGGAGCCTGGGCGCGAGCGGCAACTGGAACACGGCAGGCAACTGGACGCCGGCGGGCGTCCCCAATTCCGCCGCGACGAACGTGTGCATCGTCGACGGCGCGAGCACGGTCACGTTGAACGTGAGCGCAAACGTCGGCAGCCTGGAAATCGCCGCGGGCAATCAGTTGCAGAACGCGAATTCGACGTTCCTCCTTGTGAACGGCAACGTGAACAACGCCGGAACGCTCGGCGTCAACGCGGTCGGCGGCCTGACCGACCTGATCGTCGGCAGCGGAGGGACGGTCAGCTTCTCGGGCGGCGGCAACGTCACGCTGTCGAATTCGGGCAACAACCGCGTCTACTCGAATACGA
The DNA here is from genome assembly GCA_046348465.1 of Burkholderiaceae bacterium. GTDB lineage: Bacteria > Pseudomonadota > Gammaproteobacteria > Burkholderiales > Burkholderiaceae_E > Quisquiliibacterium. The sequence continues at coordinate 46,042 of JAXMEE010000009.1, forward strand.
CCGGCTCGGTCCTGAACAACGTCGACAACGTCTTCCGGGGAGCGGGCCAGATCTTCAGCAACGGGCGCATGAGCGTCGTGAACGGCGCAGGCGGCGTGTTCGACGCCAATCAGACGCAGGCGCTCTCGCTCAGCGGCTTCAACTCGGTCGGCGCCACGTTCACCAACGCGGGCATCCTGCGTGCGACGAACACGACCGTCGGCAACGGCGGTCTCGTGATCAGCAGCATGACGCTCGACAATACGGCGTCCGGAAACAGTGGCCGCGTCTCGGCGATCGGTTCCAACTCGCACGTGAATCTCGCGTCCTCTGCAATCGTCGGCGGGACGCTGTCGACCTCCGGCGGCGGCGTGATCCAGACCACGTCGGGGTTCAGCGCGCTCGACGGCAGGCAGGTGTCGGCACCGGTCATCATCACCGCAGGTTCGAACGTCAACGTCTCCAACGCCACCGGGCTGGATCTCTACGGCTCGATCGCGAACTCGGGCACGATCACGGTAAACGCCGGGGGCAGCCTGACCGACCTGCGCATGGCCGACGGCACCACGCTCACGGGCGGCGGGTCGATCGTGCTGTCGGGCAGCGGCAACGGCCGGATCTATGGCGTGGCCAACTCCGGCATGGAGGTGGTGACCAACGTCGACAACACGATCTCGGGCACCGGGCACTTCGGCGCCGGCAATTCGGTGCTGTTCAAGAACCAGGCCGGTGGCCTGGTCGTCGCGGACCAGGCGACGGCGCTCACGATCACGCCGACAACGATCAACTCGAACGGCCAGATCACGACCAACGGGGGCGGCTTCGTCAACCAGGGGACCTTGCGTGCGACCGGCGCCGGTGGCCTGGTGCTGAGCGGCGGCCAGTTCAACAACAACGGCGGCACGATCGAGGCGCTCACGGGCAGCACGGTCTGGCTGCAGGGCGGCACGACGATCTCGGGCGGCACCCTCGGCCGCGCGTCCGGCGGCGAGGTGCGCACGACGGCGAACAACTCCGTCAACCTCGACGGCGTTTCGCAAGGCACGCTGACGATCGCGGGCAACTACGTCGCGGGCAACAACAGCGTCACGAATCTGTCGGGGGCGATCGCGAACACGGGGACGCTGAAGGTCGACGCGGGCGTGAGCGTGACGGACCTGCGGTTCGCCAATGGCACGACGCTGACCGGGGGCGGGACGATCCGGCTTTCGGACAATGGGAACAATCGCGTCTTTGGCGTGGCCAACTCCGGCCTGGAGGTCGTGACCAACGTGGACAATACGATCGTCGGGGCTGGACAGTTCGGTGTCGGCAATTCGGTGCTGTTCAAGAACCTTGCCGGCGGCGTGATTCGTGCGGACGGCGTCACTGCCTTGAACGTGACGCCGACGGTGCTGGGGGCGATCGTCGGCCCGAACGGGGGCGGCCTGGTCAATCAGGGCCTGATGCAGGCGACCGGCGCCGGCGGCCTCGGGCTGGTCGCAGGACAGATCAACAACAACGGTGGCACGATCGAGGCGCTCGCGGGCAGCACCGTCACGCTGTGGAGCGGCGCAACCGTGTCCGGCGGCACGTTGCGCGGCGTCTCGAGCGGGCTCGTGCAGACCGCGGTCGGTCACTCGGCCAATCTCGACGGCGCGTCCCAGGGCACGCTCACCCTGGCGGGCAACTATCGCGCGAGCAACGGCAGCGTGACCGTCCTGTCGGGCACGATCGCCAACACCGGAACCTTCACGGTGGACGCGCCCTCCAGTCTCACCGACCTCAAGTTCGCCAGCGGCACGCAACTGACCGGCGCGGGTTCGCTCGTTCTCACGACGAATTCGCGCGTCTGGGGAGCCTCGAACTCGGGCACGGAAGTCTTGACCAACGTCAACAACACGATCTCCGGCACCGGCCTGATCGGCATCGGGAACGGCTTCTCGTTCGTCAACGGCGGTACCGTGGTCGCGAACCAGTCCAGCGCGCTCACGATGAGCTTGAGCACTCTTCCCGCGCTCACCACCAGCCTGCTCAACCAGGCGAGCGGCGTGCTGCGTGGCACCGGCACCGGCGGGCTCGTGATCTCGACTGGCAAGGTCGACAACCAGGGGCTGGTCGAGGCGCTCGCGAACTCGTCGGTCACCTACGGCGTCGGCGCGACGACGCTGAACAACCAGGCCGGTAATCTCGTGGGCGGCATCTGGAGCGCGAACTCGCTCGGCGGCGCGAGCGCGACGATCACGCTGCGCGGGTCGAACATCACGACCAACTCCGCCGACATCTACCTGACCGGCGCGGGCTCCAACATCAACGTCGCGGGCACCTCGATCGACACCACGCTGTCGACCAACAACGGGTCGCTGCGGCTGCACGAGGGGCGCGCATTTACCGCGAGCGCCAACGGCGGGAACTTCACCAACAACGGGCTGATCGAATTGGCCAGCGGGGCGGCGACGTCGACGTTCAAGGCGAACACGAGCCTGACGAACACCGGGTCGATCGTGGGCTACGGCGTGGTGGACAACCGTGTGCAGAACAGCGGTGCCGGTGCGGTGGTGCAGGCGAACCTGGGCACGCTGACCGTGAACGGCGGCATCACCGGTGGCGGCCAGGCGATCTCGAACGCGGGCGCGACGCTGAACCTGTCGAACGCGACGGCAGCGAGCAACGTGAACACCCTTGCGGTCAACGGTGCGCTGAACCTGGGCGCGCAGAACGTCAACGTGGCGAAGGACTACACGAACGCGAACTGGGGCAGCGGCAATGGGTTCAACGCGCGGGCGAACGTGAGCGGTGCGGGGCAGATCACGGGGGTGAACGCGGCGCAGTCGATCGGCGGGGATGCGGTGCTGGCGAGTGCGAACACGTACACGCTGGATCTGGGGGCCGTGCGCGGCGGGACGTCGGTGACGAAGAACCTGACGATCGTCAACAGCGGGAGCGGGGCGGACATTCGCGGGGCGATCCAGACGGGGGCGCCGGGGCTGGGCAACGTGACCGACGCGCGGCTGTCCGGCGCCGGCGTGACGGCGGGCAACTTCGGTCCGATCGCGGCGGGGGGTAATTCGGGGAACCTAGCGGTGACGTTCAACGCGTCGAGCGGGGGAGCGCTGACGGGCCAGAGCGTGGCGGTGGTGAGCAACTTCGGCAACGTCGCCACGCAGACGGTGAACCTGACGGGGACGGCGAGCGCGCTGGCGGTGGGCAACGCGACGCCGAACGGCAATCCCGTGGACCTGGGCAACTTCCGGGTGGGCGGGGCGCAGCCGAGCCAGCAGTTCGCGGTGCAGAACACGACGAGCGGGGCGGGGGCGGAGCGGCTGGGGATCCAGAACGTGTCGACGGGCGGGCAGTTCTCGGCAAGCAACAACCTGGGGGCCGGATTCATCAACGGTGGCGCGAGCCAGGCCAACGCGGTGGGCGTGTCGGTAGTGGGCGGTCAGGCGGGCGTGAACAACGGGTCGGTGACGATCCAGTACACGACCAACGGGCAGTTGATCAGCGGGGCGTTCGGGACGATCGGGGCGAACACGCAGAACATCAACCTGTCGGCGAGTGGGTACCTGACGGCGACGGGGGCGGTGAACACGGCGGCGCTGAACTTTGGGACGGTGCAGGTGGGGCAGGTGGTGCAGCAGACGCTGTCGATCACGAACAACCGGGTGGGTCCGGCGGGGTACGTGGAGGACCTGAACGCGCGGTTCGGAGCGTCCGGGGGCACGGGGGGTGCGCTGATCAGCGGAGCGGGCTCGGTCACGGGGCTGGCGGCGGGGGCGACGAACGCGTCGAACATGGTGGTGACGGTGAACACCGCGGGCGCGGGCACGATCAACGGCACGATCGACGTGAACTTCTTCTCGTCCGGGAAGGTGGCGGGGGTGGACAAGGGGCTGGGCGGAGAGATCGCGGCGAACACGGTGGCGTACGGCGTGGCCGGGACGATCCAGACGCAGGGCCAGGTGATCAACCAGGCGTCGCCGGTGATCAACACGACGCAGCCGATCGATCTGGGCAACGTGCGCGTGGGGCAGGCATCGCCGACGGCGCTCGTGAGCGTGACGAACCAGGCGACGACGGCGCCGCAGGCGGCGCTGAACGCGACGATCACGGGCAACGCGCCGATCACGGGGAGCGGCAGCTTCAATCTGCTGGCGCCGGGAGCGACGAACGCGAGCGCGCTGCAGGTGGGGATGAACACCGCGACCGCCGGCGCGATCAGCGGCACGGCGACGATCGCGTTCGTGTCGGACGCGAGCAACGTGGGCAACTGCGCGCCGAACTGCCAGCTGAACCTGGCGTCGCAGAACGTGCAGGTGAACGGCAAGGTGTTCCAGGAGGCGCAGCCGAGCGTGGCGTCGAGCGTGAACCTGGGCAACGTGCGGGTGGGGCAGTCGGCCAGCCAGGCGCTGGTGATCGGCAACACGAACGTGGCGCCGGCGGGGTACCAGGAGGGTCTGGACGCGAGCGTGAAGGCGCAGTCGAACGCGACGGGCAGCGGCGCGTTCACGAACCTGGCGGCGGGCGGCACGAGTAGCTCGATCACGGTGGGGATGACGGCGGCGAGCGCGGGCGTGAACACGGGCAGCGTGACGCTGAAGCTGGATTCGAATGGCGCGGGCACGAGCGGGCTGCCCACGCTGGGGCTGGCCGACAAGGTGGTGAGCACGTCGATCACGGGGTACAACCAGGCGGTGGGGCAGACCAGCCCGGCGTCGCCGCCGACGTTGGACCTTGGGGCGGTGCGGGTGGGGCAGGCGATGACGCAGGTGCTGTCGGTGAGCAACGTGGCGCCTGGTGGGGCGTTCACCGAGAAGTTGAACGCGGGCTTCGGCACGAACACCGGCAACGCGACGAACAACGGCGCGGTGGTGAACCTGCTGGCGGCGGGAGCGCCGGCGAGCACGGCGATGGTGGCGGGACTGGACACGAGCGCGGCGGGCGTGCGCAGTGGCTCGGTGACGATCAACTACCAGACCGACGGCACGGGCACCAGCGGCCTGGGGCAGGCGTCGGCGGGCTCGCAGACGATCGCGCTCACGGGCAAGGTGTACACGCCTGCGGTGGCGGTGCTGAACACGCAGGTGATCGACTTCGGTGTGGTGCGGGTGGGCCAGGTCGTGGCGGATCGCAACGTGACGGTGACCAACGCAGCGGTGGCGACGGCACTCAACGACACGATGTCGGCGAGCATCGCGAGCGGCGGTTCGCCGTTCACGGCGACGGGCAGCACGAACGGGATTGGGGCGGGGGCGAGCAACGCGGCGGGCACGCTGAAGGTGGGGCTGAACACGAGCGCGGCGGGGGCGTACACGGCGGGCAGCGCGATGGTGAGCTTCAAGAGCCAGAACGCGGACATGGCGGATCAGGACCTGGGGGGGCAGAGCGTGACGCTGAAGGCGACGGTGAACTACTTTGCCAAGCCGCTGTTCACGCTGCTGTCGGGCTACGGGCTGAGCGGCGGGGGCAACAGCTTCACGCTGGACCTGGGCAATCTGCTGGCGGGTTCGGGGCCGACGCACCTGCAGCTGGGGTTGGCGAACGCGGCGCAGGGCGGTCCGCAGGACGGGCTCAGAGGCGCCTTCGACACGAGTGCGGTGAACGACTTCGCGGCGAGCGGCTGGGGGACGGTGCCGGATCTCGCGGTAGGCCAGATGCTTGCCGGGCTGTTCCTGGACTTCAATCCGCTCGCGCTGGGGCTGTACACGGACTCGATCGTGTTCCACGGGCTGAGCTTCAACGAGTCCGATCCGAGCGGGGCGGCGCTGGGCGACGTCACGCTGGTGCTGCGGGCGAACGTGGTGGACCAACCGCAAGACGTGCCCGAGCCGGGCGTGCTGGCGCTGATGCTGGCCGGAGGGCTGGCGGCGGTGGCCGGGGCGCGCCGTCGCCGCGCGCGCGTGCTGCACTGAGCGGGGCGCGCGCAACGTGCGCGATCCGCGTCGCATCCGTGCAGCAATTCACCGCGTGGCCGCCTCGATCTGAGAAACTGGCCGTGTCGATCCACTTCGAGGGAATTTCATGACCCGCAACGGGTACTGGCTGTCGGTGGCACTCGGCGGCGTCGCGGTGATCCTGGCGATCACCAACGCTGCGCTGTTCTCGAACAATCGATTGCAGCAGGCAGAGATCAACGGACGCGCGCAGTTCATCCAGCAGTCGGTCCAGCTCGAAGGGCTGTACAACGAGATGGTCCGCGCGCTCGCCGAGCTCTCGGCACGCAGCAACGACGAGCAGCTGAAGTCGTTGCTGCAGGGGGTGGGCATCACGTTCTCGGTCAACGGGCAGGGTGGTGGCGCCACCGGGCAGTCTCAGCCGCCGAGGAAGTGACCATGAACGTCCAGGATTCCTCAGTACCCGCACTCGATGCGGGCGACGCGCATGCGCCTGCCCAAGTGCCGGATCCGGCGTCGCCGCCGTTGGCCCGCGTCGGAGCAGCCGAGCCGAGGCGTCACCGCCCGGGCGAAGCGCGTATTGCGGCGCATGCCTCCCGCGATCCACTCCTGCCGATGCTGCTGATTGGCGGCGCGCTGGTCTTCTGGCTCGCGTTCCAGACCTGGCAGCTCGTGGCGGAGCGCGGCCAGCTCGACCAGGCCTTCGCGTCGCAGACGCGCACGATGGAGAACGCGACGCAGTTCCGCGCGCGGCTCGACAAGATCGCGCGCGAGACGCAGATCCTCGCGGACAAGGGCAATCCGAATGCGAAGCTGCTGGTGGAGGAGCTGCGCAAGCGCGGGGTCACGATCAACCCGAACGCGCCCGCTGCCGGATCCGCGTCGGCAGGCGCCGCTGCGCCTGCCGCCCGCTAGCTGCCCGGGGGGCGCTCGACGCCGCGTGCGCTCCGTCAGCGCGCCTGCTGCGACGCCACGCGCACCCGCGTCAGGCGTCCCTCCCAGAACGGATCGGCGCGGCCCGCCGCGACGCGCGAGTAGACGAAGCCGTGGGGAATGCGCATCCCCATGACGAGGCGCTCGTCGGAGCGCTCGACGCGTTCGCCCGAGCCGTGATAGGGCAGCGACAGGTCGCCGTCCTCCTGCGCGTCGAAGCTGACCAGTCGCCCGTCGTCGGCGAAGGTCGCGACCATCCGCGCCTCCACGCCGGCCAGGCGTGCGATCGCGAGCGCGCGGCGATCGTCGATCGGCTCCCAGCGCAGCGGCCCGCCCGGCAGCAGCGCCACCGGCACGAACGACGCCTCGATCAGCCAGCGCCGCAGCGACGTCCGGTCCAGCGCCGGCGTCGAGTGCTCGTCGACCACGGTGAACGCCGACAGCACGCGCGCCTTCATCGTCATGCGGCCGTCGACGAACGCGTCGAACGCGCGGGCCCCGATGCCCGGAATCACCGAAGTGCTCGCGTCGAACGCGAGCGCCGGCGTGCCCGCGGCGATGGTCTGGCGGGCCGTGGTGTCGTGGAACGCCGTCGCGCCGGGGCGCCGGAAGCGGCCGGCCATCTCGACCTCGACGTGCGAGACCCGGACGCCCGGCGACGCAAACGTGTAGGCGACCCAGCGCCGCACCGGCGCGGGCAGCGCTTCGAGTTGCGCGGCGCCGGGCCAGCGCGGCGAAGGGGCGCCGGCGCCCGCCAGCGCGACCCGTGCGTGGAGCGCGTCGATCTCGGTTCCGGTCGACCACGCGGCGGCCGCCAGTCCGACGGCGGCCGCCGCGACCAGCGCGGCGAAGGCCGCGCCGGCCTTGCGCAGGATCCTCATCGATTCCTCCCGCGCTCAGTGCTGGCTCAGGACGTCGAAGTCCAGCGCCGTCGTGCGCGAGCGCACCTGCTCGTACTCGCCGCCGGGCAGCACCCAGCTCACGCTCATCGTGGTCGGCACGCGCAGGCCTGCGAACTCGCGGTAGTCGCCGCGGGTCATCACCCAGCGCGCGCTCACCCAGCGCTCGGCGACGTCGCCGCTGTAGCGGAACATCCGGTCGTCGCTTTCGCAGCGCGTCAGCGCGCCGGAGGCCTCGAAGCTGCAGACCATGCGTGCCTCGAGTTCGCCGTCGCGAACGACGGCGCGCGCGCGGCCGGCGTCGACCGCTTCCCAGCGCAGGTGCGGTCCGGGGCGCAGCATCGTCGGCGACTGTGTCGCCTCGGCGAAGAAGCGCAGCATGTAGGTCTTGCCGATCGCGTCGTGCCGGTCGTCGACGAGCACGCGTCCATCGTCGCGCACCGCCCACACGTGCGAGCGGCCGCGGAAGTACAGGTCGCGCACGTCGATGCGGGCGTCGCTGCCGACGAGCCAGCGGCTGTCCCAGACGTAGCCCAGCCCGTTGCGGCTCATCGCCATGTACTGCGCGCCCTCGGTGCGCATCCACGGCGTGCTGCGCTCGACCGCCCGGGCGTCGCCGGTCAGCGGCAGCCGGACCTCGCCGTCGAATCGGAAGCGCGCGAAGCGCGCGGGCGTCGCGCGGTCGGCGCCGGTGTAGGCGAGATAGCGCCGCACGGGCTCGGGAAGGTCGGCGGGCAGCGCCGGGTCCACGGCCGCCGGGGCCGCGCCGGCGGCGATCAGCGCGCGGATCTCGGTGTCGATCTGCGTGCGCATTGCGGGCTGGATCACCTGCGCGCAGGCCGTGTTCGCGGCGAGTGTGGAGACGACGGCGGCGGTGACGTGCAGGAGACGGCGTTCGTGGCTTTTCATCGGAGTTCCTGAATCGGGTGGCGATGTCCGCATTTCAGCGCCTCCGGCGCGGCGCCGCATGTCGCGGCGGGCCCCAACGGTATCGGGGTGTGTCCGCCGGCCCCGGCGATACAGTGCGATACAAGATGGGCGCGAACGGCAACGCTCGGCCGGGCCGCGGCGAGTGCGCGCGTACTAGACTTGCCGGGTGGCCGACACCGAACACGTCCTGGTCGTCGACGACGACCCCGCGATCCGAAGCCTGCTCGCCGCGCACTTCGAGCGGCTGGGATGGCGCGCGAGCACCGCGGCCGACGCGCGCCAGACCTGGGCGATCCTGTCGCAGTCGCCGGTCGACGTCGTCGTGCTCGACGTGATGCTGCCCGGCACCGACGGCCTGCAGATCCTCACGCAGATGCGGCGTGGGGAACACGCGGCCACGCCGGTCGTGATGCTCACGGCGCTCGGCGACGACGTCGACCGCATCGTCGGGCTCGAGATGGGCGCCGACGACTATCTTCCCAAGCCCTTCGAGCCGCGGGAACTGGTCGCGCGGATCCGCGCCGTGCTGCGCAGGGCGCGAATGTTGCCGCCCGGGCAGGCGTCGGCGCGGCTGCGCTACGCGCACTTCGGCGACTGGACCCTGGACGCCGCGCAGCGCAATCTCGTGCACCGCGACGGTACGATCACGCCGCTGAACCACGCCGAGTTCGCGCTGCTTCTCTTCCTGCTCGAGCACCCGCAGCAGGTCGTGAGCCGCGACCAGCTGCTGGTGCACCTGGCCGGGCGGGAGGCGGATGCGTTCGACCGCGTGATCGACCTGCGCGTCTCGCGCCTGCGCAAGCGGCTGCGCGACGACGCCCGCGATCCCGCGATCGTCAGGACCGTGCGCCACGAGGGGTACCTGCTGTCGCAGGTCGTGAGCTGGTCGGCGAGCGGTTCGGGCGCGGGCGAGTGCGATGCGGGCTAGCGGCGCGTTCGCGGCCTTGCACCGGCGAGGCGCGCGGGCGTCGTTGCGGCTGAGGCTGCTGGCGATTCTGCTGACGGCTCTGGTCGCGGTCCAACTCGCGAGCTTCGTGGTCGTCGGCGCGACGCGCGGCCAGGCCGCGCGGCACCTGTCCAACGATCTGGTCGCCGCCGACGTGCGGTTCGTTCGGGACCGGCTCGCCGAGCGCGAGCCCGGCGCCCGAGAGCGGCTGCTGCCGGGCCTGGAGCGCGGCACGTACCGCTGGGCGCTGGCGGCGCCGGCCGACGCGCTGCCGCCGGCCCGCGACGGCCTGCTGCGCGAACTCGCGCAGCGCGTCGAGCGCGAGCTTCCCGGTGCGGGCGCGGACGCGGTGCTTTGGCGCGGGCAGCCTGCGTTGCGGGTCCCGGTCGACGGCACGCACGACGCGATCGTGGTATTTCCCGACGGGCTGCCGTCGTCGACGCCCGCGCCGTGGGCGGCATTCGCCTACGTGCTGCTCGTCACGGCCGTCGTGGCGTACGCCGGCTGGTGGTCCGTCGGGATCGCCGTGCGGCCGCTGGATCGTGCGGCGCGCGAGGCGCGTGCGATCGCCGAAGACCTGGGCCGGCCGCCGCTGCCGCAGCAGGGGCCGCGCGAGGTCGTCGAACTCGCGCGCAGCCTGAACTCGCTGCAGGCCGAAGTTCGGCGCCAGCTCGACGCGCGCAGCGCGATGCTGGCCGCGATCTCGCACGACCTGCGCACGCCGGTCACGCGCCTGCGACTGCGGGCCGCGACGCTTCCCGACTCGGACACGCGTCGCCACATCGAGGCCGATCTCGACGCGATGTCCACGCTGATCGACGAGGGGCTGGCGTACGCGCGCAGCGAGCGCCTGGAGGAGCCGCGCGGGCCGGTGGACCTCGACGCGCTCGTGGAGAACATCGTCGACCAGGCGGTCGATCTCGGCCAGGACTGCCGCTACGCACCGGGCACGGTGCCGGCGGTGATCGCCGCGCCGCGTGCGCTGACGCGTCTGCTGCAGAACCTGGTCGACAACGCGCTGCGCTACGGCGGGCACGCGGAGATCGCCGTCGCGGCGCTCGCGCACGAGGTCGAGATCACGGTTGCCGACCGCGGGCCGGGCGTCGCCGACGCCGACCTGGAGAGGATGTTCACGCCGTTCGTGCGCGGCGACGCGTCGCGCGGGCGCGATCCCGGCGGCAGCGGCCTGGGACTGGCCATCGCGAGGAACATCGCACAGGCCCACGGCGGGCGTCTGTGGCTCGAGGCTCGGGCGGGGGGCGGGCTGGTGGCGCGCCTGCGGCTGCCCCGCGGGTCCGGGGTCGACGCGGCGCCGCAGGCGGGCTGAGCGCCCGGCGGGCCGAGCGCCCGGGCGACCGCCTGTGCCGGGCCCGTTCGCGGCCCCCGGGGAGGCAGCGGCGCGGAACCGGAAACCCCGCGTTCGGCCCCTGGCCCGCCGGACCTCTACAATCCCGGGTCCGGAGACGCGCGCGGCAATCGCCCGGCGCCGGCCGGATTGCCACGCCACCGCAAGGAACGCCATGACCGCCGGGGAAAAGACCGCAGGCCTTTCGTCGACCGAGGAAATCATCGCCGACGTCCGCGCCGGCCGGATGGTGATCCTCGTCGACGAGGACGACCGCGAGAACGAGGGCGACATCATCCTGGCCGCCGAGCACGTCACGCCCGAGGCGATCAATTTCATGGCCACGCACGCCCGCGGCCTGGTGTGCCTGACGATCACCCAGGAGCGCTGCCGCCGGCTCGGCCTCGCGCCGATGGTGCGAGACAACAAGACCCCGTACAACACGGCGTTCACGTCGTCGATCGAGGCGGCCGAGGGCGTCACGACGGGGATCTCGGCGGCGGACCGCGCGCGCACCGTCCAGGTGGCGGTCGCGCCGAACGCGCGGCCGCAGGACATCGTCCAGCCCGGGCACATCTTCCCGATCGTCGCCCGCGACGGCGGCGTGCTCGTGCGCGCCGGGCACACGGAGGCGGGCTGCGACCTCGGACGGCTCGCCGGCCTGGAGCCCGCGGCGGTCATCTGCGAAGTGCTCAAGGACGACGGCACGATGGCCCGCCTGCCCGACCTGATCGTGTTCGCGGCCCGGCACGGCATGAAGGTCGGCACCATCGCCGACCTGATCCACTTCCGCGGCCAGAACGAGACGCTGGTCGAGCGCAAGCTGTCCAGGCCGGTCAGGCTGCCGTACGGCGAGTTCACGCTGCACGCGTACGCGGACCTCACCACCGGCGACGTCCACCTGGTGCTGAGCAAGGGCGAGATCCGCCGGGACCGCGAGACGCTCGTGCGCGTGCACGACCCGCTGTCGGTGGTCGACTTCCTCGCCCCGCGCAGCGACGCCGCGCACACGTTCTCGCTCGACGAAGCGCAGCGCGCCCTGGCGCGCGCGGAATCGGGCGTGATCGTGATGCTGCGGCGCGCGGAGACCTCGGCGGAGGTGCTCGAGCGGCTCGGCGACGCCGCGCCCGCGCGCAAGCCGAACGTGAAGTGGGACCCGCGCACCTACGGCATCGGCGCCCAGATCCTCGCCGATCTCGGGGTCGGCAAGATGCGCCTGCTCGCCAGCCCGCGGCGGCTGCCGAGCATGGCCGGATTCGGGCTCGAGGTCACCGGATACGAGTCTTCGGCGGCCTGAGGCGCGGTCCCGGCGCCGGCGGCCCGCCGGCGCGCCGGGCGGCGCACACGCCCCGCCGCCGACCGTCGGTCGCCGGTGCGAGCGGCGCCGATGCATCGGTGTTGGCCGCGAGTGCACGCCGTCGGCCGGAAATCGCCGTCGCGACGCCGCCTGCCGGCCCGCGCGATGACGGTCCTCCCGGCATCATCCATACTCTCTTGTCAAGTATTCGAATCCTGCCCGCCGCCAGTCGCGGGCTCTTCCGAGCGCATGAGGCACAGGAGCACGCTGAGGAGCGCGGCGACGATCGTCGCGCTGATCGCGATCGTCGCCACCGCGGCGGTTGCGACGCACCTGCGCCGCTCGGCGATCGAGACCCAGGTCGAGACCGCGCGCAACCTCGCGCGATCCATCGCCGGCAACCTGGACGCCTCGCTGGGCGCGATCGACTACGTGCTGCAGGTCTCCGCGGACGAGATCCGGCATCTCCGGGAATCCGGCCACGACGACTTCGAGCGCGTCACCGGGTTCCTCGCGACGCAGCAGGAGCGCTTGCCCGACATCGACCTGCTGCGCGCGACCAACGCCCGCGGCGAGGCGATCTGGGGCAAGGGGGTCGACCCGGCCGAGCGGGCCAGCCTCGCGCAGCGCGACTACTTCAAGCGGCTGCGTGACGATCCCCGGCTGGGGATGGTGATCTCCGAGCCCATCGTCGGGAAGATCTCGCAGAAGTGGATCTGGCTGATGGCGCGCCGGATCAGCGAGGCCGACGGCTCGTTCGCGGGGCTCGTCTACGCGTCGATCTTCGTCGACGACCTGAGCCGGTCGTTCGCGCAGTTCGAGCTCGTCCCCGGCAGCGTGATCACCTTGCGCGACGAGCACATGAAGATCGTCGCGCGCGCCGTCTTCGACGGGTCGTCCGCGGTCCCGGTCGGCGACGGCCGGATCTCGGAGGGCCTGCGCGCGGAGCTGCGGCGCGGTGCCCGGGAAGGCACCTACGAGAGCGGATCGGGCACCGTCGACGGTGTCGATCGCTACTACTCCTATCGGCGCAGCGGCAAGTACGGATTCTCGCTGTTCGTCGGCATCCCGAAATCGCACGTCGACGCCGAGTGGCTGAAGCCGGCGTCGATCGCGTTCGCGTCGCTGGCGATCTTCCTCGTCGGCCTGGCACTCGTCACGAAGGGCATCGAGCGCAGGCACGCGGAGCAGCTCGAGGGACGCTCGCGCAGTGCCCGCGAGACGGAGCGGGCGCTCCTCGAACTGCTGATCGCGAACATCCCCGACCTGATCTGGCTGAAGGACCCCGAAGGACGCTATCTCGCGTGCAACCGGGCGTTCGAGAAGTTCCGCGGCGCCCCGGCCAGCGAGATCGTCGGCAGGACCGACCACGACTTCGTCGCGCGGGAGCTGGCCGAGCGCAACGGCGAACGCGACCGCGCCGCGATCGCGGCGGGCCGGCCCGTCGTCGACGAGGAGTGGATCGCGTATCCCGACGACGGCCGGCGGGCGCGCGTGGTCACGACCCACACGCCGTTGCGCCGGGCCGACGGCGAGCTCATCGGCGTTCTCGGCGTAGCGCGCGACGTCACGCAGGAGCGCGAGTCGGAAGCGGCGCTGCGCGAGAGCGAGGAACGATTCCGGCGCCTGTTCGAATCGTCCCCGGACGCGGTCTGGACGATGGAGGGGCATCGATTCCGCGACGGCAACGCCGCGGCGGCACGAATGTTCGGCCTGCCGGACGGGCGGGCGTTCACCGATCTCCATCCATCGGAGATCTCGCCGGAATGCCAGCCCGACGGTGAGCGCTCGCTGGACGAGGCCGAGCGAATGATGGACCGGGCCGATTCCCAAGGGGTCCAGCGATTCGAATGGATCCACAAGCGGGTCGACGGCGAGGAGTTCGACGCGGAGGTCACGCTCTTCGCCATCGACCTCCACGGACAGCGGGCCCTCTACGGCGTCGTGCGCGACATCACCGATCGCAAGCGCACCGAGCGCGAGCTGGCGCGGTATCGCCTCCACCTCGAGGAACGGGTCGCCGAGCGCACGCGCGATCTCCAGGCGACCCACAAGCAGCTCGTGGACACGCAGTTCGCGATGGACAGCGTGGGCATCGGGATCCAGTGGGTCGACGAGGAAACGGGGCGGTTCATCTACTGCAACCACCATGCGGCCGAGATGTTCGGGTATGGGGGCGACGAGATCCTGCGGCTCGGGCCCGCCGACCTCGACGCCGACCCGAATCCGGCGCGCGTCGCCGAGCTGATGCGGCAGGCGCGCGACGTCGGTCACCTGAGGCTCGAAACCCGCGCGGTGACCCGGACGGGGCGCGAGTTCCCGGTCGAGCTGATCGTCTACTACCTCGCCGGCGACGAAATCGGAAAAGGGCGATTCATCTCGTTCGTGACCGACATCACCGCCCGCAAGGCCGCCGAGGTCGCGCTGCTCAAGGCCAAGGAGGACGCGGAATCGGCGAACGTCGCCAAGAGTGCCTTTCTCGCGAACATGTCGCACGAGATCCGCACGCCCCTGAACGCGATCACCGGGATGGCGCGGCTGATCCGCCAGGGCGGGCTCGCGCCGCAGCAGGCGGAGCAGATGAGCAAGCTCGAGTCGGCGGGCGAGCACCTGCTCGGCACGATCAACGCGGTGCTGGAGCTCTCCAAGATCGAGGCGGGCAAGTTCACGCTCGAGGAGGCTCCCGTGCGGGTCGACTCGGTGGTCGCCGACGTCGCCGCGATCCTGCGCGAGCGGGCCGACGCCCGCGGCCTGGCGCTGCGCGTCGACGCCGACGTCGCGGACGCCCGGCTGCTCGGTGATTCGACGCGGCTGCGGCAGGCCCTGCTCAACTACGCGAACAACGCGATCAAGTTCACCGAGACCGGGAGCATCACGCTGCGGGCGCACGTGCTCGAAGACGATGCGGCCGGCGCGCTCGTGCGTTTCGAAGTGCAGGACACGGGGATCGGCATCGAGCCGGACGCGCTGCCCCGCCTGTTCACGGCGTTCGAGCAGGCGGACTCGTCGACGACCCGCAAGTACGGCGGCACGGGCCTGGGGCTGGCCATCACGAGGAAAATCGCCGAACAGATGGGCGGCACCGCGGGCGCGGCGAGCCGTCCCGGCGCCGGGAGCACCTTCTGGTTCACGGCCCGGCTGAGGAAGGGGACGCACGCCGCGGAAAGCGCACCGGCGGACGATCGGCCGGCCGGCGAGGACATCCTGAGGCGCGACTATCACGGCACCCCGATCCTCCTGGTGGAAGACGAGCCGATCAACCAGGAGATCGCCCAGGGGATCCTGGAAGACGTCGGGTTCGTCGTCGACACGGCGCAGGACGGTGCCGAGGCGATCCGCATGGCCGGCGAGCGCGACTACGCTCTGATCCTGATGGACATGCAGATGCCCAGGGTCGACGGGCTGGAGGCGACGCGGCGCATCCGGCAGCTCCCGCATCGTGCGCGGACGCCGATCCTGGCCATGACCGCGAACGCGTTCGCGGAAGACCGGGCGCGCTGCTTCGAGGCCGGAATGAACGACTTCATCGGCAAGCCCGTCGATCCCGCGCACCTGTTCGCCACCCTGCTGAGGTGGCTGCGCAAGACGAGGCAGTGAGGCTCGGGCCGCGAGGATGCGGGGCGGCGCGACGCGTGAGGGTGGCGCGCGCTCGCGATCGCGACGGCGTCGATTTCGCGAGTTCGGGCGGCGGGTCGCGCGTCGGCGCGGGCTTGACGTAGCATCCCGCCTTCTTGCACAGGGCCGGGCGTTCGCCCCCCACCGGGAGACTTCATGCGATTCCACCGATTGCTCTGGGCGGCCGCACTGGTCGCGACCGCGGGCTGCGGCCGCGTCCAGCCGCCGGTGGCGCCGCCCGCGCACGCCTCGGGCGACGCCACGGCCTCGACCGTCGCGGCCAACGAATCGACCGCGCGCGCGCTCTCGCTCGACGACGCGCACGACTTCGACGACGCGCGCCGCGGCCTCGTCGCGAAGGCGAGCGGGCGCATCCTCGGTGCCGACGGCAAGGTCCTGATCGACTTCGGCGAGTTCGACTTCGTGCAGGGGCCGGCGCCTTCGACGGTCAATCCGAGCCTGTGGCGCCACGCGCGCCTGAACGCGGGCGCCGGTCTGTACGAGGTCGCCGCGGGCATCTGGCAGCTGCGCGGATTCGACATCTCGAACATGTCGCTGATCGAGGGCAGGAACGGGTGGATCGTGGTCGACCCGCTGACCGCGCGTGAGGCGGCAGCCGCCGCGATCGCGTTCGCGCGCAAGCACCTGGGCGACAAGCCGGTCACCGGCGTCGTCTTCACCCACAGTCACGCGGACCACTTCGGCGGCGCGTTCGGCGTGGTGTCGGCGAAGGAAGTGGCCGAGCGCGCGATCCCCGTGGTGGCACCGGAAGGCTTCGTCGAGGAGGCGACCAGCGAGAACGTGCTCGCGGGCATCGCGATGTCGCGACGCTCGCGCTACCAGTTCGGCGGGGACCTGCCGCGCTCGCCGGCCGGCAACGTCGACACCGGGCTGGGCAAGATCCTCGCCTACGGATCGGTCGGCATCCTGATGCCGACCGTCCTCGTGGGCAGTCCGAACCACGAGATGACGATCGACGGCGTGAAGTTCGTCTTCCACAACGCGCCGGGCTCGGAGGCGCCGGCGGAGATGACGTTCTCGCTGCCCGAGCGGCGCGCCTACTGCGGCGCGGAGATCGTCACGCAGACCATGCACAACCTGCTGCCGGTGCGAGGCGCGAAGGTGCGCGACGCGCTGCGCTGGTCGGGCTACCTGCAGCAGGCGCTCGACCAGCTCGGCGACACCGAGGTGCTGTTCGCCTCGCACACGTGGCCGGTGTGGGGCAACGCGCGCATCGCGGCATTCCTGGCCGCGCACCGCGACGTCTACAAGTACACGCACGACCAGGCGGTGCGGCTGCTGAACAAGGGGTTCACGCCGGCGGAGATCGCCGAGACGGTGAAGCTGCCGGCGTCGCTCGCCGCGCAGCTCGGTGCGCGCGGGTACTACGGCGACCTGCGACACAACGTGAAGGCGGTCTACCAGTTCTACCTCGGCTTCTACGACGGCAACCCGTCGCGCCTGGACCCGCTGCCGCCGGCGGACGCGGGCCGGCGCTACGTCGAGCTGATGGGGGGCGCGGAAAAGGTCGTCGCGGCCGCGCAGGCGGCGTTCGATCGCGGCGAGTATCGCTGGGTGGTCGAATTGCTCAACCACGTCGCGATGGCGCAGCCCGGCCACGCGGGGGCGAGGGCGCTGCTGGCGCGTGCGTACGACCAGCTCGGCTACCAGTCGGAGTCCGCGACCTGGCGCAACAGCTACCTGACCGCGGCGCGCGAGGTGCGCGACGGGCCGCCGAAGGAGGCGCTGTCGCGCACGCTGATCGTCGACATGCTCAAGGCGACGCCGACGCCGCGCTTCCTCGAGGCCATCGCCGCGAGCCTGGACGGCCCCGCGGCGCAGGGCAAGGACCTGAAGATCAACCTCGTGATTCGCGACCCGGACGAGTCCTACGTGCTGTGGATCGAGAACGCGGTGCTGCACCATCGCGCGGCGCCGCCCGCGCAGGACGCGAACGCGACGCTCACGCTGACCAAGGAGCTGTTCGTGCGCATGATGGTGGGCGCGGGCGGCGCGAAGGACGTGCTGCTCGGCCCGGACCTCGCGGTGAGCGGCAGCCGCGTGGACCTCGTGCGCTTTCTCGCGCTGCTCGACAAGATCGGCGGCGACTTCCCCGTCGTCACGCGTTGACGCCGCGCGGCGGACCGCGGCGCCGCGCCGGCACGCGCGGCGCGTTTCGCGGGGGCGCGGCGAGCGGCGGCGGCGGGTCGCGGCTAGAATCGGGCGCGTCGCCGTCGTGCGCGCCGTCGCGCGCACGGGCCGTTCGCGGAGCCCGACATGATCGTCATCACCGGCAGCATCCGTGCCCGCCCCGAGCACGTCGACGCACTGCTCGCGCTCGCACTGGAGCACGTGCGGCGCTCGCGTGCCGAGCCCGGCTGCCTCGCCCACGCGGTGCACCGCGACGTCGAGGACCCGCTGCGGCTGGTGTTCGTCGAGCAGTGGGCGGACGCGGCAGCGGTCGCCGCGCACTTCGCGCTGCCGGCGTCGCAGGGATTCGTCGCCCAGGCCGCGCGCATGGCGTCCGAGGCGCCGCGCATCGAGGTGTTCGATGCGCAGCCGACCCGGATCGCGCCGGCGGCGCGAGGCTCGCGGTGAGTGCCCACGCCCCCGGCGCGGCGCCCGCGTCCCCCGCGCGCGACAGTGTCGCCCCGATCGCGACCTTCGGCGTGCTGGTCTTCCCCGACGCCGAGGAACTCGACTTCGTCGGCCCGTGGGAGATGCTCACCCTGTGGAGTCGCTTCGCGCAGGGGCCCGCGAACTGCATTGTCGTCGGGCAGTCGCTCGCGCCGGTCGTGTGCGCGAAGGGGCTGTCGGTCAATCCGCACGCTTCGTTCGAGTCCTGCCCGCCGCTGGACGCGTTGCTCGTGCCGGGCGGCGTCGGCACCGACGTCCAGGTCGACAACACCGCGCTCGTGGGCTTCATCGCGGCGCAGGCGCGCCGCGCGCGCGCGCTGCTGTCGGTGTGCTCGGGCGCGTTCCTGCTGCATCGCGCGGGCCTGCTCTCGGGACGGCGCGCGACCACGCACTGGATGCGACTGGACGCATTGCGCGCGCTCGGCGACGTCGACGTCGTCGAGGAGCGCTACGTTCGCGACGGCCCGGTGTGGACGTCGGCCGGCGTGTCCGCCGGCATCGACCTGATGCTCGAGTTCATCGCCCAGGAGGCCGGCGAGACCACGGCGGGCAAGGTGCAGTTCGGGGCCGAGTACTACCCGTCGGGGCGTTCGTACGGCGGATTCCACGCGCACCCGAAGGCGCCGCGCTACGCGAGGCGGATCACAGGATCCGGTTGAACCAGGCGAGCGAGAGCCCCGCGCTCAGCACCGCGAACAACGCTGCGGCCGCCGACAGGAAAGCGGTGATCTCGGTCTCGCGCTTCTCGAGCACGAGCTTGGAGCCCAGCCCCTGGTAGACCTTGCGAAGGTCCGCCGCGGTGCCCGCGTACGTGTACTCGCCCTTCGTGATCTCGGCGATGCCCTTGAGCGCCTCCTCGTCCAGGCGCATGTAGATCGCCATGCCGCCGAAGTCCACCTCGGCGCCCTGCACGGTGCCGATGCCCACGGTGTAGACGCGCACGCCGCGCTCGGCCGCCATGCGCGCGGCGTCTAGGGGATCGGGCCCGGTGGTGCGGCGCCCGTCGCTGAGCAGGATGATCGCCGCCGAGTTGTACGAGCCGGGCTCCACCGGCGTGAACGGTTTCTTGGCCGACTTGCGCTCTTCGGGATCGCCCAGCCGCTTGCCCTGGGCGCGCCCGCCGGCGCCGCCGAAGATGATCGACTCGACGTCGATGTCGTGATCGGGGAAGAGCGCCTTCAGCGACACGAGCAGCCCGCTGCCGGTGGCGGTGGCGCGCTGCAGTTCGAAGCGGTCGATGGCCGCGTGCAGGTCTTCGTGGCGGGTGGTCGGCGGCTGCACCACCGACGCGGTGCCCGCGAACGAGACGATCCCCGCGCGCACGTCCTTGGGGAGCTCGTCGACGAACGCCTTCGCGGCGGCCTTCGCGGCCGTGATGCGGTTGGGCTCGACGTCGCGTGCGCGCATGCTGAGCGAGACGTCGATCGCGAGCATGATCGTCTGCTGCTGCGACGGCAGCGTGATGTTCGCGCTCGGGCGCGCCGACGCGACGATCGCGGCGGCCAGCGCGAGGCCGAAGACCGCCGCGGGCAGGTGGCGCATCCAGGGGCGCGTCGCCGTGCCGGCCTCGCGCACCATGCGCAGGCCCGAATAGCGGCGGGCGAGCGCGGCCCGCCGGCGAGCGAGCCACACCCACGTGCCGGTGAGCACGGGCAGCGCGAGCAGGAGCCACAGCATCTGGGGCCACTGGAATTTCATCGGCGATCCCCTGTACAGTCGGCCAGTATAGGAGGGCTCGCGCCGGGAAGGAATAATCTGTCGGCGCGGCACGCCGCGACACCCCGGAGAACACGCCCCGATGAACGTCGAATCGTTGCAGGAACTTCTCGCCCCGCTGCTGCCGGGCCTGATGGGAATGAAGATCACCCGCGCCGAGCCGGAACTCGTCGAGGCGACGATGCTGGTCCGCCCGGACCTGTGCACCACCGGCGGGATCCTGCACGGCGGATCCGTGATGGCGTTCGCCGACACCCTTGGCGGGGTCGCCACCTTCGTGAACCTGCCGCCGGGCGCGCGCACGACCACGATCGAGTCTTCGACGAAGTTCCTCGCCGCGGCGAAGGTGGGCACCACCGTGAGCGCCCAGTGCACCGCGTTCCACCGCGGCAAGACGACGATGGTCTGGCAGACGACGATCCGCAACGATGCCGGCAAGCTCGCCGCGGTCGTCACCCAGACCCAGCTCGTGATCCCGGCCGCCGGATGAACGTCCCGGCGCGTGGTCGCGGCGCGGCGTCCGACGACGCGCTCGCACGGCTCGTCGAGCAGGCGCGCCGCGAGCGCGAGCTGCGCGAGCGCGGCTATCGCGATCGCGCGCTGCGCCTGCTGCCGCACGTGTGCGCGCGCTGCGGGCGCGACTTCGCCGGGCCGAGGCTGCGCGAGCTGACCGTGCACCACAAGGACCACGACCACCGCAACAACCCGCCCGACGGCAGCAACTGGGAGCTGCTGTGCGTGTACTGCCACGACGACGAGCACATGCGTGAGCTCGAGCAGCGTGCGCGCGGCGGCGGCCCGGCGGCGCGCACCGACGCTCCCCCCTCGGCGACGCACCGGCCTTTCGAGTCGCTCGCCGGCCTGCTGAAGGAGCGCAAATAGCCCGCGCGCCCGCCGTTGCGGTCGTCGTCGGCGGCGGCCCGGCCGGCCTGATGGCCGCGGAAGTGCTCGCCGGCGGCGGCGTCGAGGTGCACGTCGTCGACGCGATGCCGTCGGTGGGCCGCAAGTTCCTGCTCGCCGGCAAGGGCGGGCTGAACATCACGCACGCCGAGCCGCTCGAGGACTTCCTGGGCCGCTACGGCGCGCGGCGCGCCCGCCTGGAACCGCTGCTGCGCGAATTCGACCCGCAGGCGTTGCGCGAGTGGGTGCACGGCCTGGGCGTGAGCACTTTCGTGGGCACCTCGGGGCGCGTGTTCCCAGCCGAGATGAAGGCGGCGCCGCTGCTGCGCGCGTGGCTGCACCGGCTGCGCGCGGCGGGCGTGAAGCTGCACATGCGCCGGCGCTGGGTCGGGTGGGATGCTCGCGGCGTGCTCGGCTTCGAGTCGGCGGCGGGCCCGCTCGAGATGCCCGCCGACGCGCTCGTGCTCGCCACCGGCGGCGCGAGCTGGCCCAAGCTCGGCTCCGACGGCGCGTGGGTGCCGCTGCTCGCGCAACGAGGCGTGCAGGTGCACGCGCTGCGCCCGGCGAACTGCGGCTTCGACGTCGGCTGGAGCGAGCACTTCCGCGAGCGCTTCGCGGGCAAGCCGGTCAAGCCGGTGCTGCTCGCGTTCGTCGACGACGCCGGCATCGAGCACCTGCAGCAGGGCGAGTTCGTCGTCACCGAGAACGGGATCGAGGGCAGCCTGGTGTACGCGTTCTCCGCGCGGCTGCGCGACCGCATCGAGGCGGGCGGTGCGGCGGACGTGACGCTGGACCTCGCGCCGGGCCGCTCGCTCGAGCGACTGCACACCGATCTCGCCCGGCCGCGCGACGGTCGCTCGCTCGCGAACCACCTGCGCGCGCGCGCCGGCATCGAGGGCGTGAAGGCGGGCCTGCTGCGCGAGGTGCTCGCGCCGGCCGACCTCGCCGACCCCGCGCGCCTGGCGGCCGCGATCAAGCGGCTGCCACTGCGGCTGGCGGCGCCGCGCCCGCTGGCCGAGGCGATCAGCACCGCCGGCGGCGTGTCTTTCGACGCGCTCGACGACGCCCTGATGCTGCGCGCGCTGCCCGGGGTGTTCTGCGCCGGCGAGATGCTCGACTGGGAAGCCCCGACCGGCGGCTACCTGCTGACCGCGTGCTTCGCGACCGGGCGCGCCGCAGGGAAGGGCGCGCTCGCGTGGCTGAAGGCGCGCGGCGCCTGAGGGTCCGGCAGAAGCTGCGACCCACGTGCCTCACCGCGCGCCCGGCTCAAGGCGACGGCGCCGGCGCCGCGTAGTTCATCCGCGAGCACGCGCGCTCGAATCCGCACCGGACCATGTTCGCGAGCGACGGATTGCGCTCGTCGCCGACCGGCTCTCCGGTTTCGGTGACGATCCAGCGGCAGCCGGCGTCGATCGCGGCCTGCAGTCGCGCCGCCATCAGGGCGCGGTGCGCGCCGCGCCCGCGCGCGTCGGCGCGCACGCCGCCGATGCCGAGCCACGCCCGCTCGCCCTGCAGGTGCAGGCAGGCGCCGCCGATCGGCCCGCCGGCGAACGCGCCGAACATGCGCCAGCCGGGCCGTCCGGCGAGGGCGGCGATCCAGCCCGCGAACGGCGGCGGCATGCCGAACGCCGCGGCGATCTGCGTGCCCACCGCGTTCGCCTCGGACGGGCGGACCTCGCGGATCTCGACGTCGGTGTCGACGCTCGGCGCGGGCGCCGGGCCGCGCACCATCTTCGCCCAAGTGCGGCGCGCGGGCGGCGCTGAACCGCGCGCCTGCAGCCACTCGGCGAGGGCGGCCGGTTCGGCGCCCGGCGTCGCGTGTACCCACCACGCTCGGACCCCGGCGTCGCGATAGGCCGCGACGAGGCGATCGAGGCCGGCCTCGGTCGCGGGGCGCTCGACGCCCAGACCGATCACGCGATTGAAGAACACGTCGGGCACGCGCGGCGCGAGCAGCGCGGTCGCGCCGTCGATGTCGAGCACGCGCAGGCCGAGCGCGTCGGCGAGCGGGCGCGGGGCGGCGGCGACGAGGTCCCGGAACGCGGCGGCCTCGGCCGCGTCCGCGAGACGCTCCAGCGGGGCGTTCACGGGGCTCACGCCGGGTTCGCGGACGGGTCCGCGCTGCCGCGGCTGCGCGGCCCGTACAGCGCCGCGTTCGCGTCGCGCCCGGCGATCGTCGCGAGCACGGGCTGCGCCGCGCGCGGCCCGAATCCGACGTCGCCGTGGAATTCGCGCGGGTTCCTGAACGTGCCGGCGAGCATGTCCCAGGGCGGGAAGTCCGAGTAGTTGTAGGCGTGAAGGCCGCGCCGGTGGTGGACGCAGTGCGATTCCGGGCGCTGGATCAGCACGCCGAGCCAGCGCGGCGTGCGCACGTTGAAGTGCTGGAACATGCCGTAGAACGCGGCGACGTAGCCGGCGATCGCGGCGGCGAGCGGGTCGAGCCCGAGCAGCAGCACGCTCACCGCCTGGAACGCGAGCACGTTGATCGCGATCTCCAGCGGCGTGAAGATCACCGAGCCGGACACGTCGACGCGCTCGGGCGCGTGGTGCAGCTGGTGGACCCAGCACCAGAGAACGTCGTAGCGATGGTATGCACGGTGCAGCAGCGAGTTGACGAGGCTCGCCGCGAGAAATCCCGCGAGCGCGCCGCCGGCGACGCCGAGCACCGAGCCGTCGAAGAGGTGCCACGAGCGGACGGGGGCGGGCAGCAGAGACGGCAGCAGGGCGTTGATCGCCATCAGCATCACGAAGAACACCGCCCCGCGCGTTCGCCACAGGCGGATCTCCGGCCAGGGCCGCGCGGCGAAGAAGCGCTCGGCGAGCAGCATCAGCAGGTACGTGACAGGGATCATCAGCGCGACGATTTCCTCCGGGGCCATGTCGGTGCTCCTCGAGGGGTGGGGGGGGCAGTGTCGTCTTTACGGTGTAAAGCATTATGCGTGCAAAGCTTTACGGTGTAAAGTAAGACCATGAAGACGACCCCGCGAAGCCGCGCGAGCGCCGCGGCGCCCGCGCGCGAGCGCGCCGCCCTCAACCGAGGGGCGATCGTCGACGCCGCGCTCGCACTGATCGACCGCGACGGGCTCGAGACGCTGTCGATGCGGCGCCTGGGCGCCGCGCTCGGCGTGGAGGCGATGGCGATCTACCACCACTACGCCGGCAAGGGCGAGCTGCTCGACGCGGTCGTCGAGCGCCTGCTGGCCGAGGTGCGCACGGACGCCCCGGACGCCGACCCGCTCGATCGCCTGCGCCGCTGCGTGGCGTCGTACCGGGACGTCGCGGTGCGCCACCCGAAGGCCTTCGGCCTGCTCACGAACCGCCGCTTCAACACGCCGGCCGCGTTCGAGTTCTACGAGCGGGTGCTGCAGATGCTGGCCGATGCCGGCTTCGATGCGCGAGCGTCGGCGCGGATGTTCAGGCTGATCGGGTACTACATCAACGGCGCGGGGCTGGCCGAGATCGCGAGCCGCGCGCAGCAGCCCGACGCGACGCCGGTCGCGCTCGAAGGGGCGGGCGAGCCGGGGCGCCCGGCCGCCATCGACCGCTTCCCGCGCGTGGCGGCGGTGGCGCCGCACCTGCGCATCGAGCGGCTCGACGAAGTCTTCGGCTACGGGCTGGACGTGATCTTCGATCACCTGCGCGCCGCGGCGCCGCGCCCGAAGCCGCGGCGCCGCTGACGGCGGGACCGCGACGCCTTATTTCTTGCGCCCGTACTTCGCGGTGAACGTCGCCTTGCCGATCGAGTTCGCGTTCACCATGAACCCGACCAGCGACGCGGAGGCCTCCGCCGGCAGTTCGAGCTTGTCGACCTTGAGCGCGTGCAGCGTGAACACGTAGCGGTGCGGCTTGTCGCCGACCGGCGGGCACGGCCCGCCCCAGCCGGGCGCGCCGAAGTCGGTCCTGGGCTGCGCGGCGCCCTTGGGCAGCTTGGCGCCGTCGGCCGTGCCCGCGCCCTGGTCGAGCCCCTTGGCGTCGGCCGGCAGGTTGTAGACGAGCCAGTGCCACCAGCCCGCGCCGCCGGTGGGCGCGTCGGGGTCGTGCACCAGCAGCGCGAAGCTCTTCGTGTCCTTGGGCGCGCCCTTCCACGCCAGCGCGGGCGACACGTTCTCGCCTTCGCAGCCGAAGCCCTTGAAGACGTGCTTGTTGGTGAACGTCGCGTTGGGCTTGACGTCGGCGCTGGAGAGGTCGAACGCGCAGGCGCTGCCGGCGGCCAGGGCCAGCGCGACGAACGCGGCGCTGCGGTAGAGGCGGGTCATGACGGGCTCCGTGGAAGGGGAGCGCTATCGTCGAGCCAATCCCGGCCGGGTGCAAGGGGGCGAACGCGCAGTCCGCGATAATCGAGGCCGGACGGCGGCGCGCCCCCGCGCGCGAGCCCGCTCCGGAACCGAACTTCACCCACGGACCCCCATGAAGCTCGCAGCCCAGCCCGCCATCCTCGCCGCCGTTCCCGCCGCCGCCCGATATCTCACGTACACCGTCACGCCGGGGCTGGACCCCCGCCCGGCACTCGTGCGCCTGAGCGCGCTCGCCGACGGCGACGCCGTGGTGGTCGGCGTCGGTGCCGCGCTCGCCAGCGCGCTGGGCGCGCGCATCGCCGGGCTGAGGTGCTTCCCGGCGATCGACGGTGCCCACGAGGAGATCCCGGCGACGCCGGCGGCGCTCTGGGTGTGGCTGCGCGGCGAGGCCCGCGGCGAGCTCTACCACCGGGGCCGCGAAGTCGGCGCCGCGCTGGGCGCCGCGTTCACGGAGATCGAGGCGATCGACGCCTTCCGCCACCGCGAGGGCCGCGACCTCACCGGCTACGAGGACGGTACCGAGAACCCGGACGGCGACGACGCGCTCGCGGCCGCGATCGTCGGCGCGGACGGCGCGGCGCCCGCGGGCTCGAGCTTCGTCGCCGTGCAGCGCTGGACGCACCGCTTCGACCGTTTCGACGCGATGACCCCGGACGAGCGCGACCGGGCGATCGGGCGGCGCCTCGCCGACAATGAGGAGCTCGCCGACGCGCCGGCGTCGGCGCACGTCAGGCGCACCGCCCAGGAGAGCTTCGCGCCCGAGGCGTTCGTGCTGCGCCGCTCGATGCCCTGGACGGGCGACGCGGGCGCCGGGCTGATGTTCGTCGCGTTCGGCCGCTCGTTCGACGCGTTCGAGGCGCAACTGCGACGGATGTCGGGCGCCGAGGACGGCATCGCCGACGCCCTGTTCCGGTTCACGCGCCCGCGCACCGGCGGGTACTTCTGGTGCCCGCCGCTGGCGGGCGGGCGGGCGGACCTCTCCGCGCTGGGAATCTGACGCGCCGCCCCGGCGCGACCGACGCCGTGATGTAACATCCTGCGACAACACTGAGAAGCTTTTCGGAGGAACGAGACCATGAAGAAGTTCGTCCTGTCGGTCGGAGTCGGAATCGCCGCCGCCGCGTTCACCGCGCCGGCCCACGCCGTGACCGAGATCCAGTGGTGGCACGCGATGGCGGGGGCCCTCGGCGACCTCGTCAACTCGATGGCCGACCGCTTCAACAAGAGCCAGACCGAGTACAAGGTGGTGCCGGTCTACAAGGGCACGTATTCCGACACGATGACCGCGACGATCGCCGCGATCCGCGCCGGCAACGCGCCGCACATCGCCCAGGTGTTCGAGGTCGGCACCGCGACGATGATGGCGTCCAAGGGCGCGATCGTCCCGGTCGAGAAGGTCATGAAGGAAGCCGGCGAGCCCTACGACCGCTCCAAGTACGTTTCCGCGGTCGCGGCGTACTACACGACCCGCCAGGGCGAGATGCTGTCGTTCCCGTTCAACAGCTCGACCACGGTCTTCTACTACAACAAGGACGCGCTCGCCGCGGCCGGCGTGACCAAGGCGCCCGAGACCTGGGCGGAGGTGGGCCTGGCGGCGGCGAAGGTCAAGGCAGCGGGCTCCGCCAAGTGCGGCTACACCACGAGCTGGCCGAGCTGGGTGCACCTGGAGAGCTTCTCGGCCTGGCACAACGTGCTGTTCGCCACCGAGAACAACGGCTTCGCGAGCACGAAGGCGCGCCTGGCGATCAACTCGCCGCTGCACGAGCGCCACATGGCCACGCTGTCCGACTGGTCCAAGAAGGGCTGGTTCAGCTACGGCGGGCGCTCGGGCGAGGCCGACGCCAAGTTCTTCACCGGCGAGTGCGCGATGTTCACGGGCAGCTCGGCGTCCTACGCGAACGTCAAGCGCAACGCCAAGTTCAACTTCATGATCTCCAGGCTGCCGTACTACAACGATGTCGCCGGCGCGCCGCAGAACACGGTGATCGGCGGCGCGAGCCTGTGGGTGATGGCGGGCAAGAAGAAGGAGGAGTACAAGGGCGTCGCGAAGTTCTTCTCCTTCCTGTCCTCCCCGGAAGTGATGGCCGAGTGGCACCAGGGCACCGGCTACCTGCCGCTGACGCTGGCCGCCTACGAGCTCACGAAGAAGTCCGGGTTCTACGACAAGAACCCCGGCACCGACGTCGCCGTGCAGCAGATGATCGTCAAGGTCACCGACAAGTCGCGCGGCGTGCGGCTGGGCAACATGCTGCAGATCCGCGACGTGATCCACGAGGAGATGGAGGCGATGTTCGCCGGCAAGCAGGACTCCAGGCAGGCGATCGCGAAGATGAAGTCGCGCGCCGACGAACTGCTCGCCCGCTTCGAGCGCACCGTCAAGGAGTGACGATCCGCGCGGCAACCGGGGGCCGCCGGCCCCCGGAGCCGGACGCCCCCCATCGGTCATGGAAAAGCGCGTCGTCCTGAATTCACGCTGGCTGCCGTGGGGGCTGATGGCGGCGCAGCTCTTCGTGATCCTGGTCTTCTTCTACTGGCCGACCGCGCAGGCGCTCTTCCAGTCGGTGTTCCTCGAGGACGCGTTCGGCGCCAGCGTCCAGTTCGTCGGGCTCGAGAACTTCGCGATGCTGTTCTCGGACCCGCTCTACCTCGAGTCGCTGCGCGTCTCGATCGTCTTCTCGGCGTCGGTCGCCGTGCTCGGGCTGACGCTGTCGCTCACGCTCGCGTACTTCGCCGACCGCGCGCTGCGCGCGCGCCTGGTCTTCCGCACGCTGCTGATCTGGCCTTACGCGGTGGCGCCGGCGGTCGCGGGCGTGCTGTGGATGTTCATGTTCTCGCCGTCGTTCGGCGTGGTCACGTACTGGCTGCGCGCGGGCGGCGTGCTCTGGAACCACCAGATCAACGGCGGGCAGGCGATGCTGCTGCTGGTCTTCGCCGCGGTGTGGAAGCAGATCAGCTACAACTTCGTGTTCTTCCTCGCGGGCCTGCAGTCGATCCCGAAGTCGGTGATCGAGGCCGCGGCGATCGACGGCGCGGGCGCCTGGCGCACCTTCCGCTCGGTGGTGTTCCCGCTGCTGTCGCCGACCACGTTCTTCCTGCTCGTCGTCAACCTGCTGTACGCGTTCATCGAGACCTTCGCGATCGTCGACGCGGTCACGGGCGGCGGCCCGGGCAAGGCGACCGAGATCCTCGCGTACAAGGTCTACCACGACGGCTTCCGCGCGCTCGACATCGGCGGCTCGGCCGCGCAGTCGGTGGTGCTGATCGTGATCATGGTCGCGCTCACGGTCTTCCAGTTCCGCTACATCGAGAAGCGGGTGCAGTACTGATGGTCGAGCGCAACCGCCTGCTGGACTTCGTCACGTACGCGGTGCTGCTCGCCGGCATCGCGCTGGTGGCGCTGCCGATCTACATCGCGTTCGTCGCGTCCACGCAGACCGCCGAGCAGGTCATGGCGTCGCCGATGTCGCTGCTGCCCGGCGGGCGGTTCTTCTCGAACTACGCCGAGGTGCTCGCGACCGGCGCCGGGTCGAGTTCGGCCGCCGTGAGCCGGATGCTCGGCGTGAGCCTGGTGATGGCGCTGTCGATCGCGCTGGGCAAGATCGCGATCTCGCTGCTCTCGGCGTTCGCGCTCGTGTACTTCCGGTTCCCGCTGCGCAAGGCGTGCTTCTGGCTGATCTTCATCACGCTGATGCTGCCGGTCGAGGTGCGCATCATGCCCACGTACGAGGTGATGTCGAACCTCAAGCTCATCAACACCTACACCGGCCTCACGCTGCCGCTGATCGCGTCGGCGACCGCCACCTTCCTGTTCCGGCAGTTCTTCATGACGGTGCCCGATGAGCTGCTCGAGGCCGCGAAGATCGACGGCGCGGGGCCGATGCGCTTCTTCTTCTCGGTGCTGGTGCCGCTGTCGCTGACCAACATCGCCGCGATGTTCGTGATCCAGTTCATCTACGGCTGGAACCAGTACCTGTGGCCGCTGCTCGTGACCACCGACGAGTCGATGTACACCGTCGTGATCGGCATCAAGCGCATGCTCTCGGGCGGAGACTCCGCCACCGAGTGGCACCTGGTGATGGCGACGGCGATGCTCGCGATGCTGCCGCCGGTCGCGATCGTGGTGCTGATGCAGAACTGGTTCGTCAAGGGACTGGTCGAGACGGAGAAGTGAAGGCGCGCCGGTCGCCGGACCGCGCGCGTGCGAATCGGCACGAAGGACATCCCGCCTCATGGACGTGAGTTTCTCCAACTGGCCTTACGCGCGCCGCGTCGCGCACCGCGGCGCGGGCAAGCTCGCCCCGGAGAACACGCTGGCCGCGATGCGCGCGGGCGCGGGCTTCGGCTACCGCATGTTCGAGTTCGACGTGAAGCTCTCGGGCGACGGCACCGCGGTGCTCATGCACGACGCGACGCTGGACCGGACCACGAACGCGAGCGGGCGCGTGTCGGCGCTCGCCTTCGCCGAGCTCGCGAAGCT
Source organism: Burkholderiaceae bacterium (assembly GCA_046348465.1). GTDB lineage: Bacteria > Pseudomonadota > Gammaproteobacteria > Burkholderiales > Burkholderiaceae_E > Quisquiliibacterium. The sequence continues at coordinate 75,884 of JAXMEE010000009.1, forward strand.
CGACGCCGGCGCCTGGCACTCGCCGGCGTTCGCGGGCGAAGGCGTGCCCACGTTCGCTCGCGTCGCCGCGTGGCTGCTCGCCAACGGCCACCTCGCGAACGTCGAGATCAAGCCGAGCCCGGGCAGCGAGCGCGAGACCGGCGCGGCGGTGGCGCTCGACGCGCGCGCGCTGTGGAAGGGCGCGACGGTGCCGCCGCTGCTGTCGTCGTTCTCGGAGGAAGCGCTGGCCGCCGCGCGCGCCGCGGCGCCGGAGCTGCCGCGCGCGCTGCTGCTGAACGTGCTGCCCGACGACTGGCTCGCGCGTTGCCGCGCGCTCGATTGCGTGGCGCTGGACACGAACCACCTGGCGCTGAGCGCGCCGGTGGTCGCGGCCGCGCACGCCGCCGGGCTGAAGGTCGCGTGCTACACGGTCAACGATCCGGCGCGCGTGCGCGAGCTCGAGGGCTGGGGCGTGGACTGCGTGATCACCGACGCGGTCGACTCGATCCCCCCCGGCTGACACGAAAAAAAACCCCGACCATCGGGTCGGGGCATCCGGCGGCAAGGCTGCCGCCGCCGGGCACTCGCGGCGACCCCAGGCCGCCGCGTGCGCTACCGATTCCGTGCTCGGGGCTCAGCGCACCTTGCCGGCCTTCCACGCGTTGAGCAGCGTGTCGTAGGCGATCGTCTCGCCCTTCGGCTTCTCGTTGGCGAGCTTCTTCCACGGCGCGTGCTGGTCGCTCAGCCACTTGGCGGGGTCGCCCTTCGGGTTGAGCTTGGGCGCGCAGCGCGCCATGCCCGCGCGCTCGAGGCGCGCCATCACCTGGTCCATCTCGTCGGCGAGGTTGTCCATCGCCTGCTGCGGCGTCTTCTCGCCGGTGACCGCGACCGCGACGTTCTTCCACCAGAGCTGCGCGAGCTTCGGATAGTCGGGCACGTTCGTGCCGGTCGGCGTCCACGCGACGCGCGCCGGGCTGCGATAGAACTCGACCAGGCCGCCGAGCTTCGGCGCCATGTCGGTCATCGCCTTCGACTGGATGTCGCTCTCGCGGATCGGCGTGAGGCCGACGATCGTCTTCTTCAGCGACGTCGTCTTGGCGGTGACGAACTGCGCGTACAGCCACGCCGCGGCGGTGCGGTTCGCGTCGTGGTTGGCGAAGAACGTCCAGGAGCCGACGTCCTGGTAGCCGTTCTGCATGCCCTGCTTCCAGTACGGGCCGTTCGGGCCGGGGGCCATGCGCCACTTCGGCGTGCCGTCGGCGTTGACCACCGGCAGGCCGGCCTTGGTCATGTCGGCGGTGAACGCGGTGTACCAGAAGATCTGCTGCGCGATCTGGCCCTGGGCCGGGACCGGGCCCGCTTCACCGAACGTCATGCCGGTGGCTTCCTTGGGCGCGTACTTCTTCATCCAGTCGACGTACTTGGTCAGCGCGTAGACCGCCGCCGGCGAGTTCGTCGCGCCGCCGCGCGAGACCGACGCGCCCTGCGGGTTGCAGCCGTCGGCCGAGGCGCGGATGCCCCACTCGTCGATCGGCTTGCCGTTCGGGATGCCGACGTCGGCGGTGCCGGCCATCGACAGCCAGGCGTCGGTGAAGCGCCAGCCGAGCGACGGGTCCTTCTTGCCGTAGTCCATGTGGCCGTAGATCGGCTTGCCGTCGATCGACTTCACGTCGTTCGTGAAGAAGTCGGCGATGTCCTCGTAGGCGCTCCAGTTCAGCGGCACGCCGAGGTCGTAGCCGTACTTGGCCTTGAACTTGTCCTTGAGGTCCTGGCGCGCGAAGAGGTCGGCGCGGAACCAGTACAGGTTCGCGAACTGCTGGTCGGGCAGCTGGTAGAGCTTCTTGTCGGGCGCGGTCGTGAAGCTCGTGCCGATGAAGTCCTTCAGGTCCAGCCCCGGGTTCGTCCACTCCTTGCCCTTGCCCGACATGTAGTCGGTCAGGTTCATGATCTTGCCGTAGCGGTAGTGCGTGCCGATCAGGTCGGAGTCGGAGATCCAGCCGTCGTAGATCGACTTGCCCGACTGCATCGACGTCTGCAGCTTCTCGACCACGTCGCCTTCCTGGATCAGGTCGTGCTTGACCTTGATCCCGGTGATCTCCTCGAATGCCTTGGCGAGCGTCTTGGACTCGTACTCGTGCGTCGTGATGGTCTCGGAGACGACGTTGATCTCCTTGATCCCCTTCGCCTTGAGCTTGGCCGCGGCGTCGATGAACCACTTCATCTCGGCCATCTGCTGGTCCTTCGACAGCGTGGACGGCTGGAACTCGGAGTCGATCCACTTCTTCGCGGCGGCCTCGTCGGCGCCGGCCTGCCCGTACGTCATCGCCAGTGCGGCGGTCACCGCGACGGCCATCGCGGTCTTGGCTGGTTTCATTGCTGGTTCCTCCTCAGGAAGCACTACCCTCTCGCGTCGAACTCGACAGATCCGGCCGGAGAGAGCGGTTGGCCGGTTGCCTCCTCGTGATCCTGCCCTCGAGCGTCAGCCCTTTCGCATGACGAGCGCGAGCAGCCCCATCGACACCACGAAACTGATCCACACGCTGGGCTCGTCGGACAGGCCGAGCCACTCGACGAGCTTGCCGCCCACGCCCACCCAGACGAGGTTCACGTAGCCGGCCAGCAGCAGCCCGATGAACAGGCGGTCGCCGCGCGTGGTCGGGATCGGGAGCCAGCCCTGCCGCTCGACGGTGGGGGAGCGGATCTCCCAGACCGTCATCGCGACGAGCATCGCGACGATGCTCGCGAAGAACACCGCCACGGGAAGTGTCCAGACCATCCAGTCGAGCATCTCGCGTCTCCCCGGCGCTCAGACGCGGCCCATCGCGAAGCCCTTCGCGATGTAGTGGCGAACGAACCAGATCACGATCGCGCCCGGCACGATCGTGAGCACCCCGGCCGCGGCGAGCACGCCCCAGTCCATGCCGGACGCCGACACGGTACGCGTCATCGTCGCGACGATCGGCTTGGCGTTGACCGACGTGAGCGTGCGCGCCAGCAGCAGCTCGACCCAGCTGAACATGAAGCAGAAGAACGCGGTCACGCCGATCCCCGACTTGATCAGAGGCACGAAGATCGTGAGGAAGAAGCGCGGGAACGAGTAGCCGTCGATGTACGCGGTCTCGTCGATCTCGCGCGGGACGCCCGACATGAAGCCCTCGAGGATCCACACCGCGAGCGGCACGTTGAAGACCAGGTGTGCGAGCGCGACGCCCAGGTGAGTGTCCATCAGCCCCACGGTCTGGTAGAGCTGGAAGAACGGCAGCAGGAACACCGCCGGCGGCGTCATCCGGTTCGTCAGCAGCCAGAAGAACACGTGCTTGTCGCCGATGAACGAGAAGCGCGAGAACGCGTACGCCGCGGGCAGAGCGACCGACACCGAGATCGCCATGTTGATCGCGACGTAGATCATCGAGTTCACGTAGCCCGAGTACCACGACGCGTCGGTGAGGATGGTCTTGTAGTTGTCGAAGGTGAGGTGGTTCGGCCAGAAGGAGAACGTGGAGAGGATCTCCTCGTTCGTCTTCAGCGACATGTTCAGCATCCAGTAGATCGGCAGGAGCGCGAACACGACGTAGGCGAGCAGGAAGAGGGTGCGCGCGAGCGCGCGGCGATCGCTCACTGGGCCCCCTCCTTGTCGGCGGTGCCCACGCGCTGCATCCAGTTGTACAGGATGAAGCAGAACAGCAGGATGATCAGGAAGTACACGAGCGAGAACGCCGCGGCGGGCCCGAGGTCGAACTGGCCGACCGCCTTCTGCGTGAGGTACTGCGAGAGGAAGGTCGTCGCGTTGCCGGGGCCGCCGCCGGTGAGCACGAACGGCTCGGTGTAGATCATGAAGCTGTCCATGAAGCGCAGCAGCACGGCGATCATCAGCACGCCGCGCAGCTTGGGCAGCTGCACGAAGCGGAAGATCGCGATCCGCGACGCGCCGTCGATCGCGGCGGCCTGGTAGAAGGCGTCGGGGATCGCGCGCAGGCCCGCGTAGCACAGCAGCGCCACCAGCGGCGTCCAGTGCCAGACGTCCATCACGAGCACCGTGAGCCACGCGTCCAGCGAGTGGCCGGTGTAGTTGTAGTCGATGCCCATCGCCGACAGCGTGGCCCCCAGCAGCCCGATGTCGGTGCGGCCGTAGATCTGCCAGATCGTGCCGACGACGTTCCACGGGATCAGCAGCGACAGCGCGACGATCACCAGCGCGGCCGACGCGCGCCAGCCCTGCGCCGGCATCGACAGCGCCAGGACGATGCCCAGCGGGATCTCGACGACCAGCACCGCCAGCGAGAAGCCGACCTGGCGCACGAACGCCTCGTGGAGGTCGCCGTCGCGCATCACCGAGCGGAACCACTCGGTGCCGACGAACACCCGGTTGTCCGGGCCGATGATGTCCTGCACCGAGTAGTTGACGATCGTCATCAGCGGCATGATCGCGGAGAACGCGACGCACACCACGACCGGCAGGACGAGCAGCCACGCCTTCTGGTTGACCGGCTTCACGCGACCAGCTCCTCGCGGCTGTAGAAGCACGCGTGTTCGTTGACGAGCGACAGCGTGAGCGTGCCTTCGACGCGGGCATCCGCCGGCAGGCGGGCGCGCACGAGCGTCGTGCCCACGTCGAACGCGACGATCAGGCTCGTCCCGACGTTCTGCACGCGGCGCGCGGAAACGGTGACGGCGCCCGGCGTGCCGGCCGGCACGACGCGCACGTGCTCGGGGCGGATCCCGACCTGGAGGTCCGCGAGCGCGCCCAGGGCGCGCGCCCGCTCGGCGGGGATCGCGCCCGGCATCGGCTGCCCGCCCACGTGCAGCGTCTGTCCCTCGACGCGCGCCGGCAGGAAGTTCATCCCCGGCGAGCCGATGAAGTGGCCGACGAAGGTGTGTCGCGGGCGCTCGAAGAGCTCCTCGGCCGGGCCGGTCTGCACGACGCGCCCCTCCGACATCACCACCACCTCGTCGGCGAACGTCAGCGCCTCGACCTGGTCGTGGGTCACGTAGACGAGCGTGAGCTTGAGCTCGTGGTGGATCTGCTTGAGCTTGCGGCGCAGCTCCCACTTCAGGTGGGGGTCGATGACGGTGAGCGGCTCGTCGAAGAGGATCGCCGAGACGTCGCTGCGCACCAGGCCGCGCCCGAGCGAGATCTTCTGCTTGGCGTCGGCGGTCAGGCCGCTGGCGCGACGGTTCAGCGCGCCCGAGAGCTCGAGCATCTCGGCGATCTCGCCGACGCGCGAGCGCACCGCGGTCTCGTCGACGCCGCGATTGCGCAGCGGGAACGCGAGGTTGTCGTAGACCGTCATCGTGTCGTAGATGACGGGGAACTGGAACACCTGCGCGATGTTGCGCGCCTGCGGGGGCAGCCCGGTGACGTCGCGCTCGTCGAAGAGCACCTGGCCGCGCGACGGGCGCACGAGCCCGGAGATGATGTTCAGCAGCGTCGTCTTGCCGCAGCCCGAGGGGCCCAGCAGCGCGTAGGCGCCGCCGTCGCGCCACGTGATCTCGAGCGGCTGGAGCGCGTAGTCGGCGTCGCCCTTGGGGTCGGGCTTGTAGGAGTGCGCCAGGCCGCGCAGTTCGATGCGTGCCACGCTCAGCCTCCCGTGCGCCCGCCGGCGCTCGCGGGGGCCAGCGTGAGCCGGCCGTCGGCGCCGAACACGTACAGGTCCGCCGGGCCGACGAAGACCTCGAGCGCCTGCCCGAGCTCGAAGCGATGCACGCCGGCGAGCTCGGCGACGAGGTTGCCGATCGCCGAGCTCGTGTGCACGAAGGTGCTCGACCCGGAGATCTCGGCCAGCTCAACGCGCGCCGCGACGGCGACGTCTCCCGGCCGGCGAGACGCGCGCACGTCGTGGGCACGCACGCCGACGGTCAGCGCGCTGCCCGGCGCGCACGACGCCGGCGCGAGCGCGAGACCGAGCGTGCCGGCGATCTCGACGCCGGCGTCGGTGCGGCGCGCCGGCAGCAGGTTCATCGGCGGGTCGCTGAACGCGCGCGCGACGTCGATCGACGCCGGGTGCATGAAGACGTCCGGCGTCGGGCCGTACTGCAGCACGCGGCCGCGGTCGAGCACCGCCGTGTAGCCGCCCATCAGCAGTGCTTCGGTGGGCTCGGTGGTCGCGTAGACCACGGTCGTCGTGCCCTCGGCGAACAACTGCGTCAGCTCCTCGCGCAGTTCCTCGCGCAGCTTGTAGTCGAGGTTCACCAGCGGCTCGTCGAGCAGCATCAGCGGGGCGTTCTTCGCCAGCGCGCGGGCGAGCGCGACCCGCTGCTGCTGCCCGCCGGAGAGCTGCGACGGCAGCCGCTCGAGCAGGTGATCGATGTGCAGCTTGCCGGCGAGCTCGCGCACCCGCGCGTCGATGCCCGCCGCGCGCGCCAGCCGCAGCGGCGACGCGATATTGTCGAACACCGTGAGCGACGGGTAGTTGATGAACTGCTGGTAGACCATCGCCACGGTGCGCTGGCGCACCGGCACGCCCGTGACGTCGTGATCGTCGACCAGCACCGAGCCTTCGGTGGGGCGGTCCAGGCCCGCCATCAGGCGCATCAGCGAGGTCTTGCCTGCGAGCGTCGCGCCCAGCAGCACCGTGACCGCGCCGGGCTCGAGCGAGAGGTCCGTCGGATGGAGGTGGAGCTCGCCACCCACGCGTTTGCCGGCGCCGCGCAGGGTCAGCCGCACGTCAGCCCGTCCTCGCCGTGGCGTGGCCCGCGCCCATCCAGGCGGCGACCGACGCGCGCTGGCCGGCGCTCAGCACCAGCCCGAGCTTCGTGCGTCGCCACAGGATGTCATCCGGCTCGCGCGCCCACTCGCGACGCACGAGGTGATTCAGCTCGGCCTCGAAGACGCCGGGCGCCACCTCGCGGCCCATCGCGGACAGGCCCCCGGCGGGGTCGAGGAATTCGGACACGCGGGTGCCGTAGGCGCGGGCGTAGCGGCGCACGAGATCGGGGGCGAGGAACGGCGCGGCGCGCTGCATGTGCTCGCAGAAGCGCTCGAAGTCGAGGTCCGGGCGCGAAGGCGCGCCGATCACCGTGGACAGGTCGCCGCCGGGCAGCGGAGCGTCGTGCGTCCACGGTGCGCGACGCTCGCCGAGCGCGGGCAGCAGCTTGTCGACCGCCTCCTCTCCGAGCCGGCGGAACGTGGTGATCTTGCCGCCCCACACCGACAGCAGCGCCGGGCCGTTCGTGTCGAGCTCGAGCGTGTAGTCGCGCGAGATCGACGACGGGTCCGACGACTCGTCGTCGAGCAGCGGGCGCACGCCGGAGAAGCTCCAGACCACTTCGGCGGGCCGGATCGGGCGCTGGAAATAGTGGCCGATCATCCGGCACAGGTACTCGACCTCGTCGGCGGTGATCGCCGGCGCGCCGGGATCTCCCTTGTACTCGACGTCGGTGGTGCCGACCAGGGTGAATCGGTCTTCGTAGGGGATCGCGAAGATGATCCGCTTGTCCGGGCACTGGAAGATGTACGCGAGCGGGTGATCGAACATCCGCGGCACGACGATGTGGCTGCCCTTGACCAGCCGCAGGTGGCGCCCGACCGGCTCGTGGACCTGGTCGCGCAGGAACGTCCCGGCCCACGGGCCCGCCGCGTTCACCAGCACCCGGGCGCGGACTTCCGAGCGCCTGCCGTCGGGCCCCTCGAGGCTCGCGTGCCAGCCGTCGGCCTCGCGACGCGCGTCCGCGCAGCGCGTGCGCGTCATCACGCACGCGCCGTGGTCGGCGGCGTCGCGCACGTTGAGCAGGACCAGGCGGGCGTCGTCGACCCATCCGTCGGAATAGACGAACCCGCGCGTGAACTCCGGGCGCAGCGGCACGCCGGCGGGGTGGTGGCGCAGGCGGATCGCCTCGGATCCCGGCAGGACTTCGCGGCGGGCGAGGTGATCGTAGAGGAGGATCCCCATGCGGATCAGCCACGCCGGGCGCATCGACGGGTCGTGCGTCATCACGAAGCGCATCGGCCGGATGATGTGCGGGGCGGCGCGCAGCAGCACCTCGCGCTCGATCAGCGACTTGCGCACCATCCCGAACTCGTAGTGCTCGAGATAGCGCAGGCCGCCGTGGATCAGCTTGGTCGAGGCCGACGAGGTGTGCGAGCCGAGGTCGTCCTTCTCGCACAGCACGACGGACAGGCCGCGGCCGGCGGCGTCGCGCGCGATGCCCGCGCCGTTGATGCCGCCGCCGACGATCAGGAGGTCGCAGCGGTCCGGGGGCGAGGCGTTCGTGGAGACGGGGAGCACGGTCTGGAGCGGGGCGGGTGGGGCGCGCCCCGGTTTCGACACCAAAGCGCAACGATGCGCGCATTAAAGATCAAAAACGAATCCATTGCAACAGTGCGATGCAGCATTCTGGTGCAATCTGATTGCGGAACGTGCGCGATTCGTTTCGCTCTAGAATCGTGCGAATGGATCCGAATCCCCGCCAGCAGACGCTCCTCGCCGAAGTCCGCGCGCGCGGTTCGATGGGCATCGACGCGCTCGCGCAACTGCTCGACGTGACGCCGCAGACGGTGCGCCGCGACGTCGGCGCGCTCGCCGACGCCGGGCTGCTCGTGCGCTACCACGGCAGTGTCGGCGTGCCCAGTTCCACGGTCGAGAACATCGCGTACCAGCAGCGCCGCGGGCTCAACGCCGAAGGCAAGCGCCGCATCGCGCGCGCGGTCGCGCGCGAGGTGCCCAACGGCTGCTCGATGATCCTGAACATCGGCACCACCACCGAGGAGGTCGCGCGCGCCCTGCGCCACCACCAGGACCTGCGCGTGGTCACGAACAACCTGAACGTCGCCGGCATCCTCGCCGACAACGAGCGCTGCGAAGTGATCGTCGCCGGCGGCATCGTTCGCCCGCGCGACCGCGGCATCGTCGGCGAGGCGACGGTGGACTTCATTCGCCAGTTCCGGGTCGACATCGGCCTGATCGGCATCTCGAGCATCGAGCCCGACGGCACCCTGCGCGACTTCGACTACCGCGAAGTGCGGGTCGCGCAGGCGATCATCGAGCACTCGCGCGAGCTCTGGCTGGTCGCCGACCAGTCCAAGTTCGGCCGTCGCGCGATGGTCCAACTCGCGAGCCTGAGCCAGGTCGACGCGCTGTTCACCGACGCGCCGCCGCCGCCGGACCTGTTGCGTTCACTGGAGGAGTCGGGCGGGCGCTGCGTGGTGGCCGAATGACGGGCACGCGCGGCGGGCCGGCCCCGTACGGGAGGATCTGATGGCTTATCTGTTGGCACTGGACCAGGGAACGTCGAGCTCGCGCAGCATCGTGTTCGACGACCAGGGCGGCATCGTCTCGATGGCGCAGCGCGAATTCCGGCAGATGTTCCCCAATCCGGGCTGGGTCGAGCACGATCCGCGCGAGATCTGGGCGACGCAGCTGGAAACCGCGCGCCAGGCGCTCGCGCAGGCGGGCATCGGCGCGCGCGACGTCGCGGGGCTGGGCATCACGAACCAGCGCGAGACCACCGTCGTCTGGGATCGCCGCAGCGGCGAGCCGATCCACAACGCGATCGTCTGGCAGGACCGTCGCGCCGAGCCGGCCTGCGCGCGGCTGCGCGAGCGCGGGCTCGAGCCCATGTTCCGCCAGCGCACCGGCCTCGTCGTCGACGCGTACTTCTCGGGCACCAAGCTCGCCTGGATCCTCGACCACGTGCCGGGTGCGCGCGCGGCCGCCCAGGCCGGGCAGCTCGCGTTCGGGACCATCGACACCTGGCTCGCGTGGCGGCTCACCGGCGGGCGGCTGCACGTGACCGACGTGAGCAACGCGTCGCGCACGCTGATGTTCAACGTCCGCACCGGTGCCTGGGACGACGAGCTGCTCGCGGCGCTCGACGTGCCGCGCGCGGTGCTGCCCGAGGTGCGGCCGTCGAGCCACGTCTTCGGCGAGACCGACGCGGACGTCCTGGGTGCGAGCGTTCGCATCGGCGGCATCGCCGGCGACCAGCAGTCGGCGCTGTTCGGCCAGGCGTGCTTCGACGCCGGCATGAGCAAGAACACCTACGGCACCGGCTGCTTCATGCTGATGCACACCGGCGAGGCGTTCCACGCTTCGAGCAACGGGCTGGTCACCACCGCGGCGGCGCAGCCGGGCGGCGCGCGCGAGTACGCGCTCGAAGGCAGCGTGTTCATCGGCGGTGCGGTCGTGCAGTGGCTGCGCGACGGCCTGAAGGCGATCCGCAATTCCGCCGACGTGGAGGCGCTCGCCGCGTCGGTGCCGGACTCCGGCGGCGTCGTGATGGTGCCGGCTTTCACCGGGCTGGGCGCACCGTACTGGCGGCCGAACGCGCGCGGCGGCATCCTCGGCCTCACGCGCGCGACCGGACTGGGGCACATCGCGCGCGCCGCGCTCGAGTCGATCGCGTTCCAGAGCGCGGCGCTGCTCGACGCGATGCGGCTCGACGCGGTGGCGCAGGTCTCGGAGCTGCGGGTCGACGGCGGCGCGTGCGCGAACAACCTGCTGATGCAGTTCCAGTCCGACCTGCTCGGCATCCCCGTGGTGCGGCCGAAGGTCATCGAGACGACGGCGCTCGGCGCCGCGTACCTCGCCGGCCTGTCGTGCGGGGTCTACCGCTCCACGCTCGAGCTCTCGCGGCAGTGGCAGGCCGAGCGCACGTTCCACCCGACGATGGAACGCGGGCGCGCCGCCGAGCTGATGCAGCGCTGGAACGCGGCGGTCGAGCAGTGCGCGCCGGGCTGACGGCGCGTGCAATGCGGTTGGTCAATGTGCGGGCGGTGCGGCTGGTTATGATGTAGAGGACGGGGGCGTTTTCGAGAGGCTCGACCATGGCACTGCGGCAGGACGAACTCCAGGCGCTCGAGCGCGCGCTGAGAGCGCGTGCGCGCTATCTGCGCGGCGAGGTCACCGACAAGCTCGGCGAGGCGGCCAGCGACGCCGGCGGCATGAACACCGGCGGCGACTTCGGCGACCAGTCTTTCGCGTCCAGCGAGAGCTCGCTCGACCTCGCCGAGGCGCAGCGCGACATCAACGAATTGCGCGCCATCGATGCGGCGCTGCACGCGCTCGCGGATGGCAGCTATGGCTTTTGCGCAAACTGCGGCGCCGAGATCCCCGACGATCGGCTCAAGGTTCAGCCGCTCGCGCTCCGCTGCGTTTCGTGCCAGGAGCGCAACGAACGCCAGCGCGGGGAGCGTCGCTCGTCGATCTGAAAGGATCGCCATGTCCCACTTTCATGCGGTTGTCTGGCTCGATCACCGGGAAGCTCGTGTGATCGACTTCACCGTCGACGACGCTCACAAGGTCGCGGTGCATCAGCGCGGCGGGCATCGCCAGGTCCACCATCGCTCCGGCACCATCGGTGCCGGTCACGCGCCGGAAGACTTTGCGTTCTTCGACGAAATCGTCGAGGCCGTGGGCGACGCGCACGAGGTGCTGCTCGTCGGGCCCGGTCAGGCGAAGCTTGCTTTGCGTCACTATGTCGAGCAGCACCGCAAGGAGTTCGCGCGACGCGTGGTCGGGCTGGAGTCGATCGACCACCCGTCGGACGGGGAGTTGCTCGGCTTCGCGAAGAAATACTTCGTGAAGGTCGATTCGATGCTCGGCACGGGCGGGCTGGAGCGCCAGCGCTGAGCGTGCGCCGGCGCGGCGCTATCCGAAGCGCCCGTGGATGAACCACCCCGGGCCGGCGTCGGCGTCCGGGACGCGCTCGCGGTAGATCCACAGGAGCATGTCGGCGGTGTCGGACGCGACGAAGTAGTCGCGCTGCACGAGCGCGCCGTCCCACCAGCCGCTCTCGATGCGCTCCGGGCCGGCGAGCAGCGTCAGCGGGCCGTTCCAGTACGGCCGGTTGTTGCGTTCGCCGAGCGCCACCGGCGAGCGCAGCAGCCAGAGCGGGCGCGGCAGCGCGCCGGCGCTCGCCGCGGCCGGGGTGCCCGCCGCCGTCGGCAGGGCCTGGGCGGCGTCGACGATCTCGAAGCGGTACGCGGCTTCGGGGCGGTGGTCTTCGGCCAGCAGCAGCCGGCGCACCTGCTCGCGCCCCAGCCGGGCCTGCAGGCGCTCGATCAGCCGTCCCAGGCCCTCGCGCGCGCTCTCGGGCACCGGGAACAGCTGCGCGCTCGCGCCGGCCTGCGCCGAGACCTCGTCGCAGTGCAGCCCGAGCGTGTGCGCGGCGCAGGGCAGTTGCGTGACCGCGAGTTTCTCGCGCAGCAGGGCGGTGATCCGGTCGGTGTCGCGCGTGCCGTCGGCGAAGCTCAGCGCGAGCGAGGTCGGGGGGTGGTCGTCGTGCTCGGCGACGAACCGCAACGAGCGCGTCGCCGCGTGCCGCGCGGCGAGCCAGCCGGCGAGCTGCACGACGAGGCGCCGGGCCGCGAACAGCAGCGCCTGCGCGTCGTCGACCTGCGCGAGCAGCTCGAGCCGCGCGTCGAAGCGCGGCGGTGCCTCGAACCAGGGGCGCGGGTCTGCCTGGCGCCCGAAGGCGCGATCGAGCTCGGCGAGCAGCGCCTTGCCGAAGCGCCGCGCGAGGCCGGCCCGCGGCAGTTGGGCGAGGTCCTTGAGGGTGTGCACGCCGATCGATTCGAGCGTCGCGAGGTGCGCGCGCGCGTGCTCGAGCAAGGCCACCGGCAAGGCGGCGAGCCGGGCGTTGAGCTGGGCGGCGTCGAGCGCGCAGGCGCCGTCGCGGTGGCGTGCCAGCAGCCAGGCGCCGGACGGCGTCGGAGCGCACGCGATGCGCGCGTCGAAGTCGAGCTCGGCCAGGCCCTGGCGCACGCGCGCGAGCAGCGCGTCGCGGCCGCCGAACAGGCGCAGGCTCGCCTCGACCTCGAGCAGCAGGCCGCTGTCGGCCGGCGCCACGCCCGCGGGGCCGGGTTCGCCCGACTGCAGGCTCACCGCGGGCGTGAACTGCAGCGCCCAGCACGCGACCTGGCACAGCGCGTCGCGCTCGCGGGCAGGGTCGCGCTCGACCAGACACAGCCGCGGCACGAGCGCGAGCGCCGTGGCGCGCTTCATGCCGGCGTGCACGCCGAGCGCGGCGGCGGCGTCGCCGGGCTGCAGCACGGCGAGGCGATCGCAGAGCGCGAGCGGGCGTTCGTCGGCCCGCGGGACGCCGGCGCGCCCGAACACCTCGAGCGGCAGACGGGGAAGGCACAGGCCCAGCCAGAGCATCGAAGCGCAGGGCCGGCACCAGGCCGGCGCCGGCCCTAGTTCAGCAGTGCCGCTCGATGCTCGCCCGGTTGCCGCGCGTGGATCGTGGCGAGCGAGCGCTCCTCGGGCACCTGCGGTGCGCGCGACTTCAGGCGGATGGCGGTGACCGGCTGCGGGAGATCGAGCAGCATCGGGTCGGCCAGCACCGGACCGCGGCGCTTGAGGATCTGTACCGACAGGCGCTCGGCGGCCTTGGGCAGCAGCAGCAGGCGCAGCGGCGCGGGCGAGGCCTCGAACTGTGCGGCCAGCGTGCGCAGCAGGAACGCCGGCCCCTGGGCCCCCTGCGCGGCGAGCTGCAGGCGGCGCAGGTGCTCGGGGCGGGTCTTCTCCTGCGGCAGCCAGGCGAGCAGCGCTCCGAAGCTGGCGCTCTTGAGCGTCTGCTCGACCGCCCAGAGGCGGTCGGCCGCGTGCGCGGCCTGCACGATCAGCAGGTGGGCGAGGTCGATGCCGAAACTCGCGAGCGCCGGCGCGTACGGGATGTGCGGCGGCGCGAGCAGGATCACCGTGCGGCGCTCGCGCGTGAGCTGGCGCAGCGCCGGCACCAGCAGGCGCAACTCGCCGATGCCGGGCTCGCGGCTGATCAGCTCGGTGAGCATCCCCAGCGGCCAGCCCGCGCCGGGCAGCTCGGCGTCCAGCCGCGAGAAGCCGCTGGGCAGTGCGGGGACCGCGGCGCGGCCGAGCTGGTCGGCGCGCCAGACGCTCGCCGGCAGGGCGGGGGGCGCGGCCTGCGCGTCTTCAGGGGACACCGGGGGCGGGAGGAGCTGGGGACGGGCCATGGCGCAAGCTCCTCACAGCGCCTTGCCGCCTCGCAGCAGCCCGACGCCGATCCCCTCGAGCGCGAACTCGCCGCTGCGGGCGTCGAGCACGATCGGGGAGTAATCGGGGTTCTCGGGCAGCAGCTCGACCGTGTGGCCGCGCCGGCGCAGCCGCTTGACGGTGACGTCGTCGCCGACGCGCGCCACGACGATCTGGCCGTTGCGGGCCTCGTGCGCGCGCCGCACCGCGAGCAGGTCGCCGTCGAGGATGCCGGCGTCGCGCATGCTCATGCCGCGCACCTTCAGGAGGTAGTCGGGGCGCTCGTCGAAGAGGCTGGGGTCGAGCGCGTAGCTGGCCTCGATGTGCTCCTGCGCGAGGATGGGACTGCCGGCGGCGACCCGGCCCACGAGCGGCAGCGTCAGCGCGATCTGCACCGCGGAGGGGAGGTCTGCGCCCAAGGCGTCGGGCAGCATCTTCAGGCGGATGCCGCGCGAGGCGCCCGACGTGAGCTCGACGACGCCCTTGCGCGCGAGCGCCTTCAGGTGTTCCTCGGCGGCGTTGGGCGAGCGGAAGCCGAGCTTGCCGGCGATCTCGGCGCGGGTGGGCGGAAAGCCGGTGTCCGCGATGTGCTGCCGGATCAGGGCCAGGATTTCCTGCTGGCGGGAGGTGAGGTCGCGCATGGGAACGCTCGCGGGATGTTGCCGATGGCTGTATTTATATACAGGTACTGTGTTTTTTTCAAGGGGTTTCGGTCGGGGCGTTTTCGATCCGGTCCGTCCGGCCGGGGGCGGGCGATCGCGTAAACTCCCGCCCCCGTGACGAGTGAACCCGGAAAATGACGGATCGGCGACGCGAAGTGCGCATCGGCGTGGCGTGCGCGCTGATCGTGCTGACGATCTGGACCGCGTTCATCCTCGTGTCGCGGGCCGGCATGCGCGGCACGCTGACGCCCTTCGATCTCGCCGCGCTGCGCTTCGGCTTCGCCGCCACAGTCCTGTTCCCGGTTTTCTTGCGCCGCGGCATGGGCGCGCTGAACTTCGGGCAGTTCGCCGCCATCGGCGCGATCGCCGGGATCGGTTACGCGCTGTTCGCCTACTCCGGCTTCGTGTTCGCGCCCGCGTCGCACGGCGCCGTGCTGCTGCCGGGACCGCAGCCGCTGCTGTCGGCGCTGCTGGCGTGGTGGCTGCTCGACGAGCGCATCGCCGGCCGGCGCATGCTGGGCCTGGCGCTGATCGTCGCCGGCGTCGCCCTGGTGGGCCTGCAGAGCCTGAGCGAACCCGCCGCGGGCAGCTGGCGCGGCGACCTGTTCTTCCTGGGCGGGGCGACGCTGTGGTCGCTGTACGGCGTGCTCGCGCGCAAGTGGCACGTGCATCCGCTGGACGCGACCGTCGCCGGCGCCGTCTTCACGTCGGCGACCTACCTGCCGGTCTACCTCGCCTTCCTGCCGAAGAACATCGCGGCGACCCCGATCGGCGAGATCGTCTTCCAGGGCGTCTACCAGGGCCTGTTCGCCGTCGTGATCGCGATGCTCGCCTACACGCAGGTGGTGCGCACCTTCGGGCCGCTGCGCACCGCGATGGTCACCGCGGTGGTGCCGGCGAGTGCCGCGGTGCTGTCGGTGCCGATCCTGGGCGAGCCCCTGCTGCCGCTGACGCTGGCGGGCGCCGCGGTCACGACCGCGGGGATGTTCGTCGGCGTGCTCGGCGGGCGAGGAGGGGCCGCGGGCCCCCAAAAGTAGGGCTGCGCACGGCCCCGAAACCCGCGCTGGACGCCGCACTGCACAATATCCCACCCCCCGGCGGGGACAAATGCATTTCGCTTGACTTTGTGGCAAAGTGCGCGGACGCAAGGCCCATGCTTGCGAATTCGCAAGCCGCAGGCTCTCGTCTGGGTTGCATTTCTCGGTCCGCTGCTTCGGTTCGCCTCGAAATGCAATGTGTTCGTCATGTTTCGAGGATGATTCGATGCCCACCAAGATCTACGTCGGTAACCTGCCGTGGCGTGCCACCGACGCGCAGCTGACCCAGCTGTTCGGGGCCCACGGTGAAGTCACCGACGCCCGCATCGTGACCGATCGCGAAACCGGCCGCTCCCGCGGCTTCGGCTTCGTGACGATGTCCAATGCGGAAGCCGCGCAGAATGCGATCCGGGCGCTCAACGGCTACTCGCTCGAGGGCCGCAGCCTGGTGGTCAACGAGGCGCGCGAGCAGCAGGGCGGTGGCGGCGGCGGCTTCCGTCGCGGTGGTGGCGGCGGCGGCGGCTACGGCGGCGGCGGTGGCGGCGGCTACGGCGGTGGCGGCGGCGGCTACGGGGGCGGTGGCGGCGGCGGCTACGGCGGCGGCGGCGGTGAACGTCGCGGCGGCGGTGGCGGTGGTGACGGCGGCGGTGGCGGCTACGGTGGCCCGCGCCGGCCGCGCCAGTACGGCTGATCCACGCAGGTCGCGTCCGCATCGGCAGTGCCGGCCTCGCGCCGGCATTTTCTTTTCAGACCCGGGCCTTCGCGGGCGTCGCTCGCCGAAGTCCTCCTTCGAGAACTCCATGATCGACACCGCAGGCGTGATCGGCGTCGGCGCGATGGGAATGGGCATCGCCGAGAGCCTCCTGCGCGGCCGTTTCACGACGTTCGCGCGTGACATCGACCCGGCGCGCGAACGCGTCGCGCGCACCCTCGGCGCCGGTGTCGCGGGCAGCGCGCGCGCACTCGGCGAGGCCGCGCAGGCGATCTTCGTCGTGGTCGTCGACGCGGGCCAGATCGACACGGTGCTCGCGGGCGACGACGGCCTGCTCGCCGCGCTCGGGCCGGGCAAGCTCGTGCTCGTGTGCAGCACGATCGCCCCCGGCGACGCGCAGCGCTTCGCCGCGACCATCGCCGCGACCGGCGCCGGCGTGCTCGACGCGCCGATCTCCGGCGGGCCGGCGCGCGCGCACGCCGGGACGATGAGCATGATGCTCGCCGGCGACGCCGATCTCATCGCGCGCGCCCGGCCGATGCTCGACGCGGTCTCGGCCAGGCGCTTCGTGATCTCGCAGCGCTGCGGAGACGCCGCGAAGGCGAAGCTGGTCAACAACCTGATGGCCGGCATCAACCTGATGGCGGGCGCCGAGGCGCTCGCGCTGGCCGCGCGGCTGGGGCTCGACCCGCGCCAGATGTTCGACCTGATCTCGGCGAGCTCGGGCCAGAGCTGGATGTTCGAGGACCGGATGGCGCGCGCACTCGCCGGCGACTACGCGCCGCGCGCGGCCGCGCCGGTGCTGACCAAGGACCTCACGCTCGCCAACGAGGCCGCCCGCGCCGCGGGCGTCGAACTGCCGATGGGCGCGCTCGCGCGGGACCTGCTGCGCGCCACCTGCGACGGCGGCTGGAGCGCAGAGGACGACGCGGCGGCATTGAAGTACTACCTGAAGCGCTTCGACGCGGGCGACGTCGCAGGGCGCTGATCCGGGCGCTGATCCGGGGGGCCGCGCGCGGCCGGCGAGCGCGGCGGCGCGCCTGCGGCGCGGCCCCGCGCGCCCGCCGGGAGCGGCGCGTCACATGTTCGCGTAGTTCGGCCCGCCGCCGCCTTCGGGGACCACCCACACGATGTTCTGCGTGGGGTCCTTGATGTCGCAGGTCTTGCAGTGCACGCAGTTCTGGAAGTTCAGCTGCAGACGCTTCGCTCCGCCTTCGCCGTCGACGAACTCGTACACGCCGGCCGGGCAGAAGCGCGCTTCGGGGCCTGCGTACTTCTCGAGGTTCACGCGCACCGGCACCGTCGCGTCCTTGAGCGTGAGGTGCGCCGGCTGGTTCTCCTCGTGGTTCGTGCTCGACAGGTACACCGACGAGAGCTTGTCGAACGTGAGCACGTTGTCCGGCTTCGGGTACGCGATCGGCGAGCACTGCGCGGCCGGCAGCAGCTTCTCGTGGTCGGCCTGCCTGCGGTGCAGCGTCCAGGGCGCCTTGCCGCCGAACACGATCTGGTCGATCCCCCACAGGAGCCCGCCGGTTTTCAGGCCCATGTCGAGGTAGGGCTTGAAGTTGCGCGCGCGGTGCAGCTCGTCCTTCAGCCACGACGCCTCGAAGGCCGCCGGGTACGCGTCGAGCGCGTCGTGCGAGCGCTCTGCGGCGACGGCGTCGAAGCACGCGTCGCCGGCGAGCATCCCGGTCTTGATCGCGGCGTGCGAGCCCTTGATGCGCGGCGCGTTCAGGAAGCCGGCGTCGCAGCCGATCAGCGCGCCGCCCGGGAAGACCAGCTTGGGCAGCGACTGCAGTCCGCTCGCGTTGATCGCGCGCGCACCGTACGCGACGCGCTTGCCGCCCTCGAGGAACGCGCGGATCGTCGGGTGCGTCTTGTAGCGCTGGAACTCCTGGAACGGCTCGAGGTACGGATTCGTGTAGCCGAGACCGACGACGAGGCCCACCGAGACCTGGTGGTTCTCGAGGTGGTACAGGAATCCGCCGCCGTAGGTGTCGGCGTCCAGCGGCCAGCCCGCGCTGTGCACGACGAGGCCGGTCTGGTGCTTCGCGGGGTCGATCTCCCACACCTCCTTGATGCCGATGCCCCAGGTCTGCGGGTCTCGTCCTTCGTCGAGGCGGAACTTCGCGATCACCTGCTTGCCGAGGTGACCGCGCGCGCCTTCGGCGAACAGCGTGTAGCGGCCCAGGAGCTCGACGCCGGGCTGGTGGTTGTCGGTCTTCTGGCCGTCCTTGCCGATGCCCATGTCGCCGGTGGCCACGCCGCGCACGCGGCCTTCGTCGTCGTAGAGCACCTCCGCGGCCGCGAAGCCGGGGAAGATCTCCACGCCCAGCGCCTCGGCCTGCTGGCCGAGCCAGCGTACGACGTTGGCCAGGCTCACGACGTAGTAGCCGTCGTTGTGGAAGCACTTCGGCAGCAGCCAGTTCGGATTCCTGACGGCGCCGGTCTCGGTGAGGATGTAGAAGCGGTCCTCGCTGACCGGCGCGTTCAGCGGCGCGCCGCGCTCCTTCCAGTCGGGGATGAGCTCGGTGAGCGCGATCGGGTCCATCACCGCGCCCGACAGGATGTGCGCGCCGACCTCCGAGCCCTTCTCGAGCACGCAGACGCCGACCTCGCGGCCCTGCTCGGCGGCGCGCTGCTTGATGCGGATCGCGGCGGACAGGCCCGACGGACCTCCGCCGACGATGACGACGTCGTACTCCATCGATTCGCGCTGCACGTGCGGACCCTCCGATTCGAGATGGCCGATTGAGAAATGTCGGCTCGCCGGCAAAGTTGCGAATTATATAATCCGCCCCCGTGGGCCCTGCCGCTCGCGCGGTGCCCGTACGTAGAGGCCAGCCCATGAGCCCCGTCGGAATCACCGTGCTGCTGCTCGTCGCGTTCGTGGGCTTCGCCTACCTCGCCGAGCGCAAATTGCGCATCGTCGCGAGCCTGCAGCCGCTGCCGCGCTGGGACCACCCCGGCGATCGCCTGCGCGAGGTCCTGGTCAACGGCCTGCTCCAGCAGCGCATGATCAAGCGCGAGTGGAAGCCGGGCGTGATGCACGCCACCATCTTCATCGGCTTCGTCTCGCTGCTGCTGCGCAAGCTGCAGCTGTTCGCGATCGGCTACTACGAGCCGTTCGCGGCCCCCGGCATCGTCGGCGGCGTGTTCGCGTGGTTCAAGGACCTCGTCGAGCTCGCGGTGATCTGCGCGGTCGCGTTCGCGTTCTGGCGCCGCCTCGTGCTCAAGCCGCGCCGGCTCGAGCCCAACCGCGAGGCGCTGCTGGTGCTGGCGCTGATCATGACGATCATGGTCACCGACTTCCTCTTCGACGGCTTCCGCTTCGCGCTGCTCTCCGAGCGCTATCCCGACATCGCCCACGAGCGCGACTTCGCGTTCATCGGCGGCGCGCTCGGCGCGGCGTTCTCGGGCCTGTCGCCCGGGGCGCTCTCGGCCGGCTACCACGTCACGTACTGGCTGCAGATGGTCGTGGTGCTGTCGTTCCTCGTGCTGCTGCCCGCGGGCGAGCACTTCCACATCGTCACCGCGCTGCCGATGCTGTTCTTCCGCCGCGGCGGGGCCACCAACGCGGTGCCCAAGGTCGACCTCGACAAGCTGATGGCCGACGACGCCAGCGAGGCCGACATGAAGGTCGGCGTGAAGACCGCGAAGGACCTGTACTGGAAGGAAGGCCTCGACGCCTTCACGTGCACCGAGTGCGGCCGCTGCAAGGACGCGTGCCCGACCTTCCTCACCGGCAAGCCGCTGTCGCTGAAGTGGGTCAACGACAGCCTCAAGCACCACCTGCTCGAGAAGCGCGAGGTGCTGATCGACCCGTCCGCGCCCGAGGACGCGCTGCCGCCGCTCGTGGACGCCGTGATCAAGGAAGACACGCTGTGGGCGTGCACGACCTGCGGCTACTGCGAGGCGGCGTGCCCGATCGAGCTCGAGCACCTGTCGAAGTTCTTCCGCATGCGCCAGCAGCGCGTGATGATGGAGGGTCAGTTCCCGCACGAGCTCTCGGCGGTGTTCGACGCCTACGAAGTGCAGAGCAACCCCTGGGGGCTGCCGTCGAGCACTCGCGGCGACTGGGCCAGGGGCCTGGACGTCCCGGTGGTGACGACGCCCGCCGAGGTCACCGGGCTCGACTACCTGTTCTACGTCGGCTCGGCGCAGTCGTTCGACCCGCGCGGGCAGAAGATCGCGCGCGCGTTCGTCGAGGTGCTCAAGGAGGCGCGCGTGCGCTTCGCGATCCTCGGGCCCGCCGAGACGTCCACCGGCGAGTGCGTGCGCCGCGTCGGCAACGAGATGCTGTTCCAGCAGCTCGCGGGCGCGCTCGTCGAGACGCTCAACGGGCTGGGCGTCACGAAGATCGTCACCTGCGACCCGCACGCGCTGAACAGCCTGCGCAACGAGTACCCGGAGTTCGGCGGGCACTACGAGGTCGTGCACCACACGCAGCTGATCGCCGAACTGATGGCGCAGGGGCGGGTCCGCGTCGAGCGCGGCCTCGAGAAGGTCATCTACCACGACCCGTGCTACCTCGGGCGCCACAACGGCGAGTTCGACGCGCCGCGCAAGGTGCTCGAGCGCATCACGCGCGACGCGCCGATGGAGTTCCCGCTGAACCGCAAGAAGGCGATGTGCTGCGGCGCGGGCGGCGGGCGCATGTGGATGGAGGAAACGATCGGCACCCGCATCAACGTCACCCGCTACGAGCAGGCGCTGCCGCAGTCGCCGCAGGTGATCGCCACCGGCTGTCCGTACTGCGCGGTGATGATGACCGACGCGGTCGCCGCGGTCTCGGGCGAGGGCGGGCCGCGCACGCGCGACATCGCCGAGCTGGTCGCCGAATCGATGGTCCGCTCGGCGAGCCCGGCGGCCCAGGAGCCGGCCACCGCCTGAGCGTGCACCCGCGCGGGGGCCCCGCGCTCGCGGCCGGCGGCGCGTGCACGATTCGCGCTCGCGCCGGGCGCCACCCGCCCGACGCCGTCACCGCTCGGCCGGCGCCGGCCGCTCGCCCCGCGCCCGCACTGTGCGATCATCTGCCCCCCGTTCCACGATCACCACGAGCCACAGGAGTCCCGCGTGCCGACCACCTTCGACCTCACCGGCAAGATCGCCTTCGTCACCGGCGCGTCCAGCGGGCTGGGCGCCCGATTCGCGCGGGTGCTCGCGGCCAACGGTGCCGAGGTGGTGCTCGCGTCGCGCCGCGTCGAGCGGCTGAAGGAACTGCGCGCCGAGATCGAGTCCGCCGGCGGCGCCGCGCACGTGGTCGCGCTCGACGTCACCGACACCGACAGCATCAAGGCGGCGGTCGCGCACGCCGAGACCGAGGCCGGCCCGATCGACATCCTGGTCAACAACTCGGGCGTGAGCACCACGCAGCGCCTGGTCGACGTGACGCCCGACGACTACGACTTCGTGCTCGGCACGAACACGCGCGGTGCGTTCTTCGTCGCCCAGGAGGTCGCCAGGCGGATGATCGCGCGCGCGCGCGGCTCGGCCAACGACGCGTCGCCGCGCCAGGCGCGCATCGTGAACATCGCGTCGATGGCCGGCATGAAGGTGCTCTCGCAGATCGGCGTCTACAGCATGAGCAAGGCCGCGGTGATCCAGATGACGAAGGCGATGGCACTCGAGTGGGGCCGCTACAACATCAACGTCAACGCGATCTGCCCCGGCTACATCGTCACCGAGCTCAACGAGAGCCACTGGGAGAGCGAGGGCGGGCGCAAGCTGATCGCGATGATGCCGCGCAAGCGCGTCGGCAGGCCCGAGGACCTGGACGGCCTGCTGCTGCTGCTCTCGCACGAGCAGTCGAACTTCATCAACGGCGCGGTCATCGCGGCCGACGACGGTTTCGGGATCTGACGGCCGTGGCCGCCGCGCGCCGGCCGGGCGCGCGCTCGCGCCGGCCGGGGCGCACGCGTTCGCGCCGGCTCAGTTAAGCTAGCGGTTCGTCGAGGCGGGCGACCACCGCGCCCCATCGCCGTCTCGCGCGCGACCGGCCCCCGATGGCCGGCGCCGCCCAGGAGGCCGTTCGTGCACCTTCCTCGCCGTGTCGCGCTGATGCTCAACGTCGGGCACGCGCTCGACCACATGTTCCTGCTGATCTTCGCGACCGCGGTCGGGACGGTCGCGGCCGAGTTCGGGTTCGCGCGCTGGGAAGACCTGATGCCGTACAGCGCGGGCGCGTTCCTGATGTTCGGCGTGGGCTCGGTGCCCTCGGGCCGACTCGGCGACCTGTGGGGCCGGCGCAGCATGATGCTGGTCTTCTATTTCGGCATGGGCGTGTCGGCGCTGCTGGTCGCCGCGACGACCGGCCCGTGGCAGCTCGCCGCCGCGCTCACGCTGCTGGGCGCGTTCGCGTCCATCTACCACCCGGTCGGCATCCCGATGCTGCTGCAGAACGCCGCGCGCCCCGGCGTCACGATCGGCGTGAGCGGCCTGTCGGGCAACCTCGGCATCGCGCTGGCCGCCCTCGTGACCGGGTTCCTCGTCAAGTACCTCGGCTGGCGTGCGGCGTTCGCGATCCCCGGCGTGGCGTCGCTCCTGATCGGCGTCGCGTTCGCGCTGCAGGCGCCGCGCGAGGCCGAGCCGCCCGCGAAGCGCACCACGCGCGCCGCGGTCCAGCTCGAGCAGGGCGTGCTGATGCGCGTGTTCTTCGTGATGACGATGACGGCGATCACCGCGAGCCTGCTGTTCAACTTCACGACCAACGGCAACGGCCAGCTGCTGCGCGAGCGCTTCGCGGGCACCATCGACGACCCGGCAACGCTCGGGTCGCTGCTCGCGCTCGTCTACGCGATCGCCTCGCTGTCGCAGCTGGTGGTCGGGCGGCTCATCGATCGCGTCCCGCTCAAGCGCCTGTACCTGTCGATCGTGGTCGCGCAGGTGCCGCTGTTCGCGCTCGCGTCGGTCGCCAGCGGCTGGGCGCTGTTCGTGCTGCTGGTGGCGTTCATGGCGGTGATCTTCGGCGCGATCCCGTTCACCGACGCGATGATCGTGCGCTACGTCGACGACCGGCTGCGCTCGCGCGTGAGCGGCATGCGGCTGGCGGTCTCGCTGGGCATCAGTTCGGCGGCGGTCTGGATCCTCGGACCGGCGGTCAAGGCCGCCGGCTTCCAGGTGCTGCTGCTCGTGATGGCCGCCATCGCCGCGTGCACGGCGCTGTTCGCCGCGATGCTGCCGGGGGAATCCGTGATCGCGGCCGGTTCCGGCGTCAGTGCAGGGGCGGCGCAGCCTCGCGCTTCAGCCGGCTCATGATCGCGTGGCGCAGGTGGCGCACGCCCAGCGCCACCGCGACCGCGATCGGCAGCACCACGAGCCCGGTCGCGAGGTCGGTGTCGATCGGCGCGCCGGCGGCCTTCGCCGCCTTGAACACGTAGCCCGCGAGTCCGGTCGCGTAGTAGGTGATCGCGGCCACCGAGAACCCCTCGACGGTCTGTTGCAGCCGCAGCTGCATCTGGGCGCGCCGGTTCATCGCCGCGAGCATGTCCTGGTTCTGCTGCTCTCGCTCGATCTCCACCCGTGTGCGCAGCAGCGCGCTGGCGCGCAGCACGCGCTGGGCCGCCGCGTCGAGGCGGCCCGAGACGCTCTCGCAGAACGCCATCGCGGGCCCGAAGCGTCGCTCCAGGAAGCCCGTGACCGGCTGCACGCCCGGGATCCGGAGCTCGCGCAGCTCGGCGCCGCGCTGGTGCACCAGCGCGTGGTACGCGCGGCTCGCCGAGAAGCGGAAGCTCGACGTGCCGGCGAGCCGCTCGACGACCGCGGCCAGCCGCGTGACCTCGTGCAGCAGCGCCGGTTCGTCGTCGGCGTGCGCGGTCTCCAGGCGCGCGACCAGCTCGCCGAGCGCGCGTTCGGCGCCGTCGAGCTCGCGCGCCGTCGCGCGGGCCACCGGAAATCCCAGCATCGCCATCAGCCGGTAGACCTCGAGCTCGATCACGCGCTGCACTTCGCGGCCCGCCTGGTTGACGGTGAGGGCGTGATTGAACATCAGGAAGCGCGAGAAGCCGTCCGCGCCCAGGCGCAGGTCGGTGAACACGGCGCCCGCGCCGTCGGCGATCCCGGAACCCAGCACTTCCTCGCTGCCGAGCATCTCGGCGACCCGATCGGTGCCCGGGGCCGGGGCGGGCGCCGCGATCAGGCACACGTGCACCGCGGCGATCACGCGCCCGGGCAGCGAGGACGCCCAGCCCTGCGGCAGCGACTGCAGCGCCGTCTGCTCGAACGGCCGCGCAGGGTCCGCGCCGACCGCGTAGACGGTGTAGTCGTCGAACTCGCCGTGCCGCTCCCACTTGAGGCGGTACGCGCCGAAGTCCGCGAAGTGGTGCGGCAGCGCGGGATCCGGCGGCGTCACGTGGTGCGCCAGGCACAGCTCGCGCAGCGCGGCCGGCGCGTCGGCCGCGGCGCAGTCGCGCAGCAGCGCGACGTGCGAGATGCGGTACGAGCCGGCCAGCGCGGGGCGAGGCCGCGCGTGGACCTCGTTGTGCAGCGAGATCCGGTCGGGGTGGTTGATCACGACGCGGTGCCCGCCGGCCGGGCGCGCGGGCGACTCTCCGGCCGGGGTCGGTTCACGCGGGCCGCGCGCGCTAGGCGAGACCGGTCACGTCGACCGGGCAGCCGGTGCTCGCGACGACCTGCTCCTTCGTGACGCCCGGGGCGAGTTCGGTGAGCTTGAGCCCCTTCGCCGTGACGTCGAGCACGCACAGGTCGGTGATGATCATGTTGACCACGCCGACGCCGGTGAGCGGCAGGTTGCACTTGGGCAGGATCTTCAGGTCCTCGGTGCCGTCCTTCTTCTTCGCGGTGTGCTCCATCAGCACGATCACGCGGCCGACGCCGGCGACGAGGTCCATCGCGCCGCCCATCCCCTTGACCATCTTGCCGGGGATCATCCAGTTGGCGAGGTCGCCGAACTCGCTGACCTGCATCGCCCCCAGGACCGCGAGGTTGATCTTGCCGCCGCGGATCATCGCGAAGGAGTCGGCGCTGGAGAAGATCGACGAGCCGGGCAGCGTCGTGACGGTCTGCTTGCCGGCGTTGATCAGGTCGGCGTCGACCTCGTCGTCGGTCGGGAACGGGCCGATGCCGAGCAGGCCGTTCTCCGACTGCAGCCACACCTCCATGCCCGCGGGCACGTGATTGGCGACGAGCGTCGGCAGCCCGATGCCGAGGTTCACGTAGTAGCCGTCGCGCAGCTCCTGCGCGGCGCGCGCCGCCATCTGGTCACGGTTCCATGCCATTCGATTTCTCCTCGACTCAGCGGGCGCGGGTGGTGCGCTGCTCGATGCGCTTCTCGGGGTTCGGGTTGTGCACGAGACGGTGCACGAAGATGCCCGGCAGGTGGACCTGGTCGGGGTCGATCTCGCCGGTGCCGACGATGACCTCCGCCTCGGCGATCGTGATCTTGCCGGCCATCGCGACGTTCGGGTTGAAATTGCGCGCGGTGCGCCGGAACACGAGGTTGCCGGAGCGGTCGGCCATCCAGGCCTTGACCAGCGAGACGTCGGGCGTCAGCGAGCGCTCCATCACGTAGGTGTGGCCGTCGAATTCGCGCGTTTCCTTGCCTTCGGCGACGATCGTGCCCACGCCGGTGCGCGTGAAGAACGCCGGGATCCCGGCGCCGCCGGCGCGCAGCTTCTCGGCGAGCGTGCCCTGCGGCGTGAACTCGAGCTCGAGTTCGCCGGCGAGGTACTGACGCTCGAACTCCTTGTTCTCGCCGACGTACGACGCGATCATCTTGCGCACCTGGCGGGTGGCGAGCAGCTGTCCCAGGCCGAAGCCGTCGACGCCCGCGTTGTTCGAGATGCACGTCAGGCCCTTGACGCCGCTGTCGCGCAGCGCGGCGATCAGCGCCTCGGGGATGCCGCACAGGCCGAAGCCTCCGACCGCGATCGTCTGCCCGTCTTTGACGACGCCCGCCAGCGCGGCGTGCGCATTCGGATAAACCTTGCTCATCGGCCACCTCGTCTCGTTCGCAATGCCGGCGATTATAAGGCGGGCCGACAGGTAGAATCCGAGCGGATCTCCACGGCCCGGCGCGCCGGCGGACCGATGCGTGCCCGGTGCGTGCCCGGTGCGTGCCGCCGGCCCCGCGCCCCGCGCGCCGCCCCGATCCGCCGATCCTGCGCCCGATGACGAGACCGGAACACCCCGAAGCCGCTCCCGCGCGGCCCCACGACGACTTCCCCGGGCACCACGCCGGGGACGCCGACCGCCACCCCCATCACCACCATCACCACGGGCTTCACGACCCCGCGCGCGCGCTGGGGTGGTCGCTCGTGCTGGTGCTCGGCTTCGGCGCGATCGAGGCGCTGGTCGGCTGGCTGTCGGGCTCGCTCGCGCTGGTGTCGGACGCGGCGCACATGCTGACCGACGCCGTCGCGCTCGGCCTGGCGTGGTTCGCACAGAAGCTCTCCCGGCGCGATCCGACAGAGTCGCACTCGTTCGGGTTCGGGCGTGCCGAGACGCTCGCGGCGTTCGTCAACGCGCTCTTCTACCTGGTGCTGCTCGGGTCGATCTCGGTGGAGGCGGTGGGCCGGCTCTACCGGCCCCACGAGCTCCGGCCCGACTGGGCGCTGCCGGTCGCGGTGCTGGGGCTCGTCGTCAACGCGGTCATGCTCTGGATGCTCCGCCGCGACGGGGACCGTCTCAACACGCGCGCCGCGCTGCTGCACGTCGCGGGCGACTTCGCCGGCTCCGTGACCGCGATCGTCGCGATCGCGGCCGCGTGGGCCACCGGCTGGACCCGGATCGACGCACTGCTCGCGCTGGCGATCTCGGTGCTCATGCTCGCGACGACGCTGCGGCTGCTGCGCGACAGCGCGCGCGTGCTGATGAACGCCGCGCCCGAGTCGGTGGACGTCGGCGCTGCCGGCCGGGCGCTGCAGGCGATCGCCGGCGTGCGCTCGGTGCGCGAGCTCCACGTGTGGTCGCCCGGCGGCGGTCACGCGGCGATCTCGGCCCACCTGGCGATCGAGCGCATCGAGCAGTGGCCGGGCGTGCTCGAGGAGGCGCGCCGCACGATGCGCGAACGCTTCGGCGTCGACCACCTCACGCTGCAGCCCGAGGCGGTCGCCGCGAACCGTGCCGGCGCTTCCGGCGCCGCCGCGCCCGAAGCCGTCGCGCCCGAAGCCGCCGCGCCCGAAGCCGTCGCGCCCGAGGCCGTCGCGCCCGAGGCCGTCGCGCCCGCCCCCGCCACCCCCGATCTCGCGCGCCGACTCGAACGCGCGCAGGCGGACCGCGACGAGGCGCTGCGGCAGGCGCTCGCCGCCGAGCAGCAGCGCGACCTCGCCGGCGAGGCTGCGCTGCGCTTCGAGCGCGAGCTCGACGACGAACGCCGATCCCTCGCGCGCGAGCTCAACGAGGAGCTGTCGGCGCACGCCACGGCGGTGCGATCCCTGGCCGCGACCTTCGAGTCGCGGCTCGCGCAGCGCGAGCCCTCGCTCGCCCGGCTCGCGTCGCTGATGGTGGGCAACATCGACGCGATGTCCGCCGCGATCCGCTCGATGGTGAACCGCGTGCGGCCGCAGGCGCTCGAGGGCGGCGGTCTCCTCGACGGGCTGCGCGCGCTGGTCGCCGACTGGCGGCTGCGCCAGCCGCAGATGCGTTTCGAGCTGCTGGTCGACCCCCCCGAGCCGGCGGTCTTCGGCCTGGGGCTGCCCTCGGTCGAGTCGGCCGCGTGGCGCATCGTCGCCGAGGCGCTCGACAACGCGGTGGTGCACTCGGGCGCCCGCACGGTCGTGGTGTCGGCCCGCAGGGGCGCGCAGGCACTGACGCTGCAGGTCAGCGACGATGGCCAGGGCCTGCCGCGGACCGCGCGCGCCGAGGGGCCGGGCATGCGCAGGATGCGCGAGATCGCTCAGGCCAGCGGCGGTGCGCTCAGCGTCGCGACCGGCGAGGCCGGGGGCGTCGAGGTGCTGGTCACGCTTCCGTGGCCCGGCCCGGCGACGTCGTGACCGTGCCCCGGCCCGGCGACGATATAATCGTCATTTCCCGGTTGCCCGAAATGACCAAATTCGTATTCGTCACCGGCGGCGTCGTTTCCTCGCTCGGCAAGGGGATCGCGGCAGCGTCGATGGCCGCGCTCCTGGAGTCGCGCGGCCTGAGGGTCACCCTGCTCAAGCTCGACCCGTACATCAACGTCGATCCCGGGACGATGAGCCCGTTCCAGCACGGCGAGGTGTTCGTCACCGAGGACGGGGCCGAGACCGACCTCGACCTCGGCCACTACGAGCGCTTCGTCAGCGCCCGGATGCGGCGCACGAACAACTTCACGACCGGCCAGATCTACGACTCCGTCATCCGCAAGGAGCGGCGCGGCGAGTACCTCGGCCGGACGGTGCAGGTGATCCCGCACATCACCAACGAGATCCAGGCGTTCATCGAGCGCGGCGCGGGCGTGGGTTCGCCCGACGCCGCCGAGATCGCGATCGTCGAGATCGGCGGCACGGTCGGCGACATCGAGTCGCTGCCGTTCCTCGAGGCGGTGCGCCAGATGAGCCTGAAGCTCGGCCGCGGCAATTACTGCTTCGTGCATCTGACGCTGGTGCCGTTCATCGCGTCGGCGGGCGAGCTCAAGACCAAGCCCACGCAGCACTCGGTCCAGAAGCTGCGCGAGATCGGGATCCAGGCCGACATCCTCCTGTGCCGCGCCGACCGCCGCGTGCCCGACGACGAGCGCGCCAAGATCTCGCTGTTCTCCAACGTCCAGCTCGACTCCGTCATCTCGGTCTGGGACGCCGACAGCATCTACAAGATCCCGCGCATGCTGCACGACCAGAACGTCGACGACACGGTCTGCGAGATCCTGCGCCTGGACGCGCCCCCGGCCGACCTCACCATGTGGGATCGCCTCGTGCACGCGCTCGAGCACCCGCGGCGCGACGTGCGCATCGCGATGGTCGGCAAGTACGTCGACCTGACCGAGTCCTACAAGTCGCTGACCGAGGCGCTCATCCACGCCGGCATCCACACCGAGAGCCGCGTGCTGATCGAGTACATCGACTCCGAGCAGATCGAGCGCGACGGCCCGGCCGGCCTCGAGCGCTTCGACGCGATCCTCGTTCCGGGCGGCTTCGGGCGCCGCGGCGTCGAGGGCAAGATCGCCGCGATCCGCTTCGCGCGCGAGAACGGGATTCCCTACCTGGGCATCTGCCTGGGCATGCAGCTGGCGGTCATCGAGTTCGCGCGCGACGTCTGCGGGCTGGCCGGCGCCAACAGCACCGAGTTCGACCCCGACGCGCCGCACCCGGTGGTCGGCCTCATCACCGAGTGGCTCGACCGTGAAGGCCGCGTCGAGAAGCGCGACCAGGCTTCGGACCTCGGCGGCACCATGCGCCTGGGCGCGCAGCGCTGTCCGGTGGAGGGCGGCACGCTCGCCGCGGGCATCTACGGCGAGTCGGTCAACGAGCGCCACCGCCACCGCTACGAGGTCAACAACCACTACGTGCCGCAGCTCGAGCACGCGGGCCTGCGGGTGTCGGCCCGCACGCCGGCCGAGCACCTGTGCGAGATCATCGAGCTGCCCACCTCCGGGCGCGGCGCGCACCCGTGGTTCGTCGGCGTTCAGTTCCACCCCGAGTTCACGTCGACGCCGCGTGCCGGGCACCCGCTGTTCCGCGCGTACATCGAGGCCGCGGTCGCGCAGGCCGAGCGCGTGCGCGGGCGCAAGGTCGCGTAGGGCGGGCCGGCCGATGCGGCTCTGCGGCTTCGAGGTCGGGCTCGACCGGCCCCTGTTCCTGATCGCGGGCCCGTGCGTGATCGAGTCGCGCGAGCTCGCGTTCGAGACCGCCGGGCGGCTCAAGGAGATCGCAGCGTCGCTGTCGCTGCCCTTCGTCTACAAGTCGTCGTTCGACAAGGCCAATCGCAGCTCCGGCGGGTCGTTTCGCGGGCCGGGCATGGACGAGGGCCTGAAGATCCTGTCCGACGTCCGCGCGCAGCTCGGGGTGCCGGTGCTCACCGACGTCCACGAGGCCGGCCAGATCGCCGAAGTCGCGGCGGCGGTCGACGTCCTCCAGACGCCCGCGTTCCTGTGCCGCCAGACCGACTTCATCCGCGCGGTCGCGTCCGCCGGGCGGCCCGTGAATCTGAAGAAGGGTCAGTTCCTCGCGCCGCACGACATGAAGAACGTCGTCGACAAGGCGCGCGCCGCCGCGATCGAGGCCGGCGGCGACGGCGACAACATCCTCGTGTGCGAGCGCGGCGCCTCGTTCGGCTACAACAACCTGGTCTCGGACATGCGCTCGCTGGCGATCATGCGCGAGACGGGCTGCCCGGTGGTGTTCGACGCCACGCACTCCGTGCAGCTTCCAGGCGGGCAGGGCAACGCGTCGGGCGGGCAGCGCGAGTTCGTGCCGGTGCTCGCGCGCGCGGCAGTCGCCGCCGGCGTCGCGGGCCTGTTCATGGAGACTCACCCGGATCCGGCGCGCGCGCTGTCCGACGGGCCGAACGCGTGGCCGCTCGGGCGCATGGCCGAGCTGCTCGCCGTGCTGGTCGAGCTCGATCGCGCGGTCAAGCGCGCGGGCTTCGCCGAGCAGTCGCTCGCCGCCCGGGGCCCCTGACCCCATCCACCGCGATCGTCCGGCGCCGGCCCGGCGCCCGAGGACGGCGCCCCACCTCGAGGAGCTCGAACAGCATGGCCGCCTATGTGATCGCCGACGTGAAGGTGTCGGACCCGGAGCAGTACAAGCAGTACCAGGCGCTGTCGCCGGGGGCGATCGCCGCTGCCGGCGGGAAGTTCGTCGTGCGCGGCGGGCGGCACGAGGTGCTCGAGGGGGGCTGGTCGCCGAACCGCGTCGTCGTGATCGAGTTCTCCGACTACGCCGCCGCCCGGGCGTTCTACGACTCCGCGCTCTATCGCGAGGCCCGCTCCAAGCGCGCCGGCGCGACCGAGTTCTTCAACATGTTCGTCGTCGAGGGCGTGTAGCGCCGCGCCCGTCGGCCTCTCCCGCGGGCGCCGTCGCGCCCGCCCGCCGTCCGATTCCAACTCCACCTCCACGAAGACAGGGACCCCATGAGCTCCATCGTCGACATCATCGGACGCGAGATCATCGACTCGCGCGGCAACCCCACCGTCGAATGCGACGTCCTGCTCGAGTCGGGCGTCATGGGCCGCGCGGCGGTGCCGTCGGGCGCCTCCACGGGCTCGCGCGAGGCGATCGAGCTGCGCGACGGCGACAAGGCGCGCTACCTCGGCAAGGGCGTGCTGCGCGCGGTCGAGAACATCAACACCGAGATCTCCGAGGCGATCATGGGCCTCGACGCGGTCGAGCAGGCCTACATCGACCGCACGCTGATCGATCTCGACGGCACCGAGAACAAGGCGCGCCTGGGCGCGAACGCGACGCTCGCGGTCTCGATGGCGGTGGCCAAGGCGGCCGCCGAGGAGTCGGGGCTGCAGCTGTACCGCTACTTCGGCGGATCGGGCGGGATGTCGCTGCCGGTGCCGATGATGAACGTGATCAACGGCGGCGCGCACGCGAACAACTCGCTCGACATCCAGGAGTTCATGATCATCCCGGTGGGCGCGCCCACGTTCCGCGAGGCCATCCGCTACGGCGCCGAGGTGTTCCACGCGCTCAAGAAGCTCATCCACGACCGCGGCATGCCGACCGCCGTCGGCGACGAGGGCGGGTTCGCGCCGTCGGTCGAGAACCACGAGGCCGCGATCCAGTTCATCCTCGAGGCGATCGATCGCGCCGGCTACGAGCCGGGCCGCCAGATCGCGCTCGGGCTCGACTGCGCCAGCTCGGAGTTCTACCGCGACGGCCGCTACCACCTCGAGGGCGAGGGGCTGATCCTGCCCGCCGGCGACCTCGTCAACCTGCTCGGCACCTGGTGCGACAAGTACCCGATCATCTCGATCGAGGACGCGATGGCCGAGAACGACTGGGACGGCTGGAAGCAGCTCACCGACGCGCTCGGCGACCGCGTCCAGCTGGTCGGCGACGACCTCTTCGTGACGAACACGCGCATCCTGCAGCAGGGCATCGACGAAGGCATCGCGAACTCGATCCTCATCAAGATCAACCAGATCGGCACGCTCACCGAGACCTTCGCCGCGATCGAGCTCGCCAAGCGCTACAACTACACGGCGGTGGTCTCGCACCGCTCGGGCGAGACCGAAGACACGACGATCGCCGACATCGCGGTCGCGACCAACGCGCTTCAGATCAAGACCGGTTCGATGAGCCGCACCGACCGCATCGCGAAGTACAACCAGCTGCTGCGGATCGAGGAAGACCTCGGCGACGTCGCGATCTACCCGGGGCGCACCGCGTTCTACAACCTTCGCTGAGGCGCGTGCGCGCGACGCCTGCACGCGTCGCCGCACCGATTCCTGCGACACGCGCGGCGGCGGGCGCTACAATCCGCGCGATGAATCCGGACCGCAGCCCTCGCCGAGGGCGCAGCGAATGAAGCCCCTCGCGATCGCGCTGGCGGGCCTGCTGCTGCTCATCCAGTACCCGCTGTGGCTCGGCAAGGGGGGCTGGCTGCGCGTCTGGGAACTCGACCGCCAGCTCGCCGCGCAGAAGGGCACGAACAAGCGTCTCGCGGCGCGCAACGCGTCGCTCGAAGGCGAGGTGCGGGACCTGAGGCAGGGGCTGTTCGCGGTCGAGGAGCGTGCCCGCTACGAGCTCGGCATGGTGCGGCCGGACGAGATCTTCGTCCAGATCAACGAGACCGCGGCCCGGCATGGGCCGCGTCCCGCGGCGCCCGAACCGCCGGTGCGTCCGGCGCAGGCGCCCGCGCAGCTCCAGGCGGCGGCGCTCCCGGCGGCGGCGCGCCCCGAGAGGCGCTGACTCGCGGCGGCGGCGCACCCCGAGTGGCGCTGACTCGCGGCCGCGACGCGCCCGATCCTCAGTGCGCCCGGTCCGTTCCCGGCGCGATGCCTTCCACGAACAGTCCCGCGCTGTCGACCGCGTCGAACGCGTAGCGCAGGTTGCAGAACTCGCACGCGACCTCCACGCCGCCTCGCTCGCGCACGATCGACTCCACTTCCTCGCGCCCCAGCATGCGCAGCATCGACGCGACCTTCTCGCGCGTGCACGTGCAGGCGAAGCGGCACCCGCGCTCGTCGAACGCGTGCAGCGGCTCCTGCCAGAACAGGCGCTCGAGCACCTTGTCGGGCGGCAGCCCGAGGAGCTCGTCGCGCGTGATCGTGTCCGCCAGGTGGTTCATCCGCGCCCAGCCGTCGTCGTCGTCGGCGCCGCCCGCCGGCGCCTGCCCGCCCTCGCCGGGCAGGCGCTGCAGCAGCAGCCCGACCGCACGCCGCTCGCCGGCCGCCAGCCACAGGCGCGTGGGCACCTGCTCGGAACGCGCCATGTAGTGCTCGAGCGCTCCGGCGACGCTGCCGCCCTCGAACGGCACGATCCCCTGGTACGGCTGGCGGCTCGGCGAGCGCGTGCGCGGATCGAGCGTCACGACGAAGCGCCCGCGCCCGTTCTCGTTGACCAGCGCGTCGAGTCCCTGCTCGCCGGCGGCGTCGCGGCCCTCGCGCAGCTTCGCGGTGGCGCGGAAGGTGCCGCCCGCGTCGCACTCGACGACGAACAGCGCCACCGGCCCGTCGCCGTGGATCTGCAGCACCAGCGCGCCGTCGAACTTCAGGCTCGCCGCGAGCAGCAGCGCCGCCGCCGACAGCTCGCCGAGGCGGTCTCGCACCGCCGGCGGCAGCGTGTGCCGGTTCACCACCTCGAGCCAGGACGCGTCGAGCGAGACGATCTCGCCGCGCACCGGAGCCCCGCGCAGCATGAAGCGCCGCAGCGTGTCGTTCACGCGATGCGCTCGAGGTGCTGGCGGAACAGTCGCGCGCGCTGCACGTAGTGGCCGTTGTTGGTGCGCAGGCGCGCGGCCTCCTCGTCGGTGACCTGGCGCACGATCTTGCCCGGCGCGCCCATGACGACGCTGCGGTCCGGGATCTCCTTGCCCTCGGCGATCAGCGCGCCGGCGCCGATCATGCACTCGCGCCCGATCTTCGCGCCGTTCAGGATCACCGACTGGATGCCGATCAGCGAGGCCTCGCCGACGGTGCAGCCGTGCAGCATCGCCTGGTGGCCGATCGTCACGTGCGGCCCCACGACCAGCGGGTAGCCGGGGTCCGTGTGCAGCACCGCGCCCTCCTGGACGTTGACGTTCTCGAGCAGTTCGATCACGTCGTTGTCGCCGCGAAGGGTCGCGCCGAACCAGACGCTCGCGCCGGCGCGCAGGCGCACGCGGCCGATCACGTGGGCGCCGTCGGCGACCCAGGCCGTCGGGTCGATCTCTGGAACGCGGTCTTCGAGCCGGAAGATGGCCATCGCGAGGCTCCTGCCCAATGCGGGTGACGGGGAAAGGCGTGAATTCTAGGCGATCCGGCGACCCCGCCCGGCGGATGCGGCCTGCGGCCGGCGCCGTCAGTTCCTATAATGCGCACCTTGCCCGTCGCGCGCGGCCGCCCGGCGCGATGCGCGCGCCGGGCCCCGATCGCCGTTCCCGAACCCATGTACCAGCCGGTCAGACCGAGTCGTTCCGAGTTCGTCCAGATCCGTGGCCTGCGCTATCACGTGCGCCACTGGGATCCGGCCGCCGGCCGGCCGAGCGCCGGCACGCTGCTGATGCTGCACGGCTGGATGGACGTCTGCGCGTCGTTCCAGTTCCTCGTCGACGCGCTCGAGCGCAACTGGCGCGTGATCGCGCCCGACTGGCGCGGCTACGGGCTGACCGACTGGCCGGGCGGCGACTGCTACTGGTTCCCGGACTACCTCGGCGACCTCGACGCGCTCGTCGAGCGCTTTCTTCCCGGCGAGCCGGTCAACCTGGTCGGCCACAGCATGGGCGGCAACGTCGCGACGCTGTACGCGGGCGTGCGTCCGGAGCGCATCCGCAAGCTCGTCAACCTCGAAGGCGTCGGCATGCCCGCCACGCGCGCCGACCAGGCGCCGGGGCGCTACGCGCGCTGGCTCGACGAGATCCGGCAGGGCTCGCGGCTGCGCGACTACGAATCCCGCGAGGCGGTCGCGCAGCGCCTGATGAGCAACAATCCGCGCCTGTCGACCGACTTCGCCGACTTCCTCGCCGAGCACTGGTCGCGGCCGAAGCCCGGCGGCCGCTTCGAACTCGCCGGGGACCCCGCGCACAAGGTCGTCAACGCGAACCTGTACAACGTCGAGGAGGTGCTCGCGTGCTGGCGCCAGGTGCGCGCCGACGTCCTGATCGTGTTCGCCAACGGCGGAGACCGGCTCAAGCGCTTCGTCTCGAGCCCCGCGTACCGGCGCCGCCTGCTCGCGTTCCGCTCGCTCGTCACGCGCACCATCGACGACGCGGGGCACATGATGCACCACGACCAGCCGGCCGCGGTCGCGCGCCTGATCGAGGAGCACGTCGGATGAGCCGTGCCGGGCACTCGCTGAACGCCGACCTGCACAGCCACTCGACCGTGTCGGACGGCGTGCTGTCGCCGGCCGAACTCGTGCGGCGCGCGCACGCGCGCGGGGTCGAGCTCTTCTCGCTGACCGACCACGACGAGCTCGACGGCCTCGACGAGGCCGCCGTCGAAGCGCGCGCGCTCGGCCTGCGCTTCGTGCCCGGCGTCGAGGTCTCGGTGAGCTGGGCCGGCGAGACCATCCACGTCGTGGGCCTGCGGATCGACCCCGCCGACGCCGCGCTCGCGCGCGGCCTGGTGCGCACTCGCAGCGGCCGCGACGAGCGCGCGCGCGAGATGGCCGCGCAGCTCGCCGCGGCCGGCGTCCCCGACGCGTACGAGGGCGCGCTGCGCCACGTCGGCAACCCCGACCTGGTCTCGCGCACGCACTTCGCGCGCTACATCGTCGAGATCGGCGTGTGCGCCGACGTGGGCGAGGTGTTCCGGCGCTTCCTCGTCGAGGGCAAGCCCGGGTTCGTGCCGCACCGGTGGGCGTCGCTCTCCGAGGCACTCGAGTGGATCGCGGGCGCGGGCGGCACCGCGGTGCTCGCGCACCCGGGGCGCTATCGGCTCGACGACACCGCGCTGCACGCGCTGGCCGCCCAGTTCCGCGACGAGGGCGGGCAGGCGGTCGAGGTGGTGTGCGGCAGCCACACGCCCGACCAGTACCCGCGCTTCGCGAAGTTCGCGGCGCACTTCGGGCTGCGCGCGTCGCGCGGCTCCGACTTCCACGGGCCCGACGAGGGGCGCGTCGACCTCGGCGAGCTGCCCGCGCTGCCCGATTCGCTGGTGCCGGTATGGATCGACTGGAACTGAACGTGGCGCAGCGATTCACCGTCCACCCGACGACCCCGCAGCCGCGGCTGCTCAAGCAGGCCGCGCTGATCCTCGGCGGAGGCGGCCTGGTCGCGATGCCCACCGACGCCTGCTACGTGCTCGCCTGCCAGCTCGACGACAAGTCGGCGGTCGAGCGGCTGCGCGCGATCCGCGGCCTGGACGAGAAGCACCTGCTGACGCTGATGTGCCGCGACCTGTCCGAGGTGTCGCTGTACGCGCAGGTCGACAACAGGGTCTACCGGTTCCTGCGCGAGTGGACCCCGGGACCGTACACGTTCGTGCTCGAGGCCACGCGCGAGACGCCGCGCCGGCTCTGGCACCCGTCGCGCAAGACGATCGGCCTGCGCGTGCCTTCGTCGCCGGTCGCGTCGGGCCTGCTCGAGGCGCACGGCGCGCCGCTGCTCGTGACCACCCTGGCGCTGCCCGGCGAGACCGATCCCCTGCACGAGGCCGACGAGATCCTCGAGCGGCTCGGCAAGCGCATCGACGCCGTGATCGACGCCGGCGGCCAGGGCTACGAACCCACGACCGTCATCGACCTGACCGCAGGCGAGCCGGCGGTGATCCGCGCGGGCTGCGGCCCGTTGCGCGGGCTCGAGCCTCCGCCGGACGCCGCTTGATAGAATCCGCGGGGTCTCACCTCCTGGACGCACCTCCCCATGTTCCCTGATCGTGTCGTCTCCGGCATGCGCCCGACCGGCGCGCTGCACCTGGGCCACTACCACGGCGCGCTCAAGAACTGGGTCCGGCTGCAGAGCGAGTACCCGTGCCACTTCTTCGTCGCCGACTGGCACGCGCTCACGACGCACTACGACTCGCCCGAGGTGATCGAGAACAGCGTCTGGGACATGGTCATCGACTGGCTCGCCGCGGGCATCGACCCGCAGCAGTCGGTGCTGTTCATCCAGTCGCGGGTGCCCGAGCACGCGGAACTGCACCTGCTGCTGTCGATGTGCACGCCGCTGGGCTGGCTCGAGCGCGTGCCCACCTACAAGGACCAGCAGGACAAGCTCTCCGACCGCGACCTGTCCACGTACGGCTTCCTCGGCTATCCGCTGCTGCAGGCGGCCGACATCCTCATGTACCGCGCCGCGTTCGTGCCGGTCGGCGAGGACCAGGTGCCGCACATCGAGCTCACGCGCGAGGTCGCGCGCCGCTTCAATCACCTGTTCGGCCGCGAGGCGGGCTTCGAGGAAAAGGCGCGCGACGCGGTCAAGAAGCTCGGCAGCAAGCGCGCGAAGCTCTACCTCGAGCTGCGCACGCGCTTCCAGGAGCAGGGCGACGACCAGGCGCTGCAGCAGGCCCGCGACCTGCTCGACGAGTCGCAGAACCTCGGGCTGGGCGACCGCGAGCGCCTGTTCGGCTACCTCGAGGGCAGCCGCAAGATCATCCTTTCGGAGCCGCAGGCGCTGCTCACCGAGGCCTCGCGCATGCCCGGCATCGACGGGCAGAAGATGAGCAAGAGCTACGGCAACTCGATCGGCATGCGCGAGGACCCGGCGGCGGTCACGAAGAAGATCCGCACGATGCCGACCGACCCGGCGCGCGTGCGCCGCACCGACGCGGGCGAGCCCGAGCGCTGCCCGGTGTGGCAGCTGCACCAGGTGTACAGCGACGAGGCCACGCGCGCGTGGGCGTCGGCCGGCTGCCGCAGCGCCGGCATCGGCTGCCTCGAGTGCAAGCAGCCGGTCATCGACGCGGTGCTCGCCGAGCAGCGCCAGTTCCACGAGCGCGCGCAGCCTTACCTCGACGACCCGACGCTGCTGCGCAGCATCGTCGCCGACGGCTGCGACCAGGCGCGCAAGCTCGCGCTCGAGACGATGCGCGACGTGCGTGAGGCGATGGGGCTGCTGTACGACTGAACGGCGAGCGCCGGGCCCGGCGCTCGCGGGGCCCCGGGGCTGCGGACCCGAGCACCGGGAGCGGCGCGCGCGGGCTCAGGCGGCGTCGGCGCGGTCGTCGCGCACCAGGTGCATCCGGCGCACCTGGGGAATGGCGTCGAGGAACTCGCGCAGCTGCGGGAAGGGCAGCGGCTCGCTGATCAGCGTTCCCTGCATCTGGTCGCACTCGACGCCGCGCAGCGCCTTGAGCTCCGCCGCGGTCTCGACGCCTTCGGCCATCACCTCGATGCCCATGCGCGACGCGAGCGTCGTGACCGCCTCGACGATCGCGGCGTTGCCGCGGTCCGCGGGCAGGTCGCGAATGAACACCTGGTCGATCTTGATGCCGTCGACCGGCAGGTGCCGCAGGTACGACAGCGACGCCCACCCGGTGCCGAAGTTGTCGATGATCACGCGCACGCCCAGCCGGCGCAGCTCGGCGATCAGCGTCGCGGTGCGGTCGGGGTTCTCGATGAACGCGCTCTCGGTCAGCTCGAGCCGGAGCAGCCGCGCGGGGACGGCGCGCTGTTCGAGCAGGCCGTTGACGTCGGCGAGGAAGCCGGCCTCGGTCACCTGGCGCGCCGACACGTTCACCGACACCGCGACGTCCTCGTAGCGATCGAGCCCGAGCGCGACTCGGTCGTCGAGCGCGCGGCGGATCGCCCACATGCCGAGCTCGCGGATCAGGTTGCTCTGCTCGGCCAGCGGCAGGAACTGCTCGGCCATCAGCACGCCGCGCGTCGGGTGGCGCCAGCGCATCAGCGCCTCGAAGCCGACGACCTGGCGGCGTGCGACGTTCAGGATCGGCTGGTAGAAGAGGTCGATCTCGCCGCGCTGCATCGCCAGCGGCAGCTCCGCGGCGAGCTGCAACTGCTCGGTGCGCTCGTCCGACATGCCGCCGGCGAAGAAGCGGACGTCGTTGCGCCCCTCCGACTTCACGCGGTACATCGCGCTGTCGGCGCACTTGATCAGCAGACGCGCGTCCTTGCCGTCGTCGGGCGCGATCGCCACGCCGATGCTCGCCGACAGGAAGTAGGCGCGGTTCATCAGCACGAACGGCTTCTCGACCGACGCGAGCACGCGCCGCGCGATGCGCTCGATCTCCTCGCGGTCGGCGAGCTCGCGCAGCAGCAGGATGAACTCGTCGCCGCCGATGCGCCCTGCGACGTCCTGCGGGCGAATGGCCTCGCGCAGGCGCTTGGCGACCTCGATCAGCACCTGGTCGCCGACCGAGTGGCCGAGCGTGTCGTTGATGAGCTTGTAGCGGTCGAGGTCGAGGTAGAGCACCGCCGCCTGCTGGCCGCGCGCGAGCATGCCCTCGAGCTGGTTCGTCAGGTGCACGCGATTCGGCAGCCCCGTGAGCGCATCGTGCAGCGACTGGTGCGTCAGCCGCTGCTCCGCGGCCTTGCGCTGCAGGTACAGCGACAGGTTGCGCGACAGGATCTCCGCGACCTGGGTGAGGAAGCCGTCGTCCCTGAACCCGACCGGGCCGAGGAACATCAGCATCGACAGCACCGTGCCGGATTCGTCGAGGATCGGCGCCAGGAAGACGGCGCGCGCGCCCAGCCGGGCCGACTGGAATCGGCGCGCGAGTTCCGGCTGCGAGTCGATGTCGTCGACCCACTGCGCACGCGCGTCCCGCCAGGCGGCTTCCTCGGCGCTGCCGCCGGCCAGCGGCACCTCGGCGGGCAGCGCCGAGATCATGCGCGTGAAGTCCGGGTAGCCCCAGCGCTCGCGCACCTTGTACGCGGCGCGTCCGGGCAGCAGCTCGAGGTTCGCGCCGCCGCGCCATCCGAGCAGGCCGCACAGCGTGATCAGGATCGCGGTGATCACTCGCTCGGGCTCGGTCTGCTCGCGCATGATCGAGGCGATGTCGCTCTCGATCTTGAGCAGCAGCCGCTGCTCCTTCTCGCGCGTGATGTCGCGCCCCACGCCGCGGTAGCCGCGGAAGTGCCCGTTGGCGTCGAAGACCGCGCGCCCGCTCAGTGTCAGGAAGTGCACCGCGCCGTCGGGATCGACGATCGCGTACTCGAACGACTCGAAGGGCGCGTGCAGGTCCATCCGCGCGCGCTGCGCCTGCCAGTCGGGCAGCTCGAACGCGAACTGGCTGGCGCGCAGGTCCCAGGGGTGGCGCCCGAGCAGCCCGCGCACCCAGCGCCCGAGCACCGGGTCCGCGCTCTCGGAGAAATAGCACCAGCGGTGCTGGCCGTCGGTCTCCCAGACCCAGTCCGAGCTCATGTGAGTGAGGTCGCGGAACTTGGCCTCGCTCGCCGCGAGCTGCTGCTGCATCGCGCGGATGCCGGTGATGTCCTGCGCGACGCCGCCGAGCCGGCGCACCTCGCCCTGCTCGTTGCGCTCGGCGCGCCCGATGCTGCGGATCCAGGCGAGGTCGCGCCCCGGCGGGCGGAAGCGGTACTCGATCCGGACCTCGCCGCCGTGCGCGAGCGCGCGCCGGTGGACGTCGATCCAGCGCTGACGGTCCTCGGGGTGGATGCCGGCGACGAAGTCGCGCGCCGCCGGTTCCCCCTTGCCGGGCTCGACGCCGAAGAGCCGGAAAGCGCCCGCGCTCCAGACCAGCCGTCCCGTGGGGCGGTCGATCAGCCAGGTGCCGAACGCGCCGAGGTTCTCGGCGATCCCGTACTGCGCCTGGAGCTCCTCGAGCGACTGCAGGCGCTTGCGCTCGTGACCGATCCAGCGGTCGCGACGGCGCAGCAGCATCGCGAGGACGCCGGCGGCGGTGGCCCACGTGAACGACGCGAGCAGCATCGCCTGGCTCCACGCGAGCGCGCCCTGCACCGCGGCGGCGACCAGCAGCGCCGAGACGACCAGCGCGACGATCGCGGGCGCGAGGTCGGCGTCGGGCGTGCGCGGCGGGCGGGTTTCGGGGGTGGACGTCTCGGCCATGGCCATGCCCGCGGCACGCGGAATGCGGCCAGCGAGCCGCTAAACTGTAGCGCTTCCCGCGGCCCCACGATGCGACTTATGTCCAGCGAACCCCCGAAAACCCACGCCGATCCTGGTTCGCCCGCATCCGCGTGGGTGTGCCGCTGGGCCGCGTGCCTGCCTCGCGGGGCACGGGTGCTGGACTTCGCCTGCGGCGGGGGGCGCAACGCGGCGCCGCTTCTGGCGGCCGGCGCCCGCGTCGTCGGCGCGGATGCGGACGCGGACGCGCTCGCGCGCCTGCCCGGCGGCGTCGAGCGCGTGCACGCGGACCTCGAGTCGGCGGCGTGGCCGTTCGCGCCCGCGGCGTTCGACGCGATCGTGTGCTGCAACTACCTGTTCCGGCCGCGCCTGGACCTGCTCTTCGGGCTGGTCGCCCCCGGCGGGCTGGTGATTTACGAGACGTTCGCGCGCGGCAACGAGCGCTACGGACGCCCGTCGAACCCGAAGTTCCTGCTCGTGCCCGGCGAACTCGTTCGCACCGCCGAGCGCAACGGGTTCACGGTGCTCGCGTACGAGCACGCCCACGTCGCGCAGCCGCGCCCGGCGCGGGTGCAGCGGCTGGCGGCGGCGCGCCCGCCCTTCGACGCGGAGCGCTTCGCGCCGGTCGGCTAGAATCGCGTTTTGCCCGGAATGACGACCATGATCAAAGGAAGCATCGTTGCGATCGTGACGCCGATGCACGAGGACGGCCGCCTGGACCTCGACGCATATCGGCGCCTGATCGACTGGCACGTCGAGTCCGGCACCGCGGCGATCGTCGCCGTCGGCACCACCGGCGAGTCCCCCACGGTCGACGTCGACGAGCACTGCGAGATCGTGCGCGTCACCGTCGAGCACGCGGCCGGCCGCGTCCCGGTGATCGCCGGCACGGGCGGCAATTCCACGCGCGAGGCGATCGAGCTCACGCAGTACGCGAAGAAGGTCGGCGCGGCGGCGTCGCTGCAGGTCGTGCCGTACTACAACAGGCCGACCCAGGAAGGCCTGTACCGGCACTTCCGCGCGGTGGCGGAATCGGCCGCGCTGCCGGTGATCCTGTACAACGTGCCGGGTCGCACGGTCGCCGACATGTCCAACGAGACCGTGCTGCGCCTGGCGCAGGTGCCCGGCATCGTCGGCCTGAAGGACGCCACCGGCGACATCCCCCGCGGCTCGGACCTGCTCGCGCGGCTCCCCGAGGGCTTCGCGGTCTACAGCGGCAACGACGACTCCGCGCTCGCCACGATCGCGATGGGCGGGCACGGCGTGATCTCGGTCACCGCCAACGTGGCGCCGCGCGAGATGGCGCAGATGTGCGCGGCGGCGCTCGCGGGCGACTTCCCGCGCGCGCTCGCGCTGAACCGGCAGCTGCTGCCGCTGCACCTGAAGCTGTTCGTCGAGGCCAATCCGATCCCGGTCAAGTGGGCGCTCGCGAAGATGGGGCGCATCCCTGCCGGAATCCGCCTGCCGCTCACGCCGCTGTCCGACGCGTACCACGAGACGGTGCTCGGCGCGCTGAAAGCCTCCGGGGTGATGCGTTGATGGCGCGGGTCGCTGCGAGGGCGCGTCGCGCGCTCGGCCTGGGGGCGCTGCTGGCGTCGCTCGCGGTGGTCGCGGGGTGCTCGCTGAACGAGACGCTCGCCGATGCGAGCCGGGTCGACTACAAGTCGGCGGGCAAGCTGCCGCCGCTGGACATCCCGCCCGACCTCGTCACGCCGCGCGGCGACGACCGATTCTCGATCCCGGATCGCGGCCCGCGCACGCTGTCGGGTTACCAGAGCGCGCGCAACGCGGAGCGCCCGGCGGGCGAGTCGCGCGTGCTGCCGGCGGCACAGGGCATGCGCATCGAGCGCGCGGGCACGCAGCGCTGGCTGGTCGTCAACCAGCCGCCTGCGAAGCTGTGGCCGCTGGTCAAGGAGTTCTGGCAGGAGTCGGGCTTCATCGTGCAGTCGGAGTCGCCCGAGATCGGCATCATGGAGACCGACTGGGCCGAGAACCGCGCGAAGATCCCCCAGGACTTCATCCGGCGCACGATCGGCCGCGCCTTCGACGCGCTCTACTCGTCGGGCGAGCGCGACAAGTTCCGCACCCGCCTCGAGGCGGTCCAGGGCGGCACCGAGATCTACATCAGCCATCGCGGGATGGAGGAGGTGTACACCTCCCTGCAGAAGGACGAGACCCGCTGGCAGCCGCGTCCGCCGGACCCCGAGCTCGAGGCCGAGTTC
The DNA here is from genome assembly GCA_046348465.1 of Burkholderiaceae bacterium. Classification (GTDB taxonomy): domain Bacteria; phylum Pseudomonadota; class Gammaproteobacteria; order Burkholderiales; family Burkholderiaceae_E; genus Quisquiliibacterium. The sequence goes on from JAXMEE010000009.1 coordinate 119,459, forward strand.
CTCGGCCGCCTCGTCGTCAAGCTCGGCGGCGACCAGGAGCGTGCGAAGTCGATGCTCGCGAGCACGGCGCAGCCCGGGCAGGAGCGCGCGCGCATCGTCGGCCCCGCCGACCGCCAGGTCGTCGAGATCGCCGAGGGCTTCGACCGTGCCTGGCGCCGTGTCGGGCTGGCGCTCGACCGCGGCGGATTCACCGTCGAGGACCGCGACCGCTCCCAGGGCTTCTACTTCGTCCGCTACATCGACCCCGAGGCGGACAACGCCCCGAAGCCCGGCTTCTTCTCGAGGCTGTTCTCGCGCTCGTCCGACAAGACCGCGGGCGCGCAGCAGTACCGGGTCAAGGTCGCAGGCGCGGGGGAGTCCACGCAGGTGTCGGTGCTGGGCAAGGACGGCCAGCCGCTCGCCGCCGAGGCCGATCGCAAGACCGGCACGCGCATCCTGGCGCTGCTGCGCGACCAGCTCCAGCAGTAGCGGGCGGCACGCGCACCGGATGCGCTTCGCCAGCCTGGGCAGCGGCAGCGAGGGCAACGCGCTGATCGTCGAGTGCGGGCCGCCCGACGCGCCGGTGCGGCTGCTGATCGACTGTGGCTTCGGGGTGCGCGAGGCGCGCCGCCGCCTCGAGCGGCTCGGTGTCGACGCGGCGAGTCTCGACGCACTGCTGGTCACCCACGAGCACTCCGACCACATCGGCGGCGCGGCGCGGCTGGCGGCCTCGGCCGGGGTCTCGCTCTACCTGACCGGCGGCACCGCGCGCGCGGGCCTGCGCGGCGCCGACGAGCGCCTCGCCGTGGTGGCGATCGAGCCCGACGTCGCGCTCGAGATCCGCGGCGTGCGCGTCGATCCGGTGCCGGTGCCGCACGACGCGCGCGAACCCGTGCAGTTCGTCGTCGACGACGGCACGCGCCGCCTCGGGGTGCTCACCGATCTCGGCCACCCGACCGCGCACGTGCTGCGCTCGATGGCGCGCCTGGACGCGATCGTGCTCGAGTGCAACCACGACGAGGACATGCTGCGCGACGGGCCGTATCCGCCCGCGCTCAAGCGGCGCATCGGCGGCAACTACGGCCACCTCGCGAATCGCGCCGCGGCGCACATTCTCGGGGAAATCGTGCACGACGACCTGCGCACCATCGTCGCGGCGCACCTGTCGCAGTCGAACAACCATCCGGACCTGGCGCGCGTGGCGCTGGCCCGCGCGTGCGGCCGGCACGAATCCGACATCCTGGTCGCGGACCAGGACACCGGACTGGACTGGATCGCGGTCTGAGAGGGTGAACCGCCGGCGGTCCGGTGGCTCGCCGCGCACGGACGAAAAAAAGCCGGCGCACGCGCCGGCTTTCGTCCGTCAGGAAGGGCGAATTACTTCTTCTCGCCTTCTTTCGGAGCTTCGGCGGGCGCGGGGGCCGGAGCCGCAGCGGCGTCGGCCTTCGGCGCTTCGGCCGGGGCGGGCGCGGGAGCAGCCGCGTCGGCCTTCGGCGCTTCCGCCGGGGCCGGGGCCGGGGCGGCGGCCGGGGCCGGCGCCGGGGCGGGAGCTTCCTCTTTCTTGCCGCAGCCCATCAGGGCAAGAGTGATCAGAGAGGCGACCAGGAGTGATTTTTTCATGCTGAAATCCTTAGTTGGAACGAACAGGCCAAAAAGCAAGCGCTGGAATTGCTTTGAGGACGTCTCGTCGAACAGGCACCAAATCGGTGACGTTGCGAAGGCGACTCAGCCCGCGAGTATAGCAGGCTGACTTTTCTTTTGCTCGCCTTCGGGCCGGAATCGGTCTGGAGGATTCCGTCTAGAGTCCGAGTGTTGTCGCGGCAAGACACGGCTCGGACTCGTCCCAGACGGAATCGTAGCGTTCCACCAGGGGCTCGACCTCGGACGGCGTCGCGATCGCCAGGTGTCCGGCGAAGCGGTCCCAGCGCGCGCGCCGGACCAGGTGCTGGCCGTCGGCCACCAGCGCACTCTCGTCGACGCGAAGGTTCGGCGGGATCTGCCGGCACTCGACGCGGTGCGCCTGCTCGCGGCGCAGGCGCAGGAAGCGGCTGCCGTGGCGTTCGAGCCAGCCGCGCTCCGAGACCAGCAGCCGCAGCGTCGCGCCGCGGCGCAGCGCATCGCGCAGGGCGCGTTCGCCGGCCGCGCTCTCGAGCGGCCACGAGGAGAAATCGTGGTCGACCATCGTGATCGCGCGCCGGCTGGCGTCGAGCGCTTCGATCACCGCGGCGTGGAAGGCCTCGCGGCCGTCGAAGGGGCTGGACTTGGAGGGCCTCAAGCGCGTGCGTCCCGGCGGCTGCCGTGCGCGCCCCGCGCGCGCCCCGGGTGCAGCCAGCCGGCATCGGACCACGCGTGCAGCAGCTCGAGCAAGGCCGGGTCGACGGGCGCGCCGGCGAACGCGCCGGATGGCAGCGCGCGCTCGTCGGCGAGCTTTCGCAGCAGCCGCTGACCGCCGCGCGGCATCGCGAACGATTCCCCGTTGAAGTACAGACGCGTGCCCCGGTAGACCAGGCGGCTGCGGCGATCGACGACCACGCCGTCTCGTGCGACGCGCGCCGCGAACGACTGCGGCGTCGAGCGCCGCGCCGGGTGCTCGAACCAGACGTTGGGCTTCGGCTCGGTGATGTAGCGGCCGATGAAGTCGTCGACCCGCGCCGGGTCCGGTCGCCATCCGCGCAGCCAGCCTCCGAGCTCCGAGAGCAGGGTGCTCGGCATGCGGGCGGGATTGCGGGCGGGGCGTGCGCCGGGGTCGCGGTAGCGGGTGTCGGGGCCCGGGGCGGGCGCGTCGGCGGCGTCGGCGAGGAAGGCGCGCAGCAGCTCGTGACGCGACGCGGTGCGAAACCCCACCGAGTACGTCATGCACTCGCCGAGCGCCACGCCGTCGTGCGCCCACATCGGCGGCAGGTAGAGCATGTCGCCGGGCTCGAGCACCCACTCGCGGTCGGGCGCGAAGTGCGCGAGGATCTTCACCGGCATGCCGGGCACGAGGACCTCGTCGCAGGGCGGGCCCACGCGCCAGCGCCGGCGCCCGTGCGCCTGGATCAGGAAGACGTCGTAGAAGTCCTGGTGCGGGCCGACGCCGCCGCCGTCGGTCGCGAAGCTGATCATGAGGTCGTCGAGGCGCGCGTCGGGCACGAAGCGAAAGCGGCTCATCAGCGCGTGCACGTCGTCGTCGAGCGCGTCGACGCCCTGCACCAGCACCGTCCAGTTCGGGGTCCTGCGGCTCGGCATCGTGCCCGGCTCGATGGGGCCGTGCCGCAGGCTCCAGCGTCCGCGCCGCGTGGCGATCAGGCGCGACTGCGCGTCTTCGGATCCGGCGAGCTCGAACAGCCGTTCCGGGGGCACGGGCGCGACGAAACCGGGAAGCGCCTGCCGGATCAGCAGCGGCTCGCGCTGCCAGTACCGGCGCATGAATTCGTCTACACTGAGCCGCCCGAGCGGCGGCCTGTCGTCGCGCATGATGGGCCGATTATAGAGGCAGGTGATGTTGATCGAAGACGACGTCTGGGTGACGGTGCGCTACCGGCTGTTCGATTCCCAGGGCGACGCGCTCGAGCCCTCCGAGCGCGAACTGACCTACCTGCAAGGGGGTTACGGCGCCGTCTTCCCGCGCATCGAGGAAGCGCTCGCGGGCCACGGCGCGGGCTACACGACCAGCGTCTACCTCGAGCCCGAGGACAGCTTCGGCGACTACGACGCCGAGCGCGTCGTGCTGGTGCCGCGCGCCGACCTTCCCGACGAGCTCGAGATCGGCATGACGTTCGACGGCGTGCCCGGCGACGGAGCCGACCCCGACGACGAGGACCTGTACGTCGTCACCGACATCACCGACGAGGCCGTGGTGCTCGACGGCAATCATCCGCTGGCGGGCATGTCGCTGCGCTTCGACCTGCGCGTGACCGAGGTGCGCGCCGCGTCGGCCGAGGAGGTCGAGCGAGAGCGGGAGAACGCGCGTTCGATGGCCGCCGAGGACGGCGACGACGACGACGACGGCGACGAGGACGATCGCGACGACGACGCGGACGACGACGCGGACGACGGCGACCGGGGCGACGGCGACCGGGGCGACGGCTCCCGCGAAGTGCGCCGGCTGCACTGACGCTCGGTGTCGCCGAGGTCCGGACGGCGGGGGCGCTACCCCACCCGCCGCGTCACGGGCGCGCCGGCGGCGCGTGCCTGACGGCGACGAAGAACGGCGATGGGTCGGCCGGCCGCACGCGAACCCGCACCCAGGAAGACGCGAACGGCGAGCCGAAGCTCTCGACGCGCGTGAAGTTGCGCAGCCGCGCGCCGCGCGTGTCGCGCAGCGGCCGGTCGACGCGGAAGCGGTGCGTGTCGCCGTGCAGGTAGAGCACCTGCCCGGGGAAGGTGCCCGCGAGCTCGCGCAGCAGCGCCCGGTGGCGTGTGTAGCCGTCGGGCGGCGGCGCGGCGAGGTGGGCACCGTCCTCCCGCTCGAAGCCCGGATCCGCGTGCGCGGCGATCACGAGCAGGGGGCGCGCCGCGCGCGCCGCGAGCCCGCTCGCCTCCCGCAGCCACGCTTCATTGGCGTCCGCACGCAGCGCGTGGTGGGCCTGCATCGCGGGCGCGCCTTCGCGGCCGTTGTCGCTGCCGGGCAGGTTCACGGTGACGAACACGGTCTCGCCGACGTGCCAGCGCAGATTCTCGGGGAACGGCCGGTGCCCGGGCGCGTCGGACTGGCGCACGAGGTCGGAAACGCCGCGCGGCGCGCGCGGCGGCTCGAAGAACAGCGATCGCAGGCGCTCGAGCCGGCCGAGCGGATCGAATCCTCCGGCGGGCAGGCGCGAGCAGTCGAGCCACTCGTTGTCGCCGGGCGTGAAGAGAATCGGCACGCGCGACGCGGCGAGCGCCGCGTGGCGCTGCGCGAGCACGGCGTCGGAGCACGACTCCAGCCCGCCCTTGAGGTCGCCGACGTGGATCGCGAACGCGAGCGCGTCGTCGAGGTCGGCGAGCAGCGCGGGCAGCAGCGCGACCTGGTCGCGCCCGTAGGGAACGTCGCCGATCAGCGCGAAGGCGAATTCGTCGGGGCCCGCCAGGTGGGGAGCGCCCCGGCGAGCGGTCTCACCCCGTGCCGGGGTCGCAGGCGTCACCGGTGTCGCCGGTGTCGCGGAGGCCCCCGGAGTCGCCCATGGGGCGGCGGGCCGGGGAGCGGCGAGCCCGGCCGCGGTCGCGGCGAGCGCGGCGCCGAAGGCCCGTCGCCTCACGGGTCCAGCAGTCCGCGCAGCGTGTAGACCAGGTCGAGCGCCGCGCGTGCGCTGAGCTGGTCGGGGTCGCAGGCGCGCAGCCGCTCGATCACCTCGCGCAGCGCCGCCGCCTGCGGCGAGGACGAGGCGAGCGCCCCGCCGTCGAGCGGGGCGGGCGCGCGCGCGCCGGACGAGTCGGCGAGCGCGCGGTGCGGGCCCTGCGAATCCGCCGCGTCCGGGGGGGCCGCGCCCGGCTCCGAGAACAGGTCGATCTGTGCGTCGTCGCGCCGCGCGCGCGCCTCCAGCGACTCGAGCAGCGCCGCCGCCGAGCGCAGCACCGGCGCGGGCAGGCCCGCCAGGCGCGCCACCTGCAGTCCGTAGCTGCGGTTCGCGGGCCCGTCGCGCACCTCGTGCAGGAACGCGATGCCCCCGCGGTGCTCGGCCGCAGACAGGTGGCGATTGATCACCTGCGGATGCCGCGCGGCGAGCTGCGTGAGCTCGAAGTAGTGCGTGGCGAAGAGCGTGAACGCGCGGTTGTGCGCGGCCAGGCGCGCGGCGATCGCGTGCGCGAGCGCCAGACCGTCGAACGTGGACGTGCCGCGCCCGATCTCGTCCATCAGCACCAGCGAGGTCGGACCGGCGGCGTTCAGGATCGCGGCCGCCTCCGTCATCTCGACCATGAACGTCGAACGCCCGCCGGCGAGGTCGTCGGATGCGCCGATGCGCGTGAAGATGCGGTCGATCGGGCCCAGCCGGCACGCGTCGGCCGGCACGAAGCTGCCGCAGTGCGCGAGCAGCACGATCAGCGCCACCTGCCGCATGTAGGTGGACTTGCCGCCCATGTTCGGGCCGGTGAGCAGCACCATGCGGCGGCGGTCGTCGAGCACGCAGTCGTTGGGCACGAAGCGCTCGACCGTGGACTCGACCACCGGGTGGCGCCCCGCGCGGATCTCGAGGCCCGGCAGCGCGACGAACTCGGGCGCGACCCACCCGAGCGTCGCCGCACGCTCGGCGAGGCACGCGAGCACGTCGGCGTGCGCGACCGCGCGGCCCACGCGCTGCCAGCGCGCGACGCTGCCGGCGAGCGTGTCGAGCAGCTGCTCGTAGAGCTCGCGCTCGCGGGCGAGCGCCCGCTCGCGCGCGGACAGCGCCTTGTCCTCGAAGGCCTTGAGCTCGGGCGTGACGAAGCGCTCGGCGTTCTTCAGCGTCTGCCGGCGGCGGTAGTCGTCGGGCACCTTCGACGCCTGCGACTGCGTGACCTCGATGAAGAAGCCGTGCACGTTGTTGTAGCCCACGCGCAGGTTCGCGATGCCGGTGCGCTCGCGCTCGCGCGCCTCCATCTGCGCGAGGAAGCCGTCGCAGCCTTCGTCGATCGCGCGCAGTTCGTCCAGCGCCGCGTCGTAGCCGGCACGGAACACGCCGCCGTCGCGCACCATCGCCGCCGGTTCGTCGGCGAGTGCGCGCGCGAGCAGCGCCTGCGCGTCGTCCGGCGGTGCGAGCGCGGCGGCGAGGTCGTCGAAGCGCTCGGCGTCGATCGCGCGCAACGCGTCCGCGATGCGCCCGATCGCGGGGATCGAGTCGCGCATCGCGGCGAGCTCGCGCGGGCGTGCCGAGCGCAGCGCCACGCGGCCGGACACGCGCTCGTAGTCGACGGTCTGCGCGAGGAGCGCGCGCAGCGCGCGCGCGTCGGGCGAGCCGATCAGCGCGGCGACGCGCTCGTGGCGCGCCGCGAGCTCGGACTGCGCGCGCAGCGGCTGCTGCAGCCAGGTGCGCAGCAGGCGCGCGCCGGCGCCGGTCGCGCAGCGGTCGAGGACCTTGAGCAGCGTCGGGCCGTCGTCGCCGCGCAGCGTCTCGGTGACCTCGAGGTTGCGGCGCGCGACCGCGTCGACCACGACGAACGCGTCGCCGTGATGCACGCGCAGGCCCTGCAGGTGCGTGGGCGCGCGTCCTTGCGTGCGCGTCACGTAGTCGACCAGCGCGCCCACCGCGCCCACCGCGTCGGGCACCTCGTCGACGCCGAAGCCGGCGAGGTCGCCGACCTGGAGCAGCTCGCTCAGCAGGCGCTTCGCGCGCTCGTCGTCGAACTGCCAGTCGGGCGCGCGGCCGATCGTGAACGAAGACCCGCCGTCGGCGCCGGCGAGCCCCGGCACGCGCGCGAGATCGAACGACTCCGGCACGACGATCTCGGCCGGGCGCAGCCGCTCGATCTCGCCGGCGAGCTGCGCGGGCGCCGCTTCCGCGAGCCAGCACTCGCCGCTCGCGACCACCATCCACGCCAGGCCCACGCGACGCGCCGCGGGGCGCAGCGCGAGCAGCAGACGGTCTTCGCGTTCGGGCAACAGTTGCGCGTCGGTCACCGTGCCCGGCGTGACGATGCGCACGACCTTGCGCTCGACCGGACCCTTCGACAGCGCGGGGTCGCCGACCTGCTCGCAGATCGCGACCGATTCGCCCTGCCGGATCAGGCGCGCCAGGTACTGGTCGACCGAATGGAACGGCACGCCGGCCATCTTGATCGGCTCGCCGGCGGACGCGCCCCGCCGCGTGAGCGTGATTCCGAGCAGCCGCGACGCGCGCTCGGCGTCGTCGTGGAAGAGCTCGTAGAAGTCGCCCATCCGGTAGAAGAGCAGCACGTGCGGGTGCTGCGCCTTGATGCGCAGGTACTGCTGCATCATGGGGGTGTGGGCGGAGAGGTCGGTGCTTTCCGCCTCGATCTTGCCTGCTGTCATTCGCGTAGGAGTTTGGGCTTGGGCCGCGACTTCGTTACCTTGCCGGAAGAGCGCATTTCGTCAGTCGGTGACAGAACTGCATGTGATGCGGCTGTCACTTGGTGCGTCTCGGCCGGCGTGTCTCGCCGGGCTTCGGAAAGAGGGCCACCTCCGGCAACCCTTCGAAATGCGCGTCGCAAGTCAGCAGGTCCGCGCCCGTGTGCCGGGCCGTCGCATAGACGATCGCATCCGCAGTTGCCAGCCTGTGCGAGCGGTGCAGGTCGGCCGCGAGCAAAGCGATCGTCGTGTCCATCGGCACGACGACGCACTTCTGAGTGAAGGCGATCACCTGGTCGGCTTCGTCTTCACCGACTTCGCGAACCAGCCATTTCGACAATTCGAGCTGCACGATGGTGGGCACGATGCACCGCGCCTTGTCGGGAAACTCCCTGCCGAGCTTCCTGCCCAGCTCACTTGCCGCCAGCCATTCGATCCAGGCCGACGTATCGACCACCCGCGGTGTCGGCATCAGTAGCGATCTTCCCGGTCGCGATACCCCTCCTTGCGCGCGTTCCGGGCGATGCCGGCCAGTTGCTTCAGTTCCGGCACCGGCATCACCAGCACCCCTTTGCCCTTGGGGATGAAGACGAACTCCTGGCCGGCCTCCCAGTGCTGTTCCTCGCGTACGGCCTTCGGGATGGAGATCTGGAACTTGCTCGACAGCTTTGCGGTTGCGGTCATCGTCGTACACCCGAGTGATCGATCGGAATTCGGTAAGAATACTCCGTCTTGCCGGAGCATGCCAACCTTTCCGACGGGGAGGCGGTCATGCCTCGAAGGACGAGAATCCGCGCATGACAGCGGAAGTGGCGTTACCGGAAGACTTTCGACCCGCCTGGAAATGGGTCAGGGCACGAACGTGACTCCCAGACGCGATGCCAGGGCATCGAGGTTCCTGTCGAGTGTCCATAGAACCGCGTCCGGCGTGAGCAGGGCGGACGCGAGCAGGGCCATGTCGATGGCGCCGCAGCCGGAGTCGTGCAACCGCTCTCTTTGGATCAGAGCCAAAGTCTCGTCGGTCGTCGCGACCACCGCCTGCCGCAACTCCCTGAGATCGCCGATCGTGCGCTCGCGGGGGGCCGGGGGTGTTCCGCAGGCAATTTCAAGCACGATGAACGGATGGCACAGGACCCTGTCCACGGACAGCAGCGAATGAAGCCTCGGGTCGGGGCGGCGGAAATGCGCCACCCAGACCGAGGTGTCCGCGAGGACACTGCTCACCGCGACGATCGCCCCGCGGGCCGGCGGCGGGGAATGTCCTTCATCGCCGGCGCCTTGCCGCCCAGGGCGGCAAGGCGGTTGGCCGCCTGAACGCGCACGAACACCTTCACGGCTTCACGAAACAGGTCGGCCTTGTCGAGGCCCGGATCGGCGAGCTCCAAGGCCTTCCGATACAGATCGTCGTCGATGGTGACAGTCGTTCTCATGCTCGAATCCGTGCATCATTCATGGTGCATCTTAGCATCAGGATTAGTGCGGTCGCTGGAATCCGCCCCGGTCGTGCCGGGGTCGAAGGGCGGCCGGTTCTTGCAGTGGCCCGGGGCGCGAATGCCAGGAGCTCGGCGTTCGGCTCCGGGAATCGTGGACGTGGTCCGCGCTTGCGCGACCGGCCTTCGCAACGCGATCGTCGTGTCCGGCGGCACGACGACGCACTTCTGCGCATGGGCGATCACCTGCCCGGCCTCCCGGTGCTGCTCTTCGCGCACTGCCTTCGGAATGGAGATCTGGAACATGCTCGACATCTTCGTTCGTGGCCGGGCTGCACGACCCGGTACCGCCGATGCGGACGGCGCAACCGAGCCCGATGCGCCCGCGAAGTGACGCGCAGGTGACATACAGCGTCGTCCGGCATACGTACCATCCGCCGGGTCGGGTCGTGCGCGAGGGAAGCTCGGGCCACCGCCCGACCTGCGTCGGACTCCACCGGGAACTCCACATGCCTTCGGACGTCGCCATCCACACCCCGCTGAACGTCGCCTCGATCGAGCCGTGGGTGCTGCGTGTTCCCCTCGCGCAGCCCGTGGTCACCCCGATGGGCACCGTGGACAGCGCGATCGCGCTGTTCGTCAAGGTGACCGAGCGCTCCGGCGAGACCGGGTGGGGGGAAGTCTGGTGCAACTTTCCGCGCTTCGGCGCGCCGCACCGCGCGCGGATCGTCGAGCGCGTGCTGGAACCGTTCCTGAAGTCCCGCGAGTTCGCCGGGCCGTCGCAGGCGTGGCAGGCGATGCACGAGGCCACCCGCCTCCTGTCGCTGCAGAGCGGCGAGCACGGGCCGATCTCGGCGGCGATCGCGGGCGTCGACATCGCGCTCTGGGACCTGGTCGGCAAGCGCCTGAAGCAGCCGCTGTGGAGGCTGCTCGGCGGCCGCGCCGACCGCGTCGCGTGCTACGCCAGCCTGGGGCGGTCGCACGGCGGCGAGGCGCTGATCGACGCGGCGCTGCAGCGCGGCTTCAAGGGCTTCAAGTTGCGCGTGTGGAACGACGTCGACCAGCACCTCGGCGCCTGCGTCGCCGCGCGAAAGCAGATCGGCGACGGCAACGAGCTGATGGCCGACGCCAACTCGAGCTGGCCGCTCGATCGTGCCGCGGACATGATCCGGCGTTTCGCCGACCTGAACCTGTCGTGGGTCGAAGAGGCGATCCCGGTCGATTCGCCGGTCGAGGTGTGGCAGGACCTCGCCCGGCGCTCGCCGGTCGCGCTGGCCGGCGGCGAGAACGTGTTCGGCGCGCAGGCGTTCGAACAGCAGATGAAGACCGGGGTGTTCGGCGTGCTGCAGCCGGACATGTGCAAGTGGGGCGGATTCTCCGGTGGCGTGCCGCTCGCGCGTCGCATCGTCGCGCAGGGTGTTCGCTATTGCCCGCACCTGTTCAGCGGCGCGCCGGGTCTGCTCGCCTCGGCACACCTGCTGTCGGCGGCGAACGCTCCTGGCGGCTCGCTCGAGTACGGCATCGAGTACAACCCGCCGCGCGACGACTTCATGAATCGCGCGGTCGACGACGGGAACCTGGTGCTGGGCGACGCGCCCGGCCTGGGGATCGAGCTCGACGAGGCCCGCGCGGCGCGCTATCGCGTCGCGCTCGCCTGATCGTACCGGGTGGGGCTTGGAGACGCAGACCTTCGCGGGGGACGCGGTCGTGATCGCCGTCGGCGAGCGCAGCGCGCAACGCGTGTTCGAGCAATCAATGTGATCGGTCCCTGGAGGATGCAATGAATCGACGTGCCGTTCGCCGAGCCGTTCTCTCGAGCCTGTTCGCGGGCGTCGCGGCCGGGCCGCGTGCGCTGGCGCAACCCGCCTGGCCCGCCCGGCCCGTCCGGCCCGTCCGGCTCGTCGTCCCGGCGCCGCCAGGGGGTGGGATCGACGTGTTCATGCGGTCGCTCGCCGAGCCTTTGTCGGCGGCGCTCGGCCAGAACGTCGTCGTCGAGAACCGGGCGGGGGCGAGCGGGCTGATCGGATTCAAGGCCGTGGCGAACTCGGTGCCGGACGGCTACACGCTCGGCTACGTGCACGCCGGCATGGTGACGCTGCAGGCGATGGGCGGCAAGCTCGACATGGTGAGGGAGGTGCGCGCCGTCGCGCGCGTGTCGGCGTCGCCGATGGTCGCGGTCGTCGCGGCGAAGTCGCCGTACAGGTCGATCGGCGACCTGGTGACCGCCGTGCGTGCGGCACCGGGCAGGCTGACATACGGATCGGGCGGGCCGGGAACGCCGGCGCATCTGGTGGTCGAGCTGCTCGAGGAGCGACTCGGCGATTTCAAGGTGGTGCACGTCCCGTTCAAGGGGGCCATCGAGACGGCCAATGCGATCATCGGCGGCGACATCGACTTCCAGATCGGGCTGATCGGGGCGAACCTGCCGCTCGTGGCGGCCGGCAAGCTGCGCGCGCTCGCGGTGACGAGCCCGGCGCGCCTGGCCCAGCTGCCGGACGTTCCCACGATGGCGGAAGCCGGCATCCCGGGATTCGTGTTCGAGTCGTGGGGCGGGCTCGCCGTACCGGCCGGCGCGCCGGACGCGGTGGTCGCGCGGCTGAACGACGTGCTGCCCGGCGCGCTCGCATCCGCGGCGGTCCGCGACATGATCTTCAAGCAGGGCTCGCGCGAAGCCTTCGCGGGACAGCAGCCGTTCGCCGCGCAGATCGCACGTGCGCTCGAGTCCGACCGCGCGCTCGTCGGGCGGCTCGGGATGAAGTCGACGCCGTAGCGTCCGCGCGGCGGGGGTTCGTGCAGCCGGCTCGCATTCGGGAGGCTGGCGAGCGGCCGTGCAACCTTGAAATCGGTCCCGCGGGCACCGATATCGGACCCATGGATGCCCTCGATCGCACCGCTTTCATCGCCGACGCCTCGGGCGACGCGCACTGGCCCGGCCCCGCCCCGGCGTCGAGCGCCCCCGCCGACCTCGCCGCGCTCGACGCCTACTCGTCGATCGTAGTGCGTGCCGTCGAGCGGGTCGGGCCGAGCGTCGCGCTGGTGTCGGTGCGCAAGCCCGCGGGCAGCCGTCGCGCCGAGCGCGGCGGCACCGGGTCGGGGTTCGCGTTCACGCCCGACGGCTACCTGCTCACCAACAGCCACGTCGTGCACGGCGCGCGCTCGATCCGGGTGGCCTTCGCGAGCGGCCGCGAATTCGACGCCGACCTGATCGGCGAGGACGTCGACACCGACGTCGCCGTGGTCCGTGTCGGCGCCGACCGCCTGCCCACCGCGGAGCTCGGGTGCTCGGCGACGCTGCGGGTCGGGCAGATCGCGATCGCGATCGGCAATCCGCTCGGCTTCCAGAACACGGTCACCACCGGCGTGATCTCGGCGCTGGGCCGCTCGCTGCGCTCGGCGAGCGGTCGGCGCATGGACGACATCCTCCAGACCGACGCCGCGCTGAATCCCGGCAATTCGGGCGGCCCGCTGGTCGACGCCGCGGGCGAGGTGATCGGGCTGAACACCGCGATGATCGCGGGCGCGCAGTCGATCTGCTTCGCGACCGGGGTCGACACCGTTCGCTGGGTGATCGGCCAGCTCTTCGCGCACGGGCGCGTGCGGCGCGCGTTCATCGGCGTGAGCGGCGCGACGGTGCCGATCGACCGCCGGCTGCAGCGTGCGTTCGAGCTCTCGCAGGCGAGCGGCGTGCGGGTGATCGAAGTTCAGCGCGACTCGCCCGCGAGCCACGCCGGGCTCGAGGACGGTGACCTGCTCGTGAGCGCGGCAGGCCTGCCGCTGGCGGGCGTCGACGCGCTGCAGCGGCTGCTCGACGCCGACCGGATCGGCCGGCCGCTCGCCCTTCGCGCGATCCGCCGCGGACGGCTGCTGGAGTTCACGGTCACGCCGCGCGAGGCGCAGTAGCGGGGCATTTCGTCGAGTCCACGCTCGCGCAGACAGGCGCCGGCGCCCGCAGGCTTCGCGGATCCGAGGGGGCGGCGGGGAACGCCTCAGGAATGCATCGACCCCATCGCGAGCAGCGCCGCCGTCACGTTGCGCTCGGTCGCGCACACGTGCTCGGCCAGCCGATCGCCGGCATGGACCGCGTCGCGCGACAGCACGGCCTGCATCAGCCGCGCGTGCTCGGTGTGCTTGCGCCGCGCCTTCGTGCGGTGCCGCGCCGAGTAGCGGCGGTAGCGCTCCGCGGCGTCGAACAGCTGCCCGACCATCTCGCGCAGCAGCGGAGAGCGGCACCCCGCGTAGATGGCCATGTGGAAGGCGCGGTGCCGTGCCGACCAGTCGTCGTCGAGCAGGGGCAGAACGTCGCGCAGCCGCTGCTCGATCAGACCGAGCGCGTGACCTGCCGCGACGAGGTCGGACTCCCAGCGGTCGTCGCCATGGCGCATCGCGTCGCGCAGCGCCTCGCCCTCGACCAGCAGCCGCACCCGCGTGAGGTCGGCGACGCCGTCCACGGTGAGCGGGGCCACGCGGAACCCGCGATTTTCCAGCGCGAGCACCAGGCCCTCGGCGACGAGGCGGCTGAGCGCCTCGCGCACGGGGCTGCTGCTCACGCCGTAGCGCGCGCCGAGGTCGTCGACGGCCAGCCGATCGCCGGGGACGAACTCGCAGTGGACGATGGACGTCCGCAGCGCCGTGTAGGTGCGCTCGGTCTGGGACACCGCGCCGGCGATCGGGGCGGGGATCGTCGCAGTCATGGCCCGCCGTGCGGCCGCTCAGCGCTGACCGTCGTGGACCGAGACGTTCTCGCGGGTCAGGCCACCCAGCCGGGAATGGACCCGGCCTCCCGTGCCCATCGCGAGCGCGAACAGGATCTCCTTCGGCCGGGGCGCGTCCTGGATGCCGATCTCGACGGTGTTGAAGTGGCTGCGCACGTAGCACGCGTGAATGTAGTGAAGCGGCACCATCAGGCGGTATCCGGCGCTCGCCACCGCCTTGCCCGCGGGCACGATCGCCTTCGGCTCGCCCAGCACCGAGCGCATCGCCCAGCCGCCCGCCTCGTGCCAGACGGCGCCGTGCTCGAGCTCGCCGTCGACGCCGACGATCGCGCCCTTGCTGTAGACCTCGACCTTGTCCTTGCCGAGCGTGTCGACGAGCTCCTCGGCCAGCGACCTGCCGAGCGTGCGCAGTTCCGCCATGAACGGCAGCAGGTCCGGCTCGTAGCGGCCGGCGTAGGGATTGCGGATCACCGCGCACGCGGTCGCGATGCGCAGCGGCACGTCGACCGGGGGCCCGCCCTCGTGGTACGTGGTCTCGATGGAGAGCGTGCGCTTGCGCACTTCGATCAGGCTCATGACGATTGCCTCATTCGCGGGGGATGTTGGCCTCGGCGACGAGGCGGGTCCATTTGTCGTTCTCGGCGACGATCATCGCCTTCATCTCGTCGGGCGTGGTGCCGCGCGCTTCGCCTCCGATGTCCACGAGTTTCTGGCGAACGGCGGGCTCCTGCAAGGCCTTGTGCGTCTCCACGTTGAGGCGGTCGACCACCGCGCGCGGCGTGCCGGCCGGGACCAGGATCCCCGCCCACGAGCGCACGTCGTAGCCGGCGACGCCCTGCTCGGCGACCGTCGGCACCTCGGGCAGGCCCGGCCAGCGCTGTGCGCCGGTGACGGCCAGCGGACGCAGCTTGCCGGCCCTGATCTGGCCGATCACCGCCGTGGGCGGCGCGATGATCGCCGCGACGTCGCCCGACAGCAGGCCGGTCAGCGACGCGGAGTCTCCGCGATACGGCACGTGCAGCAGCGGCGCCTTCGCCATGCGGGCGAGGAGCTCGCCGGCCAGGTGGTGCGTGCTGCCGACCCCGGCGCTGCCGAAACCGACCTTGTCGGGCGCCGCGCGCGCGGCGGCCAGCAGCGCCGGCAGCGACGCGAACTTCGAGTCCGCCGGCACCACCAGCAGGAAGGGGAAGAACGTGATCGTCGACACCGCCTCGTAGTCGGCGGCGGGGCGGTACGTGGGGCGCGCCATCATCGCCGCGGCCACCACGTGGCCCCCGGTGGCCAGCAGCATCGTGTGGCCGTCGGGCTTCGCGCGGGCGACCGCGACCGACGCGATCGCGCCGCCGGCGCCGGTCACGGTCTCGACCACCACGGGCTGGCTCAGCCCCTTTTGCATTTCCGCGCCGACCAGCCGCGCGATGGTGTCCGCGTTGCCCCCGGGCGCGAAGCCCTGCACGAGCCGCAGAGGGCGCTCCGGAAACCCTTGCGCGCGGGCGGGAAGCGCGGCGCTCGCCGCCAGCGCGGCGCTCGCCGCGAGCATCGATCGTCGATCGGTCATCGTCTGTCTCTCGTGATGTTCGCCGGGGTGCCGGCGCGCCCCTGGGGTACTCGCCTGGGAGTGTTCCGCGGGCGCCGGCGGGGCCACGGGCCAGGCATCAGGCCTGCTGCACGATCGGGTTGCGCAGCACGCCGATCGCCTCGATCTCGACCTCGCAGACGTCGCCGGGCTTCATGAAGCGCGGCGGCTTGCGGCTCCAGCCCACGCCCGCCGGAGTGCCGGTGACGATGACGTCGCCAGGGACGAGCGTGAAGATCGTGGACGCATAGGCGATCAGCTTCGGGATCGGGAAGATCATGTGCCCGGTGTGGCTCGACTGCAGCGTCTCGCCGTTCAGGCGCGTCTCGAGCTCGAGCTGGCGCCCGGGAGCGATCTCGTCGGCGGTGACCATCCACGGACCGAAGCCGCCGGTGGACTCGAAGTTCTTGCCCGACGCGATCTGCTTGGCGTGGAACTGCCACTCGCGCACGCTGGCGTCGTTGTAGATGGAGTAGCCGGCGACGTGGTCCCAGGCCTTGTCTTCGGGGATGCAGCGGCCTTCGCGGCCGATGATCACCGCGAGCTCGCCTTCCCAGTCCAGCGACTCGGACACGTGCGGACGCACGATCGGCCCGTTGTGCGGCGTCTGCGAGCGCCACACGCGCAGGAAGATCGGCGGCTGCTCGGAGAGCTCGCGCTGCATGCCGGCGGCGAGCACCTCCTGGTGGTGATCCATGTAGTTGCGCACCGCGCAGACGATCTTTTCGGGGCGCGGGATCACCGGCAGGTACTCGATGTCGGCCAGCGCGGCGACGGGCGCGGCCTGGGCGACGATCGCTTCGCGCTGCGCGTAGCGGGGGCTCGCGATGAACTCCGCGAGGCTGGCGATGCCGGTGGCCGCGCCCAGGTCGACGACTCGGTCACCGACGACCGCGCCCCAGGTGTCCTTGCCGGCCAGCTTGAATGAAAGCAGTTTCATGGTTTCGGGCTCTGATGGGATCTCGGGTGGATGAAAGGAGAGGGCGCGCTCGCTATTGCCCTCGGAACCTGGCCTTCCACTGCTCGAGCGGCATGAAGGTCGGGTCCGCGCGGCACACGCGTTCGGTGGCGGCCCAGATCTCGTCGTCGGGCAGGTCCAGGTTCAGCGGATCGCCGTGGGGCTGCGCCACGTACCACGGCGTGTCGAGGTACACCTCGACGAGGTTGCCCTCCGGGTCGTCGAAGTAGACGGACAGCGCGTTGCCGTGGCTCAGCCCGCGCAGGTTCTGCGCGCCGCGGGCGAGCGCCCGCCGGCGCGCCTCGCGCAGTTCCTCGATCGCCTGCACCTTGAACGACAGCTGCATCACCGTGCTCGGGGCGCCCGGCGCGCGGCCGGTGGCCAGTGCGAGCTGGTGGTGCTGATCCTCGCGGGCACTGAGGAACACGATCGTCATCGGGAACGTGATGCCCTGGCCGCGGTCGGTCTCGACCATGTCGAAGACTTCCCGGTAGAAGACCGCCATGCGGTCGATGTCGTGGCAGTAGACGCCGAAGTGCGAGAGATTCGGGCTGAAGGCTGGCATGGGAGGCGACGTCCGCGAGCGCTGGTGGTGGCCGCACGCCGGGACTCGGTGCGCGGGACGTGATCTTTAATGCACGGACTTGCATTTTATGCATGAAACGTGAAAGATCTCAAGCGCGATGCGCAGCGGGTCAACGGAGGGGAGATGAAGGCAGTGCTGGTTTCACGTCCAGGGGGCGTCGACGCCCTCGAAGTCGTCGATCGACCCGAGCCCCGGCCCGCGTCCGGCGAGGTGCAGATCCGCGCGGCGGCGTTCGGCGTCAGCACGCCGGACGTTCTCATCCGCAAGGGCGTCTACAAGTGGATGCCGCCGCTGCCCGCCAATCCGGGCAACGACCTGGCGGGCTTCGTGACCGCGGTGGGGCCCGGGGTGACGGGCGTCGAGGTCGGCCGCAAGGTGCTGCTCAGCGCCCGGGACCTGCGGCAGCGCGGCGGGTGCTACGCCGAGATCGTGGTCGCCCCCGCCGACGCGATTCACCTGCTCGACGATCACGTCGACCTGGAGTCGGCGGTGTGCCTGCCCAACTATCAGGTCGCGCAGGCGCTGCTCCAGGAGTGCCGGCACCCGCGCTCGCAGCCGTGCATCATCGTCGTCGGCGCGGCCGGGGGCGTCGGCACGGCGCTCGTTCAGCTGGGCAAGCGCGCCGGGCTGCGGGTCATCGGCACGGTCAGCACCGAGGCGAAGGCGGACTTCGCCCGCGCGAACGGGGTCGACGACGTGATCTTCTATCGGCGCGAGCAGGTCGTGCCGAGGGTGCTGGAGCTCACCGGCGGGCAGGGCGTCGGCGCGATCTACGACCACGCCGGCGGCGCCGATTTCGTCGGCTACCTCGGCGCACTCGGGAAATGGGGCACGCTGGTGAGCTACAACGGTTTCGCCCCGCTGCCCGAGCAGAACCTGGTGGCCGCACTGCGCGAGCACATGGCGGTGTGCCCGATGGTGCGGACGTTCTCGTTCCACGTGTACGACGACGACCGCGACGGCCGGCGTGCGCTGATGCGCGAAGTGATCGGCGCGTTGTCGCGCGGCGAGATCCGGCCGCCGATCGCGACGCGGATCCCGATCACCGACGTGCGCCGCGCGCACGAACTGCTCGAGTCGGGGGCGGCGCTGGGGAAGATCCTGATGGTGCCGGCCGGGGGGTGACGAGGAATCGGGTCGCGCCACGGGATCGGACTGCGAGGCGAGGCCTGGAGGCCCGTCCGGCCCCCGCGAGCGCCTGACGTTCGTGCTCAGGGGGCGGCAGCGTCACCCTTCGAGCGACCACCGAGTCTGCAGTCAGTCGTTCCTGCGCCGCCGCAGCGCCGCCAAACCGCCCAGCCCCATCGCCAGCAAGGCCAGCGGTCCGGGTTCCGGCACGGTTCCGACATTCTGTTCGATCGGGGTGAAGCTGAAGTTGTCGAACCCCACCCAATCGAAGAAGTCACCCGCCGTGATCACGACCCGGGTGATCGACGCTGCGCTGTAGCCCAGATGAATTTGGCCGGTGGTCGATCCCGCCACCGTGTGCAACAGCGTCAGGCCGTCGTACACGAACAGCCGTACGGAAGCTGGTGTGGCGACGCCTGCAAAGTCCACGCCGACGGAGGAGACCGGCGTGCTGAAAGCCGCGCCGAGGCTGGGGTCGCCATTTTCGGACAGCCAGCCGTTGAACGAACGTACGATGTTGCCGCTGACCAGGCTCGGCGACCCCAAGCCGCCGATGTCGCTGCCGGTGGAGGACACGATGGTCAGATTGGTGTTGGTGGCCCAGGGACCGGTCGGGCCGCCGGCGCCGGTGAAGGCATTGGGCGAAAAGGTCACGCCCTGGCCGGCATATTGGTTGGACAAGGCGGCCCCGACCGACAGGTCTTCGAACGTCAGCACGGTGGCGGCGGCCTGCGTCGAGGCCATCAGGCCCACGGCGGCGAACAGGGCAAGCGGTGCTGCAGAGGCGAGTTTCATGGCGATGGGGACCCGGCTTGGAGCGTCAGGCAAGACTCAACGCACGTTCCGTGCCACCGCGAGAATACTGCTCTACGTCAATGAGTTACATGCAGTGCCAGTCCGGCCGGCGTCCGTGGGTGTCAACGATTCCGACACCGACGGTGCACCGGCTGACTTGCACTCATCGGGCCCACGGACACCCGGAGCGAACGGACGTTCGTCGAGTCAGGTCTCGTGGGCGCACGCCGGGCCAATTCTCATCGAAGGCCCGAAGAATGGCGCGCCCGGCAGGAATCGAACCTGCGACCCTTGGCTTCGGAGGCCAATACTCTATCCCCTGAGCTACGGGCGCTGAACCGACGATTCTACCTTGATTCCCCGGCGCCGCCGGGCGGCCCCGTGCGCGGAACACGCCGCCGCGGGCGACCCGGTACAATGATTGACTTTCATCAATTCGGCCCGGGCCGCGTGCGCCGCCGACGGGTCAACCAGTCTTCCGGATCGACACGCAGCATGAGCGAAGCACACGAGAGTTTCATCAAGACGCCCCGGCAACTCATTACCGTGGTGGTGCTGGCCTTCGTGGTGCCGGTGCTGATCATCGCGCTGCTGACGAAGTTCGTCGGGGTCGGCGCGCGCACCGGCGCCGGCAGCGAGAGCATGACGCCGGAGGCGATCGAGGCGCGCATCCAGCCGGTGGCCGGATTCGTGCTGAAGGGCGCCGGCGGCCCGAAGACGCTCGCCAGCGGCGCCGACGTGTACAAGACCCAGTGCAGCGCCTGCCACGCGGTCGGCGCAGCGGGTGCGCCTAAGTTCGAGGACACGGCCGCCTGGGCGCCCCGGATCAAGACCGGGCTCGAAGCCCTGGTCGCCTCGGCGCTGAAGGGCAAGAACGCGATGCCGCCGCAGGGCGGGGGCAATTTCGAGGACGTCGAGATCGCGCGCGGCGTCGTCTTCATGGCGAACGCGGCCGGCGCGAAGTTCGAGGAACCGAAGGCGCCGGAGGCCGCCCCCGCGGCGGGCGGCGCGGCACCGGCGGCGGCCGCGGGCGCTGCCCCGGCGGCGGCGAGCGCGACCCCCGCAACGGGCAAGTAGTCAGCGCTCGCTTCGCGTGTGAGGCCCGGCTGCTCAGGCATCCGGGCCTTGTCTTTTTTGGGCAGGCGGTTGGTGGCGCGCGCGCATCTGCACCGGGCGGCGAACACGGTTTCCGGATTCCCGTGTCGACGCGGACGATCTGAGGTATCGTCGTTCGAAGCCGACTGCCCGTCGACCTGATCGCCGCCGTGACGACCCGCGCCCCCGCCGTGACGACCCGCGCCCGCCGGTGGCTGCCGCTCGCGCTCGCGCTGGCGGCGATGCTCGCGACCGCATCGGCCGTCGCCGGGCCCGCGCCCCACGCGCACGCGGTCACACAGGCCCGCTCGGCCCCCCGTGCGCACGCCGTCGCGCTGGCCGGCTCGGCTTCCCGTCCGCACGCCGTCGCGCAGGCCCGCCCGGCCCCCCGTGCGCACGCCCACGCCGCGGCCCGGCACCGGCCGCGCGCCGCACGGCTCGCCTCGCGCGCGGCCGACCCGCTCCGGGGGCACGCCTCGTACTACGCTGCCCGCTTCCACGGCCGGCGCACCGCGAACGGCGAGCGCTACGACGCCGGCGGCTTCACCGCGGCCCACCGTACGCTCCCATTCGGCACGCGGGTCGAGGTCACGAACACGCTGAATCAACGCACCGTCATGGTGCAGGTGAACGACCGTGGCCCGATGCGCGCCGGACGGGTCATCGACGTCTCGCGCGCAGCGGCCGCGGAACTCGGCATCCTGGGGTCGGGCTGGGCGCCCGTCACGCTGAGGATCGCCGACGTCGGCACGACCGAGGCACCGGCCGCGAATGACGTGAGCGAAGACTCACTCACACTGGAAATGTGAGTACTCGCTCTCGCTGAAACCTCAACTGGTCAGAACTCTTACTCGTCGACCGGCAAGTCCTCGACGCCTCTCACGACGTCGAGCAGCGCCTGCCCGTAGCGCTCCAGCTTCTTCGCGCCGATGCCCGGCACGGTCGAGAGCGCGTCCGTCGAGCCGGGGCGACGGCGCGCGAGCTCGAGCAGCGTGGCGTCGTGCAGGATCACGTAGGCGGGCAGCCCCTGGTCTCGCGCCTGTGCGAGCCGCCAGGCCTTGAGCCGCGCGAGCAGGGCGGCGTCGACCTCGGCGTCCGGGTCGGTGTCGAGGCCGGCCGCAGCGCTCGCGCGCCGCCCCCGCCCGGCCTTGCCCAGGCTCAGCTTCGCGCGCACCTGCCGCAGGTGCACCGGCTGCTCGCCGCGCAGCACCGGCCGGCTGGCCTCGGTGAGCTGCAGCGCGCCGTGGGCGTCGTGGTCCACGCGCGCCAGCCCGAGCGCGATCAGCTGCCGGAAGACGTTGCGCCAGGCGGTGTCGTCGAGGTCGGCCCCCACGCCGAAGACGCCGAGCTTCGCGTGGCCCCAGCGCTGCACGCGCTCGGTGTCCTTGCCGCGCAGGACGTCGATGAGGTGGACGACGCCGAAGCGCTGGCCGGTGCGGTAGATGCACGACAGCGCCTTGCGCACGGCGTCGGTCGCGTCCCAGGTCTGCGGCGGGTTCAGGCAGTTGTCGCAGTTGCCGCAGGGCGCGCTCGCCTCGCCGAAGTAGTCGAGCAGGCGCACGCGCCGGCAGGCCGCGGTCTCGGCGAGGCCGAGCAGGGCGTCGAGCTTGGCGGTGGCGACGCGCTTGAAGGTGTCGTCGGCCTCGGATTCGTCGATCATCCGGCGCTGCTGGACCAGGTCCTGCAGGCCGTACGTCATCCAGGCGTCGGCCGGCTCGCCGTCGCGGCCGGCGCGGCCGGTTTCCTGGTAGTAGCCCTCGACGCTCTTGGGGAGGTCGAGGTGGGCGACGAAGCGGACGTCGGGCTTGTCGATGCCCATGCCGAACGCGATGGTGGCGACGACGACGACGCCGTCTTCGCGCTGGAAGCGCGCCTGGTTTTCCGCACGCGCCGCGGTGTCCATGCCCGCGTGATAGGGCAGCGCGCGCACCCCCTGCGCGGACAGCCACTGCGCGGTCTCGTCGACCTTCTTGCGCGACAGGCAGTAGACGATGCCGGCGTCGCCCGCGTGAGACTCGCGGATGAAGCGCAGCAGCTGCGTGCGCGGGTCGTCCTTGTCGACGATGGTGTAGCGGATGTTGGGGCGGTCGAAGCTCGAGACGAACACGCGCGCGCCGTCGAGCGCGAGCCGCTCGGCGATCTCGGCGCGGGTCTGGGGGTCGGCCGTGGCGGTGAGCGCGATGCGCGGCACCGCCGGGAACCGCTCGTGCAGCACCGACAGCTGCAGGTACTCGGGGCGGAAGTCGTGGCCCCACTGCGACACGCAGTGCGCTTCGTCGATCGCGAACAGCGCCACGCGGGCCTGGCCGATCAGCTCGAGGCAGCCGGGCGCCATCAGGCGCTCGGGCGCGACGTAGAGGAGATCGAGCTCGCCGGCGAGCAGCGAGCGCTCGACCTCGCGCTGGGCGCGGAAGTCGAGCGTGGAGTTCAGGAACGCGGCGCGCACGCCGGCCTGCTGCAGCGCGGCGACCTGGTCCTGCATCAGCGCGATCAGCGGCGAGACGACGACGACGCAACCCTCGCGCAGCAGGGCCGGCAGCTGGTAGCACATCGACTTGCCGCCGCCGGTGGGCATCAGCACGAGGGCGTCGCCGCCCGCGGCCACGTGCTCGACGATGTCGGCCTGCGGGCCGCGGAACTCGGCGTGCCCGAAGGTCTGGCGCAGCGCGGCGAGCGCGCGCGCGCGAAGGGCGGAGGAGGATTCGGTCATGGGGCGGCAAGCTTAGCAGCGCCGCGCACCGCGCCGACTATGCCGACGGACGATCCGTTCGGCTCGCCCGCGCCGCCGCGGCCGCGCGCAGCCGCCCGACGACACCGGTCGGGAAGTAGTAGACCGACAGCACGAACAGCACGCCGAGCCACAGCAGCCAGCGATCCGGCGACAGCAGCGCCGAGACGAACGGCACCGCCTGCGTGGCGTCCGACAGCAGCTTCATCAGGTCCTGGAGGTAGCTCTGCGCGAACACGAAGAACGCGCCGCCGATCACCGCGCCGTACAGCGTGCCCATGCCGCCGATGACGACGATCAGCAGCGTGTCGAGCATGACTTCGAACGACAGCGAGGTGTCCGGGCCGTTGTAGCGCAGCCAGAGCGCGAGCAGGGCGCCGGCCATCGTCGCGAACAGCGCGCCGAGCACCGTCGAGAGCGTGCGGTAGACCACCGTGCGGTAGCCGAGCGCCTCGGCGCGGAAGTCGTTCTCGCGGATCGCCTGCAGCACGCGGCCGAACGGCGAGTTGACGATGCGCAGCATCACGAGGAACAGCACGACGGTCGCGCAGAACAGGCCGTAGTACGAGACGAAGCGCCCGTCGAGCGACGCGCCCAGGAACGGTTCGTCGGCGAGCGAGAACGACGGCGACAGCACCTCGGGCACCTTGAACGACAGCCCGTCCTCGCCGCCGGTGAGTTCCGAGAGCTGGGAGGCGAGCGTCTGGAACGCGCTCGCGACCGCGAGCGTGATCATCGCGAAGAAGATCGCGCGCACGCGCAGGCTGAACAGCCCGATGACGAGCGCGAGCACTCCCGAGAGCAGCAGCGCGCACGCCAGCCCGACCAGCACGCCGCTCCACGTGGGCCCGATCCGGGTGCACGCGATCGCGATGCCGTACGCGCCGATGCCGAAGAACATCGTGTGCGCGAACGACACGATGCCGGTGTAGCCGAGCAGCAGGTCGAAGCTCGCGACCAGCACGATGAAGACCATGATCTTGGCCGCCACGTTCAGCGCCTTGGCGCCCGGCAGCACGAACGGCACCAGCGCCAGCAGCGCGACGACCAGGACCAGCAGCAGCGCCACCGCGCGGCTGCGCGGCAGGTCGCCCGAGAGCAGCGTGCGGATCATCGCGCGTCGACCTCGCAGGAAAGGCGCAGCACCCCGGTCATCGCTTGGCCACCGCGTACAGGCCCTGCGGGCGCCACAGCAGGATCGCGACCATCAGAAGGATGTTGGAGAAGAGTGCGACCTTCGGCGCGAGGAAGCCGGTGTAGTTCGCCATCAGCCCGACGAGCAGCGCGCCGACGAAGCACCCGCCCGCCGAGCCCAGCCCGCCGATGATGATGACGATGAAGATCAGCACGTTGACCTGCCCGCCCATCTGCGGGATCAGGTTCTGCTGGTACAGGCCCCACATCACGCCGCCCAGGCCCGCGAGCGCCGAGCCCGCGACGAACACGCCGACGAACAGGCGCCGCACGCGGTAGCCGAGCGCCTCGACCATCTCGCGGTCCTGCACCCCGGCGCGGATCAGCAGGCCCACCTTCGTGCGCGACAGCACCCACGCCATCGCGCCGAACACGACGAGCCCGACCGCGACCGCGATCGTCCGGTATTTCTCGATCGCGGCGTCGCCGAGCAGCCACGCGCCGCGAAGGCCCTCGGGCAGCGGCAGCGGGACCTGCTCGGCGCCCCAGGTCACCTTGATGAGCTCTTCGGCGACGATCATGCCGCCCATCGTGATCAGGATCTGCTTGAGGTGCTGGCCGTACACCGGGCGCACGATCACGCGCTCGAACACCGCGCCCACCGCGCCCGCGACCGCCATCGCGACCAGCACCGCGGCGCCGACCGCGACCAAGTTCGCGCCCATCGACCCCGACGTGGTGAGCGCGCTCATCGGCGCGAGCACCGAGAACGCGACGTACGCGCCGAGCGAGATGAACACCCCGTGGCCGAAGTTGAGCACGTCCATCAGGCCGAAGACGAGCGTGAGGCCCGACGCGATGATGAAGACGATCATGCCCATCGCCAGGCCCGCGACGGTGAGCGTGACCCAGGTGCTCGGGCTGCCGACCAGCGGCAGCGCCAGCAGCGCGAGCGCCGGGATCAGCGCGAGCGGCAGCAGGTCTTCGCGCGCGAAGCCGGGGGGGCGCACCGCGTCGGCGGCGTTCGCGGCGGCGGTCATCGAGGGGCTCCTTCGCGGCGGCGGCGAGGCTTCACTGGTGCGCTCCCAGGGACAGTCCGAGGAGGCGCTGCTGCAGGCCGTCGTCCTCGGCGAGCTCGGCCATCGCGCCGCGCCAGACGACACGCCCGTCGTCCATCACGGCGGCGGTGTCGCCGAGCTGGCGCGCGAATGCGAAGTTCTGCTCGACGAGCAGGATGCTCACGCCGCCGGCCTTGAGCTCGCGGAACGCGACCAGCATGTTCTGGATGATGGACGGCGCCAGCCCCTTGCTCGGCTCGTCGATCAGGATCAGGCGGCGCGGCTCGACGATCGCGCGCGAGACCGCGAGCATCTGCTTCTGTCCGCCCGACAGCAGCCCCGCCGGGTGGTTCCAGAACTTCTTCATCGCCGGGAAGAACTCGAAGATCTTCTCCAGGCGTGCGGTGTCGATGTCGCCGGCGCGCTTCGCGTCGCGCGCGGCCAGCAGCATGTTCTCGCGCACCGTGAGGTCCGCGAAGATGCCCATGTTCTCGGGCACGTACGCCAGACCCAGGCGCGCGATGTCCGGCGTGCGCACGCGGCCGATGTCGCGGCCCTCGAAGCGCACGTGGCCCGACGACGGCTGCCACAGGCCCATGATCGTGCGCAAGGTCGTGGTCTTGCCCGCGCCGTTGCGGCCCAGCAGCAGCGTGGTCTGCCCGGCGGGCACGACGAGATCGACGCCGTGCAGGATGTGGTACGCGCCGATGTGCGTGTGCACGCGCTCGAGCTCGAGCAGGGGGGCGCTCATCGGGCGCTCCCGTCGCGCACGGACCGCAGGGCGGGGCGCCCGCTCACGCCGCCGGCGCGTGCCCGGACGCGGCTCACGCGGCCTCCGCGGCGGGGTCGATCCCGAGGTACGCCTGCTGCACGACCGGCGACGCGATCACTTCCGCGGGCGGGCCGTCGGCGGCGAGCCGGCCGTTGTGCAGGACGATGATGCGGTCGGAGAGCTCGCGCACGACGTCCATCTTGTGCTCGACGAGCAGGATCGTCTTGCTGGGGTCGCGCTTGATCTCGCGGATCAGCTCCAGGATGACGGGGACGTCGTCGACACTCATGCCGGCGGTGGGCTCGTCGAACATGAACACCTCGGGCTCGATCGCGAGCAGGATCCCGACCTCGAGCTTGCGCTGGTCGCCGTGCGGCAGGCTGCTGGCGGGCTTGTCGGCCTTGTCCGCGAGGCGGATGCGCTCGAGGATCGCCTGCGCCTCGCCGATCAGCTCGCGGTGCGACGACCACACCGACCACAGGTTCAGGCCCACGCCGCGGCGTGCCTGGATCGCGAGGCGCACGTTCTCGAGCACCGACAGGTTGGGGAACAGGTTCGTGAGCTGGAACGCGCGCCCCAGCCCGCGCTTCGTGCGCTCGGGGGCCGGCAGCGCGGTGACGTCCTCGCCGTACACGCTCACGCGGCCCGCGCTCGCCTTGAGCTGGCCGGAGATCAGGTTGAAGTACGTGGTCTTGCCGGCGCCGTTGGGCCCGACGATCGCGGTCAGCGTGCCGGGGAAGAACGTGCACGAGACGGCGTCGACCGCCACGTGGCCGCCGAAGCGGATCGTGAGGTCGCGGGTCTCGAGCGAGGGCTGGGTCATGGAGAGGTGTGCGCGGGGCGGGCGGCCTGCCGCCGCCGACGGGCGCGCCCCGCGCGACGCGGGGACGCGCGCCGCCGGCCCGGTCAGCGCTTGTTGCGGATCGGGATGTTCATGTCCTCCGCCCTGATCTCGCGCACCAGGTCGGGCACGCCCCACGGGAACGCCGGGTCGACCTTGATCTTGAAGTGGTACATCGACTGCATCGCCTGGTGGTCTTCCTTGCGGAAGGTCATCTTGCCCTTGGGCGTCTCGAAGCTCATCCCTTCCATCGTCCTGATCAGCTTCTCGGTGTTCGTGTCGCCGTTGGTCTTCTTCAGCGCCTCGACCACCGCCATCCCCGCCGACATGCCGCCCGCGGTGAAGAAGTCCGGCGGGGTCTTGAAGCGCTTGTAGTGCTCGGTGATCAGCCAGTTGTTGGCCGGATTCTTCGGAATCGCGAAGTAGTAGTAGGTGGCGCCTTCCATGCCGGGGAAGCGCTTGTACTCGGACATCGCGGGCAGGATGTTGCCGCCGGTCGCGATCTCGATGCCGTAGCGCTTCGGGTCGAGGTCGGCGATCTTGAACGGGTTGCCGGCGCCGGCCCAGACCATGAAGATGATCTTGCGGCCGGGCTTGTCCTTGAGCGCGTCGAACAGGTGCTGCGCGCCCGCGGTGAAGTCGGAGGTGCTGATCGGCAGGTATTCCTCGTGGACGATCTTCGCCTTCTTCAGCGACTCCTTGAACGCCTTGACGAAGTCGCGGCCGAACGCGTAGTCCTGCGCGAGCGTGGCGATCGTCACGCCGTCCTTGTCGAGCGCGGCGGCGTTGGAGATCGCGTCCTGCGACGAGTTGCGCCCGGTGCGGAAGACGTAGCGGTTCCACTTGTCGCCGGTGATCGAGTCGGCGACCGCGGGCTCGACCAGCAGGATCTTCTTGTACTCCTCGGCCACCGGCAGCATCGCGAGCGCGACGTTCGACGCGCTCGGACCGATGGCGAGGTCGACCTTGTCGTCGGCGTACGCGGCGGCGAGCAGCGACTTGCCCACGTCCGGCTTGCACTGGTCGTCCTTCTCGATCACGACGATCTTGCGCCCGCCGACGGTCATCGTGCCGTTGGTGGCGTAGTCCAGGCCCATCATCAGGCCGGTCTGCGTCTGCTGCGCGTACGCCTGGAACGCGCCGGTCTTGCAGTAGACGTGCGCGATCTTGATGTCGGCGGCGTCCGCGACGGCGGGCGCGAGGCCGGCGAGCGACAGCGCGGCCAAGGCCAGCGCGCGGCTCAGGGGGTGACCCATGGATCTCTCCTCGTTCATTGGGTGAAGCAAACCGCGATGATCCGACGGCCGCGGACGGCCCGCCATCGGGTGAAACGCGCGTATCCGCCCGGGCCCCGCCCACGCCGCGGGGCCGCGGCGCGCACGCGCGCCCGGACGGCCCGAAACCGGATGCGCACGCCCGAGACGGCGCCGCCGGAACGCGCCGATCTTAGTCGATCTTGGCGCCCGAGGCCTTGACGATCCGCCCCCACCTGTCGCGGTCGGCGCGAATCACGGCGGCGAACTCGTCGGGCGTGCTGGTCCACAGCTCGAAGCCCTGCGCCGCGACGCGCTCGCGCACCTCGGTGGAGCGCAGCGCCCGGATCAGCGTCTCGTTGAGCTTCGCGAGCACCGGCTTCGGCAGCCCGGCCGGGCCGACCATCCCGAACCACATGTCGGTGCTGACCTCGGAGAAGCCCCGGATGCCGGCCTCGGCCATCGTCGGCACCTGGCTCGCGTACGGCGAACGGCGCTCGCTGGTGACCGCCAGCGCCCTGACCCGGCCGGCCTGCACCGGGGGCATGCCGGTGACCAGCGCGTCGAACATGAACGTGATGTTGCCGGCCATGACGTCGGCGAGCGCGAGCGCGCTGCCGCGGTACGGGATGTGCTGCATCGGCGCGCCGCTGACGAGCTTGAGCGCCTCGCCGGACAGGTGGTTCGACGAGCCGTTGCCGGCCGAGCCGAACGTGACCGTGCCGGGGTTCGCCTTCGCGTACTCGACGAGCTCGGCGGCGCTGCTGACCGGAACCTTCGGGTTGACGATCAGGATGTTCACGTAGCGCGCGCACAGCGTGAGCGGGGTGAAGTCGCGCGAGGTGTCGTGCGGCAGGCGCGCACCGTACAGGTGCGGGTTGATCGTGTGGGTGCCGGTGGTGGCCAGCCCGATCGTGTAGCCGTCGGGGGCGGAGCGCGCGACGCGCTCCATGCCGATCGAGGCCCCGGCGCCGGGGACGTTCTCGCAGACCACCGGCTGGCCGAGCACCTCGGCGAGCTTCGCCGCGACCGGGCGCGAGAACGCGTCGGTGGGCCCGCCCGGCGGGAACGGGACGATCCACTTCAGCGGCCGCGACGGGTACGGCGCCGGCTGCGCCCACGCACGCCCGCCCAGCGCCGACGCGGCGCCGGCGAGCAGGATCGCGCGCCGCGGGTTCACGTCATCCCCTGCGTGCGCATCGGGACCTCGTTCACCTCGTAGCCGGCCTCGGGAGTGATGCACAGCCGCTTGCCGTCGGGCGTCTCGCGCACCCACGGCCGCACGGTGACGAGCGGCTCGCGCCGGGCGCGCTCGATCGCCTCGGCGACGGTCTTGCTGCGCGCGAGCTTCATCAGGTTGCTCATGGTCGGGAAGATCACGGTGCGCTTGCCCGACTGGCCGTCCGCGACCGCGTCGGCGGGGCGGATCCACAGCGAATCGACCGACTCGCTGCCGTCGTGCGCCGCGACCTGGTCGGTGGGCGCCGGCACCAGGTAGAAGAAGGTGTCGAAGCGCTTGGGCATGAACTCCGGCGTGACCCAGTGCGCGAACGGCACCAGCAGGTCGGTCGCGATCTCGAGCGCGTGCTCGCCGGCGACGTCGAGCATGCCGGCCTTGCCGCCGACGAGCGCCTCGCGGTAGCGCGCCTCCAGCGGACGCACACGCGACTCCGGCAGCAGCACGGCCTCGCCGCGGCCGCGCGCGAGCAGCACGCCGCACTCCTCGAAGGTCTCGCGCACCGCGCACACGCGCAGCGCGAGCTGCGCGTCGTCCAGGCCGTCGACGCCGGCGCAGCAGCCGCGCAGCGCCGGGTCCGCGTCGCTGGCGTCGGTCTTGCCGCCCGGGAACACGAGCGCGCCGGTGGCGAAGTCGATCTGGTGGTGCCGCTGCACCATGAAGACCTCGAGCGCGCCGCGGTCGTCGCGCAGCAGCATGATGGTGGCGGACAGCAGCGGCCGCACGGGCGGCGGCGAGGCGGGGGCGGGCGTCGGTTCGGTCATGGCGGGGTCCATCGCGCGGCGTCGGGTGCGGGTACTGTAGCGCGCCGCGGGGCCGGCGCCAGCGGGCGCCGCGGCACGGCCGTCTCGATACTGCGGGCGGGATCGGCGTGCGAGAACCGGACCGCGCGCATTTCGGGAATCGAGGCGACCGCCTCGCCGGCGCGGGCGGCTCGCGCCGATACTCGTCGCGACCCGTGCGCGGGGCGAGCGACGTGCTGGCGGGAGCCCGCGCACGATCGCCCGCCGCCCGGGCGCGGGCCTCGCCGCCGCCGCGCCCGTCTCGGGCCCCGCTCGACCCCAGGAGAAACGCGTGAGCCCAGATCCCCAGGCCTCCAGGAAGGCGCCCGCCCCCCCGGCCCCGCGCCGCCGGGTGCTCGGATGGAGCGCCGCGTCGCTCGCCGGCTTCGCCGCACCGCGCGCGTTCGCGCAGGACAAGGCCTACCCGGTGCGCCCGATCCGCTTCGTCGTGCCGTTCGCCGCGAGCGCGGGCGCCGACATCCTCGCGCGCGTGTACGCGAAGGCGCTCGCCGACGTCGCCGGGCAGCCGGTGGTGGTCGAGAACCGCGGCGGCGCCAACGGCATCGTCGCCGTCAAGGCCGTGCTGGCCGCGCCCGCCGACGGCTACACCGTGTTCTTCGCGAGCAACTCGGCGCTGATCACCAACGCGGCGGTGGTGCGCAACCTGCCGTACGACCCGGTGCAGGACTTCGCGCCGGTGTCGATCCTCGACGGCGGCTACTGCGTGCTGGTCGTGCCCGGCAACTCGCGCCTGCGGACGATGGCGGACCTGGTCGCCGAGGCGAAGCGCCGGCCGGGCGCGCTGAACCACGGCGCGGGCTCGGCGCAGTACGCGCTCTGGAACGCGTGGCTGAACGAGATCGTCGGCATGCGCACCCAGAACATCGAGTACAAGGGCTCGGGCGAGGCGGCGCTCGCGGCGGCGAGCGCGCAGGTCGACTACTCGATCGTCGCGGTGGCGCCGGCGCGGCCGATGCTGCAGGCCGGGCGGCTGCGCGCGCTGATGTACACCGGCGACGCGCGCGCGCCGACGCTGCCCGACGTGCCGACTTCGGCCGAGGCCGGCGCGGCAGGCTTCAACGCGTTCGCGTGGGGCGCGGTCGCGGTGCGCGCGGGCACGCCGGAGCCGGTCATCGCCGAGCTCGACCGGATGTTCCGCCAGACCGCGAAGCACCCCGAGGTGCTGGCGAACCTGGAAGCGCAGGGCATGCAGCCGATGCACACCGGGCCGCAGAAAATGCGCCAGTTCCAGGTGGAGGAGATCGTGCGGCTCAAGCGGCTCGCCGCGGCGACGGGGCTGTCGATCGAGTGAAGGCGCGAGCGGCGGGGCCGACGCCCCGCTACTGCCTGACCAGTTCCACCCGGCGGTTCTTCGCCCGGCCCGCTTCCGCGTCGTTCGGCGCGACGGGCGCCAGCGGCCCGACGCCATTGCCGGTCAGGCGCGACGCCGCGACCCGATGCCGGGTCACGAGCGCCTGGACCACGGCGTTGGCCCGGCTGCCCGAGAGCTTGAGATTGTCCGCGAGGCCGCCCACGTTGTCGGTGTGACCGACCACGTGCACCTTCAGCGCCGGGTCGGACTCGAGCAGCCGGGCGATCTCGCGCAGGGTCGCGTCGGACTCCGGCTTGAGGTCCGACTTTCCAGTGTCGAAGTAGATCCCGTACAGGGCGACGCGGCCGTTGTCGCGCAGGCCACCCGCCCACGCCGCCGCGTTCGCCGTGACCGACTGCGTCATCGCCTGCCGCTCGATCATGAGGACGGAGTACATGCCGTTGGACGCCGCGCCGACCTCGGTCCAGAACTCCGTCGCCCCCCTGACCAGCTTGAGCGTCACGTACAGCGTTCCGCCGTCCTCGGTCTCGTAGACGGTCTGCCCGCCCGCCGCCGTGTTGGCGTTCGCGTAGTTGCGGATCACCTGAAGGCCGCTCGGATGCCGGACACCGGCGTTCGCGGCGTAGTTCGCCCGGATCCGCCGGCCCTCGACCGCCTCGACCTTGCCACGGGCGACGCTGAACTCGACGCGCCCGAAGTCGAGCTCCTCGAACTGGTCGATGTAGAAGCCCGGCATGCGCGTGAACAGCGGCGGGTCCTTCGCGCCCGAGCGGTCGTTCGGGTCGGCTGCCGCGGCGGCCGAGGCGGTCAGGCAGAGGAGCAGCCACATCAGGACCTGCGCGCACCTGGACATGGACACCAAGCCTCCGTGATCGAGCGGGTCGACGTATTCGGCGGGGCTTATTCTAGATATCGATATCCGAAATCGTCAATCTCGCCGCCGGCGGGCCCGCCACGCCCCCGGCCCGCGCGTCGAGCCCCCCGCGCGGGGTACGCGCAGCCCCGAAGATATTGACCTCGCGCAAGTTGCGTGCGCGAGAAGATTGACTCCGGTCACCAATGGTGATCTTCTTGTCCGAATTCGCATCGCCTCATCGACCCCGCGTCGGTCCGGGCTGACCCCGGCGCGCGGGTGCGACCGACCTCTCGCCACGAAGAGGCGGCGGCGAACTGCGACGGCGTTACGGAAACGGGGGAGACACCGTGTCTGGCTATTCGCTCGCGCAGGATCCGCAGGCCACCGACGTCGAACGCGCCACCTGGGAGGTCGCGCACCGCTTCGCGCGCGACGTGATGCGTCCCGCGGGGGTGAAGCTCGACAAGCTCGCGCCCGAGGACGTGATCGCGCAGGACTCGATCCTGTGGCAGGTCTTCGCGGCCTTCGCCGAGACCGGCCTCGGCGCGGTCGGTGCGGCCACCGATCTCACCCCGAGCGAGCAGGCGAACCTGCGCTGCATCGTCTCCGAGGAACTCGGCTGGGGCGACGCGGGGCTCGCGATCTCGCTGGGCGTCGCGAGCATGCCCACGCGGATGGCGCTGATGACCGGCAATGCGGCGATCGCCGAGCGATTCCCGGCGGGCACGCTCGGCTGCTGGGCGATCACCGAGCCCGACCACGGGTCCGACAACATCGACATCGACGGCTCGTTCATGCACCCGCGCGGCAGGGCGGGGCGCCCCAATTGCGTTGCCCGTCGCGTCGGCGACCAGTTCGTGATCTCGGGGCAGAAGTCGTCGTGGGTGTCGAACGGCACGATCGCGCGCGCCGCGGCGCTGTTCTGCGCCGTGGACCTCGGCGACGGCGCGCAGGGTCGCGGCGTGTTCGTCGTTCCCCTCGACCAGGGCGGCGTCACGCGCGGCAAGCCGCTCGACAAGATCGGGCAGCGGGCGCTGAACCAGGGCGAGATCTTCTTCGATGACCTGCGAGTGCCGGTGTCGAGCATGGTCGTCGCGCCCGCGCAGTACGGCGCGGCGCTCGACGCCGTGCTGTGCCTGGCCAACGGCGGCATGGGCGCCACCTTCGTCGGCTGCGCCCGCGCGGCGTTCGAGCTGGCGCTCGACTACGCGAAGACCCGCGTGCAGGGCGGCGTGCCGATCTTCGAGCACCAGAGCGTGAAGTCGCGGCTGTTCCGGATGTTCCAGCGGGTCGAGGCGGCGCGCGCGCTCAGCCGGCGGGTGCTGCAGATCAACTCGCTGCGCCAGCCGCCGCGCATCGAGCTCGCGTCGGCATCGAAGGTCACCTCGACCGAAGCGGCGTTCCGGAACGCGAGCGACGCGCTGCAGCTGTTCGGCGGCGTCGGCACCAGCCGCGACTATCCGATCGAGAAGATCTTCCGCGATACGCGGGTCTCGATGATCGAGGACGGGTGCAACGAAGTGCTCGGGCTGGCCGCGGCGGCCCGCTTCTGAATCCAGGGAGGAGCGTCGACATGAAGATGAACGCGTGGATCGCCGGCGTCGGCATGACGCCGTTCGGCCGCCTGGAAGACCGCGGGCTGAAGTCGATCGGCGGCGAGGCGATCGAGGCCGCGATCGCCGATGCCGGCATCGACAGGAAGAGCCTGCAGGCCGCGTGGATCGCCAACGCCGCGGCCGGCGTGATCACCGGGCAGGAGTGCATCCGCGGGCAGGTCGTGCTGCGCAGCATCGGCATCGGGTCGATCCCGGTGGTCAACGTCGAGAACGCGTGCGCGAGCGCCTCGACCGCGTTCAACCAGGCGTGCGCGATGGTGACGGCCGGCGTCTACGACGTGGTGCTCGCCGCCGGTGTCGAGAAGATGTACGTCGCCGACAAGGCCAAGGTGTTCGGCGCGTTCACCGGCGCGGTCGACGTCGAGCAGCTGCAGGCGATCCTCGCGAAGCTGCAGAACTCCGCGCAGTCCAGCGGCGCGCAGGCCGCCTCGAAGGGCGCCGGACAGTCGCGCTCGATGTTCATGGACATCTACGCGGCGGCCGCGCGCAACCACATGTCGCGCTACGGCACCACCGCCGAGCAGTTCGCGATGGTCACCGCCAAGAACTCGTTCCACGGCTCGTTGAACCCGCGCGCGCAGTTCCGCGAGGCGATGACGGTCGAGCAGGTGCTCGCCGCGCCGATGATCGCCGAGCCGCTGACCCGGCCGATGTGCTCGCCGATCGGCGACGGCGCCGCCGCCGCGATCATCGTCAGCGAGCGCAAAGCGCGCGAGCTGGGGCTCTCCGGCAAGGTGCGCGTGCTCACGAGCGTGCTGCGCTCGGGCTGGGATCGCAACGGCGGGCCGGGGCTCGCCGAGGTCTGCGCGCGCGAGGCGTTCGAGGAGGCCGGGCTGGGTCCGAACGACATGAGCGTCGTCGAGCTGCACGACGCGTCCGCGCCGGCCGAGCTGCTGGCCTACGAGTCGATCGGCCTGTGCGCGAAGGGCGAAGGCGGCCGGCTGATCGCCGAGGGCGCGACCCGTCTGGGAGGCAGGATTCCGGTCAGCACGTCGGGCGGCCTGCTGCGCAAGGGCCATCCGGTGGGCGCGACCGGCATCGCGCAGGTGGTCGAGGTCACCGAGCAGCTGCAGGGCCGCGCGGGGGCGCGCCAGGTCCGGGGCGCGCGGCTCGGTCTGTGCCACAACGGCGGCGGCAGCATCGGCGACGACGCGGCCGCGCTGTGCGCGACGATTCTCGCCGCGGCGTAGGCACCGCGGTGCGCACGCTCGACGAACTCATCCTCGCCGACCTGATCGAAGCGCGCGCGGCGGCACGCCCCGATCTGGACGTCGTCACGTTCGAGCCCGGCGAGCACGGGGTCGAGGAGGTTCGCACGTACGCGCAGTTGTGGACGAACGCGCACAAGCTCGCGCACGCGCTGATCGCCCGCGGCATGAACTACGGCGATCGGTTCGCGATCCTGGTCCGCAACCACCCCGAGTTCATCGAGCTGATGATCGCGTCGTCGATCACAGGGCTGGTGTTCGTCCCGATCGACCCGCGCACACGCGGGCCGCGGCTCGCTTTCACGCTCAGCGACTCCGGCTGCCGCGGCATCGTCTGCGCCGACTACACGCTCGCGCAGGTCGAGGAGGTCCGCGCGCGGGCGCCGTCGCTCGAGTGGATCTGGGTTCTCGACAGCGGCGAGGTGCCGGGCGCGACGTCTGCCCGCGACGTCGCCGGCACGCAGGCGCTGGCCGAGATCCTCGACGGGCCCGAGGCCCGGGTCGACCCGCGGCTGCGGCACCCGGCGGACACGCTGCAGATCATCTACACGTCGGGCACCACCGGGGACCCCAAGGGCGTCGTGTTCAGCAACGCCCGCTTCGGCAACGCGACGCGCGCGACGGACATGTTCGGCATCGGCGCCGACGAGCGCCCGTACACCGGCCTGTCGCTCACGCACGGCAACGCGCAGCTGATGACGCTCGCATCTGCGCTGCGGCTGGGCCAGCGCGTGGTGTTCAGCCGCAAGTTCACGAAGTCGCGCCTGTGGGACATCACGCGCCGCTACGGCTGCACGTTCTTCAACCTGCTCGGCGGCATGGCCACCGCGATCTACAGCGAGCCGGAAAGACCCGACGACGCGGACAACCCGGTCCGGTTCGTGTTGAGCGCCGGCATGCCGGCGTCGATCTGGGAGCGCTTCGAGAGACGCTTCGGCGTTCGCGTCCTCGAGGCGTACGGCGCGATCGAGGGCGGCTCGGCGGTCAAGCCGATCGGCGTGGGGCCGGTCGGCAGTTTCGGC
Organism: Burkholderiaceae bacterium; assembly: GCA_046348465.1. GTDB lineage: Bacteria > Pseudomonadota > Gammaproteobacteria > Burkholderiales > Burkholderiaceae_E > Quisquiliibacterium. The sequence goes on from JAXMEE010000009.1 coordinate 155,521, forward strand.
AAGGCCCCGCCCGCGCTGCAGATTCGGATCGTCGACGAGCAGGACAACGACTGCGCGCCCGGCGTCCTCGGCGAGCTCATCAGCCGGCCGGTGACCGGCGAGCCCGTCGTCGTCAACTACTTCAACAACGCCGCCGCGTCGCAGCGCAAGACCGAAGGCGGCTGGCTGCGCAGCGGCGACATCTGCCACCGTGACGCCGACGGGTGGCTGTTCTTCGACTACCGCAAGGGCGGCGGCCTGCGCCGCAACGGCGACTTCATCAACCCGACGTTCGTCGAGGGCGCGCTGGCCGAGCATCCCGGCGTCACCGACGTCTTCGTCTACGGCATCGCCGCGGCGAACGGCGCGCCGGGCGAGAAGGACGTGGTCGCCGCGATCGTCGTCGACCGCGCGGCCTTCGACCCGGCGGCGGTGTTCGCGTGGTGCCGCGAGAAGCTCGAGCCGAACTCGGTGCCGAGCTTCCTGCAGGTGGTCGACGAGATCCCGAAGACGGCGTCGGAGAAGCCGCAGGAGCGCTTCCTGATCGAGGCGCTGGGGCGGGCGGATGCGCAGGTCTGGGAAGCTGCCGGCAGCGGTGCGGTGCGCGTGGCGTCGGTCGCGCGACGCACGGCGGCCGGCGCGTGAGGGCGCGATGAACCTGGAGACAAGCATGGACAGCCACGTCGATCTCGTCGAACTCGAGAACGCCGACCTCGGCAGTCGCAGCGAGCGTGCCGCGATCCGGCACGCACCCATCCCGAAGATCCCGCCCGGCGCGCCGTGGAACGCGACCGAGGAAGTGATCCTGCGGCGGCGCAGCATCCGCAAGTACAAGCCGGTGCAGGTGCCCGCGCACCTGGTCCGGCGCATCGTCGAGCTCGGCCGCTTCGCGCCGTCGCAGGGCAACTGTCAGCCCTGGTCGTTCGTCGTCGTTCGCGACCGCGACCTGCTCGAGAAGATGGAGGCGCACTGCGTCGGCGTGTGCAAGTTCGTCATGGCCACGCCCGAGTACGCGAACGTGCACCCGGTGCCGGCGCTGGCGATCAGCAACATCGCCAGCGGACGTTTCAGGGTCTTCCACAAGGCGCCGACCGTGATCCTGATCCTCATGGACAAGCGCGGCGTGGGCGTGCCCGAGGTCGACGTCGGCATCGTCGGCCAGAACATCGTGCTCGGCGCGCAAAGCCTCGGCCTGGGCACGTGCTGGATCGGCTTCTCGAAGTTCCTCAACGGCAATGCCGCGCTGATGCAGACCCTGGGCATCGCGCCGCCGTTCGAGATCGTCGAGGCGATCACGGTCGGCTGGCCGTTCGGCGTGCCGAGCCTGAACACGGTCGAGCGCCAGACCCACGAGATCGCGTGGTTCGAGGACGGCAGGAAGGAAGTGTTCTATTAGGAGGCCCGGCCATGACGAACGAGAGCACGACGGCGCCCGACGCGCCTCTCCCCGGCGGCCATCCCGGCCGGTCCCACTACCACCGCGTGAGCATCGACGCCGCGCGTTGCGACGGCTGCATGATCTGCGTCGTGGTCTGCCCGTCCGACATCCTCGAACTCGTCGGGCCGGTCGGCGACCGCAAGGCCCGGGTCAAGGAAGACTGGGCCGGCTGCATGAGCTGCAACAACTGCTATGCGGTGTGCGCGAGCCAGGCGATCCGGGCGACGCAGCCGTACGCGCTGCCCGCGCCGCGCGAGCAGATGAGGATCGGCGAGTTCGCGCCGCCGCGCAACTTCTGACTCGCTGCGTCGCCCGGCGGCGGCGAAGCGCGGCGGTCGTGTCGCCGCCCGCGATCACGGCGCCGCGGCGGACTTCTGCGGGGACTCCCGCGGCAACTCGTCGGCCAGCGCGTGAAGGTCTTCGTACAGCGGCTTCAGGTGCTTGTACATCCTGAGGTAGACGCGCCGGTACAGCGCGTCGTACATCCTCGCGTGCGCAGGCACGGGCTCGAAGAGCCTCCCCGGGCGCGTCATGGCCGCGACGGCGGCGTCGAAGCCGGGGTGCAGGCCGAGCCCCACGCTTCCCAGGATCGCGGCGCCCAGCCCGCTGGCCTCGTACAGCGCAGGCCGTTCGGCGGGCAGGCCGAACACGTCCGCGGTGATCTGCATCGCGGCGTCGCTCTGCGAGCCGCCGCCGGCCACGCGCAGGCGGGTGATCGGGGTCCCGCTGCGGCGCTCGATCCGCTCCTTGCCTTCGCGCAGCGCGTACGCGAGCCCTTCGATGATCGCGCGATACAGGTGGGCCCGGGTGTGCACCGGCGTGAAGCCGATCACGCCGCCGCGCGCCTCCGGACCCGGGACTCTCACGCCGGGGTTCCAATAGGGCTGCAGCATGAGTCCCTGAGCGCCGGGCGGCGTGGTGGCGACCAGCTCGTCGAGGAAGGCTTCGGTCGGCAGCTCGCTCAGTTCCGCGCGCTGGCGCTCGGGAAGGCCGAACTGCTCGGCGAACCAGCTCACCATCCAGTAGCCGCGCGAGACCATCACCTCGGTGTTGTATCGGCCCGGAATCGCCGCCTGATACGGCGGGATGAAGGGAAGCGTCTCCACGTAGCGCGGCGTGGTGGTGTTGATCGTCGCCGCGGTGCCGAACGACAGGCAGCCCACTTCGGGCGTGACACAGCCCGCGCCGATCACTTCGCAGGCCTTGTCGGTGGCGCCGGCGATCACCGGCAGGCCCGCCGGGATTCCGGTGTCCGCGGCCGCCGCGGTGGTGACCTCGCCGATCACCGTGCCGCTGGGCACCAGTTCGGGCAGCATCGACGGCTCGACCGCGAGGATCTGCCACTTCCAGTCGCGCGGGCCCGCCCAGCATCCCTTCTTGAAATCGAACGGCAGGTAGCCGACCTGATTGCCGACCGCGTCCACGTGACGGCCGGTGAAGCGATGGTGCAGGTACCCGGACAGCAACAGGAACTTCGCGGTGCGCTTCCAGATGTCCGGCTCGTGCCGCGCGATCCAGTTGGCCTCGGCCTCCTGCTCGAACGACGCGATCGTGTCACGCAGCCCCAGCGCGCGAAACGCCCCCTCCCACCACCACGCCAGAGGCGCCGCCACCGGCACCCGGCGCTGATCGGGCCAGATGATCGCGGGCCGCAGCGGCCGGTCGTCGCGATCGAGATTGACGACGGTCGCGCGCTGTGTGGTCACGACGACGCCGCGCAACTGCTGCGGCCTGACGACGCCGTCGGCCCACAGTCGCCGGCACGCCTGCGCGAGCGATTGCCAGAAGCGCTCGGGGTCGTGTTCCATCCATCCCGGGTGAGGCCGCTGATAGCCGTCCAGCCTGACCTGCGATTTGGCGAGCAGTTCGCCGCGCAGGTCGAACACCAGTGCGCGCACGCTCTGCGTGCCGTTGTCGATCGCGAGCAGAAGATCGTCGCTCAAGGGGCGGCTCCTTGCACCGGGAGGCTGTAGTGCGCGCCGACGATCTCACTGTATCGCGCGAGCTCGCGCGCCCAGTCGTCGTCGCTCCAGCCGAGCGCCGGCCGGCACAGTGCGCGGATGCGCGGCGCGTGGTCCAGCGCGCCGCGCGGGAGCAGGATCCCGACCCGCGTGCGCCGCAGCAGCAGGTCGTCGAGATGCCGCACGGATTCCCACTGCGCCGCGACGCGCAGCTCGAGCCAGAGGGTCTCGGTCCCGGCGACGAATTCCAGGTCGCCGGGCTGCGCCTGCGCCGCCGCACGCGCCGCGTCGAAGCCGTAGCGCGCGGCGAGGCGCCGGCGCACGGCGCCCGGCCAGCGTGGGTCGAGCCAGGATGCGGGCGAGAACACCGCACCGAGATCGCGGACGAAGTCCTTGCCGGCCAGCGGCGCTGCGAGCGCGAGCGCTTCCTGGGCCATCGCCCGAAAGGTCGTCAGCTTGCCGCCGCACACGGTGACCAGCCCGGACTCGCTGACGACGAGGTGCTCGCGCGCCGCGTTCGAGGGTTCGGCCGATCCGTCGTCGACCACCGGGCGAACGCCCGCGTACGTGGCGACGACGTCGGTCGCGGTCACGGCGAGCCCGCCGAAGACGCTGTTCACCGCGTCCAGCAGGTAGTCCACCTCGGGTGCGGTGATCGAGGCCTCTTGCGCCAACGGCTCGCGGTGGTCGAGGTCGGTCGTGCCCACCAGCGTGGCGCCCTCCCAGGGAAAGAAGAACACGGGCCTTCCGTCTCGCGGATGTGACAGGCTGATCGACTGCGCCACCGGCAGCCGCCAGAACGGGATGATCAGGTGGCTGCCGCGAAGCGGCCGCATCATCGCGCGCCCGCCCACGGCGGCGCGCAATGCGTCGGACCAGACGCCGGTCGCGTTGATCACGCAGCGGGCGCGGACCACGTGCGTCGCGGCCCCCTCGACGTCGTGAACGGTCATGCCGACGATCCGGTCGCCTTGCCGCACCGGTTCGAGCGCGTGCGCGTAGTTCAGGGCCAGGCCGCCGTCGCGCTCGGCTTCGTTCAGCACGCGCAGCACCAGCCGCGCGTCGTCGGTCTTGGCGTCGTGGAAGGTCGTGGCGCCGGTCAGGCCCGGCACGGTGAGGCCGGGCGCGAGCCAACGAGCGTCCTCGGCGCCGTGGTAAGCGTGGGTGCGCCGCCCGGCCATGCGGTCGTACAGCGCGAGCGCGGCGCCGACCGCGCGGCGCCCCGGCGTACGTCCCGGACCATGCGCCATCAGGAAACTTTGCAGCACGATCAGTTCCGGCGCTTCGCGCATCAGACGCTGCCGTTCTCGCACCGATTCCAGCGTCAGCCGGAACTGGCCGTGGGCGAGGTAACGCAGGCCGCCGTGCACCAGCTTCGAGGAGCGGCTCGACGTTCCCCAGGCGAAGTCTCGCTGCTCGATCAGCGCCACCCGCCAGCCGCGGCGCGCCGCTTCGCGGCACACCCCCGCGCCGGTGATGCCACCGCCGACGACGAGCGCGTCCCACTCGGTGCCGATCAGGCGCTCGAGCCGCGCGGCGCGCTGTTGCGACGGGTTCATGACGAGGTCGCGTGGCTCCATCGCGGGCCGCCGTCGCGCCCGTCGGCCAGCAGCTTGCCCGGGTTCATGAGGCCCTGCGGATCGAAGTGCCGGCACAGCGCCGAGATCGCCGCCATGCCCACGGGGCCGCCTTTTTCCCGGGGAAGGTGCGTCATGTGGTCGCGGCCAACGCCGTGCTGGTGGCTGACCGTACCGCCGTGCGCTGCGATCGCCGCCGAGACCCGGCCCTTGAAGACACGCCAGCGCTCGAGGTTCGGCTCGAAGCCGCCCGGCGCCGTGGGCCAGATGAAGGTCGAGTAGACGCTGCTGCCTTGCCCGTACACGTGCGACAGGTGCGTGCCCGCATTCACCTTCACCCCGAACTGCGCGAAGGCCTCGCGCGCGGCCGCCTCCATCGCCTGCATCGTCGCCTTCACCTGCGGCCAGTCGACCGCCGTCTCGATCGTGTCCACCGAGTAACCCAGGTCCCAGAGCGAATTGCGCAGGTACGGACCGGCGAAGCGGCTTTCGGCCCACTTGTGCCCGAGCGGCGTCCCCAGGTAGACGCCGCCGTGCCGGGCGAGCACGCGCCGGGCCTGTCGCAATGTGAAGCGCGCAGCCGCTCGCGTGCCGGTGACCCCCATCGTCAGCCAGCACTTGCCGTCGCGGCAGCCGCGCCAGCCGAGGTAGCGCTCGAGCCAGCGCACCAGTTCCGGCTTGCCCGCCAGCGCGAGATACGCGGCCGACTCCTCGCCGTTGAAGACGCGCAGCATCGACAGGGGCACGCGGGCCTGCGCGAGCTCGCGGACCGCCTCCTCCGCGCCCTGCCACTCGGGGAAGAACGCGGCGTGGAAGCTCTCGTGCTCCGGCAACGCCTGCACGCGCACGTCGACCTCGGTGAGCACGCCGAAGCGGCCCTCCGAGCCGAGCACGACGTCGCGCAGGTCCGGGCCGGCGCCGGTGGCCGGAAGGGTCGGGATCTCGAGCGTGCCGATCGGCGTTTCCACCCGCCCGCCCGCGAACATCTGCTCGATTCGGCCGTATCGCATCGACTGCTGGCCGCTCGAGCGCGTCACCACCCATCCGCCGAGCGTCGAGTACTCGAACGACTGGGGGAAGTGCCCGAGCATGAATCCGTGCGCGCGCAACTGCGCCTCCACCAGCGGGCCCGGCGTGCCGGCCCCGAAGCGCGCGATCCGGCTGGCTGGTTCCAGGTGCAGGAGCCTGTTCATACGGCCCAGGTGCAGGCTCAGCACCGGGCGCGGGTCGAGCGGCGTGTCGAGGTGGCCCGCGACGCTGGTCCCGCCGCCGAACGGGATCACGATCCAGCCCCCGCGCTGCGCCGCGTCGAGCAGCTCGCGCACCTGCCCGCTGCTCTCGGGGAACGCGACGCCGTCCGGGACCGCAGGCAGCTCTCCGAAGCGCCTGCAGATCCAGTCGCGATAGCTCTCGCCGAAACCCACCTGCAGGCGCGTGTCCGCGTCGCGCGCCACGAGCGGGTGCGCCGGCAGCCGCGACGGCGGCACCCGCGCGAGCATCGAGTCGCGCTGCGCGTCCGGGCTCGGATGGCCGGGGCCGACCCGCCCCTGCAGCCACGTCAGCGCCGAAGGCGGGAAGTCCTTGTGAACCGAGTCGTCGCCCCAGCCGTTCCAGCGTCGCATCGGGAATCCTCGAGTCAGGACGCAGGCGCCGCGAATCCGCGCGGGTTCGCCTTCGCCTGCGTCTCCCAAGCGGCCATCTGGGCTTCGAGCCGGGCGGCCACGTCCGGGTGGTGGGCGATCACGTTGTAGCGCTCGCCCGCGTCGCGCCCGAGGTGGTAGAGCAGCGGCGCGCGATCGGGGCCCAGCTGCTTGCCCGCCAGCTTGCGCGGCAGCGCCTCGTCGTCCAGCGGAATCGGCCAGACATAGCGGTTGGTGTGCCGGACGTACTTCCACGGCCCCGACCTGACCGCCTGCAGCTCGTCGTAGTGATAGTAGTAGAAGCTCTCGCGCGGCGAGCGCGTCGCGCTGCCGTCCAGCACCCCGCGGATGTTCACGCCGTCGATCGCGCGGTCGGCAGGCTGCGAGACTCCGGCGAGGTCGAGCAGCGTCGGGAACAGGTCCAGGTTGGTGATGAGTTCCGACGTCCGCGTCGCGGGCCGGATGCGTCGCGGCCACCGGGCGATGAACGGGACCTTGAAGCCGCCGTCGGTGGTCTGCCCCTTGCCCCCCTTGAGCTCCCCGGCGCTGCCCTCGAACCACGGCCCGTTGTCGCTGGTGAACACGACGAGCGTGTTCTCGGCGACGCCGCTGCGCTCCAGCGCGGCGACGATCTCGCCCACGCTCCAGTCGATCTCCTCGACGGCGTCGCCGTGGGGGCCGGCCTGCGATTTCCCCGCGAAGCGCGCCGACGCGGCCAACGGCTGGTGGGGGAACGTGTGCGCCAGGTAGAGGAAGAAGGGCTCGCCGCCAGCCTGCTCGATCACGTTCACCGCCTCTTCGGTGTAACGGCGTGTGATCTCGGGCAGGATGTCGATGATGTCGGCGTGTTCCTGCCGTTCGTCGCGGTAGAGCGGGCAGGGCCGCATGTCGTTGCTGTGCGGCACGCCGAAGTAGCGGTCGAAGCCGAAGCGTCGCGGATTGAACTCCGGCTGGCGGCTGAAGTCGCCCAGATGCCACTTCCCGATCATCGCGGTTCGATAGCCGGCCACCTTCAGGGCCGCGGCCAGCGTCAGCTCCCGATCGGAGAGCCCGTCGATCGCATAGTGCTCGTGCAGGTCGGCCCCCGCCAGCGCCGACAGCTGCACGGCGAACGCGCGCGCCATGGTCTGGCCCCGGGCCTCGTCGGCGGGGTACGGATTGCCGGTCATTCCCGACCGGAACGGGTATCGACCGGTCAGCAGCCCCGCGCGCGACGGCGAACAGACGGCGTTGCAGACGTAGAAGTCCGTGGCGCGCAGGCCTTCCCGGGCCAGCCGGTCGATGTTGGGCGTGCGGATCAGCGTGCTGCCGAAGCAGCCCACGTCGGCGTAACCGAGATCGTCGCAGCAGACGACGACGACGTTGGGCCGGTCGGCGTCCGGATTCACCCGCTTCAACGATCCGAGCTTCTCGCGCGGCGGATACGGACCGTACAGATCGGTCATCGGGCGCTTGTGGAGAAGAAGGTACGCCTCGGTGCCGAGCGCGGCCACCGCTGCGGCGGCCACGGCACCCAGGCCCACGGCACTCAACATTCCACGCCGGCTGGACGGCCCGTTCATCGTCGGCTCCCCTCGCGTTCACTTCATCAGCGCCGCCGCGCCGATCCCGCCGCCGCTCTGGCGCGGCGGGAAGTCCTTCAGGCTCTTCATGAAGCGCGCGAGCGGCGGCCCGAGCACCGGCGCGAGCCAGGTCTTCTCCTTCATCCACAGCAGGTGGCCGCCGGTCTCGGGCGTGCGCTCGAACGGGTCGAGCTTGATGTCGATCAGCAGGCCGCCGTCGAGCTTCTGCGCTACACCGAGCCAGCTGTTCTTCAGCGACAGGTGCACCTTCCACTGATCGACCCGGAAGGCGCTGAGCTCGTTCTCCGCGTAGAAGAAGAACTCGTGACGCCGGCTCGGGCCCCTGGCCATGAGCATCGCGAGCTGGTCGTAGCCGTCGAGGTGGACCTTGTAGTCGCGCTCGCCGACGCGCGTGCCTGCGAGCAGCCGCTCCTTGACGTCGGTGTCGCCCACGGCAGACATCAGCGTCGGCAGCCAGTCCTCGCCGGTCATGAACTCGCCTGTCCACTCGTTGGCCGGCACCTTCCCGGGCCAGCGGACGAAGGTCGGCACGCGAAAGCCGCCGTCCCAGGTGGTTCCCTTCTCGCCGCGGAACGAGGCCGTGCCGGCGCTCGGCCAGTGCGCGAGATTGACGCCGTTGTCGGACGTGAAGATCACGATCGTGTCGTTGGCCACGCCCATCGAGTCGAGCTGCGCGAGCAGCTTGCCGACCACGGCGTCCAGGTGGAGCAAACCGTCGGCGTAGCGGCTGTGGCCGCTCTTTCCGGTCCACTCCGGGCCGACGTGGATCTGCTGGTGCATGCGGGTGGGGTTGAACCACAGGAAGAAGGGCTTGCCGCGCGAGCGCGCGAGCCAGTCGGTGGCGGCCGCGAGCACCTCGTCGTCGAAGGACTCCTGTCGCCTGGCGCCCAGCGGGCCGCGATCCTCGATCCTTTGCCGGCCCACCTTTCCGAAGCGCGGGTCGGTCGTCGCGTCGTCGCGATCGCTGGCCCAGCTGTGGATCACGTTGCGCGGGCGGCCCGGAAACGCGGGATTCGCCGGGTGCTCGGGCTGCTCGAAGTGCTCCATCACGTTCAGGTGATAGAGGATGCCGAAGAACTCGTCGAAGCCGTGCACCGTCGGCAGGTGCTCGTTGCGATCGCCGACGTGGCTCTTGCCGAACTGGCCGGTGGCGAATCCGCGCGCCTTGAGCAGTTCGGCCAGCGTCACGTCGTCGGCCCGCAGACCGACGGGCGCGCCGGGCTGGCCGACGGTCGTCAGGCCGGTGCGGATCGGGTACTGCCCGGTGATGAACGCCGCGCGCCCGGCGGTGCAACTGGGCTGCGCGTAGTAGTCGCTGAGCGTCAGGCCCTCGCGAGCCAGGCGGTCGATGTTGGGCGTGCGCACCGCGCCCAGGCCGCGGTGAATGGCGGAGACGTCCATCGGCGCGACGTCGTCGGTCATGATCATCACGATGTTCGGGGGGCGCTGGGGCGACTGCGCAGCCGCCGGCGTCGTGCCCGCGAGCGTGAGTGCACAGGCGACGCAGGTCGCGATCGTGTTCGGTGTCACCGCGTGTCTCCTTCGTGGTTCGAGGCAGCCCGATCGCTTGTGGCAAACTGGCCGACCCATCTTCGTGATCTTCCCGACGGGTGTCCAATTCGTTGGAGGAATCGCGGGCATGAGGCGGCCTCATGGACTACCCGGCCCCGATCATCGATCTGCACCACCTGCGTCACGCGCTGGCCCTGGCGGAGCACGGCAACTTCGCGCGCGCGGCACAGGCGTGCTTCATCACCCAGTCGGCACTGACCCGGAGCATCCAGGCGCTGGAAGCGTCGCTCGAGTGCGTGATCTTCGAGCGCACGCGCACCGGCGTCGAAGTCACCGAGCTCGGTCGGCTGGTGCTCAAGCACGCGATGGGCCTGGACATGGCGTCGCACGCGCTGATTCGCGAGCTGCGCCTCGCGCGCGGACTGGACGCGGGCGAACTGGTGGTGGGCGTTGGGCTCTACGGCGGTTCGTCCCTGGTCGCGCCGGTCGTGGCGGCCATGAGCCGCCTGCACCCGGGCTGCGAATCCACGTCCAGGGCGCGCCGTGGACGATGCTGCCGATGCGCACGCGCGTGCGCGGCACGGACCTGATCGTCGCCGAGCAGGGAATCCTCCAGGAGCAGGCGGGGTTCGAGACGATGGAGCTGTCGGCGCACCGGGCGATCGTCGCGTGCCGACCCGGTCATCCGCTGGCGGGCGAGGATCCGGTGACGCTCGAGAATCTCCTGCGCTACCCGCTGATGGGGCCGGACCTCTCGGATTCGTCACTCGAGCGTCTGTGCGCGCAGGCACGGCCCGAGGTCGCCGCGGCGCTGCGCGCCGGCGACCTGATGACGATCCGGTGCGAGAGCGCCCCGCTGCTCAAGGAGGTGCTGATGGAGTCGGACGCGCTCGCGGTGATGTACCCGTTCATGATCGAGCGCGAGCTCGCGAGCGGCCAGCTCGACGTGCTGTGGAAGACGGATCTCGGCGCCCGCATGCGCTTCGCGGTCGGATGGATCGGCGGGCGCCCGCTGCCGCCGGCGGCCTCGCTGTTCATCGATCTGCTGCGCCGGCACGACCAGGCGGTGGCCGATCGGCACGACCGCGGAGTCAGCCCGCCGCCTTCGGCGCCAGCATCGCCCTGAGCGCCGACAGCTTCGCCTTGGCAGCGGCGCCGTCGGTCGTTCGCGACGGCGGCGCGGCGTCGAGCGCCATCTCGGCGAGGAATCTCGACGGGACCTGCTTCATCACGTCCTTCGCGCGCTTGCGCGTCTTGCACCAGGTCAGCGTGAGGCTTCGCTGCGCGCGCGTGACCGCGACGTACATCAGCCGGCGCTCCTCCTCGATTCGCGTGGCCTGCGCGTCGGGCGCCTCGTCGTCGTCGCTCGCGGGCCCGCCGCGGTGCGGCAGCAGCCCCTCCTCGCAGCCGGCGATGAACACGTGCGGGAATTCCAGCCCCTTGGACGCGTGGATCGTGGTCAGGCGCACGACGTCGGCGTCCGCTTCGTTGCGGTCGAGCTGGGAGAGCAGCGACACGGTCTGCGCGAAGCGCGTCAGCGTGGAGCCGTCTTCCTCCGCACGCTTCTTCAGCCAGTCGACGAAGTCGGTGACGTTCTGCCAGCGCACCGCGGCCTGCTTGTCGTCGAGCGTGTCGAACAGGTGCGCGCGGTAGCCGATCGCGGCGACGAGGTCGTCGAGCACCTGCGCGGCGGGCTCCTTGCCGGCGCGCCACGCGATGCGGTTGACGAACTCGCCGAAGGTGCGCAGGGGCTCGAGCTGGCGCGGCTGGACGTGCGACTCGAAGCCGTGCTCGAACAGCGCCTCGAACATCGACACGTGGCGCTGGCCCGAGTAGCGCCCGAGCGCCTCGAGCGTGGTGTTGCCGACGCCGCGCTTCGGGGTGGTGATCGCGCGGATGAACGCCGGGTCGTCGTCGTCGTTGGCCAGCAGGCGCAGGTACGCCATCAGGTCCCGGATCTCGGCGCGGTCGAAGAACGACTGCCCGCCGGAGAGCACGTACGGGATCTTCTCCTTCCTGAGCGCCTGCTCGAACACGCGCGCCTGGTGGTTGCCGCGATACAGCACCGCGTAGTCGGAAAACTTCGTGCGGCGCTCGAACTTGTGCGCCGAGATGCGCATCACCACCGACTCGGCCTCCTGCTCGTCGTCGTCGCAGGCGACCACGGTGATCGGGTCGCCGACGCCGAGCTCGGACCACAGCTTCTTCTCGTGCAGCTTCGGGTTGTTCGCGATCAGCTTGTTCGCGGCACCCAGGATCGTGAGGCTGGAGCGGTAGTTCTGCTCGAGCTTGATCACGCGCAGCGACGGGTAGTCGGTGGCGAGCCGCGCGAGGTTCTCCAGCGTGGCGCCGCGCCAGCCGTAGATCGACTGGTCGTCGTCGCCGACCGCGGTGAACGCGGCGCGCGGGCCCGCCAGCAGCTTCAGCAGCTCGTACTGGCAGGCATTGGTGTCCTGGTACTCGTCGACCAGCAGGTAGCGCAGCCGCTCGCGCCACGCCTGCGCGACCTCGGCGTCGTCGCGCATCAGCTGCACCGGCAGGCGGATCAGGTCGTCGAAGTCCACCGCCTGGTACGCGGCGAGCGTGGCCGCGTAGTCGCGGTACGCGCGCGCGACCTGGTGCTCCTGCTCGCTGGCCGACGCGGCCGCGGCCTCGTCGGGCCCGAGCATCGCGTTCTTCCACAGCGAGATGCGCGTCTGCGCGGCGCGCAGCAGCTTGCGGTCGGTGGTCGCGATCGCCTGCTGCAGGATGCCGGCCGCGTCGTCGGAATCCAGGATCGAGAAGCTCGCCTTCAGGCCCAGCTTCTTCGCGTCGCGGCGCAGCATCTGCACGCCCAGCGAGTGGAAGGTGCTCACGAGCGGGCGCTGGCCCTCGGGCAGCTTCACGAGCTTGCCCAGGCGCTGCTGCATCTCGAGCGCGGCCTTGTTCGTGAACGTGATCGCGGCGATCGCGTTCGCCTTCACGCCGGCGTCGACCAGGTGCGCGATCTTGTGCGTGATCACGCGCGTCTTGCCGCTGCCCGCGCCCGCGATCACGAGCGGCCGTCACGCCGGCGCGGTCAGGGGAATCCTCGTTTCGACTACGTGGGCGTCCTCGCGACGGTCCCCGACTATCAGACCGAGGCAGCCCCGCGACGAACCGTTGACATGCGGTAACCAGCCCGCGGATATCAGACTGATCCACCGTCGTTCCAAGCCAGTGCGTCGCGTTGCCCATCGGGTGTCTCGCGCTTCACCGATACGTGCAAACGTCCTTGCATGCCAATGAGCTCGCGCCTGTTGACATGCAGGGCCATATCAGTCGAGCACGACGTTCGCCTGCTTCACCATCACCGCGAACTTCTCGGTCTCGTCGCGGATCCGACGGCCCATCTGCTCGGGCGCGTCGCCCACCGGTTCGGCGCCGATCTCGTCCATGCGCTTCCTGAACCCCGGCGACTGGATGATCCGGATCATCTCCGCGGCCAGCTTCGCCTGCACGTCCTTCGGCGTGGCCGCCGGCGCGAGCACGCCGAACCAGGTGCCGAGATCGAAGCCCTTGAGGCCGGACTCGTCGAGCGTGGGCACGTCGGGCAGCGCCGACGCGCGCTTCGCGGTGGTGACGGCCAGCGCGCGCAGCTTGCCGGCCTTCACGTGCGGCAGCACCGGCGTGATCGTGTCGAACGACATCGTCACCTGACCGCCGAGCAGGTCCACCGTGAGCGGGCCGCTGCCCTTGTACGGCACGTGAAGCAGCGTCGTGCCGGTCATGTTCTCGAACTGCGTGCCGATCAGGTGCTGCGCGGTGCCGTTGCCGTTGGAACCGTAGCTGAGCTCGGGCTTCGCCGACTTCGCGAGCCGGACCAGGTCGGCGACCGAGCGCACCGGCTGGCTCGCATTGACGACCAGCACGTTGGGCACCATCGCGATCGTGGTCAGCGGCGCGAAGTCCCTCTGGAAGTCGTACGGCAGCTTCCTGTAGACGCTGCTGGCGATCGTGTGGTGCACCGCGCCGACGAGCAGCGTGTAGCCGTCGGCCCTGGCCTTCGCGACCAGGCCGGCACCGAGCGTCGCGCCCGCGCCGGGCCGGTTCTCGACGATCACCGGCTGGCCGAGCGCCGGGCTCAGCTGCTCGGCGAGCGAGCGTGCCAGCACGTCGGTGGTGCCGCCGGGCGGGAAGGGCACGACGAGGCTGATCGGCTTGGCCGGCCACGCCTGCCCGAGCGCGACGCCGGGGGCCGCGGCGGCGGCGAGCGCCGCGCCGGCGGCGAGGAACGCGCGGCGAGCGGGCGTCGCGCGAGAAGACAACGGATCCATGCGGTTCTCCTCCCCTGTGCAGTGCGGGCGATCCCGGCCCGCGGCGGTTCGCTACCGGATGAAGCCCACCTGCGCGTGGATGCGCTCGACGATCGCGGACTTCTTCGCGTTGAACTCGAGCTTGTTGCGCTCGATGAGGTTGTCGCCGCGCGTGTCGATCGACACGATCAGCGGCCCCAGCTCGCGCACGCGGCACACCCACAGCGTCTCGGGCATGCCGAGGTCGGTCCACTCGGCGCGCTCGACCGCTTCCACCTGCGTCGCGGCGAGCACCGCGCAGCCGCCGGGGAAGATCGCGTGCACCGCCTTGTGCGTGCGGCAGCCTTCTTCGGTCAGCGGGCCCATGCCGCCCTTGCCGACGATCAGCTTCACGCCGGTGCGCCCGATGAACTCGCGCTCGAACTTCTCCATGCGCATGCTGGTGGTCGGGCCGATCGAGACCATCTCGTGGCCGCCGTCGGCGAGCCTGCGCACGATCGGGCCCGCGTGGAAGATCGCGCCGCCGGCGAGGTCCACCGGCAGCTCGCGGCCGAGCTCGATCAGGCGCCGGTGCGCGACGTCGCGGCAGGTGACGATGTGCCCGGTGAGGTAGACGACGTCGCCGGCGCGCAGGTCTTCGAGGTCTTCGTCGCGGATCGGGGTGGTGAGGACTCGCCGGCTCACAGCTGCGCTCCTTCGTGCGAGAGGATTTCGTACGACAGGTCGGCGTTGACGCGGATGCGACCGCGCCGGTGCGCCCAGCAGCCGGTCGACACCGCCACCCCGATCGTGGACGGGTGGCGCGCCGACGACTCGATGTTCACGCCCATCACGCTCGCGCTGCCGGTCAGGCCCTGCGGGCCGATGCCGAGTTCGTTCAGGCCGTCTTCGAGGAGCGTCTCCATCTTCGCAGCGCTCGGGTCCGCGTGGTGCGAGCCGACCGGCCGCATCAGCGCCTTCTTCGACAGCCGCGCGGCGGTCTCGACCGCGGTCGACACGCCGACGCCGACCAATAGCGGCGGGCAGGCGTTGACGCCGCGCGTGGAGATCACGTCGAAGACGAAGTCGGTCACGCCCTCGTAGCCCTGGCCGGGCATCAGCACGGTGGCGCGGCCCGGCAGCGTGCAGCCGCCGCCCGCCATGTACGCGTCGATCGTCACGCCGTCGTCGTCGGGGACGATCTCCCAGTCGAGCCACGGCGCACGCGTTCCGGTGTTCGTGCCGGTGTTCTTCTCGACGAAGGTCTCGACCGCGTTGTGGCGCAGCGGCGCCTTGCGCGTGGCTTCGGCGGTGGCCTCGGCGAGGACGTCGGCGAGCTCGCCGAGCAGCGGGAAGCGCGCGCCCGCGGTGATGAAGTACTGGATGACGCCGGTGTCCTGGCAGCTCGGGCGGTCGAGCCGCGCGGCGGCGTCCTGGTTCTGCGCCATCGACAGGTAGATCGCCTTCGCGAGCGGCTTCGTCTCGAGGGTGCGAAGCTCGGCGAGCTTCTTCTCGACGTCGGTCGGCAGGTGCTTGCCGATGTAGGCGGTGAACCTCGCCATCGTGTCGGTCAGCGACTGCACCGCGGACGGTTTGTCCAATTGCGTTCTCCGTTGGAGTCCCGAGGACCGGAGGGAACTCTAGGATGTTCCGGGACGGATCGACAGATGGATAATGGAAACCCATCTGTTCCTTGGAGGAACGAATGAAGTCGCACAGCGACCTCGCGTTCTTCGCGACGCTGGCCCGGGGCGGGAGCCTGTCGGCGGCGGCGCGCGAATTCGACGTGACCCCGTCGGCGGTCAGCAAGCGGCTGGCGCAGGTCGAGGCGCGCCTGGGCGTGAGGCTGGTCGCGCGCAGCACGCGCCGGCTCGCGCTGACGCACGAGGGCGAGGCCTACCTGGCCGGCAGCCGGCGCATCCTGTCCGAGATCGACGAGCTGGAGCAGTCGATCTCGAGCCGCCAGGCCGAGCCCGCGGGGCTGCTGAAGGTCCACGCGACGCTGGGCTTCGGGCGCACGTTCATCGCGCCGGCGATCTCGAAGTTCGCGCGCCGCTACCCGCGGCTGGAGGTGCAGCTGATCCTCACCGACGGCTCGGTGCGGCTCCCCGACGGCGCGGTCGACGTCGCGGTGCGCTTCGGCGAGCCGCCCGACGGCCGCGTGATCGCGCGCCGCATCGCCAAGCACCGGCGCCGCATCTTCGCGTCGCCGCTGTACCTCGCGCACCGCCCGCGCCCGCTCGTGCCCGCCGACCTCGCGGGCCACGACTGCCTGATCGTTCGCCAGGACGACGTCGCGTACGGGCAGTGGCACTTCACGAAGGGGCGCCGCACGCAGACCGTGAAGGTGCGCGGCCCGCTCAGCAGCAACGACGGCGCGGCGGTGCTCGCGTGGGCGCTGCAGGGGCACGGCGTGATGATGCGCTCCGAGTGGGACGCGGCGCCGTACGTGCGCCAGGGCCAGCTCGAGGTGCTGCTCGACGACTACGCGCTGCCCGGCGCCGACATCTTCGCGGTGCACCCGCCGAAGCAGAACCTGCCGGCGAAGGTGCGGGTGTTCGTGGACTTCCTCGTGACCCACTTCGGCGACGCGGCGGGGCCCACGCGCATGCCGTGGTGACGGCACGCGGGGCCGGCGGCGCCCCGGCGCCCGCTACTCGACGATCTTGTTCAGCGGGAACTCGACGATGTCCTCGGCGCCCGCGGCCTTGAGCTGCGGGATCAGCCGGCGCACGAGCCCTTCGTCGAGGATCGTGTTGACCGCGTACCAGCCCGGCGCCTGCAGCTTGGAGATCGTGGGGCTCTTCAGCGACGGCAGGATCGCCTCGACGCGCGCGAGGTTGTCCTCGTGCACGTTGAGCATCATCCCGACCTTGCCGTGCGCGGCCAGCGCCGCCTTCAGCAGCAGCGCGATGCCGTCGATCTTCGCCCGCTTCCAGGGGTCGGCGTACGCGGCGCGGTTGGCGATCAGGCGCGTCGTGCTCTGCAGGATCTCGTGGACGATGCGCAGGTTGTTCGCGTGCAGCGAGCTGCCGGTCTCGGTGACCTCGACGATCGCGTCGGCGAGGTAGGGCGGCTTGACCTCGGTCGCGCCCCACGAGAACTCGACCTCCGCCGTGATGCCGTGCTCGGCGAGGAACTGCTCGGTGAGCTCGACCGCTTCGGTCGCGATGCGCTTGCCGGCGAGGTCGGCGACCGCTCGGATCGGGGAGTCGTCGGGCACCGCGACGACCCAGCGCACCGGGCGCTTGAGCTGCTTGCTGTAGACGAGCTCGGCGACCTCGACGACGTCGCGCTTGAGGATCCAGTCGAAGCCTGTGATCGCGACGTCGAGCAGCCCGTGCTCGACGTAGCGCGCCGACTCCTGCGGGCGCAGCAGCATGCACTCGATCTCGTCGTCGTCGATCGCCGGGAAGTAGCTGCGGCTCGAGACGGTGATCTCGTAGCCGGCCTTGGCGAAGAGCTCGACGGTGGCGTCCTGCAGGCTGCCCTTGGGCAGGCCCAGCCGCAGCCGCGGCTTCACGCGCGCGCCCCGCTCACTTCTTCCTCCCGTACATCTCCTCGGGCGTCTTCTCGCGCACCGCGTTCTCGACCAGGCCGCCGTCGGCGGTCACGGTGCGGTAGAAGCAGCTGTGGAAGCCCTCGTGGCACGCGGGGCCCTGCTGCTTCACGCGCACGACGACCGCGTCGAGGTCGCAGTCGACGCGCATCTCGACGAGCTGCTGCATGTTCCCCGACTCCTCGCCCTTCTTCCAGAGCTTGTTGCGCGAGCGCGAGAAGTAGTGGACGCGGCCGGTGTCGAGCGTGAGGCGGAACGCCTCCTCGTTCATCCACGCGAGCATCAGCACCTCGCCGGTGCCCTCGTCGACCGCGACCGCGGAGATCAGGCCCTGGCCCTTGGAGAAATCGGGGGAGAACTGGAGCTGCACGGTGCGTCTTCCTGTGGTCGGCGTTCGGGCCGACATTGTCCGCCAATTCGGCGCGTCAGATCTCCTGCGGATCGACGTCGAGCTGCCAGCGCGCCGGGCTCTTCACGGCCGCGACGCGCGGCAGCCAGCGCTCGAGGAACGCGTGCAGCGCGGGGCGCGACGCGGACTCGACGAGCAATTGCGCGCGCTCGCGGCCCGCGATCCGCATCATCGGCATCGGCACCGGGTCGTACGCCTGTACCGCGTCGTCGTCGGCGAGCGCCTTCGCTTCGCGCAGCAGGCCGAGCGCGTCGTCGAGCGTGCGCGCCTCGGCGCGCAGCAGCGCCTGGTGCACGAACGGCGGCAGCCCCGCGTCGCGGCGCTCGGCGAGCAGCGTCGCCGCGTAGCCGTCGTAGTCGTGGCGCGCCAGCGCAGCGAACATCGGGTGCGACGGGAAGCGCGTCTGCACCAGGAACTCGCTGGCGCGCCCGCTGCGCCCGGCGCGCCCGGCGACCTGCATCAGCAGCGCGAACAGGCGCTCGGGCGCGCGGAAGTCCGACGAATACAGCCCGGCGTCCGCGTCGACGACGACGACCAGCGTCAGGCGCCGGAAGTCGTGCCCCTTCGCGAGCATCTGCGTGCCGACGAGGATGTCGACGCGGCCGGCGTGCGCGGCCGCGATGACGTCGCTCGCCGCGCCGCGCCGCCGGGCGACGTCGCGATCGACGCGCGCGATGCGCGCGTCCGGATACAGCTCGCGCAGGCCCTCCTCGAGGCGCTGCGTGCCGCGCCCCATCGCGGTGAGGTCGACGTTGCCGCAGTCGGGGCAGGCGCGCGGCACGAAGCCCTCGGCGCCGCAGTGGTGGCAGACGAGCCGATAGCGGTTCGGGCGCGGGCCCCCCGCGCGCGCCGGCGCCGCGCCGTCGACCCGGTGAAGCACGCGGTACGCGGAGCAGTCGTCGCAGCGCGACAGCCAGCCGCAGGCCTCGCAGGTGAGCACCGGCGCGTAGCCGCGCCGGTTCATGAACACGAGCGCCTGCTCGCCGCGCGCGAGCGTGCGTTCGATCGCCTCGCGGGCGTCGGGCGCGAGCCCGTGGCGCAGCGCCTTGCCGCGCGGATCGAGCACGCGCAGCACCGGCGGCACCCCGCCGCTGGCGCGCGCCGGCATCGGCAGCAGCGCGTAGCGGCCGCGCTGCGCCGCGAACCAGGTCTCCAGCGACGGGGTCGCCGAGCCGAGCGCGACCGGCACGCCGCGCTCGGACGCGAGCGCGATCGCGAGGTCGCGCGCCGAGTAGCGCACGCCCTCCTGCTGCTTGTAGGACGGGTCGTGCTCCTCGTCGACGACGATCGCCGCGAGCCGCGGCATCGGCGCGAGCACCGCGAGCCGCGTGCCGACGACCAGCCGAGCGCGGCCGTCGGCCGCGGCGAGCCACTGAGTGGCGCGGTCGCCGTCCGCGAGGTCGCTGTGCAGCACCGCCTGGGGCACGCCGGGAAAGCGGTTCGCGATCTGGCCGAAGAGTTGCGGGGTCAGCGCGATCTCCGGCACCAGCAGCAGCACCTGCGCCGCCGGGTCGCGCGCGAGGATCGACGCGAGCCAGCGCAGGTAGACCTCGGTCTTGCCGCTGCCGGTGACCCCGTGCAGCAGCAGCACCTGGAAGCCGCGTGCCTCGGTGAGCCGCGCGAGGGCCCGCGCCTGGTCCGGGGTGGGGGCGACGTCGGCCGGGGGGACGGGCGCGGGCGTGTCCGGTGCGCACGCGCAGGCGCCCGGCTCAGGCGCGCCCGGGGCGCTCGCCGCGTTCGCTGCGCTCGCCGCGTTCGCCGCGTTCGCCGCGTTCGGGGCGCCCCCCGCGCCGGCCTCCCAGCGCGCCCGCGCCCGCGCGAACACCGACCCCCGGGCGCGCGCCGACGGCGGCACGCGCAGCAGTTTCGGAATGGCCGGCAGCGCGACTTCGCCGAATCCGCGGTGGTAATAGCGCGCGACGAACGCGACGAATCGGCGCCAGCCCGCGTCGAATTCGGGCGCGTCGTCGAACACGTCGAGCAGGTTGCGCAGGCGTTGCGGCGGCACCTCCGAGACGCCGCTCAGCGCCTCCACCAACCCGACGCGGCGCGCCGAGCCCCACGGCACCAGCACCAGCGAGCCCTCGCGCACCCGTCCGACCTGCTCGGGCGCCAGCGTGTAGTCGAAGCCCCGGGCCCCCGGAATGTCGAGCGCGACACGGACGAAAAGATCGGGGACGACGACCGCCATTTCTAGAAACTACTTTAAGTTGAGCAATTAACTCGGCGTGGCGAAGGGAGTTTTCGAAGTCGTTCACAGAACCTGTGGATAAAACTGTGGTCAACTTCGCGCGACGGGCCGGAAATCCGCGCCAAATCTCGACGAGAGGTTCGCTGCCCGGTTTTTGCTCAGAAAATTTCCATTGAAAATCAATGGCTTGCAATATTGCTTTCAGAATGCTGTCGGGCGCCTCGCCGCCGGACGGCATGCCTCAGGCGTGTGCATAAGTCAAGTCGCACCCACCTCGAAGACCCAGCATTTTCGGGCCTCGGCGAGGCCCGAAAACCCTGTGGCTCCGGTTAAGTGAGTGCCCGCTCGCGTGAAAGCGCTTCAGCCAAGAGCCACGCAGCAGCCGCGCTTTCGAGCGCCCGCGAATAGCGCGAAAACCGGCTACGCAGCGGCCTGCGCGTCGGCTCGGCGGCGCATCTCGCGGCTGTGCCGATGGACCGCCTCGACCAGCGCCGCGACGTTGTCGGGCGGCGTGTGCAGCGAGATGCCGTGGCCGAGGTTGAAGACGTGCCCGGCCCCGGCGCGCGGCGCGCCGAAGCTCTCGAGCGCCGCGATCGCCTGCGCCTGAACCTGCGCCGGCGAGGCCATCAGCACCATCGGGTCGAGGTTGCCCTGGATCGCGCAGCGCCAGCCCACGCGCGCGCGTGCCGCGCCCAGGTTCACCGTCCAGTCGACCCCGACCGCTTCGCAGCCCGCGGCGGCGATCTGCTCGAGCCACGCGCCGCCGCCCTTGGTGAACACGATCCGGGGAACGCTCACCCTGCGCGTGCCCGCGGGGCGGCCGTCGGGGCCGGCGACCGGTTCGTCGCGCTCGGTGACGAGCCGGGAGAGCACGCGCTCGACGTATGCGAGCGAGAACTCCTGGAACGCGCCGTCGGCGAGCGCGCCGCCCCAGGAGTCGAAGATCATCACGGCCTGCGCACCGGCGGCGACCTGCGCGTTCAGGTAGTCGGCGACCGCGTCCGCGTTCACCGCGAGGATGCGGTGGAGGAGGTCGGGCCGCTGGTAGAGCATCGTCTTGATCGTGCGGAAGTCGTCGCTGCCGCCGCCCTCGACCATGTAGCACGCGAGCGTCCAGGGGCTGCCCGAGAAGCCGATCAGCGGCACCCGGCCGCCGAGCGCGCCACGGATCGTCGAGACGGCGTCCATCACGTAGCGCAGCTCGCGCTGCGGGTCCGGCACCGCGAGCTGCGCGACCGCCGCCTCGTCGCGCACCGGGCGCTCGAACTTCGGCCCTTCGCCTTCCGCGAAGTACAGTCCCAGCCCCATCGCGTCCGGCACGGTCAGGATGTCGGAGAACAGGATCGCGGCGTCGAGCGGGAAGCGCTCGAGCGGCTGCAGCGTCACCTCGCACGCGAGCTCGGGGTTCTTGCACAGCGCGAGGAAGCTGCCCGCGCGCTTGCGCGTCGCGTTGTACTCGGGCAGGTAACGGCCCGCCTGCCGCATCAGCCAGACCGGCGTGTGATCGGTGGGTTCGCGCCGCAGGGCGCGCAGGAAGCTGTCGTTCTGGAGCACTTGTTCGGTCCCGGTTCGCGATGACAGCGGCGACTGTAGCAGGCCGGCGCGGAGCGCGGGCGGCGGCGGCTTCAGTCGCCCGGCTCGAGCAGCGCCGGCAGCTGCTGCGCGCCGAACACGCGCACGCCGTCGGCGGCGCGCCGCATCGCCGCGAGCGCGCAGCGGGCGAGCTGCTCGGAGGTGATCACGTCCAGCGAGCGCGGCATCATCAGCATCTGAACGCTGATGTACGCGGCCGCGAACCGCTGCAGCAGGTTGCCGGCCGCCCGGCGCGCGGGCTGCACCGGGCGCAGCACGACGAACGCGCGGAACGGCAGCTGCGCGATCGCGAGCTCGGTCGCATTGGTGAGGCCCGAGTGGAAGCGGCCCACCTGCTGCCACGCCGGCGCGGGACTCACGAGCAGCGTCCGCGTGGCGCCCGCCGCCGCGGCCCGCTGCGCGACCCGAAGGCAGTTGCCCTCGTGCACCTGCACGAACGGCGCGTCGCGACCGTAGAACGAGCGTGACCCGGCCTCGTCGGGGTCGCTGAGCATCAGGAAAGCGTCGTCGATGCGCGGCAGTTCGTCCGGGCCCGCGAGCGCGAGCGCGCGCACGCCCAGCGCCATCGGCGCGTCGGCGAGGACGACGACGCCGGCGTAGTCGCCGCTGCCGAGCACGCGGTTGAGCAGCGCTTCGCCACGGCGCCCGACGGCGCCCGCCACCAGCGCGACGCGCGCGCTCAAGCCGCGCGCTCGCGCGCGAACCGGGTTCGAGCGCGGCCGCGGAGAATCAAGTCGCGAGCCCGATCAGAGCACGAGCTCGATCAGCGCGGGGCCGCGGCGCGACATCGCGCGCGCCAGTTGCGTCGCGAACGATTCGAGGTCGGTCGCCTGCGAGGCCTCGACGCCCATCCCGCGCGCGAGCGCGACCCAGTCGAGCGCCGGGCGGTCCAGCGACAGCATGTCGGTCGCGCGCGGGCCGGGCTGCCCGCCGCCGACCGCGACGAACTCGCCGTGCAGGATCCGGTAGGCGCGGTTCGCGAAGATCACCGCGCAGACGTCGAGCGACTCGCGCGCGATCGTCCACAGCGATTGCAGCGTGTACATCGCGCTGCCGTCGCCTTCGAGCGCGAGCACCTTGCGCTCGGGCGCGGCGATCGCGGCGCCGGTGGCGGTGGGCAGGCCGAAGCCGATCGAGCCGCCGGTGGACGTGAGCCAGTCGTGCGGGCCGGCGGTCGCGGTCGGCGGGCCGAAGCCGCGGCTGCTCGTCACCGCCTCGTCGACGACGATCGCGTTCTCGGGCAGCAGCGCGCCGAGCACGTGGCCGACGCCCTCGGGCGTGACCGCACCGGTGGGCAGCGCGCCGCGGCGATCGCGCGGCACGCGCTCGGCGACGCCCGCGGGGGCGTGCGCCTGCGCGCCGAGCTCGCGCACGAGCGCGTCGAGCGCGCCCGCCGGGTCCTGGTCGAAGTCGGCGAGCGTGACGATCTCGCAGTCCGGCGCCACCAGACGCCCCGGTTTGCCCGGGTACGCGAAGAACGCGACCGGCACGCGCGCGCCGGCGAGCACGATGCGCCGGAACGGCGCGAGCGCCTCGAGCGCGGCCTCGACCACGTACGGCACGCGCGGCGCGACCACGCGCCCCGCGCCGCGCTGGACGCGCCCGGCGGCGAACTCCGACATCAGCCGGCAGCCGGTGGCCGCGGCGATGCGCCCGGCGTTCGCGAGCGCGCCCTCGCGCAGCGCGTTGCCGCCGACGAGCAGCAGCGTGGGCACCGCGCGCGCCGTCGCGAGCACGCGTGCCGCGCGCACGACCGCGTCCGGCGACGCCGCCGACGCCGGCGGCACCTCCGGCGCCGCGCCGACCTGCGCGGCCGGATCGACCTCGCCCCACGCGGTGTCGGCCGGCAGGATCAGCGTCGCGATGTGCCCGGGCGCGCGGCGCGCCTGGGCGACCGCGTGCCGCCCGTCGCGGGCGACGTCCGACGCGCTGCGGCTGGTGCGCACCCAGTTCGACATCGGCCGCGCGATGCCCTCGATGTCGCTGGTGAGCGGCGCGTCGAGCGCGACGTGGGCGCTCCCGTGCTCGCCGACGATGTTGACGATGCCCGAGTGCGCCTTCTTCGCGTTGTGCAGGTTCGCCAGCCCGTTGGCCAGGCCGGGGCCGAGATGCAGCAGCGTCGACGCGGGGCGGTCGGCGATGCGCCAGTAGCCGTCGGCCGCGCCGGTCACGACGCCCTCGAACAGCCCGAGCACGCAGCGCATTCCCGGCACGCGGTCGAGCGCCGAGACGAAGTGCATCTCGGAGGTGCCCGGGTTCGTGAAGCAGACGTCGACACCGTCGGCGACGAGCGCCCTCACAAGACTTTCGGCACCGTTCATGCGGACTCCCTGCGGGTTGGCGTTCGGCCGGCGATTATCGGCCGGCGGCGCGCGCTTAAGGAACTCTTAGCGTTTCGTGAATGAAGTTTTACGAGCGGGACGCCGGCCCGGTTCCTAGACTGTTCTCCATGCGGTGCGGCGCTCGCGCCGGCCCGCTGGACATCCGAACCGAACCCCCTGGAGGACTCGACATGGACACGACGATCGACCGCGGCTCCACCGCCCCCGCGACCACCCCCGCGGCGCGCATGGAACTGTACACCCCGATCCACAAGGCGCTGCGCGCGCTGATGGGCCACACGCTCGAGGTCGTCGGGCGCGCCGACCCGGCCGACGCCGAGGACGTCGCGCGCGCGCTCGACGCGGCGCGCGCGCTGCTGCACGCCTGCGCGCACCACCTCGAGAACGAGAACCGCTTCGTGCACCCGGCGATGGAGTCGCGCCTGCCGGGGTCGAGCGCCGGCACCGCCGAGGACCACGTCGGCCACGAGCAGGCGATCGACGAAGTCGAGGCGCAAGTGCGCGCGGTCGAGCGCACGAGCGGCGCGCGGCGCAATGCCGCGATGCTCGCGCTCTATCGCAGGCTCGCGCGCTTCGTCGCCGACAACTTCGAGCACATGCACGAGGAGGAGACGCACAATCAGCAGATCCTCTGGGCGACGCACTCCGACGACGAGCTGCTCGCGATCGAGGGCGCGATCGTCGGCTCGATCCCGCCGCAGGACATGCAGGCGCTGCTGCCGTGGATGCTGCGCGGCAACGCGCACGCCGAGCGCGTCGCGATCCTCGGCGGGGTCCGCGCCAGCGCGCCGCCCGAGGTCTTCCAGGGCATGCTCGCCGCCGCCCGCGCGACGCTGGACGCGCGCGACTGGTCCAAGCTCGCCCGCGCGCTCGCGGTGCCCGAGGGCTCGGGGCCGGTCGAGCGCTGGTGATCGGGGCGGGGGCCGGCCGAACGCCGCTCACCGCGCCGCTTCGAGCACGAGCGGCCGGCTCACGCACAGGCGAAAGCGCCCGCGGCCGGTCTTCTCGATGCGAACGCAGCTCTCGCGCTCGACCAGCCGGCGCTGCAGCAGCACCAGCCGCGCCTCGAGGTTGTCGGTGACGTCCGGCAGCCGGATGCGCGGATCCAGGCGCAGCTCGCGGTTCGTGAACCCGACGCGGCCGCTGGCGACGTGGTCCTGGACGAGCGCCCAGAGGATGGACCCGGCCACGCCCTTGATCAGGTAGTCGTTGTCGACGAAGGTGCTGCCGTCGGCCGCGTAGTGGCGCACGACGACCGGCGCGCCGGCGGCGGGCGCCCGCGCGGATTCGTCGGCCGCGGGCTCGTCGTCGGCGTCGGCCGCCGCCTGCAGCGGGCGGATCGCGACCGCGAGCTGCGCGGCGAGCGTCACCAGCGCGTCCTCGTCGTCGTACGTGAAGCGCAGGTCCTCGCCGCTCTCGACGCACAGTACGCCGTAGAGCTGCTGGCCGTCGGCGACCGGCACCGCGAGCTGGCTGTGCGGCTGCGCCAGGCCGGGCAGGGGGATCTCGGTCTCGAGCATCCCCGCCAGACCCTGCTGCGCGACGCCGTGGCGGATCGCACGCGCGTACGCGTAGTCCGACGTCATGTGCGAGATGCGGATCGGCGTGCCCTCGCGCGCGGCCACGCCGATCACGCCCGCGCCCAGCGCGATCTCCGAGCCGACGCCCGAGCGCTCGTACCCGAGGCTCGCGACCGTGTACAGCCGGCCGCCCGCGCGGTCGAACATCAGCAGCATCGCGTGACGGACGTCGAACGCCTGCGCGAGGCACTCGAGCGTCTCGTTGAACAGCCCGGCGAGGTCCGTGCACGCGGCCAGCCGGCGGGCGCAGGTGCGCAGCGCCGCGAGCCGGTTGCGCCGTGGCGCGGCGGGCAGCGTCGCCCCGGGGATGCGCTCGATCTCGAGCACGCGGTAGACGTCCGAGCCGCGCAGCCTGAACACGCCGGCCATGCCGGTGTGCGACGCGATCCCGGCGAGCCGCGCCTTCATGTGCTCGAACAGCGGCCCCTCGGTCTCGGTGCGCAGGTAGCGCACCGCGATCCGGTACGTCGCGCCGGTGTTCGGGTCGATCACCAGCAGCGTCGCCTGCGGATTGGCGAGCACGTTCTCGCGCGTCTTGTTGAAGAACTGGAAGGACAGCGCGACGTGGCTCGGGTCGATGTAGTGCACCTGCGACAGGTACGCGACGTTGGGGACGCCGTCGAGGTCGCAGGTCGCCATCACCGCGGGGGTGGCGCCCTCGAGGCAGTCGCGGATCGCGTCGAGCGTGACGGTCACTCGCCCGCTTTCAGGGGATTGCCGGCGCGCGGCCCCGGCGTCTGGCTGAACGCGGCCCGCGGCGTGAAGGCGACCGCGACCAGGTCGTCGAGTTCGCAGCGCTCGAGCGTCGCGGCGAACGCCTCGCCGAAGCCGATGTTCGCGAGGTCGAGCGCGAGCGCCTCGTGATGCCGCAGGGCGATCGCGAGGTCGTCGGGGCGCACCGGCTCGACGACCGCGTCGTCGCCCTTGAGCTGCAGCGTGCGATGCGTGCTCGGGCGGCTGAACACGACCGCGATCGCGCCGTTGGCGCGCAGGTTCGACAGCAGCGCCGCGCACTGCGACGGCGACATCAGGATCACGACGCGGCGCCGGTCGGGTGCGACGCGGCAGCCGCGCGCGCGGGCGAGCGTGGTGCGCAGCGCGTCGTCGCGCGCGGCGGCCGTGATCGACACGCCGCCCTGCATGAACGCGGCGTGCTCTTCGTCGAAAAGGGGCGCGGGCGTCGTCAGCGGCACGCGAACAGCGTGACGAACGCGCTCGTGTTCGCGACACCGATCCGCCGCACACCCGGCTCGAGCAGGTTGCGCAGGTGCGCCGGCGACGCGCGCCAGCCGTCGAGCAGCGCCTCGGCGTGCGGGAAGCCCTGGCCGACGTTCTCGACGCACAGCGCGCTGTCGGCCTTCTCGAAGCGGCGCACGAAGCCGTCGTGGCTGATGCGCCGGCGGCTCGCCATCGCGTGGCTGTGCTCGGACGCGATCGAGAAGAGGTCGGCCGCCCAGTCGAGCGCGGGCAGGCCGTTGCGCTCGCGGAAGCGGTTGATCAGCGCGACGAGGTGCTCGCCGTAGCGCGCGCCGGCGGCGGGAAGGTCGAGTGCGGCGAGTTCCAGCACGCCGGCGGCCGGCTCGGACGGATGCGCATCGCCGGCGCGCGCGGCGGCACACGCCGACGCGAGCAACAGCACCGCAAGCATCCGACCCGCCGAGGTCCTGCCCCGCATGGATTGGCTCCTCCGCGCCACAGCCGGTGCCATCGGGCGGCTCGCCCCGACCGGCCGTCGCCCACCTCTTCGGGTGGGCAAGAGCGTGAAATATTACCTGTGATAGCGAATTCCGTACACGGATCAGGGCGTCGCGCGTTCGACACGGGGGCCTCGGGGGCGATCTTTCACCTGTTGCGGGGATGCCTCACCCGATCGGCCGAGACTGCGGACGGACGCCTCAGACAGTGAAAGACTTCCTCGCCCGCACGAAATCGTTGCGCGATCCTGACATCGTGCACCGATTCTGCGCGCGTTTTTTCACCCCTACCGACGATTCGATGGCTGAGTGCAGGTTCCCCAGGTCATGACGCTCGAGCAGTCCCTTCCCTCGAAAGCCTGTCCGCAGTGCGGAGCGGCGATCGTTCGCATCCCGCGGCGGCCCGAAGACCGGGTCGCGAGCGAGACCGCCGCGATCCGCCGCTACCGTTGCGGGGCCGACGGCTGCGGCTGGGAGGGCACGCTGGCCGCGACCTGGGCGGACACCGTGGTCGAGCGCCGCCGCCGCCGCGAAGCGGCTCGGCTGCGCGCGCGGCAGCCGATGAGCGGCGGGCGGGCGCTCTTCTGGGTCGCGGTCGGGCTCGCGTGCGTCGCGCTCGGCGCGGGCGGCGTGAAGCTCTACCGCACCTTCGGCCCCGCGTCGCTCCTGGCCAAGTCGGCGCGCGTGATTCCGTTCGGCGTCAACGACTACGGCAAGCCGCTGTCCGAGAATCATCCGTTCATGAAGCGCAGCGTCGACATCCCGCCGCACGCGCTGCAGCCGGTGATGATGACGGCGTCGATCCCCGCCGAGAGCGCCTCCCAGGTCGCGCCCCAGCCGACGACCCCCGCTGCGCCGCCCCCCGCGGCGGCTCCGACGCCCCCGGCCGTCGCCGCGACGGCCGGCACCGCCGACGGTGGGCTGACGATGCGCGAGGACTGCGCGTGGGGCAACCCGGGCCGCAACCCGTACCAGGGGTCGGTCGAGCAGGCGCTCAAGGGCGCGAAGCTGCCGCCGGACGTCGCGCGGCTGCTCGAGGACAAGATCCGGGCGAAGGAAGTCACCGACCAGCTCGAGATCCGCAACGACAAGATCCGCGCCGTCTCCAGCGACGCCGCGTTCGAGCCGCGGGCGATCAAGATGACGTTCGGACGCTCGATGTGCCTGAACACGCGGGTGAACTTCAAGCCCGGCCACGTCGAGCGCGCCGACCTCTACGAGGTCGCGGACGCACGCGGCATGACGTACTCGGTGATGGTGCCCTACGTCTGCGGCAACGTGTCGGTGCTGGGCGCCCGCGCCGAGCGCGACGCCCGCCCGCAGGACGTGCTCGCGTCCACCGCCGAGCGCCAGGGCGGCGGCTCTTCGAGCCTCGCGAACGTCTCCGGTCAGCCGTCCGTCACCGGCCAGGCCGGCGCGGTGGCGGTGCCGGAGCCCGAGACCCTCGCGCTCCTCACGAGCGGCCTGGCGCTGCTCGGCTGGTTCACGCGTCGCCGCCGGCGCGACGACGCACGCGGCTGAATCCGGCGCGGGCGACCCGCTGCGCCTGCCCGGCTCCGACACGCCCAACACTTGCCCCGGGGTTCCCGATGATCCGACGTACGCGCCGCGCCATCCTGCTGGCCTGCCTTCTGGCAGCCCCGGTCCCGGGCCTCGTTCCCGGTGCCCTCGCGGCGTCGCCGGGCGCCGGCACCCAGCTGCGCTCAGCGGCCGCCCGCGGCGACGCCCAGGCGCAGTACGACCTCGCGGCGGCGTACGCGTGCGGCCGCGGCGTGCGCGCCGACGCCGCGCAGGCGGCGCAGTGGTTCCGCAAGGCGGCCGAGCAGGGTCACGTGCAGTCGATGAGCGTGCTGGGCTGGATGTACATGGCCGGACGCGGCCTGGCCCGCGACGACGCGCGCGCGCTCGAGTGGCTGACGAAGGCCGCCGAGCAGGGCGACACCTCGGCGCAGAACAACCTCGGGATCGTCTACGCCCAGGGGCGCGGCGTCGCCCCGGACCGCGAACGGGCGCAGCAGTGGTTCGCGCGCGCCGCCGAGCAGGGCGCCGAGGAGGCCTCGCGCAACCTCGCCGGCCTGCGCGACGGCAAGCGGGCGGTGTCGGGACCGGACGCGCCGCTGCGCGACGTCAGGATCTGAGCCACCGGGCGGGCGCCCGGAATCGAACCCGCCGGGCCGGCGCACGAAACGAAAAATCCGGCGCTCGGGCCGGATTCTTCGCTCGGCGATGCCCCGCCGCTCGGCGATGCCCCGCGCAGGGGCCCGCCGCGGTCAGCGCTTCTGCCGGAAGCGCCGCAGCGCCGCGATCTGCGCGGCCATCACCGCGAACTCCGACTGCGCGCGCGCGAAGTCGATGTCGCTCTTGGCGTTGGTCATCGCTTCCTCGGCCGCCTTCTTCGCGGACTCGGCCTTCGCCTCGTCGAGGTCGTGGCCGCGGATCGCGGTGTCGGCGAGCACGGTGACGCGGTTCGGCTGCACCTCGAGGATGCCGCCGGCGACGAAGACGAACTCCTCGTCGGCCTGGTTCGGCACCTTGATGCGCACCGCGCCCGGCTTGATGCGCGTGATCAGCGGGGTGTGCTGCGGGAAGATCCCGAGCTCGCCCGCCTCGCCCGGCAGCGCGACGAACTCCGCCTCGCCTTCGAAGATCGAGGCCTCGGCGCTGACGACGTCGACGTGGATCGTGTGTGCCATGTGAGCTCCCGGCGACGCTTACTGGAGCGTCTTGGCCTTCTCGAACGCCTCGTCGATCGTGCCGACCATGTAGAAGGCCTGCTCGGGCAGCGCGTCGCACTCGCCGTTGACGATCATCTGGAAGCCGCGGATCGTCTCCTTCAGCGGCACGTACTTGCCCGGCGAGCCGGTGAACACCTCGGCGACGTGGAACGGCTGCGACAGGAAGCGCTGGATCTTGCGCGCGCGCGCCACGGCGAGCTTGTCCTCGGGGGAGAGCTCGTCCATGCCCAGGATCGCGATGATGTCGCGCAGCTCCTTGTAGCGCTGCAGCGTCGCCTGCACCGCGCGGGTGGTGCTGTAGTGCTCCTCGCCGATCACGTTCGGGTCGATCTGGCGCGACGTGGAATCGAGCGGGTCCACGGCCGGGTAGATGCCCAGCGACGCGATGTCGCGCGAGAGCACGACGGTGGCGTCGAGGTGGCCGAAGGTGGTCGCCGGCGACGGGTCGGTGAGGTCGTCCGCGGGCACGTACACGGCCTGGATCGACGTGATCGAGCCGGTCTTGGTCGACGTGATGCGCTCCTGCAGCTTGCCCATCTCCTCGGCCAGCGTCGGCTGGTAGCCCACCGCCGACGGCATCCGGCCGAGCAGCGCGGACACCTCGGTGCCGGCCAGCGTGTAGCGGTAGATGTTGTCGACGAAGAAGAGGATGTCGCGGCCCTCGTCGCGGAAGCGCTCGGCCATCGTCAGGCCGGTCAGGCCCACGCGCAGGCGGTTGCCCGGGGGCTCGTTCATCTGCCCGAACACCATCGCGACCTTCGACTGCGACAGGTCGTCCTGCACGATGACCTTGGCGTCCGACATCTCGTGGTAGAAGTCGTTGCCCTCGCGGGTGCGCTCGCCCACGCCCGCGAACACGGACAGGCCCGAGTGCTCCTTGGCGATGTTGTTGATCAGCTCGAGCATGTTCACGGTCTTGCCCACGCCGGCGCCGCCGAACAGGCCGACCTTGCCGCCCTTGGCGAACGGGCAGATCAGGTCGATGACCTTGATGCCGGTCTCGAGCAGCTCGAGCGACGGCGACAGCTCGTCGAACTTCGGCGCTTCCTGGTGGATGCCGCGACGCTCCTCGGTCTGGATCGGGCCGCGCTCGTCGATCGGGCGGCCGAGCACGTCCATCACGCGGCCGAGCACGCCGGGGCCGACCGGGACCTGGATGTTGGCGCCGGTGTTGCGCACGGGCATGCCGCGGCGCAGGCCGTCGGACGAGCCCATCGCGATCGTGCGCACGACGCCGTCGCCGAGCTGCTGCTGCACCTCGAACGTCAGGCCCTTCTCGGCCAGCGAGTCGCCGCTGTCCTCGAGGATCAGCGCGTCGTAGACCCGCGGCATCTGCTCGCGCGGGAACTGGATGTCGACCACCGCGCCGATGCACTGAACGATTTGACCTTGTGCCATGTCCGTGTCCTCAGTCCTTGAATTCTCTCGTCGCCGATCCGTCGCAAGCAGCGCCCGCCTAGACGGCGGCCGCGCCCCCGACGATCTCGGACAGTTCCTTCGTGATGCCCGCCTGCCGCGCCTTGTTGTACGTCAGCTGGAGGTCGTCGATGACCTTCTTCGCGTTGTCGGACGCGGCTTTCATCGCGACCATCCGCGCGCTCTGCTCGGAGGCCATGTTCTCGGCCACCGACTGGTAGACCAGCGCCTCGACGTAGCGCACCAGCAGCTCGTCGAGCACCGCCTGCGCGTCCGGCTCGTAGAGGTAGTCCCACGAGAACTCGCGCGACTCCTCGGCGAGCTTGTCGGGCGACAGCGGCAGCAGCTGCTCGATCACCGGCTCCTGCTTCATCGTGTTGATGAAGCGGGTGTAGGCGATGTAGACCGCGTCGATCTCGCCCGCCGCGTAGGCGTCGAGCTGGATCTTGACCGGGCCGATCAGCTTCTCGAGGTGCGGGGTGTCGCCGAGGTGCACGACGTGCGAAACCACGTTCGCGCCGATCCGGCCCAGGAAGCCGAAGCCCTTGTTGCCGATCGCGGTGGTCCGGATCGCGACCTTCGCGTTCTGCAGTTCGCGCAGCTTCAGCGTGACCGCCCGCAGGATGTTGGTGTTCAGGCCGCCGCACAGGCCCTTGTCGGTCGTGACCAGGATCACGCCCGCACCCTTGACCTCTTCACGCCGGACCAGGAACGGGTGGCGGTACTCGGGGTTGGCCTGCGCCAGGTGCGCCGCGATGTTGCGGATCTTGTCGGCGTACGGCCGGGCGTGGCGCATCCGGTCCTGCGCCTTGCGCATCTTGGACGCGGAGACCATCTCCATCGCCTTCGTGATCTTGCGCGTGTTCTGGACGCTCTTGATCTTGGTCCGGATCTCTTTGCTGCCCGGCATGTCGGTTCCTCAGGACAGAAGCTTCGTTCCCGTCACCGGGCCGATCAGTAAGCGCCCGACTTCTTGAAGTCCTTGAGGCACTCGTGCAGCTTGGCCTCGACGTCCTTGGAGAACTTCTTGTCCTTCTCCATCGTCTCGACCAGCGACGCGTACTTGGTCTTGGCGAACTCGCGCAGCGCGCGCTCGGCGCCCAGCGCCTTCGGGACCTCGATGTCGTCGAAGTAGCCGTTGTTGACCGAGAACAGCGTGAGCGCCATCTCCCAGACCTGCAGCGGCTGGTACTGCGGCTGCTTCATCAGCTCGGTGACCATGCGGCCGCGCTCGAGCTGCTTGCGGGTGGCGTCGTCGAGGTCGGACGCGAACTGCGCGAACGCCGCGAGCTCGCGGTACTGCGCGAGCGCGAGACGCACGCCGCCGCCCAGCTTCTTGACGATGTCGGTCTGGGCCGCGCCGCCCACGCGCGACACCGAGATGCCCGCGTTGATCGCGGGACGGATGCCGGCGTTGAAGAGGTCGGTCTCGAGGAAGATCTGGCCGTCGGTGATCGAGATCACGTTGGTCGGCACGAACGCGGACACGTCGCCGGCCTGCGTCTCGATGACGGGCAGCGCGGTCAGCGAGCCGGTCTTGCCCTTGACTTCGCCGTTGGTGAACTTCTCGACGTACTCGGGGTTCACGCGCGCGGCGCGCTCGAGCAGGCGCGAGTGCAGGTAGAAGACGTCGCCCGGGTAGGCTTCGCGGCCCGGCGGGCGGCGCAGCAGCAGCGAGACCTGGCGATACGCCCACGCCTGCTTGGTGAGGTCGTCGTAGATGATCAGCGCGTCCTGGCCGCGGTCGCGGAAGTACTCGCCCATCGTGCAGCCGGAGTACGGGGCGATGTACTGCATCTCCGCGGAGTCGGACGCCGTGGCGGCGACGACGATCGTGTACTCCATCGCGCCGTGCTCCTCGAGCTTGCGCACGACGTTGTTGATCGTCGAGGCCTTCTGGCCGATCGCGACGTACACGCAGATCAGGTCCTTGCCCTTCTGGTTGATGATCGTGTCGACGGCCACCGCGGTCTTGCCGGTCTGGCGGTCGCCGATGATCAGCTCGCGCTGGCCGCGGCCGACCGGCACCATCGCGTCGATCGACTTCAGGCCCGTCTGCACCGGCTGCGACACCGACTGGCGCGCGATCACGCCCGGGGCGACCTTCTCGATGACGTCGGTCATCTTGGCGTTGATCGGGCCCTTGCCGTCGATGGGCGCGCCCAGCGAATCCACGACGCGGCCGATGAGCTCGGGGCCCACCGGCACCTCGAGGATGCGGCCGGTCGCCTTGACCGTGGCGCCCTCGGAGATGTGCACGTACTCGCCGAGCACCACCGCGCCGACGGAATCGCGCTCCAGGTTCAGCGCCAGGCCGAACGTGTTGCCCGGGAACTCGATCATCTCGCCCTGCATCACGTCCGACAGGCCGTGGATGCGGCAGATGCCGTCCGTCACGGACACGACCGTGCCCTGGTTGCGGGTGTCGGCGGACACCTGCAGGTTCTGGATCTTGCTCTTGAGAAGTTCGCTGATCTCGGCCGGATTGAGCTGCATGAGACTCTCCTGATTCCTGTCTGTTGGCGCCGGGCGTTGCCGCGGTGCGCGCTTATGCCTTCAAGGCGCTCGCAAGCTGGGCCAGCTTGCCGCGCACCGACGCGTCCATCACTTCGTCGCCGACCCGGATCGAGACGCCGCCGATCAGCTCGGGGTCGATCCAGATCGTGGCCTTCACCTGCCGCCCGTACTTCGCCGAGAGCGTGCCGACGATGTCGGCGATCTGCTCGTCCGTCAGCCTGAACGCCGTCTCGATGCGGGCCTCGACCACGCCCTCGTGCTGGTTGCGCAGCCCCTCGAAGAGGCTCGCGATCTCGGGCAGCACCGCCAGGCGCTCGTTCTCCGCGAGCACCTGGACGAAGTTGCGCTGCTCGGCACCGAGCTGGCCCGCGGCGTCGGCGATCAGCGTGGCGACCTGCGACACCGACAGTTGCGGCGTGCCGATCAGCTCGTGCGCGACCGGGTTGCCCGCGACCGCGGCGAGCCGCGCGAGTGCGTCCGACCAGGCGGGGAACGCGCCCGAGTCGCGGGCCAGCTTGAAGGCGGCCTCCGCGTACGGGCGGGCGATGGTGAGGGACTCGGCCATGACCTGTGCCTTCCTGCTAGCGCAGTTCGTTCTTCAGGTTCGCCAGCAGATCGGCGTGGCGGGCGGCGTCGATCTCGCGCCGCAGGATGCGCTCGGCACCCACGACGGCGAGCTGCGCGACCTGCTCGCGGATCTGGTCCTTGGCCCGCTGGGCGGCGAGATCGGCCTCTTCCTCGGCCGCCTTCTTGGCGGCGGCGACGATGCGGGCCGCCTCGGCGCGCGCTTCGTCGATGAGGACCGCGCCCTGGCGCTCGGCGCCGGTGCGCAGCTCGGCCGCGCTGTCGCGCGCCTTCTTGAACTCGTCCTGCACCCGGCGCTCGGCGGCGGCGAGGTCGGCCTTGGCCTTGTCGGCGGCGGCCAGGCCCTCGGCGATGCGCTTGCTGCGCTCGTCCAGCGCCTTGGTGACCGGCGGCCAGACGAACTTGGCCACGAACCACCAGAGCGCCAGAAAGACGACCATCTGGGCGATAAGCGTCGCGTTAAGGTTCACGACGGACTTCCTAGAAAGTGATGAGGGGGGACGTCACCGGGGCGGGACGCCGCGCGATCAGCCTTTGAACGGGTTGGCGAACGCGAACATCATCGCGATACCGACGCCGATCAGGAACGCCGCGTCGATCAGGCCGGCGAGCAGGAACATCTTGGTCTGCAGCTTGTCCATCAGCTCGGGCTGGCGCGCCGCGCCTTCGATGTACTTGCCGCCCATCATGCCGATGCCGATGCAGGCGCCCATGGCACCCAGACCGATGATCAAACCGCAGGCGATCGCAACAAGAGCAACGTTGGTCATGATGACTCCTCGTGAATGAACTTTTGAGACGTTGGAAGCGTGGGTGGAAAGCGCGCTCAGTGGCCTTCGTGCGCCTGGCCGATGTACACCAGCGTGAGCATCATGAAGATGAACGCCTGGAGCACGACGATCAGGATGTGGAAGATGGCCCAGCCGAGACCGGTGAGGAAGTGCAGCCCGAAGCCCCACCAGGTGGCGGTGGCGCCGAGCAGCGCGATCAGCAGGAACACCAGCTCGCCCGCGTACATGTTGCCGAACAGCCGCATGCCCAGCGAGATCGTGCGCGCCGCGTACTCGATCAGCTGCAGCGCGAAGTTGAACGGCGCGAGCAGCGGGTGGGGGCCGAAGGGCGCGGTGAAGAGCTCCTTCACGAAGCCGCCCGGGTGCTTGACCTTGATGCCGTAGTAGATCGTGCACAGGAAGACGATCAGCGACATGCCGAGCGTGCCGTTGAGGTCGGCCGTGGGCACGACGCGCTGGAAGTGGATGCTGTGATTCAGCCCGGTGAGCTCGAGCACCTTCGAGGGCAGGTCGACGGGCAGGAAGTCCATGCTGTTCATCAGCACGACCCAGATGAACACCGTCAGACCCAGCGGCGCAATCATCGTGATGTCGCCGTGGACGATCGAGCGCGCCTGCTCGTGGACGAACTCCACCACCGATTCGATCGCGCCGACGAAGCGCCCCGGAACGCCGGGCGTGACCTTGCTCGCGGCGCGGTACAGCAGGAACGCGGCGAGCACCGCCATCGTCACCGACCAGAACAGGGTGTCCCAGTTGAACAGGCTGAAGTCGACGATGTTCTTCTGCGCCTCGCCCGACGAATTCATGTGGGTGAGGTGGTGGACGATGTACTCGGATGGCGTGGGGGCGTGCGATGCGTCGGCCATTTTGTCGTCGATTCCGTTCGTTGCGCGTCCGTGTCTTACAGATCCGTCACCCGGTGTCCTGCGGCGGCCTCCGGCTCCGGCCAGTCTTGCGGCGCATCGCGGGCGATGAGCAGCGCGAACAGCGGCGCCTTCAGTGCCACGATGAGTCCGAGGACCAGCGGCAGCCAGCTCACGTCACGCTGCCAGTGCACGATCCAGGCCAGCAGCCCCAGGGTCAGGCCGATCTTGACGAACTCGCCGAGGAAGAAGACCACCGGATAGGACTCCGGCGACCGCCCCCGGTGCACCGCCAGACGCAGGGCAAACAAGGCATTCGGAACCACCGCCGCCGCGCCGCCGAGCACGAAGAACTTCGCGCTCGTCCAGTCGAAGACCGCTCCGGCCAGAAGACCGAGGATGATCACCGAGGCGACTTGCAAACCGACGGCTGCGAACATGAGTCTGGCGCGGCTGATGGCTTGCGGCAGGCAAAGACGCGGGATTCTAACGGGTCGCCGCCATGAGGGTCAAATGGTCTTATAGAAGACCGGTTCCGGAATGGGCTTGGATGCTGCGCCGCAACAACAGGCCGGGCGACGGAATGACCGCGCGCGCGGCGTCGTTTCCCGTTGAGCCCGCCGCGGTGCGGTGGAACAATCGACGCAGGTCGCGAATCGCCGGAGGTCCAAGCATGCTGCGCCATCACCCGTTGTCGCTGCCGGCCGGCCTCGCGCGCGGCCCGCGCCCGCCGTCGAACCCGGTGCCCGGCCCCGCGGCCGGCGGGCGGGCGGGCGGCGTCGCGCGCCGCGGGCTCGCCGCGGTGCTCGCGTGCGCGCTGCACTTCGCCGCGTCGGCCCAGTCGCAAGGCGCCGATCCACCGTCGGACGCGCCGCGGGCGGCCGACGCCGGCAAGCCGATCCCGGAGGAGCTCAAGCGCTTCAACGGCGCGGTCGTGCGCGTCGACGCACGCGCGGTCTCGGGCGCGCCCAGCGCGGACGCGCTCGGCGCCCGGCGTACCGGGTCGGGGGTGGTCATCAGCGAGCGCCTCGTGCTCACGATCGGCTACCTGCTGCTCGAGACCGAGAACGTCGAGGTCGTGACCTCGGGCGGGCGGCGCATTCCGGCCAGCGTCGCGGGCTACGACCACGCGACCGGCTTCGGGCTCGTGCGCACCGTGCTGCCGCTCGACGTCAGGCCGCTGGAGCTCGGCGACTCCGACAAGGTCGCCGAGCGCCAGAAGGTGCTCACGCTCGGCCAGGGCGAGCCGGCCGCCACCGAGCTCTACGTGATCTCGCGCAAGCCCTTCGCCGGTGGCTGGGAGTACCTGCTCGATCGCCCGATCTACACGTTCCCGCCGGTCAACAACTGGAGCGGCGCGGCGCTGATCACCGAGGACGGCAAGCTGGTGGGCATCGGCTCGCTGATCGTCAACGACGCCGCGAGCGACCGGCGCGGGGTGCCGGGCAACCTGTTCGTGCCGGTCAACCTGCTCAAGCCGATCCTCGACGACCTGCTCGCGAGCGGGCGCCGGCGCGGGCCGGTGCAGCCCTGGCTGGGAATGACGACCGAGATGGTGCGCGGCCACCTGATGGTGGTGCGGGTCTCGCACAACGGGCCGGCCGAGGGCGCCGGCATCGACCAGGGCGACATCGTCATGGCGGTCGGCGGCGAGCGCGTCGCCGACCAGGCCGATTTCTATCGCCGCCTGTGGAAGCTCGGGCCCGCGGGGACCGAGGTCGTGCTGCGCGTGCTCAAGGGCGGCGACGTGCGCGACATGAAGCTGCGGTCCGTGGACCGGATGGACGTCCTGTTCAAGCCGTCGGGCATCTGAGCCGGCCGTTCGCGCCGCGCCGCGCGCCGGCCGGGCGGGCGGGCACGACGTGCGCGCCGTGCCCCGGCGCGCGGGGCCGGCCTCCCTACTTCTGCTCGAGCGCCGCCGGCGGCCCGTCCTCGAGCCTGCGGGCGGCCGCGGCGGGCGGGTGGAACTCCTCCTGGGAAGCGCCCGCCTTGCCGGCGCCCACGCCCTGCTCGATCGCGGGCAACGAGTGCGCGATGCCCTTGTGGCAGTCGATGCAGGTCTGGCCCTTCGAGAGCCCGGCCTGGTGCATCGCCGCCGAGCGCCGGCCCTGCTCGCCGTAGTCGAACGCGTCGTAGTTGTGGCAGTTGCGGCACTCGCGCGAGTCGTTGCCCTTCATGCGCGCCCACTCGTGCTTGGCGAGCTCGAGCCGCTTGGCGTTGAACTTCTCGGGCGTGTCGACGCTGCCCAGGAACTTGTGCAGCAGCTCGTTCGACGCCTGGACCTTGCGCAGCATCTTGTACGTCCACTCGCGCGGCACGTGGCAGTCCGGGCAGGTGGCGCGCACGCCGGTGCGGTTCGCGTAGTGGATCGTGTTGCGGTACTCCTGGAACACGTTCTCCTTCATCTCGTGGCACGAGATGCAGAACGCCTCGGTGTTGGTGAGCTCGAGCGTC
Organism: Burkholderiaceae bacterium; assembly: GCA_046348465.1. Classification (GTDB taxonomy): domain Bacteria; phylum Pseudomonadota; class Gammaproteobacteria; order Burkholderiales; family Burkholderiaceae_E; genus Quisquiliibacterium. Next base: position 194,196 of record JAXMEE010000009.1, read on the forward strand.
CAGTTGAACGCGCCCCAGAACGCGATGCCCAGCACGAACGCGAAGCCGGTCGCGCCGAACACCCACGCCTTCAGGCGCGCGCGCGGGCCGGGGCCGGCCCCGCTGCCGGGACGGCCCGCGGCCTCGCCGCCGGCCGGCAGGGTCTGTGTCGATGACATGGTTCGGATCTCCTGGCCCGGGGGGCGACTAGCGCAGCCCGCGCGCGGGCCGGAACGTGTTCTCGACCAGCGGCCGGGCGTCGGTCTGCGGGACGTGGCACTGAAGGCAGAAGTAGCGCCGCGGCGAGACCCCGGTCAGCTCGGTGCCGTCGCGATCGCGGAAGTGCGTGAGCGAGACCTTGGTCGCGCCGGTCTCGCGCGCGCGGTTCCACGCGTGGCAGTCCATGCACTTGTTGAAGTTCATCGTGATGTTGTAGCCGCGGATCGTGTGCGGGATCAGCGGCGGCTGCTGGACGAAGTCGCGCGGCAGCGGCGCGCGGTCGCGATCGGCGCGGAAGGCCTCGGAGTCGGCGTCGCGCTCGGGCGCGCTCACCGACCCCTCGCTGCGCAGCGCCTTGACCTTGTCGACGCCGGCCCCGGGCGACGCGGCGGCGGCGGCCGGCACGCCCGCAGGCGTCGTGGCGGAACCCGACCCGGGCGACGCGGCGGCCAGCGGCGCGATCGCCGGCGCCGCCGCGGCGGGCCGGACGGTCTCGGCGGCCCGGGGACCCGTTCCCGCGATCAGGCATGCGCCGGCGGCGAGCACCGTCGCCCATCGTGCCCAGTTCTTCATCATTGGCTCCTCGAGTCGAATCGGGTCGTGAATCGGAAGACATCGCGGCTGCACACGTCGATGCAGCGGCCGCAGTTCGTGCAGTCGCCCGACGCGATCACCGGGCTGCCGCGCCCCTTGAGCGCGGGCGCGATCACGTGCGTCTCGGGGCACACGACGAGGCAGTCGCCGCAGTCGTTGCACTGGCCGCGCCTGGCGGCGGACACGCGCACGACGGACGCGCGGCCCACGAGGCCGTAGAGCGCGCCCTGCGGGCACACGTGGCCGCACCAGCCGCGGTGCGCGACGAACGCGTCGTAGACGAAGACCGCGAGCACGACGAGCGCGCCCAGCCCGAAGCCGAACACGAGCCCGCGCTGCAGCGTGGACACCGGGTTGACCGCCTCCCAGGCCGCGGTGCCGGTCGCGGCGCTCGCGGCCAGCGTGCCCGCGAGCAGCCACGTGCGCATGCGCTTCGGCGTGCGCGCGCCGCGCAGGTTCAGCCGGCGCCGCGTCCACGCCGCCGCGTCGGCGACGACGTTCATCGGGCACGCCCACGCGCAGAACGCGCGCCCGCCGACGAGCGCGTAGAACGCGATCACGATCGCGGCGCCCGCGAGCGCGGTGAGCGCCGGCAGGTGGCCGGCCGCGATCGTCTGCGCGAGCACGAAGGGGTCGGTGAGGGGCAGCACGCCCAGCACCTTGCTCGATGCGAGGCTGCCCTTGACGACCCACACCCCCGCGAGCGGGCCGGCGAGGAAGCACGCGAGCACGCCCGCCTGCACGAGCCGGCGCAGCCACAGCCAGCGGTTGGCGTGCCAGCGCCCCTTCGCGGCGACCGCGTCGCGGCCCGGGTGCAGCGCGCCGACGCCGCTCGCCTGACGACCCTCGGCTCGGGAATCGACGCTCATTTCGGCGCCTCCGCGCCGCGCACCGGCAGCTGGATCTGGCCGGGGATCAGCGAGCCGCCGGCCTTGTCCTTCTCCTCCCAGCCCTTGCGGTAGTGATCGCCGAGCCTGCCGCGCGCGAGCGCGACCGGCAGCACCCTGATCGCCGCCTGCTCGAGCACGCACGACTTCTCGCACTTGCCGCAGCCGGTGCACGCGTCCGAGTGCACGGTGGGCAGCAGCATCGCGTGGCGGTCCGAGCGCGGGTTGTGGCGCGTCTCGAGCGTGATCGCGCGCCCGATCGCCGGGCACACGCGATAGCAGACGTCGCAGCGCAGCCCGAGGAAGTTCAGGCAGCTCTCCTGGTCGATCAGCACCGCCAGGCCCATCTTCGCCTTGCCGATCTCGGTGAGCGACGGGTCGAGCGCGCCGGTGGGGCACGCCTTCACGCAGGGGATGTCCTCGCACATCTCGCACGGCACCGTGCGCGCGTCGAACCACGGCGTGCCGGCGACCACGCCGTCGCCGAGGCGGCCCAGCTTCAGCGTGCCGTACGGGCAGTCGCGCACGCACAGCCCGCAGCGCACGCAGGCGCCGAGGAACGCCTCCTCGGCGAGCGCGCCGGGCGGGCGGATCGCGCCCGCGGGGCGCGCGTGCGTGTGACTCGCGACGACGCCCGCGCCCAGCGACAGCAGCCCCGCGCCGCCGGCCGCGCCGGCGAGGTCGCGCAGGAAGCGGCGGCGTGCCTCCGCGCCCCGTGCCTCGCTCGACGGCGCGCCCGGGTCCGTTCGCGTGGAATCGTTGCTCATGGTTTCGCGTCCGCGCCGCGCTTCGCGCCCCGCAAGGCACGCCGCGCGCTCACGCAGTCCTCGTCAGGCGCGCACCACGCGGACCGCGCACTTCTTGAAGTCGGTCTCCTTGGAGATCGGGCAGGTCGCGTCCAGCGTGAGCTTGTTGACGAGCTTGGACTCGTCGAAGAACGGCACGAAGATCAGGCCCTGCGGCGGCTTGTTGCGCCCGCGCGTCTCCACCCGCGCGCTCATCTCGCCGCGGCGCGACTGCACCTTGCAGACCATGCCGCGCTGCAGCCCGCGCGCCTTCGCGTCGTCGGGGTGCATGAACACCAGCGCCTCGGGTACCGACCGGTGCAGCTCGGCGACGCGCCGCGTCATCGTGCCTGTGTGCCAGTGCTCGAGCACGCGCCCGGTGCACAGCCAGAGGTCGTATTCCTTGTCCGGCGATTCCGCGGCGGGCTGGTAAGGCAGCGCGAAGACCACCGCGCGCCCGTCCTTGTGGCCGTAGAACTTCACGCCCTCGCCCGCCTTCACGTACGGGTCGAATCCCTCGCGGAAGCGCCACATCGTCTCCTTGCCGTCGACCACCGGCCAGCGCAGCCCGCGCGCCTTGTGGTACAGGTCGAACGGCGCGAGGTCGTGGCCGTGCTGGCGCCCGAACTGCGCGTACTCCTCGAACAGGCCCTTGTGCACGTAGAAGCCGTAGGCCTGCGACTCGTCGTTCATGTACTTCGGGATCGCGTGCTCGTTGACCTTCGCGACGTCGGCGAGCGGGAACTTGTTGACGACGCCGTTGGCGAACAGCACGTCGAACAGCGTCCTGCCCTTGAGCTCGGGCTTCTTCGCCACCAGCTCCGCCGGCCAGACTTCGTCGACCTTGAAGCGCCTGGAGAATTCCATCAGCTGCCACAGGTCGGAGCGCGATTCGCCGGGCGCCTTCACCATCTGCCGCCAGAACTGCGTGCGCCGCTCGGCGTTGCCGTACGCGCCCTCCTTCTCGACCCACATCGCGGCCGGCAGGATCAGGTCCGCCGACAGCGCCGACACCGTCGGGTACGGGTCCGACACCACGATGAAGGTCTCGGGGTTGCGCCAGCCGGGGTAGATCTCGCCGTTGACGTTCGGACCGGCCTGCATGTTGTTGGTCGTCATCGTCCAGTAGCACTTGAGCTTGCCGTCCTTGAGCGCGCGGCTCTGCGCGACGGCGTGCAGCCCGACCTTGTCCGGCAGCGTCCCCTCGGGCAGCTGCCAGATCGCCTCGGTCCTGGCGCGGTGCTCGGGGTTGGTCACGACCATGTCGGCCGGCAGCCGGTGCGCGAAGGTGCCGACCTCGCGCGCGGTGCCGCACGCCGACGGCTGGCCCGTGAGCGAGAACGGGCCGTTGCCCGGCTCCGAGATCTTGCCGGTGAGCAGGTGCACGTTGTAGATCATGTTGTTGACCCACGTGCCGCGCGTGTGCTGGTTGAAGCCCATCGTCCAGTACGACACGACCTTGCGCTTCGGGTCCGCGTACAGCTCGGCGAGCGCCTTGAGCTTGTCCTGCGGCACGCCCGAGAGCTTCGAGACCTTCTCGAGCGTGTACTCGGAGACGAACTTCCTGAAGTCCTCGAACGTGATCGGCTCCGACTTCCCGGTGTCGCCGCGCGGCTTGCCGTCGGCGCCGGGGTAGCCGTTGTTCAGCGCGTCCTTCTCGAGCGCGTGGTTCGGGCGCAGCCCGTAGCCGATGTCGGTGACGCTCTTCTTGAAGTTGACGTTCTTCTTCACGAAGTCCTGGTTCACCTTGCCGGTCGAGATGATGTGGTGGCAGATGTAATTCAGGATCGCGAGATCGGTTTGCGGGGTGAAGATCATCCCGAGGTCGGCGAGCTCGAATGAGCGGTGCTCGAACGTGGACAGCACCGCGACCTTGCACGCCGGGTTCGTCAGGCGCCGGTCGGTGATGCGCGACCACAGGATCGGGTGCATCTCGGCCATGTTCGAGCCCCAGAGCACGAACGCGTCCGACTTCTCGATGTCGTCGTAGCAGCCCATCGGCTCGTCGATGCCGAAGGTGCGCATGAAGCCCGCGACCGCCGACGCCATGCAGTGGCGCGCGTTCGGGTCGAGGTTGTTGGAGCGAAAGCCCGCCTTGTACAGCTTGGCCGCCGCGTACCCCTCGAAGATCGTCCACTGGCCCGAGCCGAACATGCCGACCGCGGTGGGCCCGTGCCTGGCGAGCGCCTCCTTCCACTTCTGCGCCATCAGGTCGAAGGCCTCGTTCCACGAGACCGCGACGAACTCGCCGTTCTTGTCGAACTTGCCGTCCTTCTTGCGCAGCAGCGGCGTCTTCAGGCGGTCCGCGCCGTACATGATCTTCGACAGGAAGTAGCCCTTGATGCAGTTCAGCCCGCGGTTCACCGGGGAGTCGGGATCGCCCTGCGTCGCGACCACGCGGCCGTCCTGCACGCCGACGAGGACCGCGCAACCGGTGCCGCAGAACCGGCACACGCCCTTGTCCCAGTGGATGGACTTGTCGCCCGGCGCCGGGCCGCCCGCCCCCTGGCCGCCCGCCGGACCGGGGCCCTGGGCGATCGCCGGGGCCTGCGCGTTCGCCGCCCCGACCGCCGCGGCGACTGCGTTCACCCGAATGAAGTCGCGTCGGTTCAGGCTCATGCTCTTGCCTCCAGGGTTTCCAGCGGGTCGTCGGAGAATTCGTAGGTCAGCGTCGCGCACAGCACGCCGGGCAGGCCCTGCGCCTGCTGCATCGCGGCCATCGGCTCGTGGCCGGGGACGTCCTCGACGGTGACCACCAGCTTCGAGCCGGGCAGCGCGTCGTGGGCGCGCACGCCGGGGATCGCGTCGAGCTCGGCGCGAATCGACGCGATGCGCTCGGGACGCACGCTGAGCAGCAGGCTGATCATGCGCATGGCGCGCGGCGGCCCCGGCGCACGGCGCAGGGCTCGGAGTGGGGTTCGCGGGGTTTCACGTCGGGCATCCGTCGGAGGAATGCCCGTACCGTAGCGAGGGGAATTGCGTGCGGCCTTGATGCGGATCAAGTCCTGCGGCCTGTTGTGCTGCGCACAACGGCCGGGCACGGGGCGGTCGGGTCGTCGACCGCGCGCGGGCGGCGCCCGCGGCGCGCCGCGTCAGTCTTTCAGCAGCGACAGGCCCATGCGCTGGAGCAGCCCGTCGAACTGGTCGGGGCCGGAGAAGTCGATGACCAGCTGGCCGCGCCCGCGCGGTGCCTGCCGGATCGCGACCGTGGTGCCGAGCAGGTCGGAGAGCTGCTCCTGCAGGCGCGCGATGTCGCGGTTCGGGGCGGCGCCGGCGCGCCGCGCGGGGCCGCTCGCGCCGTCCTGCGACTGCAGGTGCCGGGTGACGAGCTTCTCGGCCTCGCGCACCGACAGGCGCTTCTGCACGACCTGGTTCGCGAGCATGATCTGCGTGGCCCGGTCGGTGGCGAGCAGCGCGCGCGCGTGGCCCATGTCGAGGTCGCCGGCGAGCAGCATCGTCTGCACCGGCTCGGCGAGGTTCAGCAGTCGCAGCAGGTTGGAGGTCGCGCTGCGGGAGCGGCCGATCGCCTCGGCGGCCTGCTCGTGCGAGTAGTGGAACTCGTCGATCAGCCGCTTGATCGCCTGCGCCTGTTCGAGCGGGTTCAGGTCCTCGCGCTGGATGTTCTCGATCAGCGCGAGCGCGAGCGCCTGCTCGTCGGAGGCGTCGCGCACGATCACCGGGACGTCGGCGAGCCCGGCGGCGGTCGCGGCGCGGAAGCGCCGCTCGCCGGCGATGATCTCGTAGCGCTGCGCGGCGGCCTTGCCCGCCGGCCCGACCGGGCGCACGACGATCGGCTGCATCAGGCCGTGGGTGCGGATCGACGCGGTGAGCTCCTGCAGCGCGGATTCGTCCATGCGCGTGCGCGGCTGGTAGCGCCCGGGCTGCAGCTGCGCGAGCGACAGCATCTGCGCGGGGCCGGCGTCGGCGGGCGCGGCGGCGCGCTCGTCGCCGCCGAGCAGGGCCTCGAGTCCGCGGCCCAGGCCCTTGGGTTTGACCTTGATCATCACGCGCGCTCCTGGCGTCGGTCGATGCGGAAGATGGGGGGCCGGCGCCGCGCGCTCAGAGGCGTGCGAGACGCTCGACCAGCTCGGCGCCGAACTCGATGTACGCGCGCGCGCCCTTCGACGCCGGGTCGAAGACCACGCCGGGCTGCCCGTAGCTCGGCGCCTCGGCGAGCCGGACGTTGCGCGGAATGACGGTGCGGAACACCTTCTCGCCGAAGTGCTCCTCGAGCTGCGCCGAGACCTGCTGCGCGAGCGTCACGCGCGGGTCGAACATGACGCGCAGCAGCCCGATCACCTTCAGGTCGGTGTTGAAGTTCGCGTGCACCTTCTTGATCGTGTTGACGAGGTCCGACAGGCCTTCGAGCGCGTAGTACTCGCACTGCATCGGGATGATCACGCCGTGCGCCGAGCAGAAGCCGTTGAGCGTGAGCAGCGACAGCGACGGCGGGCAGTCGATCAGCACGACGTCGTACTGGTCGTCGACCGCGGCGAGCGCGTCCTTCAGGCGCGTCTCGCGCTCGTCGAAGTCCACCAGCTCGACCTCGGCGCCGGCGAGCTCGCGGTTGGCCGGCAGCACCGCGTAGCCGCCGCTGGGCGAGGGCTGCGCCGCCTCGACGACGTCGCACATGCCGATCAGCACGTGGTAGACCGAACGCTCGAGCTGGCGCTTGTCGATGCCGCTGCCCATCGTCGCGTTGCCCTGCGGGTCGAGGTCGACGAGCAGCGTGCGCCGGCCGAGCTTCGCGAGCGCGGCGGCGAGGTTGACGGTGGTCGTGGTCTTGCCCACGCCACCCTTCTGGTTTGCGACGACGAATATTCGGGCCATCGGAGCTCGGGAGACGGGTGGCGCGGGCGTCACGCGCAGCTCGCGGCCGCGGCCGGTTCGGCGCGGCCGCTCACGACGCGTCGGCGCGCGCGAGCACGATCAGGTGACGTTCGGCATCCAGTTGCGGGACGTCCAGTGTAATCGCTGCGACACGCCGCACCGTTGCGGGCAGCGCTGCGAGCTCGTCGTCGGGGAGCGTTCCCTTCATCGCGGCCCAGCGCCCGCCGGGCGCGAGCAGGCGGTCGGTGAGCTCGACGAACTGCGCCAGCGACGAGAACGCACGCGAGACGACGAGGTCCGCCGGCGGCAGGTCCGCCGGGACGGCGAGCGCCTCGACGCGCGCGTGGTGCGCGTGCAGGTTGGCCAGGCCGAGTTCGGCGCGCACCTGCCGGACGAACGCCGCTTTCTTGCCGACGGTGTCGACGCAGTGGACCTGCGCGCCGGGGACGCAGGCCGCGATCACGACGCCGGGCAGCCCGGCACCGGAGCCGACGTCGACGACGACCGCGCCGTCGCGCAGGCCGTGAGCGGCGAGCGGCGGGACGATCGCGAGGCAGTCGAACAGGTGCTGCACGAGCATCGCGCGCGCATCGCGGATCGCGGTCAGGTTGTAGACCGCGTTCCACTTCGACAGCAGCGCGCAATACGCGAGCAGCTTGTCGCGGCGCGCGACGTCGAGCTCGAGGCCCAGGCGCTCGCAGGCGTCGGCGAGCGCGCGGGCGTCCTGCCGGGGATCGGCCGGGGCCGGAGCGCGGTTCGATCGGGGCATCGGATCCCGCGCGGCGGGACGGTCGGCGGGGCGCCGGGGCATCGTCGTCGCTACGCCGCGCGCGGATCGGAGAATCGGCGCTTCTTCAGGTAGACGAGCAGCAGCGAGATCGCCGCCGGCGTCACGCCCGAGATCCCCGCCGCCTGACCGACGGTCTCGGGGCGTTGCGCCGCGAGCTTGGCGCGCACTTCGTTGGACAGGCCGCGCACCTGCGCGTAGTCGAATTCCGGCGGGATCGCGAGCGCCTCGTTGTGCGCGTGGCGGGCGATCTCGGCCTGCTGGCGCGCGATGTAGCCGGCGTACTTGCTGCGGATCTCGATCTGCTCGATCGCCTGGCCGATCCGCAGGCCGTCGAGCCCGATCTCGCCGGCGCGCTCGCGCAGCCCCGGCCCGGCGACCTGCGCCAGCGCCTCGTAGCGCACGTCGGGCCGGCGCAGGAGATCCGCGAGCGTGTAGTCGCGCTCGATCGGCTGGCCGATCACCGATATCGCCCGCTCCGGCGGAAATGACGTCGGATTGACGGAGATGGACTCCAATCGACGCAGTTCTTCGTCGATAGCGTCACGTTTGCGGCAGAAGACGTCCCATCGAACATCGTCGACGCACCCGAGCCTGCGCCCGGTCTCGGTCAGGCGCAGGTCGGCGTTGTCCTCGCGCAGGCTGAGCCGGTATTCGGCGCGGCTGGTGAACATCCGGTACGGCTCGCTGACCCCGCGCGTGACCAGGTCGTCGACCAGCACGCCCAGGTAGGCTTCGTCCCGCCGCGGGCACCACGGCTCGCGGCCGGTGACCTGCAGCGCGGCGTTCAGGCCGGCGAGCAGGCCCTGCGCCGCCGCCTCCTCGTACCCGGTGGTGCCGTTGATCTGACCGGCGAAGAAGAGCCCGGCGATCACGCGGGTCTCGAGCGATCGGCGCAGCCCGCGCGGGTCGAAGTAGTCGTACTCGATCGCGTAGCCGGGCCGCAGCAGGTGCGCGTTCTCCAGGCCCGGGATCGAGTGCACCAGCGCCCGCTGGACGTCGAACGGCAGGCTGGTCGAGATCCCGTTCGGGTAGATCTCGTGAGTGTCGAGCCCTTCCGGCTCCAGGAAGACCTGGTGCGAGTCCTTGTCCGCGAAACGATGGATCTTGTCCTCGACCGACGGGCAGTAGCGCGGGCCCACGCCCTCGATCACGCCGGTGTACATCGGGCTGCGATCCAGGCCGCCGCGGATGATCTCGTGCGTGCGCGGGTTCGTGTGCGTGATCCAGCAGGGCAGCTGCGCGGGGTGCTGCTCCGGGCGGCCGAGGAACGAGAACACCGGGATCGGGTCCAGGTCGCCGGGCTGGACCTCGCACTTCGAGAAATCGATCGTGCGGCCGTCGATGCGCGGCGGCGTGCCGGTCTTCAGGCGCCCCTGCGGAAGCTTCAGCTCGCGCAGCCGGGCCGCGAGCGAGACCGACGGCGGATCCGCCGCGCGGCCGGCCGGATAATTCGACAGGCCGACGTGGACCAGACCGTTCAGGAACGTGCCCGCGGTCAGCACCACGGCACGCGCCCGGAAGCGAAGCCCGAGCTGGGTCACGGCGCCGGTCACCCGGTCGCCCTCGACCATCAGGTCGTCGACCGCCTGCTGGAAGATCCTCAGGTTCGGCTGGTTCTCGAGGCGGGTGCGAATGGCGCGCCGGTACAGCACCCGGTCGGCCTGCGCGCGCGTGGCGCGCACCGCGGGGCCCTTGCTCGAATTCAGGATCCTGAACTGGATGCCGGCCTCGTCGGTCGCGGCGGCCATCGCGCCGCCGAGCGCGTCCACTTCCTTGACCAGGTGACCCTTGCCGATGCCCCCGATCGAAGGATTGCACGACATCTGGCCGAGCGTCTCGATGCTGTGCGTGAGCAGCAGCGTGCGAACGCCCATCCGAGCGCTGGCGAGCGCCGCCTCGGTACCGGCGTGACCACCCCCGATGACGATCACGTCGAATTCGTCGGGGTGGATCATGGGTGGTTCGCGGGTGGCCGGCAGTTCGGGGATCGCGGATTATATGTTCGTTCGCTGCGCGCCGGGCGCGCGCTTCGTCCGCGGTCGGGACATCGGCGGATCGGCGTGCCGGTGCGACGACATCGTGCCACGCAGACCGGAGGGCTTCCCCCGAAGACGGTGCGCACGTGCAACGTCGTCTCGAGAGGTCCGCCCGCGATCCTGTTAGCCTTCGAGTCGTGGGCGCACCGACGTCGGCCCATCATGTTCCACGTGAAACATCCTGGCCCGCCATGGACCCCGCCGCGCTGATCTCGCTGTACCCGTCCCTTTCCGCCCTTCCCGCCGACCGCCTCGCGGCCGACCTGCGCGCGCTGGGCGAGATCGACGTGCCGGACCGGACGACCCTCTTCCGCGAAACCGAACCCTGCGTCGGCTTTCCGATGGTGCTCGAAGGCCAGGTCAGGGTCGCACGCGGCTCGCCGGACGGGCGCGAACTCGAACTCTACCGGGTGCACCCGGGAGAAATCTGCATCGTCTCCACCGGCTGCCTGCTCGGCTCGACACCGATGAATGCCCACGGAACCACCCAGGGCCGCACGCGGCTGCTGGTCGTCGACCGGGCCACCCTCCTCGGTTGGACCGCCGCCGAACCTTTTCGAACCTTTCTGCTCGGCCTGCTCGCCGATCGAATGGCCGACCTGATGGCGCTCGTCGAGGCGGTTGCGTTCCAGCGGATGGATCGGCGACTCGCGGCGGCCCTGCTGGGGCGGGGCAGGCTGATCCGCTCGACACACCAGCAATTGGCCGACGACCTCGGAACCGCCCGCGAGATGGTCTCGCGGTTGCTGAAGCGCTTCGAGGAGCAGGGGTGGGTCGCGCTCGGACGCGAGCAGATCGAGATCCTGGATGCCGGCGCGCTACGGGGAATCACCGACGCTCCGTGACCCCGCGCGGATGCGCCGCACCTCGCCCGAAGCCGTCCTCACTCGCGCGATCCGGGGTGGAGCACACGCCTGGCGCGGGGGTGCTGTCGCGGCGGCCCGGTCGGCGTCGCCGATTCGTCGGCGGACGCCGGCCTCGGTAACCTCAGTCACAGACCCGCCGCGCGTGTTCGGATTCAATCGAGCCTTCTCAACGACACTCGCCAGGAGCGGAACCATGAAACTGAACGTCGGTGGAATCGATCGGGGTCTTCGGATCGTCGCCGGGCTCGTGCTGATCGCGCTGACCCTCATGAACGTCATCGGGCCCTGGGGCTGGATCGGAATCGTGGCGCTCGCGACCGGCCTGTTCCGCTACTGCCCGGCCTATTCGCTGGTGGGGATGAATACCTGCCCGATGGAGCGCAAGGCGTCGTGAAGCGGCGGCGCCCTGCCGGGCGCTCGGCGGCCGCGCAGTGAGCGCACACGCGCGGCGCCGGCAAGGCGCCGCGCTCCCATCGGGTCCGCGGGCGCGTCGCCGGACAGGCGGTGGCGCGTGCGCGGCAGCCCGGGACGTGCTGATGTTTCGGCGATGCCCCTGCGGGGCGAACCACTGCCGGGCCTGGCGGCGCCGATCGCCCGAGCGGTTCGAGACGCGGCGCGCACTCCGCCCGCGCAACCATCCCCCGACGGTCATTGGCGCTCACGGCGAGCCGCCGCGCCATTGATCGGGCTCTCCGGACCCGCGGATCATCGGGAGGCGGCCCGTCGCACCTCCGCCCCGCCCGCCTCGCATTGCCCGCTCGCAGACGCACCACTCGGCGCGCCACGCGCACGCGGCGATCGACGCTGCCCGACGAAGCGCCCCACGGCGCTCGCGATCAATCGCCGTTCGGCGACCCGTCGAGCTTGCCGCGCACACGGCGCGCAATCGCCAGACACGCCGTCAGCCCCGGCGATTCGATTCCCATCAGCGTGACCAGTCCGGCCAGCCCGTGCTCGGCGGGCCCGTCGATGACGAAGTCGCGGGCGGCGTCGTCCGGTCCGGCGAGCTTAGGCCGAATGCCGGCGTAGCCCGGCAGCAACGCACCGTCGGGCAGGCCGGGCCAGTACTCGCGGATCTCCGCATAGAACCTTTCGCCGCGGGCGGGGTCGACCCGGTAGTCCTCGACGTCCACCCACTCGACATCCGGGCCGAAGCGCCCCTGCCCCGCGAGGTCGAGCGTCAAGTGCACGCCGAGTCCGGCCTCGTTCGGGATCGGATAGATCAGGCGCGAGAACGGGCATCGTCCCGCGAGGCTGAAGTAATTGCCCTTGGCGAGATACGAACGCGGCAGGCGTTCCTGGGGATAGCCTTCGATACGCGCCGCGAGCGCCGGGGCGCCGAGGCCCGCGGCGACGACGAGTTCGCGGCACCGCAATTCCAGCAGCTCGCCGGCGGCCGCCAGGTGCACGCGAAACCCGTCCGCGACCGGCTCGGCAGATCGGGCCTCGCTCATGACCGCGAGCATCGCGCCGTGGTCCTCGGCCTCACCCAGCAGCGCCAGCATCAGGCCATGGCTGTCGACGATCCCGGTCGACGGCGAGATCAGCGCGGTGCGGCAGCGCAGCGCCGGTTCGAGCGCCGATGCCTGCGCACCCGTCAGCCAGCGCAGGTCGTCCACGCCCGCGGCGAGTGCCCGATTCTCGATCTTCTCGAGTTCCGGGGACTGATCCACGCCCGCGGCGACGATCAGCTTTCCGCAGCGGCGATGGGCGACGCCCCGCTGCGCGCAGTACTCGTAGAGCCGGCGGCGTCCGTCGACGCACAGGCGGGCCTTCGACGATCCCGGCGGATAGTAGAGGCCCGCGTGGATCACCTCGCTGTTGCGTGCGCTCGTGGCCTCACCGAAGCGCTCGCCGCGCTCCGCGATCACGACCTCGCGCCCGGCCATCGACATCTCGCGCGCGATCGCAAGCCCGACGACGCCCGCCCCGACCACCAGAGTGTCGACCTGATCCACGTGCTCGGATCACTCGTCCGGGTTTGCGTGCCCGGCACACGCGGCCGGCCTCGCGCATCCGCACCTCATCGCGGTGTCCGCCCGAGAACGTCGAGCGGCGTTGCGCACGATCGGTGCTCGCCGACGGCACGATGACGCGGCGGTCCGGTAATGTTCCACGTGAAACACCCTGGCCCTGCCCTCGCCGACTATCGACGTGCGTCGGCGATGATGAGGTCGGCGGCGCGCTCCGCGATCATCAGCACCGGCGAGTTCGTGTTCCCCGACGTGATCGTCGGCATCACCGAGGCGTCCGCGATCCGAAGGCCGGGGACTCGATGGCAGCGAAGCTGAGCGTCGACGACCGCGAGCGGGTCGGTCGCTGGCCCCATCTTGCAGGTGCCGACCGGGTGGAAGATCGTCGTCCCGATGTCGCCGGCCGCACGCGCGAGATCGTCGTCGGACTGCACCGCCGCGCCCGGCAGGTGCTCCTGCGGTGCGTACCTGCGCAAGGCCTCCGACGCGACGATCCGCCGCGTCAGCCGCAGAGAATCCGCGGCGACGCGCAGGTCTTCGGCCGTCGACAGGTAGTTCGGCGCGATCGCCGGCGCGACCTCCGGGTCGGTCGACGTCACGTGGATCGTCCCGCGTGACGTCGGCCGAAGGTTGCACACCGACGCAGTGAACGCGGGAAACCGGTGCAACGGTTCACCGAACCGATCCAGCGAAAGCGGCTGGATGTGGTACTCGATGTTCGGTGTCGCGTGGCTCGGATCCGAGTACGCGAACGCGCCGAGCTGACTCGGCGACATCGTCATCGGCCCCCGTTTGAACAGCAGGTACTGCAGCCCCATCGCCGCCTTGCCGGCCAGGCTGTTCGCCTGGCGGTTCAGCGTGTGCACGTTGCTCACCTTGAAGATCGTGCGCAACTGCAGGTGATCCTGCAAGTTCGCGCCCACCCCCGGCAGGTCCGCACGCGGCGCGATACCGAGCGGCGCGAGCACCCTCGGATCGCCGATGCCGGAGAGCTCGAGGATCTGCACGGTGCCGACCGAGCCCGCCGCCATGACCACTTCACGCGTTGCAAGTGTGCGCTTGCTCTCTCCGTTCGGCCCGCCAACTCTATATTCGACTCCCTCGACCCGGCCGGTTCCGTCGTCGCGAAGCAGCAGCCGCAGCACCTGCGCGTGCGACTGCACCTTCAGGTTCGCGCGATGCACGACCGGCCGCAGGAACGCCTTGCTCGCGTTCCAGCGCACACCGCGTTTCTGGTTGACCTCGAAATAGCCGCAGCCGAAGTTGTCGCCGCGATTGAAGTCGTCGGTCGGCGGGATCCCGGCCTGCGCGGCGGCGTCGCGGAACGACTCGAGCAGTTCCCAGCGCAGACGCTGCTGCTCGACCCGCCACTCCCCGCCGTGGCCGTGCATCGGATCCGAACCGCCGGCGTCGAGCCGATGCGAGTCTTCGTGCCGGACGAAGTACGGCAGCACTTCGTCCCAGGCCCAGCCGGGATTGCCCAGCGCCGCCCACTCGTCGTAGTCGCGCTTCTGCCCGCGCATGTAGATCATGCCGTTGATCGACGAGCAGCCGCCCAGCACCTTGCCGCGCGGATAGATGATCGAGCGCCCGTTCAGCCCCGGATCCGGCTCGGTCTTGTACCGCCAGTCGGTGCGCGGGTTCCCGATGCAGTACAGGTACCCGACCGGAATGTGGATCCACACCCAATCGTCCGGGCCTCCCGCCTCGAGCAGCAGCACGCGCTTGCTGGAATCGGCCGACAGGCGATTCGCGAGCAGGCAGCCCGCGGTCCCGGCGCCGACGACGATGTAGTCGAAATGTTCGTTGGCCATGGCCCGTCAGTGTGCCGCCGCATTCGCCGCGGCGCCAGCCTCGACCCCGCCCGCCCGACACACCCGCTCCTTACTCTTCATCGCAACGACCGGTCTCGCCCCGTGCCCGGCCCGGCGACGGGCGGGCGGGCTCGACCAAGCGATTCCCGAGGAGCGACTCGAGCCGTCCGCCCGTCGCCGGGCCGGGCACGCGCGCAGGCCGTCGCTCGCTCTCCCCCCTCACTTCATGGTGGGCATCACGAACTCGGCGCCCGCGCGGATGCCGGTCGGCCAGCGCTGGGTGATCGCCTTGTAGCGCGTGTAGAAGCGCACGCCCTCGGGCCCGTGCATGTGGTGATCGCCGAACAGCGACGCCTTCCATCCGCCGAACGAGTGGAATGCGAGCGGCACCGGGATCGGGACGTTCACGCCGACCATGCCGATCTGCACGCGCGCGCAGAACTCGCGCGCGGCGTCGCCGTCGCGCGTGAAGATCGCGGTGCCATTGCCGAACTCGTGCGCGTTGATCAGCGCGAGCGCCTCCTCGAAGTCCTGCGCGCGAACGACGCCGAGCACCGGCCCGAAGATCTCCTCGCGGTAGATGCGCATGCCGGGCGTGACCCCGTCGAACAGGCACCCGCCGAGGAAGAATCCGCCTTCGCGGCCCGGCACCGTCAGCCCCCGCCCGTCGACGACCAGCTTCGCGCCTTCGGCGACGCCCGTGTCGACGTAGCCCCTGACCTTCTCGAAGTGCGCGCGCGTGACCAGCGGCCCCATCTCCGCGGACGGGTCCATGCCGTCGGCGACCTTGATCTTCGGCACGCGCTCGCGCAGTTTCGCGATCAGCGGCTCGGCGACCGCGCCCACGGCGACCGCGATCGAGACCGCCATGCAGCGCTCGCCCGCCGAGCCGTACGCCGCGCCGATCAGTGCGTCCACGGCCTGGTCGAGGTCCGCGTCGGGCATCACGACCATGTGGTTCTTCGCGCCGCCGAGCGCCTGGACGCGCTTGCCCGCCGCGCCGGCGGTGTCGTGGATGTAGCGTGCGATCGGCGTCGAGCCGACGAAGCTGACGGCCGCGACCTGCGGGTGCGCGAGCAGCGCGTCGACCGCGACCTTGTCGCCCTGCACGACATTGAAGACGCCCTTCGGCAGGCCGGCCTCGCCGAGCAGCCGCGCGATCAGCAGCGAGGCGGACGGGTCGCGCTCCGAAGGCTTGAGCACGAAGGTGTTGCCGCACGCGATCGCGACCGGGAACATCCACATCGGGACCATTGCCGGGAAGTTGAACGGCGTGATGCCGGCGCACACGCCCAGCGGCTGGCGCATCGTGAACATGTCGATGCCGGTGCCGACCTGCTCGCTGTACTCGCCCTTGAGCAGGTGCGGGATGCCGCACGCGAACTCGACGACCTCCAGGCCGCGCGTGACCTCGCCCTGGGCGTCCGAGAAGACCTTGCCGTGCTCGGCGACGATCAGCGCCGCCAGCGCGTCCGCATTCTTCTCGACCAGTTCCTTGAACTTGAACATCACGCGCGCGCGGCGCAGCGGCGGCGTCGCGGCCCACGCGGGGAACGCGGCCGCGGCCGAGCGCACGACGGCGTCGACCTCGGCCGGCGACGCGAACGCGACGCGGCGCGCGACCTCGCCGGTGGCCGGATTGAAGACGTCGGCCAGGCGCGCGTCCGCGGCACCGGAGCGGGGCGCGCCGTCGACCCAGTGACCCACGATCGCTTCGGCCTGCGCGACGGCCGGCTTGTCGGAACTGCCCATCTCGATCTCCCGCGAAGTGCCGCCGCGCGCCGCGGGACCGGGGCGCCGGGCGGCTGCCGCCGGTGGAGCCCGGCGCTGCCCGTTCAACCTGTTGAACACGGATTCAAAGTCTGGAACAATGATCGCGGAACGTCCCCGACCATGTCAACCGAAGCCGCCCCCTCTCCTTCGGAGCCCCGCCTCGTCCCCGCGGTCGAGCGCGCGGTGCGCCTGCTCGACGCGCTCGCCGCCGCCCGCCGCCCGCTGGCGCTGACCGAGCTCGCGCGCGCGCTCGCGTTGCCCAAGAGCAGCGTCCACGGGCTGCTCGCGACGCTGGTCGCGCTCGGGCTGGCGCGCCGCAACGGCGACGGCGAGTTCACGCTCGGCGCGCGCCCGCTGCAGTGGAGCGACGCTTACGCCCGCCAGTCCGACGTCCTGCGCGCGTTCACCGAGCAGGTCGACCGTCAGGCCGCCCTGCGCACCGAGACCGTGATGCTCGCGGTGCTCGACGGCGCCGACGTCACCTACCTCGCGTGCCGCCCCGGCACGCGCCCGCTCGCGGTGAACTTTCGCGTCGGCGGGCGCTTCCCGGCGAGCTGCACGTCGTCGGGCAAGGCGATGCTCGGCACGCTGCCCGACGCCCGTGTGCGCGAGCTGCTCGCGGTCGCAGGCTGCCGGCGCCTCACCCGCCACTCGGTGGGCAGCGTCGCCGCGCTGCTGCGCCAGCTGCACGCGGGCCGCGAGCGCGGCTGGGCCATCGACGACGAGGAGACCGCCGAGGGCATGCAGTGCTTCGGCGCGGCGGTGTTCGCGGCGCGGG
The DNA here is from genome assembly GCA_046348465.1 of Burkholderiaceae bacterium. Taxonomy (GTDB): domain Bacteria; phylum Pseudomonadota; class Gammaproteobacteria; order Burkholderiales; family Burkholderiaceae_E; genus Quisquiliibacterium. The sequence goes on from JAXMEE010000009.1 coordinate 211,520, forward strand.
CGCCCGAAGCGGCCGCGGCGGTCGCCGTCAGCGTGATCAAGGCGGGGCTCGGCGCGCGCCGGCGCCACGAAGTCGTCGACGGGATCGTGGCGCTGGCCGCGGAGATGTCGTCGGCGCTGGGGGCGGCGGCGACGCACTGATCCACCGGCCGATCGCGGCGCCGCTGCGCGGGCGCGGCGCGGCGCGGCGCGGGGCTCCGCGGCGCCGCCCGGCTCAGCTCACCGCGATCTTCGGGTGCCAGTGCGTGAACCCACGCTCCGCCTCGTACGCGGCGCCGATGCCGAACAGCGTCGCCTCCGAGAACTTCGGCCCGACGAGCTGGAACCCCACCGGCATCCCGCCCGCCGCGCCCGCGGGCAGCGCGAGCGCGGGCAGCCCGAGGTAGTTGATCGGCCTCATCCAGCGCCCGAACGCCGCGAGCAGCTCGCGCATGCGCGGCCCGCCGCCGACGTCGGTCTCGGCGCGCGTGGGCACCGGGAACGTCAGCACCGGCGCGTGCAGCGCGTCGCAGTGCGCGAATACCTCGTGCTCGACGCGCTCGAGCAGCGGGCTGCGCGCGCGCAGCGCGTCGATGTACTCGTGCGCCGGGATCCCGAGCCCCGATTGCAGGCGCGCGAGCACCTGCGGCGAATACTCGCCGGGACGCACGCCGATCGCCGCCCGGTGCAGCGCCGCCGGCTCGGCCTGCAGCACCGTCATCGCGAGCGCCTGCACCCGCGCCGGGTCGGGGAACACGACGTCGACGAGCGTCGCGCCGCGCGCGACGAGTGCGTCCAGGCTCTGGCGATACGCGGCCGCGACCTCGCCGTCGCAGTCACCGTGGCCGAAGTTCTCGGCCACCCCGATGCGCACGCCGCGCAGGTCTTCGCGCGGCGTCCAGCGCCAGCCCGCGCCGCAGGGCCCGGCGAGCGTCGGCGGGTCCGCCGGGTCCGGGCCCGCGATCGTGCCGAACACCAGCGCGCAGTCGGCGACGCTGCGCGCGAGCACGCCGATCGTGTCCAGCGACTGCGACAGCGGCATCGCGCCCGCGCGGCTGACCGCGCCGAACGTCGTCTTGATCCCGACCACGCCGTTGCAGGCCGCCGGAACGCGGATCGACGCGCCGGTGTCCGAGCCGAGCGCCGCGAAGTTCGCGCACGCGGCGACGCTCGCGGCCGAGCCGCTCGACGAGCCGCCGGTCACGTGCGCCGTGTTCCACGGATTGCAGACGTCGCCGTAGTGGACGTTGTGCCCGGTCACGCCGTAGGCGAACTCCGACATGCCGAGCACGCCGAACTCGACCGCGCCGGCCGCGTCCAGGCGCGCGAGCGCCGGCGACGTCTCGGACTGCACCTGCGCGGCGGCGATCGGCGAGCCGCAGCTGCTCGCGCGCCCCGCGCGATAGAACATGTCCTTGTGCGCCATCGGCACGCCGTGCAGCGCCGGCAGCGTGCCGTCGGCCTGGCGCGCGTCCTCGCGCTCGGCGTCCGCGCGGCGCGCGAGCGCGAACGCGCGCTCCTCGTCGATGCGCAGGAAGGCGTTGATCGCCGGCTGAACGCGCCGCGCCTGCGCGATCACCGCGCGCAGCAGCTCCTCGCTGGACACGTCGCCGCGCTCGAGCGCCGCGCGCGCCTGCGTCAGCGTTCCCCTCACCAGATCCATGGCCTGCCCTCCCGCCGAACCGGCGCCAGACTGACCGAGCGCACCGCGCGTGGCAATGGGTTTCCTGCGAGAATCGGCACCTGCCGCGAAGAGGAGCCGACCATGGCCGCGATCATCGACCCCCCCATCGCCACCCGTGCGCGCATCGACGGCGCGCGCCTGTGGGACAGTCTCATGACGCTCGCGCGCATCGGCGCGACGCCCAAGGGCGGCGTGCGCCGGCTCGCGCTCACCGAGCTCGACGGCCAGGGGCGCGACCGCGTCGTCGGCTGGCTTCGCGACGCCGGCTGCGACATCCGCGTCGACGCGATCGGCAACGTGTTCGCGACTCGCGCCGGCCGCACCGGCGCGCCCGCGGTCGCGATCGGAAGCCACGTCGACACCCAGCCCTCGGGCGGCAAGTTCGACGGCAACTACGGCGTGCTCTCGGGCCTGGAGGTGGTGCGCACGCTCGCGGACGCGGGCATCGTCACCGAGCGCCCGGTCACGGTCGCGATCTGGACCAACGAGGAGGGCACGCGCTTCACGCCGGTGATGATGGGCTCGGGTGTCTACGCGGGCGCGTTCACGCTCGAACACTGCCTCGCGCAGCGCGACCGCGACGGCGTGTCGGTCGGCGACGCGCTCGCCGCGATCGGCTACGCGGGCCGCGACGCCGCGCCGCGCTTCCACGCGTACTTCGAGCCGCACATCGAGCAGGGCCCGATCCTCGAGCGCGAAGGCTTCACGATCGGCGCGGTGAGCGGCGCGCTCGGCCAGCGCTGGTTCGACGTGACCGTCACCGGCCAGGACGCGCACGCGGGCCCGACACCGATCGAGATGCGCCGCGACGCGCTGCTCGCCGCGTCGCGGCTGGTGCTCGAGGTGCGCGCGATCGCCTGCGCGCACCCCGACGACGCGCGCGGCACGGTCGGGCAGATGTACGTCTCGCCGAACTCGCGCAACGTGATCCCGGGCCGGGTCGAGTTCTCGGTCGACTTCCGCAACGCGTCCGCGGGCACGCTCGACGCGATGTGCGAGGCGCTCGCGCGCGCCGCCGCACGCGTCGCGGCCGAGGACGGCTTGCAGGTCGACCTGCGCGAGGTGGTGCACTTCCCGCCGTGCGCGTTCGACCCCGCCCTGGTCGCCGGCGTCGAGGCCGGCGCGCGCGCGCTCGGCCACCCGGTGCGGCGGATCTCGAGCGGCGCCGGACACGACGCGGTCTACGTCGCGCGAACCTGCCCGACCGCGATGATCTTCGTGCCGTGCGCGGACGGCATCAGCCACAACGAGATCGAGTCCGCGCAGCCCGAGCACCTCGCTGCGGGCGCGGACGTGCTGCTGCGATCGGTGCTCGAGGTGGCCGGCGCGTGAAGCCGATCGCGATCACCCTGGGCGACCCCTGCGGCATCGGCCCGGAGGTGGTCCTCAAGGCGTTCGCGCAGGGGCTGCCGGCCCCCGCGCTCGTCGTCGGCGATCCGGGGCTGCTCGCGCGCGAGGCGGCGCGCCTGAAGCTGCCGCTGTCGGTGCGCACGATCGCATCGCCGGCGGCGGCCGATCGGGCGCAGTCGGGTTTCGGCGCGGGCGTCCCCGGCGCGGGCCTCCCCGGCGCGGGCGTCCCCGGCGTCGGCCTCCCCGGCGTCGGCGTCCCCGGCGTCGGCCTCCCCGGCACCGGCACCGGGAGCGGCGCCGGGCCCGGCACCCCCGTCGCCGGAATCGACGTGCCCGTGATCGCGGTGTCGTCGCTGCCCGCCGACCTCGCGCCCGGCCGCGTCGACGCACGCGCCGGCGAGGTCGCCTACCGCGCGATCCTGCGCGCGAGCGAGCTCGCGCTGCGCGGCGAGGTGCGCGCGGTCGTCACCGCGCCGATCAGCAAGGAAGCGCTGAATCTCGCGGGCCACGACTACCCCGGGCACACCGAGCTGCTCGCCGAGATCGCCGGCGGCACGCCGGTGCGCATGATGCTCGCGAACCGCGAGCTGCGCACCGTGCTCGTCACGATCCACGTCGCCCTGCGCGAAGCGATCGCCGGGCTCACTCGCGAGTCGATCGTCGAGACGATCGAGATCGCCGACGCGGCGCTGCGCCGCGCGGGCATCGCGGCCCCGCGCGTGGCGGTGGCCGGCGTGAACCCGCACGCCGGCGAAGCGGGCATGTTCGGCCGCGAGGAGATCGACGTCGTCGCGCCCGCGATCGCGCAGGCCCGCGAGCGCGGCATCGACGCCAGCGGCCCCTACCCGCCGGACACGATCTTCATGCGCGCGCGCGGCTTCGCGCACTTCGACGTCGTGATCGCGATGTACCACGACCAGGGCCTGATCCCGGTGAAGTACCTCGGCCTCGACGACGGCGTGAACATCACGATCGGCCTGCCCTTCGTTCGCACCAGCCCCGACCACGGCACCGCGTTCGACATCGCCGGCCAGCCCGGTCCGCACGGCCTGGGCCTGGCCGACGCGCGCAGCCTGCGTGCCGCGTTCGAGCAGGCGCACGCGATGGCGGGGGGCGGGGCGCGATGAGCCGGCGCGCCCCCGCGCCGGCCCGTTCGGACGCCGCGGCGACGCGCCTCGGCGCGCGCCCCCGATCGGTTCGAGCGCGCTGAAGGGGCACGGCACGCGGTGTTCTCGTTCGCGCCGTCCCCCGGCGTCGCCCTGGCGAGCTGCGTCGTCGCGCTGCTGCTGATCCTGGAAGCCGCGCGCCGCAGCGAGTGGCGCGCGGGCACCGCGGAGCACCTGCGCTGGGCGCTCGCGACCGCGTTCGTGCTGCTCGGCCACCGAATGACGGTCCGCCTCGACTCCGGGCTCGAACTGCACTACCTGGGCTCGGCGTTCCTCGCGCTGGTGCTCGGCTATCCGCGCGCGCTGGTGTCGATGGCGATCGTGCTCGGCGTCGAGTGCCTGGTGCCCCCCGTGGGGCCCGCGCTCGACCTCGCGACCCTCTCCACGTGGGGACTGCGCGTGCTGCTCGGTGCGGTGCTGCCGGTGTGGGCGATGTGGGCGATCGTCGTCGCGTGCCGGCGCTGGCTGCCGCGCAACCTCTTCGTGTTCCTGCTCGGCTGCGGGCTGTTCGGGCTGTTCTTCTCGTACGCGCTGCAACTCGCGGGCACCGCGCTCGCGTTCGCGGCGCTCGCGCCGACGATCCCGCGCGGCTTCGGCGAGGACTTCGTGCCCTACGCGCTGCTGCTGGCCACCGGGGAGTCGTGGCTCGAGGGCATGCTGACGACGGTGCTCGTCGTCTACGTGCCCGGCAGCGTGCGGCTCTTCGACGAGGCGTTCTACCTGAAGCGTCCCTGAGCGGCTGCATCGGCATCGCGCCGCCGCCCGAAGCCCCGGAATCGGCCGGCAATCCGCGCCCGTGACCGAATCGAGACCCAGCCCCCATCGAACGGAGACCGCGCCGCCACGGTGACGATCCCTCGTGATCTCACACTGTCTTGCATCGACGAGACGTTCTCGCCGACCCCGACAGACCAGGAGCTCACATGAAATCGTTCGTCAAAGTCCTCGCCCCCGTCACCCTCGCCTTCGCCGCCTTCTCCGCGCACGCCGGCGTGACCGAAATCGACTCCGGCCTGCCGCCGTTCGGCGCGACCGCCGCCGCGGCGACGCCCGCGCAGGCCGAGCCCGCGCTGATCCAGTCCAGCCAGGGCGCGATCGCCGAGAACCCGGCGGTCGTGAAGACCGTGGCGCCGCGCTCGCGCGAGGAAGTCCGCCGCGAAGCCGCGCAGCCGCGCCGACTCGACCAGGCCATCATCGCCTGATCGCGGTCCGCACCCGGAAAGCACGACGCCCGCGCGAGGCCGACGAAGGCCTCGCGCGGGCGTCTGACCGGAACTCGGCGCGGATTGCGAATCGCGCCCTGGGGCGGCGCCGGCGGGCTCGCCGGACCGGGGGCGCCGGCGGGCTCGCCGGACCGGGGGCGACGCAGGGCGCCGGACGGCCGGTGCGCCGACGCCCGCCCGCTCAGGCCGCCAGCCGCGACTCCAGCGCGCCGCGAACGCGTTCGAGCGTCTTCGGCAGCCCGTGCGCGAGCTGCGCGAACAGCTCCGCGTGCAGCGCGAACTCCTGCTTCCACGCCGCCTTGTCGATCGACGTGATCGTCTCGTACGACGAACGCTCGAACGCGAGTCCCGACCAGTTCAGGTCCTCGTAGCGGGGCGTGGTGCCGAACACGTGCTCGACGCCGCCGGCCTTGCCCTCGATGCGGCCGAGCATCCACGCCAGCACGCGCATGTTCTCGCCGAAGCCCGGCCAGACGAACTTGCCCGCGGCGTCGGTGCGGAACCAGTTGACGCAGAAGATCTTCGGCAGCTTCGCGTTGCCCGAGGCCAGCCGGTGGCCGAGGTCGAGCCAGTGGCCGAAGTACTCGGCCATGTTGTAGCCGCAGAACGGCAGCATCGCGAACGGGTCGCGGCGCACGACGCCGGTGGCGCCCGCGGCCGCGGCCGTCGTCTCGGAGCCCATCGTCGCCGCCATGTAGACGCCTTCTTCCCAGTTGCGCGCCTCGGTCACGAGCGGCACGGTGGTCGAGCGCCGACCGCCGAAGATGAACGCGTCGATGGGCACGCCGTCGACACTGTCCCAGTTGGGATCGATCGACGGGCACTGGGCCGCGGCGACCGTGAAGCGCGAATTCGGGTGCGCGGCCGGCCGCGGCTTGCCGTTGACCGGATTGGCCGCGGCGATCTCGGGCGTCCAGTCGCGGCCCTGCCAGTCCTTGAGGTGCGCGGGCGGATCCGACAGCCCCTCCCACCAGACGTCGCCGTCGTCGGTGAGCGCGACGTTGGTGAAGATCGTGTCCGACTTCACCGTGTCGATGCAGTTCGGGTTGGTCTTGGCGCTCGTGCCGGGCGCCACGCCGAAGAAGCCGGCCTCCGGGTTGATCGCGTACAGGCGGCCGTCGGCGTGCGGCTTGATCCAGGCGATGTCGTCGCCGATGGTGCGCACGCTCCAGCCCTCGAAGCCCTTGGGCGGGATCAGCATCGCGAAGTTGGTCTTGCCGCACGCGGACGGGAACGCGGCCGCGACGTGGTACTTGCGGCCCTCGGGGTTGGTCACCGCGAGGATCAGCATGTGCTCGGCGAGCCAGCCGATGCCGCCGGCGAGCGCCTCCTGGCGGCCCATGTTGGACGCGATCCGCAGCGCGAAGCACTTCTTGCCGAGCAGCGCGTTGCCGCCGTAGCCGGAGCCGAACGACCAGATCTCGCGGGTGTCGGGGAAGTGGACGATGTACTTGGTGGCGTTGCACGGCCAGGCGACGTCCTGCTCGCCGGCGGCGAGCGGCTTGCCCACCGAGTGCACGCAGGGCACGTAGTGACCGTCCTCGCCGAGGACGTCGAAGACCGCGCGCCCCATGCGCGTCATCGTGCGCATGCTGACCACGACGTACGGGCTGTCGGTGATCTCGACGCCGACGTGCGAGATGTAGCCGCCGATGGGCCCCATCGAGAACGGGATCACGTACATCGTGCGCCCGCGCATGCAGCCGTCGAACAGGCCGTTGAGCGTGGCGCGCATCTTCGCCGGGTCTTCCCAGTTGTTCGTCGGGCCCGCGTCTTCCTTCTTCGGGCTGCAGATGTACGTGCGGTCCTCGACGCGGGCGACGTCGCTCGGGTCGGACCACGCGAGGTACGAGTTCGGGCGCTTCGCGGGGTTCAGCGGGCGCAGCGTGCCGCCGGCGACCATCTCGGCGCACAGGCGGTCGTATTCCTCGCGCGAACCGTCGGCCCACACGACGCGCTCCGGCTTCGTCAGCGCCGCGATCGACGCGACCCAATCGATCAGGCCCTGGTGCTGGACGTAGTCGGGCGCGCCGGCGCGTGCCTGGGCGCCGGTCTTCGCCGCCGGGTCGGCGTGCGGGTGGTTCATGAGCTTCTCCGTGTCTGTCGGATCGGGAGGATTGGTGTTGTTCGGCCCTGCCGGAGCGCCCGCGGCGGCCGAACTGCGGCCGGCCCGTCTCGTTCCGGGAAACCTTCTATCCTACACCCGCGGCCGTCACGCCGGCGCGAGGCAGGCGGCAACCTTGCCACGGCCGCCCCCGCGGCGCAGTGCGCCGGATCACGCTCACCGCGCCGACGGGGCACCCGCCCGCCCGCTGGAACGATTATCGTGTCGGGTCCCTAGAGTGCCGCCTCTAAAATCGATCGATGGCCCTGCTGCTGCTCTACGCGCACCCCGACGTCCCCCGCTCGCGCGTCAACGCCGCGCTGCGCGCGCACGCGGGCGAACTCGCCGGGGTGACGGTGCACGACCTTTACGCGCGCTATCCGGACTTCTTCGTCGACGTGTCCCGGGAGCAGGCGCTGCTCGAGGCGCACGACACGATCGTGCTGCAGCACCCGTTCCACTGGTACGGGGTGCCGGCGCTGGCCAAGCTGTGGATCGACGAGGTGCTGGCCCGCGGCTGGGCCTACGGGCCCGGCGGTACCCGGCTGGCCGGCAAGCGCTGGGGGCACGCGATCAGCGCCGGCGGCGCCGCGGCGGCCTACGGGCCCGGCGGCGGCCACGGGTTCACGATGACCGAGTTCCTGCGCCCGCTCGAGCGCACCGCCGGCCTGTGCGGCATGCGCTGGCTGGATCCGTTCGTCGTGCACTCGGCCGACGACCTCGCCGACGACGCGCTCGCCGACGCCGCCCGCCGCTACCGCGCGTGGGTGTCGGCGCTGGCCGGCGCGCCCGGGAGCTGACCCCATGCACGACACCGGCCCCCTGCTGCAGGCGCTCGTCTACTTCGCGGCCGCCGCGCTCTTCGTGCCGGTCTTCCAGCGCATCGGGCTGGGCTCGGTGCTCGGCTACCTGGTCGCCGGGACCGCGATCGGCCCGTGGGGGCTGAAGCTGGTCACGGATCCCGGGGCGGTCTCGGGCGTGTCCGAGCTCGGCATCGTGCTGCTGATGTTCCTCGTCGGGCTGGAGCTCGAGCCGAAGCGGCTGTGGTCGCTGCGGCGCGCGATCTTCGGGCTGGGCGCGCTGCAGGTCGCGGTGACGATCGCCGCCGGCGCGGGGGCCGCGTTCGCGGCCGGGCTGGCGCCGGCGCCGGCGCTCGTCGTCGGCATGGCGCTCGCGATGTCCTCGACCGCGATCTCGCTGCAGGTGCTCGGCGAGCGCCACCTGGGCGCGACGCCCGCCGGCCGCGCCGCGTTCGCGGTGTCGCTGTTCCAGGACCTCGCCGTGATCCCGCTGCTGCTCGCGCTCTCGGCGCTGGCGCCGCAGGCCGGCGCGCACGACGCCGGCTTCTCGGGGCGGCAGCTGCTGCTGGCGCTGGCGCTGGTCGCCGGCATGGTGCTGGCCGGGCGGCTCGCGCTGCGGCCGGTGCTGCGCTGGATCGCCGGCACGCGCATGCGCGAGATCTTCATCGCGTTCGCGCTGTTCCTGATCGTCGGCAGCGCGCTGCTCACGCAGCTCGCCGGGCTGTCGATGGCGCTCGGTGCGTTCGTCGCCGGCGTGCTGCTCGCCGAGTCCGAGTACCGGATGGAACTCGAGGTCGACATCGAGCCGTTCAAGGGCCTGCTGCTCGGGCTGTTCTTCATCGCCGTCGGCATGTCGATCGACCTCGGGCTGATCGCGCGCTCACCGTGGCTCGTCGCGGGGCTCGCGCTGGCCGCGGTCGTCGCGAAGACGATCGTGCTGATGGCGCTGGGGCGGTTGTTCAGGCTGTGCCGCGAGGACGGCTGGGTGTTCGCGATCTCCCTGTCGCAGGTCGGCGAGTTCGCGTTCGTGCTGCTGTCGCAGGCGTCGGCCGACCGGATCGTCCCGGCGCCGGTCGCGGCGCTGGCCAGCGCGGTGGTCGCGGTGTCGATGCTGGCGACGCCGCTGCTGTTCGTCGCCTGGGAGCGCTTCGTGCGGCCGCGCTACGGCACCGGCCGCCCGCAGGCCGCGGACCCGATCGACGAGCGCAACCCGGTGATCGTCGCCGGGATGGGTCGCTTCGGGCAGATCGTCGCGCGGCTGCTGCTCGGCCGTCAGGTGCCGGTCACGATCATCGACCACGACCCGAACCAGGTCGAGCTGATGCGCCGCTTCGGCTTTCGCGCGTACTACGGGGACGCCCGCCGGCCCGACGTCCTCGAGGCGGCCGGCATCGCGCAGGCGCGCCTGCTGGTGCTCGCGATGGACGACAGCGACGCGGTGCGCGACACCGCCGAGCACGTGCGCCGGACCTGGCCGGCGGTCCGGCTGCTGGCGCGCGCCTACGGCCGCCCCGAGGCGGTCGCGCTGGCGCGAATGGACGTGCCGGCGGTGCGCGAGACCTTCGGCTCGGCGCTCGACGCGGCGCGCCAGGCGCTGACGATGCTCGGCGAGGGCGCCTACGCGGCGCGCCAGGCGGCGCAGCACTTCCGCCGACACGACGAGGCGCTGTTCGCGGCCCAGCTCGAGGCCGAGGGCGACGACACCCGCCTGATCGCGGCCGCCGAGCAGGGCCGGCGCGAGCTCGCGCGGCTGCTGCGCCGCGAGCTGCCCGACGCGCCCGACGAAGACGGGAGCGGCGGTTCGCCCTGGTGAGGCCCGGCGCGGCGGCACGCCCGGGGGAGGGTGCGCCCCCGGGATTCGCCGCCCGACGTTCCCGGGCAGCCCGCCGGGCCGGGCGCGGGGCTGCCCGGCGGGGAGCCTCGGGGCCGTCCCCCGCGCGGACGCGGGAACATCCGTGACCCGACTTCCGGCCCGGATGTCAATCCCCAAGGTCCCTTGACTTGGCGATTGTCGGCCGGTCGTTGCGCGGCGCCCACTGCGGGCGGCTCACCTGAGTTCGCTTTGTGGAGGATAATGCGGGGCGATGCGCGCCATGACATTTGTCAAAGCAGGCAACAAATGCACGTAAAAGTCCACCCCGTCGGCGAGCGCGACTGCGTCAATTGCGGGATCCGGGAACACTCCCTGTTCGCGGACCTCATCAGCGAGGACTTCCGGCTGATCAACCAGCCGATCCACGACATGACCGTGGGCCCCCACACGACGCTCTTCGACGAAGGCTCCCCCGGTCAATTCGTCTACACGCTGCGTCACGGGCTCGTGAAGCTCGTGCGCTACCAGCCCGACGGCTCGCAGCGGATCATCCGGCTGCTGACCGCGGGCGACATCGCGGGCCTGGAGACCACCGCGAGCGCGGTCTACGACTCCGCCGCGATCACGGTGTCGGACGTCACCGCCTGCCGGATCCCGGTCGCGGTCGTCCAGCGCCTGGAGAAGGAGTCGCCGCGCCTGCACCTGCAGCTGCTGCGCAAGTGGCACGAGGCGCTCAAGCAGGCCGACGACTTCATCGCCGACCTGGCCTCGGGCAGCGCGCGCCAGCGCCTGGCCCGGCTGCTGCTGCGTCTGGCCCACGGCGACTCGGCGCACCACGTGATGCTGCCCTCGCGCGAGGACGTCGGCGCGATGCTCGGCATCACCACCGAGACGGCGAGCCGCGCGGTCGCAGCGTTCCGTCGCGAGGGCCTGCTGCAGGGCCTGGACCGCCAGGGCCGCCACTTCAAGGTCGACATCGACATGCTCCAGGGCGTGGCGTCGCGCAGCGAATAGCGCGCCGGCGCCGGCCCGCGCGGCGATGAACCCCGATCCACGGCGCGTCCGCCAGGACGCCGACACCATTCTCGAGGCCTTCGACCGTGCACGCCCGGTCGCGCCCGAGGCGCTCGCGTGCGCCGACACCCTGGCGAACGCGCAGGCGGTGCAGGACGAGGTGGTCGCACGGCGCGCCGCGCGCGGCGAGCGCCCGCTCGGATTCAAGATCGGCTTCACGAACCGGACGATCTGGGACCTGTACGGCGTGCATCACCCGATCTGGGGACCCGTCTGGGACACCACGCTGACGCTGCTCGACGGCACCGCCGCGCGCGTGGCGCTGGCGCGCTTCATCGAGCCCCGCCTCGAGCCGGAGATCGTGTTCGGGCTTTCGGCGAGCCCGGAGAGCGCCGAACCCGACGCCCTGTGGCGCTGCGTCGAGTGGGTGGCGCACGGCTTCGAGATCGTCCAGAGCCCGTTCCCCGGCTGGAAGTTCACGGCGGCGCAGACGGTCGCAGTGCAGGCGCTGCACGGTGCGCTGCTGGTCGGCCCGCGGCGCGCGCGCGACGCCGCGGCCACGCCCGAGTCGCTCGCCGCGCTGACGCTGACGCTGTCCCTCGACGGACTCGAAGTCGCCCGTGGCCAGGGGGACTTCGTCCTGGGGAGCCCCTTGATGGCATTGGGCCATCTCGTCAGTGAGCTCTCACTCAGGGGTCGGCGGATACCGCCCGGCTCGGTGATCACGACCGGCACGCTGACCGACGCGCAACCGCTTCGCCCCGGGCAGCACTGGCAGACGTCGCTCGCCGGCGTCGACCTGCCCGGCCTCGTGCTCGACACCGAATGACGACCCCCATGGACCTCGCCGACGCATTCCAGCCGAACTACCGGACTTCGCGCGAGCGCCTGCTCGCCGGCGCGCACGCGCTCGCGCCGCGGCTGGGCACGCTGGTCGACTCGCGCGCGATCGCGCAGCGCGGTCCCGGCGGCGAGACGCTCGCGCTGGACTTCACCGTCTTCGGCGCCCGCCGCCCGAGGCACGCCCTGGTGCTGTCGTCCGGCACCCACGGCGTCGAGGGCTACACCGGCAGCGCGATCCAGCACCACGTGCTCGCGCACGTGCTGCCGCGCCTGCGCCTGGCGCCCGGCACCGCGGTCGTGCTGCAGCACGCGAACAACCCGTACGGCTTCGCGTGGCACCGGCGCGTGAACGAGGACAACGTCGACTTCAACCGCAACTTCCGCGACCGCTTCGATCCGGGCCAGTGCTGCGCCGACTACGAGACGCTGTTCGACGCGCTGAACCCGCCCGACCTCGACCCCGAGCGCGAGATGCTGCGCTGGCGGCAGGTCGACGACTTCGTCGCCGCCCACGGGGCGCGCCGCTTCCAGCAGGCGGTCTCGGAAGGCCAGTACAAGCACCCGCGCGGCCTGCAGTTCGGGGGCCACGCGCAGGCCGCCGGCACTCGTCACCTGCTGGCGCTGGTGCGAGAGCACCTCGCCGACGCGCGCTTCGTCGTCTGGCTCGACTTCCACACCGGGCTGGGCGCGTCCGGCGCGTGCGAGCTCGTCACCGGCGCGCCGGCCGACCACGACGACTGCGCCGCCGCGCGCGCGGTCTGGGGCGACGGCGTCAAGTCCGCCGCGTCCGGCGAGTCGGTGTCCACGCCGCTCAACGGGTTGCTCGACCGCGGCCTGCGCGCGGCGCTGCCGGCCGGCTGCCGCTTCGCGTTCGCGTACCCCGAGTACGGCACCTGGCCGATCGACCGCGTGATGCGCGCGATGCGCGCCGACAACTGGCTGCACGCGCACGGCGACCCCGCCGACGAAACCGGGCGTGCGATCAAGCGCGAGATGCTCGAGGCGTTCCGCCCGGCCGACCGCGACTGGCAGCGCACCGTCGTCGCGCACGGCGCCGGGCTCGTCGGCCAGGCGCTCGCGGCCCTGCCGGGCGCGAGCCTGGCCGCGTCGTGAGCCGCCTGCTGACGGTCAGCGTCGGGCGCGCCGCGCCGCTCGCGTTCTCGGCGCGCGGGGCGCCCGAGACCGTCGCCAGCGGCATCGTCAAGTCACCGGTCAGCACGATCGCGCGGCCGCAGCCGGTCGCGGTCGGCGCGCTCGGGCTCGACGGCGACGAGCAGGTCGACCTGACCGTGCACGGCGGGCGCGACAAGGCGGTCTACGTCTATCCGGCCGAGCACTACGCGTTCTGGGAGACCGTCTGCGCGCAGGCGAAGGTCGCCGCGCCCGCCGGGCACGGCGCGCTCGGCGAGAACCTCACGATCGAGGGCCTGCTCGAGACCGGCGCGTGGGTCGGCGACCAGCTCGAGATCGGCGAGGTGGCGCTGCGCGTGGAGAGCCCGCGCGGGCCGTGCTACAAGCTGAACGCGCACCTGGGCTTCGACTGGGCGTCGAAGATGATGATCCAGAGCGGCTACACCGGCTTCTACTGCAGCGTCGTTCGTCAGGGGAAACTGGCCGCCGGGGATGCCGTCCTCGTGCGCGCCGGCGATCGTGTCGTTAGCATCGAACAGGTGCACCGACTCAAGCACCGTCCGCGACGCCCCTGACGCAACTGATGTAGAGTATTCCCATGCACGACCTGAGCCCCGCCCAGCGCACGGCCGGCACCGCGCGCATCATCGTCACCGCCGGCGTCATGGTCGCCATCGAGGCGATCCTGCGCGGCTCGGTCGCGCGCACGCTGGTCGCGGCGGCCGTCCTGATGCTCGGCGGCGGCCTGCTCTTCGTCGCCAAGCGGGCCGACTGAAGGCCCGCGCGAGCCCTCCCGCACTCACGAGGCCTCGCTGGACTTCGAAGCCCTACGGGTCGACGCCTTCCCGGTCGACCAGGAACTCCAGGACGCCGGCACGGTCGGCCCCGAGCTCGCGCACCTCGCGGGCGTCTACTGCCGCAGCCCGCGCGCGCTGGTCTGGCGCAACCCGTCGTCCGAGTGGCGGCTGCTGGTGCTGCTGCTGCCGCTGGCGTCGCGCCTGTCGCTGATGGCCAACCCGGTGTTCGCGCAGCTCACGCGTGCGTGGGGCCTGTCGGTGCGGTTCGTCGGCGTCGACCGCGACGGGCTCGCGTACGACTTCCGCGCGCTGCTCACCGACCGCACGCTGAAGCTGCTGGTCGAGCTGCTCGACGTCGACCGCTCCGACGAGCCGGGCCTGCTCGACGCGCTGTTCGCGGCGCTCGGCCGCGAGATGCTGACGATCCTCGAGCGGCGCGGCGCCGGCTGGGAACGGCACCTCGACGTCGATCACCGCCTCGAGCCCGAGGTCGACGGCACGCTGTTCGCACGCGCGACGCGCTACCCGGACTTCCTCGCCAGGCTGCGCCAGGCGCTGCACGACGAGATCGTCGACGTCGCGTTCTACGGGCGCGCGCTGCGCTCGATCGACCTGCGCGAAGCCGCGTTCGAGCAGCGCGCCGGCGCGCTGATCGAGTCCGCGCTCGAGCCGGTGACGATGGCCAAGCTCGCGCGTTCGAACGCCGGGCGCCACCTGGGCTGCTACAACTGGCTGCGCATCGACCCGCAGCACGCGGCGGCACGCGCGCACGTGCTCGCGCGCCTGCCGGGCCTGGCGACTTTCTTCGCCGAGACGCTGGTGCCGCTCGAGGCGATGCGCGTCGCGCTGCGGCCCGACGACGACGCGACCGACCCCGCTGCGCCGCCGGACGACGCGCTCGCCGCGCCGCCGCCGTCCACGTTCGACCTCAAGGCGCTGGCCGCACGCAAGGGCAGCGTCCACAGCGCGCACTGGGCGGCCGTGCTGCGCCGCGCGATCGACGCCGGCCAGGACCGCGCCGTGATCGAGGCGATCGCACAGCGCTTCTCGATCCCCGAGAACGTGATCCGGCGCCTGTGGCGCGAGGCGCCCGCGGCGTTCGGCCAGCCGCCCACCTGGCACCTCGCGCAGATCCTGCGCGAACTGCAGCGCGCCGGCGAGCGCGCGTGGCCCGCGAGCGACGCGCAGTGGCAGGCGCTGATCGCGAGCGCGGTGCCCGCCGAGGCCGGCTGAACGGCGCGGCGGGCTGAACGACGCGACTGGCCGAGCGGCGCGACTGCCCGAGCCGCACGACTGCCCGAGCCGCACGACTGGCGGAACGGCCCGGCGCTCGCGCGGCGTCCGGGCGCTCAGCGCGAGCGCAAGTCGTCCGCGCCGACGTAGAAGCGGTTCCAGGTCGGGCTGATCACGATCTCGTTCAGGCACACGTGCGGCGGCGCGCACACCGCGTGCAGCACGCTCGCCGCGACGTCGTCCGGCCGCAGCATGCGCTCGACGTCCTCGGGCGGGGGCGGCACGGGCCGGGTGCGCAGGATCGGCGTCGCGACCTCCGCCGGGCACAGCAGCGTCGCGCGCACGCCGTGCCGGCCCTCCTGCTCGTTGATCGTCTCGACCAGCGGCGCCAGCCCGGTCTTGGTCGCGCCGTACGCGGCGCCGGCCATCGGCAGGAAGGCCCAGCCGGCCCACGACGACACGACGACGATGCTGCCGCCGCCCGCGGCGCGCATCGTCGGCAGCGCCGCCGCGACGCAGTACGCGACGCCGTTCAGGTTGATCGACACCACGCGCGCGAACGCGTCCGGCGTGATCGCGTCCCACGACCGGTTCGGAACGTTCGTCCCGGCGCTGCACACGAGCACGTCGAGGCGCCCGAAGCGCGCGCGCAGTTCGTCGGCCGCACGCCCGACCGCCTGCGCGTCGGCGACGTCGAGCACGAGCGCGCTCGCGCGCAAGCCGTCGGCCGCGAGCGCGGCCGAGGTCGCGTCGAGCTCGGCGGCGCGCCGCCCCGACACGACCACCTGCGCGCCGGCGCCCGCGAGGGCCCGCGCGCACGCCTGCCCGATGCCGGTGCCGCCGCCCGTGACCCACGCCACCTTGCCGGAAAGCGCTCCGGCTGCGCCGCCGTTCGTCGTCATCGTCGATCTCCCGCGTCGCCGCATTAAACTGCCGCCACCCGCGGCGTCCGGCGCGGTGTCGGCGCCCGCGCGGCGGACCGCGCCGGCACCGTACCCGACGCCCCCGTGCGGAGCCCCTTCATGAGCGTTCGAATCATCGCGACCGGCGGCACTTTCGACAAGCGCTACGACGCCATTCGCGGCGCGCTCGGCTTCGGCGCCACGCACCTGCACGCGCTCGTCGAACGCGCGCGCGTCGCCGGGCCGCTGCAGATCGAGGTCGCGATGATGGTCGACAGCCTCGAGATGACCGACGCGCAGCGCGCCGAGATCGTCGACGCGTGCCGGCGCGCCCCCGAGCCGCGCCTCGTGGTCGTCCACGGCACCGACACGATGACGCTGACCGCGCGCGCGCTCGGCGCCGCAGCGCTCGACAAGACGATCGTCCTGACCGGGGCGATGGTCCCGTACGACGTCGCCGACTCGGACGCGGCGTTCAACCTCGGCTTCGCGCTGGGCAGCGCGCGCGCGCTGCCCGCGGGGGTCTGGGTCGCGATGAACGCGGCGGTGCACGCGTGGGACCGCGTGCGCAAGAACGTCGAGCGCGGGGTGTTCGAGCCGCTGGGCTGACCGCGGGCGCCGGACGCTTCGCGCCCCGCGGGGCGGGCGGCGCCGGGCGGGCGGCGCCGGGGCCCTGCGCGGCACGCCGCCGCGCTCAGAGCAGCGCGTACGTCGTCGTGACGTGCGCGGCGAGCTTGCCGTCGCTCGCCGACGCGAGCTCGACCTCGCCGAACGTGAGCGTGCGCCCGGGCTTGAGCACGCGCGCGGTGACGATCACGTCGCCGCCCGACACCGCGCGCATGAACGACGTGTTCTGCGACACCGTCGTCATCGGCCGGAAGCCGCCGGCGTGCGACGCGACCGCGATCACCATCGCGGTGTCGGCCGCGGCCATCAGCGCCTGGCCGCAGATCGTGCCGCCCTCGCGGCACAGGCGCTCGTCGAACGGCAGCCGCAGCACCGCCTCGCCGGGCACGACGCGCTCGGGCGACAGGCGCAGCGCCTTCACCCACGGCGCGAAGAGGTCGTCGAGCCAGGCCTGCGCCTGCGCGCGCAGCGCGTCGGCGCCCGCAGGCACCGCACCGGCGGCGGATCCGCCCGCGGAATCAGTCATCGTCGTTCCTCCGGGGTGCCCGCAGGGGCACCGGGCGGCCATCGTGCGGCCAACCGAGCCGCCGCGCAAGGCCCCGGTAGATCGCCCCGCCGACCATCACCAGCGTGACCATCCGCGCGACGTGGAACGTGGTGACGACCGGGACGCCGAGGTGCAGCACGCGCGCGGTCAGGCTCATCTCGGCGACCCCGCCGGGCGAGGTCGCGAGCATCATCGTCGGCGCGTCCACGTCGACGAGCGCGCCGAGCGCCGCGCCGAACAGCGCCGACGCCGCGAGCGCCGCCAGCGCGGAGCAGAACACCACGCCCATCGTGCGCGGCGCGCGCGAGAAGAATCCCGGCCGGAACTTCGTGCCGAGCGCCGTGCCGATCAGCACCTGGCCGGCGTTGATCGCCCACACGGGCAGCGCGCTCAGCGTGACGCCCGCGCCGGTGATCAGCGCGGTCGCGGCGAGCGGGCCGATCACCCACGCGTTGGGCGAGCGGGTGCGGCCCAGCAGCAGCGCCGCGGCCACCGTCGCCGCGGCGAGCATCGCGAGGCCGGGAAGGTCGACGACGCGCGCGGCGGCCCCGGCGCTTTCCGTTCCGTGCAGGTCCAGCCACTTGAACGCGAAGGGCACGATCACGACGACCATCAGGATGCGCAGGCTGTGCGCGGCCGCGATCGTGTCGACGCGCCCGCCGTGCCGTTCGCCCTGCACCGACATCTCGGAGGCGCCGCCGACCGCGCCGGCGAAGAACGCGGTCGCCGGGTCGGCGCCGTCGAAGCGACGCAGCGACCACGCGATGCCCAGCCCGACGAGGATAGCCCACGCCACGCCGACCGCGACCGGCCACCCGTGCCGCGCCAGGTGCGCGACGACCTCGGGGGTGAAATACAGGCCGAGCGCGGTGCCGATCGCCCACTGGCCCGCGTAGCGAGCCCCGACCGGGCAGGCCAGGCCCGCGCCGCGGCTGCACGCGAACGCGCACGCCAGCAGCGGCCCGATCATCCACGGCAGCGGCGTGCGCAGCCACGCGCACAGCGCGCCGGCCGGCACCGCGATCGCGAGCGCCCGCGCGAAGCTTTTCAGCATCGCGGGCCGCCCGCCGGGCGGGGCTTTCCCGCCGCGAATCCAGTCGTGGTCAACACGGCTCGCATGGTGAGCGTTAGTCTGGAAGACTTCGCGCGCGCCCGCCGGCGCCGCGCCGGCGCTCACCCGAAGGAATCGCCAAGAAATGAAATCCCTGCACGCGCTCGCGGCGCTGTCGATCACGCTGGCCGTCGCGGCCCACGCCCAGGGCCTGCGCGAGCCCGGCGTCAGCGCCGGCCGGGCGACGATGCCGGAACGCACGGCCGGCGACCGCGCGCCGGCCGCGCCGCAGCCCTCCGGCGCCGCCGACCGGAGCGCCGACGATGCCGGCCGGCCCGCGCCGGCCGGGGCCTTTCGGGCGCCGGCCGGCACGCCCGGCGCGGCGCGAGCCGCCCCGCGCGGCGGCAATCGCGGCGCCGACGACGACGAGGTGCCCGCGGCTCCGGGGCTCGCGTCGTGCGCCGAGTGCGGCGTGGTGAAGTCGATCCACCAGGGAACGAAGAGCGGGCAGCCGATGTGGATGGGCACCCTCGACAGCGGCGCGCCGGGATCGTCGTCGGCGCGCCCGCGCGGCGTCGGCGTCGCCGACTCCTCCGGGACGATCGTCGGCAGCGGCGCCGACAAGCGCTTCCAGCGCAACGGCTACGACGTCGTCGTGCTGATGGACGACGGCAGGACCCGGATCGTGCACTCCGAGTCACGGCCGGCGCTGTCGGTGGGCGACAAGGTCAAGGTCGCCGGCCGGCTCGTCTACCTGCGCTGAGCGGGGACGGAAGCCGGCCGCCGCGCCGGCGAAGCTACCCGCCCGCCTCGCGCCGCCGCTTCAGCCACGCCTCGACCTCGTGGCGCTGGATCTTGCCGGTGGTGCTGCGCGGCAGCTCCTCGAACGGCACGAACACGATCCCCTTGGGCTGCTTGTACCCCGCGAGCTGCTCCCGGCATCGATCGAGGAGGTCCTGCGCCGGCACGCCGCCGTCGCGCGCGGCGACGATCGCGACCGGCACCTCGCCCCAGCGCGCGTCGGCCTGGCGCACGACGACGGCGTCGGCGACGCGCGCGTCCGACAGCAGCACGCGCTCGATCTCGGCCGGATAGATGTTCTCGCCGCCGGACTTGATCATGTACTTGGCGCGGTCGACGAAGTCGAGTGTGCCGTCGGCATTGCGGATGAACATGTCGCCCATGTGGAACCAGCCGCCGCGAAAGTCGCGCGCGTTGGTCTCGGCCGCGTTCCAGTAGCCCGAGAAGACCGTCGGCCCGCGGATCGCGAGCTCGCCGGGCACGCCGTCGGGAACGTCGCGGTCCTCGGCGTCGACGAGGCGGATCTCGCAGAAGCGGTTCTGCTGCTTGGACAGCCGGGCCGGCACCTCGCCCACCGGGATGCGGTTGCCGGACGCCGGCGGAGCGCCGGTCTCGGTCGAGCCGAACGTGTTCACGTACGGCGCCTGCAGCAGCGTCGTGATGCGCGCGAGCTGGTGCGCCGGCACCAGGTCGGCCATCGCACCGCAGGCGACCAGCCCGGCGGGACGAATCGCGCGGCGCTCGAGCTCGTCGATCAGGGGCTCGATCATCCCCGGCATCAGCATCAGGTGGCCGATGCGAACCCGCTCGACCAGCGACGCGATCTCGTCGGGCCGGAAGCCGTCGACGACGTGCACCGGGCCGCCGGTCATCAGCGTGCTGAGCGCGGGCTCGGCGCCCGCCATGTGGAAGAACGGCGGCCACGCGACGTTGGCGTCGCCGGGCCGCGTGCCGAGCTCGACGAAGCCGACCAGGCTGCGCGCGATCTCGGCGCGGTGCGAGATCACCGCGCCCTTGGGCAGGCCGGTGGTGCCGCTGGTGTAGAGGATCAGCAGGCCGTCCTCGGGGTCGACGTCGGGCGAAGGCGCGCGCGGCGGCGCGCCGGCGAGCCACGCTTCGTACTCCGGGCCGAACTCGACGACCCCGCCCGGCACCGACACGCCCGAGCGCTCGAGCAGCGGCCGGTGGCGCGGCGACACGAGCGCGAACCCTGGCGTGACCAGGTTGACGCAGTGCGCGAGCTCGGGCGGGGCGAGGCGCCAGTTCTGGCACGCGAGGATCGCGCCGAGCGCGCCGCAGGCGAGGATCGCCTCGAGGTACTCGGTGCGGTTCTCCGACAGGATCGCGACCCGGTCGCCGCGCCCCACGCCCGCCCGGGCGAGCGCACCGGCGGCGCGGCGCACGCGCTCGCCGAGCCGTGCGTAGGAGATCGTCGGCGTGCCGCCGGCGGCGAGGGCGGGCGCGTCCGGGTGCAGCCGCACGCGGGTCTCGAACAGGCTCGTGACCGTGCTCTGGCCGGCGCGCAGCGTGGGGGCCGTGGTCATGTCGCCGGCCCTCAGCGGGAGTACTTGATCGAGCAGCCGTACGCGACGCTCGTCGGCGTCGAGACCGGCTGGCCCGCCATCGCCTGCGCGAGCGCCTGGCGCACGTAGTTGGTCGCGCCGCGGATGTCGTCGGCGCTCGCCGACGGAACGCTGTCGATCGCGCCGGCATAGACGAGCCTGCCGGCGGGGTCGATCACGTACATGTGCGGCGTGGTCTTCGCGCCGTACGCGCGCCCGACCGTTCCGGAGACATCCATCAGCGCCACGCTCGGCGCCGCGCCGCGCTCGGCGAACCACTTGCCGAGCTGCGCCGGTGCGAGGTAGTCGGGGTGCCCGGTCTCGGTGGAGTTCAGCGCGATCCAGGCGACGCCGCGGGCGGTGAACTCCTTCTGCAGCGCCGGCAGGTTGCCGGACTGCTGGTAGTGCTTGCGCACGAACGGGCAGCCGGGGTTCGTCCATTCGAGCACGACGAACTTGCCGCGGTAGTCCGCGAGGCGCACCGGGCGGCCGGCGAGGTCGGGGGCGGTGAACTCGGGCGCCGGCTGGCCGACGACCGCGGCGGCGCGCGCCGGCCCCGCGGGCACGAGCGCGATCAGGGCGGCGAGTCCGGCGAACCGGGCGGCGTGCAGCGGGATCCCCATGGTCCGTCTCCGAATCGTGACGTGGGCACGGCCGGCGTCGGGCGCGACGCCGGCCGCGGAACTATTTCACCATGAACACGGACCGGCGCGCGCGTCTCGGGATCCGGAGAAGGCACGCGTCCGCGAAGGCGCACCCGACCCGTCGCGTCCGCGGCGGTTTAAGATGGCCGCTTCGCTGGGGGTGTTGCCGCGCGCCGCGCGGCGACTGAGAAAGTCCCTTTGAACCTGACTGAGGTAATCCTCGCGCAGGGAAGCGGCTCGGATCCGCCCGGATCCCGCCCGTCCCCGGCACGAGTCACGCCGGAGACCCGGATGTCGCAGAGCCACACCGCCCTTCCCCTCGAGGCCGCCGACGCGGCGCTGGCCCCGATCGCCGCCCACGAGCGCGTGTTCGAGTGGCAAAGCCACGCCTCGCTGTGGTTCAGCCTCGGCGTGGGCCTGCTGGTGATGCAGGTCGGCGCGTACCTGGTGCCGGGCGCCGGCACGCGCGACGCCGCGCTCGCGATCCTGCTCGGATCGGTGCTGGGCTCGGCGGTGCTCGCCTGGACCGCGCAGCTCGGCTGCGCGAGCGGGCTGACGAGCGCGGGGCTGATGGACCGCGCGTACGGCGCCGCGTTCGCGCGCCTGCCGGTGCTGCTGAACATCGCGCAGCTGATCGGCTGGACCACCTTCGAGCTGGTCGTGATGCGCGACGGCACGCTCGCGATCGGCAAGCAGTCGCTCGGCGTCGCGCTCGACGGGCCCGTCGGGCGCGTGACCGCGACGCTCGCGTGGGGCGCGGTGCTGCTCGCGCTGCTGGCCGGCAGCATGACCCGGCTCGTGCGCCGCGTCGTCGAGCGCTTCGGGCTGCCGCTGGTGGTCGCGTCGCTGGCCTGGCTCACGTGGCAGTTCGGCACGAAGCTGCAGGCGCAGGGCCTGGACGCGTTCTGGGCACGGCCCGGCGACGGCAGCATGGGGCTGCTGTCGGCGACCGACCTCGTCATCGGCATGCCGATCTCGTGGCTGCCGCTGGTGGCGGACTACGCGCGCCACGGCCGCTCGGGGCGCGGCGCGTTCGGCGGCACGCTGGTCGGCTACACCGTCGCCAACGCGTGGTGCTACGCGCTCGGCGTCGTCGTCGCGAGCGTGTCCGCGCCGGGCACCGACCTCGTCGGCGCGCTGCTGCTCGCGCAGGGCGGGCTGCTCGCGCTGAGCCTGATCCTCGTCGACGAGATCGACAACGCGTACGGCGACGTCTATTCGGGCGCGGTGTCCGCGTCGAGCCTGCGCGCCGGCGGCGGCGTGCGCGGGTGGGGCATGGCGCTCGCGCTGCTGTGCACGGTGCTCGCCCTCTTCCTGCCGATGCACAGCATCGAGCCGTTCCTGCTCACGCTGAGCTCGGTGTTCGTGCCGCTGTACGGCGTGATCCTGGGGCGGCTCGGCGGCACGAAGGGCGAACTGGCGCCATCGACGCGCAGCGTGCACTGGACCGCGGCCGGGTTGTGGATCCTGGGCGTGGGCATGTACCAGCTGCTGGCCGGGTCGGCGTGGGGCGCGGCGCTGCCCACGCTCGCCGCCACTTTCGTCGCCGCCCGGCTCACGCGCGGGCGGGGCTGAGGCGCGGCGGGGGCGGCGGCCGGATCCGCGCCCCGGTTTCCACGCGCCCCGACGGCGGCGCGCGCGTCCGCCCGCGTCAAAGCGGCAGCCGCAGCATCGCCACCGGCGCGTAGCCGTGATTCAGCGGCCCGCTGCCGTGCCCGGTGCGCACGCGCGCGCCCGCCTCGAGCGCGCCGCGCACGTACTGCCGCGCGGCCTGCACCGCGTCGGCGAGCCCGAGGCCGCGCGCCAGGTGCGCCGCGATCGCCGACGACAGCGTGCAGCCGGTGCCGTGCGTGTTCGGGGTGTCGATGCGCGGGGCGCGCATCCAGATGCGCTCGCCGCCCGCCTGCGCGAGCAGGTCCGTCACCTGGTCGCCGGCCAGGTGCCCGCCCTTGATCAGCACCGCGCGCGCGCCCATCGCGAGCAGGCGCTGCGCAGCGTCCTCCATGTCGCGCTCGCCGGCGAGCGGCCGGCCGACCAGGTGCGCGGCCTCGTCGAGGTTGGGCGTGACCACCAGCGCGCGCGGGAAGAGCTCGCGCACCAGCACGTCGACCGCGGTCGCGTCGATCAGCACCGCGCCGCTGGTCGCGATCATCACGGGGTCGAGCACGATCGTGGCGAGCCGGTGCCGGTCGATCGCCGCGGCCACGGTGCGCACGACGTCCGGCGCGTGCAGCATGCCGATCTTGACCGCGTCGACGCCGATGTCCTCGACCACCGCGTCGATCTGGTCGGCGAGCACCTGCACCGGCACCGCGTGGATCGCGCGCACCCCGGTGGTGTTCTGCGCGGTGATCGCGGTGATCGCGGTCGTGCCGAAGCAGCCGAGCGCGCAGAAGGTCTTCAGGTCGGCCTGGATGCCGGCGCCGCCGCCGCTGTCGGAGCCGGCGATCGACAGGAGGCGCGGGTAGCGCAGCGTGGGGGTCTCGGGGGGCATCGCAAGGGTTCCTTCGGGAGCCGGGCCTCGGAATTCGGCTTCGCGGCGTCAGAAAGTGGGGTCGCAGATCCGCCGCAACGCGCGCGCCGCTTCGCCCGGATGCGGCGCCGAGAGGATCGCGCTCACCACCGCGAGGCTGTCGGCGCCCGCGTCGAGCAGGTCGGCCGCGTTGCCGGCATTGACGCCGCCGATCGCCACCAGCGGCAGCGCGGTGCGCGCGCGCACGCGGCGCAAGCCCTCGAGCCCCCAGGGCGCGGCGGCGTCGGTCTTGGTCGGCGTCGCGAACACCGGGCTCACGCCGAGGTAGTCGACCGGCAGGTCGCGCGCGCGCTCGACGTCGTCGTCGCTCTCCACCGACCAGCCGATGAACACGTGCGCGGGCAGCAGCTCGCGCGCCCGGTGCACCGGCAGGTCCGACTGCCCCAGGTGCACGCCGTGCGCACCGCACGCGAGCGCGATGTCGACGCGGTCGTTGACGACGAGCGGGATCGCGCGCGGCGCGAGCAGCTCCATCAGCGCGCGCGCCTTCGCGTAGAAGTCGCGCGCGTCCAGGCGCTTCTCGCGGATCTGCACGCAGGTCACGCCGCCGTCGATCGCGGCGAGGACGACGTCGGCGAGCGTGCGCCCGCGCAGGCTCGCGTCGTCGGTGACGAGGTACAGGCGCAGGCGCTCGCGCAGCGCCGCCGCGTGCCCGCCGCCCGCAGGCGCCGCAGCCTGCGCGCCGTGCGCCGCCGCCGCGTGCCGCGCCGAGCTCAAGCGCCGGTCTCCATCCGCAGCCGCCGGTCGAACGTGGCCCGGTCCAGCAGCTGCAGCGCGTCGAGCATCCCGGCGGCCATCGTGCCCACGCCGCGCCCGGCGCGCCGCGCGTCGTCGGCCGCCACCTCCCCGGCGAGCGCCATCAGCGCCATCGCCGACGTGGTCGCGCGCCAGGCGTCGGGCTGCGCCACGCAGAACGCGCCGACCAGCGCCGTCGCCGAGCAGCCCACGCCGGTGATCCGCGTCATCCAAGCGTGGCCGTTGGCGATGCGCGCGCGCCGGCCGCGCGCGTCGACGATCTGGTCGACCTCGCCGCTCACGCACACGGTGCCGCCGGTGCGCGCGGCGAGCGCGAGCGCGGCGCCCACCGCGTCCGACGCCTGCGCGCTGCTGTCCACGCCGCGCGTGGTCACCGCCACACCCGCGGTGCTCATGATCTCCGAGCCGTTGCCGCGGATCACGGTCGGGGGCGCGGCGCCGATCACGGCCTCGAGGCTGCGGTTGCGATAGGGCGTCGCGCCCGCGCCGACGGGGTCGAGCACGATCGGGATGCCGCGCCGGTGCGCCACCCGCGCCGCCTTGCACATGCTGTCGATCCAGTACGGCTCGAGCGTGCCGATGTTGAGCACCAGCGCCTGCGCGATGCCGGCCATGTCCTCGACTTCTTCGTGCGCGTGCGCCATCACCGGCGCCGCGCCCGCGGCGAGCAGCACGTTCGCGTTGAAGTTCATCACCACGAAGTTCGTGATGCTGTGGACCAGCGGCGTGCGCGCGCGCACGGCCTCGATGTCGGCCCAGAGGTCGGCGGGGGTCAGGGTGTCGGCCATGCGGTTCCTCGGTGTTGCAACGGGACACGCACGGCACGGGAACGCGGGCTTCCCTACGCTGGCATGACCCAGGTCAGGTTCGAAGAGTGTGATCTCAGCCGCGCGAGCGGCACCTCTAGCGACGCGGATTATCGCCCGAAATCGGGACCGCGACGTCTGCGAGGCGCAATGGCCCTGCGGGCAATGCAGGAACGGGAGGGACGCGCCGACGGTCCGGGTGCACCGCGCGCCGGTCGGCTCGCGGGCGCCCCCCAGTGCCTCGTCCCGTGCAGCGGTATAGCCTCGGGTGGATCCGACCTCGTCCTGGCGTTCCGTGACCCCGGCCTCCGGCTCCCGCCCCGAGCGCGTCGACCTGACGCGCCTGCGATGGCAGATCCTCGCGACCACGAGCGCCGCCGCTTTCGCGGCCAACGTCATCGGCGCGCTGTTCGCGGCGAACACCGACCAGTTCTGGATCGCGCTGCCGGCCGACCGCCGCTTCTACGAGGTGCGCGCCTGGCTCTCGGCGCTGCCGTTCGCGGTCACCGTCGCGCTCTACGGAGCGTATGTGGCACCCCTGTTCCGGCGCGGCGCGGCGCTCGAGACGTTCCGCCGCAAGGTGCTCGGGCTTCCCGCGTTCTTCCTCCTGACGACCGCGATCGGGTGGGCGATGGGCCTGCTCGAGCAGAACGTGTTTCCGCTGGTGCTGGCGCCGGAGGTCCCGTTCTACGACCCGCTGCTGTCGACGCTGGGAGCCCTGGGCATCGCGTTCGCCTCGTCCACCGTCGGCTACTTCCTCCTCGAGTATTTCAATCGAACGCGCTGGATCCCGCTGCTGTTCGACAACCGCCTGGAAGCCTACCGGGGCGGCCGGCGGGTCTCGATCCGGCGCAAGTTCATGATGTACTACCTCGGCGTCGCCGTCGCGCCCGTGCTGTTCCTCGGCTGGGTGCTGCTGTGGACCGGCCTGGAGAGTCCGGTCTTCCGGCCGGGGCAGGTCGCCTACGTGCTCGCCTTCGTCTGCTTCGTCCTGGTCCTGGGCATGCGGACCACGGCGATCGTCACGCGCATGTTCCAGGGGCCGCTGCTCGACGCCCAACGCGCGACCGACCGGATCCGGCAGGGCGACTTCGGCGTCACGCTGGCGGTGCGCTCCAACGACGAGCTGGGCGTGCTCTCCGAGCGGATCAACGACATGTCGGGCGCGCTCGCCGCCCACGCGCGCCAGATCGCGCGCCTGAACCACGAGATCGAGCAGACGCAGCGCGAAGTCGTCTTCACGATGGGCGCGATCGGCGAGAGCCGCAGCCGGGAGACCGGCAATCACGTGAAGCGGGTCGCCGAGTACTCACGCGTGCTCGCGCTCGCGGCCGGGCTCGACGCGCTCGAGGCGGACCTGCTCAAGCAGGCCAGCCCGATGCACGACATAGGAAAGGTGGCGATCCCGGACGCGATCCTGAACAAGCCGGGCCGGCTGACGGCGGACGAGTTCGAAGTGATGCAGGGGCACGCCAGGCTCGGCTACGAAATGCTGCGACACAGCGACCGCGCGCTGCTGAAGGCGGCCGCGATCGTCGCGCTCGAGCACCACGAGAAGTGGGACGGCAGCGGCTACCCGAGGGGCCTGGCAGGCGAAGCGATCCACATCTACGGCCGCATCACCGCGGTGGCCGACGTCTTCGACGCGCTCGGCAGCGACCGGGTCTACAAGAAGGCGTGGCCCGACGCGCGGGTGTTCGAGCTGATCCGATCCGAGAGCGGGCGGCACTTCGACCCGCGGCTGGTCGAGCTCTTCTTCGCGAACCTCGATGAGATCCTGCGGATCCGGCAGGCGCATCGGGATCCCGTGTCCGAGGACGCGGTGCCGGTACCCGCCTGAACGCGTCGCCCTCGCGCGAAACCCCGCGCCCCTCGCGAACCGTCGCAATCGCCCGCGCGCACCGCCGGATCGGCGCGGCAGGGTCGGCCGCGGCACGCCTCGGAACCGCCGTCACTTCCCGATGCAGAACCTCCCGAAGATCACCCCCAGCAGATCGTCCGCCGTGAACTCCCCGGTGATCTCGTTCAGCCGCTCCTGAGCGAGCCGCAGCTCCTCGGCGAAGAGCTCCAGCGATGCGTCGCGCACCCGCGCATAGGACTGCGCCTGCGCGAGGTGCGCCGCCGCGTGCCGCAGCGCATCGAGGTGCCGCTCGCGCGCGATGAACTGCGCCTCGCCCGCGCCCTGCCAGCCGGCGAGCGCGAGCAGCACGCGGCGCAGCTCGGCGATGCCGGCGCCGGACCTCGCGCTCAGCCACACGTCGGTGTCGCCGTCGGCGCGCGCCGGCACCCCCGCGAGGTCGATCTTGTTGTGAACGCGAACCACCGGCACGCCGGCGGGCAGGCGGCGCGCGATGTCGGCGTCCATCGCCTCGTCTTCGCCCGCCGCGTCCCCCGCCGCGTCCCCCGCCGCGTCCCCGTCGCGCGCGGGACCGTGCCCGGCCGCGCCGGCGTCGCCGCCCCGCGCCCCCGCGCCCACCCCCCCGCCCGCGTCGACAAGGTGCACGATCACGTCCGCCCGCCCGACCTCGTCCCAGGTGCGGGCCACGCCGATGCGCTCCACTTCGTCGGTGGCCTCGCGCAGCCCCGCGGTGTCGATGACGTTGACCGGCACGCCCTCGATCTGGATCGCCTGCGTGACCTTGTCGCGCGTCGTGCCGGCGATCGGCGTGACGATCGCGACCTCGGCGCCCGCGAGCGCGTTCAGCAGGCTCGACTTGCCCACGTTCGGGCGCCCGACCAGCACCACATTCAGCCCCTCGCGCAGCAGCGCGCCCTGGCGCGCGCGCGCCATCACCTGCGCGAGCGCGTCGACGATCGCGTCGATCTGGCCGCGCGCGTCGGCACGCTCGAGGAAGTCGATCTCCTCCTCGGGGAAGTCGAGCGTCGCCTCGACCAGCATGCGCAGGTGGATCACGCGCTCGACGAGCGCGCGGATCGCGTCGGAGAATTCGCCGGCGAGCGAACGCGCCGCGCCGCGCGCGGCCTGCTCGGTGCTGGCGTCGATCAGGTCGGCCACGGCCTCGGCCTGCGCGAGGTCGAGCTTGTCGTTGAGGAATGCGCGCTGCGTGAACTCGCCGGGCGCGGCGAGCCGCACGCCGAGCCCCGCACCGGCCTCGAGCACCCGGCGCAGCACGAGCTGCATCACGACCGGCCCGCCGTGCCCCTGCAGCTCGAGCACGTCCTCGCCGGTGTACGAGCGCGGGCCCGGGAAGAAGAGCGCGATGCCGCGGTCGATCTCGCCGCCGTCGGCCGCGAGGAACGGGCCGTACGAGGCGTGGCGCGGCGCGAGCGCGGCGGCGCGCGCGGCGCCGAGCAGCGGCGCGGCGAGCGCCGCGATCCCGCGGCCGGAGACGCGCACGACGCCGATCCCGCCGCGCCCGGGGGCGGTGGCGATCGCGGCGATCGGGA
>JAXMEE010000010.1:0-236281 GCA_046348465.1 Burkholderiaceae bacterium
GCGACGAAGGCCGGGCGGGCGCTCACGCCGCGAAGCGGTACGGCCCGCCGCGCGCGAGCGCCGCCCGGTACGCGGGACGCGCCTGGAAGCGCTTCACCCAGGCGTCGATCGCCGGGTACGCGGCGAGCTTGCCGAACGCGCCGGCCATCTCGCCGACGAAGCTCATCTGGATGTCGGCCCCGGTGAGTGAATCGCCGATCAGCCACTCGCGCCCGGTCAGCGCGGCGTCGACGTAGCCGAGGTGGTTCGCCAGTTCGCTGTCGATGCGCGGGTGCAGCGGCGCGCCCGCGGCCCCCAGCCGCGACACGTACAGGTTCAGCATCAGCGGCAGCATCGCCGAGCCCTCGGCGTAGTGCAGCCAGTGCACGTAGTCGTCGAACTCGGGGCTGCCCGCCGCCGGCTGCAGCCGCCCGCCGCCGTGGCGCCGGATCAGCGTCTCGACGATGGCGCCGGACTCCGCCAGCACCTTGCCGTCGTCGGTGACGACCGGCGACTTGCCCAGCGGGTGGATCGCGCGCAGTTCGGGCGGCGCGAGCCGCGTCTGCGCGTCGCGCTGATAGGGGCGGATCTCGTACGGCAGCCCGAGCTCCTCGAGCAGCCAGAGCACGCGCTGCGAACGCGAATCGTTCAGGTGGTGGACGACGATCACGGTGGGGGCCTCCGGTGCGTGGGGGTCGATGAGCGGGCGGGCGTTGCGCGGCCCGCGGCGGCGGCGGACCGTGCCCGCCACCCGCGCTTGCGGAATGCGTGCCGCGCCCGTCGGGGCAGTATATCGGGGCGAGGGCACTAGAATGCGCCCTCAAAGGGGGAAATCCTTCATGGCAACCGACGACCTGCTCGAATCCGTTTCCGACGGCGTGGCCACGCTGACGATGAACCGCCCGGAGGCGCTGAATGCGCTCTCGCGCGCGATGCTCGAAGGCATCGCGGACGCGCTGCGCCGCTTCGCGGTCGACGACGCGGTGGGCTGCGTGGTGCTGACCGGCTCGGGCCGGGGCTTCTGCGCGGGCGGCGACGTCAAGGGCATGGCCGCGGCCGGGCGCGACGGGCCGCCGCCGACGCTGGAGGCGCGTGCCCAGGGCCTGCGCGACCGCATGGAGGCCTCGCGCCTGCTGCACGAGATCCCGAAGCCGACGATCGCGATGATCAACGGCCCCGCCGCCGGAGCGGGGCTGTCGATGGCGCTCGCCTGCGACCTGCGCACGATGGCCGCGGGCGCGCGCATCAGCACCGCGTTCGCCAACGTCGGCTTCTCCGGCGACTTCGGCGGCAGCTACTTCCTGTCGAAGCTCGTCGGCACGGGGCGCGCTCGCGAGCTCTACTACCTCGCCGACAAGGTCGACGCCGCGACCTGCCTCGCGATGGGCATCGTCAACCGCGTGTGCCCCGAGGACACGCTGCGCGACGAGACCTACGCGCTCGCGCGCCGCCTCGCGAACGGCCCGCGCGTGGCATTGCGTTACATGAAGCGCAACTTCAACGCGGCCGAGAACGGCTCGCTCGCCGACTGCTTCGCGCTCGAAGCCTGGCACCACTCGCGCACCGGCGACACCGAAGACCACAAGGAAGCGTCGCGCGCGTTCGTCGAGAAGCGCGCGCCGGTCTTCAAGGGACGCTGATGAGCACGGCACCTGTCCCCGTCCTGGCCGGCCTGCGGGTCGTCGAGTTCTCGGCCTTCGTGGCCGCGCCGTCGGCGGGGCTGGCGCTCGCGCAGCTCGGCGCCGACGTGATCCGCGTCGACCCGCGCGGCGGCAACATCGACATCGCGCGCTGGCCGGTCAATGCGCAAGGCGCGAGCCTGTACTGGGCGTCGCTGAACCGGGGCAAGCGCTCGGTCGAGCTCGACGTTCGCAGCCCGCGCGGACGGCAGCTCTTCCAGGACCTGATCACCGCCCCGGGCGAGGACGCCGGCATCTTCCTGACCAACCTGGGCGTGGACGGCGAACTCGGCTACGAGGCGCTGTCCGCGAAGCGGCCCGACCTGATCATGGTGCAGCTGATCGGCTCGCCCGACGGCGCCAACGCGCTCGACTACACGGTGAACAGCGCCTGCGGCTATCCGCTGGTCACCGGCGACGGGCACGAGCCGGTCAATCACGTGCTGCCCGCATGGGACCTGCTCGCCGGCATGACGCTCGCCACGGCGATCCTCGCCGCGGTGCACCGGCGGCGCATCGACGGCACCGGCCAGTTCGTGCGGCTCGCGCTGTCGGACGTCGCGATGGCCGCGACCTCCGCGCTCGGCTACATCGCCGACGTCCAGGTCAACGGCACCGAGCGCAAGGCCGACGGCAACTACCTGTACGGCGCCTACGGCGACGCGTTCGCCACCGCCGACGGCCGGCGCGTGATGGTGGTCGCGATCAGCGAGCGCCAGTTCACGGCGCTGATCCGCGCCACCGGGATGCTCGCGGCGCTGCAGTCGTCGGCCGACGCGCTCGGCTACCGGCTCGACTCCGAGGCGGGCCGCTTCGAGGCGCGCGAGCTGATCTCGGCGTTCCTGCGCCCGTGGTTCGGCAAGCGCACGCTCGCTCAGGTCGGCGAGGCGCTGACCGACAAGGCGATTCTCTGGGGGCCGTACCGGACGTTCCGCCAGATGATCGAAGAGGACAGGCGCTGCTCGGAGTGGAACCCGATGTTCCGCAGCGTCGAGCACCCCGGCTACGGCACATTCCTCACGTCGCGCTCGCCGCTGTCGTTCGGCGCCAGCGCCAACGTGCCCCCGGCCGCGGGCCCCGGCCTGGGCCAGCACGGCGACGACGTGCTCGGCTCGGTGCTCGGCCTGGACGAGGCGGCGCGCGCGAGCCTGCGCGCCGACGGCGTCCTGGGCGGACGAAAGGCCTGATCCGCCGCACGCGAATCAACGGGCCGACACCGCGGGGCCGCGCGCCCCGCCGGACGACGCCCCCGTCACGAGAGACCATCGACATGACCGCACGTCCCGACAGCACCGCCCTGATCGCCGAATGCGCCGCCGCGCTGGGCGCCGCCGACGCCCTCATCGACGCGCTGAAGGCGCGCCTGCGCGAGCGCCTGGGCGGCGACGCCGACGCGGGCGAGGCGCTGAATCGCGAGCAGGCCGCCGCGCACGGCTTCGCGTGGGCCGCGACGTACGTTCAGGCGCTGCGCGAGGTGCTCGACTGGGCGCGGCGGCTGCGCGCGGGCACGGGCCTGCACGAACTCGAGGCGCTGATGCTGCAGGCGGCGTTCGGCGAGTACCTCGCGCAGCTCGCCGGCGGCCTGCCGATGAGCCAGGGAGAGATCTTCCGCCCGTGGGCGCTCGACACCGACGGACGCGCGCTCGCGGCGTTCACCGGCAACGCCTCGGTGGCGAAGCTCTCGCGCGAGGGCTTCGCCCCGCCGGTGCGCGCCCGCATCGCGGAGCTGATCGCGCAGGGGCTCGCGTCGCGCAGCTTCGGCGACCCCGGCGACAGCGACCCGATGCACGCCGAGATCCGCGCCCAGTTCGCGCGCTGGGCCGACGACCACGCCGAAGCGGCCCACGGCTGGCACCTGCGCAACGAGCTGATCCCCGACGCGGTGATCGCCGAGCTCGCCGGGCTGGGCGTGTTCGGACTGACGGTGCCCGAGGCCATGGGCGGCTCCGGCCTGGGCAAGGGCGCGATGTGCGTGGTGACCGAGGAGCTCTCGCGCGGCTACATCGGTCTCGGCTCGCTGGGCACGCGCACCGAGATCGCGTGCGAGCTGATCCTGGGCAGCGGCACCGACGAGCAGAAGGCGCGGCTGCTCGCGCCGATCATCGCCGGCACCGTGATCCCGACCGCGTCGTTCACCGAGCCCGACACCGGCTCGGACCTCGCGTCGCTGCGCACGCGCGCGGACTTCGACGCCGCGCGCCGCGTCTGGGTCCTCAACGGCAACAAGACGTGGACGACCCACGGGGCGAGGAGCGACCTGATGACGCTGCTCGCGCGCACCGACCGCGACGCGCCCGGATACAAGGGGCTGTCGATGTTCCTCGTGCCCAAGCCGCGCGGCACCGACGCCGACCCGTTCCCCGCGCCCGGCATGAGCGGCAGCGAGATCCACGTGCTCGGCTACCGCGGCATGAAGGAGTACGAGATCGGCTTCGACGGATTCGAGATCCCGGACTCGGCGCTGCTGGGCGGCGCGCAGGGCAACGGATTCAAGCAGCTGATGCGCACGTTCGAGAGCGCGCGGATCCAGACCGCGGCGCGCGCCACGGGCGTCGCGCAGTGCGCGTTCGAGCTCGGCCTGGCCTACGCGCTCGAGCGCCGCCAGTTCGGCCGCCCGATCGTCGCGTTCCCGCGCGTGGCCGACAAGCTCGCGTGGATGGCGGTGGAGACGATGATCGCGCGCCAGCTCACGCACTTCGCCGCGCGCGAGAAGGACGCCGGCCACCGCTGCGACATCGAGGCCGGGATGGCCAAGCTGCTCGCCGCCCGCGTGGCGTGGGCCAACGCCGACAACGCGGTGCAGGTGCACGGGGGCAACGGCTACGCGCAGGAGTACCGGATCAGCCGCGTGCTGTGCGACGCGCGCATCCTCAACGTTTTCGAGGGCGCGGCCGAGATCCAGGCCAACATCATCGCGCGCGGGCTGCTCGGATGAGGCGTGGCGTTTCGCCCGGGCCGTGAAGTCGCCGGGCGCGAGCGCCGACCGATCGTGGCATCCTTCGCACTTTGATCCCTCCGGCGCCGGGCGCCGGGCCGGTTCCCGACATGCCAGATCCCGCAGCGCCGTCTCCCGCGACCCTGTCGCAGCTTCGCATCGACCGCAGCGCGACACCGGCGCGCCGGCGCCGGCGCTGGCTCCCCTGGGTACTGGCCGCGGCGGTCGCGGCGGGGGCGGCGGCGTGGGCGCTCGTGCCGCGCCCGATCGACGTGCAGGTGACCTCGGTGGTCACCACGTACCCGTCGCAACAGTACGCGCAGCTCACCGCGTCCGGCTACGTGGTCGCGCAGCGGCGCGCGTCGGTGGCCTCCAAGGGCACGGGCCGGCTGGTGGAACTGCGCGTGCGCGAGGGCAGCCCGGTGCGCCAGGGCGAACTGATCGCGCGGCTGGACGCGAGCGACGTCGTCGCGTCGCTGAACGTCGCGCTGGCCGCGGTCGGGCAGTCCGAGGCCTCGGTCCGGCAGGCCGACGCCGGGCTGCGCCAGGCGCAGGCCGAGGCGGCCAACGCCGAGGTGGAACTGAAGCGCCAGCAGGAGCTCGCTGCGAAGGGCTTCGTGTCGCCGCAGGCGGTCGACGCCGCCGAGCGGCGGGCGCTGAGCGCGCGGGCCGGCGTCGCCGCCGCCCAGGCCACGATCGGCAGTGCGAAGGCGGCGCTCGAGCAGGCCCGGGCGCAGGTCAAGGTCCAGCAGGTCAACCGCGACAACACCGAGATCCGCGCGCCGTTCGACGGCGTCGTGCTCGTGAAGAACGCCAACGTCGGCGACATGATCACGCCGTTCTCGGCGGCCGCGGGCACGCTCGGCGCGGTCGTGACGGTGGCCGACATGAGCACGCTCGAAGTCGAGGCCGACGTCTCCGAGAGCAACGTCGCGCGCGTCGTCGCCGACCAGCCGGTGGAGATCACGCTCGACGCGATTCCCTCGGCGCGCTTTCGCGGCAGCGTCGCGCGCATCGTGCCCACCGTCGACCGCGCCAAGGCGACCGTGATGACCAAGATCCGCTTCGAGAAGCTCGACCCGCGCGTGCTGCCCGAGATGAGCGCGAAGGTGACGTTCCTGTCGAAGGCCGCGACCGACGCCGAGCAGCAGCCGGTGCTCGCGGTGAACCCGAAGGCGATCGTCGAGCGCGACGGGCGCAAGCTCGCGTACCGCGTGCAGGGCGACGCGGCCGAGGCGGTGACGGTGAGCGTCGGGCGCAGGATCGGCGAGCTCGTCGAGCTCAGCGGCGCGACGCTCGCGGCGGGCGACCGGCTGGTGGTGGCGCCGCCGGCGCGGCTCGCGCCCGGCGCGGCGGTCGCCGTCGTCGGCAAGTGAGGCGCGCCGTGGCGCCGGGCGGCGCAGCCGCACGCACGACCCGCACGCGGGGTTCCCGATGCCGGCCGACGCCCCGGTCCCGCTGATCCGCGTCCGGCGCCTGTCGAAGGCGTACCGGCGCGGCGAGCAGGTGATCCCGGTGCTGGTCGACATCGCGCTCGACGTCGCGCCGGGCGACTTCGTCGCGCTGATGGGGCCGAGCGGCTCGGGCAAGAGCACGCTGCTGAACCTGATCGCCGGGATCGACAAGCCCTCGAGCGGCACGATCGAGATCGGCGGCGTCGACATCTCCGGCCTGTCGGAGGGCGAGCTCGCGGACTGGCGGGCCGCCAACGTCGGCTTCATCTTCCAGTTCTACAACCTGCTGCCGGTGCTCAGCGCGCTCGACAACGTGAAGCTGCCGCTGCTGCTCACCGGCCTGGGCGCGCGCGAGCGCGAGGAACGCGCGCTCGCCGCGCTCGCGCTCGTGGGCCTGACCGACCGTGCCGAGCACTTCCCCAACGAGCTCTCCGGCGGCCAGCAGCAGCGCGTCGCGATCGCGCGCGCACTGGTGAGCGACCCGGCGCTGATCGTCGCCGACGAGCCCACCGGCGACCTCGACCGCGTCACCGGCGAGGAGGTGCTCGACCTGCTGGGACGGCTGGTCAGCGAGATGGGCAAGACGATCGTGATGGTCACGCACGACCCGAAGGCGGCGGCGCACGCGCGGCGCATGATCCACCTCGAGAAGGGCGTGCTGGTCGACGAGGCGGCGGCGTGAGCGCCGCCGCCGGGGTGACGCGGTGTTCCTGCTGAAACTGCTGCTCAAGAACGCGTTCCGGCACCGCCTGCGCACCGGGCTGACGCTGATCGGCCTCGTCGTGGCGATCTGCGCGTTCGGGCTGCTGCGCACGATCGTCGACGCGTGGTACGCGGGCGTCGAGGGCAGCTCCAGCACGCGGCTGATCACGCGCAGCAACATCTCGCTCACGTTCCCGCTGCCGCTGAACTACGCGCAGCGCATCCGCGCGGTCGAGGGCGTGAGCGGGGTGAGCTGGGCGAACTGGTTCGGCGGCATCTACATCACCGAGCGCAACTTCTTCCCGCAGTTCGCGATCGACGGGCCGACGTACCTGGCGCTGTACCCGGAGTACCTGCTGCCGGATGCGCAGCGCAACGCGTTCTTCCGCGACCGCCAGGGCGCGGTCGTCGGGCGCAAGCTCGCGGACCGCTTCGGCTGGAAGCTCGGCGACCCGCTGCCGCTGCGCGGCACGATCTACCCGGGCACCTGGACGTTCACGATCCGCGGCATCTACGACGGCGTCGACGCCAAGACCGACGAGAACCAGATGTTCGTGCACTGGTCGCTGGTCAGCGAGACGCTGCGCAAGCGCATGGGCAGCCGCGCGGACTACGTGGGCGTGTACATCGTCGGCATCGACGAGCCGAACAACGCGGCGGTGGTCTCGCAGCGCATCGACGCGCTGTTCGCGAATTCGCTCGCCGAGACGCTGACCGAGACCGAGAAGGCGTTCCAGCTCGCGTTCGTGTCGATGAGCGAGACGATCCTGGTCGCGATCCAGGCGGTGAGCCTGATCGTGATCGTGATCATCATGGCGGTGATGGCCAACACGATGACGATGACCGCGCGCGAGCGGCTCGCGGAGTACGCGACGCTCAAGGCGCTCGGGTTCCCGCCGGGGTTCGTCGTCGGGCTGCTGTTCGGCGAGAGCCTGCTGATCGCGGCGCTCGGCGGCGTCGCGGGCGTGGCCGCGACGCACCCGGTGGCCGCGGCGTTCTCGCACGCGGCCGGCACGCTGTTCCCGAATTTCCACGTGAGCGAGCTGACGATGGCGCTGCAGCTGGTCGCGGCCGCGGCGGTCGGGGTGGTCGCCGCTTCGTGGCCGGCGTGGCGAATGAGCCGCATCGACATCGTCCAGGGCCTGAGGCACGTCGCATGAGGCCTCCGCGCGGCGTGCCGCTCGCCTACATCGCGCGCAACCTGTGGGTTCGGCGGGTCACCACCGCGCTCACCGCGGGCGGCATGGCGCTGGTCGTGTACGTGTTCGCGACCGTGCTGATGATGAGCGAGGGCATCCGCGCGACGCTGGTCGCGACCGGTCAGCCCGACAACGTCGTCGTGCTGCGCAAGGGCGCGGGCGCCGAGATCAACAGCATCGTCGACCGCCGGCAGGCGGCGATCATCGAGACGCTGCCGGGCATCGCGACCGGCGCGGACGGCGCGCGCCTGGTCAGCCGCGAGCCGGTCGTGCTGATCAGCCTGCCCAAGCGCGGCAACGGCAAGGCGAGCAACGTGACGGTGCGCGGCACCTCGCCCGCCGGGCTGCAGCTGCGCCCGCAGGTGCAGGTCGTCGAGGGGCGGATGTTCCGGCCGGGCACGTCGGAGATCGTCGCGGGGCGTGCGGTCGCCGCCGGCTTCGACGGGGTCGGGCTCGGGCAGTCGCTGCGCTTCGCCGGCCGTGAGTGGCTGATCGTCGGGCTGTTCGACGGCCGCCACAGCGGCTTCGACTCCGAGATCTGGGGCGACGCCGAGCAGATGCTGCAGGCGTTCCGGCGCGGCAGCTATTCGACGATGGTGCTGCGCCTGGCCGACGCCGACGGCTACGCGGCATTTCGCGACGCGCTCGAGGAAGACCCCCGGCTGTCGCTGGAGGCCAAGCCCGAACGCGTCTTCTACGCCGAGCAGAGCGAGGCGCTCGCGACGTTCATCCGCGTGCTGGGGACCGCGCTGTCGGTGATCTTCTCGATCGGTGCCGTCGTCGGCGCGATGATCACGATGTTCGCCGCGGTCGCGGCGCGCACCGCCGAGATCGGCACCTTGCGCGCGCTCGGGTTTCGCCGCGCGGCGGTGCTGTCGGCGTTCCTGGGGGAGTCGCTGCTGCTGTCCGCGCTCGGCGGCGTGCTCGGGCTCGCGGGCGCGAGCGCGATGCAGGCGGTCGACATCTCGACGACGAACTTCTCGACCTTCGCCGAGCTGGCGTTCCAGTTCGTGCTCACGCCCGCGATCGCGGCACAGTCGATGGCGTTCGCGCTCGTGATGGGCGTGGTCGGCGGGTTCGTGCCGGCGTGGCGCGCCGCGCGCCTGGGCATCGCCGAGAGCCTGCGGGCGGCGTGACGAGACGGACGCGACCCGACGGACCTGACGAGGACACCGCGATGACAGAACCGTCGCCGCCGCCGGGCGGCCCGATCGACACCGACCCCGGCGAGACCCGCGAGTGGCGCGACGCGTTCCTCGCGGTGCTCTCGACCGAAGGCGCCCGGCGCGCGCGCTTCCTGCTCGACGAGCTCGCCGCGCTCGGGCGCCAGCCCGCGGTCGGGTGGGAGCCGCCGCGCGGCACGCCGTACGTGAACACGATCCCGGTCGAGGAGCAGCCGCCGTTCCCCGGCGACCTCGCGATCGAGGAGCGGCTCGCGTCGATCATGCGCTGGAACGCGCTCGCGATGGTGGTGCGGGCCAACCAGGCCGCGGGCGAGCTCGGCGGGCACATCGCGAGCTACGCGAGCGCGGCCGACCTGTTCGAGGTCGGCTTCAATCACTTCTTCCGTGCGCGCAGCGACGGCTTCGGCGGCGACCTGGTCTACTACCAGCCGCACTCGGCGCCGGGCATCTACGCGCGCGCGTTCCTCGAAGGCCGGCTGAGCGCGGACGACCTCGCCCACTACCGGCGCGAGATCGACGCGCGCGGCGCCGGCGCGCGCGGGCTGTCGAGCTATCCGCACCCGTGGCTGATGCCCGACTTCTGGCAGTTCCCGACCGGCTCGATGGGCATCGGCCCGATCAGCTCGATCTACCAGGCGCGCTTCATGCGGTACCTGCAGCACCGCGGGCTGCTCGACACCGCCGGGCGCAAGGTCTGGGGCGTGTTCGGCGACGGCGAGATGGACGAGCCCGAGAGCATGAGCGCGCTCACGCTCGCCGCGCGCGAGCGGCTCGACAACCTCGTCTGGGTCGTGAACTGCAACCTGCAGCGGCTCGACGGCCCGGTGCGCGGCAACGGCCGCATCGTCGACGAGCTCGAGGCGCTGTTCGCGGGCGCCGGCTGGCGGGTGATCAAGCTGGTCTGGGGCTCCGACTGGGACGGGCTGTTCGCGCGCGACCGCGGCGGTGCGCTCGCGCGCGCCTTCGCGGGCACCGTCGACGGCCAGTTCCAGACCTTCGCCGCGAACGACGGCCGCTACAACCGCGAACACTTCTTCGGCCAGAACCCGGAGCTCGCGGCGCTCGCGCAGGGGCTCACCGACGAGCAGATCGACCGCCTCAAGCGCGGCGGCCACGACGTCGTCAAGATCCACGCCGCGTATCGGCGCGCGCTCGACAGCGAAGGGCGCCCGACCGTGATCCTCGCGCAGACGAAGAAGGGCTTCGGAATGGGCGGCGCCGGCCAGGGCCGGATGACGACGCACCAGCAGAAGAAGCTCGAGCGCGACGAGCTGATCGGCTTTCGCAACCGCTTCGACCTGCCGCTGTCGGACGCGCAGGCGGAGGGCGTCGAGTTCTACCGACCGCCGGACGACAGCCCGGAGATGCGCTACCTGCGCGAGCGGCGCGCCGCGCTCGGCGGCGCGATGCCGGTGCGGCGCGCCGACGCGCCCGCGGTCGCGGTGCCCGCGGTCGCGCGTTTCGCGGAGTTCGCGCTCGCCGACTCCGCGCGCGAGACCAGCACCACGATGGCCTTCGTGCGCATGCTGACGAACCTGCTCAAGGACCCCGAGCTCGGTCCGCGCATCGTGCCGATCGTCGCCGATGAGGCGCGCACGTTCGGCATGGCCAACCTGTTCAAGCAAGTCGGGATCTACTCGAACGTGGGGCAGAAGTACGAGCCCGAGGACATCGGCTCGGTGCTCAGCTACCGCGAGGCGCTCGACGGGCAGATCCTGGAGGAAGGGATCAGCGAGGCCGGGGCGCTGAGCTCGTGGGTCGCGGCGGCGACCGCGTACGCGGTGCACGGCACGCGGATGATGCCGTTCTACATCTACTACTCGATGTTCGGCTTCCAGCGCGTGGGCGACCTGATCTGGGCCGCGGCCGACCAGCGCGCGCGCGGCTTCCTGCTCGGCGCGACCGCCGGGCGCACGACGCTGGGCGGCGAGGGGCTGCAGCACCAGGACGGGCAGAGCCTGCTCGCCGCGAGCGCGGTGCCGAACTGCCGCGCCTACGACCCGGCCTTCGCGTCCGAGCTCGCGGTCATCGTCGACCACGGGCTGCGCCGCCTGCTCGAGCACGACGACGACGCGTTCTACTACGTCACCGTGATGAACGAGGCCTACGCGCAGCCCGCGCTGCCCGACGGCGTGCGCGACGACGTGATCCGCGGCCTGTACCGCGTCGCGCCGTCGCGCGGTGCCGCGCAGGTGCGGCTGCTCGGGTCCGGCGCGATCCTGCCCGAGGTGCTCGCCGCGGCCGCGCTGCTGCGCGACGACTGGGGCGTCGACGCCGAGGCGTGGAGCGCGACCAGCTACAGCGAGCTCGCCCGCGACGCGCGCGACGCGCAGCGCGAGGCGCGCCTGCGCCCCGGTGCGGCGGTGCGCGCCAGCCACGTCGAGCGCTGCCTCGCGGGCGACGCGCCGGTCGTCGCCGCGAGCGACTACGTGGTCGCGTGGCCGCAGCTGATCGCGCCGTACCTGCGCGCGCCGTTCACCGCGCTCGGCACCGACGGTTTCGGGCGCAGCGACACGCGCGCGGCGCTGCGGCGCTTCTTCGAGGTCGACCGCCACCACGTCGCGGTCGCGGCGCTGCACGCGCTCGAGCGCGTGGGCGCGCTCGACGCGTCGGTGCGTGCGCGGGCGATCGAGCGCTACCGGATCGACGGGGACGCGCCCGCTCCGTGGAGCGCCTGAGTCTCGGGCGTCGCCGGCGGCGGGCTCGCTCGCGCTCGGAAGCGCCGCCTCGCCCCCGTTCCGAAACGCCCGCCCGGCGGCGCTCGCGCCAGGGGGGCACGACTACAATCGTCCGCATCCGGGCACGAGCCTGGCGCGCCGCGCCGGGTCACCCGAGGAGGCAGGTCATGGTCGTCGTCATCGTGCAGATCCCGATCGCACCGCGGGCCCGCGACGAAGCGATCGCGCAGGCTCGAAAGAGCGCGCCCACCTACCAGGCACTCGGCGCCCGGGGGCTGGTGCGCAAGCACTACCTGAACGGGTCGGACGGGGGCGGCGGCGTCTATTTCTGGCGCACGCGCGCCGACGCCGAAGCCTGGTACACGCCCGAGTGGCGCGCGCAGATGCGCGAGCGCTTCGGCGCCGAGCCGACCCTGTCGTGGTACGACAACCTCGTGACGGTCGACAACGTCGCCGGCACGGTCGAGGCCGCGTCGTGACGCCGCGCCGCGCAGCGGCCGTGCCCCCGGCTTCGCGTCGTCTCGCGGCCCGCGCCGCACCCGCGCTGGCGCTCGCGCTGGCCGGCGCGCTCGCCGCGCCGGCCGCGCACGCGCAGTCCGGCGCGTATCCGGCGCGCCCCGTGCGCCTGATCGTCGCCTACGCTGCCGGCGGCGTCGGCGATCTCGTCGGGCGCCTGGTCGCGAAGGTGCTCGTCAGGGAGTTCGGCCAGCCGGTCGTCGTCGAGAACCTCGTCGGCGCGGGCGGCACGATCGGCACCCAGGCGTGCGCGAATGCCGAGCCCGACGGCTACACCTTGTGCATGGGCTCGCCGTCGAGCGTCGTCGTCGCGCCGATGGTGGTGCAGGGCGTGCGCTACGACGCGCACGCGTTCGCGCCGGTGTCGCTGATCGCGAGCCTGCCGAACATGATCGTGGCCAGCCCGAAGCTCGGCGTGAAGAACGTCGACGAGTGGCTGCGCTGGACGCGCGCGAACCCGGGCGCGGCCTGGGGAACCTCGGGCATCGGCACGACGAACCACCTGACCGCCATCTATCTGAACCGGCAGTACGGCACGAAGATCGAGCACGTGCCCTACAAGGGCGGCGTGCTCGCGATCCAGGACGTGCTCGCCGGCCACATCCCGATGGCGATGGACCAGCTCTCGACGACGCTGCCGCACATCCGTGCCGGCACGCTGGTGCCGATCGCGGTGTCGGGCAGCACGCGGCTCACGATCCTGCCCGACGTGCCCACGCTCG
This sequence comes from Burkholderiaceae bacterium, assembly GCA_046348465.1. Classification (GTDB taxonomy): domain Bacteria; phylum Pseudomonadota; class Gammaproteobacteria; order Burkholderiales; family Burkholderiaceae_E; genus Quisquiliibacterium. The sequence goes on from JAXMEE010000010.1 coordinate 13,049, forward strand.
CGGAGACGCTGCTGCCGAAGTACCGCAACGATTCGTACCAGGGCGTGTTCACCCAGGCGCGCGTGCCGCCGGCGATCGTCGAGCGGATCGGCGCGGCGCTGCAGAAGGCGGTCGCGAGCGACGAGTCGCTGCGGGCCCAGCTCGTCGAGCTCGGCGGCGTGCCGATCGGCAACTCGCCCGCGCAGTTCCGCCAGATCGTCGAGGAGTCCGCGCCGCTGCTGCGCGAGCTCGTCGTCGCCTCCGGCATCGCTCCCAAGTGACTCCCGCGCCGCGCGGGCGAGATTCCCCCGCGCGGCGCCCTTCGAGAGGATCCCGCATGAAGAACTCGATCGCGAACCTGCTCGCGTCGCTGCCCGAGGGCGGCCGCGGCCACGGCGACGCCGTGATCGGCACGATGGCCAGCGGCGCCCAGATCGCGATCCCGTTCGTGTGCGTGCGCGGCACGCGCCCGGGGCGCACGCTGTGGATCAACGGACAGGTGCACGGCGTCGAGGTCGCCGGCATCGTCGCCGCGCTCGACTTCGCGAACTCGCTTCAGGCGCCCGAGCTCGAGGGCACCGTCGTCGTGACGTCCACCGGCAACCCGATCGGGTTCGACCTGCGACGCAAGAACGCGCACGACGACAACGACCTCGACCAGACGTTCCCCGGGCGGGCCGACGGCTTCATCACCGAGCGCCTCGCGCACCGGCTGCTCGAGGAGATCCGGGCCGTGTCGCCGGACCTCGTCATCAGCATGCACGCGCAGGGCCCGCAGGTCGTTTCGCGCAGCTACGCGGTGTACAAGCAGCCGCCCGACGGCAGCGTGCCGGAGGCGATGCTGATGCGGCACATGGCGGCGTTCGACCCGATCGTCGCCTGCCGGATGGACGTCCGCCCCGGGTCGGGCGAGCTGCTCGGCAACCACGCCGGTGCGCTCGACTACCAGCTGAACCGGATCGGGATCCCGTGCTTCATGATCGAGCTCGGCGTGGGCCAGCGTGCCGAGCCGGCCGAGGTCGAGCGCGGCGTGCGCGGATTCCGGGAGGTGGCGCGCCAGCTCGGCATCGTGCGCGGGCCGGCGCAGCCCGCGCCCGCGAGCCTGCGGCGCGTCACCCGGCGCGGTCACCTGCCGATCACGCACGGGGGCCTGTTCCGGCCGTCATGCGCGCCGGGCGAGATCGTTCCCGCCGGCCGGGCGCTGGGCACGATCATCGACCTGCACGGGCGCGCGGTCGAGACGGTCGTGCTCGCCCACGACGCGCTGGTGATCGCGATTCGCGTCGACCCCGTGGTTCACTGCGGGGATCGCGTGGGCTACCTCGCGTACGAGTGGGACGACGTGGCGATCCCCTAGGGTTCGTCGCGAACGGGCCGCGACCGCGGCGCGCGGCCACCTCGCGCCGATCGACGGCGGGCCTCGCGAGCTCCGGGGAAGCCTCCCGCCGCGCCGTGGTCACGGAGGCTCGCGCTCGATCCGGTAGCGTCCCCCGGCATTCTCGAGCGCGTCGAGACCGAAGTCCTCTGCGCGCGCGAGCCGCTCCATGAACGGCACGAACCAGCGCGTCGCGTCGCGCGCTTCGGGCACCGGCTCGATCAGCCGGTGCCACTGCTCGAGCCCTTCGCGCGCGCTCAGTGGCCAGCCGAAGCCCTCGTAGTCGCCGCCCCAGAGGACCGGCTTCTCGACGTCCTTCGGATCGAATCCGAGGCCGTGGGCTCGCGTGCACAGGAACACGTAGTGGTCGATGCCGCGTTCGCGCGCTTCGCGCATCCACGTCGGCCCGCTCGCCGCGGCACCCCGCTCGATGCGCCCGGCGAGTGCGGGGCGTCCGAGGGCGCGCGCGAGCGCCGCGGGCGTGAGGCCGTCGCGCGAGCACGCGTCGACGCGGCAGGCGAGGCCGAGCAACGCGTCGACGACCGCCTCGCCGCCTCGCTGCGCCCGCACCGCCGAGTGCAGCGGCGTCTCGCCGGTGTCGGGCATCGGCTCGTTGACGCTCGCCCCGTGCGCCGCGAGCAGCCGCACCAGTGCCGCGCGGCCGGCGCGCGCGGCACCGTGGACGGAAATGGGGCGCGCCCCGCGCTCGATCATCGCGCCGCACAGGCGCTCGTGGCCGCTTCCGGCCGCCGCGTCCAGCACCCGCGCGAGGGCCGAAGGCGACAGCGCGGGCGGGCGCGAGACGGCGTCGCACAGGGCCGCGAGCATCGCGGGATCGTCGTGCGGCCCGCGCGCGAGCGCCAGTGCCGCGGCCTCGCAGGACGAGGCGTCGAACCCGTCCATCGTCGAGAGCAGTGTGCGGGCGACCGCGTCGTGTCCGTTCTCGAGCGCGGCTTCGATCGCGCTCACGCACGGGTCGATTCCCTGGCGCGCGTGCGGCGACGCCGAGTGATCCAGCAGCCAGCCGACGGCGGCGGCGTCCCCGCGGCGGGCCGCCGCGACCAGCGGCGGCGGGCCTCCCTCGACGGCCGGCCAGTCGATGACGGCGCCCTGCGCGAGCGCACGCTCGGCGCCGGAAAAGTCGCCGGCGTCGAGCGCCGCGACCAGCGGGCGCTGCAACGCCGGATTCCACCTCGGCATCCTGCCTCCGCGGTATGCTGGTTCGTTCCCGTCGAGTCGAGCTCGCCGATGAGCCCCGTGCACGACCCATCACCCGGCCGTACCGGCCCTGGCCGCAGTCTAGCGTGCCCGACCTGGCGCGTCGTGCTGTTGTTCGCGGGCGCAGTCCCGGTGCTGTCCGCGTCGGCGCTCGCCTACGGGCTGTCGGCGGCCCGCCGCGGGGCGCTCGGCGACAGTGCGCTCGTCGCGGCGATCCTGTTCGTCGGCGTGGCCGCACTCGTGCGCCTGTCGGGCTGCCGCGAGCTGCGGGTCGCGGTGCCGATGGCGGCCGTCGTCGGCCTGCTGGCCGTGCCGGCGGGCCACGTCGTCGGCTTCGCGGACGCGCCGGCCATGGCGGCTGCGTACTTCGACGCCCATCCGGACGAACTCGCGCCGGCCGATCGCGGCCAGCCTGCGGCGCGCTTCGCGGCCTACGTGGAGCGGGCGACCGGCTCGCGCGGCGATTCGTTCCTGTCGTACCTGAGGCTGCAGGTCGCGCTCGGAGCGCGCGTGGAACGGGTTCCGCGAATCGGCCCCCGGTTCGGCGTCTCGCTGTCGGGGCTGGCGGTCATCGCGGTGTGGATCGGTCAGCTGCTGCTCTTGCCGCTGCTGTCGGCGAGCGCCGTGTTCGCGGTCGTGCCCGACGGCGAAGCGTCGGACGACTCGCGGGCGGAAATCCTGCCTCCGGAGTCGCGCCGCTGACGTGCGCTCGCCTATCGCAATGCCGCCGCCACCGCCGCCGCCGTGCGCATCGAGCGCCGGAACGCGCCCGCGAAGAGCTCGATCGCACCGGTGAAGTCACCGTGCGCGACGATGCGCGCGATGGCGTCGTCGTAGTCGTCGCGGCTCACGTGCAGGAACGACATCGGCGGGCGGCCCGCGAGCAGCAGCGGCAGGTTCGCGGCGATCCGCGCGAACGGCGCGTTGCCGGCGGCGAACGGGCGCACGCGCGACAGCGTCGTCCACAGGTGGAACGCCGCCTGCACCGGGCACTCGAGCGCGCGCGCCTGCGCGGCGATCTCGTCGAGCGCGGCGTCGCCTTCGCCCGCGGCCAGCGCCGGGTCGAAGCCGGGATCGCCGACACCGACCACGAGCAGGTCGTGCAGGCCCCGCAACGCCAGCCCGCTCAGCCCCACCGCCGGCACGTGCTCGTGCGCGAACTCGAGCGTCCGGCGGTGATTGAGGAGCAGCTGCTCGCGGGCGTCGCCGTGCTCGCGGCCGCTGCGCACCAGTTCGAGCGCCTCGACGAGCGCGAGCGGGCTGCCTTCGAGGCGGGACGAGGACCAGGACACGTCGAGGACCAGCGCCGGCGGCAGCAGCGCGGCGCCGGCGAGATCGCCGGCGCCGCGCGACGCGTCGTCGAGGTCGCGCTCGAGCGCGGGCGGAAGCAGCGTCGCAGAGGTCGGCGCGCACGCGCTCGCCGCGACGCGAGGGACGGCCGGGCGATCGACCGGCATCGAGTCGGGCGCGAACCTGGGCGACCGGGCCGGCCTGTGCCCGCGGGCTCGACTCGACATCGCCGACCGCCGGCCAGTGCCGGACGGGCTCGACTCGACGCCGCCGACCGGCCCGGCGGGCAGGGCGGGCGCCTCGGCCCCGGGGGCAACGGCTCGAAGCCGCCGAGCTCGACGGGCGCGGCCCCGGCGTCGCGATAGCGCGTGGCCTTCGTGCGGCCGATCCGGATCAGCCGCCCCGCGCGCACGAGGGCATCGAGGTGGCGACGCAGCGTCGCCGGGCTGGTCTCGAGGATCGCGATCAGGTCGCGCGGTCCGACGTCGGCGTCGCCCTGCGCGTGGCGCCGGCGGACCGCATCGAGGACGTGTTCCGGAGTGAGCCGCATTCGGACCTTGGGCCGGCGGGGCGGTGTCGCGTCACGCGCTCACCTCGTTCCCGGACGGCGGATCCGCAGGATTTTCTCACAGCGACCGGCGCACACCGTCGTCGGCGCGGAACAATGCGGCGGCGCCGGCGCGAAAGCCGCGCGTCGGCTTGAGGGATCGTCAGTCCGGCGCCGGCGCGCCGGGCACCTGCGACGCGTCGCGGCCGGGGGGCGCCGGTTCGCTCCGGGACGGCAGCGGCGCGCGCTGCGCGAGCGGCACCCACGACACGCTCACGTCGCCGTGGAGGAAGGTCTGGCACGCCATGCGCCAGCCCTGCGCGAACTCGTCGTCGGTGAGGTGCTTGCGCTCCTTGGGCTTGATCGCGTCGGTGTGCTCGAGGCCCGTCTCGATCCGGCAGCGGCAGGTGCCGCACAGCCCGCCGCCGCACTTGAACGGGATGCCCCCCTTCTCGCGCAGCGACACCCTCAGCAGGTTGCTGTTCTCCGGCGCGCCGACCACCTTGCCGCCGTTCGTGACGAAGGTGATCTCGATCATGCCGCGGCACCCGCGGTCTCGTCGACGCGAACGAGCCCGGCCTCGAGGTCTCCGAACCTGGTCAGCGAGCGCAACGCGGCGCGGGCGCGATCGACGGACTCGTGGCGCTCGAGCAGCTTCGAGGGCACGAGGTTGACGATCTCGGGGCCGGACTCGTCGACGACTCGCACCCGGACGTCGCGTTCGACGCGCGCGATCACGAAGCGGGCGCGCACGCGGCCGTAGAACACGTAGTCCCAGCGTTCCACCGGCGCGAGCCCGTCGCCCGCTTCGGTGCGGAACTGGCCCGGCTTGCTGGTCAGGATCACGTACACGCGCTGTCTCCTCGAAGTCGGGGTCTTGGCTCAGTCGCTCGCCACGGGGGCGGGCGCGGGCGGGGCGGCCACGACCGGGTCGTCCTGCCGCAGCTCGATGTCGTGGTCGATCCAGAGCTGGCAGACGAGCCGATCGCCGTCGGCCAGGCGCGTGCCGAGCAGCTTCTGCTCCTTCCAGTTCGGCGGCGGCAGGTGCTCGCCGCCCGCGAGCACGCGGCACGCGCACTTGCCGCACTTGCCCATCCCGCAGCCGTAGCGCAGGTGAGGCCACGGGTACTGCCTGACGCCGGCCCGCACGACGAGGTTCGTGTTCTCCTTGACCTCGCCGACGTGGACCTCGCCGTTGCGGTGGAACGTGACGTTCGGCATGACTCGACGCGACCCGGCCGCGATCACTTCTTGATGTCGGCGGCGACCAGCACCGCGAGGTGCTGCGGCGCGACCAGGTCGGCGAGTGCCTGCAGCGCCGCCATCCCGCAGGCGGTGTCCTGCTCGCCGTTTCCGCCGCTCAGCCCGACGCCGCCGATCACCTCGCCGTCGACGACCACCGGGAAGCCGCCGACGAACACCGCGAAGCGGCCCTCGAAGCTCCACTGGATGCCGAAGGCCTCGTTGCCGGGCAGCGCGGGGCCGTTGGGCGGCGTGTTGAAAAGGTGCGTCGAGCGCTTGTGTCCGGCCGCGGTGAACGCCTTGTTCCAGGCGATCTGGGGACCGGTCACGCGTGCGCCGTCCATGCGCTCGAGCACGATCGGGTAGCCGCCGTCGTCGACCACGCACACGCTCTCGAGCACGCCGATCTGCGCCGCCTTCGCGAGCGCCGCGTCCGCCATGGCGCGCGCCTCCGCGCGCTCCAGCCTGTAGACCTTCCTCATCGCGGGAATCCTCTCCTCTGTTCGGGGGCGGGCCGCGTCAGCAGCCCTGGTAGACCGTCTTGACCTGCGTGTAGAACTCGAGCCCGGCGCGCCCGGACTCGCGGAACGTCGACGTGCTCGAGCGCTTCAGGCCGCCGAACGGCGCGTTCACGAGGTTGCCGGTCGTGGTGCGATTCATCTTCACGGTGCCGGACTCGATGTCGCGCGCGAAGTCGTGCATCGTGCGCGGATTGCGCGTGACGATCGACGCGGACAGCCCGTACTCGGTGTCGTTCGCCTTCGCGATCGCATCGCGGTAGTCCGCCACCTCGATCAGCGCGATCACCGGGCCGAAGATCTCCTCGCGCGCGATGCGCGCGTGCGGCGCGACGTCGCCGAAGACCGCCGGCGACACGTAGTAGCCGTGCTCGAACGCCGGACCGACCAGCCGTTCTCCGCCGCACAGCAGCGTCGCCTCGCGACGCCCCGACTCGATGTAGCCGAGCACGTTCTCGAGCTGGCGCGCCGACGCGAGCGGGCCGAGGTCCATCCCGGCCGCGGTTCCCGGACCGACCTTCAGCGTGCGCACCTTGTCGACCAGGCGGCGCGTGAATTCGTCCTTCACCGCGGCGACGACCAGCACGCGGCTGGTGCCGGTGCACGCCTGGCCCGACAGCGAGAAGCCGCCCTTGACGACGAGGTCGACCGCGAGATCCAGGTCCGCGTCGTCCATCACGATCAGCGGGTTCTTCCCGCCGAGCTCCATCTGCGTCCGGGTGGTGATCCCGGCCGAGCGGTGGATCTGCTCGCCCGCGGCGGTGGAGCCGGTGAACGAGATCGCACGCACTTCGCGCGCGCCGGTGATGACCGGCCCGACCTCGGCCGCGGCACCCGTGACGAAGTTCAGCACGCCCTTCGGGATCCCGGCCTCGACGAAGGCCTGCGCGAGCCGCAGGCCCGACAGCGGCGCGTCCGAGGACGGCTTGAACACCACGGTGTTGCCGGTGATCAGCGCGGGCGCGATCTTGCGTGCCGGGATCGACACCGGGAAGTTCCACGGCGAGATCACGGTGACGACGCCCAGCGGCTCGCGCAGCGTGTAGACCAGCATCGCCGGGTCGTCCTGCGGGAAGGTCTCGCCGGTGAAGGTCTGGCCCTCGACCGCGTAGAAGCGCAGGGTCTGCGCCGAGCGCAGCACCTCGTCCTTCGCGAGCGCGAGCGACTTGCCCTCCTCGCGGGTCAGTTCCTCGGCGAAGCGCGCCGCGTTCGCCTCGAGGACGGACGCGGCGTCGTTGAGCACCTTCGCGCGCTTGCCGATGGGGGTGCGCCGCCAGCCGTCGAACGCGGCCCGGGCGGCGTCGAGCGCCGCGCGCGCGTCGTCGGCGCCGGACGCCTGGAAGCGGCCGACGACGTCGCGGGTGTCGGCCGGGTTGATGTCCGCGAACGTGCGCCCGCTCGCGCTCTCCACCCACGCGCCGTCGATGTGGTTGCGGAAGGTCTCGACGGTCATCGTTCAGGCGGCCAGCTGCAGTTCGGGCAGGGGAAGCTCGCGCTCGACGTAGTCGTGGTAGAGCGCCGTCGTGTACAGCAGCCGCATCTGCGCGCCGATCTCGCAGATCTTCAGGCAGCGCCGCTGGAGCTCGGGCGTGTTCGCGTGCTCGAGCACGATCTGGTAGCCGCGCTCGCCGTGGATCTCGTCGCTGACGATGTGCAGGTCGAAGAACTCGACCTCCTCGTCGGTGAAGCCGTACTTCTCGCGCAGGGTCGGCGTCTGCTTGCGATAGATCGACGGCACCTGGGACTCCAGCCCGACGACGAGCCCCGCGACCGCGACGATCGGGTCCTCGCGCATCGCGACCGCGTAGCACCAGCTCTGCAGGCCGCGCGTCGTCGGCGACATGTTGTCCGGGTTCTCGACGCGCTCGCGCGTCGTGCCGCAGGCTTCGGCGAAGCGGATCAGCAGGTCCGTGTGGCGGTCGCCGCCGATCTCCTCCTCGTACATGTTCGCGAGCAGGAAGTCCTTGGCCTCGACGTACTCGGCCGGCATGCGCGCGTAGAGGTAGCCGAGGTAGTCGGCGAAGGGGCCCACGTAGTGGTAGTGGTTCTCCGCCCAGCGCGCCAGGTGCGCCCGCGTGAGCTTTCCGCTCGCCCACGCGATGCTGAAGGGCGCCTTGTTCGCGCTCTTGCCCTGGATCGCCTGTTCGAGGGCGGTGCGAAACGCGTCCTTGTCCATCAATGCGCTCATCGTTGCCATCTCCTGGTGTGAGGCGCCTGCGCGCGATCGCACGGTCTTCCGGGCGCCGTTCGAGGCCAGTTATTGAGAATTGTCAAGGCGAGAGCATACTGTATACACTCAGTTTGATCCACATCAAGAACAGGGACATCAGCCGGGGGGAACGGCCGGTGCCGCGACGCAACAACCGGTCGCAGCGCGCCGCCGTTCGGCGCCTCCCGATCCCACCCGTCGGCGCGCCGGCCGAACGTCGACGTAGCTCAATGCGCCGCCCGGGCGTCGACCTAGACTGGTCGCATGGCACAACGATCCGGAGTGACGCCATGCACCTGCTCTCCCACCTCATCCACCTGCTCCTCGACCACCTTCAGCACGCCCACGACCAGTTCCGCGACGACTACCTGGCCCACGCGAGCGACCTCGCGGACCTCGAGCGCCGCCAGCGCGACTGGCGCGACCACTGACACCGCCGGTCGGCAACGGGCCGGCCGCTCGTCGGCCCTGCCGCTTTTCCGGCCACCGCGCCCGGGGCACTTCCGCTGTAATCGCGGGCGATGCAGATACTCGCGCAGACGCTCTTCTTCCTGATCGCCAAGTGCTCCCCGATGGTGCACTGGGAGACGATGTCGGCCATGGTCCACGTCGAGAGCCGCGGCCACGTGTTCGCGGTGCGCGACAACACGACCAACCAGTCCTTTTCCCCGAAGACGCTCGACGAAGCGGTCGCGCTCGCCGAGGGGCTGATCGGCAGGCAGCACTCGATCGACATGGGACTGGTGCAGATCAACTCGAAGAACCTGGGCCTGGTGAAGATGACGGTGCGCGAGGTCTTCGACCCGTGCAAGAACCTCTACGCGTCGCAGACGATCCTGCTCGACAACTACCAGCGCGCGCTCGCGCAGGGCCACGCGTACGGCCAGCCGGCGCTGCAGGCGGCGCTCTCCGCGTACAACACCGGTTCGATGCGCCGGGGCCGCGACTACGTCAAGCGCGTCCTCGACGCGGCCGGCAGCGCCGCGCCGCTGCAGTCCTTCCTCAAGATCTGATCCGGCGCGCGGGGCACGTCCCGCCCGGTCGCGGCTAACATCGGGGCTGCGACCGAGGAGACCCGCATGACCCGCAAGACCCCCGAACAGCTGCGCAGCGCGCGCTGGTTCGCGCCCGACGACCTCCGATCCTTCGGACACCGCTCACGCTTCATGCAGATGGGCTACGGCCCCGAAGACTGGAAGGGCCGGCCGGTGATCGCGATCGTGAACACCTGGAGCGACATCAACCAGTGCCACGCGCACTTCAAGGAGCGCGTCGACGACGTTCGCCGCGGCGTGCTGCAGGCGGGCGGATTTCCGCTGGAGCTGCCCGCGATCAGCCTGTCGGAGCCGATCGTCAAGCCGACGACGATGCTGTACCGGAACTTCCTCGCGATGGAGACCGAGGAACTCCTGCGCAGCCACCCGGTCGACGGCGCCGTGCTGATGGGCGGCTGCGACAAGACCACGCCCGGCCTGGTGATGGGGGCGTGCTCGGCGGGGCTGCCCTTCGTTTACCTGCCGGCCGGCCCGATGCTGCGCGGCAACTGGAAGGGGCACGTGCTCGGCTCGGGCTCCGACAGCTGGAAGTTCTGGGACGAGCGCCGCGCCGGCAAGATCACCGACGCCGAGTGGCTCGAAGTGGAGGCCGGCATCGCGCGCAGCCACGGCACCTGCATGACGATGGGCACCGCCGCGACGATGATGGGCATCGCCGAGGCGGTGGGCCTGACGCTGCCCGGCGCGTCGTCGATCCCGGCGCCGGACGCGAACCACCCGCGCATGAGCGCCGCGTGCGGGCGGCGCGCGGTCGAGATGGTGTGGGAGGACCTCACGCCCGCGAAGCTGCTCACGCGCCGCCACTTCGAGAACGGCATCGTCGCGGCGATGGCGATGGGCTGCTCGACGAACGCGATCATCCACCTGGTGGCGATGTCGCGCCGCGCCGGCTGCCCGGTCGGCCTCGACGACTTCGACGCCGCGAGCCGGCGCGTGCCGGTGATCGCGAACATCCGCCCGAGCGGCGACAGGTACCTGATGGAGGACTTCTACTACGCGGGCGGAATGCGCGCGATGCTCGAGCGCATCCGCGGCTTCCTGCACACCGACGTGACGACGGTCAACGGCCGAACGCTCGGCGAGAACGTCGCGGGCGCCGAGGTCCACGACGACGACGTGATCCGGCCGCTCTCGAATCCGATCTACGCCGAGGGTGCGCTCGCGGTGCTGCGCGGCAACCTCGCGCCCGACGGCTGCGTGATCAAGCCCAGCGCGTGCGAGCCGCGCCTGCTCGTGCATACCGGGCCCGCGCTGGTCTTCGACGACTACGCGTCGCTCAAGGCCGCGACCGACGACCCGGACCTGGACGTGACCGCGGACCACGTCCTCGTGCTGCGCAACGCGGGCCCGCTCGGCGGCCCCGGCATGCCCGAGTGGGGGATGCTGCCGCTCCCCGTGAAGCTCGTGAAGGCCGGCGTGCGCGACATGCTGCGGCTCTCCGACGCCCGGATGAGCGGCACGAGCTACGGCGGGTGCATCCTGCACTGCGCGCCTGAGGCGTACGTGGGCGGCCCGCTCGCGCTCGTGAAGACCGGCGACCTGATCACGGTCGACGTGCCCGCGCGCCGCATCCACCTGCACGCGAGCGACGAGGAGCTCGCGCGGCGCAAGGCCGCGTGGGTGCGGCCGCCGGCGCGCTACGAGCGCGGCTACGGCTGGATGTTCAGCCGCCACATCCTGCAGGCCGACCAGGGCTGCGACTTCGACTTCCTCGAGACCACGTTCGGCGCGCCGGTCGGCGAGCCGTCCATCTACTGAGCGGGGCGCCCCCGATGGCACTGAACCCGACGACGCGCGACCGGCTCATGGGCGTGAGCACCGCGACGCTGTGCACCGCGCTGTTCAAGCGCGGCCTGCGCAACCAGTTCATCCAGGACGTCCGCCCGCTGAACCCGGCGCTGCCGAACATGGTCGGCGAGGCGTTCACGCTGCGCTACATCCCGGCGCGCGAAGACCTGAACCCGATCACGGTCTTCGAGAACCGGGCGCACCCGCAGCGCAAGGCGGTCGAGGAGTGCCCGCCGGGCGCGGTGTTCGTGATCGACAGCCGCAAGGACGCGCGGGCCGCGTCCGCCGGGTCGATCCTCGTGTCGCGACTGATGAAGCGCGGCGTCGCCGGCGTCGTCACCGACGGCGGGTTCCGCGACTCGCCCGAGATCGCGCGACTGCCGTTCCCCGCGTATCACCAGCGCCCGAGCGCGCCGACCAACCTCACGCTGCACCAGGCGCTGGACATCGACGTCCCGATCGGCTGCGGCGACGTCGCGGTGTGGCCGCGCGACGTCGTCGTCGGCGACGCCGAGGGGGTCGTCGTGATCCCGGCCGCGATGGCCGACGAGATCGCCGCGGAGGCGGTGCAGATGACCGCGTTCGAGGACTTCGTCACCGAGAAGGTGATGCAGGGCCGGTCGATCCTCGGCCTGTACCCGCCGACGGACCCGCAGACCCGGGGCGAGTTCGAGGCCTGGCGAGCGGCGACCGGACGCTGACCGTCCGCGCGCGGAGGCTCGCCGTGGAACGCGGAATGGTGAAGTCGGCGCTGCGCGTGTTCGAACTGCTCGAACTGTTCGAGGCCGAGCGCCGGCCGATGCGGGTGGTCGAGATCGTCGAGCGCATGAAGGTGCCGCAGTCGAGCGTGTCGATGCTGCTCAAGACGCTGGTCGCGCGCGGCTACATGGAATTCGACCCCGCCTCGCGCGAGTATTGCCCGTCGGTGCGCGTGTCCTTCCTCGGCGACTGGGCGCTGCGCGTGCCCGGGCACCGCGAGGCGATCCAGGACGCGCTGCGGCGGCTCTCCGACGCCACCGGCGAGACCGTGCTGCTCGGGCGGCAGAGCGGCATGTTCATGCAGTACCTGTCGGTGATCGAGTCGCAGTTCGCGCTGCGCCTGACGCTGGCGCCCGGGACCCTGCGCCCGATGCACCGCTCGGCGATCGGCATCATGCTGCTCAGCCGCCTCGACGACGATCACGTCGGGCGGCTGCTGCGACGCTACAACGCGGAATTCGGGGACACCGGCGTGCCCGCGAAGATCGCGCAGACGCTGCGCGCGGTCGACACCGCCCGGCGCCAGGGCTACTACGAGTCCGAGAGCCTGTCGACGCCCGGCTCGGGCGTGATCGCCGCGCTGCTCGCGACGCCGCTGCGCGGCCAGACGCTGGGGGTCGGCGTGGGCGGGCCGATCGCGCGGCTTCACCAGCGCCGCGCGCAGCTGCGCGCCGCGGTGCTCGAGGCCGCGCGCACCTGCTGAGGTCGCGCACGACGCGGCGGGGGCGATCCGCCGCGAGCACATCCATCACATCCGTGATGCATCCCATCGCCGGGGCGCACCATACTTGACCTCGCATCGACGCCCGCGGCAGGCGGCCGCGGGCTCCTGGAGGTCAGACGTGGAGCATGGCAAGCCGACGCCGGGCGCGACACGCGCGCTCGCCGAGTGGATCGCGGGCTTTCGCGACGAAGCGATCTCGCCCCGTGCCGCCGAGTGGGCGCGGCACGTGCTGCTCGACTGGATCGCGGTGACGCTGGCCGGCGCGAGCGAGCCGCTGGTGGCCATGCTCGCCGACGCCTACGGCGGCGGCGACGGCCTGCCGTGCACGCTCGTGGGCCTGCGCGCCCGCGCGCGGCCGCACGACGCCGCGCTGATCAACGGCGCGGCCGGCCACGCGCTCGACTTCGACGACGTCGCCCAGCGCATGGCCGGGCACCCGAGCGTTCCGGTGGTGCCGGCGGCGCTCGCGCTCGCGCAGGTACGCGGGGCGCGCGGACTCGACCTGCTGCGTGCGATCGTCGTCGGCCACGAGGTCGAGTCGCGCGTCGGCGAGATGGTCTCGCCCGGCCACTACGTGCACGGCTTCCACGCGACCGGCACGGTCGGCACCTTCGGCGCCGCCGGCGCGTGCGCGAGCCTCGCCGGGCTGGACGCGAACGCGGTCGCGAACGCGATCGGGCTGGCCGCGACCCAGGCCGCGGGCCTGAAGAGCATGTTCGGCACGATGGCCAAGCCGCTGCACGCCGGCAAGGCCGCGATGAACGGGCTGATGGCGGCGCAGCTCGCCGAGCGCGGCTTCACCGCGCACACCGGCGCGCTCGAGTGCGCGCAGGGCTTCGCGCTCACGCAGTCGCCCGAGATCGGCGCGTTCGCGCTGCCGATCGACACCCGCGGCGGCTTCGCGATCGAGTCGACGCTGTTCAAGTACCACGCTGCCTGCTATCTCACGCACTCGACGATCGAGGCGGTGCGCACGCTGCGCGAGACGCACGGCGTCGGGCTCGATGCGCTCGGAGCGATGACGGTCAGGGTCGCCGGCCACCACCGCGGCGTGTGCGACATCGAGACCCCGCGCACCGGCCTGAACGTGAAGTTCTCGATCAGGCACCTCGCGGCGCTCGCGCTCGACGGCGCCGACACCGCGGCGCTCGACCTGTACTCGGACGCGACCGCGCTCGACGAGCGCGTCGGCCGGGCGCGCGCACGGGTCGAGCTCGTCGTCGAGCCGAGCGGCGCGCGCGAGGACGCGACCGTGACGCTGAAGACCCGCGACGGCCGCACGCTCGAGGCGAGCGCCAACGTCGCGATCCCCGCCGCCGACCTCGACGCCCAGTGGCGCCGGCTCGTCGACAAGGCCCGCTCGATCGCCGCCCCGGTGCTCGGCGACGCGCGCTTCGAACGCATGGTGTCGGCGGTGCGCGGGCTCGCCGACGCCCCCGACCTGAACCCGCTGCTGGAGACGCTCGGATGACACCACAGGACGAGACCGTCGCCCGCCTGAAGGCGCGGGCGAAGCTGCGCGCGCGCGGCCACCGCTACGAGGACTTCGAGCCCGGGCAGCGCTTCACGCACCACTGGGGCCGCACCGTGACCGCCGCCGACAACACGCTGTTCACGACGCTCACGCTGCACTACAACCCGCACTACACGAACGAGGCGTACGCACGTGCGCACGGGCACCCGACGACGCCGGTGAACCCGCTGCTCGTTTTCAACACGGTGTTCGGCCTGAGCGTCGAGGACCTCTCCGAGGGCGGCGGCCCGTTCCTGGGCGTCGAGGAGCTCGCGTACCTGGAGCCCGTGTATCCCGGCGACACGCTGTACGCGGCCTCCGAGGTGCTCGCCAAGCGCCCGGCGGGCAATCGCCCCGGCTACGGCATCGTGACCTGGCACACGCGAGGCACGAACCAGCGCGACGAGCTCGTCGTCGACTTCAAGCGATCCAATCTGGTCCGGATGAGGGGGTGACCGTGTCGACCGACGGCCTGGGCTACATGACCGAGGAGCGCCGCATGATCCGCGACGCGGCGCGCGACTTCACGATGAAGGAGGTGCTGCCGGTCGCGAACCGGCTCGACGGCCCCGACGGCGAGATCCCGATGGAGCTGCGCCGGAAGATCGCCGACATGGGCTATTTCGGGATCACGATTCCCGAGGAGTACGGCGGGCTGGGCCTGGGCAGTTTCGAGTACTGCCTGATCTGCGAGCAGCTCGCGCGCGGCTGGATGTCGGTCGCGTCGATCGTCGCGCGCGGGCAGGGCGGCTGGATCAAGTCGACGATGCCGGAGGCGCTGCGGCGCAAGTACCTGCCGAAAGTCGTCAGCGGCGAGTTCCTGAACGCGAGCGCGCTCTCCGAGCCCGACACCGGCTCGGACCTCGCGTCGATTTCGTGCCGCGCGGTGCGCGACGGCGACGACTGGGTGCTCACCGGCAACAAGTACTGGTGCACGTTCGCCGACGGCGCCGACTACCTCACGGTGTTCGCGCGCACCTCGCAGCCGCCGTCGGCCGACAAGCGCTGGCAGGGCATCTCGTGCTTCATGATCGTCAAGGAGCGCGGGGGCTTCCCGCCCGGAATGACCGGCGCGCCGATCCCGAAGATCGGCTACTTCGGCTGGAAGACGTACGAGCTCGCGCTCGACGGCGTGCGCGTGCCGGCCGACCACCTGATCGGCGACGAGGGCAAGGCCTTCCTGCTGATGGCCAAGGGCCTGGAGACCGCGCGCGCCCACACGGCGGCGCGCGCGATCGGGCTCGCGCAGGGCGCGCTCGAGGACGCGATCGCGTACGCGCTCGAGCGCAGGCAGTTCGGGCTGCCGATCGCCGAGTACCAGGCGATCCGCTTCAAGATCGCGACGATGGCCACCGAGGTCGAGGCCGCGCGCCAGCTGCTGTACTTCGTGTGCAGCGAGATCGACGGCGGGCGGCGCTGCGACAAGGAGGCCTCGATGGTGAAGTACTTCGCCTCCGAGATGGCCGAGCGCGTGACCTCCGAGGCGCTGCAGATCTTCGGCGGCGCCGGCTACACGAAGCTCTTCCCGATCGAGCGCTACTGGCGCGACGCACGGCTGACCAAGATCTTCGAGGGCACTTCCGAGATCCAGCAGCGCATCATCGCGAACAACCTGCTCGGCAAGTCCGAGCTCGAGACGATGATCTCGGAGCGCGCGTTCGCGAAGCTCGGCGGAGGCCAGGCATGAAGCTGGCGAGCCTGACGAGCGGCGACAACTACTTCGAGGACTTCGAGGTCGGCGCGCTGATCCAGCACGCGCGCGGCAAGACCGTGACCGCGGTCGAGAACGTGCAGCTCACCAACATGGTGATGAACACCGCCGACGGCCACTTCAACGAAGACCGCATGCGCAAGGCGGCGAGCGCCGGCGGCATCTTCGCCGACCGCGGCGTGGTCGTCTTCGGCGGCATCAACCTGTCGATGGTGCTCGGTCTCGCGGCCCAGGACACCGCCGAGCAGGCGCTGGTCGAGATCGGCCTCGACAAGATCCGGCTGTCGAATCCCGTGTTCCACGGCGACACCCTCTACGCGTACAGCGAAGTGCTCGAGAAGCGCGACGCCGAGCGCGCCGACGCGGGCATCGTGCGCTTTCGCCACTACGGCGTGAACCAGGACGACAAGCTCTGCGTCGAGGCCGAGCGCACCGTGATGCTCAAGCGCAAGAGCCACTGGGCCGACCGCTGATGGGCGCCGCGCGCGGGCACGGGCTGGCAGGCACGGCGTGCCGGGGGCGGGCGCGGTGAGCGGCGCGCCGCGCGCCACCGAGTACGCTGGGCCGCCTGCCGGCGCCGGCCCCGGCGAGTTCGGCGCGCTGCAGGGCCTGGTCGTGCTCGACCTCACGATGATGCTGGCCGGCCCGTTCGCGACGATGATGCTCGCCGACCAGGGCGCGCTGGTGATCAAGGTCGAGCCCCCGGGCGGCGACATGACGCGAACCACCGGGCCGCACCTGCCCGGCGCGCGCACGATCGAGGAGCAGGGCTTCGGCGGCTACTTCGGCTCGATCAACCGCAACAAGCGCTCGCTCGTGCTCGACCTGAAGAAGGCTTCGGGCAAGGCGGCGCTGATCCGGCTCGTGCGCCAGGCCGACGTCCTGGTCGAGAACTACCGCGCCGGCGTGATGGAGCGGCTCGGCCTCGGCTACGAGACGCTCGCGCGCGAGAACCCGAAGCTCGTCTACGCGACGCTGCGCGGCTTCGGCGATCCGCGCAGCGGCGAGAGCCCGTACGCCGACTGGCCCGCGTACGACCCGGTGTCGCAGGCGATGGGCGGGATCATGGGCATCACCGGGCCGGTGCAGGGCGGCGCGCCGACGAAGATCGGCCCGGGCGTCGGCGACATCGTTCCCGCGATGTTCCTCGCGTACGGCGTCGCGGCCGCGTGCTGGCGGGCGCAGCGCACGGGGCAAGGCCAGTTCGTCGACGTCTCCATGGTCGACGGCGTGCTCGCGGTCTGCGAGCGGCTCGTCTACCAGTACGCGGCCTCGGGCGTCGCGCCCGGCCCGGAGGGCAACGGCCACCCGATGCTGTGCCCGTTCGGGCTGTTCCCCGCGAAGGACGGCTGGGTGAGCCTGGGCGTTCCGAACGACCGCTTCTGGGTCCCGCTCGTCGAGCGCATGGGACGCCCCGAGCTCGCGACGGACCCGCGCTACGCGCTGCGTCCCGACCGCGTCGCGCGCCGCGCCGAGGTCGACGCGATCGTCTCCGAGTGGACGTCGCGCCACACGAAGCAGGAACTCTGCGAGCTGCTCGGCGGCGAGATCCCGTTCGGCCCGGTCTTCGACGCCGCCGACATCTTCGCCGATCCGCACTTCGCGGCGCGCAGGATGCTGGTGCCGACCGAGCAGCCGGGCGCGGCCGATCGACTCACCGTCGCCGGCACGCCGGTGCACATGAGCGCGACGCCCGGCGGCATCGCGCGCCGCGCGCCGATGACCGGCGAGGACACCGACCGCACGCTCGCCGAGTTCGGCTTCGGTGCCGACGAGATCGCCGCGCTGCGCACCGCCGGCGCGACGCAGTGACCCTTTCGCCATCCCCCACGGAGATCCGACCCATGCAAGAACGTCCCAAGCGCCTGCGCCGCTGCCAGCTCTCGGTGCCCGGCTCGAGCGAGAAGATGATGCAGAAGGCGTCCGCGCTCGGCGTCGACTTCGTGTTCCTCGACCTCGAGGACGCCGTCGCGCCGTCGGAGAAGCGCCCGTCGCGCAAGCGCATCGTCGACGCGCTGAACCACCTCGACTGGGGCCGCTCCACGCGCTGCGTTCGCGTCAACGACCTCACCACCGAGTACGCGTACGAGGACATCATCGAGGTCGTCGAGGGCGCGCGCGAGAACCTCGACGTGATCATGCTGCCCAAGGCGATGAGCGCGTCCGACGTCCAGTTCGTCGACAAGCTGCTGTCGATGATGGAGAAGAAGCTCGGCCTCGCGAAGCGCATCGGCATCGACGTGCTGGTCGAGGAGGTCGAGGCGATGATGCGCGTCGACGAGATCGCCGCGTCCACGCCGCGCCTGGAGTGCCTGATCTTCGGGATGGGCGACTACTCCGCGAGCCAGGGCATCTCGATCCGCGACATCGGGGGCCCGAGCGGCTACCCCGGCGACATCTGGCACTACCAGCGCCACAAGATGACGATCGCGTGCCGCGCGAACCGCATCGACGCGGTCGACGGCCCGTACGCGGACTTCAGGTCGCCCGAGACCTACCGCGAGGAGTGCCGGCGCGCCAACACGCTGGGCATGGTCGGCAAGTGGGCGATCCACCCGTCGCAGGTCGAGATCGCGCAGGAAGTCTTCTCGCCGCGCATCGAGGACGTGACCCGGGCGCGGGCGATGAAGAAGGCGTACGAAGAGGCGCTCGCGCAGGGGCTGGGCGCGGTGCAGTACGAGGGCAAGATGATCGACATCGCGTCGGTGCGCATCGTCAACAACCTCATCGAGCGCGCCGATCGCATCGGCATGTGACTGTCGACGCCCGCGCAGCGCGCGACACGCCCGCCGGCGGCGGGCGGCGCTCGTCCCCGGGCGAAACCCGACTCAACTGGAGACCGCCATGGACCCGAAATTCCCGTCGCCCGGCCGGATCTCGCGAGGCCGCCGCCGGCTGATCGGCGCCGGCACCGCCACCGTGGCGTCAGCGTGGCTGCCCGGCGCCGCTCGCGCGCAGGCGTGGCCGGGCAAGCCGATCCGCATCATCGCCGCGCAGGCCCCGGGCTCGTCGAACGACGCGACCGCACGCGCGTTCGGCGAGTACTTCTCGACCCAGCTCGGCGTGCCGGTCTCGGTCGAGAACCGGCCGGGCGGCGTCGGCATGATCGCGGCCGAGACCGTGGCGCGCTCGACGCCGGACGGCACGACGTTCCTGCTGACGCTGCACAGCAACCTCGCGCAGGCGCCGGTGCTGCTGAAGCGCCCGCCGATCGACCCGAACCGGGACCTGGTGCCGATCGGCTCGATCAGCACCGGCGTGGGCCCGATCGTCGTGAAGAAGGACCTGCCGGTCACGAGCACGAAGGAACTGATCGAGCTCGCGCGCAAGCGCCCCGTGTCGGTCGGCAACTACGCGATCGGCTCGGGCTGGCACATCATCGTCGTGCAGCTGGCCAAGCTGACCGGCGCGCAGTTCGACCTCGTCAACTACAAGGGGACGGGACAACTCATCGTCGACCTCGCCGCCGGGCAGATCGACGTCGGCTGCGGCTCGCTCGCGGGGCTGGGCGCGGCGCTCCAGCGCGGCGCGATCCGGGCGATCTCGATCACGACCGGCGCCCGGTCGTCGAAGCTGCCGGGCGTGCCGACGCTGGTCGAGGACGGCTTCACCGGGCCCGCGTTCGAGCACCTTCAGGAGTGCAACATGCTGCTCGGGCCGGCCGGCACGCCGAGGGAGGTCGTCGCGCGCCTCGGGCAGCTGATCTCGGAATCGGTCGAGAAGTCGACCAAGGTGAAGCAGGTGCGCGAGACGCTGGGCTCGGACGACGTCCCGCTCGTGGGCGACGCGCTCGCGCGTTTCATCGGGAACTCCTGGCCCGCGTACCGGGCGCTCACGCGCGAACTGGGCCTGTCGGTCGACGGCTGAGTTGGCGACACCGCCCGTCGCCCGGGCGCGCACGGCCCTCGATTGCGCGATCCCGGGGTTCTCATGTACGTTGGGCGGGCGCCGTCCACCACCGGAATCTCCCCATGGCACGCAAGTTCGTCGACCTGTCCATCTATCTCGAGAACGACGTGATGAGCGATCCGCCCGCCTTCGCGCCGAAGATCCAGTACTTCCGTCACGACGCCACCTTCGAGCAGATCGCGTCCTTCTTTCCCGGGCTGAAGAAGGAGGACATGCCGGACGGCGAGGGCTGGGCGGTGGAGCTGGTGCAGCTGTCCACGCACAACGGCACGCACCTGGACGCTCCGTATCACTTCCACTCGACGATGGACAAGGCCCTGGGCCGCAAGCGGCCGGCGATCGCGATCGACGAGGTGCCGCTGGAGTGGTGCTTCCAGCCCGGCGTCAAGCTCGACTTCCGTCACTTCGCCGACGGCTACGTCGTGACGGCGGCCGACGTCGAAGCGGAACTGCGGCGCATCGGCCACGAGCTCGCGCCGCTCGAGATCGTGATCGTGAACACGCGCGCCGGCTCGCGTTACGGCCACCCCGACTACGTCTCCGCCGGCTGCGGAATGGGCTACGAGGCGACGATGTACCTGCTCGAGCGCGGCGTGCGCCTGACCGGCACCGACGCCTGGAGCTGGGACGCGCCGTTCGTGCACACCGCGGTGAAGTACGGGCAGTCGCACGACGCTTCGCTGATCTGGGAAGGCCACAAGGCCGGGCGCGACATCGGCTACTGTCACATCGAGAAGCTGCACAACCTCGAGAGCCTGCCGCCCGCGGGCTTCACGATCAGCTGCTTCCCGCACAAGATCCGCGGCGCGTCGGCCGGCTGGACGCGTGCGGTGGCGATCTTCGAGGACGCGCCGGCCGCCGGCGCGTGAGGCGGGCGCGCCGCGGGCACCCGAGGCGTCGTTCGACGCCGGGACGCGGGGACGGCGCCGCGCACGGGGTCCGAGGGGCGTGCCCGATGCCTCAGTGGGGCGCCGGCACCTCGATCGACAGCGCGGGCCGGAACGACGCCTGCTCGCCCTTGTCCGCATAGCCGAGCGGATTGGCCACGACGCGGCACGCGTACGCGCGCCCGTTCGCGACGCCGCTCGCGACGTAGTCGCAGGCGCAGTGCAGGTGACCGTGCAGCCACAGGCCGGCGTGCGGCAGCAGGTCGTCGAGCGCGCTGCAGAAGCCCGCGGTGCCCGGCGTCAGCCCGTAGCGCGGATCGGCGCTGCGCAGGCTGGGCGCGAAGTGCGTGACCGCGACCGTCGGGCCGTCGAAGGGCCGCGCGAGCGCGTCGCGCAGCCACGCCTGGCACTCGAGCGCGAGCTCGCGCACTTCGGCGGCCATCATCGGCGCGCCGCGGCGCAGGATCGGATTGCGGGCGAGGTAGAAGTTCGCGGCTCCGAAGGCCTTCTCGCGCTGGCGGTACTGGCCTGCGAGCGTGCGCTCGCGCGCCGCCAGCGCGTCGAAGTCCGCCCACAGCGTGCTGCCGACGAAGCGAACGCCGTCGATCACGAGCGTCTCGCGCTCCAGCCAGTCGATGCCCAGGCGCGCGCACAGCTCGCGAAGCCGGTCGCGCGTGGCGTCGTAGTCGAGCTCGTCGTACTCGTGATTGCCGGGCACGTAGACCACGCGCCGCCAGGCGGCCCCGGGTGCGCGCGGCGAGAATCGCGCCAGCCCGAAGTCGTCGCCGGCGAGCCGCGAGCCCTGCTGGTACGAGCCGACGTCGCCCGCGAGCACGAGCACGTCCGTGCCCGCCACCGGCGCGGGCACGAGCTCCGGGCACCACTCGAGGTGCAGGTCCGACAGCAGCTGCAGCCGCATCGTGCAGCGGCGGGCGGCGGGCGGCGCCGGGGCGTCGCCCGCTCGCCGCGCGCCTACTGCTGCCCCATCGTCACCTTCTCGCCCACCAGCGCCTCCTGGCGCTGCTGGCGCGGCGCGCTCGGCGCGATCTCGAAGGTCACGCTGCGCAGCTCGCCGCCGAACGGGAACGGCGCCGCGTAGTCGTGACAGACCGGCGCGACCGAGCGGCCGACGTCCATGCCGGTGGACGACACCATCGTCGCCATCTCGGGAATGTCGACCGAACCGGCGTCCTGGCCGTCGACGACGAGGGTCGCGGTGCCGCGCCTGCCGTCGCGCGCGACGCGCACGCCGGCGACGCAGGGGCCGGCGGGCAGTGCGCCGTCCGAGCGCACCTGCGTGTGGGTGTGGAAGTGGTTGTAGTCGAACACGAGACGGCCGTCCTGCACGAACAGCGCGTAGCCGCCGTTGGCGCTGCCGCGCGCGACGATCGCGCCCTCGCGCGCCGTGCCGAGCGTGAACTCGGCGGTGATCGAGAACGCACGATTGCCGGTCGGCGGCGCGGTGTCGGCCGAGTAGCGCGAGACCGGCGGGTACAGCGTGAAGCGCGAGCGCCGCGCGGTGTTGCCGCGGAACTGCGCGGTCTTGAAGAGCGCGCCGCCGCGCCGGTCGTCCAGCGGCAGCACGCCGTGGCGCCCGGCCTCGGCCCACCACTGGGTGACGAGCGCCTTCAGTTTCTCCGGGTGCTGCTCGGCGAGGTCGTGTGCCTCGGAGGCGTCGGCGTCGGCGTGGTAGAGCTCCCAGCGCTCGGTGTCGTAGTCGGCCCCCGGCTCGTGGTAGCAGACCGCCTTCCAGCCCTCGTGCCAGATCGCGCGGTGCCCGAACATCTCGAAGTACTGCGTGCGCTTGCGCGTGGGCTCGGCGCCGGCACCGTCGGCGAGCGCATACGCGAGCGAGGTGCCGTCCATCGGCGGCGCGCCCGCGTAGGCGTCCTGCGCGATGCCGAGCAGCTCGAGCACGGTGGGCGCCACGTCGATCACGTGGTGGAACTGCGCTCGCAGCCCGCCCGCGTCCCTGATGCGCGCGGGCCAGTGCACGATGAACGGGTCCCGGACGCCGCCTGCGTGCGTGTTCTGCTTGTAGCGCTTCAGCGGCGTGTTGCCGACCATCGCCCAGCCCCACGGGTAGTTGGTGTGGCTGTCGGGCGTGCCGATCAGGTCGAGCCGCGCGACGGCGGCGTCGACGTCCTCGCGCAACCCGTTGAAGTAGCGCATCTCGTCGAGCACGCCGGTGGGGCCGCCTTCCTGGCTCGCGCCGTTGTCGGACATCGCGATGAAGATCGTGTTCTCGAGCTGGCCGAGCCGTGCGAGCGCGTCGATGTAGCGGCCCAGATGGTGGTCGGTGTGCTCGAGGAACGCGGCGAACGCCTCCTGGAGGCGCGCGGCGAAGGCGCGCTCGTTGTCGGAGAGGTCGGCCCACGCCTTGACGCCGGGATTGCGCGGCGGCAGCACCGTGTCCTTCGGCACGATGCCCATCTCCTTCTGGCGCTCGAACCAGCGCTCGCGGAAGACGTCCCAGCCCTCGTCGAACTTGCCGCGCCACTTCTTCAGGTACTCGTCGGGCGCCTGGTGCGGCGAGTGGCACGCGCCGAACGCGAGGTAGGTGAAGAACGGGCGATCCGGCGCGGCCGAGACGTGGTCGCGCGCGAACCCGATCGCCTTGTCGACGAGGTCCTCGCTCAGGTGGTAGCCCTGCTCGGGCGTGGAAGGCGGCTCGATGTAGTGGTTGTCCTGCACGAGCTCGGGCCGGAACTGGTCGGTCTCGCCCTGCAGGAACCCGTAGAAACGATCGAAGCCGCGCGCCAGCGGCCAGTTGCGGAACGGGCCCGCCGGACCGGTCTCGTGCATCGGCGCGAGGTGCCACTTGCCGACCATGTAGGTGCCGAATCCGGCGTCGCGCAGGCGCTCGGCCAGCGTGGGCACCGAGGACGGGATCGCGCCGCGCATGTTCGGGAAGCCGGTGTCGAAGTTCGAGATCGCGCGCATGCCCACGGCGTGGTGGTTGCGCCCGGTGAGCATGCACGCCCGGGTCGGCGAGCACAGCGCGGTGGTGTGGAAGTTCGTGAAGCGCAGGCCGCCGCGTGCGAGACGGTCGAGGTTCGGCGTCGGGATCGTCGAGCCGTAGTTGCCGAAGTGCGAGTAGCCGACGTCGTCGAAGACCACGACGACGACGTTGGGCGTGCCGGCCGCGGGGCGCGGATCGGACGGCCACCACGGCGTGGATTCGCCGACGGTGCGGCCGATCGTGCCCTGGAAGCGGGGCTCCTTCATGCGGGTCTCCTCAGAGGGTCGGTTTGATGTTGGCGGCCTTGATGACCTTGGACCACAGCTCGATGTCGTTGCGCACGGAATCGCCGAACTGCGCGGGCGTCAGGTACGGCGACGCGGGCACCAGGTTGATCGACGTGAAGCGCGGCAGGTTCGCCGGATCGGCGAGCACCTTGCCGATCTCGGCGTTCAGCCGGTTCACGATCGGCATCGGCGTGTTCGCGGGGGCGAAGAACGCGTACCAGGCGTCGACGTCGAACGGGAAGCCCTGCTCGCGCATCGTCGGCAGTTCCGGCAGGCCGACCGCGCGCTTCGTTCCGCTGATCGCGATCGCCTTCAGGCGCCCGGCCTTGATGAGCGGCAGCGTCGTGCCGGTGTCGGCGAACGCGATCCTGATCACGCCCGACTGCAGATCGGTGACCATCGGCGTCGTCGACTTGTACGGGACGTGGTTCATCTGAAGGCCCGAGTGCATCTTCAGCCACTCCATCTGCAGGTGACCGCCCGATCCGATGCCCCACGAGCCGTAGTCGTACTTGCCGGGGTTCGCCTTGATCAGCGCGACGAACTCCTTGAGGTTGCTCACGGGGAGGTCCGGCGTCACGATCAGGAACGTGCCGCCGGTGGCGACCTGCGCGACCGGCTGCAGGTCTTTCAGCGCGTCGTACGGCATGTTCGGCATCAGCGCCTGGTTGACCGCGACCGCGGCCGCGTACGTGTACAGCAGCGTGTAGCCGTCGGGCGGCGACTTGGCCACCGCGTCGTTGCCGATGATGCCGTTGGCGCCCGGCTTGTTGTCGATGATGATGCGCTGCCCGAGCGGGCGCGTGAGCATCTCGGCGAACATCCGCGCGGAGAGGTCGGAGCCGCCGCCGGGGACGCTGGGGGCGACGACGCGGATCGGCCTGGCCTTCGGCCACTCCTCGCCCTGGGCGCGGGCGAGCGTGGGCAGGGCGGTGGCGGCGGTGCCGGCGGCGACGATGCGGCGCCGGATTCGATCGAGGGTCATGTGGATCTCTCCTGCAGGGGGAGGGCGCGCACCGCGGTCAGCGCAGCGGGCCCCAGACTTCGAGGTGGTCGCGTCTCTCGACGCGTCGGATCGTCGTGAGCGATGCCAGCGACGCCAGCCCGGCGTCGGCGAGGAGGGCGTCGAGGCGCCCGCGATCGGCCGCGGGCGCCGACGCGATCGCGTCCTGCACGCGCTGGAGGAGGTAGAGGCGATACGGCATCACGACCACCGTCAGTTCGCCGCCTCGCCAGGCGAAGGTGGCCCTGCCGATCGCGCGCTCGCCCGGCTTCGCGAGCCCGTTCGTGCCGGTGCGCAGGTCGGGGTGCTCGCGCAGCCAGCGATTCGCGAAGGCGACGTGCGCCTCGATCTCGGGCAGGTAGTCCTGCGCGGCGAACCTCAGCAGTTCCACGAGCGTGCCGGGCAGGGCGTCGTCGTCGAAGAGCCGCCCGTCCGCGGGGCCGGCGTGCGCGTACTCGCCGGTCGAACGCTCGGGCGCGTTCATCCGCTCGACCCAGCGCCAGACGTGCGGCGCGACCGACTTCATCAGCGAGGCCGGGTGCGGGTCGCGCCCGAGGTGCGCGTACAGCGCCGCGACCAGGCCGTAGTCGCCGATCGTCGCGCGCCCGCCCAGCAGGAACGGGTGGTGCTCGAGGTGCGCGTCGAAGCGCGCCAGGAACTCGCGGCAGGCGGCCTCGATCAGCGGGGCGGTGAGCGGGGTCACGCCGAAGGCGGTCGCGGCCTTGCGCATGCGCGCGGCGGCGAACTCGAACGCCGCGTCGCGCTCGGCGCGGCTCGCGCCGGGCGCGGCGAGCGAGGCGCCGAAGTCCGCGCGCAGGAACGAGAGATTGTCGGCGTCGAAGTTCCAGCGATAGTGCATCGCGGGGCGCAGCTGGCCTTCGCCGCCGTAGAGCTCGAAGAACAGCGACACGGCGCGCAGCAGCGGCGACGCCGGATACGCGCTCTCTCCAGGAGGTGCGCCGGCGTCGAGGGTGTCGATGATGTCGGTGCTGTCCTGCACGAGGCGCCCGCCGGGGAGCTGGACCACCGGGATGATCCAGCGCCCGACGACGGGCAGCACCTGCGCTCGAAAGCGCGGGTCGCCGACGCTGCGCTCCTCGAACGGCAGCCCGCGCCGGCGCAGGTAGGCGCGCGCCTTGCCCGTGTAGAGCGACGCGGGCATGCCGTAGAGGACGATCGGTTTGGTCGGGGCGGGCAACGCCTGTCTCCTGGAGATTCTTGTCGGGCGGCGGTCAGGCCGCGCAGCGCTTGCGTTCCGGGCGCGTGGACAAATTAATGCATGTAGATTAAGGTGTCAACGAAGACCCGCGCCACGAAGACCCGCGCCGCCCAGAACGAATGCCGGAACCCGCCGCTTCGAAACCCGTCCGAGCCGCAAGTCGCGGCGCTCGCCCGGGCCCGCGCGCTGCGAGGCCCGACGAGCGCTCGGCAGGCACCGAGGAGCGCGCCGCGCGCACCGTCGAGCGCCTGCTCGACACCGCGGAACGGCTGTTCGCGGAGCGCGGCATCGCGGCGGTGTCGCTGCGCGAGATCGTGCTGGGCAGCGGCCAGCGCAATCCTTCCGCCGCGCACTATCACTTCGGCAGCCGCGACGCCCTGGTCGGTGCCGTCGTCACGCGCCGCATCGCGCTGATCAACGCGACGCGTCACGTCGCGCTGGACGCGCTCGGCGCGGCCGGCGACGTGCGCGCGATCCTCGCGGCTTCGGTGGGAGCGCTCGCGAGCCACGTCGAGCACTCCCCGTGGGGCGGCGCGTACGCGCAGATCACGGCCGAGATGGCACTGCATCCGGAGATCGCCGCGCAGGCGCGGGTCGATCCCCAGGCGATGAGCTCGCTGGCGCGCACGAACGCGATGCTGCGCGCGGCGCTTCCCGGCGTTCCCGCGGCGCTCGTGCGTCGACGCGGGCTGGCGTGCAACGCGATCACGGTGACGACGATCGCGCGCTGGCTGCGGCTGCACGGGCCGGTGAGCGACGCCAACGCGGACGCGTTCTGGGCCGAGGTCGGCGCGCTGTGCGACCTGCTCGCGCCGGGCTTCGGCGCCGGGGTCGGAGCGTCCGGCGTGCCCGATCAGTGCCGGGGACCCGCGCGCCCCGGCGTGGCGTGATCGCGCCGCCAGGCGCTCGCGCTGCAGCCGTGCCGCTGGCGGAACCAGCGCGAGAAGGCGCTGGGGTCCTCGAACCCGAGCAGGCGCGCGACGTCGGTGATCGTGCGCTCGCCGGTCTGCAGGTGCCTCGTCACCAGCTGTTCGCGCACCGCCTCGACCACGCCGGAAAAGCACTCGCCCTCGGCGGCGAGGCGCCGGTGCACGGTGCGGCGATCCACCCCGAGGTGTCGGGCGACCTCGTCGGCCGAACAGCGCCCCGAAGCGAGCAGCGCGTGGACCAGCTGCCGCACCTGGGCCGCGGCGGACGTCGCGCCCGGGCGCGCGACCGTGTCGAGGTACTGGCGGATGTAGCGCGCGAGGATCGGGTCGGATTCGGGGATCGGGCGATCCAGGTCGCGCCGGCGCAGCACGACGCCGTCGAATTCCTGATCGAACCGGACCGGCATCCCGAAGAAGCGGCGGTGTGACGACGCGCGCGCCGGTGTCGGGCGCGACAGGCACACGGCTTCAGGGCGCCACGGGTCGCCGATCAGCGCGATCAGGGTGCGAAAGAGGACGCCGACCGACAGCTCGGTGATCTGGCGCACGCCGCCGCGCCCGGTGAGCAAGAGATCGGTGCGAACGATCGCGAGGCGCTCGTCCTCGTCGATCGCGACCGCGACGCTGTCGTTGTAGCTGCGCAGGAAGCGCGTCATGGCCTCGAGCGCGGCGCGCACCGTCGGCTCGCCGCGGGCGATCAGCGCGATCGGCCCGAGGTGTCCGAGCCGCCGCTGCGCGGCCAGCCGCAGTCCGACGTCGTCCGCGCCCGACTCGCGTGCGGCGCTCTCGAGCAGCTCGCGCACGGCTTCGGCCGAGATCCACGTGTCGGGATCGGCCAGGTCGCGCTCGGCCAGACCCGCGCGCTGCAGCAGCCGGCGGGCGTCGAGGCCGAGGTCTCGGGCCACCTGTTCGAAACCGGTCAGCGTGGCGGATCGGACGAGTGCGGTCATCGGCGTCGTGTCCCAATCCGCCTAGTCTATGTCCCAATCCGCATGGCGCACAGAGGGTCGCCGACGGTCTAATCCGCGAACTCAGGAGGAACGACATGCCCAGGATCACCTGCATCGAGCACGACGGCGCCGAGCCAGACGCGCGCCTGGCCGCCCGGATCCGGGTCCGCGACGATCTCGACGGGCTCGTGGTCCGGATGCCTCGGCGCCGGCACTGACACGGAAACGCCCCCAGGAGCCCCCCATGCAGACGAGCACGATGGAAGCCGCGCGCGCGCAGGCCTACGCGACGCCGCTGGAGCGCATCGACGTGAGCGACGTCGCGCGTTTCCAGGACGACACGATCTGGCCGTGGTTCCAGCGCCTGCGCGAAGAGGACCCGGTCCACTGGTGCGCCGGCGGCCCGTTCGGGCCGTACTGGTCGGTCACGAAGTTCGACGACATCATGGCCGTCGACACGAACCACGAGGTCTACTCGTCGGAGGCCGGCGGGATCTCGATCGTCAATCGTCCGGACGGCGAGCGTCTTTCGAACTTCATCTCGATGGATCCGCCGCGCCACGACGCGCAGCGCAAGGTCGTGACCCCGATCGTCGCGCCCGGCAACCTCGCGCACCTCGAGCCGCTGATCCGCAGCCGAGTGCGCACCATCCTCGACGGCCTGCCGCGCGGCGAGACCTTCAACTGGGTCGAGCGCGTGTCGATCGAGCTCACCACGCAGATGCTCGCCACGCTGTTCGACTTCCCGTTCGAGGAGCGGCGCAAGCTCACCTACTGGTCCGACGTGGCGACCACGCTTCCGAAGCCCGGCACGCCGATCGACTCGTGGGCGAAACGCGACGAGATCCTGAGGGAGTGCGCACAGTACTTCACGCGCCTGTGGAACGAGCGCGTGAACGCCGAGCCGCGCAACGACCTGATCTCGATGCTCGCGCACGCGCCCGCCACGCGCGACATGAGCCCGCGCGAATTCCTCGGCAACCTGGTGCTGCTGATCGTCGGCGGCAACGACACCACGCGCAACTCGATCAGCGGCGGGCTGCTGTTCATGAACCGGAATCCCGGCGAGTACCGCAAGCTGCGCGAGAACCCGGCGCTGATCCCGAGCGCGGTCTCCGAGATCATCCGCTACCAGACGCCGCTCGCGCACATGCGCCGCACCGCGCTGCGCGACGCCGAGCTCGGCGGCAAGACGATCCGCGCCGGCGACAAGGTGGTCATGTGGTACGTCTCGGGCAACCGCGACGGGACCGTGATCGACGACCCCGACCGCTTCGTCATCGACCGTGCGCGGCCGCGCCAGCACCTTTCGTTCGGCTTCGGCATCCATCGCTGCGTGGGCAACCGGCTCGCGGAGCTGCAGCTGAAGATCCTGTGGGAGGAGCTGCTGCCGCGCTACCCGGTGGTCGAGGTGGTCGGCGAGCCGGTGCGGGTGCCGTCGAACTTCGTGCGCGGATACGCGCAGCTTCCGGTCCGCATCCCGGCCTGATTCGCCGCCCCGCGCGCACGGCGCGGCGGGCGGTGCCCCCGGGACGCGACCCAGGCCCGCCGGGCGAGCGCGGCCGCGCCCGCGCCGGCGCCCTGCGCGGCGGCGAGCAGGCACAGCGTCGCGCCGGGCGAGCCCTCGTACAGCAGCAGCACCGCGAGCGCGCCCGCATTGGCGAGCGCGCCGAGCCTGCGCGTGCGGGCGAGCGCGTCGCCGGAGTCCTCGCCGTTGCGGCGCGCGCCGAGCGAGCGCAACAGCACGGTGCCGGCGCCGAAGCCGCCGACGTACAAGGCCCAGAGCGTTTCGATCGCGCCGGCGCGCCGAGCGATCGAGTCGGACAGCAGCGCGGTGCCGAGTGCCGCGGCGAGCAGTGCGGTCGCGAACGCGCCGGGCAGCACGAGGACCGCCGCGATGCCGGCGGCGCCGGCGCCGGCGAGGCCGGCGGCGCGTGCCGTGCCGATACGCTCGCGGGCGCCCGACGCGGCCGCGGCGAGCACGTCCGCCACCGCCACCGGGAGCTTGGTCGCGAGCAGCGCCGCGGGCATCGGGAACCCGGCGAGCGCCAGTGCCGGCAGCGCGAGTCCGGCACCGAGCCCGGTCAGCGTCGACGCGGCGCCCACGCCCAGTCCGATCGCGACGACGGCCAGTGCCGCGTCCACTCAAGGCTCCCCTGAAACCGGCAGGCCGAGCGCGCGTGCGTCGCCGGCATTGCGGATCGGCACCAGCGTGAAGCGTTCGACGCCGCCCGCGCGCAGTCGCGCCGCCACGGCGTGCAGGAAGACGTGGTAGTTGTTCGCGGAGAACGGTGTCGGCGCCGCGCCGAAGATCGCCGGCAGCGTGCCGGATGCCGCGACGACGATCTCGCCGCTGCCGGAGGGCAGGGCGCCGGCACGGCGCAGCTCGATCGGATCCGTCGCGATGGCCGGCCCGTGCGGCGGCACGCCCGCGGCGCCGCCCAGCCCGCGCGACGGCACGCCCGCGGCACCGCCCAGCCCGCGCGACGGCACGCTCGCGGCACCGCCCAGCCCGCGCGACGGCACGCTCGCGGCGCCGTTCGGCCCACCCGGCGGCTCGCTCGCGACGACGGCCAGCGCGAGCCGCGTCGGCGCGATCTCGCCGGGGCGCCAGACGAAGGTGCGGCGAGGCTTGGTCGGGTCCTCGCCGGCGGCGAGATAGACCTGCGCGAGCGTCAGGCCCCCGACCGGCCGCTCGGTGCAGCGCAGGCTCGCCGCATCGCAGGTCGTGGCGCGCGCATCGGCGTCGAGCGGCAGGTTCGGACCGAGCGCGCTCCCCAGCAACGACGCCGCGAGCGCGGCGATCGCGGCCACGGCCCCGGCCCGCGAGACGGCACGGCCCGCGCGTGCGAGCCGGCCCGGGGCGCCGATCCAGGCGCGCGGCAAGAGCGCCGCGATCACGGCCAGCGTGGTCACGAACCCGAGCGCCGCGTCGCGCGACTCGGTGCGGCCGAACCAGGCCCAGGCCCCGAGGCACGCGGCGCCGAGCGCGGCGACGGCGCACGCGCCCCCCGCGCGACAGGCGCCGGATGCTGACGTGCGCGCCGCCAGCACCGCGCACAACGCGACGAAGACCGGGGCGAATCGATAGGTCAACGGCCCGCCGTCGACGATCGTCTTGATCGCGTTCAGCGCGCAGAACACGTAGAGAGCGGCGACGCCTCGATCGGCGCCCGGCGCCGCGAATGCGCGCAGCAGCACGAGGCTCGCGCCGACGGCGCAGGCGAGCGCGCCGCCGCACGCGATCGCGACCGCGCCCGCGACGGACGTGCCGAGCGCGCCGGTCTCCGACGCGGCCAGGCCCTGGCCGACGTCGAGCGCGGGCGCGAAGACGCCGGCGATCGGACCGACGAGGGCGTGCAGCGCCGTCTTCCCCTCGTGCGAGTGGAGCAGGTAGCTGTACGTGTTCGCGTCGCCGTTCCAGTGGTACGCAGCCAGCGTCGCCGGCAGGCCCAGCGACGTCACGTGCGCGACGTGGCCCGCGAGGTTCGCCGCGTTGCCGGCGAGCACCGCGAGCAGCAGCGCGAGCGCGGCGACCCGCTGCACGCGCGCACCGGGCGCGGCCGGGGACGCGGCCAGCACCGCGGCGGCCACCGCTGCGTACGCGAGCAGCGCGATCGCCGCGCCGGCGGAGGTGCTGTGGAAGAACGGGTCGGCGAATGCCTTGGCGACGAGCGCCGCGTGGGGCGACGCGACGACCGCGACCAGCGCGGCGAGCGCCGCGGCCGCGACGAACCCGGCGCGCAGCGCCGGCGCGACGACCGGCGGGCCCGACGCCGTCCCGGCGGAAACCCGGGTCAGTACGAAGGCGACGCGGCCCACGTCACGCCGCCGGTGGAATTCGTGATCGTGACCGAACGCCCGGTGCGCGTCGTGAACTGGATCGTATTGCCGTTGCAGGCGCTCTGCGACGGGTCGGCGAACACCGATTCGCGCAGGCTGCCCAGTGCGATGTAGTGCCCCTGCCAGTTGGCCGAGCCGGTGCGCTCCTGCATCGTGCTCACCGCGTCACAGCGCGTGAGGTTGAACAGCGACATCTGCTGGGGGTCGGTGTAGCCGCCGCTGCCCAGCAGCTGATTGGCGAACGCGAGCTTGTAGGCGGTGCGCACGCCGCCGACCCAGGCGCTCACCGCGGCCTGCTCGGCGGAATCGCGAACGTCGAGGAAGCGGGGCAGCGCCACGGCCGCGAGGATCGCGAGCGTGACGATGACGACGACCAGTTCGACCAGCGTGAAACCTCGGGCTCGGGCGGGCATGGTATCGGGCGCCGGCGGCGCGTGGGGACGGGAGTCTCCAGTCTGGCGCCCGAAAACCCTACGTGAACCATGGATAAGCGGCGCGATCGAGGCGGATCTTCGCGGCCCGCCGCGGCCCGGTGACGGCGCGCCCGCGGCCTCAGTCGGTCCGCAGCACCTCGTCGCCGACGGCCAGGCTGCGGCCCGCATACGGTGGCGCCTCGCCGAGCCGGCACGACAGGTCGTTGACCTGCCGACGCAGGCGCTCGACCTCGGCGGCGCCCCCCGCCCCGAGCTCGCGCGCGACGCCGAACAGGCCCACGACGCGACCGCCGTCGTCGTGCAGCGGCGCCATCGTGATCCTGAAGCGGCGTTCGCCCTGCGAGGTCGGCAGGGCCTGCTCGGTCATGACCTTGGCGCCGCGCTCGAGCACGCCGCGTCCTGCGAGCGTCAGCGCGCGGGCCGGCTCGGGGGGAAAGAGCGCGTGGTGGTCGCGGCCGATCACGTCCCGCGCGGCGCGCCCGAAATACGCGCTCGCCGCGCGATTGAACAGCAGGAAGCGGCCGCGGAGGTCCTGCGCGAAGATCGCGTCGTCGGAGTTCTCGGCCAGCGTCTCGATCAGCCGCAGCGCCCGAAGCTTCTCGGCGTGCAGCGCGCGCTCGCGCCGGCCGGCCGCGACGAGCTGCTCGAGCAGCCGGCTCACGAGGCGGTACAGCAGCAGCGAGGTGACCGCGACGAAGAGCCAGCCTTCGAACACGCCCGCGACGACCGTCTCGGTCGGTTCGCTGAACATCGACTCGAGCGCGGGCTCGGAGAAGAGGACCCACAAGGACGCGATCGCCGCGTACGCGCCGACGATGCGCAGCGCGGTGCGTGCGACCTGCCGACCGTCGATCGCCTGTTCGGTCATCGGTCGCAACCCCCTCTGGTTTCCGTTCTCGAGCCAGCCGTCATCGCCTGCGGCCCCGATCCGCCGCACGTCGGATCCTGCACACCCGCGCGGCGCGCTTCGTTTCACTGCACTGTCCGCGTGGATTATCCGACGCCGAGCGTCGGCTTCTCACCCGTCGGTGTCCCTCATTGGACAGGAAAAATTCCCGATCTGCGTGTCCGGGCGGGTCCGCGCGGCAGCTCCGGAACGATCGCGTACCATCGCTCCCGCTGCCGGCCCGTGCCGCCGTCGGCCCTTCGGAGCCTCGATCCTTGATCGCCGCCCCCGCCCTCGCCGCCGCCGACGCCTTGCGGGCCGCGTTCGACAGCCTGCCCCAGTCGATCGCCGCACTGGACCGCGAAGGCGTGATCGTGATGGTCAACGCGGCCTGGGAACGCTTCGCACTCGACAACGGCGTCGGGCCGGGGGGCGCCGCGCACGGCAGCGGCGTCGGCATCGACTACCTCGCGCTGTGCGACGCGGTACGAGGCGCCGAGGCGGGGGACGCGAGAGCGGTCGCACAAGGGATTCGGGCACTGCTCGCCGCGCGCCGGACGAGCTTCTCGCACGAATACCCGTGTCACGCCCCGGATCGCGAGCGCTGGTTTCGCATCGAGCTGCACCCGCTGGCGATCGAAGGCGGCGGCGTTCTCGTGGTGCACACCGACATCACGGCGCGCCTGTCCGGCGAGCGCGCCCGCGAGGACAGCGAGCTGCGCCTGTCGCTCGCGCTCGAGGCCACCGGCGACGGGCTCTGGGACTGGCACATCCCGGGCGAGCGCGCCTACGTGTCGCCGCGCTACTGCGAGCTGGTGGGCCGGGCGCCCCGCGACAGCGAGCCCGGCCTCGAGTTCTTCCGCGGCACCGTGCACCCCGAGGACTGGCCGCTCGTGAGCGCGCAGATCGACGCGCACCTGCGCGGGGAGAGCGCGTACTCCGACGTCGAGTACAGGCTCGTGAGCGCGTCGGGAACGATGCGCTGGATCCGCGGCCGCGGGCGGGTGGTCGAGCGCGACGCGCGCGGCGCGCCGGTCCGGATGGTCGGGCTGATCAGCGACGTCACCGATCGCAAGCGCCTCGAGGACGCGCTGCGCGAGAGCCACGAGCGCCTGAGCGCGGTGCTGCAGGACCAGACCGAGTTCATCGCGCGCTTTCGCCAGGACGGCACCGTCACCTTCGCCAACGAGGTCTACTGCCGCCTGTTCGGCTACACCGAGTCCGAGCTCGTCGGGCGCAAGTGGCAGCCGCTCGCGTTCCCGGACGACGTCGCGATGATCGAGTCGAAGCTCGCCGCGATCTCGCCGGCGAACCCGGTCGCGGTGATCGAGAACCGCGTGATCGACGCGACGGGCGAGACACGCTGGATGCAGTTCGTGAACCGCGCGCTGTACGGGCCCGACGGCACGCTGCGCGAAGTCCAGGTGGTGGGGCGCGACATCACCGAGCGCAAGGACTTCGAGGCCCGCCAGCAGGCGCTGCTCGAGGAGAACACCCGGCTCGGGCGCGAGCTGATCCGGTTGCAGGAGCGCGAGCGCGGCGCGCTCGCCAAGGAGCTGCACGACGAGCTCAGCCAGCAGATCGCCGCGATTCGCGCCTACACGGCGGCGATCCGGCGTGGCGGCGGGCGCGACAAGGCGAAGCTGCGCGCCGACGCGGCGGCGATCGAGGAGTCGGCGCGCCAGATCTACGACGTCTCTCACCGGCTGATGGAAGGCCTTCATCCGCACCTGCTCGACAGCGCCGGGCTCGCCGACGCCCTGCGGGCCTGGGTCGGACGCTGGTCGGAGCGATTTCCCGACGTGCGCGTGACCTTGAGACTGCCGATCGGCGCCGATGCCGGCGACGCGGACGCGCGCATCCACGTCTTCAGGATCGTGCAGGAGTGCCTGACGAACGTGGCGCGGCACGCGAAGGCGCGCGCGGTGCGGGTCTTCCTCGGCGAGGCGGTCGCGGGCGGTCGGCGCACGCTGAGGCTGGTGGTGCGCGACGACGGCGTGGGCATGGACCCCGGGGCGCGCAATGCCGGCTACGGGCTCATCGTGATCCGCGAGCGCGTGCACACGCTGGGCGGCGAGTGGTCGCTGGCGAGCCGCCCCGGACGCGGCGTCCGTGTCGCGGTCGAGGTCCCGTCGGCGCGCTGAACGCAGGCTGGAGAACCCGCGCTGCGGCGCGGGCGGCCCGCGCCCCGCGGCTACGGCTCGACCAGCCCGGCCCGGATCGCCACCCGCGTGAGGCCCGCGGTGTCCGGGACGTCGAGCCTGGCCTTGATGCGCGTGAGGTGATTGCGCACGGTCTTCTCGCTCAGGTTCAGCAGGCGCGCGCAGGCCTGCGCGCTGTGCCCCTGGGCGGTCAGCAGGAAGATCTGGAACCCGCGGTCGCCGAGCCGCTCCGGCAGGGCGCGCTCGTCGCTCGCGTGCCTTCGAACCATCGCGGACACCATGTCGGGGCTCAGGAATCCGTGCCCGCGCGCGACCTCCCGGATGCCCTGAACGAGCACGTCGACGTCGCTGCCCTTGGTCACGTACCCGAGCCCGCCGAGCGCCAGCACCCGGTCGAGCATCGCGTCGGCGCTGTGGACCGTGTAGACCAGCACCCGCGCGGCGGGATCGAACTGCAGGATCCGCCGCAGGCACTCGAGGCCGCCGAAGCCCGGCATCGTCAGGTCCATCACGACGACGTCGGGGCGATGCGCCCGGTACCACGCGTACGCCTCCTCGCCGCTGCCGGCGTCGCCGTGCACGGCGATGCCCGACTCGCCGCTCAGCAGGCTGCGCAGCCCGGCGCGCAGCGCCGGGTGGTCGTCGACCAGCAGCACGCGAATCGACGGGGTCGGCGATTCCGGGGGGTGAGGGCGGTGTGGGCTCATCGACTCGGGGGCTTCGCCAGGCGCCGTCGCGGCGGCGATCCGAGCCTCGCGCCGCGCCTGCCGTGCGCCGGATTGTAGCCGCGCCGCGATCGAGTCCGAAGACCGGGCGCGCGCACGCGCGAGCCGCGCGCGCCGCGGCGTGTGGTACATATTGCAATCAATACATTCGCTGCGACTGCGACGACTGCGATGATCCCGCGCGACCCCCTCCGCAGGCACCACGTCACGATCGAGGGCAACCCGCGCGCTGCGCGGACGATGATCTTCGCGCACGGTTTCGGCTCCGACCAGACCGTGTGGGAATCCGTGGCCTCGGCGTTTCGCGCCGACTTCAGGATCGTGCGCTACGACCACGCCGGCGCGGGCCGATCCGACCCGGCCGCGTTCGTCCAGTACCGCTACCTGAAACTCGGCGCCTACGCGCAGGACCTGATCGAGATCTGCGAGGCGCTCGAGATCGAGAACGCGGTCTTCGTCGGGCACTCGATGGGCGCGATGGCCGGACTGCTCGCGGCCGTCGAGCGGCCGTCGCTGTTCGAGCGCCTGGTGCTGATCGGGGCGTCGCCGCGTTACCTGAACGACGACGGCTACGTCGGCGGCTTCGGCCCCCGGGACCTCGAGGCGATCTACCGCGCGATGCACGACAACTTCGCGCGCTGGGCCGACGGCTTCGCGCCCGAGATGATCGGCCCGGGCAGGCCGCGCGAGCAGGTCGATCACTTCGCCGAGTGCCTGAAGTCGATCCCGCCGGATCGCGCGCTGACGATCGCGTATGCGGTCTTCCAGTCCGACCATCGCGCCGAGCTCGAGCGGCTCGCGCGGCCCGCGCTGCTGATCCAGACGCAGACCGACCGCGCCGTGCCGATGGAAGTCGCCCGCTACCTGAACGATCGCCTGCGCGGCAGCCGGCTGGTCGTCGTCGACGCCGTCGGGCACCTGCCGCACGTGACCGCTCCCGACGCCGTGGTCGCCGCGATCCGCGGGTTCGTCTGACGCGCCGCGCGCACGAGCCGCCGCTCGCGCGGACCGCCGCGCGGGTCAGCATGCGAGCGGGCCGCCGCGCGGGTCAGCATGCGAGCGGATCGGCGGGCCGGGTGCAGGCTTCGAGCAGGTACGCGACGGAGCGATAGCGCACGCCGGTCTGCGCGCTCAGCCCGACCTCGCAGGGCCGGTTCGTGCAGACGCCCTCGCGGCAGTCTTCCGGGAGCGCGCCCTCGAGGCGGCGCAGCGCGTGCGCGTTCAGCTCGGGGACGACGAATCCGCGGTCGCCGGCGAACCCACAGCAGGTGACCCCGGCGGGCTCGACGACCTGCCCGGCGCACGCCGCCGTGAGCCTTCGCAGCGCGGCGTCGTCGCCGGCGCGCCGCACCGCACAGTTGACGTGCAGCGCCACCGCCGCTTCCTTGCGCTCGATGCGCAGCCGCGGCAGCAGCGCGTCGTGCGCGAACGACGGGAAGTCGAGCACGCGGAGTCGCCCGCCGAGGTGCCGGCGCATCCGCGACGCGCAGGTGCTCGCGTCGACGACGACCGTCAGGCGCCCGCCGCGGCCGTCGTCGGCCGCGTCGACGAGCGCGTCGGCCAGCGCGTCGGCCATCCGGTCGGCCTCGGCGGCGAAGCCCTTGCTCGCGAGCGCCTGCCCGCAGCACAGCGTGTCGTGCGCCCGCGGCAGGCGTGGCTGCCAGCCGGCTCGCTCGAACAGCGTCTGCACCACTTCCGCGAGCCCGGGCTCGCCGGCCTCGTGGGGGCCCAGCAGGCGTCCCGCGCACGCGGGGAAATAGACGACCGCGTCGCCGTCACCCGCGGGCCGCGGCCGCGCCGCGCGACCCGGGCGCGGCATCGGCGCGCGCCAGCGCCCTCCGGACACGCGCTCGAGCGCGGGCTCGCCGACGAGCCGCCCGAGCGCGTGGCCCGCGGACAGCCCGGCGCGCGCGGCGACGGCGAGCGCGCCGAAGTGATCGGCGCTCCAGCCGGCGAGCGCGCGCGCAGCGCTCCCGTGCCGGCGCCCGCGCAGTCGCCGAACGAGTTCGCCGGTGTCGATGCCGACCGGACACGCGGTCGAGCACAGCCCGCAGCCGGCGCAGGTGTCCAGGCCCTGGTACGCGAACGCCTGCGCGGCGTCGCCGCCGGGCTCGCCGGCGGCGTCTCGCCGCGCGAGCTCGCGCCATCCGACGACGCGCTGGCGTGCCGACAGCGTCAGCCGGTGCGACGGGCACAGCGGCTCGCAGAAGCCGCACTCGATGCAGCGGTCGACGAGCGCGTCGGCGGCCGGCATCGGCTTGAGGTCGCGCAGGTGGGCGCGCGGGTCGTCGTTCAGGATCACGCCGGGGTTGAGCAGCCCGTCGGGGTCGAACAGGTGCTTGATCCGCCGCATCAGGTCCGTCGCCTGCCGTCCCCACTCGAGCTCGACGAACGGCGCCATGTTGCGCCCGGTGCCGTGCTCGGCCTTCAGCGAGCCGTCGTAGCGGCCGACCACGAGCGCGCACATCTCGTCCATGAAGCGCGCGTAGCGCTCGACCTCGGCCGCGTCGCCGAAGTCCTGCGTGAACACGAAGTGCAGGTTGCCCTCGAGCGCGTGGCCGAAGACGATCGCGTCGTCGTAGCCGTGGCGCGCGAGCAGCGCCTGCAGGTCGCGCGTCGCGGCCGCGAGCGACTCGATCGGGAACGCGACGTCCTCGATCAGCACGGTGGTCCCGGTGCGGCGCATCGCGCCGACCGACGGCAGGGTGCCCTTGCGGACGTTCCAGTAGCGCTCGCAGGTGGCCGGGTCGGTCGAGAACGCGGGCGGTTCGACGGTCTCGATCCCCGCGAGCGCGCCGAGCGCCGCGTCGATCCGCGCGCCGAGGGTGGCGTCGTCGTCGGCGCGCACTTCGACGAGCAGCGCGGCGGCGCCGTCGGCGAGCGTGCGCACCTCGGGCGGGATGCCGGGCTTGTCCTGCACCGATCGCAGCGACGCGCGGTCGAGCAGCTCGACAGCGGCGACGGCCCGGGGCGCGAGCGCGATCGCGCCGCGGCAGGCCTCGTCGATGCCGGGGAAGAGCACCAGGGCGCTCGCCTTGCAGCGCTCGTCGGCGACGGTGCGGTACGTCACAGACGACAGGAAGCCGAGCGTGCCCTCGGACCCGATCATCAGGTGGGCGAGGATGTCGACGGGGTCTTCGAAGTCGAGCAGCGCGTTCAGGCTGTAGCCGGTGGTGTTCTTGATCCGGTACTTGCGCGCGATGCGCGCGGCCAGTGCGGAGTCCGCCCGCGTCTCGGCGCCCATGCGCGCGAGCGCGTCGAGCAGCGGCGCGTGCGTGCGGCGGAACGCCTCGACGCTGGCGGGGTCCTCGGTGTCGAGCACGGCGCCGTCGGCGAGCACGACGCGCAGTCCGGCGAGCGTGCGGTAGCTGTTCTGGGCGGTGCCGCAGCACATGCCGGACGCGTTGTTCGCCGCGATGCCGCCGATCTTGCAGGCGTTGATCGACGCCGGGTCCGGGCCGATCTTGCGGCCGAAGGACGCCAGCCGCGCGTTGACGTCGCCGCCGACCATGCCCGGGCCCGTGCGCACGGTGGTCGCGTCGGCGGCGATCTCGCAGGTGGCGAATCCGTCGCCGACGAGCGCGAGCACGCCGTCGGTGACGGCCTGCCCCGACAGGCTGGTGCCGGCGGCGCGGAAGGTCACCGGCCGCCGGTGCGCGCGCGCCACCCGCAGCACGTCGACGAGCTCGCGCTCGTGCTCGACGACCGCGATCACCTCGGGCACGCGACGGTAGAAGCTGGCGTCGGTGCCCCAGGCGATGCGGCGCAGCTCGTCGGTGACCACCTGCCGGGCGGGCAGGACGCGGGCGAGGTCTTCGGCGCAGGTGGGCATGAGGGCGATCCAGGGGGCGTGCCGGTGCCGAATGGTAATTCGTTCAGTTCACGGAGACCCCGGCCGCCTTCACCAGCGTCGCGTTGATCGCGGTCTCGCGGCGAAGCAGGTCCGCGAACTGCGCGGGGGTCATCACCATCGGCTCGCCGACGAGCCGCCTGAACGTCTCCACGACTTCCGGCGAGCGCAGCGCGCGCGTCATCGTCTCGTTCAGCCGCGCGACCACCGCGGCCGGCGTCTTCGCCGGCGCCCACATCCCGACCCAGACGTCGTATTCGGAGTTCGGCAACCCCGACTCGAGCGTCGTCGGGACGTCCGGCATCGCCTCCGAGCGACGGGAGCTGACGACCGCGAGCGCCGACAGCTTGCCGGCGCGCACGTGCTGCTGCGCGAGGCCGACCGGGCTGAAGTAGAAGTCGACCCGGCCGGCCATCACGTCGGTGAGCGCCTCGGCCGACCCCTTGTAGGGCACGTGCACCCCTTCGAAGCCGGCGGCGATGCGAAGGCGCTCGGCGCCCAGGTGCGTGACGCCCCCGGCCCCCGCCGACGCGTACGTGACGGCACCGGGGCGGGCGCGCGCGGCGGCGAGCAGGTCGGCGAGGCCACGATAGCCCTTGTCCGGGGAGGTGACGAGCACCATCGGCAGCGACGCGATCGGCATCACCCCGACGAAATCGCGCACCGGGTCGAATGCGAGCTTCGTGTACGTGGAGGGCACGACGGTGAACGAGTTCGAGTGCA
Source organism: Burkholderiaceae bacterium (assembly GCA_046348465.1). Lineage (GTDB taxonomy): Bacteria > Pseudomonadota > Gammaproteobacteria > Burkholderiales > Burkholderiaceae_E > Quisquiliibacterium. Next base: position 53,746 of record JAXMEE010000010.1, read on the forward strand.
CGAGCAGCGTGTGACCGTCGGGCTCGGCGTGCGCGACCGCCTGCATGCCGATCGTCCCGCCGGCGCCGGGGCGGTTCTCGACGACGATCGTCTGGCCGAGCAGTCGCGACATCTCGGCGAGCACCGGCCGCGCGATCGTGTCGGTGCCGCTGCCGGCGGTGAACGGGACGATCACCCGGATCGGCTTCGAGGGCCACGACTGCGCGTGCGCGGCCGCGGCGAACAGGGCGAGCGCGAGGCTCGCGAGACGGGCGAGGGGACGGTTCATCGGAGTCTCCGTGCGCCGGTCAAAACCGGCGAGATGTTGTGAATGAAAGAGTCATACGTTGAAGGCTTAGCCAGCTACGGCGGCCCCGAGTCATGCGTGCACGTTCGCGAGGGCGTGGGCGAAGCGTTGACAGGGGTACGCGCGGGCCGGGTATTGAGCCGCGTAATCCATGACCTGGGACTTCGGTCCCGGGGTGATCGGGGTGCCGAGGCCGTGGAGACATGCCGAAGGCCACACCGGTGCAGCCGCATTGGCGAGGCTGCAGCGGACCCCGCGCGGTCACAGACCCCGCGCACGCGCGGAAACATCTCGCACGGGAACCGGGAGATCCCGCGACCTGCTGCGGCGGCTCGGGAGAGCCTTGCCGCAGCGCGCATCGTGAAGCCTTCGGGCGTACGACGATGAGCCAGCGGCGCGAGGAAGTCGGATCGCGGCGTAGTACCGAAGAAGCTGCCGAACAAGGCCACGGGGAAGTTCCTGCGGCGGCGGAGGCGGTGGAGGAAGGCTGCGAGCCAAGGGAAATGCCTTCGTGGCGCGCATGTCCCGGAGAACCAGCCGGGTCTACGACGTGCAAACGGCGCTCGATGGCATACGACAGACGGCACGAGGCCGTCGCGATGCGAGGTTCGACAACCTGTTGTTCCACATCTACGCCATTGAGCGGCTGCGCGCTGCGTACTACGCCACCCGGCGTGACGCGGCCGCTGGCGTCGATGGTCAAACCTGGCGGGGTTACGGCATGAATCTGGAAGCGAACCTTCTGGACCTGTCGGACCGGCTGGCCCGAGGGGCTACCGCCCCGAGCCTGTGAAGCGGGCGTACATCGACAAGGCCGACGGGAGTAAGCGCCCCCTGGGCGTGCCCGCGCTGGAGGACAAGATCGTCCAGCGCGCATCGGCCGAAGTCCTTGGTGCGATCTACGAGCAGGACTTCATCGGGTTCAGCTACGGGTTCAGGCCGGGCCGAAGCGCGCACGACGCGCTGGACGCCGTGGCCGTGGGTGTGACGGCGAGGAAGGTGAACTGGATACTCGATGCGGACATCAGCAAGTTCTTCGACACCATCGAACACGACTGGTTGATCAAGTTCATCGAGCATCGCGTGGCCGATGCCCGCGTGATCCGGCTGCTCAAGAAGTGGCTGCACGCGGGTGTGCTGGAAGACAGGCAGGTCACGCGCAGTGAGCTGGGGACGGTGCAGGGCGGGAGCATCAGCCCGCTGCTGGCCAACATCTACCTGCACTACGCGTTTGACCTGTGGGTTGAGCAGTGGCGGCGGCGCCGCGCCAAGGGCCAGATGATCATCGTGCGCTATGCCGATGACTGGGTGGCCGGGTTCGAGCACCGCTGGGACGCCGAGCGCTTCAAGCGCGACGTGGCCCAGCGGCTGAAGAACTTCGGGCTGGCGCTGCACGAGAACAAGACGCGGCTGATCGAGTTCGGGCGCTTCGCGCGCGAGAACCGCAGCCGACGCGGACAAGGCAAACCCGAGACCTTCGACTTCCTGGGCTTCACGCACTGCTGCGGCAAGACCAGCAAGGGCAAGTTCATGGTCTTGAGGCTGACCAGTGCCAAACGGCTGCGCGCCAAGCTGCACGCGGTCAAGGACGAATTGCGAAGGCGCATGCACCGACCGATCGCCGAGCAGGGCCAGTACCTGCGTGCGGTCGTCAGCGGGCATAGCCGCTACTTCGCCGTGCCCTGCAACGGGGCGCGGGTGCAGGTCTTCCGCTTCCAGGTCGCCCGGCTGTGGCATCGCACGTTGTGCCGTCGCAGCCAGGCCAAGCACCTGAGTTGGAAGCGCATGCACCGCATCGTCGAACATTGGCTGCCACGTCCCCGCATCTGCCACCCCTACCTCGAGGGCCACGACTGCGCGTGCGCGGCCGCGGCGAACACGGCGAGCGCGAGGCTCGCGAGACGGGCGAGGGGACGGTTCATCGGAGTCTCCTGGGTCAGTGGGCCTCGGCGTCTTCGGCCGATTCCGTGTCCGCCGGGGCGGGGAAGTCGAGGGTGTCGCCGGCGTCCAGCGCGAGCGCCATCTGGGCCGACGGAATCGCCGCGGCCTCGGGCGGCAGCGCCGGCCACGCGTGCGCACGGCGGGGATCGGCCCCGTAGGCGGCGACGATCCCGACGTAGGTCCAGCGCATCAGGTCGTGCAGCCGCTCGAATCCGTTGCCGCGCCGGGTGAGCTGGCCGGTCGCCGCCATCAGGCTCGCGATCTGCAGCGCGATGCCGTCGACGGGCGCGTCCGCGGCGAGCTCGCCCTGCGCGACCGCGCCGCGCACGCCGGTCGCGACGCAGTCGTCGAGCCGCTCGACGCTCGCGCGCAGCAGCCGGCGGCTGGTCAGCGACAGTGCGTCCGCGTCCATCGTGAAGCGTGCGAGCAGCCCCCACAGGCGCCCGCCGCGGCCGCCGGGGTTGTGCTCGAGGTATTGCCGCCAGGTCCAGTCGCGGGTCGCGACGAACTTGTCGGACAGGCTCGAGCGCGGGTCGGTCCAGATCCCGCGCATCGTCGCGAGCGTGGACTCGGAGACGCGCCGGAGCACCGCTTCGGCGAGCAGGTCCTTGGTGCGGAAGTAGTAGTGGATGCGCGAGTGCGTGGTGCCCAGTTCGCGGGCGATGTCGAGATAGCTGGTGCCGTTGTAGCCGTGGCGGATGAACAGGCGGGTCGCGACCGCCTCGATCCGGGCCTTCGGATCGGCCCCGCCCGGCGCGGGCTCGGCACGGCGCGTCGCCACGGCGCTCATCGCCCGCCGGAGAGCAGCGCGCGCGCGATGACCATGCGCTGCACCTCGGACGGCCCTTCGCCGATGCGGCGGATGCGCAGTTCGCGGTACCAGCGCTCGAGCGGCAGCGCGTGCGACACGCCCAGCCCGCCCATGACCTGCATTGCGCGGTCGAGCACGCGGTGCGCGGTCTCGGTGGCGAGCACCTTGGCCATCGACGCGTCGACCTTGATGTCCTGGCCGAGATCGCCGTTCCAGGCCGCCTGCCAGGTGAGCAGTCGCGACGCGCGCAGCTCCATCTCGGAGTCGGCGATCATCCACTGGATCGCCTGCCGGTCCGCCAGCAGGCTGCCGAAGGTCTCCCGCTGGCGCGCCCAGTCGATCGCCAGCGCGAGCGCCGCCTGCGCGACGCCCAGGCTCGCCGCCGCGTACGGCACGCGGGCGTGCACCAGCCAGCGGTCGGCGAGCTTGAATCCCTCGCCTTCCTCGCCGATCCGGTCCTCGACGGGCACCTCGTAGTCGTCCAGGAAGACCTGGAAGGGCTGGTACGAGCGCATCACGCCGATCCGCTGCAGGCGCAGCCCGGCCCGCTTCGGGTCGACGACGAACGCGGTGATGCCGCCGCGGTCGCCGCGCGCGCCGGTCCGGGCGAACAGCACGCCCCAGTCGGCCGCGTCGATCCCGGAGATCCACATCTTCGCGCCGTTGAGCACGTAGCGGTCGCCCTTGCGCTCGGCGCGGGTCGCGATCGCGCGAGCGGGATCCGAGCCCCCGGAGGGCTCGCTGATCGCGATGAAGGTCTTGCTCGCGCGCTCGATCGCGGGGATTCCGTACTTCTCGGCCAAGTGGCGCGAGCCCGCGAAAATGACCAGCGGCGGGTCCTGGCCGAAGGCGCCGGCGGCGGGGAAGTACAGGCCCATCCGGCATTTGGCCGCCTCCTCGGCGACGATGCACTGGCCCAGCAGGTCGAGCCCCGCACCCCCGTATTCCGCCGGCGACTGCACGCACCACAGCCCGAGGGCGCGCGCCCTCGACCGCAGGCGCGCGAGGTCCGCGGGTGCCGGTTCGGTCGCATCGTGGGGCAGCGTGTCCTCGACCGGTTTGACCTCCTGCTGCATGAAGCGGCGCACGGTGTCGCGCAGCATCTCGTATTCGTCCGGCAATTTCCAGCCGGTGGTCACGTTCCGCTCGGGAGGTGTCATCGCGCAGTCCTCGGTTCGCCGCGCCTCGGGAGGCGCCGTCGAATGCGTGATGTCATAGATGTCAGACATAAATGTCAAGCCGGACCTGACTGATATGTCAGACATTGGTGTCGGTTCCTGCGCGACGGCGAAAGCGGTGCCGCGGGGGGCACGCTTTCGGCTCACAAGCCGTGAACGATTCCAACGTGCCCGCGTGGCTTCACTCATCGCTTCCGAGTCGCCGGCAACGGCCTTTCGGCCAACGCGGGCCGGCGCGTCGCGCAGCCCGTCGCCTTCCGGTGCATCCGGCGCCGCGAATGCGGCGCTTCGTCGCGCGCCACGGCGGCGCGTTCACGCCCGCCGCACACTTCGAGCGTCCCTCCCACCTCCCGGTGTCTCCGATGAAGACCTTCCTCGGCGTCAAGCTGGCCCTTCTTCCCTTCGTACTGTTCTGGACCGCGGCCGGCTTCGGCGCCGCCCGCACCGGCGCCGCCGCCGGCGCGGTGCTCGCCGGCGCGCTGATCGCCTGGCGCCTGGCGACGCGCGGCCCGACGCTTCTGGAGGCGGTCGGCGCCGTCGTGCTCGCGGGCATCGCGCTCGTCCCGGCGGGCGCGGGCTTCGCGCCCGGCGACGGGGGCGTCGCGGCGAGCTTCGTGGTGCTCGGGCTGGCCTGCGCGGCATCGGTCGTGCTGGGCCGCCCGTGGACGTCGGCGTACGCCCGCAGCGCGTGGGCCGGCGCGTCCGGAAGCGCGCTCTTCGAGCGCGTGAACCGGGTGCTGTCGGGCCTGTGGGCGGCCCTGTTCGTCTACGCGGGCCTCGCCCGCGGGTTCGAACTGTCGCCGCTGCTCGCGTGGGCGCCGTTCGTGCTCGGCGTCGTCGCCTCGATCCTCGGACCGCGGGCCTGGGTCGCCCGGGCGCTCTCGCGATCGATCGCCCAGCGCGAACCGAACCCGTGGCAGGCGCCGGACTTCTCGCGCGCGGACGGCGCGCGCGATGCCGTGGTCGTCGTCGGCGCGGGGCTCGGCGGCCTCGTCGCGGGCGCGCTGCTCGCCGACGCCGGCCTGCGGGTCGTCGTCGCCGAGCACCACGACCGTCCGGGCGGCTTCGCGCACACCTGGTTGCGCAAGGGGCGCGACGGCGACGCCCGCCCGGTCTTCCGCTTCGATTCCGGCGTCCACGACGTCTCCGGGGTGCGCGACGGCGCGCCGGTCGGCGGAATCCTGCGCCGGCTCGGCATCGAGGACCAGGTCGCGTGGACCGCCATGTCGCGCCGTGAGATCGGGCCCGACGGCGCGCACGACGTCCCGTCGAACTGGGATGCGTACGTCGATCAGCTCGCGCGCCGCTTCCCCGCCGAATCCGGCGCCATCCGCGCGACGCTGGCCGACGTGATGACGATCTTCACGTCGATGTACGCGAACGCGCCGGCCGCGAGCGGCATCCCCGGCGCCCCCGCAACGGTCGAGGGGCTGCTCGACTACGCTCGCGCGCATCCGCTGGCCGTTCGCTGGCTCGATCGGCCGTTCGCCGAGTTCGTCGGCCAGCGGGTACGCGATCCCGCGGCGATCGCCGCGATCGGCGCGCTCTCCGGCTACCTCACCGACGACGCCTCCACGCTCACCGTCGCGCAGATGGTGCCGCTGTTCGGGTACCCCATGCACGGGGGGCACTATCCCGTCGGGGGATCCGGTGCGCTCGCCGATGCGCTGGTCGCGGCGATCGAGGCGCGCGGCGGAACGGTGCGCCTGAAGACGGCCGTCGAGCGCGTGATCGTCGAGGGCGGCGAGGCACGCGGCGTGGTGTTGGCCGGCGGCGAACGCATCGACGCGCGCGCGGTCGTCGTCAACGCCGACTTCATCGACGCGGCGACGCGGCTGGTGGATCCCGACTGCTGGCCCGCGCCGTTCAGGGAAGCGCTGGCGGCCGTCCGGCCGGCGTGCTCGGCGTTCATGGTCCACCTCGGCGTGCGCGGCGGCTTTCCGGGCGCCCGTCCGCTCACGCGCGTCGTGACGCCGGCCGGCGGAGTCGAGGTCGTGCTGCCGAGCGTCGCGGATCCGAGCGCCGCGCCCGACGGCTACGCGACGCTCGAGCTGATCCGCCTCGTCGATCCGCGCGCGGCGGCCGGCTGGTTCGAGGACGAGCGCGCCGACGCCCGCGCGGCGCGCGCCGGCGCCGGGCACGACGACCCGGCTCGCCGCGCGAGCCCGTCGTACCGGGCGCGCAAGGCGGCACTCGGCGACGAGATGATCGCGATCGCCGAGGCCGCGTTCCCGGGTCTGTCGTCGCGCATCGTCGTGCGCTGCGACGCGAGCCCGCTCACGTTCCGGCGCTACGCGTGGTCGTCGGCCGGATCGATCTACGGCGCGAGCGCGCCGGCGACCCTGCGCGCCACGAAGAGCCCGATCCGCGGCCTGGTCTTCGCCGGCGCCCACACGCACGGCCCGGGCGTCGAGGCGGTGTTCATCTCGGGGGCCCGGGCCGCGCAGGCGATCGTCCCGGGGGTGCTCGCCGCCCGGGCGGACGATGCCGATGCGCGCCGGCGGGGCCGGCCCGGGGCGCCGGTCAGCGAACCGCCGCGTGCGCCGCGACGACCCGTCGCAACTGCTCGATCTTGACGGGCTTCACGACGAAGCCGTCCATCCCGGCGCGCTCGCACGCCTCGCCGTAGTCCTCGCGCGAGTTGCCGGTCATCGCCAGGATCGGCACCGGCGAGGCGCCCCGCAGCTGCTCTTCGCGGCGGATCTCGCGCGCGGCGTCGATGCCGTCCATGACCGGCATCTGCAGGTCCATCAGGATCAGGTCCAGGCCCGCGTCGCGGGCGCGCGCCACCGCCTCGCGCCCGTCGACCGCGATCTCGACCGCGACGCCCAGCCGCACGAGCATCGCCCGCGCGACGGTCCGGTTGACCTCGTTGTCTTCCACGAGCAGCACGCGGGTGCCGGGCGGGATGTCCGGCGAGTCGTCGCCCGGCCGGGACGCGGAATCGGTCCGCAACGGCGCCGCGGTCACGGTCGTGACCGTGGGCGTGGGCGTGGGCGTGGGCGTAGTCGCGGCCGTGGCCGTGGCCGTGGCCGTGGTCGTGGCCGTGGCCGCAGTCGCGGCCGCCACGGCGGCGGCGGCATCGCGCGGGTCCCCCGCCGGCGGCGACGGCAGCACGCGCACCGGCAGCGTCAGCGTGAACGTCGATCCCTCGCCGGGCCGGCTCTCGAGCGTGAGCGACCCGCCGAGCACGCGCGCGAGCTGCGACGCGATCGCGAGGCCGAGACCGGTGCCGCCGTGCGCGCGCGTGATCGACGCGTCCGCCTGGACGAAGGGCTCGAACACCGCGTCGACGCGGTCCGCGGGGATCCCGATGCCGGTGTCGGAGACGCTCACGACCAGCGCGTCCCCGTCCGGCCCGCCGCGGCGCTCGACACGCGCGTTCAGGCGCACCGACCCGCGTACGGTGAACTTGATCGCGTTCGAGACGAGATTGTTGACGATCTGGCGAAGCTTCAGCCCGTCGACCTCGATCCACTGCGACGATCCGCCGGCGATCTCGAAGCTCAGCTCCAGCGACCTGGCGAGCGCGCGCGCCCGATAGAGCGCGTCGACCTCGTCCGCGAACGCGCGCAGCTCGAGCGGCGCCGGATCCACGCTGACGTGGCCCGCGGCGAGCTTCGCGTGGTCGAGCATCGCGTCGACGAGTTCGGCGAGGCCCTGCGCGCTCACGGTCAGCGCGGCCGCGAGCGGGCGCTGCTCTGCGCTGAGCGCCGTGTGTCCCAGCAGTTCGGCGGTGCCCGAGATACCGTTGAGCGGCGTGCGGATCTCGTGCGTGAGATTCGCGAAGAAGCGCTCCTTCACGCGCGCCGCGTCGAGCGCCGCGTTGCGCGCGACGCGGGCCTCCTCGAGCGCCGCCGCGAGCTGCTCGTTGCGCGCCTCGACCTCTCGGCGCAGCCGCAGGCGGGCCGTGTGCGCGATCAGCGCGAACGCGCCGGCGAGCACGATGACGGAAACGATCGACAGCGCCATCACCACGTCGGGATTGGGCAGCCGAAGCTGCGGCTCGAGCCAGCCCAGGCGCGCGCCCGCGACGACGCCGGCGAGCTCGGCCACCGTGATCAGCGCGCAGTACAGCGCGAGACGGTGCGCGCCCAGCAGCAGCGCGGCGACGTTGGGCACCAGGAACCAGACCGTGATCCCGTTGTCGATCTGCGCGAGCAGCATGAGCTGGTAGCCGAAGAGCAGCATCCCGACGGTGACCGCCGCGAACATCGCGCGCCGGGGGTCGACCGCCGACAGCGCCGAGATCGTCAGCAGGCACGCCGACGCGACCAGGTGCGGCGCGGAGAACTCGACCGGCCCGGCCAGCCGGTACAGGAGCGCGTAGATCGCCGCGGCGATCCCCGCGAAGAGCGAGCCGACGCGAACCGACCCGAGCGCGAGCTCGCCCTCGATCCGGTCGAGCGCCGCCCAGCGGTCGAATGCGAAGATCGTGCGTCGCATCCGTCCGGGCCTCAGCGTCGCGGTTCCAGGTAGAGCTCGGCGAGCCTGTCGCGCTCGCGCGCGCCGACCCCGATCGCTTCGAGGTAGCCGTCGGAAGTGCCGAACCGGTCGTTCACCGCGTGCAGCGCGGCGTCGAGGAACTCGCGCCGCACCCGCCAGATGACCTCCAGCGCCTCGCGCGGGACGTCGGTCCGCTCGGGGGCGGGGGCACGCCGGTAGAGCGCATTCGTCAGCAGGAAGTCCTCGACGACGACGTCCTCGGGCACGCCGAGCGCGTGCAGGATCATGGCTGCCGCGAATCCGGTGCGGTCCTTGCCCGCGGTGCAGTGGAAGACCAGCGGCGCGTCGTCCTCGAGCAGGTGGCGAAACAGCGCCGCGTAGCGGTCGAGGTTGTCGACGACGAACCCGCAATAGGTCTCCTTCATCAGCTCGACGGCGTCGTGCACGGTGACCTGGCGCCCGGCGTCCAGCAGTGCGGCCAGGCTCTGCACCACGGTCGGCTCGATCGGGAGCGGCAGCTGGCACACGCCGGGCAGATCGTACGGCGTCGCGGCCCGCTCGCCGACGCCGCGGAAGTCGACCGCACGCGCCAGCCCCACCTCGGCGAGCACCTCGCGGTCGCGCCCGCTCAGGCCGGCGAGGTGGTCCGAGCGGAAGATCCGGCGCCAGCGCAGCGCCCGGCCGTCGCGACCGCGGTAGCCGCCGAGGTCGCGGAAGTTGGTGGCGCCTTCGAGGTTCAGCGAGCGTGCGGGGATAGGGATCGGCATGGTCAGGTCGGGCGGTCGGTGCGCCGGCCGGCCCGCTGCCCACCGGGACGGCTGCGCACGCGCGCGCAGCAAGAATACGCGAACCGCCCCCGCCCGGCCGTCCCGCCCCCGGTGGCCGGCGGTCCGGCGGCGGCCTGCGGGCGACGGCGTGCCGGCGGATTCCGGATTCGTGGGGCGCGCGCGACGGTCCGCCGGCGTCGACCGGTACGCTCGCGGGGACCCGAATCAACGGAGGAGCCGTCGCGATGAAAGCCCTGGTCTGCGAGGCCTTCGGCCCGCCGGAGTCCCTGCGCTTCGCCGACGTCCCGACGCCGACGCCGGGCCCCGGAGAAATCCGGATCGCCGTCCATCGCGTCGCGGTGAACTTCCCGGACCTCCTGATCGTGGCCGGCAAGTACCAGCTCGAGCCCGCATTCCCGTTCTCCCCCGGCATCGAAGTGTCGGGCGTGGTCGACGCGGTCGGCGAGGGCGCCTCGGGCTTCGCGCCGGGCGAGCGCGTGATCGGCCGCCTCGGCTACGGCGGCTACGCCGAGTACGTGTGCGTGCCGACCGGCCGCGCGCTGCGCATGCCCGCGGGCATGAGCTTCGACGAGGGCGCGGCGTTCGCGTCCGCGTACGGAACCACCTACCACGCGCTCGTCGAGCGCGCGTCGCTGCGCGCCGGCGAAGTGCTGCTGGTGCTCGGCGCCAGCGGCGGGGTGGGGCTCGCCGCGGTCGAGCTCGGCAAGCGCATGGGCGCGATCGTGATCGCCGCGGGTGGCAGCGACGAAAAGCTCGCGGTCGCCCGGGAGTACGGCGCCGACCACCTGCTGAATTACCGCCGCGAACGCATCCGCGAGCGCGTCAAGGCGCTCACGGCGGGGGCGGGGGCCGACGTCGTCTACGATCCGGTCGGCGGCGAGCTCGCCGACCAGGCGCTGACCTCGATCGCGTGGGGCGCGCGTTACCTGGTCGTCGGCTTCGCGGCCGGCACGATTCCCGCCATCCCGGCGAACCGCTGCCTGATCAAGAGCGCGTCGGCCGTCGGCGTGCTCTGGGGTCCGTGGTCCGAGCGCAATCCGCAGGCGGCCGACGAGGTCTACCGGCGCCTGCTCGACATGTACTGTGCGGGGCTGCTGCGGCCCAAGGTCAGCGGCGTGGTGCCGTTCTCGCAGGCTCGCGAGGCGATCGCCGCGCTCGCGCAGCGCAGCGTCGTCGGCCGACGGATCGTGTCGGTGCGCGACTGACCGGCCCGCGCGCGGTACTCGCGAACTCCGCCCGCGCGGCGGGACGTTTCGCGTCGCGGCAGCGAGGCGGCGAGGCGGCGAGGCGGACTGCGCCGGCCCGGGCGCGTCGGCCACCGGCGTCGATTCGCGCAATTGCGCCGCTGTGGCGCCCTTGTTTCGGAATTCGGGCTTTTCGCATCCTATTTTGGGGAGAGGGGAATCCCCAGACTTGCGCGCCGGGCGTCGCGTGGGTGCGAAAGTGTGCACCGCGGGACGCCGCCAGCTGCTGAAATCGACGCAGCATGCGCGGGAACGCGACGGGGCAGGCCCGGGCGTCGTCTCCGCAACCCGGCGAGGCGAGCATGAATTCCACACGATGGCGCGTCCGGGCGGCCTGCCTGCTGGCCGCGCTCGGCGTCGCGTCGGCGGCCCTGGCCGCCGACCTCCCGGAGATCCGGGCGCGCGGCGAGCTGAGGCACCTGGGGGTTCCGTACGCCAACTTCGTCACCGGCAGCGGCGACGGCTTCGACGTCGAACTGGTCCAGGGCTTCGCGCGCCGGCTCGGGGTGCGCTACCGCCTCGTGTACAGCGACTTCTACTCGGTGCTGCGCGATCTCCTCGGGCGCGACGTGACGCCCGTCGGCGACGCGGCGCGCGTCGACGGAAGCCACCCGGTGCGCGGCGACATGATCGCGACCGGCTTCACGCGCCTGCGCTGGCGCGAGCAGGTGGTGCTGTTCTCCGAGCCGACGTTCCCGTCGCAGGTGATGCTCATCGCGCGCGCGGACTCGCCGATCCGCCCCGTCGCGGAGAGCGGCAGCCTCGCCGAGGACATCGCGCGCACGAAGGCGAGCATCGGCCGCGCGAGCCTGCTCGTGATGGAGCGCACCTGCCTGGATCCGGCGAGCTATCGGCTGACCGGCCAGGGCATCGAGCTGCGCCGCTACACGCGCAGCACGAACATCAACGAGATGGTCCCGGCGCTGCTGAACCGCGAGGCGGACCTGTCGCTGCTCGACGTCCCCGACCTGATGCTCGACCTGCGCAAGTGGTCGGGCCAGTTCAAGGTCATCGGACCGATCTCCGACGAGCAGGTGCTCGCGGCCGCGTTCCCGAAGGACGCGGTGCAGCTGCGCGACGCCTTCAACGCCTATCTGCGCGACGTCCGCGCCGACGGCACGTACGAGCGCCTGGTGCGCAAGTACTACCCCGGCGCGGATCGCTGGTTCCCGGCCTTCTTCGGCGCACGGGCCGGCGCCGCCGTCGCGCGGGCGACGCCGTGAGGGTCGGCGCGCCGCGCCGGCGCTGGGCGCTGTGGGTGAGCGCCGCGACGCTCGCGTACGTCGGCGTCCTGCTCGCCGTCGTCTACCTGTCGCAGGCGCAGCTTCGCGCGGCGGCCGAGACGCGCGTCCTCGCGGAGAGCCGACAGCTCGCGTCGGTCCTGGGCGACGCGCTCGCGAACCAGCGCGCGTTCGTGCGCCACGTCGCGGAAAGCCACGAGATCGACACCTTCCTCGTCAACAGGGCGCTGGGCATGTCGATGCGCTACGGGCTCGCCGGGAGCCTGTTCGACATCGAGGCGATGTTCAGGCGGCGGATGCTCGAATCCGGCGGACTGGGCGCGCCGTCGGTGCGGCGCCTGCTGTACGTCGGCGAGGACGGCCAGGTGCTCGTCGACACGTCGTCGAACGCGCCCGCCGTCGCCTTCGACGCGGCCGCGCCGGCGGGCACGGCGACACGCCTGGACGTCGAGCACGGGCGGATCGTCTCGAGCGCGACGGTGACGTTCCGCGGAAAGCCCGCCGGAACGGTCGTCTCGCTGGTGGACGCCGGTGCGCTGACCCGGTTCCTGGTCGCGCCGGCCGGCGACGGCGAAGCGGTGAAGCTGCTCGTGACCGACACCCGCGGCGTCATCGGCCCGACCCTCCCGCGCGCGCTGCCGGCGAGCGCGAACGCCCAGGCGCTCGCCGGACTCGCGCCCGACGTGCTGGTGCCGATCCCGGACGGGACCGGCCGCGGCGCGCCCGCCTGCTGCGAGTTCGCGATCCGGACCGCGGTGCCGGGCGGCCCGGCGTCGCTCGTCACGTTGCTGCCCGCGTCGAGCCTGTACGGCATGCTCGCGTCGCGCGTCCTCCTGGTCGCGATCGGCGCGATGCCGCTGGCGCTCGCCGCGGGCGCCTTCTCGCTGTACCGGATGCGGCGGCGCGCCGAGCGGCTGCAGGCGAAGTTCGCGGCCTCCGACCGCAGCCGCGAGGAGCTTCAGGGACGCAACGACGCGCTGACCGTGGAGATCGGCCGCCGGGCCGCGCTCGAGCGGGAACTGCGCGACAGCGAAGCCCGCTACCGCACGTACATCGAGCACGCCCCGGAAGGCATCTTCGTCGCCGACGCCGACGGGCGATTCGTCGACATGAACGAGTCCGCGTGTGCGATGGTCGGCTACTCGCGCGACGAGCTGCTCGCACGCACGATCACCGACCTGTCGCCCCCGGGCGAGGCCCCCGCGCACCGCGCGATCCACCGCAGCGCGCGCGCCGACACCGCGCAGGAGACGGAGATCACGCTGCGGCGCAAGGACGGCAGCGATCTCGTCGCGAGCCTGCGGACCGTCCTGCTGCCGGGTGCACGCGTGATGGGCTTCTGCGTCGACGTCACGGAACGCAAGCGCGCCGAGGATCAGATCCGCCAGCTCGCCTACTACGACCCGCTGACCGGGCTGCCGAACCGGCGCCTGTTCCAGGACCGCCTGCGGCAGGCGATGGCGCGCAGCGGCCGCGACCACGGCTACGTCGCGCTGCTGATGCTCGACCTCGACCACTTCAAGGACCTCAACGACACCCAGGGGCACGACGTCGGCGACCGCCTGCTCGCCGAGGTGGCAGCCCGCCTGGGCGCGACGGTGAGGCGCCAGGACACGGTGTCGCGGCTGGGCGGCGACGAGTACGTCGTCATCGCGGAGGAACTCGGCCGCGACGAGGAGAGTGCGATGGTCCACGCGGAGACGATCGCCGCGACGATCCACGGCGTGCTGAGCGAGCCGTACCCGCTCGTCGCCGGCAAGCCCGCGCACCACAGCACTCCCAGCATCGGCGTGACGCTGTTCCGGGGTGCGCAGACGCCGATCGACGTGCTGCTGAAGCAGGCCGACGTCGCCCTCTACCAGGCCAAGAGCGCGGGCCGCAACTCGATCCGCTTCTTCAACCCGCAGATGCAGGCCGCGATCGACGCGCGCGCGGCGATGGAAGAGGCGCTGCGGCAGGGGCTCGAGTGCGGGCAGCTCGCGCTGCACTTCCAGCCCCAGGTGGACCGCCACGCTCGCGTCACGGGCGCCGAGGCGCTGCTGCGCTGGTTCCCGCCCGGGAGCGAGCCGGTCTCGCCGGCCCGGTTCATCCCGCTGGCCGAGGAGAGCGGACTGATCGTGCCGATCGGCCGCTGGGTCATCGAGCAGGCCTGCGCACAGCTCGCGCGCTGGCGGGCCGATCCGGCCTCGCGCCACCTGGTGCTCTCGATCAACGTCAGCGCGCGCCAGTTCCTGCAGCCGGAGTTCGCCGACGAGGTCCGGCGGCACGTCACGGAAGCGGGCGTGGACCCGAGCCGGCTGATGCTCGAGCTGACCGAGAGCGTCGTGCTCGATCGGGTCGACGAGGTGGTCGACAAGATGCAGCAGCTCAAGGCGTTCGGCGTCGGCTTCTCACTCGACGACTTCGGCACCGGCTACTCGTCGCTGTCGTACCTCAAGCGCCTTCCGCTCGACCAGGTCAAGATCGACCGCTCGTTCATCCGCGACGTCACGCACGACGCGAACGACGCGGCGATCGTGCTGGCCGTGCTCGCGATGAGCCGCTCGCTCGGCCTGTCGGTGGTCGCAGAGGGCGTGGAGACCGAGGCCCAGCGCGCGTTCCTCGCGCGGCACGACTGCGAGGGCTACCAGGGGTTCCTGTTCGGCCGGCCGGCGCCGATCGAATCGTGGCGGCCGCCGGATCCGCCCGCGCCGCCGCCCGGAGCCGGGTCCGAGGCGATCGCGCCCGGCGCGGTCCCGTCCGCCTGAGCCGCTCGACGATCGCGCGCCCTCAGGCGCGCCAGAACAGCGCGAGCGCGTTGTCGTGCAGGAACGCGCGCGCCTGCTTCGGGGCGAGCCCGAGCGAGCGCGCGTCGCGCACCGCGCGTTCCATGTCCAGCAGCGGGTGATCCGAGGCGAACACCACCTTCTCGCACCCCGGCGTGCCGTGCCAGCGGCCCTTGAGGAAGTCGACGAGCGCCGGCGGGTATGCCTTCGGCGACCACGCCGACGTGCAGATGAAGACGTTCGGATGCCGTGCCGCGAGCCGGATCGCGACGTCGACCCACGGGTCGCCGATGTGGTGGGCGACGATCGTCAGCTGCGGGAACGCGAGCGCGACCTCCTCGAGGTGGATCGGGTCGTTCGGGGTCATCGGCCACAGCGGGCCGGGCATGCCGACGTACGCGAGCAGCGGCACGCCGAGTTCGGCGCAGGCCGCGTAGGCCGGGTAGTACCACTTGTGGTTCGGCGGCGTGCCCCACGGCGACGGCGTGATGTGAACCGCCGCCATGCCGGGGCGGCCCGCGGCGCGGCGCACCAGGCGCACGTTCGCCATCAGGTCCCAGTAGCTGCCGGGCCCGAGCTCGGGGGGCACGAGCGAGCAGGCCCAGCGCAGCCGATCGTCGGCGGCGGCGCAGACCCGCTCCAGTTCGCGGTGCACCGCCTCGACCGCGCGCTCGGCGACCGGGTAGTACAGCTTCGCGGGCAGCAGCGCGCGCTCGACGCCGCAGCGCGCCATCGTGGCGCGCAGCGCGGCCGCGTCGAGGCTGGCCGCGCCGCGGCCGTCCGCCTCCGGGTGGCTGAACGTGTGCATGACGCGCGCCAGGCGCGGGTCGCCGCTCCAGTCCATCCGGTCGCCGCGCGGATCGGCGGCGTCGTCGGCGCCGATCCAGGGCGTGTGCAGGAACGCGTCGATCACCGGGCCGTCGTAGGCCGGCGGCGGCGCGCCGGCGGCGGAGTCGCTCATCGCGGGCGGGCTCAGCGATCCTCGAAGCGCGGCGGGCGCTTCGCGACGAACGCGGCGCGCCCCTCGGCGAAGTCGGCGCTCTCCTGCATGTCGCGGATCGACGAGAGCGCGCGCAGCGAGTGCGCGGTGGGTCCGTCGGCGAGCACCTCCGCGTCGACGCCGTGCTTGAGCCAGCGCACGACCTTGGGGGCCGCCTGCGCGATCGAGCGCGCCATCGTCATCGCGCGCTCGACCTGGCCGCCGCGCGGCGCGATCGCATTGATCAGGCCCATGTCGTACGCACGCTCCGCGGCGATCGTCTCGCCGCACAGCATCATCTCCATCGCGAACTTGTGCGGCACGCGCGAAGCGAGCCCAGTGATGAGGCCGTACGCGAGCCCGAGGCGAGGCTCCGAGTAGAGCAGCTTCGCGCCTTCTTCCGACACGCAGAGGTCGGCCGCCTGCACGAGCGCCACGCCCACGCCGACGCAGTGCCCGTGGATCGCGGCGATCACCGGCTTGCTCACCGGGCTCGCGATGCCCGGCACCGAGCGCCAGACGTCGCGCGGCATGTTCTTCAGGTCGGCACCCACGGTGAAGTGCTTCGAAGCGCCGCCGCTCACCACCGCGACCCGCTCGGGGCCGGCTTCGAAGCGTGCCCACGCGGCCGCGAGCTCCTCGGTGAGCGCGTCGTCGAAGGCGTTGTGGACTTCGGGCCGGTCGACGATCACGTGCGCGATCGCACCGTCTGTTTCGTATCGGATCGGCATGTCATTGCGCCTTCAGGTCGGCCTTGCGGATCAGCTCGCCCCAGCGCCGCGTCTCGGCGGCCATGAAAGCGCCCCACTCGGCGGGGGACAGGGCCTGCGGCTCGAAGCCGCGCTCGATCAGCTGCCGGCGCAGGTCCGGGTCGGCGAGCAGGCGATTGATCTCGGCGTTCAGCCGCGCGATCGCGGCGGCGGGCGCGGCGGCGGGCGCGACGATGCCGAACCACGCGGTGGCCTCGAAGCCCGGCAGCAGCCGGCCCACCGGCTCGTACTGCGGGAACACCGCCGACGGCTGTTCGGCCGCGATGCCGACGATGCGAACGCGACCGGACTGCACGTGCGGCTGCAGCGGCAGCGAGCTGTCGAGCAGCAGCGAGATGCGACCGCTCGCGAGGTCGAGCGCCGCGGGCGCGCCGCCCTTGTACCCGACGTGGACGAGGCGCCCGCCGGTGAGCTGCGAGAACAGCTCGCCGCCCAGGTGCGACGCGCCACCGACCGCGGACGAGCCGTACGACATCTCGCCCGGCTTCGCCTTCGCGAGCGCGACGAGCTCGGCGGCGTTGCGCACGGGGCCGTCGGCCGGCACCGCGACCAGCAGCGGGACCTTGCCGAGGAACGCGACCGGCGCGAACGCGCTCGCGCTGTCGTACGGAAGCTTCGCGACCAGCCACGGATTGATCGCGTGGCTCGTGTAGTTCATCAGCACCGTGTGGCCGTCGGGCGCGGCGGCCGCGACCGCCTGCGACGCGATCACGCCGCCGGCGCCGGCCTTGTTCTCGACCACCACGGGCACGCCGAGGGCCGCGGCGAGCCTCGGCGTGATCGTGCGGACGACGAGGTCGGCGGTTCCGCCGGTGGGCGCGGGCACGACGATCGTGACCGCACGGGTGGGGAACGCGGACGCGGCGAACGCGACGCCCGCGAGGGCGAGCGCGAGCGCCGCCTGGATAAGAGCCTTCGGCACGAAACCTCCCTGTAGAGTCGCGGACGCCGGCACGCGCGGCCGGCTCGGCCCGACGAACCCGTGATGATCGGACGGCGGCGCGGGCACCGCAACCCGGCCGCGAACGTCGCGTGTCGGATCGTGCGTCGGCGCCCGCGCGGTGCTCAACGCGTGATCGCGGGCGCGCGTTCGGCCCTGGGGGCGACGCTCCGGACGGCCTCCAGGAAGCCTTCGAGCAGCGGCGAGCGGTGGCCGTCGCGACGCACGAACGCGCAGAATCGGCGCGTGACTGCGAGTTCCGGAATCTCGATCGGCCTGACCGCAACGCCCCATCCGCGCGGCCGGCGCGGCACCGCGGCGAGCGTCAGCAGGTGCGTCGAGGCCGCGAGCGCGAGCGCCTGTGGCGAGCCGACGTCGACCTCCACCGCCGCCTCAGGTCCGGGAAGCCCCGCCCGGGCGAAGACGTCCGCGAACCGGCGGCGCAGCGCCAGCGGCTCGCGCGGCAGGATCCACCGTTCGTGCGCGAGGTCGGCGAGCGTCGGGCGGGCGCGCCTGAACAGCGGGTGCCGCTGAGCGGCGACGACGACCATTTCGTCCGCGCCCACCGGCACCGGCACGAGATCCGGCTCGGACACACCGGGGTCGGGCGCGACTGCGACATCGAGCGCGCCCGCGCGAAGCGCCGCCAGCAGCTCGGTCGACAGGCGGATGGTGAGCTCCACGCGCATTCGCGGGCGGCGGTCCAGCAGCTGGGCGAGCGCAGGCGTCACGTAGGTGTCCGCGGCCACGCCCGAGGCGCCGACTCGCAGCCGCCCCGCCAGGCCGGCGCGCAGGTCGCCCGCCATCGTCATCGCGTCCTCGTACTCGGCGTGGATGCGCTCGGCCCTGACCCGGAACGCGTCGCCCGCCGCGGTCGGGACCACGCCGTGCGCGGTGCGCTCGAACAGCCGCAGCCCGAGTTCGCGCTCGAGCCGTGCGATCGCCTTGGTCACCGCCGGCTGCGTGAGCCCGAGCGACTCCGCGCTCCGGCCCACGTGGCCGAGCTGCGCCACGCGCAGGTAGTAGGCGACGTCGCGAAGGTCGAATGCCATTCCTGCAGGTTATCAGGTTGCACGATCTGGTAATGGCATTGCCCATCGGCGAATGGGATCATCGCGCCCTGCCGGCGCGTCCCCGTGCGCCGCCGGCCCGTCCGCCTGCCGTGCACCGTCCCGATCCGCCCTCCAGGAGCCTGCGATGATCGCCGCCGATCCCCGCCCCGCGTTCGCGTCGATTCCCGTCCCCGCGCGCCAGGACAAGCCGCGCACGCGCGGCGTCAACATGATGATCGACTGGGGCATGGGGCTCGCCCGCCAGGCCGACACGCTCGAGAGCGCCGGCCCGTACATCGACGTCGCGAAGATCGCCGCGACGATCCCGCGCGTGATGCCCGAGGCGGTGCTGCGCCGCAAGCTCGAGCTGTATCACGCGCACGGCGTCACGCCGTCGATCGGCGGGCTGTTCGTCGAGCTGACCTGGAAGCAGGGCACCTACGCGAAACTGCTCGACGAGGCGAGCGCGCTCGGCTTCGGTGCAGTCGAGATCTCGGACAACCTGCTCGCGTTTCCGCCCGCCGACAAGGCGCGGGCGATCCGCCAGTGCGTCGATGCCGGGATGAAGGCGTACGGCGAGGTCGGGAAGAAAGAGGGAGAGCTCGACGACGCGCAGTTCCTCGCCGACATCGACAATTGCCTGCAGGCGGGCGCATCGGCGGTGTTCCTCGAGGCCTACGAGCTCTTCGGCCACGGCGAGGTGCGCTCGGGGCTGATCGCGCAGATCACGAAGCGGTATCCTGCCGAGAAGATCCTCTACGAGCTGCCGGTGGTGATCCTTCCGGGCGTGCACCGCGAGTTCAAGCACCGGATCACCGCCTGGCTGGTGCGCGAACTCGGTACCGAGGTCAACCTCGCGAACATCGAATGGGACGAGATCTACGTCACGGAGATGGTCCGCCGCGGCATGGCCGGCGACACGTCGCACCCGCAGGGCGCCTACCGTCTCGCGGGCTTCGAGGCGGGCGAATGACGCGCCGCGCCGCGGGGGTGCGCGCGTGATCCGCCGTGCGAAGCGCCACGCGATTCGCGGCGGCGCGAGGTTCGGCGCATGAACATCCTGATCCTGCTGTCCGACGAGCACCAGGCCGGCGCGATGGGGTGCGCCGGCCACCCGATCGTTCGCACGCCGGCGCTCGACCGGCTCGCCGCGCGGGGAACGCGCTTCGAACGCGCGTGGACGCCGTCGCCAGTGTGCGTGCCGGCGCGCGCGAGCCTCGCGACCGGGCGCTGGGTGCACGAGATCCGCTACTGGGACAACGCGACCGCGTATGACGGCCGCGTGCCCGGCTGGGGCCGGCGCCTGCAGCGCGAGGGTGTCGCTGTGGAGTCGATCGGAAAGCTCCACTATCGCGACGAGACCGACCCCACGGGCTTCGACCGTCAGCACCTGCCCACGCACGTGTGGCGCGGCATCGGCCAGGTGTGGGGCTCGGTGCGCGACCCGATGCCCGAGACGATGGGGCGCTCGCCGCTGTACGACGAGATCGGAGCGGGCGAGTCCAGCTACAACCGCTACGACGTGCAGGTCGCCGAGCGCGCTGCAAGGTGGCTGAGGGAACGCCGCGGGGACGCTCGCCCGTGGGTGCTGTTCGTCGGGCTGGTGGCACCGCATTTCCCGCTGATCGTCCCGAAGCGCCACCTCGACGCCTACCCGCCGGACGCGATGCCGGCGGCGAAGCTGCAACCGCGCGACGGCTACCGTCGCCACCCGTGGGTCGAGCGCCAGGCCCGCCACATGGACCACGACGCGGCGATCGGCACCGACGCGCGGCGCAGGCTCGCGACCGCGACCTACTATGGCCTCGTGAGCTTCCTCGACGAGCAGGTGGGCCGGGTGCTCGACGCGCTCGACGAGAGCGGGCTGCGCGACGACACGCTCGTGATCTACTCGAGCGACCATGGAGACAATCTCGGCGCGCGCGGCATGTGGAACAAGTGCCTGCTGTACCGGGAGTCGACCTCCGTGCCGATGATCGTGTCCGGGCCGGGCGTACCGGGCGGCGCGGTATGCGGCACGAACGCGAACCTCGTGGACCTGTACCCGACGATGCTCGACGCGCTCGGGCTGCGCGTCGAGGACGCCGAGCGCTCGCTGCCCGGCGCGTCGCTGCTCCGCCTGGCCGCGTCGCCCACCGACGACACCCGCGTCGGCTTCAGCGAGTACCACGCGGTGGGCGGCGCGTCCGCGGCGTACATGCTGGCGCAGGGCCGCTACAAGTACCATCACTACGTGGGCTTCGCCCCCGAGCTCTTCGACCTCGCGCAGGACCCCGAGGAGACTCGCGACCTCGCCGCCGACCCGGCCCACGCGCCGCGGGTCGAGCATTTCGAGCGCCTGCTTCGCGAGCGCCTCGATCCGGAACGCGTCGACCGCCTCGCCAAAGACGACCAGAACGCGCTCGTGGCGCGTTTCGGCGGCCGCGAATCGGCGCTTCGCAGCGGAACTCCCGGCGCGACGCCGGTGCAGGAGTCCAGACCATGACCTCGCTCGTTTCGTCCCGCGCGCGCCGCCGTGCGCTGCTCGGCCTGGCGGGAGTCGCCGCCGCGATTGCCGCCCCCGTCGCGCGCGCGCAGTCGCCGTCGCCGTTCCCGTCGCGCCCGGTGCGCGTCGTCGTGTCGTTTGCCGCCGGCGGCGGGCTCGACCTCATGGCGCGACTGGTCGCGCGCAAGCTGTCCGAGCAGACCGGCCAGCAGTTCGTCGTCGAGAACCGTCCCGGCGCCGGCGGCTCGCTCGGCGCCGCGGCGGTCGCGGCGGCGCCCGCCGACGGCTACACGATCCTCGCGGGCGGCAATCCCGAGATCACCGGCATGCCGCACCTCGTCGGCAAGCTGCCGTACGACCCCCTGCGCGATCTCGCGCCGCTCGTGCTGGCCGCGTACGTGCCCGCGGTGCTGGTGGTCAATCCGTCGGCCCAGCCTGCAGCGGGTGTCCGCGAGCTGATCGAGGCTGCCCGGCGGCAGCCGGTGCCGGTCGCCACGCCGGGCAAGGGCACGCCGATGCACATCGCGCTGGAGGTGCTGAACGCGCAGGCGGGCACGCAGTTCGTCAATACGCCCTACAAGGGCGGAGGGCCGGCGGCGCAGGACGTCGCCGCGGGGCAGGTCGGTGCGGCGATCGTGAACCTCCCGCCACTTCGCCCGCATCTCGCCGGCGGCCGGATCCGCGCGCTCGCGGTGATGCAGGCCGCGCGCTCGCCCCTGCTGCCGAACGTGCCCACGCTCAAGGAAGCGAGCGGCATCGACAACGTGTCCGCGCCGTCGTGGTTCGCGTTCCTGGCGCCCGCCGACGTGCCGCGACCCGTGCTCGCGAGACTCGAGTCCGAGATCCGGGCGGCGCTCGCCGACCCCGCGATCGCCCCGCAGCTCGCGGCCGCCGGCATGGACGTGGTCGGGCTGCCCGCCGAGTCCTTCGACCGGGTTCTCAGGGCCGAGAGCGCGGCGAACGCGGCGGCGATCCGGCGCTTCCAGATCTCGTCGGACTAGAATCGGCGCGCGGCGACCTCCGGTCGCCCCGAAGCGGGCGACGAGATCGCGCGCCTCGCGCGACGCGAGCTCATCCAACGGAGGAAGCGTGATGAAGAAGATCGTGGTGCTCGGCGCCGGCGGCAAGATGGGCTACCGCTGCTCGGCGAACCTGCGCGGCGCGCCGTACGAGATCGCGCACGTCGAGGTCAGCGAGGCGGGGCGGGCGCGCGTGCGCGAGCTCGGGATCGAGTGCCGGCCCGCCGAGCAGGTGCTGCCCGAGGCCGACGTCGTCGTGCTCGCCATTCCCGACAACGCGATCCGCAAGGCGACGCACGCGCTGGAGCCGCTGTTCAGGCGCGGAGCGATCCTGATCGCGCTCGACGCGGCCGCGCCGTTCGCCGGCGAGCTGCCCGCGCGTGCCGACCTGACGATCTTCGTCGCGCACCCGTGCCACCCGCCGATCTTCAACGACGAGACCGAGCTCGACGCCAGGCGCGACCACTTCGGCGGCCTGAGGGCGCGCCAGAACATCGTCTGCGCGCTGATGCGCGGGCCCGAGGAGCACTACGCGCTCGCCGAGGACGTCTCGCGGCGCATGTACGCGCCGGTGATGAGCTCGCACCGCGCCAGCGTCGACCAGATGGCGATCCTGGAGCCGGTGCTCTCGGAGACGGTGTGCGCCACGTGCCTGACGATCATTCGCGAGGCGACCGACGAGGCGGTGCGGCGCGGCGTCCCGAAGCAGGTCGCGCACGACTTCATCCTCGGGCACCTGAACGTGGAGCTCGCGATCCTGTTCGACCAGATGCCCGGGGTGCGCATGTCGGACGCGGCCAACCGCGCGGTCGAGCGCGCGAAGAAGGAGATCTTCGCGCCGGACTGGAAGAAGGTCTTCGAGCCGGCGGCGATCGCCGAGAGCATCCGGATGATCACGACGCCGGACGCCTGAGTCGCGCGCGGACCCGGGCGGCGTCCTCGCGCGCGGCGGGGACGAGCGCCCGGTGGCCTCCGGGACGCGCCGCAGCATTTCCACGGGCGTTCCGCTAGACTTCCGCCCTCGAAGTCTTCCTCGCGCGCCCCGCGTGCGCCCCCGCCATGTCCCTCGCCGTCTCTCCGCCGAGCATCGTCACGCTCGACCGCATCCTGCCCGACGAACCCCTGCTGATGATGGGCGCCGGCCCCGTGCCGATCCCGCAGCCGGTCGCGTACGCCAATTCGCTCGTCATCAACCACCTCGGCAACACGATGTCGCGCGTGCTCGAGCAGGTGAAGGACATGGCGCGCTACGTGTTCCAGTCCTCGTCGCCGTACATGCTGGGCGTCGCGGGCCCCGGCTCCGCGGCGATGGAGATGGCGGTCGTGAACCTCGTCGAGGCCGGCGACCGCGTGCTGTCGGTGGTCAACGGCTACTTCAGCGGGCGCATGGCCGAGATGGCGCGCCGTGCCGGTGCCGAGGTGTTCGAGCTCGCGGTGCCCAACGGGCAGGTCGCCGACGTCGACACGATCGCCCGCACGATCCGCGAGCGCGCGCCCGCGGTCCTGACGATCGTCCAGGGCGAGACGTCGAACACGACGTGGAATCGCTCGCTCTGCGAGATCAGCCGGCTCGCCTCCGAGGCCGGCTGCCTGGTGGTCGTCGACGCGGTCTGCACGCTCTCGACGATGCCGCTCGAGATGGACCGCTGGGGCATCGACGCGATCATCACCGGCGGGCAGAAGGGCCTGTCGTCGATTCCCGGCGTCTCGCTGGTGGCGTTCTCCAGCCGCGCGTTCGAGCGCATCGCGCGCCGGCGCACGCCGACCGCGCAGTGGTGCCTGGACGCCCGCCTGGCCAACGCGTTCTGGAACGAGAGCAAGTACCACTACACCGCGCCCACGTCGGGCATCCTCGCGCTGCACGAGGCGCTGCGCCTGGTCTGCGAGGAGACGCTCGAGGCCCGCTTCGAGCGCCACCGCGTGTGCTCGGAGGCGCTGCAGGCGGGCGTCGAGGCGATGGGGCTCGCGCTCTTCGTCGACAAGCCCGCGCGCCTGAACTCGGTGCTCGGCGTGCGCGTGCCCGAGGGCGTCGACGCCGACGCGGTGCGCAACACGATGTCCGACAAGCACCGGGTGGAGATCTCCGGCTCGTTCGGGCTGCCGATCCTGCGCATCGGGCAGATGGGCGAGCAGAGCCGCGCGTACAACCTCTTCCGCACGCTGCACGCATTCGGTGCGAGCATGAAGGCGGCCGGCGCGCGCGTCGACCTGCCGGGCGGGATGAGCGAGCTCGAGCGGCACCTCTCGGTGGCCTGACGCCGCGGCCGGCCGGGGCGCGCGCCGCGACCGCGCCGCGGCGATCGTCCCGCTTCGGTTGCCGCCCGCGGGGCGCGCGGGTACCCTCGCGGGATCCCGTCCCCCAGCCCCGCCTTCTCCCGATGCCCATCGAGTTCAGACTGAACGGCAAGACCGTCGCGGTCGAGCCGCGCGCCGACGAAACCTTCCTGGAGACCTTGCGCGAGCGCTGCGGCGTGCGCTCCGTGAAAGACGGCTGCAGCCCGCAGGGACAGTGCGGCGCGTGCGTCGCGCTCGTCGACGGCGACGTCAAGACCACCTGCGCGATGCCCGCGCGCGTTGCTCACGGCAAGACGATCGTCACCCTCGACGGGTTGCCCGACGACGAACGCCGGCTGATCGCCGAGTGCTTCGCGTCGGCGTCCGCGGTGCAGTGCGGCTTCTGCATCCCCGGCATCGCGCTGCGCGCGAAGGCGATCGTCGACCGCGACCCGGCACCGACGCGCGAGGCGATCGCGCAGGCGCTCGCCGTGCACCTGTGCCGCTGCACCGGCTACGTGAAGATCGTCGACGCGATCGAGCGGCTCGCGGCGGCCCGGTGCGGCGAGCCGGTCCCCGCGCCGGGCACGGACGGCGAGGTGGGCCGGCCGCTGATGCGCCTGGACGCGCGCGCCGCGACGCTCGGCGAGCGCCCCTTCGTCGACGACCTCTTCGTGCCCGGGCTGCTGCACGGCGCGCTCGTGCTGTCGCCGCATCCGCGCGCGCGCGTGGTCCGGATCGACACGTCCCGAGCCCTTGCGATGCCGGGCGTGCGCGCGGTCGCGACCGCGGCCGACGTCCCCGGCGACCGCTGGGTCGGGCTGCTGTACGCGGACTGGCCGGTGCTGGTCGCGCCCGGTGAAGAGGTCCGCTGCGTGGGCGACGTGGTCGCCGCGGTCGCGGCGGTCGATCGCGCGACGGCACGCGAAGCGGCGCGCCGGGTCGAGGTCGTCTACGAAGTGCTGCCGCCCGTGCTCGACCCGGGCGACGCGCTGGCGCCGGGCGCGCCGCGCGTGAACCCGCGTCACGAGAACCTGCTGTCGCGCTCGGTGATCCGGCGCGGCGACGTCGACGCGGCACTGGCCGCGAGCGCGCACGTGGTGTCGGGACGCTGGGAGACGCAGCGCATCGAGCACCTGTTCCTCGAGCCCGAGAGCGCGCTCGCCGAGCCGCTGGCGGACGGATCGCTGCGGCTGCGCTCGCAGGGGCAGGGCGTGTTCGACGACCGCCGCCAGGTCGCGAGCGTGCTGGGCGAGCCCGAGGCACGGGTCTTCGTCGAGCTCGTGCCCACCGGGGGCGCGTTCGGCGGCAAGGAGGACCTGTCGGTGCAGGCGCACGCGGCGCTGCTCGCGCGCCTGGCCGGCGCGCCGGTGCGCGTGACGCTCTCGCGCGAGGAGTCGATCCGGCTGCACCCGAAGCGCCACCCGATCGCGATGGACTACACGGTCGGCTGCGACGCGCAGGGCCGCCTGACCGCGGTGCGCGCGCGCATGATCGGCGACTCGGGCGCCTACGCGTCGGTGGGCGGCAAGGTGCTCGAGCGCGCGGCGGGCCACGCCTGCGGGCCCTACCGCGTGCCCGCGGTCGACGTCGAGTCCGTGGCCGCGTACACGAACAACCCGCCGTGCGGCGCGATGCGCGGCTTCGGCGCCAACCAGGCGCACTTCGCGATGGAAGGCTGCCTGGACCTCCTCGCGGCGAAGGCCGGGCTGGACCGCTGGGAGATCCGCTGGCGCAACGCGCTCGCGGTCGGCGACACCTTCGCCACCGGCCAGGTGCTCGAGAAGTCGGTGGGCATCCGCAAGACGCTCGAGGCGGTGCGCCCGCACTACGAGGCCGCGCTCGCGCGGGGCCGCGCGGTGGGCATCGCGTGCGGCGTGAAGAACAGCGGCATCGGCAACGGCGTGGTCGAACTCGGCCGCGCGCGGCTGGTCGTGCGCGCCGACGGCCGGGTCGAGCTCTACAACGGCTTCACCGAGATGGGCCAGGGGCTGATGACGGTGCTCGTGCAGTTCGCGGTGCAGGCGACCGGCCTGCCCGCGTCGGTGTTCGAGCCGAAGGTCGACACGCGCTTCGACCTGCAGTGCGGCCAGACCACCGGCTCGCGTGCGACGCTGCTCGGCGGGCGCGCGGTGCTCGACGCGGCGGCCAGGCTGAGGGCCGACCTCGACGCCGCCGGGTCGCTGTCGGCGCTGGCGGGGCGCGAGTACGCGGGCGAGACGGTCGTCGACGACACCACCGCGCTGGGCGCCGACGTGCCCAGGATCAAGACGCACACCGCGTTCGGCTTCGCGACGCAGGTCGTGGTGCTGGACGAATCCGGGCGCGTCGAGCGCGTGGTCGCCGCGCACGACGCCGGCCGGGTCGTCAACCCGGCGCTGTGCGAGGGGCAGATCCAGGGCGCGGTCCACATGGGGCTGGGCTACGCGCTCACCGAGGAACTGAAGACCGAGAACGGGATGCCGGTGACGTTCAGGCTCAAGGAGATCGGCGTGCTGCGCGCGCGCGACATGCCCGAGGTCGACGTGATCCTGGTCGAGGACCCGGAGCCGGAAGGGCCGATGGGCGCCAAGGGCGTCGGCGAGATCGGGCTCGTGCCCACGGCCGCCGCGGTGGCCGGTGCGCTCGAAGCGTTCGACGGCGTGCGCCGCACGCGCCTGCCGATGAAGGACTCGCCGGCGGCGCGCGCGATGAGCGTCGGGTTCTCGCGCAGGCGCTCGTGAGCGCGGGCGGCCGGGGCGGCGCCCCTGCGAGCGCCGGAGCGGCCGGCGACGCCGGCGCCGGCCGGGGCGAGGGCGGCTTCGTCAACGCGCACACGCACCTGTATTCGGGCCTGGCGCCGTTCGGCATGCCGCAGCCCGCGCCCGCGCCGCGCGACTTCGTCGAGATCCTCGAGAAGGTCTGGTGGCGGCTCGACCGCGCGCTGGACGAGGCCGCGCTGCGCGCGAGCGCACGCTGGTACGTGGCGCAGGCGCTCGCGCTCGGCACGGCCGGACTGATCGACCACCACGAGTCGCCGAACCTGATCGAGGGCTCGCTCGACGTGCTGGCGGACGCCTGCGAGGAGGCCGGCCTGCCGGCGGTGCTGTGCTACGGCGCGACCGAGCGCAACGGGGGGCGCGACGAGGCGCGCCGCGGACTCGCGGAGTGCCGGCGCTTCATCGAGACGAACGCGCGCCGCTTCGTGCGCGGCGTCGTCGGCGTGCACGCGTCGTTCACGGTCTCCGACGACACGCTGCGCGACGTCGCCGCGCTGTGCCGGGAGCTCGGCACGGTCGCGCACGTGCACGTCGCCGAAGACCGCGCCGACGTCGACGACGCGCGCCGGCGCGGCTGGGACGGCCCGCTCGAGCGGCTCGCCGATCTCGGCGCGATCCCGCCCGGATCGATCCTCGCGCACGGCGTGCACCTGTCGCCCGCGCAGGTCGAGCACGCCGGCGCGCTCGGCTGCTGGCTGGTGCAGAACCCGCGTTCCAATCGCGGCAATCGCGTGGGTTATCCGGCCGCGCTCAGGGCGAGCGAGCGCGTGGCGCTGGGCACCGACGGGTATCCGTCCGAGATGCCGGCCGAGGTGCGGGCGCAGCGCGAAGACGCGCCCGCGCACGGCGACGATCCGCAGGCCGGCGAGCGCCGCCTCGCGCGGGGGCGGGCGCTGCTCGCCGAGCGCTTCGAGGGTGCGGTGCCGCCGGCGGGATCGATCGCGCCCGAAGTCGTCGACGCGCGCCGCGCGCAGGCGCTGGCGCAGGCACCGCGGCTGTGGGCGCGGATGCGGGCGGTGTGAGGCGCCGGCGTCAGCGGGTCGCGGCCTCGCGCAGGTGCTCGGCGACCGGGTTCACCTCGCCCGGCGCGAGCAGCGCATCGCGCAGGCGCGCCAGCACGTGCCGCCGCGGGTCCGCGCCCGGTGCCTCGCCCGCGTCCAGGCTCACGACCTCGCCGTCGAAGCGCCCGCGCGTCGCGCCCGGCTCGACCAGGATCGCGTCGCGCGGCGCGTCGTCGCGCCAGCGCTGCGCGTCGACGAAGACGCGCGGCTTGAGCACGTACGGGCGGCCGTCCTCGGGACAGAACACGTCGCAGTTGCCGCAGTCGTTGCACCAGTCGGCGAAGTTCGCGATCTGGTGCTTCTGCGCGACCGGCACCTCGGGCGTCGACGTCATCGGGTAGGCGAAGTTCGCGTCGTTCGGGCACACCGGCACGCACTTGTCGCAGGTCAGGCAGTCGAACAGCGCCAGCGTGCGCCCGATCTTGCGCGGCACGCGCGCGTTGTTGCGCGCGTGGTAGCGGGCGTCGGCGGCGAGCCCGTCGACGTAGCGCTCGGTGTTGCGCAGCCGCGCCGCCGACAGGTCCGCCGGGCCGTCGGGGCCGCCGGCGCGCACGACGTAGTCGTCGATCGTCGTCGCGCCGAGCTCCTTCATGCGCCGGATCAGCGACTCGAAGTACCAGGCCGCGCGCCCGTAGCCGACGGTGCGCAGCAGGTCGGTGCACGCGGTGACCGGCGCCAGCCCGAGCGCGACCGCGTCGGCGAAATTGGAGCGGTCGATGCCGGCCGAGAACGAGACCGGAAGGCGGTCGCCGAACTCGCGCCGGAAGCGGCGCACCAGGTGCATCGCGAGCACGTGCAGCGGCGCGCCCGACAGGTACATCGCGCGCTCGGACGCGGGGAAGAAGTCGCGGTGGTTCTCGACGATCAGCGTGTTCGAGAATTTCACGCCGAGCCCGGTGCCGAGCGCGCCCGCGGCGTCCGCGAGCCGGCCGGTGAAGTCGACCGCCTGCGCCCAGGTCGCGTCGCGCGCGAATGCGTCGTCGGGCACGCGCAGGTCGCGGTAGCCGAGGGTGTCCGCGAGCAGTCCGCGTGCCTCCTGCGCCCCCAGCAGCGTCGGGTTCAGCTTCACGACCACCGCGAGGCCGTGGTCGCGCATCAGGTGCAGCGCCATCGCCTCGATCTCGCCGGGCGGGCAGCCGTGGAACGTGCTCAGCGTCAGCGTGTCGGAGATCGTCGCGGGGACGTCGACGTCGCGCAGCGCGCCCAGCTCGGCCGGCAGCTCGCGGCGCAGCCGCTCGATCACGGGGCGGGCGTCCTTCATCGAGCGCAGGAACGCCTGCACGCGCTCGCTGCGGATGCCGGCGAGATCGTAGCCGACGCTCATGTCGAAGACCGTGCGCCCGAAGCCCGGCGCGAGCGCGAGGCGCCCGCTCGCCTCGAGGACGCGGATCAGCATCGCCGCCTTCACGTACTCGTCGAGCGAGGCCTCGAGCGTGAGCTCCTGGGACCATTCGACGTTGAAGCCCACGGTCTGGACGTCGATGCACGGACGCGGGATCGTCAGGCGATCGTTGACCTGGACCGTCTTCAGCTCGATGACGCGCCCGCCGGCGAGCCACGACAGCACGATGTTCTGCGCGAGCTGCGTGTGCGGGCCGGCGGCCGGGCCGAACGGGCTCGCCGCGACGCGCCCGTGCACGTTCACCGACAGGTCGTGCGCGGCGCTGCCGAGGACGAAGCGCTTCGCGGGCAGGTCGAAGATCGAGCCGTGCGCGTCGAATTCGCGCAGCATGCGCGTCGCGAGGACGCCGATCGGGCTGGGGGTGAGGTGGCTCATCGGGGGTCGGCGCGGCCCGAGGCCGCGCGCGCTCGGT
Source organism: Burkholderiaceae bacterium (assembly GCA_046348465.1). Lineage (GTDB taxonomy): Bacteria > Pseudomonadota > Gammaproteobacteria > Burkholderiales > Burkholderiaceae_E > Quisquiliibacterium. Next base: position 83,599 of record JAXMEE010000010.1, read on the forward strand.
AGGACTGCGTTCGGGAGAAGCGACGGACGCCGCCGGCGCGAGACCGCGCCCTCGGCGCGAGGCCGGAAGCGTTACCATCGGACCGCGCGGGGCCGGCCCCCGCCGGAGACTCGACACGATGGCCACGCTGATCAGGAACGGAAGGATCGTCACCGCGGTGGACGACTATACCGCGGACGTGCTCGTGGACGACGGGCGCATCCGCACGATCGGCGAGGGCATCGAGGCGGGCCCCGACGTGGAGGTGCACGACGCGGCCGGCCTGCTGGTGCTGCCCGGCGGCGTCGACGTCCACGTTCACCTCGACCTCGAGACCCCGACCGCGCGCTCGGTCGACGACTTCGCCTCCGGCACCCGCGCGGCCGCGTTCGGCGGCACGACCACGGTGGTCGACTTCTGCACCCCGGCGCGCGGCCAGCGCCTGATGGACGCGCTCGAGCAGTGGCACCGGCGCGCCGAGCGCGCGTGCGTCGACGTCGCCGCCCACATGAGCGTGCTCGACGCCGCGCCCGCGACGCTCGACGAGATGAAGGCGCTCGCGCGCGACGAGGGCGTCACGAGCTTCAAGCTGTACATGGCGTACCCGGGTGCGCTGATGGTCGACGACGCGGCGCTGTTCAAGGCGATGCGCGTGGCCGGGGCCCACGGTGCGCTCACCTGCGTGCACGCGGAGAACGGCCCGGTCATCGCGGCGCTGATCGAGGAGGCGCTCGCGCAGGGGCTGACAGCGCCGAAGTACCACGCGATGACGCGCCCGCCGATCCTCGAGGGCGAGGCGGTGCACCGCGCGATCCGGCTCTCGGAGCTGGCCGACGCGCCGCTGTACGTGGTGCACCTGTCGGCCGCCGAGTCGCTCGCCGCGGTCACCGAGGCGCGCGACCGCGGCATCCCGGTGCACGCCGAGACCTGCCCGCACTACCTGTTCCTGTCGTCCGACGAGTACGAGCGCCCCGGCTTCGACGCCGCCAAGTTCGTGATGACGCCGCCGCTGCGCGGCCGCGAGCACTGCGACCACCTCTGGCGCGGGCTGCGCACCGACGATCTGCAGGTGGTCGCGACCGACCACTGCCCGTTCTGCTTCGGCGAGCAGCCGCACGGGATGCTGTACTCCAAGCGGCAGGGCCTCGACTCGTTCGCGCAAATCCCCAACGGCGCGCCGGGCGTGGAGACGCGCTTCGCGCTGATGCACGACGGCGCGGTCGTGCGCCGCGGCATGTCGCTGAACCGCTTCGTCGAGATCGTGTCGTGCGCGCCGGCGAAGATCTTCGGCCTGTTCCCCCGCAAGGGGACGGTCGCGGTCGGCTCCGACGCCGACCTGGTGCTGTTCGACCCCGCCGAGCGCTGGACGGTTCGTGCCGCCGAGCAGCACGGGCGCGCCGACTACTCGGTCTTCGAGGGCCGCGAAGTGGTCGGGCGTGTGAAGAAGGTCTTCGTGCGCGGGCAGTGCGTCGTCGACGGCGATCGCTGGCTCGGCCGCGAGACGATGGGGCGCTACCTTCGCCGCGGCCCGTCCGGGCGCGCCTGACGAATCCGCGCAGGCGGCAGGGCGCACGCGCATCAGTTCGTCGGCGCCCCCGACTCGAACCAGCGCCGGATCAGGCCCCGCTCGTCGTCGGTGATCTGGGTCGCGTTGTTCAGCGGCATCGTCTTCTGCACCGCCGCCTGCTGGTAGGCCGCCTGCGCATTGCGGCCGATCAGCTCCGGCGTGTGGAACATGATGCCCTTGTTCGCGAGCGCGGCGTTGTGGCACAGCACGCAGCGCCGCTCGAACACCGCGCGCACGTCGGCGAACGCCGGCGGTGCGGCGGCGGGCGCGGAGGGAGCCGCCGGGGCCGGCGCGAGCGCCACCGCCAGGCCGAGCAGGACCGCGACGCCGGCGCCGGCGTACTCCCACGGCACGCGCCGGCCCTCGCGCAGCGCCGCGTGGCGCGCGACGAAGCTGTGGCGGATCAGCGCGCCGGCCAGCATCAGCGCGACCAGCACCAGCCACGCGTGGCGCGCCTGGTAGAGCCACGCGTAGTGGTTCGACAGCATCGCCACCAGCACCGGCAGCGTGAAGTAGGTGTTGTGCACGCTGCGCTGCTTGGCGCGCTGCCCGTGGATCGGGTCCACCGGCTGCCCGGCCCGCAGTTGCGCGACCACGGCGCGCTGGCCGGGGATGATCCAGAAGAACACGTTGGCGCTCATCGCGGTCGCGATCATCGCGCCGCCGATCAGGAAGGCCGCGCGCCCGGCGAACAGGCGGCACGCGAGCCAGCACCCCGCGACGACCAGCACGAGCGTGAACGCGGCGACGATGCGATCGCCGCCGTCGCGCTCCCCGAACACGCGGCACGCGAGGTCGTAGAGCAGCCAGAACCCGACGAGGAATCCCACCGCGCTCGCGGCGGCCGCGGCGGGCGACCACGCGAACACGTTGCGGTCGACCAGGAAGCTGCCGGCCTGGAACAGGTAGAGCACGCTGAAGAGCGCGAACCCGGTCAGCCAGGTGCTGTAGCTCTCCCAGTAGAACCAGTGCAGGTGATCGGGCAGCGCCTTCGGCGCGACCAGGTACTTCTGCGGGTGGTAGAAGCCGCCGCCGTGCACCGCCCAGAGCTCGCCGTCGACGCCCTTGTCGCGCAGCGCGGGATCGGCGGGACGGGTCAGGCTCGTGTCGAGGAACACGAAGTAGAACGACGAGCCCACCCACGCGATCGCGACGATCACGTGCGCCCAGCGCAGCAGCAGGTTGAGCCAGTCGACCAGGTAGCCTTCCACGGGCGCGCCGGCTACGAGCCGCGATACGTCGAGTACGACCACGGGCTCGCGAGCAGCGGCACGTGATAGCGCGCGCCGGCGTCGGCGATGCCGAAGTCGAGCTGCACGACGTCGATGAACGGGGGCTCGGGCAGCGCGACCCCGCGCCCGCGGAAGTACGCCGCGACCTCGAACAGCAGCCGGTAGCGGCCGGTCCGCATCGCGGCCGCGTCGAGCAGCGGCCCGCCCGGCGAGCGCCCGTCGGCGTCGAGCACGACGCTGGCGAGCGTCGCCGCGGCGCCGTCGTCGACGCGCTGCAGGGTCACGCGCATGCCTTCGGCCGGCCGGCCGTGCATCGTGTCGAGCACGTGCGTGCTCAGGTGTCCCATCGAATCGTCCTCCCGGTCGTCGGCATCGGGCGTGCAGGAAGCGTGCCACCGGCACCGCGCCGACCGCGCCATGGTAGTGCACCTTCGGCGTGCGCCGTGCACCGGGGCGGGCTGTCCCCGATCCGATCCGTGTCGAGGTAACCTTGCGGGTCGCTCCGCCCTACGATCCCGCCATGGTTACCAGCGCCCCCGATCCCGCCCGCTACGCCCGCGACCTGCGCGGCTACGGCCGCACGCCGCCGCACGCCCGCTGGCCGGGCGGCGCGCGCATCGCCGTGCAGTTCGTCCTGAACTACGAGGAAGGCGGCGAGAACAACCCGCTGCACGGCGACGCGGCGTCCGAGACCTTCCTCTCGGAACTCGTCGTCGCGCAGGCGTACGAGAACCGCCACATGACGATCGAGTCGATGTACGAGTACGGCTCGCGCGTCGGCGTCTGGCGCATCCTGCGCGAGTTCGAGCGCCGCTCGCTGCCGCTCACGGTGTTCGCGGTCGGCATGGCGGTCGAGCGCTATCCGGAACTGCTCGCCGGGCTCGTCGGGCAGGGTCACGAGATCGCGAGCCACGGGTTGCGCTGGATCCACTACCAGCACATGCCGGAAGCCGCGGAGCGCCGGCACCTGGAGCTCGCGACCGAATCGCTGCGGGCGCTCACCGGCGGCGCGTGGCCCGCCGGCTGGTACACGGGGCGCGACAGCCCGAACACGCGGCGCCTGGTCGTCGAGCACGGCGGCTACGAGTACGACAGCGACTACTACGGCGACGACCTCCCGTTCTGGCTGAGCGTGCGGCGCGCCGACGGCACGCTCGCGCCGCACCTGGTGGTGCCGTACTCGCTCGACACGAACGACATGCGCTTCGTCCAGGCGCAGGGGTTCAACACCGCCGACCACTTCTTCACGTACCTGCGCGACAGCTTCGACGCGCTCTACGCCGAAGGCGACGAGTGCCCGAAGATGATGTCGATCGGCATGCACTGCCGGCTGCTCGGCAGGCCCGGCCGGATCGTCGCGCTGCAGCGCTTCCTCGACCACATCGGACGTCACGAGCGCGTGTGGGTCGCGCGCCGCGTCGACATCGCCCGGCACTGGAAGCGCGAGCACCCGTACGATCCGTCGAGCGCGTTCGTCTGGGAGCACCGCCCGTGAGCCTGACGCTGAAGCAACTGAACGAGGCTTCGCCCGCGCAGTTCGCCGCACTGCTCGACGGCACGTACGAGCACTCGCCCTGGATCGCCGAGCGGGCGGCGGCGGCCCGGCCGCTGCGCAGCCTCGCGCAGCTGCGGCACGCGCTGGTCCGCGTCGTGCGCGAAGCCGGCCGGGACGCACAGCTCGCGCTGCTGCGCGCGCACCCGGAGCTCGCCGGCAAGGCCATGGTCGCGCGCACGCTGACCGCGGAATCCGCGAGCGAGCAGGGCGCCGCGGGCCTCGCCCACTGCACGCCCGCGCAGTTCGAGACGCTGCAGCGCCTGAACGCGCAGTACAACGCGAAGTTCGGCTTCCCGTTCATCGTCGCGGTGCGCGGCCCGCGCGGAACCGGGCTCTCGCGCGAGCGCATCGTCGAGACCTTCGAGCGCCGCCTCGCGAACCCCGCGCAGGTCGAGTTCGCCGAGGCGCTGCGCAACGTCCACCGGATCGCCGAAATGCGCCTGGCGGACCGTTTCGCCGCGCCGCCGGCGCTCGGCGCGCAGGTGCTCGACTGGGCGCAGGCGCTCGCCGCGCACTCCGACGCGGGCTTCGCGGAGCGCGGCCAGCTCACGGTCACGTACCTGACCGACGCCCACCGGGCGTGCGCGCGCACGCTCGCCGGCTGGATGCGCGCGTGCGGGTTCGACGAGGTCGGCGAGGACGCGGTCGGCAACGTCGTCGGCGTCTACCACGGCACCGACCGCGCCGCGCCGAGGCTTCTCACCGGCAGCCACTACGACACGGTGCGCAACGCGGGCCGCTTCGACGGCAGGCTCGGCGTGTTCGTGCCGATGGCCTGCGTGCGCGAGCTGCACCGGCGCGGGCGGCGGCTCGCGTTCGGCATCGAGGTGGTCGCGTTCGCGGAGGAGGAGGGACAGCGGTTCCGCTCGGCCTTCCTCGGCTCGTCCGCGCTCGCGGGCCGCTTCGACCCTTCCTGGCTCGACGAAGTCGACGCCGACGGGATCACGATGCGCGCGGCGATGGACGCGGCCGGGCTGCGCGTCGACGACATCCCGGCGATCGCGCGCGACCCGGCGCGCTACCTCGGCTTCGTCGAGGTCCACATCGAGCAGGGCCCGGTGCTCGCGGAACTGGACCTGCCGCTGGGCGTGGTGACGTCGATCAACGGCAGCGTGCGCCACGTGGGCGAGGCGGTCGGCATCGCGAGCCACGCCGGCACGACCCCGATGGGCAGCCGGCGCGACGCCGCGGCCGCGGTCGCGGAAGCGGTGCTCGAGCTCGAACGGCGCGCCGGCGCGGTGCCCGACGTGGTCGGCACCGTCGGACGACTCGAAGTGCCCGACGGCTCGATCAACGTGGTGCCCGGGCGCTGCCGCTTCAGCCTCGACATCCGCGCGACCACCGACGCCGCGCGCGACGCCTGCGAGCGCGACGTGCTCGCCGCGATCGAGCGCATCGGCGCGCGCCGCGGCGTCGCGTTCGACCTGCGGCCGGCGATGCGCGTGCCCGCCGCGCCGAGCGCGCCCGCGTGGCAGGCGCGCTGGGAGCGCGCGGTCGCGGCGCTCGGACTGCCGGTGCACCGGATGCCCAGCGGCGCCGGCCACGACGCGATGAAGCTTCACGAGGTGATGCCGCAGGCGATGCTGTTCGTGCGCGGGCAGAACGGCGGCATCAGCCACAACCCGCTCGAGGACGTCACCGACGAGGACGCGCAGCTCGCCGTGCGCGCGTTCGAGGCGCTGCTCGAGGACCTCGACACGGAATCACGATGAACGACCACGACCGGATCGACGCCTGGGTCGACGCCCATTTCGACGAAGAGGTGCGCTTCCTGCAGGCGCTGGTGCGCGTGCCCACCGACACGCCTCCCGGCGACAACGCCCCCCACGCCGAGCGCACCGCGGAGCTGATCGCCGCGTGGGGGCTGGCCGCCGAGAAGCACCCGGTGCCCGAGCGCGAGGTCGCCGGCTACGGGCTGCGCTCGCTGACGAACCTGATCGTGCGGCGCCGCTACGGCGAGGGCCCGACCGTCGCGCTGAACGCGCACGGCGACGTCGTGCCGCCGGGGGAGGGCTGGACGCACGACCCGTACGGCGGCGAGGTCGCGGACGGCCGCCTGTACGGCCGCGCCTCCGCGGTCAGCAAGAGCGACTTCGCCACCTACACGTTCGCGCTGCGCGCGCTCGAATCGCTCGGGGTCCCGCTCGCGGGCGGCGTCGAGCTGCACTTCACGTACGACGAGGAGTTCGGCGGCGAGTACGGCCCGGGCTGGCTGCTGCGCAACGGCCTCACGCGGCCCGACTACCTGATCGCGGCCGGCTTCAGCTACCAGGTCGTGACCGCGCACAACGGCTGCCTGCAGCTCGAGGTCACGGTCCACGGCCGCATGGCGCACGCGGCGATTCCGCACACCGGCGTCGACGCGCTGCAGGGCGCGACCGCGATCCTGAACGCGCTGTACGCGACCAACGTGCGCAACCGCTCGGTGCACTCGGCCGTGCCGGGCATCGATCACCCGTACCTGAACGTCGGTCGCATCGAGGGCGGCACCAACACGAACGTCGTGCCGGGCAAGGTGGTGCTCAAGCTCGACCGGCGCATGATTCCCGAGGAGGACCCGGCGCGGGTCGAAGCCGAGGTGCGCGCGGTGATCGACGACGCCGCGCGCAGCGTGCCCGGCGTCACGGTCGACGTCCGGCGCCTGCTGCTGGCGCAGTCGTGGAAGCCCGACCCGCGCAGCGCGCCGCTGGTGCAGGCGCTGCAGCGACACGGGGAAGCGGTGTTCGGCACGCCGATTCCGGCGTCGGGCACGCCGCTGTACACCGACGTGCGCCTGTACGCGGCCGCGGGCGTGGCGGCCGCGATCTACGGCGCGGGGCCGCGCACGGTGCTCGAGAGCAACGCCAAGCGCGCCGACGAACACGTCGAGCTCGAGGACCTGCGCCGCGCGACGAAGGTCGTCGCGCGCGTGCTGCGCGACCTGCTCGGCTGACGCCCGCGCGAGCCGCGTGCTCGCGCTCGGATGACGCGAATCGGTGCGCGCCGCACCGGTTCGCGTCATCGCGCGTGTGCCGGGGACGGCGAACGCGGCGGCGGACCGTGCGCCGCCACGTGGCACAGGGATTGCTTCCCGGACAGTGGATCGCGCCCCGCGATCGACTGGAACCCTCGCCCGTGCCCACCACCGCGCTGCTGTCGCTGCACGACGTCCGCAAGGCGTACCCGTCGGTCGTCGCGCTCGACGGCGTGAGCCTCGAGGTGCGCGCCGGCGAGATCCACGCGGTGCTGGGCGAGAACGGTGCCGGCAAGTCGACGCTGATGAAGATCATCTACGGCGCGGTCCGCCCCGACGCCGGCCGGCTCGAGTGGCAGGGCGCGCCGGTGACGATCGGCAGCCCCGGCGAGGCGCGTGCGCTGGGCATCGCGATGGTCTACCAGCACTTCGCGCTGTTCGAGTCGGTGACCGTGGTCGAGAACATGGCGCTCGCGCTGCCGGGGGCGTTCGACCTGCACGCGCTCGCGGCGCGGATCTCGGAGGTGTCCGAGCGCTACGGGCTGCCGCTCGAGCCCTGGCGGCCGGTGCACGAGCTCTCGGTCGGCGAGCGCCAGCGCGTGGAGATCGTGCGCTGCCTGCTGCAGTCGCCGAAGCTGCTGATCATGGACGAGCCGACGTCGGTGCTCACGCCGCAGGCCGTCGACCAGCTCTTCGAGACGCTGCGCAAGCTCGCCGCCGAGGGCACCGCGATCGTCTACATCAGCCACAAGCTCGACGAGATCCGGCGCCTGTGCCAGCGCGCGACGATCCTGCGCGGCGGGCGCTTCGTCGCCGAGGTCGACCCGCGCCGGGAGACCGAGCACCGCCTCGCGGAAATGATGATCGGGCGCGACTTCCCGCGCACCCGGCGCAGCGGGCACCAGGCCGGGGACGTCGTGCTCGAGCTGATCGGCCTGAGCGTGCCGGCCGACGGGCCGTTCGGCGTCGCGCTCGACGCGGTCAGCCTGCGGCTTCATCGCGGCGAGGTGCTCGGCATCGCGGGGATCTCGGGCAACGGCCAGGCGGAACTGCTGGCCGCGATCTCGGGCGAAGCGGCGGCGCCCGATCCGCAGACGGTCTGGCTGGCCGGCGAGCCGGTCGGGACACTCGGCCCGTCGGCCCGGCGACGGCGCGGACTCGTCTACGTTCCCGAGGAGCGGCTCGGCCACGGCACCGTGCCGCCGATGAGCCTGCTCCAGAACGCGCTGCTCACCGCGAGCCGTCTCGGCATGGTCCGACGCGGGCTGGTCGACGGCGCGCGCAGCTCGGCCTGGGCCGGCGAGTGCATCGCGGAATTCGACGTTCGCTGCGGCGGGCCACGGGCGGCGGCGCAGAGCCTGTCGGGCGGCAACCTGCAGAAGTACATCGTCGGCCGGGAATTGCGCCAGACGCCGCAGGTGGTGGTCGTCGCGCAGCCGACCTGGGGCGTCGACGTCGCGGCGTCGGCGCTGATCCGTCAGCGCCTGATCGACGCCGCGGCGCGCGGCGTCGGCGTGCTGGTCGTCTCCGAGGACCTCGGCGAGATCCTCGAGGTCTGCGACCGCGTCGCCGTGATCACCGGCGGGCGCCTCTCGCCCGTGCGCGACGTCTCCGCGACCGACGCGCGCGAGATCGGCACCTGGATGGCGGGGCTCTTCCCGGGCGACGCGGCGCGCGGGGCGGCCGCACGGGTCGCGTCGTGATCCGGCTGCGCCTGGCGCGGCGCGCCGAGCCGTCGCGGGCCATGGCGCTCGCCGCGCCGGCGCTCGCGATCGCGCTCACGGTCGCGGTCGGGCTCGTGCTCTTCGTCGGCCTCGGGCAGGACCCGCTGCGGGCCTTCACGATCTTCTTCGTCGAGCCGGTCGCCGACGTCAACGGGATCTCGGAACTGCTGCTCAAGGCGTCGCCGCTGTGCCTGATCGCGCTCGGGCTGGCGATCGGGTTCCGCGCGAACGTCTGGAACATCGGTGCCGAAGGGCAGATGTACGTGGGCGGGATCTTCGCGACCGGGCTCGCGATCGCCTTCCACGATGCCGAGTCCGCGTGGCTGCTGCCGGCGATGATCGTCGCGGGCGCCGCCGGCGGCGCACTGTGGGCGTCGATCACCGCGTTCCTGCGCGCGCACCTGCGCACGAACGAGATCCTCGTCAGCCTGATGCTCACGTACGTGGCCGACCTGATCGTCAAGTACCTGGTGTACGGCCCGTGGCAGGACCCGCAGAGCAACAACTTCCCGTTCACGGTGTCGTTCTCCGACTCGGCGCTCTTCCCCGTGCTCGCCGGCTACGGCTGGGAGTGGCTCGAGGGCACGCGGCTGAACCTCTCGGTGCTGATCACCGTCGCCGCCGTCCCGCTCGCGTGGCTGTTCGCCGAACGCTCGTTCGCCGGGTTCCAGCTCGCGGCCGCGGGGCTGGCGCCGCGCGCCGCGCGCTACGCGGGCTTCCCGGACACGCGCATGGTGTGGATGGCGCTGCTGATCGGCGGCGCGGCCGCCGGGCTCGCGGGGGTCACCGAGGTCGCGGGGCCGATCGGGCAGCTCAACGACCGCTGGACGCCGGGCTACGGCTTCACCGCGATCATCGTCGCCGCGCTCGGCCGGCTCAACGCGGTCGGCATCGTGCTGGCGTCGCTGCTGATGGCGCTGCTCTACCTCGGCGGCGAGGCCGCGCAGATCGCGCTTCAGCTGCCCAAGGCGATCAGCCTGGTGTTCCAGGGCCTGCTGCTGATGTTCCTGCTCGGCTGCGACGTGCTGATCCAGTACCGCGTCGAGCGCGTGCGCGCCCCGGCCGTCACGGGGGCCGCGTGATCGAGTCGCTGAACCCGCTCGCCGCGAGCGCGCTCGCCGCCGCGCTGCCGCTCGTGCTCGCGGCACTCGGCGAGCTCGTCGTCGAGCGCTCCGGCGTGCTGAACCTCGGCCTCGAGGGGATGATGCTCATCGGCGCGCTGGCCGCGTTCGTCACGGTCGCGCACGGAGGCGGACTCGCGCTCGCGGTCGTCGCGGCGATGCTCGCCGGCGTCGTCGCCGCGAGCGTGTTCGGATTCGTGACGCTGACGCTGCAGGCCAACCAGGTCGCGGCCGGACTGTCGCTGACGATCCTCGGCACCGGGGTGTCCGCGTTCCTCGGTCGCCAGTACGTGGGCTTCCGGGCGCCGGTGTCGTTCGCCGACCTGCCGCTGCCCGTTCTCTCGAAGATCCCGCTGCTGGGGCCGTCGCTGTTCTCGATGAACGTGCTCGGGTACGCGACCGTCGCGGCGCTCGCCGCGACGACGTGGTTCCTGTTCCGCACGCGTTCCGGCCTGGCGCTGCGCTGCATCGGCGAGTCCCCGGGCGTCGCACGCTCGCTGGGGCTGCCGGTGATCGCGGTGCGCTACGCCGCGGTGGCGTTCGGGGGCGCGATGGCCGGGCTCGCAGGGTGCTACTACGCGATCGCCCAGTTCAAGATGTGGCAGGAAGGCCTCACCTCCGGCAACGGCTGGATCGCGCTCGCGCTGGTCGTGTTCTCGACCTGGCGTCCGGCGCGCGTCGCGCTCGGCGCGCTGCTGTTCGGCGGCGTCTCCGCGCTCGGGCTGTACCTGCAGGCGATCAACGTGCACGTGTCGGTGTTCGCGCTGTCGAGCCTGCCGTATCTCGCGACCATCGCGGTCCTGGTGCTGATCTCGGCCGACGGCAACGCGATCCGCCGCAACGCGCCCGCGTCGCTGGGCAAGCCGTTCCACGCCGACGGGTGAGCGCGCGTGCCCGCATCGAACCCGCGCACGGTGTCGGCCCCTCTCGTCGTTCGCAAGCCGTGCGTGCCAGCCCCCTCGTTTCCCATCGCAACGTGCCTCTCGAAAGGAGCTCCCCGATGAAGTTCTCCAAGCGTGCCACCCTGTCGCTGCTGGCGGCCTGCACCGTCCTCGGCGCCGCGTCCGTCGCGTCCGCCGCCGACGCGCCCCTGAAGATGGCGTGGGTCTACGTCGGCCCCGTCGGCGACGGCGGCTGGACCTTCGCGCACGACGTCGGCCGCAAGGCCGCCGTCAAGGCGCTGGGCGACAGGATCCAGACCACGTTCGTCGAGAGCGTCCCGGAAGGCGCCGACGCCGAGCGCGTCATCCGCGACCTCGCCGCCAAGGGCAACCGGATCATCTTCACGACGTCGTTCGGCTACATGGAGCCGACGCTGAAGGTCGCGAAGTCGTTCCCGAAGGTCGAGTTCTACCACGCGACCGGCTTCAAGTCCGACAAGAACGTGACCATCTACAACTCGCGCATGTACGAGCCGGCGTACCTGGCCGGCATCATCGCGGGGCACGTCTCGAAGAGCGGCGTGCTCGGGTTCGTCGCGTCGTTCCCGATCCCCGAGGTGGTGCGCAACATCAACGCCTACACGATGGGCGCGCGCACGGTGAACCCGAAGATCACGACCAAGGTCGTGTGGGTGAACACCTGGTACGACCCGAGCAAGGAACGGCAGGCCGCCGAGGCGCTGATCGGGCAGGGCGCCGACGTGCTGCTGCAGAATACCGACTCCTCCGCGGTGCTGCAGGCCGCGCAGGACAAGGGCGTCAACGCGTTCGGCTGGGATTCGGACATGACCGCGTACGCGCCGAAGGCGCACCTGGCGTCGGCGGTCCAGGTCTGGGGCGGCTACTACACGATGGTCGCGCAGGCCGCGCTCGCGGGCAAGCCGATCAAGACGACGATGTGGGGCGGCATGAAGGAAGGCTTCAACGACCTGGTGAGCGTGAACGCGTCGGTGCCCGCGGCCGCGAAGAAGGCGGTCGACGAGAAGGCGGCCGCGCTGAAGTCGGGCAGCTTCAGCGTGTTCACCGGGCCGATCAAGGCACAGGACGGGTCGATCAAGGTCGCCGCCGGCAAGACGATGACGGACAAGGAGATCGACAGCGTGAACTGGTACGTCGAGGGCGTCGAAGGGCAGTTGCCCAAGTGAGCGTCACGCCTGCACCGCACGAGCGCGGCGCCGACCCCGTTCACGCGGACGACTGGCACCCGGTCGCCGCGTCGGCATCGCTGGTGCCGGGCACGATCGTCCCGACGCGCCTGCTCGGCACCGAGCTGGCCGTCTGGCGCGACGCCGGCGGGCGCGCGCACGCGTGGGAAGACCGCTGCCCGCACCGCGGGCTGCGCTTCTCGTGCGGGGTCGCGCACGGCGACGGCGTCGTCTGCGGCTACCACGGCTGGACCTTCGACGCGCAGGGGCACTGCGTTCACGTCCCCGCACACCCCGGCGTGCGGCCGTCGGCCCGGGCGTGCGCGCGCACGTTCGAGGTCCGCGAACGTTACGGGCTGGTGTGGGCCTGTCTCGGTGCTCCGGCGCGGGACGTGGTGCCGTTCCCGGAATACGACGACGCACGGCTTCGCAAGGTGCTGTGCGGCCCCTACGACGTCGCGTGCAGCGGGCCGCGCATCGTCGAGAACTTTCTCGACATGCCGCACTTCGCGTTCGTCCACGCGGGCATCCTCGGCGACGCGGCGCACGCGCAGGTCGAGGCCGGGAAGGTGCTCGAGCGCGACGACGCCGGCCCGCAGGTGAGCGGCTGCCTCGCGTGGCAGCCGCGCTCGAACGCGCTGTCGCTGGAGGGCAGCGACGTCGAGTACACTTACCGCGTCGTGCGCCCGCTCACCGCGATCCTCACCAAGTTCCCGCGCGCGCAGCCGGAATTCCGCGAGGCGATCAGCCTGCACGTCCAGCCGCTCGGCGAGGAGTCGAGCCGCGCGTGGATCGTGCTCGCGATGACGAACTTCGAAGACACCGACGAAGACCTTCGCGCCTTCCAGGACACGATCTTCCTGCAGGACCAGCCCATCGTCGAGAACCAGGTCCCGCGCCGGCTGCCGCTCGCGCCCGACGCCGAGGTGTCGATGGCCTGCGACCGCATGTCGCTCGCTTACCGGCGCTACCTCGTGCGCGAGGGGCTTCGCTACGGCGTCGTGCCGGCGGGCGAGGGCGGCGCGTGATCGTGCCCCCGGCGCCGGTCGCCGGCCGCACCGTCGCGTTCCGCGCCGAGCTGCTCGACTTCTCCGGCGACCCGCGGCGCGACGCGCGCGCGCTGCGCCACCTGCCCGACGGCCTGCTCGTCGTGCGCGACGGGGTCGTCGAGCGCTGCGAGCCCGCGGACACCGCGCTCGCGACGCTGCCCCCGGGCACCCCGGTCACCGACCTGCGCGGCTGCCTCGTCGTGCCCGGCTTCGTCGACGCGCACGTGCACTACGCGCAGACCGACGTCATCGCGAGCCACGGTCACGCGCTCCTCGACTGGCTCGAGAACTACACGTTCCCCGAGGAGGCGCGCTTCGCGGACGCCGCTCACGCGCGCGCGACCGCCGAGTTCTTCCTCGACCAGCTGCTGCGCAACGGCACCACGACCGCCGCGGTCTTCGCGACCTCGCACCCGGCGTCGGTCGACTCGTTCTTCGCCGCCGCGCACGCGCGCCGGCTGCGCATGGTCTGCGGCAAGGTCATGATGGACCGCCACTGCCCGGAGGCCCTGCGCGACACCGCGGCCGGCGCCTTCGACGACAGCGCCGCGCTGATCGAGCGCTGGCACGGCCGCGGACGCCTCGCCTACGCGGTGACGCCGCGCTTCGCCCCGACCTCGAGCGACGCGCAGCTCGAGGCCGCCGCCCGCCTGCTCGACCGCTATCCCGGCGTGAGGCTGCAGACGCACGTCGCCGAGAACGACGCCGAGATCCGCTGGGTCGCCGAGCTCCACCCGTGGAGCCGAAGCTACCTGGACGTCTACGATCGCTTCGGCCTCGTGCGCGAGGGCACGCTGTTCGCGCACTGCATCCACCTCGACGACGCCGACTGGGCACGGCTCGCCGGTGCGCGCTCGGTCGCCGTGCACTGTCCCACGTCGAACACCTTCCTGGGCAGCGGCCTGTTCGACTACGAGCGCGCGCACGCGGCGAACGCGCCGGTCGCGCTCGCGACCGACGTCGGCGGAGGAACCTCGTTCGGCATGCTCGCGACGATGCACGAGGCGTACAAGGTCGCGCGCCTCGCCGGCAACGACTTCGACGGGCTCGACGCGTTCTACCTCGCGACGCTCGGCGGCGCGCGCGCGCTCGGGTTCGCCGACCGGATCGGCAGCTTCGCGCCGGGGCGCGACGCCGACTTCGTCGTCCTCGACCCGCGCGCCACGCCGCTGCTCGCGCGCCGCACCGGCCTGGCGCGCACGCTCGAGGAGCGGCTGTTCGTGCTGCTGACGCTCGCCGACGACCGCGCGGTCGCGCAGACCTACGTGCTCGGGGAGCCGGCGCTGCCGGCGCGCTGACGCGCCTCGCGCGACGACCGGTGCTCCGGGCCCGCGTGCGCGGCCGCCCGTTCATCCGGCGACGTGCGCTGCGTGTCGACCCGGCCGCGCGCGCCCGCCTCGATCACCTGCAGCAGTTGCGCCGCCACCGCGACCGCGATCGTCGCCGGCTCCTTGCCGTCGATGCCCGGCACGCCGATCGGGCACGCGATCCGCGCGATGCGCTCGCGCGCGAAGCCGCGCCGCTCGAGGCGGTGCGCGAAGCGCGCGGCCTTCGTCGCCGACCCGATCACTCCGGCCCACGCGAAGTCGTCGCGCTCGAGCAGCGACCGCACGATCTCGAAGTCCAGGTCGTGGCTGTGCGTCATGACGACGAACAGCGCGCCCGGCGGCGCCGACGCGACGTCGCCGGCAGGGTCGTCAGAGATGCTCGCCGAGACGTTGGCCGGCATCCCGTCGGGGAAGGCCGCGCGCAGTTGCGCCTCGCGCGCGTCGACCCAGTGCACGTCGAGCGGCAGCGCTCCGAGCACGCGCACGAGCGCGCTGCCCACGTGACCGGCCCCGAAGACCCACAGTTGCGGCCGTGCGCTGTCGAGGCGCTCGTGCAGCACCGCGCGGCGAGGCCGTCGCCGGGCTCGTGCGCGAGCCACGCGCGAGGCGAGGGCGGGGCGCCGCCGGCTGCGCGCGTGCCCGGCGCGACGGGCGGGCCGGCAAGGCGTCACCCCCGGCCGCGCCGGCGAAGGCTTCCCGCTCGGCCGCGCCGCCGACCGCACCGCCCCCGGCCGGGCCGCGACCACGGCCCGTCGAGGCGCGTTCGTCGCTCCCGGTGCGATGCGGGAGACCAGCGTCGCGGGCCCGCGCGCTCGCGCAGCGAGCGCCGTGCGCACGAGCGCGAGATCGGTCGCGTCCCAGCGCTCGAACCACAGTTCGACCGCACCGCCACAGCACTGCCCGAGCGTGGCGCCCAGCGCGAAGCGGTCCAGGCGGGCATCGGGCCCCGCGCCCGCCTCGAGCATCCCGCGCGCGACGTCGATCGCCTTCCACTCCAGGTGGCCTCCGCCGATGGTCCCCAGCGGCACGCACGCGTCGCCGCGTGTCACCAGCAGGCAGGCGCCGGGCTCGCGCGGTGCCGACCCCCGGACCGCGGCGACGACCACGCGCACCGCCGCGCCGTCGCGCTCCAGCACGCGCGCGAGCGCCGAGAGCCAGTCGTTCACGCGGTCCCGCCCGGCGCGTCCGGCTCGAGCCCGCCGAGGGCGCGCAGCACCGCCTCGGGCGTGGCGGGCGCCGGCAGCGACCGAGCGGCCTGGGGGCGGCACCCCGCGATCGCGTCGAGGATCGCGTGGAACACCGACATGCCGAGCATCAGCGGCGGCTCGCCGACCGCCTTCGAGCGGTGGATCGTGTCCTCGGCGTTGGGGCTGTCGTCGAGCAGGCGCACGTCCGCCACCGCCGGCCAGTCGCGCGCGCTCGGGATCTTGTACGTCGACGGCGCGTGCGTGAGCAGCCGTCCGCGCCCGTCCCAGCGCAGCTCCTCGCAGGTCAGCCAGCCCGCGCCCTGCAGGAAGCCGCCCTCGACCTGCCCGAGATCCAGCGCCGGGTTCAGCGACGCGCCCGCGTCGTGCAGGATGTCGACGCGCTCGATCCGCGTCTCGCCGGTGAGCGTGTCGAGCGAGACCTCGGCGACCGCCGCGCCGCAGGCGAAGTAGAAGAAGGGCCGCCCCTGCTGCGTGGCGCGGTCGAAGTGGATCTTCGGCGTGCGGTAGTAGCCGGTCGCCGACAGCTGGACGCGCGCCGCGTAGGCCTCGCGAACGAGCGTCTCGAAAGCGACGCGCTCGGCGCCGATCCGGACCTGCCCGGCCTCGAAGCGCACGTCGGCCACGCTCACGCCGCGACTCGCCGCCGCGTGCGCCGCGAGCCGCTCGCGCACCGCGGCCGCCGCGGCCTGCGCCGCCTTGCCGTTGAGGTCCGCGCCCGACGAGGCCGCGGTCGCCGACGTGTTCGGCACCTTGCTGGTGTCGGTCGCGCTCACGCGCACCCGCTCGAACGGCAGCGCGAGTTCCTGCGCGACGACCTGCGCCACCTTGGTGAACAGCCCCTGGCCCATCTCGGTGCCGCCGTGGTTCACCAGCACCGTGCCGTCGGTGTACACGTGCACGAGCGCGCCCGCCTGGTTGAACAGCGTCGCGTTGAACGAGATGCCGAACTTCACCGGCGTGAGCGCGATGCCGCGGCGCACGCGCGGCGCGGCCGCGTTGTGCGCGTCGACGGCGGCCCGGCGCGCACGGTAGCCGGCGTCGCGCTCCAGGCGTTCGACGATCCGCGGCACGACGAAGTCCTCGACGACCTGGCCGTAGTGCGTCGTGTCGCGCCCGGGGCCGCCGTAGAAGTTCACGCGCCGGACGTCGAGCGGATCCTTGCCGAGCGCGCGCGCGACGTCGTCGATGACCCGCTCGACGACCATCATGCCCTGCGGCCCGCCGAAGCCGCGGAACGCCGTGTTCGACACCGTGTGCGTGCGGCAGCGGTGCGAGACGACGTCGACGTTCGCGAGGAAGTACGCGTTGTCGACGTGCAGCATCGCGCGGTCGTTGACCGGGCCGGAGAGGTCGGCGGAGTGGCCGCAGCGCGACGCGAGCACGACGCGCAGCGCGAGCAGGCGGCCGGCGCCGTCGAAGCCGACGTCCCAGTCGGCGACGAAGTCGTGGCGCTTGCCGGTCACGGTCATGTCGGCGTCGCGATCGACGCGCAGCCGCACCGCGCGCCCGGTCTTCGCGGCGAGCAGCGCCGCCGCGCACGCGAACAGCGCCGGCTGGCTCTCCTTGCCGCCGAAGCCTCCGCCCATGCGCCGGCACTGCACGACGACGTCGTGCGCGTGCCGCCCGAGCGCCTCGGCGACCTTGTGCTGCACCTCGGTCGGGTGCTGCGTCGAGCAGTGCACGAGCATCGCGCCCGCCTCCTGCGGCAGCGCGAGCGCAACCTGGCCCTCGAGATAGAAGTGGTCCTGGCCGCCGATCTCGAGGGTGCCCGCGAGGCGGTGCGGCGCGTCGCGCAGCGCCGCGTCCGGGTCGCCCCGGCGCACCCGCTGGGAAGGGATCACGAAAGACGCTCTCGCGAGCGCTTCGCGCACGTCGAGAATCGCGGGCTGCTCGTCGTAGCGCACGCGCGCGAGCCGCGCCGCCTGGCGTGCCTGCCGGGCCGTGCGCGCCGCCACCGCGAACAGCGGCTGGCCCGCGTAGTTCACGACGCCGTCGGCGAAGATCGGGTCGTCGTCGACGACCGGGCCGAAGTCGTTGTGGCCGGGGATGTCGGCCGCGACCAGCACCGCCTCGACGCCGGGCGCGGCCCGCACCGCCGACAGGTCGAGCTCGACGACGTGCGCGTGCGCGACGGTGCTGGTGCCCAGCGCCGCGTGCAGCGCGCCGGCGGGCAGCGGGAGGTCGTCGGTGTAGCGGGCCTCGCCGGTCACGTGCAGGACCGCGCTCTCGTGGGGCCGGGGCGCGATCACGTCACGCACCCCCCGAGGCCGAGCGGCCCGGTCGGGATGCGCGCGTCGTCGCCGGCGCCGACGGTCTGCGCGTGCAGGCGCAGCAGCAGGTGGCCCGCCACCCGCAACCGGTACGAAGCGCTCGCTCGAAAGTCGTCGATCGGCGCGAAGTCGCCGGAGAGCGCGGGCAGGGCGGCGCGCAGCGACGCGTGCGTCCAGGGCCGACCGGTGATCGCGGCCTCGAGGGCCGCGGCCCGCTTCGGCGTCGCGGCCATCCCTCCGTAGGCCAGGCGGGCCGCGACGACCGCGCCGTCTCGGACGTCGACGACGAAGCCCGCGCTGACCGACGAGATGTCCTGGTCGAAGCGCTTCGCGACCTTGTACGCGGCGACGTGGCGCTCGCTCCCGGCCTGCGTGCGCGGCGCGGGCGGCACGCGCACGGCCGCGACGAATTCGCCACGCTCGAGCACGTTGCGCCGGTAGCCGACGTAGAACGCGTCGAGCGGCACCTCGCGCGTGCGCGCGCCGCGCCGCAGCAGGAGCGTCGCGCCCAGCGCGATCAGGATCGGCATCGAGTCGCCGATCGGCGAGCCGTTCGCGACGTTGCCGCACAGCGTGCCGGAGTGGCGGATCGGCGGCGACGCGAAGCGGTTCGCGAGCTCGGCCAGCGACGGATGGCGTGCGACGAGCGCCGCGAACGCGTCGGTGAGCGACACCGCCGCGCCGATCTCGAGCGCGCCGTCGACGTCGCGCAGCGTCGCGAGGGCGTCCACGCGGCCGAGGTGGAGGATCGGTCCGAGGTCCTCGAGCTGCTTGGTCACGCGCAGGCCGACGTCGGTGGCGCCGGCCACCAGCAGCAGGTCGGGGTTCTCTTCGTAGCGGCGCGCGAAGTCGTCGAGGTCGCGCGGCGACTCGAAGCCCTCGACCAGCGCCCGCCCGTCCGCGATCGAAGGCGCGAGCGCGCGCAGCGCCGCGGCGCGGGCCGGGTCGCGCGCGTCGGCACGGCTCCAGCGCGCGGGCGCGGGGTAGGCGTTCATGCGTGCCGCGGCCGCGACGATCGGCCGGTAGCCGGTGCAGCGGCACAGGTTGCCGGCCAGCGCATCCAGTACCGTCTCGCGCGCCGGCGCCGCGTCGGCGAGGTACAGCGCCAGCAGCGACATCACGAAGCCCGGCGTGCAGAAGCCGCACTGCGAAGCGTGCTCGTCGACCATCGCCTGCTGCACCGGGTGCAGCGCGCCGTCGGGCCCGCGCAGGCTCTCGACGGTGACGACCTCGCAGCCGTCGACCGTCGCGAGCAGCCGGATGCAGGCGTTGATCGCCCGATAGACGACGCGCTCGCCGCGCAGTTCGCCGAGCACCACGGTGCACGCGCCGCAGTCGCCCTCGGCGCAGCCTTCCTTCGTTCCGGTGCGCCCCAGCGACTCGCGCAGGTAGTCGAGGAGCGTCGTCGAGGGCGCCGCGTCGTCGACCTCGACGACGCGCCCGTCCAGCACGAAGCGGATGCCCCGGCAGGGTGCGGCGGGATCGCGGCGGGGGCTCGCCGCGCCGCCATCGGGTGCACATCCCGATGGCATGCTCGTTGCTTGATGCTCGGTTAAAGTCACGATCCGGAATTCCACACGCAACCGATGTTCGACGCAAGGAGCATGCCACCGTTCAGCACGATCCGCGCGTCCGCGCGCCCCGCTTCCTCCCGGGGCACGTCGACGTGGTGACGCTGATCCGCCGCGCCGACGTGCTCGCGACCCTGGACGACGCGGGCCGCGAGATCCGCGACGCCGCGCTCGTCGTGCGCGGCGACGGCATCGCCTGGGTGGGCGCCGACCGGGACGTCGACGCCTGGATCGCCGCGGCCCCTGCCGAGCGAACCCCCGCGCGCACGATCGACGCCCGCGGCTGCGTGCTGGTGCCCGGCCTGGTCAACGCGCATCACCACCTCTACCAGACCCTCACGCGTGCGATCGGCACCGCCGGCGGCAAGGTGCTCTTCGACTGGCTCCGACTCCTCTATCCGATCTGGGGCGGCATGGACCCCGAGGCCGTCCGCGTCAGCGCGAAGCTCGGGCTGTGCGAGCTGATGCTCTCGGGCGCGACGACCGTCGCCGACCACCTCTACCTGTTCCCGCCCGGCGTGCGCCTGGACGACGAGGTCGACGCCGCGCGCGAGCTCGGCGTGCGCTTCCACGCGACGCGCGGCTCGATGAGCGTGGGCGAGTCCGCCGGCGGCCTGCCGCCCGACCGGCTCGTCGAGGACGAGCGCGCGATCCTCGCCGACAGCCAGCGCGTGATCGAGACGCTGCACGACCCCGGGCCGCGCTCGATGCTGCGGGTGGCGCTGGCACCGTGCTCGCCGTTCAGCGTGAGCCGCGACCTGATGCGCGAGAGCGCCCGCCTGGCCCGGGCGCACCCCGGCGTGCGCCTGCACACGCACCTCGCCGAGACCCTCGACGAGGACCGCTGGTGCCGCGAGCGCTACGGCCGGCGCCCGATCGAGTTCGCCGAGGACGTCGAGTGGCTCGGCCCGGACGTCTGGTTCGCGCACGTCGTGCACCCGTCGCCCGACGACCTCGCGAACCTGGCGCGCACGCGCACCGGCGTGTGCCACTGCCCGAGCAGCAACATGATCCTGGGCTCGGGGATCGCGCCGGTGCGCGCGATGCTCGACGGCGGCGTGCCGGTCGGCCTGGGCGTGGACGGATCCGCGAGCAACGACGGCAACGGCCTGCTGGCCGAGGCGCGCCAGGCGATGCTGCTGCAGCGGGTCGGCTGGCCCGGCTTCGAGGGCCGGGCCGACCGGATGTCGGCGCGCGAGGCGCTCGCGATCGCGACGCGCGGCGGCGCGCGCGTGCTCGGCCGCGACGACGTCGGGGTGCTCGCACCGGGCATGGCGGCCGACCTGGTCGCGTTTCGCGTCGACGGGCTGGAGCACGCGGGCGCGCTCGGCGACCCGCTGGGCGGGCTGCTCACCTGCGCGCCCGCGCGCGCGTGGCTGTCGATGGTGAACGGTCGCATCGTGGTCGAGCGCGGCGAGCTCGTCGGGGTCGACCTGCCGGCGCTCGTCGAGCGCCACCATCGGCTCGCGCGCCGGCTGCTGGAACGGGCCGGGCTGGCCTGACCCCTGCGTCGCACCTGCGGTCGCCGGCGCCGGGCGCCCGTCGCCGGCCGCGCGACGGCCCGCGCCGTCAGTCCTCCTCGTCGCGCGCCGCCCCCTCGCCGCGTTCGGCGACCCACGCGCTGTCGAGCCGCTCCATGTTCTCGAGGATCTTCAGCAGATAGTGGAGCGCGTGCGACATGTCGTTGATCGAGAAGTCCGACAGCACGCCCTCGTAGTACGCGCGGATCTTGGGTTGCGCGAGATCGCGCCACACCTTCTTGCCCGACGGGGTCATCGTCACGATGCGCGAGCGCCGGTCGTGCTCGTCGCGCGCGATCGCGACGTGCCCGTCGCGCTCCATGCGTCCGATCAGGCCCGCGAGATTCTGGCGCGACACCATCAGGTAGCGGGCGAGGTCGCCCACCGACATTCCCGCGTGCGCCTTGTCCCGCGACAGGGCGCCGAGCACCGCCCACTGCTGGGTGGTCAGTCCTTCGTCCTCCACCGCCCGCGACCCCGTCTTGTGCAACATGTTTGCACATTGATAGAGCCTGAAGAACAGGCGGTTGGCGAGCTCGAACTTCGCGCTTGTGATCATGGTTGGGGTTTACCCGAGGTATCCGCCCGCTTCGCGACGCTTGAACAAGTGCTCGCGAATCCGTAATATCCGCCAACATATTGCCATACTGGCGACGGCCTGTGGCGTTTCCCCGGCGATCCGCCGGCGGGCACTTCGAGCAAGGAGGAGACAGCGTGGGCAGATTCGACAATCGCGTGGTCGTGGTCACCGGCGGCGGCGGCGGCATCGGCGGAGCCACGTGCCGGCGCTTCGGCGCCGAGGGTGCCAAAGTGGCCGTCCTGGACCTGAACCCGGACTCGGCCGAGCAGGTCGCCGCGGCCATCCGCGCGTCCGGCGGCAACGCGCTGGCGCTGCGCTGCGACATCACCGATCGCGCGAGCGTCGACGCCGCCGTCGCGCAGACCGAAGCGCAGCTCGGCCCCGTCGACGTGCTCGTCAACAACGCGGGCTGGGACATCTTCAAGCCGTTCACGAAGACCGAGCCCGCGCAGTGGGAACGACTGATCGCGATCAATCTCGTCGGCGCACTGCACATGCACCACGCGGTGCTGCCGGGCATGGTCGCGCGCAAGAAGGGGCGCATCGTCAACGTGTCGTCGGACGCCGCGCGCGTGGGCTCCTCCGGCGAAGCCGTGTACGCGGCCTGCAAGGGCGGCATCGTCGCGTTCTCCAAGACGCTCGCGCGCGAGCACGCGCGCCACGGCATCAGCGTGAACGTCGTGTGCCCGGGCCCGACCGACACCGCGCTCTTCGCCGACTACAAGACCGGCGCCGGCAACCCCGAGAAGCTCGTCGAGGCGTTCACGCGCTCGATCCCGCTCGGGCGCATCGGCCAGCCCGAGGACCTCCCGGGCGCGATCCTGTTCTTCGCCAGCGACGACGCCGCGTACGTGACCGGGCAGGTGCTCAGCGTGTCCGGCGGCCTGACGATGGCCGGCTGATCGCCGCGACACCGAACCCCGAGGAGTGGACATGAGCTTCGAAGACCTGCTGTACGAGATCCGCAACGGCGTCGCGTGGATCACGATCAACCGCCCGGAGAAGATGAACTCGTTTCGCGGCACCACCTGCGACGAGCTGATCCGCGCGCTCTACAAGGCCGGCTACGACAAGAGCGTGGGCGCGATCGTGCTCGCCGGCGCCGGCGACCGCGCCTTCTGCACCGGCGGCGACCAGTCCGCGCACGACGGCAACTACGACGGCCGCGGCACCATCGGACTGCCGATGGAAGAGCTGCACACCGCGATCCGCGACGTTCCCAAGCCGGTGATCGCGCGCGTGCAGGGCTACGCGATCGGCGGCGGCAACGTGCTGTGCACGATCTGCGACCTCACGATCTGCTCGGAGAAGGCGATCTTCGGCCAGGTGGGCCCGAAGATGGGCTCGGTCGACCCCGGCTACGGCACCGCGTTCCTCGCCCGCGTCGTCGGCGAGAAGAAGGCGCGCGAGATGTGGTACATGTGCAAGCGCTACTCCGGCCAGGAAGCGGTCGCGATGGGCCTGGCCAACGCCTGCGTGCCCCACGACCAGCTCGACGCCGAGGTCCAGAAGTGGGCCGAGGAGCTGTGCGAGCGCAGCCCGACCGCGCTCGCGATCGCCAAGCGCAGCTTCAACATGGACACCGCGCACCAGGCCGGCATCGCCGGCATGGGCATGCTCGCGCTCAAGCTCTACTACGACACCGACGAGTCGCGCGAAGGCGTCAATTCGCTGAAGGAAAAGCGCAAGCCCGAGTTCCGCAAGTTCGCGAAGTAGGCCCGGCGCGGGCGGGGCGCGTTCGCGCCCGCCGCCCGAACGAGCAGCCGCGCGCCCCGCCGGGGCGCCGGCGACGAAGCACCGACCGCGCGCCCCGAAGTGCGCGTGGCGACGAAGCACCGACCGCGCGGCCTTCGAGGACGCCGGCGACACCGGAGGAGCAGGCGATGAATCCGTATCTCGACGACGATCTCGTCGCGCTGGGCGAGCACGCACGCCGCTTCGCCGCCGCGCGCATCGCGCCCGGCTTCCTCGAGCGCGACCGCACCCGCGTGCTCGACCGCGGTCTGCTGCGCGAGATGGGCGCACTCGGCTTCATCGCGCCCGAGCTGCCCGAGGCGCACGGCGGGCAGGGGCTCGGCAGCCTCGCCGCCGGCGTGATCCACGAGGAGGTCGCGCGCGCCGACCTGAGCCTCTCGTACCTGAACCTGCTCGCGTCGCTGAACGGCCAGATCCTGTCGCACCACGGCCGGCCCGAGGTCGTCGCGCCCTGGCTCGCGCGCCTCACGCGCGGCGATGCGCTGGTGGCGATCGCACTGACCGAGCCGCGCGGCGGGTCCGACGCCGCGAACCTTCGCCTGCGCGTCGAGCGCGCCGGCACCGACTACGTGATCAACGGCGAGAAGACCTCGATCTCCGCGGCCGACCAGGCCGACGCGATCGTGGTGTTCGGGCGCACCGGCAGCGTCGAGTCCGGCGCGCGCGGCGTCTCGGCGTTCCTCGTCCCGACGCACCTGCCCGGCCTGTCGCGCGGGCGCTTCGACTGCCACGGCCAGCGCGCGATCGGCCGCGGCTCGGTGTTCTTCGAGAACGTGCGCGTGCCGGGCGACCACCTGCTGGGCGCGGAGAGCGAGGGCTTCGTGCAGGTGATGCAGGGCTTCGACTTCTCCCGCGCGCTGATCGGGCTGGCGGTGCTCGCGGTGGCGCGCGTCGCGCTCGAGGAGACCTGGGCGCACGTCGCGCAGCGCGAGTCGTTCGGCAGGCCGCTGTCGGCGTTCCAGGGGGTCTCGCACCCGCTCGCCGAGCTCGACACGCAGCTCGAGGCCGCGCGCCTGCTGTGCCTGCAGGCGCTGTGGCTGAAGGACCGCGGCGCGCCGCACAGCGCCGAGGCCGCGATGTGCAAGTGGTGGGCGCCCAAGCTCGCGTACGACGCGATCCACGAGTGCCTGCTGATGCACGGCCACGGCGGCTACGACCGCGGCCCGATGGAGCAGCGCCTGCGCGACGTGCTCGGCTTCCAGATCGGCGACGGCACCGCGCAGATCATGAAGACGATCATCGCGCGCACCCGCGCCGGGCGCGGCGCGGTGCCCGCCTGAGCCCGTCGCCCCGCCGACCGCACGCACGATGAACCCCCAGGCCGCCAGCGCCGCGCCGCTGCTCGACGTCACCGACGTCTCGCTCGTCTTCAAGGGCGTCAGCGCGCTCCAGGGCGTGAGCTTCCAGGTGCGCGCCGGCGAGCTCTTCTCGATCATCGGCCCCAACGGCGCGGGCAAGACCTCGCTGCTGAACTGCGTGTCGGGCCGCTACCAGCCGTCGGCCGGCAGCGTCGACTTCGACGGCCGGCGAATCTCCGGTCGCAGCCCCGCGATCCGTGCGCAGCTCGGCATCGCGCGCACGTTCCAGAACCTGGCGCTGTTCGCGCACATGTCGGTGATCGACAACGTCAAGGTCGGCCGCCACCACCTGATGAAGAAGGGCTTCCTCGCCGGCGGGCTGTACTGGCTCGGCGGCGCGCGCGACGAGGAGTACGCGCACCACGCCGCGGTCGAGGAGGTGATCGACTTCCTCGAGATCCAGCACATCCGCAACCGCACCGCGGGAACGCTGCCGTACGGGCTGCGCAAGCGCGTGGAGCTGGCGCGCGCGGTCGCCGCGCGGCCGCGGCTGCTGCTGCTCGACGAGCCGATGGCCGGCATGAACCTCGAGGAGAAGGAGGACATGGCGCGCTACATCAACGACCTGTCGCGCGAGTGGGCGATGACGATCGTGATGATCGAGCACGACATGGGCGTGGTGATGGACATGTCGGACCGGGTCATGGTGCTGAACTTCGGCCAGAAGATCGCCGAGGGCGCGCCGGCCGCGGTCGCCGCCCACCCGCAGGTGCGCTCGGCCTACCTGGGGAGCGGCGAATGACCCCGCGCTCGATGCCGCACCTGCTCGACGCGAACGCGCGCGCGCACCCGGACGCCGTCGCCGCGCGCGAGAAGACGCTGGGCATCTGGCGCACGTTCACGTGGGGCGAGTGCCTGCGGCGCACCCGCGCGCTCGCGCTCGGGCTGCGCTCGATCGGCGTGGGCCCGGGCGACGTCGTCGCGCTGCTCGGCCAGAACCGCCCGGCGTGGGTGTTCGGCGAGATCGCGGCGCACGCCTGCGGCGCGCTGAGCCTGGGGGTCTACCGCGACTCGCTCACCGAGGAAGTCGGGTTCCTGATCGAGTTCTGCGGCGCCCGGGTCGTGATCGTCGAGGACGAGGAGCAGGTCGACAAGCTCCTGGAGCTCGGCGAGCGCACCGCCAGCGTCGCGCACATCGTCTACGACGACCCGCGCGGGATGTGGAAGCACACCGGCGAGGGCGCCGATCCTCGCCTCGTGCCGCTGGCGCGAATCGAGGCCTTCGGCGAGCAGGCGCTGCGCGACGACCCGGGCGCGTGGGAGCGCCTGCTGGGCGCCGTCGACCCCGGCGCGGTCGCGATCCTGTGCACGACCTCGGGCACGACGTCGAACCCCAAGCCCGCGATGCTGCGCTCCGCGGCGTTCCTCGGGCACGCGCAGGCGATGCTCGAGGTCGACCCGCGCACGCCCGACGACGAGTACGTGTCGGTGCTGCCGCTGCCGTGGATCGGCGAGCAGGTGGCGCTCGGCTCCTGGCTGCTCGCGCGCTTTCGCTTCAACTTCTGCGAGGAGGCCGAGACCACCGCGGCCGACATGCGCGAGATCGGGCCCACGGCGCTGCTGTGGCCGCCGCGCGCGTGGGAGGCCGCCGCCGCCGACGTGAAGGCGCGCATGATGGACGCGACCTGGATCAAGCGCGCGCTGTACGGCTGGGGGCTCGCGCTCGGCTATCGCGCGCTGGAGCGCGGCGGGCGCTCGGCGCTGGCGGACCTGATCGTCGGGCGCGCGCTGCGCGACCGGCTCGGCTTCTCGCGGATCGCGTCGGCGACCACCGGCGGCGCGCCGCTCGGGCCCGAGGTGTTCCGCTTCTTCCGGGCGATCGGCGTGCCGCTGCGGCAGGTCTACGGCCAGACCGAGCTGTGCGGCGTCTACGTGATGCACCGGCCCGGGGGCGCGATCGACTTCGCGAGCGTCGGCCGGCCGCTCGACTACGTCGAGCTGCGCATCGAGAACCCCGACCGCACCGGGCTGGGCGAGATCGTCGTCCGTCACCCCGGGATGTTCGCGGGCTTTTACCGCAACGACGAGGCCACGCGCGCCGACCTTCGCGACGGCTGGATGCACACCGGCGACGCCGGCATCCTGCGCGACGATGGCGAGCTCGTCGTCGTCGACCGCGTGCGCGACCTCGCGCAGCTCGCCGGCGGCGACGCGTTCTCGCCGCAGTTCGTCGAGAACAAGCTCAAGTTCTCGCCCTACGTCGGCGAGTGCGTCGCGCTCGGCCAGGGGCGCGAGTTCGTCACCGCGCTCGTGTGCATCCGGTTCTCGATCGTCGCCAAGTGGGCCGAGAAGAACCGCCTCGCGTTCACCACGTACTCCGACCTCTCCGCGCGCGACGAGGTCGCCGCGCTGCTGCGCCGAGAGGTCGAGGCCGTCAACGCGCAGCTGCCGGAGAACCAGCGGGTGCGCCGCTTCTTCCTGCTCTACAAGGAGCTCGACCCCGACGACGGCGAGCTCACGCGCACGCGCAAGGTGCGCCGCGGCACGGTCAACGAGCGCTACGCGTCGCTGATCGACGCGCTCTACGAGGGGCGCCCGGTCGTCGACGTCGACACCACGATCACGCTGGCGGACGGCCGCCGCAGCCGCATCGTCACGCGGCTGAAGCTGCAGACGCCCGCCGATCCGGCCGGGGCGCCGCACGCGCCACGCGAGGAGGCCCGCGCATGAAATTCGACCTGCTGCTCCAGTTCGGCATCAACGGGCTGATCATCGGGACGCTGTACGGCATGGTCGCGATGTGCTTCGTGCTCGTGTTCAAGGCGTCGCGCGCGGTGAACTTCGCGCAGGGCGAGTTCCTGCTCGTGGGCGCGTGGACGTGCTGGGGCTTCATGTCGGAGTTGCAGGTGCCGTTCTGGGCCGGATTCCTGCTCACGATGGTCGCGATGACGCTGCTCGGCGCGCTGATCCAGGCGGTCGTGATCCGTCCGCTGATCGGCGAGCCGGTCATCTCGGTGATCATGGTCACGATCGGGCTGTCGGTGGTGCTGCGCGGCATCACGCTGTGGATCTTCGGGCCCGAGCCCAAGAGCTTCCCGGGCGGCACCGCGGGCACGACGGTGCGCCTGGCGGGCCTGAACGTCGAGGCGGTGTACCTGTGGAGCACGGCGGCGGCCGCGCTCGGGATGGCCGCGTTCGCCTGGTTCTTCAAGTTCTCGCGGCTGGGGCTGGCGATGCGCGCGACCGCGTTCAACCAGCAGGTGGCGCAGTCGCTGGGCGTGTCGATCCAGCGCATCTTCGTCGTGTCGTGGGCGATCTCGGCGCTGGTCTCCGGCGTCGCGGGCGTGGTCGTCGGCGTCGTCAACGGCATCTCGCCGGGCCTGACGCTGTTCGGCATCAAGGTCTTCCCCGCGGTGATCCTCGGCGGCCTCGACTCGATCATCGGCGCGGTCGTCGGCGGCATCGTGATCGGGCTGCTCGAGAACCTCGCGCAGTTCGTCGACGGCGAGTACCTGCACTGGGGCAACCTGTACGTGGTCGCGCCGTTCTACGCGCTGGTGCTGGTGCTGATGCTCAAGCCGTACGGGCTGTTCGGCACGAAGGACATCGAGCGGATCTGAAGACGATGAGCGCAGCCGCCTCCCCGCGCCGGTGCCGCGACTTCCGCACCGACTACCACCAGGAGATGACCTGGTTCCCGAGCCCGCGCTCGGCCGCGGCGTGCGCGATCGGCGTCGCGCTGCTCGCCGCGGCGCCGCTCGCGCTGGGCAACTACGGCCTGGCGCTGCTGATCCAGATCGGCTACTACGGCATCGCCGCGCTCGGGCTGAACCTCGTGACCGGCTTCACCGGGCAGATCTCGCTCGGGCACGCGGCGTTCTTCGGCTTCGGCGCGTTCTTCTCCGCCTGGATCAGCAACCGGTTCGGCGTGCCGGTGCTGCTCGCGATCCCGGTCGCCGGAGTGGCGACCGCGCTCGTCGGGCTGGTGTTCGGCGCGCCGGCCGCGCGCATCAAGGGCCTGTACCTCGCGATCGCGACGCTCGCCGCGCAGTACGTGCTCGAGGACTTCTTCAACCGCGCGCAGTGGTTCACCGGCGGCGCCTCGGGCGCGAACGCGCAGCCGGCGAGCCTCTTCGGCCTGCCGCTGAACACCGACGCGCGCTACTTCTGGCTCGTGCTCGTCGCGCTCGTGCTGCTGTACGGGTTCGCGTCGAACCTGATGCGAACGCGCGACGGGCGCGCGATGATCGCGGTGCGCGACCACTACCTCGCCGCCGAGATCATGGGCATCGCGCTCACGCGCTACCGGGTGCTCGCGTTCGGCCTCGCGTCCTTCTACGCCGGCGTCTCGGGCGCGCTGATGGGGCACTACGTCGGCTTCGTGTCCACCGAGAGCATCAACCTGCTGCTGTCGGTGCAGATGCTCGGGATGATCATCATCGGCGGCCTGGGCTCGATCATGGGCTCGCTGATGGGCGCGGCGTTCATGGTGCTGATGCCCGAGACCGTCGAGGCGGTGTTCCACGCGGCGGGCGTCGGCGCGAGCGGCGCCGACAAGGGCCTCGTGTACCTGAAGGAGATCTCGATCGGCGCCGTGATCATCCTGTTCCTCGTGTTCGAGCCCGACGGGCTCGCCCACCGCTGGCGCCTCGTGAAGGCGTGGTGGAAGCTGTACCCGTTCACCCACTGACGCACACCCCCGAAGACCGACCCCAGGAGACCAAGCATGAAGAGAACCACCGCCCGGATCGCGCTCGCCGTGCTGGCCGCGAGCGCGTCGCTCGGCGCCGCGCACGCGCAGAGCATCATCGTCGACTCGCTCGACGACCTCACCGGCCCGACCTCGGCCAACGGCAAGGAGTTCGCCGCGGCCAAGAACGACGTCGTCAAGTGGATCAACGCCAACGGCGGCATCAACGGCAAGAAGCTCGAGTGGAACTCGTTCGACTACTCGTACAAGGCGCCGGTCGCGATCACGACGTACAAGAAGTGGATGGGCGAGTCGCGCAAGCCGGCGGTGATCTACGGCTACGGCACCGCCGACACCGAGGCGCTGTCGGCGATGGTCAACGCCGACAAGGTCGTCTACGTGTCGCACAGCTTCTCGGCCAACCTCACCGACCCGACCGGCGCGAGCAAGCAGGTCGAGCGGCCGACGCCGTTCAACTTCTTCCACGGCCCCTCGTACTCGGACGGCTGCCGCGCGATGGTGCAGTGGGCCGCGGCCGACTGGAAGAAGAAGGGCGGGGCGGGCAAGGCGAAGTTCGCGTACATGGGCGACAACCACCCGTACCCGAATTCGGCCAAGGAGGCGTGCCTCGCGTTCGCCGGCAAGGCCGGCATGGACGTGCTGCCCCCGATCCAGTACAGCATGGCGCCCGCGGACTTCAAGGCGCAGTGCCTGTCGCTGAAGGAGACCGGCGCGCAGTACACGTACCTCGCGAACGCGGCCAACGCGACGATCGCGCTGCTGAAGAGCTGCGCGACCGTGGGCGTGAAGACGCAGTACCTGACCAACATCTACGCGTACTCCGAGCCCGTGATGGAGGCGATCGGCGACGCGGCCGAGGGCGTGATCGCGCCGATCCACGTCGCGCCGTTCGGCTCGAACGTGCCCGGCATGAAGCTCGTGCGCGACGTCACCGGCGGGCAGGCCAAGAGCACGTTCTACATGGCCGCGCTGTGCACGATGATGTACCTGCGCGAGGCGCTGATCGCGGCCGACAAGGCCGGCGGCGTCACCGGGCCGAACGTGCAGAAGGCGATGTACGCGAAAGCGAACTGGGTGCCGCAGGGCCTGGACGGCGTGTGCGCGCCGGCGACGTGGACGCCCGAAGACCACCGCAGCGTCGTCGACGTTCCCATCCTCCAGGGCACGATGGCCGGCGGCAAGCCGGGCTGGAAGCAGCTCGACGTGGTCAGGCTCGGCCGCGAGAAGGAGTGGCACGGGCGCTGACGCGCTCGGCCCGGACCGCGGCCACGCCATGGAGACGACCGACCCGCGCGACGGCCCGGCGACCGCGACCGAACGGTCGGCGGCCGCCGAGGCGCCCGTCCTCGACGTCGAGAACATCGAGGTCGTGTACAACGACGTCGTGCTCGTGCTGCAGGGCGTGAGCCTCGCGGTGCCGCGCGGCCGGATCGTCGCGCTGCTCGGCGGCAACGGGGCCGGCAAGAGCACGACGCTCAAGGCGATCTCGGGGCTGCTCGCCACCGAGGACGGTGCGGTCACCCGCGGCAGCATCCGTTTCGAGGGCTCGGTGGTCAACGGCGAGCGCCCGGACGCGATCGTTCGCCGCGGCGTCTTCCAGGTCATGGAGGGGCGCCGCATCATCGACGACATGACCGTTCGCGAGAACCTGCGCATGGGCGGCTACAGCCGGCCGCGCGACCCCGGGCGCGACGAGTACGACCTCGTCTACGGGTACTTCCCGCGCCTGAAGGAGCGCGCTTCGGGGCTCGCCGGCTACCTGTCGGGCGGCGAGCAGCAGATGCTCGCGATCGGGCGCGCACTGATGGCGCGCCCGCGCCTGATCCTGCTCGACGAGCCGTCGATGGGGCTGTCGCCGATGATGGTGCAGGAGGTCTTCGAGATCATCGCGCGCATCAACCGCGAGCAGGGCATCTCGATCCTGCTCGTCGAGCAGAATTCGCGCATGGCGCTGGGCGTCGCCGACCGCGGCTACATCATGGAGAACGGCAAGATCGTCCTGGAGGGCAGCGCGCAGGAGCTGCGCGACAACGAGGACGTGCGCGAGTTCTACCTCGGGCAGGGCGACCAGCAGCGCAACTTCAAGAACCTGAAGTCGTACCGGCGGCGCAAGCGCTGGCTGTGAGGCGGTGCCGTGCCGCCCGTCGGCCGACGCGCGGTCGGTCGCGCGAGGGGCGGTGCCAAGTCGGTCACCGCCCGCCGTCCGTCGGACGACTAACCTGCTCCTGGCATGTTTCCAAGCCAAGGGCAATCGATGCAGGCTCCCTACCAAATCCACTATTCGCTGCTGGGTGAACCCGACCACCCGTCGTTCGCGCCGGTGCTGCCCGCGGGCCCGCGCTTCGGCGGCTTCGACGTCGCGACCCGGACCTGGTATCCGATCCGGTACACGGCGCTGGTCCGTGCCGAGGACGGCACGATCGCGACCAACTACGTGCTGGACTGGCTCACGCTCGCCGTCGAGCACGAAGCGCTCTGCGAGTGCGACTGGTACGCGAGGGTGTTCGCGACCGCCCGGCACTGGGAAGCTTTCGCCGAGGACCTGCGCCTGTACGAGTTCCGCCTGCACGACCGCCACTACAAGGCGTTCGAGCAGCTCGGGCTCGGCCACTGCGACACGCTGGGTTACGCCGACCTGGCGCGCACGCTGACCGCGCGCCTGAAAGCGCGCCGCCCGGTTCGTGCCGGGGCGCCACGCTCGCGCGACGCGCAGAGCGCGGCCGGGTTCTGATCCGGCGCGGGACGGAGCCGCGCGGCGAGCACGGGCCGCGCGCATTCGCTAGGATGCGCGGGGCGCCGCACGCCGCGGCGCCGCTACGCCGGAGTCCGTCCATGATTTCGCTCACTCGCCGCGCGCGCTCGCGGGCCGTCGCGGCCCTGCTCGTCGCGCCGTCCGCGGCCCTGATCGTCGCATCGCCACAGGCCCTCGCGCAGGCCTGGCCCGAGCGCACCGTGCGCCTGGTCGTGCCGTTCCCTTCGGGAGGCGCGACCGACCTCGTCGGGCGCGTGATCGCGCAGCGCCTGTCGAAGGATCTCGGCCAGCAGGTGGTCGTCGAGAACAAGGCAGGCGCGGGGGGCACGCTGGGCTCGGCCGAGGCCGCCAAGGCCGCGCCCGACGGCTACACGCTGCTGCTCGCCACGAGCAGCACGCACTCGGTCGCGCCGCAGCTGATGCCGAAGCTGCCGTACGACGCCGGGCGCGACTTCACCCCGATCGCTCACGTGGCCGACGCCGCGAGCGTGCTGCTCGTGACGCCGTCGCTGCCGGCGAAGTCGGTGGCGGAACTGATCGCGGTCGCGAAGGCGCGCCCAGGGCAGCTCAACTACGCGAGCAGCGGCAACGGCACCATCGTCCACCTGACGACCGAGGCGTTCAAGACGCAGGCCGGCGTCTTCATGACGCACATTCCGTACAAGGGCACCGCGCAGTCGATCCCCGACATCGTCGCCGGCAACGTGCACCTGATCTTCGACTCGATCCCGTCGGGCATGCCGCACGTGAAATCCGGTCGGCTGCGCGCGCTCGCGGTGACCGGCCCGAAGCGCTCGGAGCTCGCGCCCGAGTTGCCCACGGTCGCCGAGTCGGGGCTGCCGGGGTTCTCTTCGGTCACGTGGTTCGGCCTGTTCGGGCCCAGGGGCATGAGCGCGGACACGGTCGCGCGCGTGCACGACGCGTTCGTGAAGGTGCTCGCGACGCCCGAAGTCGTCGCCGGGCTCGCGAAGCTCGGTGCCGAGCCCGCGGCGCCGTCGTCGCCGGCCCGCTTCGCCGCGATGGTGGCCGAGGACGGCCAGCGCTGGGGGCGGCTGATCCGCGAGCGCAAGATCACCGCCGAGTGACGAGGCTCGCGGCACCGCGAGCTCGCCCGGCATCGCGAAAGCGAAGGCGACGAAGGCGATCAGCGGGCCGAAGAAGACGACGAGTTCCGGCGGGTCGCGGTGCGCGAGCACCCCGGCGCTCAGCCCACTCTTCGCGCGATGAACTCGAGCACGTGCCGGTTGACCGCGTCCGGCTGCTCGAAATACGCCGAGTGACCGGCGTCGTCGACGATCACGACTTCGCTGCCCGCGACCCGCGCCGCCACCTCGTGCATGACGCTCGCCGGCACGATCGGGTCCTCGCGGCCGACCAGCAGCAGCGTCGGGCACGCGACCCGGCGCAGCGCGTCCATCGGCACCAGCGACCCCGGCTCGTGCAGCCGCGCGAGCGCCGCGCGCCACGCGTCCGGCGCGTGCGCGTACGCACTCGGATTGAAGTGATTGATCTGCGCGTACAGCGCCGCGAGCGCGGGCCGGTGCTCGAGGAACCAGCGCCCGAGCGAGCGCTGCTCGATGCTCACCGCCGCGTGCGTGAGCGCGCGCGTCTTCAGCGTCTCGAGCAAGCCCGCGTGGTCGATCGCGAGCGAGCTGTCGCAGGCGACGAAGCCGGCGACGCGCTCCGGGTGGCGCAACGCCAGCTGCAGGCCGACCATCCCGCCGAGCGACTGCCCGACGACGACCGCGCGCGCCGCTCCCGCGGCGTCGAGCACCGCGAGCGCGTCGGCGACGAGCGCCGGCACGGTGAACGTCTCCAGCGGCGCGCGCGAGCGGCCGAAGCAGCGCAGGTCGACGGTGATGCAGCGATGCCGGGGCGCGAACGCCGGCAGCTGCTGCCACCAGGTGGCGGCATTGGAGCCCGCCCCGTGGCAGAACAGCACCGGCGTGCCCTCGCCGTGCACCTCGTAGTAGAGATCGGCGCCGTCGCCGCGTGCGAACGGCACGCTCAGTTCGCCTTCAGACCGAGGCTGCGCACGAGCGCCGTCCAGCGCTCGGTGTCGGAGCGCACCAGCCGCGCGTACTCGTCCGGCGTCGTGTGCATCGGGATCAGCCCGTCCGCCTCGAGCGGCCCGAGCACGGCGGGGTTCTTCAGCGCCGCGTACAGCGTCGCGTTGAGCTTGCCGACGACCGCCGCGGGCGTGCCGCGCGGCGCCGACAGCCCGACCCACGACGTGACCGTGAGCTGCGGGTAGCCGAGCTCGGCGAAGGTCGGCGCGTCGGTGAACTGCGCGACGCGCGCACCGCTCGACATCGCGAGCAGCTTCAGTCGCCCCGACTGCAGGTGCGGGATCGCGACGTTCGGCGGCAGCACCGCGACGCCGACGACGCCGGCGAGCAGGTCCTGCAGCGCGGGCGCGCCGCCATTGTACGCGATGTGCGTCATCGACACGCCGGCCGCGCGCTGCAGCAGCTCCATCAGCAGGTGCCCGGCGCTGCCCGCGCCCGAGGTCGCGTAGTCGACCTTTCCGGGCTCGCGCTTCGCGCGCGCCATCAGGTCGGCGAACGACGCGTAACCCGCGTCGGCGCGCGCGAGCAGCGCCTGCGCGCCGGCGCCGATCGCGCCGACGTGCGCGAAGTCGCCGACGATGTCGAACGGCACGCCGTCGTACAGGCCCGCCGCGATCGTGTTCAGCATGCCCGTCATCGTCAGCGTGTAGCCGTCGGGGGCGGCCTTCGCGCCGGCGAGCGTGCCGACGATGTTGCCCGCGCTCGGGCGATTGTCGACGACGACCGGCTGCCTGAGCAGCGCCGACATCTCCTGCGCGATCGGGCGGAGCGCGCGGTCGTAGGGCCCGCCGGCGGGGGCGGGGACGATGATGCGAACGGCGCGCGCCGGCCAGTCGGTCCCCTGTGCCCGCGCGACGCCGGCCGCGGCCGGCAGCGCCGCCGCCGGGCCGGCGAGGCCCAGGGCTCGAACGAAATCTCTGCGGTCCATGCTCGCGTCTCCCGCGGTTGCGTCTCGCCCGAAGGCCCGGGAGCCCGACCCGCGGGCTCCGGCGGCCGAGCCGCCGCTCAACGCTGGCAGCTGAAGCTCGACGCCTGCTCCTTGTCGCCGCTCACGTAGCGCGCCACGTAGGGATACGGGCACAGCGGACGCGTGCGGTTGGCCGCC
Source organism: Burkholderiaceae bacterium (assembly GCA_046348465.1). Classification (GTDB taxonomy): domain Bacteria; phylum Pseudomonadota; class Gammaproteobacteria; order Burkholderiales; family Burkholderiaceae_E; genus Quisquiliibacterium. The sequence goes on from JAXMEE010000010.1 coordinate 119,032, forward strand.
CACCCGGCCGGCACGTCGGCGTTGACGCCGCCGGGGTTGCCGGCGCCGCGCGCGCTCGCGAGCAGCGCCTGCGGCGCCTCGCCCTTCTCGACCCACGCCACGATCGCGGCGAGCGCGTCGAACTGGTCGGTCGCGGGGCCGCCGCGGCTGTGGCCCATGCCCGGCACGCGGAAGAAGCGCACGAACTCGGCGGCCGCGCCGTTGTAGCGGCGATCCAGCGCGTCGTACCACGCGGCGGTGTCGTCGACCGAGAACACGCCGTCGGAGTTGCCCTGCGCCACGATCATCTTCGCGCCGCGGTTGCGCAGCGTGTCGAGCTGCGTCGGGTTCGGCGGCGTCATGAACGACATCGCGCTCTCGGTGTACGTCGCGGTGGTCGCGAAGATCTTCGGCGCGTCGGTGTCGAAGTTGAACTTCAGCGCGTAGCCGAGCGTGTCGGCGATAATGCTCGCGGACTCCGGCGGCGACGAGAAGATGAACGCGACCGCGACCGGGTCGCGCGCGTTGCCCACCGAATTGCGGAACTTCCAGTCGGCCCAGCCGGTCTGCGAGATCCCGGGGTCGAACGGCCAGCGGGAATAGAGCGCGTCGCCGGCGCTGTTGCGCGCCCCGGCGAACACGTTGGCGATGGACGTCTTCTGCGCGGCGCTCAGGCAGGTGCCGTCGCGCGAGCCCGTGCACGTCGGCACGTCGCGCGCCAGGTCGAACGCCGCGCGGCAGGCTTCGACGTCCTGCACCAGGCCGTCGGCGATGCCGTCGAGCGCGTCGCACTTCGCGAGGATCGCGTTGGCGATCAGCACCCGCTCGGTCTGGGACAGGGCGGTCTCGAGGTTGGTCTTGTCGGTCGCGACGGCGGCCCACTGCTGCGCGCCGTAGAGCTGCGCGACCGCCGCCTTGGGCAGGTTGAAGCCCGGCGACACCGCGACGAAGCCGTCGTAGTCCGCGGCGTAGCGCGCGGCGGCGACCATCGTGTGGCGCCCGCCGTTGGACGTGCCGCCGATGTAGGAACGGTCCGGCGCGCGCCCGTAGGCCGCCTTCACCAGCGCCTTGGCCATCGGCGTCAGCGTGCCGACCGCCTGGTAGCCGTAGTCGAGCCGTGCCTGCGGGTCCAGCCCGAACAGCGGGTTCTGCGCCGCGCTGTGGCCGGCGTCGGAACTGATCACGGCGAACCCCTGCTGCAGGCCGTGCCGCAGCATGCCGCCGCCGCTGAAGTTGCCCACCGCCTGCGAGACGACGCCGTCGGTGCCGCCGTTGGCCTGATAGAGGAAGCGCCCGTTCCAGTCCCTGGGCAGGCGCATCTCGAAGCCGATCGCGTAGGTCTGGCCGTCGACGGCGCTGGTGCGCCGGTTCATCGAGCCCGTGACCAGGCAGTGCTCGCCGACCGGGCTGCCGCCGTTGTTCAGCGTGCCCGCCGCGACCACGCTCGAGGCGGTGATCGTGGTGCCGGCGAACGTGAAGCCGGACGCGAGCGTCGTGCACGCGGCCAGCGTGCCCGCCTGGGCCGCGGACATCCCGGGCAGCGATCCGTCGCCGCCGCACGCGGCCAGCGCGAGCACGGTCGTGGTCGCCGCCGCCAGGGCGATGTGTCTCTTCATGGGTGCCTCCTCGTGGGGTGCCGTCGTGGGAACCGGGCATTGGCGGCGCCGCGCGCCGGGCCGGGCCTGCCTGTCGTGCGGCGGATTCTGGGTGCGCGCCGACCGGGAGAGAAATAGAATCGCCCCACGACCGATCCGGATTGCTTATACCTCGTGACCCCGACCGCGACCGTCATCCTCAACCGCCTGCTCGCGCGCGCGCGCCTGCGCCACGTGCAGGTGCTGGTGCAACTCGCCGAGCTGGGCAGCGTTCGCCGTACCGCCGACGTCGTCGGGATGTCGCAGCCGCGGGTCACGCAGGTGCTGCAGGATCTCGAGGCGATGCTCGAGGTCGCGCTGTTCCAGCGGCACGCGCGCGGCGTGCGCCCGACACCCGCGTGCAGCGACCTCCTGCCGATCGCGCGCCAGGTGCTCGTGGGGCTTGCGTCCGGCGCGGAAGCGGTCGCCACGCGCCGGCACCAGGGCGAGGGCGTGGTACGGCTGCTCGCCTCGACCGCCGCGGTCAACGGGCTGATCGCGCACGCGCTGCCGGCGTTCGCAGACCGCTGCCCGGCGATCCAGGTCCAGCTCAAGGAGGCCGAGCTCGACGAGATCCTGCTGGCGATCGGGCGCGCCGAGGTCGACGTCGCGGCCTGCCGCCTGCCGCGCGCGCTGCCCGAGCCCTGGCGCTTCGAGCCGGTGCTCGAGGACGAGATGGTGATCGCGTGCTCCGCGCGGCACCGGCTCGCCGGCCGCCGCCGGGTGCGCTGGGCGGACCTCGCGGGCGAGACCTGGCTGCCGCCGCCGGCGGGCTCGCTCGCGCGCGCTTACCAGGACGAGATCGCGCAGCGCTTCGCCGAGGGGCTGCGCCAGAGCCAGGTGATCACGCGCGTGCACGCCGCCACGTGGTGGATGCTGCGCGAACGCCCGCTCCTGTGCGTGGTGCCGTACGGCGTGATCCGGCACCTGGTCGAGGCCGGCGAACTCGCCGTGCTCGACGTCGGCGAACCGATGCCGATCGCGCCGCTGGGCGTGGTCGTGCGCGACGCTGCCCCCGGCACCGCGGCCGACCGGTTCCTGCAATGCCTGCGCGACGACGCCGCCTCGAGGCCGACGCGGCTCGGCGGGCACCGATCGAAATGACACGCCGCAGGCCGGCCCGGCACCGGCGCGGCGCGGCCGCGTCCAGCCGGTATGCTCGCGGCTGACCACTCACGGGAAGGAGACCCCGAATGAAGATCGATGCAAGCATCAGCGCCGTCGTCACCGGCGGCGCGTCCGGCCTGGGCCGCGCGAGCGCCGAGGCCCTGGCCGGCGCCGGGGCGAAGGTCGCCATCTTCGACATCAACGAAGCCAAGGGGCAGGAAGTCGCGTCCGCGATCGGCGGCATCTTCTGCAAGGTCGACATCAACAGCGAGGACAGCGTCGTCGCCGGCTTCGCGAAGGCACGCGCGGCGCACGGCCAGGAGCGGGTGCTCGTCCACTGCGCGATGACGTCGCGGCGCGGCAAGACGCTGGCGTTCGACAAGGCGGCCAACAGGCTCGTGCGCCTGTCGACCACCGACTACGAGGCGGGCGTGCAGGGCGTGCTGATCGCCAGCTACCGGCTCGCTTCGCTCGCGGCCGAGGGCATGGCCACGCTCGCGCCGCTCGAGGACGGCGAGCGCGGCAGCATCCTGCTGACCGCGTCGGTCGCGGCGCAGGACGGCCAGATCGGGCAGGTGGTCTACGCGTCGGCGAAGGCCGGCGTCAACGGCCTCGTGCTGCCGATGGCGCGCGACCTCTCCGACCTCGGCATCCGAGTCAACTCGATCATGCCGGGCATCTTCGCAACGCCGCTGATGCTCGGCGCGGCTCCGAAGGTGCTCGAGAGCCTGTCGGCGTCGGTGCCGTTCCCCAAGCGCCTGGGCAAGCCCGAGGAGTTCGGCAGCCTGGCGCTCGAGATCGCTCGCAACACGTACTTCAACGGGCAGTGCGTGCGGCTGGACGGCGCGATCCGGATGGCGCCGCGCTGAGCGACGGCGTCCGCACGCCTCGCCGCAGGGCTGCTCCGGCTCGGCCCCGCGGCCTTCACCAGCGGCGGCCACGGGCGACGCAGGGCTGATCCTACGGCCATCCGAGGAGGGGCGATGCGATTGCGTCCGTACGACAAGCGTCCCGCACGATTCCGCGGCTGGGATGTCGTCGCGGGCTGCTTCTTCATGGCGATGGTCGCGTGGGGCCTGGGCTTCTACGGCAACGGGCTCTACCTCGCGTACCTCGTCGGCGAGCGCGGCCTGCCGCTCGACGCGGTGTCGGCCGGGATCACCGCGTACTACGCGGGCGGCGCGATGCTCATCATGGCAGGCGGGGGATACATCGACCGGCTCGGCCCACGCCGCTCGGTGGCGCTGGGAACGATCTCGCTGACGTTTGCGGTCTTCTCGATCGCGCGCGCGGATGCGCTGTGGCAGTTCTACGCGGCGATGGGACTGATGGCGATCGCGTGGACCACGATGAGCAGCTCGGCGATCAACGCGATCATCGCCCCCTGGTTCGATCGCCGGCGCGGCACGGCGCTCAGCCTCGCCCTGACCGGCGCGAGCTTCGGCGGCATCGCGGTGATCCCGCTCGTCACGGCGGCGACGCGCGCGCTCGGTTACCGGGAAGGCCTCACGCTGGCGGCGCTGGCGCTGGGCGTGATCATGCTCGCTGTGTCGGCGCGCTGCTTCGTGCGCTCGCCGGGCGACGTCGGGCAGGGTGTCGACGGCGATCCCCCATCGGCGCCAGCGCCCGAGGCGGCCGCGCGCAGCGGTGACGTCGCGCAGCCCGCGTGGCCCCTGCGCCGCATTCTGGCGTCTCGCGAATTCCTGACCACCGCCGGACCGTTCTCGGTGGGCCTGACGATCCAGGTCGGCGTGCTCACGCACCAGATCTCGATGCTGCAGGGCCCGCTGGGGTCCGACGGTGCCGCGTGGGCGGTGAGCCTGACGACCGCCGCCGCGGTGCTCGGGCGCCTCGTCGCAGGCGCCGCGATGGACCGCTTCTCGCGGCGCGCGATCGCGGCACTGAATTTCGTCGTGCAGGCGGGCGGGCTGCTGCTGTTGGCCGCCGGCACGTCCCGCGCGGGCCTGTACGCCGGCTGCCTGCTGGCCGGCCTGGCGGTCGGGAACATGATCACGTTCGCGGGCCTGCTGATCCACCGCGAGTTCCCGTCGTCGCAATTCAACCGGGTCAACCGGCTGGCGGTGGGTGTCGGACAGATCCTGTACGCGACCGGACCGCTCGCGATGAGCGTGGCCAAGCAGGCGGCGGGAGGCTACGGCGCACCGCTCTACGCGTGCGCGGCGCTGGCTTGCGCGGCAAGCGTGGTCGTCTGGTGGGGACGGCCGCACCGGGGGCGGAGGTGAGCGGCCCGCGAATCTACGGGCGGATGGACGCCGGACATCGACACATTCGACCCGTGACTTGACATAATATACATTATGCGCAATCTGGATGCGCAAGTGTCTTCGGCGACGCTCACCGGAGACTCGAAATCCGCTCGACGCGCTTGCCAGCCCGCTCGAATGCGCCGGATCATCTGCCGCGACCCACCCATCGAACCCGGGACCCCGAATGACCGTCCGCGTGGCCCAGGTCAGCGACGCGCACCTGTGCGCGAGGCGACCGTTCTTCATGGAGAACTTCGCCCGTGTCGCCGAAGACGTGCGCGCGTCGGGAGCCGCGCTCGTGCTCGCCACCGGCGACCTGACCCTGGGCGCCGGCACCGACGAGGACCTCGCGCACGGGATCGCGCGCCACGCGGAGATCGGCCCCGAATTGCGCTGCGTGCCCGGCAATCACGACGTCGGCAACGAACCCGGCATCGGCCGCGGCGAGGCCGACGCGGCGAGCGTCGAGCGCTGGAAGCGCATCGCCGGCCCGAGCGTCTGGGTGCACGACCTGCCAGGCTGGCGGCTCGTCGGTTTCGACGTCCAGGGCCTGGCATTCGACCCGCCGGCGTGGGACGCGATCGCGCGCGCCGCGCGCGACGCCGGCACGCGCAGCGTCGCGCTCGTCCAGCACAAGCCGCTGTGCGCGGACTCGGTGAACGACGCGGCGCCCGACTACTGGTCGATGTTCCCGGCCCCGCGCGCGCGCCTGCTCGCGCTGTTCGGCGACGCGCGCCCGGCACTCGTGATCAGCGGCCACGTGCACCAGTGGCGCCAGCGGCGCGCCGACGGCATCTCACAGGTCTGGGCGCCGTCGACCGCGTTCATCCTCGGCGACCCCTGGCAGCCGTCGCTCGGCACCAAGGTGATCGGCTGGGTCGAGCACGCGTTCCACGCCGACGGCACGCACGACGCGCGCCTGCGCACGGTCGACGGGCTGCGGCTCGACGACCTCGGCCGGATGCCGCACGTGTACCGGCAGCTGCCGACGCTCGATGAGAAGCCCGACCTGTGGAGTGTTGCCCGATGAGAACCGTCCGCCCCTCGACCGTTCCCGCTTCCGCACGGACCGTGAGCGCGACGCCCGGTGGCGTGTCGCTCGCCGGCGCGCCGCCCGCCTCCACGCCCCGGCGCCGCCTGCTCGCCGGTGTCGCCTCGGCGACGGCGCTCGCGCTGCCCCCCGCCCTCGCCGGCCTCGCGACGCGCCCCGCCCGCGCGCAGGACGCATTTCCGACGAAACCCTTGCGCTGCGTGGTCGCGTTCCCCGCCGGCGGCGTGCTCGACCTGACCACGCGCGTGGTGAGCGAGAAGCTCGCCGCCGCCCTCGGCCAGCCGGTGATCGTCGAGAACCGACCCGGCGCCAGCGGCAACATCGGCACCGAGTCCGTGCTGCGCGCGCCCGCGGACGGCTACACGCTGATGGGCTGCTCCCCCTACCTCGCGATCAACCCGCTGATGATGGCGAGCACGAAGTGGAAGTCGTCGGACTTCGCCGGCGTCGGGCTGATCGGGGCGCCGCCGAACGTGTTCGTCGTGCCGGCGTCGCTGCCGGCGACGACGCTGCGCGAGTTCATCGACTACGCGAAGGCGCGCCCCGGCGCGCTCACGGTCACGAATCCGAGCATCGGCAGCTCGAACCACCTGGGCCAGGAATTGCTCTTCAGCATCGCCGGCTTCGAGATGCCGAACGTGATGTACAAGAGCCAGGCCGAGATGCTGCCCGACGTGGTCAACGGGCAGGTGGCGCTCAGCCTGGTCACGCTCGCACTGGCGCTGCCGTTCCTGCGCGAGGGCCGGCTGAAGGCGCTCGCCATCAGCGCCCCGAGACGCTCGCCCGAACTGCCCGACGTGCCGACGATCGCCGAGGCCGGCTACGCCGACGCGATGTTCCTGCCGTGGTTCGGCGTCGCGATCGCGGCCGCGACGCCGCGCCCGCTCGTGCGCCGGCTCTCCGACGAGCTGCAGAAGGTGCTCGCGCAACCCGACACCGTCGCCCGTCTCGAGAAGATGGGCGCGCTGCTGACCCCGGCGCCGGCCGAGGAGTTCGACCGCCTGATCGCGAGCGAGCGCGAGCGCTGGGCGAAGGTGATCCGCGCGCGCAACATCAAACCGGTCTGACCGGGGTGCGCATCGCCCGGGGGAAGTGCGACAATCGCCGACCCCCGACAGCCCCGCGCGCGCCGTGATGAGCGAAGCCTCCACCGCCCTGTCCCTGCTCGCGTCGCGTTCGCACGCCGACGCGACGATGCTCGTCCACTGCGAGACGCCGATCTCGTTCGCACGGGTGCTCGACGAGGCGCGGCGGGTCGCGGGCGGCCTCGTGCGGCTCGGCGTTCGGCCCGGCGATCGCGTCGCGATCTGGCTTCCCACGACGCCGGCCTGGATCGCGACCTTTTTCGCCTGCGCGCAGGTCGGCGCGATCGCGGTCGCGGTGAACACGCGCTTCGTCCCGCGCGAGCTGGCCGACATCGTCGGCCGGTCCGGGGCGAAGGTGCTCGTGTTCTGGCCCGGCTTCGCGAAGGTGGATTTCGCGGCGATCCTCGCCGGCTGCGATGCCGCCGCGATGCCCGGCCTCGAGTCGGTGGTCGTGTACGGCGAGCCGGACGACGTCCCGCGCGCGCTGCCCGCGGCGTGGCGCACGCTCACCTACGACGCGCTCGCCGGCGGCGCCGCGCTCGACGAAGAACGCGCCACCCCCGACACCCCGTGCGCGATCTTCACGACCTCCGGCACGACGAAGGCGCCGAAGTTCGTCCTGCACGACCAGAAGACCCTCGTGCGACACGGCCAGGACGTCGTCGAAGGCTTCGGCCTGCACCCGGCGAGCACGATGCTGCTCGCGCCGCCGATGTGCGGCGTGTTCGGCTTCTGCAGCATGATGGCCGCGCTCGCGGCGGGCCGGCCGATGATCACCGCGCCGACGTGGGACCCGGCCCAGGCGGCGCGCTGGATCGATCGCTACCGGGTCACCCACGTGAACGCGACCGACGACGCGCTGATGCAGCTGCTCGCGCAGAACGATCGCACGCCGGCGTTCCCGACGCTCGAGTTCTGCGGCTACGCGGCGTTCAATCCCGCCCTCTCCGACGTCGTCGAGCGTGCGCAGCGGCGCGGGCTCGCACTCGTCGGCCTGTACGGCATCAGCGAGATCCAGGCGCTGTTCGCACGCCAGCCCGAGCACGCGCCCGTCCCCGATCGCGCGCCTGGCGGCGGGCGTCCGGTCTCGGCGCTCGCCCGAGTGCGCGCGCGCGACCCCGAATCCGGCCGCCTCCAGCCGCACGGCGAGTCCGGCGAGCTCGAGTTCCTCGCGCCGTCCAGCCGGATGGTCGGTTACTTCGGCAACCCCGACGCCACCGCCGCCGCGACCACCGACGACGGCTGGTATCGCTCCGGCGACCTCGGCTACACGCTCGCCGACGGCCGCTTCGTCTACCTGACGCGCATGGGCGACTCGATGCGGCTCGGCGGCTTCCTCGTGAGCCCCGCCGAGATCGAGGGCGTGGTTCAGGAGTGCGAAGGCATCGACGGCTGCCAGGTGGTCGCCGCGAGTGCCGGCGGCGTGCCGCGACCGGTCGCGTTCGTTCGCCTCGTGCCGGGCGCCCGTCTCGACGAGGCCGGCGTGATCGCGCACTGCGCCGCGCGCCTGGCACGCTACAAGGTGCCGCTGCGCGTGTTCCCGATCGACGCGTTCCCGGTCACCGAAGGCACGAACGCGACGAAGATCCAGAAGCACAAGCTGCGCGACCTCGCGCAGGCCCGTCTCGACGAGACCCCTCTCTCAGGAGATCACCGATGAAACCGCCCCCCCGCACGCTCGCCGCTTCGCTCGGCATCGCCGCGTCGGTCGCGCTGGCGTTCGCGCCCGCCGGAACGAGTGCGCAGTCCAAGGGCGGCGCGCCCGCGATCTCCGACGGCGTGGTTCGCATCGGACTGCTGCTCGACATGTCGAGCCTGTACGCCGACATCACCGGCGAGGGCTCGGTGACGGCCGCGAAGATGGCGGTCGAGGACTTCGGCGGCAAGGTGCTCGGCATGCCGGTCGAGATCGTCTCGGCCGACCACCAGAACAAGGCCGACATCGCGTCGGCGAAGGCGCGCGAGTGGTTCGACACGCAGAAGGTCGACGTGCTCGCCGACGTCGCCGCGTCCGCGACCGCGCTCGCCGCGCTCGACGTCGCGCGCCAGAAGAACCGCATCGCGATCTTCAACGGCCCCGGCTCCACGCGCCTCACGAACGAGGCCTGCACGCCGGTCAGCGTCCACTACACCTACGACACCTACGCGATGGCGGTCGGCACCGGCCGCGGCGTGATCAAGTCGGGTGGCGACACCTGGTTCTTCCTGACCGCCGACTACGCGTTCGGCCAGTCGCTCGAGAAGGACACGACCGACGTCGTCAAGGCCGAAGGCGGCAAGGTGCTCGGCTCGGTGCGCCACCCGCTCAACGCGCAGGACTTCACGTCGTTCCTGCTGCAGGCGCAGGCGTCGAAGGCCAAGATCATCGGGCTGGCGAACGCCGGCGGCGACCTCGTCAACGCGATCAAGTCCGCGAGCGAGTTCGGCATCACGAAGAACCAGCGGCTCGCGGCGCTGCTCATGTTCATCAACGACGTGCACGCGCTCGGCCTGAAGCAGTCGCAGGGCATGCTGCTGACCGAGTCGTTCTACTGGGACCTCAACGACGAGACGCGCGCCTGGTCGCGCCGCTTCTTCGAGCGCATGAAGAAGATGCCGAACATGTCGCAGGCGGGCGTCTACTCGTCGGTCACGCACTACCTGAAGGCGGTGAAGGCCGCGGGGACCGACGAGACCGGCGCGGTGATGGCGAAGATGAAGGCCACCCCGGTCAACGACTTCTTCGCGAAGAACGCGCGCATCCGCGAGGACGGGCGCCTGGTCAAGGACGTGTACCTGTTCGAGGTCAAGAAGCCCGAGGAGTCGAAGACGCCCTGGGACTACTACAAGCTGAAGGCGACGATCCCCGGCAAGGACGCGGTCGTCCCGCCGGAGAAGAGCGCCTGTGCGCTGATGAAGAAATAGCCCGCCGGCGCGTGCCGGGCGTTCGCGGCGCCGCGCGCGCGCCGCGTCAGCGCGAACTCGCGGGAACGGGCTGCTCGCGCGTGCCGTACCTCTTCAGGAACTCGTCGGCCCGGGCCCGCATCCAATCGGCGGTGATCGCGTCGTCGTGCATGATGAAGTAGTCGGCGGCGCTGCGGCCGGACTCGTTGCGCAGGCTCGGGTCCGCGCCCTCCTCGACCAGCACCTTCGCCACCGACACCTGCTTCTGACGCGACGCCAGCATCAGCGGCGTGGTCTGGTTCGGCGACAGCGCGTCGATGAACGCGTTCTGCTCGAGCAGGAACTTCACCATCGGAACGCTGCCGCCGCTGGCCGCGTAGTGCAGCGGCGTCCAGCCCGGCTTGTTGACCTGCGCTCCGCGCGCGATCAGGCGCCGCGCGAGGTCGACTTCGCCGTAGAGCGCCAGGTACATCAGCGCGCTCTCTCCGGCCGCGTTGACCGCGTCGACCTGCGTCACCGGCGAGTCCAGCAGCACCCGCAGGACCGCGAACGCCCTGGACTGCGCCGCGTAGACCAGCGCCGGCCCCAGCTTCCGGTCGGGCGAATTCGGGTCCACGCCCTTGAGCATCAGCGCGCGTGCGTCGCGGGCGTCGTCGCGCGTGATCGCGTCGAAGAAATCCTCGTAGGCCCCGGCCCGCGCCGGCATCGCCGAAGTTGCCGCGACGATCAGCAGCGCGATCGCGACCGCGCCGCGGCGAACGACGCGCAGCCGGCGAGCCAGCCCGTGGTGTTCCCCGGTGCGGCGCGACCACGAGCTAATAATCGACTTTAAATGTTTCATCCAGGTTATTGTTTAATAAGTATAAATGAACGCTTCACCGGCGTTCGAGCGCCCGCCGGGCCCGCGCCCGGCCGCGTCAGTGAATCGAGAACAGGCGCCGAAAGTTCGCCGTCGTCAGCTCCGCGATTCGCTCGACGCTGCACCCCCGCACCTCGGCCAGCCGCTCGCCGACGTGGCGCACGAAGGCGGGCTCGTTGGTCTTGCCCCGGTGCGGCACCGGCGCCAGGTAGGGGGAATCGGTCTCGATCAGGAGCCGGTCGTCGGGTACGCGCGCAGCGACTTCGCGCAGCGACTGAGCGCTCTTGAACGTGACGATACCCGAGAACGAGATGTGGAACCCGAGGTCGAGCGCCGCGCGCGCGGTCGGCCAGTCTTCGGTGAAACAGTGCATCACGCCGCCGGCGGCGTCCGCCCCTTCCTCGCGCATCAGGCGGATCGTGTCCGCCGACGCGGCCCGGGTGTGCACGACCAGCGGCTTGCCGGCGCGGCGCGCGGCGCGGATGTGGACCCTGAATCGCTCGCGCTGCCACTCCAGGTCGCCGGTCAGGCGGTAGTAGTCGAGCCCCGTTTCGCCGATCGCACGGATGCGCGGGTGGTCGGCGAGCGCGACCAGCCGGGAGACGTCGGGTTCGTCGGTCTCGGGGTAGTCGGGGTGCACGCCCACGGTTGCCCAGAGCTGCGGGTATCGCTCGGCGAGGGCCAGCACCGCGGGAAATTCGCTCAGGGTGACCGATATGCACAGGGCCGCGTCGACGCGGTTCTCGTGCATCCGGCGCAGGACGTCGTCGATGCGCTCGGCGAACTCGGGGAAATCCAGGTGGCAGTGGGAATCGGCGAACACGGAGCGCAAGGGCTGGGCGGCGGCACGGCGATTCTATCGCGGCGCCCCGCGAGCGATTCCGTTCTCCCGGCAGGCCGGGGGGCCGATCAGATCGTGTGCGTCGGCCGGGCCGACTTGAGCGCCCCGCCCAGCAAGGTCTCGATCTTGACGCGCGCCTGCTCGCCCGCCTCGTTCTTGGCGAACTGAACGCCGATCCCCTGCTGCCGGCCCGGCACGCCGGCCGGCGTCACCCAGCAGACCTTGCCGGGCACCGGAACCTTGTTCGGTTCGTCGACGAGCGTGAGGATCGCGTAGACCTCGTCGCCCAGGTGAGCGATTCGCGTGGTCGGGATGAAGAGCCCGCCGCCGTCGATGAAGCGCATGTACGCGGAGTACAGCGCGGCCCGTTCCTTGATCGACAGCGACATCACGCTGGGCCGCGGCCCCGCCTTCGCGTCCGCGGCGGCCGGCGCGCCGGGCACGAGCGAAGGGCTCGCCGCACCCGCGACGCCCCGAGCGACTTCCGGCCTGCTGATGACTTGTTCCATCGTCCCCTGCCTTGCACTACCCGAACAGCTGCCGATAACGCAGCAACGTGTCCTCGCAGAACAGCCTGGGATTGAGCGGATGGTCGAGGATCGCGCTCTGCCGCTGCAGCCATTGACCGTAGCGGCCGATCCGATCCAGCGTCGTCGATCGGGCCAGCCGAGCCAGGCGTTCCCGTTCCTCCGGGAATCGCCGGGGCTCGCCCCCCGCGGCCACGCGTCCGAGATCCGTCACCCAGGCCTGGAGCAGTGGAACCCACGCCCCGAAGGGCAGGGATCCGACCGCGTCTGCGGCCTGAATGCTTGAAATGTCGGGAATTTGTGCCACAGTCTTGACGATTGCCCGATAAGCGGTCGATTGCGCCGGTTCGGCGAGCGCCCGGGCCCGAAGCGGCGCCCCGCCCGCGGCCGCCAGCAGGGCGCGCGCGGTGCCCGCATCGACGCCGCCCGCGGCTTCCAGCCAGCGCAGCGCATCGTCCGCCGCCGGCAGCGGCGCCTGCACGAGCACGCAGCGCGAGCGAATCGTCGGCAGCAGCGCGTCGGCCCGGCGGGCCACGAGCAGGAAGACCGTCGCCCCGAGCGGTTCCTCGAGCGTTTTCAGGAGGGCGTTGGCCGCGGGCGGGTTGAGCGCATCGGCGGGGTCGATCAGGACGACCTTTCGCCCGCCGCGGTGCCCGCCCACCATCAGGAATTCGCTCAGCGCCCTCACCTGGTCGATCCGGATCCAGCGACTCTCCTTTTCTTTCGCCTTGGACGGCGCGTCTTCGCTCGCCGCGTCGCCGCCGGGCGTCAGCCGCCGCAGGTCGGGATGAGAGCGCTGCGCGAACCAGCCGCACGCCGGGCACCCGCCGCAGGCGTCGCCGTCGGGGCGCGGGGCCTCGCACAGCAGCGCCGCCGCGAAACGGTCCGCGAGTTCGTCCAGCCCGATGCCTTCCGGCCCGGTGAACAGGAGTGCATGCGGCAGCGCATCGCGCATCGCCAGCAGGCCACGGTAGACCGTCGACAACCAAGGATACACGTTATCCGTCAATGTCTTGCATCCACTTGTTCATGTCATTCAAGAGATAATTCACTTCAAGTTCGGGCGCATTCGCTCGGGTATCAGGCGGATTCGACTTCGACAATTCAGAGCCTTGCGAGCGATTCCTCGAGCACTCTTCGAATCTCGTCGATGCCCTGCCGGCCGTCGATCGTCTGGAATCGCGCCGGCGAGGCCGCGCGCCTCGCGTGATAGCCGGCGCGCACCCGGGTGAAGAACTCGAGGTCCTCGGATTCGAAGCGGTCCGCCGATCGGGCGGCGGCGCGCCGCTGCGCCGCGAGCTCGGCAGGAAGGTCGAAGAGGAGCGTGAGATCGGGCTGCAGGTCGCCGTGGATCCAGCGTTCGAGCGATTCGATCGCGTTCGCCGGCACCCCTCGCCCGGCCCCCTGGTAGGCGAACGTCGAATCGGTGAAGCGATCGCAGACCACCCAGGTGCCGCGCGCGAGCGCCGGCCGGATCAGGCGCTCGAGGTGCTCGCGGCGCGCCGCGAACATCAGCAGCGTCTCGGTCTCGATGGTCATCGGCTCGCCCAGCAGCAGCGCGCGCAGCCGCTCCGCCAGCGGCGTGCCGCCGGGTTCGCGGGTGACGACCACGCGATGCCCGCGCGACCTCAGCGCCTGGGCGAACCACTCGATGTGCGTGCTCTTGCCCGCGCCGTCGATGCCCTCGAAGGTGATGAATCGTCCGCTCATGTCGTCCGGTGGAGTCGTGGAGGCGGTCTGCCTGCGGATCGGGTCGCGTGCCGGCCCGACCCGCTCACGGCGCCCGCCGCAGCTGGTAGCGGGCCACTGCCCGATTGTGCGCCGACAGGTCGGCCGAGAATTCGCTCGACCCGTCGCCGCGGGCGACGAAGTAGAGCATGTCGCCCGGTGCGGGCCGCACCGCGGCCGCGATCGACGCTTTGCCGGGCAGCGCGATCGGCGTCGGGGGCAGCCCGGGACGCGCGTAGGTGTTGTACGGACCGTCCGCGAGCAGGTCGCGCTTGCGCAGGTTGCCGTCGAACCGCTCGCCCAGTCCGTAGATCGTCGTGGGATCGCTCTGCAACAGCATGCCGCGCCGAAGCCGGTTCACGAAGACCGCGGCGACCTTGTCGCGGTCGGCGTCGCGCCCGGTCTCCTTCTCGATCACGGACGCGAGCACCAGCGCCTGGTAGGCGTCCGCGAGCGGCAGGTCGGGGCCGCGCGCGGCCCACGCGTCGTCGAGCGTGCGCTTCATCAGCCGGTACGCCTGCCGGAACACCTCGATGTCGCTCGCACCGGGCGAGAATCGGTACGTGCTCGGGAAGAACAGGCCCTCGGGCTGCGCCTCGACCGCGCCCACCCGCTCGAGCACCTGTGCGTCGCTCAGGCCGGCGCTGTCGTGGCTGAGCTCGGGGTGCCGCGCGACCGCGGCGCGCATCTGGCGGAACGTCCAGCCCTCGACGACGGTCAATTCGCTCAGGACGACGTCGCCGCGCACCAGCTTGTCGAGCAGCGCGGCGAGCGTGAGCGGCGCGGCGACTTCGTAGGTGCCGGCCTTGATCGCCCGCGAATCCCCGCGCAGCCGCGCGGCGAGCCACAGCCGCCAGGTCGGGACGCCGACGCCGGCCTGCTGCGCGGCACGCGCGATGCCGGCGACGCCAGCCCCGCGCTCGACCTTGAAGCGGGCGGGCGAACGCTCGATCGGAACCGGCCGCGAGCCGTACGCGTACCACTCGAAGCCCGCCCCGGCGGCGAGCGCGGCCAGGACGACGAAGAACGTGACGAGGAATCGGGTCATCGCGAGCGGAAGGTTTCGGCTCCCTATAATAAGGGTCCCGACCTACGGTCGCGGGACGCCCCGCGCTACGAGCACCGATGACCCCCGCCGAGTCCGCCTCAGCACCCGCCGCGCACGACGCTGCGCCCTCCGCCGCCGGATTCGGCGCGTCCCCGTTCGCCGACGCCTACGGCGAGCAGGCGCGTTTCGCCGCGGCCGACACCGACGCCGGGCGCCTCGCGGACGGATTTGCCGCGCCGCTGACCGACCTGGGCATCCTCGAAGTGACCGGCCCGGACGCCGTCGCGTTCCTGCACGGGCAGCTGACCAACGACGTCGCGAACCTGCCGCCGGAGCAGGCGCGCTGGTACGGCTACTGCACCCCGAAGGGACGACTGCTCGCGACCTTCCTCGGCTGGCGCGAAGGCGACGGCGTGCGCCTCACGGTACCCCGGCCGCAGTCGCAGGCGCTCGCCCGCCGCCTGTCGATGTTCGTGCTGCGCGCCAAGGCGAAGGTCACCGATCGCGGCACCGGGCTCGTGCTGTTCGGGATCGGCGGCACACGGGCGCCGCAGGCACTGGCCGCGCTCGGGTTCGAAGCCCCCGGCGAGCTCACGCTCGCCCGCGCCGGCGACGCCACGCTCGCCGGATTGCCCTCGGCCTCGATCGCGGGCGTCCCGAGCCGCCGCTGGCTGCTGTGCGTGCCGGCGGCGGCCGCGGCGTCGACCTGGGCCTGCCTGGCCGAGTCGCTCGCCCCGGCGTCGAGCACGGCCTGGCGCTGGACCGAAGTGCTCGCCGGGATTCCGCGCATCGCCGCCGGGGCGAGCGAGCAGTTCGTACCGCAGATGATCAATTTCGAGGCGGTCGGCGGCGTGAGCTTCAACAAGGGCTGCTACCCGGGCCAGGAGATCGTCGCCCGCAGCCAGTATCTGGGCAAGCTCAAGCGACGCATGTACGCGGGGCACCTCGACGGCGCCGAGCCGGCGCCCGGGGCCGACGTCTCACCGGCGGGCGGCGGCGAGCCCTGCGGCCAGGTGGTCATGGCCGCGCCGGCGCCGGGTGGCGGAACCGACCTGCTGTTCGAATCGAGAATCGACGCAGTCGCCGCGGGCGGCCTGACGGTGGGCGGCGATTCGCTGACCCTGGCGGCGCTCCCGTACGCGCTGCCCGCGTGATGCCCACGGCAACGCGCCGCGCGAGGCGGTCGACTTCGGCGAGCGCCGCGACGACGTGAGCGAATCGAGCTGCTCGGTCTTCGTGTACTTCCGCGGCTCGCCCGGCGACGCGGCTCGGGTGCGCGAAGCGCTGCGCGCGCAGATCGAGCGCGTGCGCGCCGCGTGCGGCCAGGCCGGGCGCGCCGGCGTGCGCCGGGATCCCGCCAAGCCTCACCTCACCTGGCTGGAAGTCTACGAGCCGGTCCCGACGGCGTCGCTCGACGCGGTGCTCGGGTGCATCGAGCACGAGGCGCGCTCGAGCGGGCTCGCGGCGCTGGCCGCCGACGGCCGCCACCTCGAGATCTTCGAGCGCCTCGACGCCTGACCGGGCGCGCCCGACCGACCCGGCGCGCCGACTCAGTCCGACTTCAGCCCGAGCCGCCGGATCAGCGGCACCCAGCGGTTCGTCTCGTCGAGCAGGAAGCTCGCGAACGCCTCCGGCGTTCCCCCCACCAGCGCGGTCTGCAGCTTCACCTCGAAGGTCTCGCGAACCTCGGGCTGTCTCATCGCCTGGTTGAACGCCCGGTTGACCGTCGCGACGACCGGTGCGGGGGTACCGGCCGGCGCGAACAGCCCGCCGAACGCGATCGCCTCGAGCTTCGGATAACCCAGCTCGCGCATCGTCGGCACGTCCGGCAGCGCGGGAAGCCGCTTCGGGTCGGTGACCGCGAGCGGCCGCAGCCGGCCCTGCTGGATGCCGGGCATCGACGTCGACGCGGGATCGATGATGACGCCGATCTGCCCGGACATCGCGTCCTGCAGCGCGGGCGCGCTGCCGCGATACGGCACGTGGATGAAGCGGGTGCCGAGCTCGCTGTTCGCGAGCTGGCCGACCAGGTGCATCAGCGTGCCGTTGCCGGGCGACGCATACGGGGTGTCGGCCGCGCGCGCCGCGGCGACCAGGTCGGCGAAGCGCCGGTAGGGCTGGCGCTCGTTCACCGACACGACGAAGCCGGTCGCCGAGAACTGGATGATCGGCGCCAGGTCCTTGAGCGCGTCGTACGGCATCTTCGACAGCAGGCCGGGGTTCGTCACGAGCGGTGCCGACGTGACCAGCAGCGTGTATCCGTCGGGCTTGGCCCTCACCACCGCCTCGGTCCCGATCACGGTCCCGGCGCCGGGCTTGTTCTCGACGACCAGCGGCTGCCCCAGGATCTCGCTCGCGGCCTTGCCGAGCACGCGCGCGTAGGTGTCGGCCGCGCCGCCCGGCGCGAACGGGACGACGACCCGGACCGCCCGCGACGGGTACTGTTCCTGCGCACGCGCACCGTGATGGCGCCACGCGAGCGGCGCCCCCGCCGCCGCGAGCATCCAGCGCCGCCGCGCACCTCTATCGGACTGCATCATCCTGCCCTCCTGCCTACGGGCGACGATGATAGTCCGGGCCCGCGTTCGCGGGGGCGCTTCGGCCGCACCGGCGTCTCGGGTTCTCGCGACCCTGCCCTCAGGCCTGCGAGAGAGCGCCCGCCACGCGCTGCGCGTGGTCGCCGCACACGACGTACCACGCGTCGTGCACCCAGTCGGTGAGTACCGCGCGCGTCTCGCGCGGGTCGATCACGTCGAGCACCCCGAATTTCTCCGCGGTACGCAGCGGCGACGTCATCTTGTGGTAGTACGCCTCGAGCTCGGCGCGCTTGGCGGCAGGGTCCGGCGCGGCCTCGATCTCCTTGCGATGCGCGGCCATCACGCCGCCCTCGATCGGGATCGAGCCCCACTTCGCACTCGGCCAAGCGAAGCGGTGGTTCAGGTCTTCCATGTACTTCGGCGCGTGCAGCCCGCCGGCCAGCCCGAAGCAGCGACGGATGATGATCGACACCCACGGCGAGCGGCACGCGTCGAGCGCCCCGCCCACCCGCAACGCGCCGAGCAGCGTGCCGTTGAGCTCCGCGTCCAGTCCGGTCGCGTTGCCCGGCTGGTCGACGAAGTTGACGATCGGCAGCCCGAAGCGGCTGCACACGTCGACGTGGCGCTCCATCTTGTACGCGGACTGCGTCGTCATCGCGCCGCCCGCGTGCTTCGGGTCGTTCGCGATCACGCCCACCGGAATGCCGTCCAGTCGCGCGAGCGCGGTGATCACCGAGCCGGCCTGCCAGCGCCCGATCTCGAACACCGAACCGCGATCGAACACCGACGCCAGGATGCGGCGCGGGTCGTAGACCTTGCGGCGCTCGCGCGGGATCGCGTCCTTCAGCCAGTCGTCGGCGCGTGCCGGGTCGTCGCCGCCGTCGACCACCGGCGCGAGATCGAACACGCTGCGCGGCAGGTACGACAGGAAGCGGCGCACCTGCGCGAACGCGTCGGCCTCGTCGTCGGCCTCGTTGTGGACCAGCGCGCTGCGCCGGTGCACGAGGTGCCCGCCGAGATCGTTCTTGTCGATCTCCTGCGCGTACGCCTGGCGCACGACGTGCGGGCCCGCGGCCATCACCTGGGCGCGGTCGCGCACCATCACCGAGAAGTGCGACGACAGCACCTTCAGCGCCCCGAGCCCGGCGCACGCCCCGAGCGCGACCCCGACCACCGGCACGGTCTCGAGCAGCCTGCGCGTGGGCCACGTCGGATAGCCGGGGATCTTGCTGCCGCCCTGGAGCATCAGCAGCCTGACGCTGCCGCCGGCGGAGTCGACCAGCCGCACCAGCGGCATGCGCAGCTGGTGCGCGAGCCGCTCGACGTAGATCCACTTCTCCGCGATCGTCGCCTCCGACGACCCGCCCCGGATCGAGAAGTCGTCGACGTGCAGCGCGATCTTGCGGCCTTCGACGCGGCCGGTGCCGATCACGACGTTGGTGGGATCGAGCCCCTGGAAGTCGCCCGCCGCATCGTAGTGCCCCTTGCCCGCGGTGCGGCCGAACTCGCGGAAGCTCCCGGCGTCGACCAGGGCGTCGATGCGCTCGCGCGCGTTCAGCCGCCCGTCGGCCCTGAAGCGCGCGAGCGCCTCTTCGCCGCCCATCCGCGCGGCGCCCTCGCGGCGCGCCTTCAGTTCGCGCAGTTCGTCCGCCCACTCGCCGGCGGGCTCGAATTCCATCGTGCTCATCGTGCTGGTGCTCCTCGGCTCACTTCAGCGAATCGACCAGGCCCAGCTCGCCGAGCAGCGCCTGCGTGTCGCGGACCTCTTCGTCGACGTAGCGCCGCGAGTCCGCCGCCCCGATGAAGACCGCCTTGTTGCCGGACTTCGCGACCAGCTGCTGCCAGTCGGGCGTCTCGGAGACGCGCTTCATCGTCTGCTCCCAGAAGCGCACCTGATCGGGCGTCGCGCCCCTGGGCAGCTGCACGCCGTTGTAGGAGACGTAGTCGGCCGCGACGCCGAGCTCGCGCCACGTCGGCACGCTCGCGAACGGCGCGCCCGCGCGCTCGCGGCTCACGACGACCAGCGCCCGCACGCGATTGCTCGCGAGGTGCGGGACGATTGCGGGGCCGGTCGCGCACACGACGTCGACGTGTCCGCCGACCAGCGCGATCATCGAGTCGCCCGACGACCTGAACGGCGCGACCGTGAGCTTGCGGATGTCGACGCCCGCGGCCTTCAGCGGCTTGGCGAGCGCGAGGTGGATGTTCTGGCCCAGCGCCGGCGCCACCGCGAATCGAAGCGCGGTCGGATCGCGCTTCAGGCGCTCGACGAGCGCCTGCGCCGTGCGCAGGTCCGACTCCGCGTGGACGACGAGGAACGTGCTCTCCTCGACCATCATCGCCACCGGCGTGAGCTCGCGCACGTCGGCCTTCAGCGCGCCCGACACCATCCCCGCGATGCCGCCGGTGTGGAAGGTGCTCAGCCAGTGCCCGTCGCCGGCGTTGCGCTGCACCGCCTGGATCGCGAGCAGGCCGGCCGCGCCGGGCCGGTTCTCGGCGATCACCGGCTGGCCGTTCGTCCACTGCCGTTGCTCGAGGACCGACTTGATCCCGCGCGCGTAAAGGTCGACCGAGCCGCCGGGCGCGACGCTGATCACGTAGTTGACCGGCTTCGTGGGCTTCCAGCCGTCCGCGTCGGCGGCACGGGCCGGCGCCGGCGGCACCAGGGCGAGCACGGCCCCCGAGGCCAGCAGGCCTGTGAGTCGGCGCCGCGGCGCGTCGGGCGCCGGAGAGGTGCGATCGGATTCGCGCTTCATTCCTGGGGGTCTCCGTGCTGGGTTCTGATCACGCCGCGCGCACGCAGCGCCTCGATGCGCTCGCGCGCGTAGCCGAGCGTCTCGAGCACGCCCGCGGTGTCCTGGCCGAGCTCGGGGCCGGTGTGCCGGATCGTGCCTGGCGTCGCCGACAGCTTCGGGACGACGCCGATCTGCGTCGTGTGGCCGAGCCCGGGGTGCGGCACCTGCCGCAGCATGCCGCGCGCCGCGAAGTGAGGGTCCGCGTAGATGTCGGCGATCGTGTAGACGCGCGAGGTCGGGACCTCGGCGGCTCGCACCATCGACTCGAGCTCGGCGGCGTCGAACCGGCGCGACCACTCGCCGATGATCGCGTCGAGCGCCTTCATGTTCGCCTTCTCGCCACGCGCGCGGATGGTCGCGAAGCGAGGATCGGCGAGCAGGCCGGGCTGTCCCATCAGCGCGACGAGGCGTTCGAACGTGGCGTTGCTGTTCGCCGCGATCAGCACCCATCCGCCGTCGCGCGACGGGTACAGGCTGTTCGGCGCCATCGACGGGAGATTGGGCCCTTCGCGCATCGGGATCGTGCCCAGCTTCTCGTACGCCGGGACGATCGACTCCATCTGCGTGAACGCGGTCTCGTAGAGCGCCGCGTCGACGAGCTGGCCGCGCCCGCTGCGCGCGCGCTCGACGATCGCCATCGTCGCGCCGAACGCCGCGTACACGGCGGTCAGGTAGTCGGTCGTCGCGAGCGCGACGCGCGCAGGCGGCCGGTCGGGGTCGCCGGTCATGTGGCGCACGCCGCCCACCGCTTCGCAGATCGCGCCGTAGCCGGGGCGCGGCGCGTAGGGGCCGTCCTGACCGTAGCCGCTGATGCGCACCATCACCAGCCGCGGATTCAGCGACGACAGCGCCTCCCAGCCCAGGCCCAGGCGTTCGAGCACGCCGGGCCGGTTGTTCTCGACCAGGATGTCGGCGCGCCGCGCGAGCTCGAGCGCGATCTCGCGGCCCTCGGGGGACTTGAGATCGAGCGCGACCGACTTCTTGCCGCGCAGGATCGACGCCGCGTACAGCGAGGCGTCGCCGACGTGCGCGCCCATCTGGCGCACCGGATCGCCCTCGAGCGGCTCGATCTTGGTGACGTCGGCGCCGAAGTCGGCGAGCAGCCGCGCGCACACCGGCGCGGCGATCGTCGATCCGATCTCGACGACGCGCAGGCCGGCGAGCGGCCCGCCCGCCGGCGCCGGGCTCTCGGGGGTGTTCATCGGGTGTCTCCTTCGGTGCCCCCGGCGCGCACGTTTCGCGCCGCCCGCGGGCGTTCGGTGGGCAAAGTCAGCCGGCGCACGACTTCGTCGCCGGAAGCCTCGATGCGCTGGCGGGCGAGCGCGGCGTATCGGTGCGCGTCGCCGCGCTCGTACGCGTCGAGCGCTTCCCGCCACAGCGCGACCGATTCCGCGCGGCGCGCCTTCGACGCCAGGCCGAGCTTCGAGTAGCGCAGCGTCTGAAGCGACAGCGACGCGAGCATCCGGGTCAGGCGCCGGTTGCCGCACCGGTGCGCGCCGATCAGGCCGATCCGGTAGGTCGTCTCGGCGTAGCGCCCGCCGTCGTCGTCGAGTTCGGCCAGGGCCTCGAGCCGCGCGACGCACGCGCGCAGCAGCGCGAGCAGCTGCTCGTCGCGGTGCGCGATGCTCTTGCGCGCGACGATCTCGAGCAGGCCCGCCCGGATCTCGAAGATCTCGCCGACCTCGCCCGCGGAGAGCTCGGTCACGATCGCGCCGCGCCGCGGCAGGATCGTCGCGAGGCCCTCGCGCTCGAGGATCCGGATCGCCTCGCGCACCGGCCCGCGGCTGACCGCGAATTCGTCGGCGAGCGACTGCTCGCGGATGCGCTCGCCCGGCGCCAGGCGTCCGTCGAGGATGCGGTCGCCGACCTTCGCGGCGATCTGTTCGGGCACGGTCAGCGTGGGCTGGGAGCCGTCCGCGAACAGGCGGAATGCGACCGGGCCGTCCCACTGCGTGTAGAGCGCGTCGTCGCCGTCCAGGGGCTTCATCCGGATCCGTACGTCATCACTGAGATTGTTGACAATACTACAAAAACAACGCCTCGGCCCGAGGGCTCGGGTGCCCGGGCCGCCGCGCCGCGCGCGCACCGCCCCCGGAAGCACGAATCGAGACGCGGCAAGTGCCCGCGGTGCCGGGACGCCGCGCGTTCAGCCCCCGGCGGCGCCTGCGATCCAGGCGTCGAGATCCGCGAGCACGCGATCGCGCTCGCCGGCGCGCTCGTTGAAGATCTCGTGGAAGTGCGCGTCGTACCAGGCCAGCGTGAGCCGCCCGGCCGGCGCCGCGTCCGCGAAGCGCCGGCTGCCGCTCGGATCGACGAGGCGGTCGGCACCGGCGACCATCAGCAGCGTCGGCACCGCGAGCGCGCTCGCGCCGCGGATCGCGCCTTCGCCCGCGTCGACCAGCCAGCGCAGCAGGCGCGCGCAGATCCGGTCGTGCACCAGCGGATCGGACAGATACGCCCGCACGACCGCGGGGTCGTGCGACAGTGCGTCCGGGTCCAGCCCGTTGCCGATGGCCAGCGACGGCGCGACCCGCTCGAGCAGCGCGAGCAGCACGCGCTGCACGCCGCTCAGCCCCGTGGCGAGCGCGGGCGACGACAGCACGAGCCGCCGGGGCCGCAGCCCGCGCACGACCACGAGCTCGGCGGCGAGCGCCCCGCCGAGGCTGTGCCCGAGCAGCGCCGGCGTGCGGCCGAGGTCCGCGGCGAAGGCGTCGAATCGCGCCGCCGCGTGCTCCGGCAACTGCGCGCCGCGCGCGACGACGCCGCGCGCGCCCGACGACCGGCCGTGCCCGACGTGGTCGTGCGCGCGAACGCGCCAGCCGCGCGCGCACCACCAGCGCGCGAGCGCGTCGTAGCGGCCGACGTGCTCGCCCAGGCCGTGCAGCAGGTAGATCCCGTCGGCCCCGCCGCCCGGAGGCGACCAGTCGCACTCGTGCAATGTGCTGCCGTCGGGCATCGCGATCGAGCGCTCGGTCAGGATCGCCTCGCCGGCCCCGCGCGCCGCGAGCGCGAGCGCCATGCGCTGGTGCGGGATGCCCGCCTCCTCGTACGGATCGCCTTCGGCGACGAAGCCGTGCCGCGCGTAGAACGCGGTCACGTAGGCCTGGGAGCTCAGCTCGACGCGGCGATCGCCGCGTGCGCGGGCGGCCCGGACCAGTGCGTCGAGGATGCGGTCGCCGATGCCGAGCCTGCGATTCGCGGCCAGCACCGCCATCCGCCCGATGTGCGCGTCGGGCAGCAGGCGCCCGGTGCCGACGGCGGCGTCGCCGAGGTACGCGACGCAGTGCAGGCACTGCGCGTCGGCCGCGTCCCACTCCAGCGACGCGGGGATCTTCTGCTCGTCGACGAACACCGCGGTGCGCACGCGCGCCGCGTCCGCGCCGAGGCGTTTCCAGTCGCCGAGCTCGATCCGGACAGCCGGCTTCGACTTCCCGTTCATCCCGCCGCCTCCTCGCCCTGCGCGCGCGCGAACGCCGCGCGCAGCGCCGCGCACGCGTCGGCGTGCGCCTCCTTGGCCTTGCGCACGAAGCCGCCGTGCTGAAAGAACGCGTGGACCATGCCCGGATACACCTTGCACTGCACCGGCACCCCCGCGGACTCGAGCCGCTCGGCGTAGTCCAGCCCCTCGTCCACCAGCGGGTCGAACTCGGCCAGCGCGATCCAGGCCGGCGCGACGTGCGCGACGCTGGGCGCCATCAGCGGCGCGAAACGCCAGTCGTCGCGATCGGCGTCGCTGCGAACGTACTGCCGGAAGAACCACTGGATCACGTCGGCGTCGAGCAGGAAGCCGCGCGCCATCCGGCGGTGCGACTCGGTCTCCTGCCTCGACCCGAGCCCAGGATAGACGAGCATCTGAAGCGCGAGCGCGAGCCCCTGGTCGCGCGCGTGCAGCGCGCACGCCGCCGCCAGCGTGCCGCCGGCGCTGTCGCCGCCGACCGCGATGCGCGCGGGGTCCACGCCGAGCGACGCCGCCTCGCGGAAGATCCAGTGCAGCGCGTCGAACGCGTCGTCGGCCGCGGCGGGAAACGGGTGCTCGGGCGCCAGGCGATAGTCGACCGAGTACACGAGACAGTCCGCGCCGGCGGCGAGCACGCGGCACACGCGGTCGTGCGTGTCGATCGACCCGATCGTGAACCCGCCCCCGTGGAAGAAGAGCAGCGCGGGCATCGGCAGCGCCCACGTGTGCTCGCGCGGCGCGTACTGGCGAACCGTGAGCGTACGGCCTGCGAGTTCCAGCGCGAGATCGTGCACGTCGTGCAGCGGCACCGCGGGCACGTCGAGCGTGGCGCTCATCTTCGCGTAGGCGGCGCGTGCCATCTGCGCGCCGAGCTGCGGGAACGTCGGCGCGGCGGCGCGCTCGGACCAGTACAGGATCTTCTCGACCTGCGGGTCAAGGGGCATGGCGGCCTCGCGCGAAAGGGGGCTCGATGCGGCGGCCGCGCTCAGACGAGCTTGACCAGCTGCTTGCCGAAGTTGCGCCCGGCGAGCAGCCCGATGAAGGCCTGCGGCGCCGACTCGATGCCCTGCGACACGGTCTCGCGGTACTTCAGCCGCCCGTCGGCCACGAGTGCCGACAGCTCCTCGAACGCCTTCGGCCACAACGGCAGGTGCTCGGACACGATGAAGCCCTGCACCTTGAGCCGATTGAGCAGCAGCGAGCGGAAGTTCTCCACCGGCTGCGCCTGCCCGTTGTAGCCCGAGATCAGCCCGCACACGGCGATGCGGCCGAACGCGTTCATGCGCGCGAGCACCGCGTCGAGCACCGCGCCGCCGACGTTCTCGAAGTTGCCGTCGATGCCGTTCGGCGTCGCCTCGGCGAGGTCGTCGGCGAGGCGACCCGCCTTGTAGTCGACGCAGGCGTCGAAGCCGAACTCCCCGACCACCGCCTCGCACTTCGCGGCTCCGCCGGCGACGCCGACCGCGCGGCAACCCTTGAGCTTCGCGAGCTGGCCGACGACCCCGCCGACGGCGCCGCTGGCGGCCGAGACGACGACGGTCTCGCCCGGCTTCGGGTCGATGATCGCGTTCATCCCGACCCACGCGGTGACGCCCGGCATCCCGACGACGCCGAGGTACGCGGACAGCGGAATCCGCGAGACGTCGAGCTTGCGCACCGCCTTCGCCGGCACCACGCCGTACTGCTGCCAGCCCACGGGCGCCTCGACCCACTCGCCGACCGCCACCGACGCGTCGCGGCTCGCGATCACCTCGCCGGCGGTGCGTCCCTGCATCACGGCGCCCAGCGCCTGCGGCGCCGCGTACGACTTCGAGTCGTCCATGCGCCCGCGCATGTACGGGTCCAGCGACATGTAGTGAACGCGCACCAGCACCTCGCCGTCGGACGGGGCCGGCAACGGCGCCTCGACCAGCCTGAAGTTCTCCGGCGTCGGCACGCCGCTCGGGCGGCTCGCGAGCAGCCACTGCCTGTTCGTCGTCATCGTGTCACCTCGTGATGTCGGTCGGGTTCGTCGTGAGGAAACGGAGGGATCACTTCGGCGGCCGGTGCGCGATCGGCCTGGGCCGCACGTACTTGAACGTGCCCGATGCGCGCGCGAGCAGGCGCCCGTGCTCGTCGTGCACCTCGGACTCGGCGAAGCACATCGTCGCGCTGCGGTGGACGGTGCGCCCGCGCGCGACGAGCCGGTCGCCGGTGCCCGCCTGCATGAAGGTGCTCTTCATCTCGACCGTGAGCACCTTGTGCTCGCCGTCGCCGTCGTCGCGCGCCGTGGAGCGCGCCGCGCGCGCCATCGCGACGTCGAGCAGCGTCATCACGACGCCGCCGTGCGCGACGCCCTGCGAATTGCGGTGCTCGGGCCTGAGCTCCATCAGCAGCAGCGATCCTCCGTTGCCCCACTCGGCCAGCTTCACGCCGAGGTGGTCGACGAAGGGGATACCCATCAGAGCCGGCTCCACGCGCGCGCCCCGCTCAGATCGCCGAGAAGCCGCCGTCGACCGCGATCACCTGCCCGGTGATGTGCCGGCCGGCGTCCGAGCACAGCAGCAGCGCCGCGCCCTTCAGGTCTTCGTCGCCGCCGAAGCGCCGCAGCGGCGTCATCGCGAGCATCTCGTCGCCGTGGGCGTCCATCGTCGCCTGCGCGATCTTCGTCGGGAAGAAGCCGGGCGCGATCGCGTTGACGGTGATGTCGTGCTCGCCCCACTCGGCGGCGAGCGCGCGCGTGAAGTTCACCAGGCCGCCCTTGCTCGTGTTGTAGCCGATCGTGCGCATGACGTCCGGCGGATTGCCGCCGAGCCCTGCGATCGAGGCGATGTTCAGGATCCGCCCGCGCCGGCGCGGGATCATCGAGCGGCGCCCGAACTCGCGGCTGAGCAGGAAGGCCGCGGTCAGGTTCAGCGCGAGCACCTTCGCCCACGCCTCGAGCGGGTGGTTCTCGGCGGGCGCCCCCCAGGTGGTGCCGGCGTTGTTCACGAGGATGTCGACGTCGCCGAGCCGCGCCAGCGCCGCGTCGACGAAGCCCGTCGCGGCGCCGGCGTCGGCGAGGTCGACCGCGAGCGGGTGCGCGCGCACGCCCGCCGCGGCGAGCTCGGCGACGGCCCGGTCGAGCTCGTGCGCCTTGCGTGCCGACAGCACGAGCTCCGCGCCCATCTCGCCCAGCGCGTGAGCGATCTGCAGCCCGAGCCCGCGCGAGCCTCCCGTGATCACGGCCTTGCGGCCGGAGAGGTCGAACAGCTGCTTTACCGACATCGTTCCGTCCTCCGTCGCTCGCGCGCCGCCGCGCGCGTCAGAACCATTCGTCGCGCATGTCGAGCGCGGTCGTGTCGAGCCGGTCGAGCGCGTCGAGCATCGGCCCGACCTTGGGCAGCTCCCACGCGAGGAACCAGCGCGCGGCCTGCAGCTTGCCGGCGTAGAACGCGCGTTCGTCCGCGTGCAGCGCGTCGCCCCCCGCGCCCAGCGCTGCGATCGCGCACAGCGCCTGTTCGAGCCAGATCCACGCCAGCACCCAGTGCCCGAACGCCTCGAGGAACGCGCTCGCGTTGGCGAGCGTGCGCTCGGCGTCGCCCGCGCCGTGCAGGCGCTCGATCGTGGCGGCGATGCGCGCGCCGGCCTGCACGACGGACTCGCCCGCCCGCGCCCACTCGCCGCTCCCCGCCCGGGCCGCCGTTGTCGCCACCTGGGCGCGCAGCAGCGCCACCGCCCGCCCGCCTTCCATCCGCACCTTGCGCCCGAGCAGGTCGATGCCCTGGATGCCGTGCGTGCCCTCGTGGATCGGGTTCAGGCGCTGGTCGCGGTAGAACTGCTCGACCGGGTAGTCGCGCGTGTATCCGTAGCCGCCGTGCACCTGGATCGCGAGGCTGTTGGCCTCCTGGCACCACTGCGACGGCCAGCTCTTGGCGATCGGGGTGAGCAGCTCCAGCAGCAGGTGCGCGTGCTCGCGCGCCGCGGCGTCGGTCGACGTGTTCTGCTCGTCGACGAGCCGCGCGCAGTACAGGTTCAGCGCCAGCGCGCCTTCCACGTAGGACTTCTGCGCGAGCAGCATGCGGCGAACGTCGGCGTGCTCGACGATCGGCACCTGCGGCGTCGACGGGTCCTTGTCCTTCGGGCGCCGGCCCTGCGGGCGGTTGCGCGCGTAGTCGAGCGCGTGCAGGTACGCGGTGTAGCCGAGCACGGTCGCGCCCAGCCCCACGCCGATGCGCGCCTCGTTCATCATGTGGAACATGTAGGCGAGGCCCTTGTGCTCGTCGCCGATCAGGTAGCCGACGGCGCCGGGCGCCCCGCCCGGCCGGAACCTGCCTTCGCCGAAGTTCAGCAGCGTGTTCGTCGTGCCGCGGTAGCCCATCTTGTGGTTCAGCCCGGCGAGCGCGACGTCGTTGCGCTCGCCCGGCGTGCCGTCGGCGGCCAGCAGCACCTTGGGCACGATGAACAGCGAGATCCCCTTCACGCCGGGGATCGTGCGCCCGTCGGCGTCCGCGACCTTCGCGAGCACGAGGTGCACGATGTTCTCGGAGAGGTCCTGCTCTCCCCCCGAGATCCACATCTTGTTGCCGAAGATCCGGTAGGTGCCGTCGGGCTGGCGCCGGGCGCGGGTGCTCACGTCCGACAGCGACGAGCCCGCCTGCGGCTCCGACAGGCACATCGTCCCGAAGAAGCGCCCGTCCAGCATCGGGCGCACCCAGGTGTCGACCTGTTCGCGCGTGCCGTGCGCGAGCAGCAGGTTCGCGTTGGCCATCGTGAGCAGCGGGTAGGCGGCCGCCGCGATGCTCGCGGACTTGAAATACGAGAAGCACGCGCGCTCGATCAGGTAGGGCAGCTGCATGCCGCCGAGCTCGTAGTCGAAGCCGGCCGCGGTCATGCCGGCGTCGGCGAACGCGCGCAGCGCCGCCTTCAGCGGCTCCGGCGTGTGCACGCGCTCGCCGTCGAAGCGCGGCTCCTCGGCGTCGAGCAGCCGGTTGATCGGGTAGAAGTGCTCGGTCGCGATCTTCTCGGCGGTGTCGATCGCCGCGTCGAAGGTCTCGCGGGAGTGGTCGGCGAAGCGCTCGCGCGCGCACAGCGCGCCGGCGTCCAGCCACTCGTAGATCAGGAATTCGAGGTCGCGGCGCGAGAGGATCCTGGAGGCCATCGGCGAGTGCTTCCGTCGTCGTCGGAAAAAAACATCGGCAGGGGCGCGGGCCCCCGCCGATGCGATGGTACTGCCGGCGCCGGGCTCAGGCGATCTCGAAAAGCCCCGCCGCCCCCATCCCGCCGCCGATGCACATCGTCACGACGGCCCACTTCCCGCCGCGGCGCCTGCCTTCGATCAGCGCGTGGCCGGTCAGGCGCTGGCCGCTCACGCCGTACGGGTGCCCGACCGCGATCGCGCCGCCGTTGACGTTCAGGCGCTCGTTGGGGATGCCGAGCTTGTCGCGGCAGTAGATCACCTGCACCGCGAACGCCTCGTTCAGTTCCCAGAGGTCGATGTCCTGGACCTTCAGGCCCGCGCGCGCAAGCAGCTTCGGGATCGCGAACACCGGTCCGATGCCCATCTCGTCGGGCTCGCAGCCGGCGACCGCGAAGCCGCGGAACCAGCCGAGCGGCTTCAGGCCCTTCTTCTCGGCGAGCTTCGCGTCCATCACCACGCACGCGCCCGCGCCGTCGGAGAACTGGCTCGCGTTGCCCGCGGCGATCACGCCGCCCGGGAGCGCCGAACGGATCTGCGACACGGCCTCGAGCGTGGTGCCCTCGCGCCGGCCCTCGTCGTCGGACAGCGTCACCTCCTTGGAGACGATCTGCCCGGTGGCCTTGTCGGCGACCGCGGTGCGCACGGTGATCGGGACGATCTCGTCCTTGAACTTGCCGGCGGCGGCCGCCGCGCACGCGCGCTGCTGGCTCTGCACGCCGTACTCGTCCTGGGCCTGGCGCGAGATGTTGTAGCGCTTGGCCACCGTCTCGGCGGTCTGCAGCATCGGCCAGTAGACCTCGGGCTTCTTCTCGAGCAGGCGCGGGTCGGCGAGCATGTGCGTGTTCGCCTCGTTCTGAACGCACGAGATCGACTCCACGCCGCCGGCGACGAAGACGTCGGCCTCGCCCGCGATCACGCGCTGGGCGGCCATCGCGATCGTCTGCAGGCCCGACGAGCAGAAGCGGTTGATCGTCACGCCCGACACGGTGACCGGCAGCCCCGCCATCAGCGCCGCCTGGCGCGCGATGTTCATGCCGGTGGCGCCCTCGGGGTTCGCGCACCCCATCAGCACGTCCTCGACCTCGCCGGGCTCGAGGCCGGCGCGCTCGATCGCGGCCTTGACCACGTGCCCGGCCATCGTCGCGCCGTGGGTCATGTTCAGCGCGCCCTTCCAGGACTTGGCCAGGCCGGTGCGCGCGGTGGATACGATGACAGCTTCACGCATGAGATTCGCTCCTTATCCGTTGAAAGTCTTGCCGGCGGCCGCCAGCTTCGCGAGCAGCGGCGCGGGGGTCCACGCGTCGGGGTCGCCGTTGGGGGTCTTGCGGGCCTGCGCCGCGAAGTCCTCGAGCCGGTTCATCACGTTGTACAGCCCGACCATGTCGGCGTACAGCATCGGCCCGCCGCGGTACGCGGGGAAACCGTAACCGGTCAGGTAGATCATGTCGATGTCGGAGGCGCGCATCGCGATGCCCTCCTCCAGGATCTTCGCGCCCTCGTTGACCAGCGCGAACATCAGCCGGTGCACGATCTCGTCGTCGGAGAGCTTGCGCGGCGTGATGCCGAGCTCGGCGCGGTACTTGACGAGCATCTCCTCGATCAGCGGATCGGGGATCGCGTCGCGCTTGCCGGCCTCGTACTTGTAGTAGCCGGCGCCGGTCTTCTGCCCGAAGCGGCCGAGCTCGCAGATCTTGTCGGCGAACTTCGGGAACTTCGCGTCCGGGTGCTCCGCGTAGTGGCGCTTGCGGATGAACCAGCCCACGTCGTTGCCGGCGAGGTCGGCCATGCGGAACGGCCCCATCGCGAAGCCCATGCGCTCGATCGCGCGGTCGACCTGCTGCGGCGTGGCGCCCTCTTCCAGCATGTAGCCGGCCTGGCGGCTGTACTGGTTGATCATCCGGTTGCCGATGAAGCCGTCGCACACGCCGGAGACGACGCCCAGCTTCCTGATGCGGCCGGCGAGCTTCATCGTCGTCGCGAGCACGTCCTTGCCGGTCTTGGCGCCGCGCACGATCTCGAGCAGCCGCATCACGTTCGCGGGGCTGAAGAAGTGCGTGCCGATGACGTCCTGCGGACGCTTCGTGAACATCGCGATCTTGTCGACGTCCAGCGTCGAGGTGTTCGACGCCAGGATCGCGCCGGGCTTCATGACCTCGTCGAGCTTGCGGAACACGGCCTCCTTGACCGCCATGTCCTCGAACACCGCCTCGACGACGATGTCGGCGTCCTTGAGGTCTTCGTAGGCCATCGTGCCCCTGATGAGGCCGGTGCGCTTCTCGACGTCCTCGGCCGTGAGCCGGCCCTTCTTCGCGGTGTTCTCGTAGTTGCGGCGGATGATCGCCAGTCCCTTGTCGAGCGCCTCCTGCTTGACCTCGAGCACCGTCACCGGGATGCCGGCGTTGGCGAAGTTCATCGCGATGCCGCCGCCCATCGTGCCGGCGCCGATCACGGCCGCCGACTTGATCTCGCGCAGCGGCGTGTCCTCGGGAACGTCGGGGATCTTGCTCGCGGCGCGCTCGCCGAAGAACACGTGGCGCAGCGCGCGCGACTCGGGCGACTCCATCAGCTCGAGGAACAGCAGCCGCTCGCGCGCCATGCCCTCGTCGAACGGCAGCAGCGACGCGGCAACCGCCTCCAGGCAGTTCTTCGGCGCCGGGTAGTTGCGCGACATCGCGGTGACGGTATTGCGCGCGAACTGAAGGAAGGCCTGCGCGTCGGGGTGCTGGACTTTCAGGTCGCGAACTTTGGGCAGGCCGCGATTCTCCGCGAGCGCCTTGCGCGCGAACGCGACCGCGCCGTCGATCAGGTCGCCTTCGACGATCTCGTCGAAGAGCTTCGTGCCCTTGAATTTCTCCGACTTCACCGGATTGCCCGAGACGATCATGTTCAGCGCCGGCTCCAGCCCGATCAGGCGCGGCAGCCGCTGCGTGCCGCCTCCGCCCGGCAGCAGCCCGAGCTTGACCTCGGGCAGCGCGATCTGGGCGCCCGGCGCCGCGACGCGGAAGTGGCAGCCCAGCGCGAGTTCGAGCCCGCCGCCCATCGCGACCGAGTGGATCGCGGCGACGACCGGCTTGGCCGCCGCCTCGATCGCGCGGATCACGGTGTGCAGGTTCGGCTCGGCGTTGACCTTCGGCGAGTTGAACTCGCGGATGTCGGCACCGCCCGAGAACGCCTTGCCGGCGCCGGTCAGGACGACCGCTTTCACCGAGACGTCGGCGAACGCGCGGCGCAGGCCCTCCATGATGCCCTTGCGCAATTCGTATCCCAGTCCGTTGACCGGCGGGTTTTCCATCGTGATCACGGCGATGTCGCCGCGCTGCTCGTAACGTGCTTGGCTCACCTTGGTTTCCTGTCGACTTGAAGTGATTGATCCGGGGCCGGCGCCCCGGGCGACTCGGCCGCGCCCCCGGGGCTGGCGTGTGCGCGCGGCCCGCGGCGTCGGCCGGGGCACGCCGTCGCGACGCGCCCGCCTGCTTGCTGGGTGTCTCCTCGAGAAGCGAACGCTCGTTCGCTTTTGAAAGACGAGAAACGCGGACCGACCGCTGCCCGCGCAGCCGCGATCTTACCGCGACGCCGGGTCGGCGCACCGCGCGGACCCGGTCGCGCGCGGACGCGCCCGCCCGGCGTCCCGCGCGACGTGTGGCGATCGACACGCACGGGCAGTGCAGCCTCGGCGCACGCGAGGTAAGATGCCCCGTTCCCACGCCCCCCGGGTCACGACGATGATCTTCTCGCGCACCACCCAGTACACGGCACAGGCGCTCATCTACATCGTCGCCCAACCCGCGGACCGACCGATCCTCAATCAGACGATCGCCGAAACGCTCGGGGTTCCGCCGGCGTACCTCGCGAAGGTGCTCCAGCAGCTGGTTCGCGCCGGGCTCCTGGACTCCACGCGCGGGCGCAGCGGCGGCTTTCGCGCCACCGCCGCGACGCGCAAGGCGAACCTGATGCAGGTGCTCACGCTGATCGAGGGCCCGGGCCTCACGGAGAGCTGCGTGCTGGGGCTCAAGACGTGCTCCGACGAGCACGGCTGCCCGATGCACGCCACCTGGAAGCCGATCAAGAGCCGCATCATCTCGCTGCTCACCGACCACACCCTCGAGAAGCTCGCCAGGGCGGTGATGAGCGGGCGCTACCAGATCGGCGAGCTCCCCGCGGCGCTGCTGCGCGGCGAGGCCGTTCCCGCGCCCAGGCGCACCGCCCGCGCGGCCAAGGCGCCGAAGGCCGCCAATGGCCCCGTGGCCAAGCCCATCCGCATCGTCCGCGCCGCCAAGGCGGCCAAGCCCGCACGCGCTGCGCGCTGACACGCGCCGCCGGTCGGCGAGCCACCGGCGCACGCACGCCGACCGGTCAGCCGGTCGGCAGCACGTAGTGCCTGAACTGATCGCGCAGCTTCGTCTTCAGGATCTTGCCGGTGGCGCCCAGGGGGATCGCGTCGACGAACTGCACGTCGTCGGGCATCCACCACTTGGCGATCTTGCCCTCGTAGAACTTCAGCAGTTCCTCGCGCGTGACCTGGGCGCCCGGCTTGCGCACGACGATCAGCAGCGGGCGCTCGTCCCACTTCGCGTGGTGGATGCCGATCACCGCCGCGTTGGCCACCGCCGGATGCGCGATCGCGAGGTTCTCGAGGTCGATCGAGCTGATCCACTCGCCGCCCGACTTGATCACGTCCTTGCTGCGGTCGGTGATCTGCATGTAGCCGTCGGCGTCGATGGTCGCGACGTCGCCGGTCGGGAACCACCCGCGCCCGTCGGCGTCGTACTCGAGCGGGTCACCGCCCTCGCCGCGGAAGTATTCGCGGATCACCCACGGCCCGCGCACCAGCAGATTGCCGTAGGTCTTGCCGTCCCAGGGCAGGTCCTTGCCCGCGTCGTCGACGATCTTCATGTCGACGCCGAAGATCACGTGGCCCTGTTTCTCGAGCACCTTCTGCTGCTCGTCCTGCGGCCGCGAAAGGTGCTTGTTCTGCAGCTTCGAGAGCGTGCCCAGCGGCGAGAGCTCGGTCATCCCCCACGCGTGGATCACCTCCACGCCGTGCTGCTCGTTGAACGCCCGGATCATCGCGGGCGGGCACGCCGAGCCGCCGATCACCGTGCGCTTGAAGGTCGAGAAACGCAGGTTGTGCTGGCTCACGTGCTGCAGCAGCCCCAGCCAGACGGTGGGCACGCCGGCCGAGTACGTGACGCCCTCGGACTCGAACAGCTCGTAGACCGACTTGCCGTCGAGCTGCGGCCCGGGGAACACGAGCTTGGCGCCGACCAGCGGCGCGGTGTACGGGATGCCCCACGCATTGACGTGGAACATCGGCACCACCGGCAGGATCACGTCGCGCGCGCTCGCGCCCATCGCGTCGGGCAGCGCCGCGCCGTACGCGTGCAGCACCGTCGAGCGGTGCGTGTACAGCGCGCCCTTCGGGTTGCCGGTGGTTCCCGACGTGTAGCACAGCGCCACCGCGGAGCGTTCGTCGAGCTCGGGCCAGCGGTATTCGTCCGAGCCGGACGCGAGCAGCGTCTCGTAGTTCAGCAGGTTCGGGATCTTGTCGGAGACCGGCTGGCGGTCCGCGTCGACCATCGCGATCCAGCCCTTGACGTTCGGGCACTTCGACGCCACCGCCTCGACGATCGGCAGGAAGGTCAGGTCGAACGCGAGGTACACGTCGCCCGCGTGATTCGCGATCCACGCGATCTGGTCCGGGTGCAGGCGCGGATTGATCGTGTGCACCACCGCGCCCATGCCGCCGACCGCGTAGTAGAGCTCCATGTGCCGGTAGCCGTTCCAGGCGAGCGTCGCGACGCGATCGCCGGACTGGACCCCGGCCTTGACGAGCGCGTCGGCGAGCCGGCGAGAGCGCTCGTGGCACTGCGCGTAGGTGTAGCGGTGGACGTCGCCTTCGACGCGGCGCGACACGATCTCGGTGTCGCCGTGGTGGCGCGCGGCATGCTGCAGGATCGACGAGATCAGCAGCGGCATGTCCATCATCAGGCCTTGCATGGGGGCTCCCGGGGACGTTGGTTTCGACGAGGCGCGATGTTGTCCTTCCCGCCGCCCCCGAGTCAAGCCGAGGGCCCCCGGCCGGCGATCCCGGCACGAACTGCAGGGTCATTGCACGGCCCCTAGAATCGGGGGATGAATGCGCCCCTGCTCGTCGGCCCCGCGCGCGCGCGCCTGGATTGCCTCGCGTTCGACAATCGCTTCGCGCGGCTCGATCCCGCGTTCTACACGCGCCTGGACGCCGATCCGCTGCCGGCGCCGTACCTGGTGGCGGCCTCGGGCCCCGCGGCCGGGCTGATCGGCCTGGATCCGGCGGAATTCGATCGCCCCGAGTTCGCCGAGACCTTCGCCGGCAACCGGCCGCTGGCCGGCGCCGAGCCGCTCGCGGCCGTGTACTCGGGTCACCAGTTCGGCGTCTGGGCCGGGCAGCTCGGCGAC
The DNA here is from genome assembly GCA_046348465.1 of Burkholderiaceae bacterium. Lineage (GTDB taxonomy): Bacteria > Pseudomonadota > Gammaproteobacteria > Burkholderiales > Burkholderiaceae_E > Quisquiliibacterium. The sequence goes on from JAXMEE010000010.1 coordinate 154,423, forward strand.
GGCCGGGCGCTCCTGCTCGGCGAGGCGCTCGGGCCCGGCGGGGCACGCTGGGAGATCCAGCTCAAGGGAGCGGGCCGTACGCCCTACTCGCGGATGGGAGACGGCCGTGCCGTGCTGCGCTCGTCGATCCGCGAGTTCCTGTGCTCCGAGGCGATGGCAGCGCTCGGCGTGCCGACCACGCGTGCGCTGTCGGTCGTGGGCTCCGACCAGGCGGTGCTGCGCGAGAGCGTCGAGACCGCGGCCGTCGTGGCGCGGATGTCGCCCAGCTTCGTGCGCTTCGGGTCGTTCGAGCACTTCTACTACGCGGGCGACCACGCCCGCCTGCGCCGGCTCGCCGACTTCGTCATCGACCACCACTTCCCGGCGCTGCGCGAGACGCCCGAGCCGCACGCGGCGCTGCTCGAGGAAGTCACGCGCCGCACCGCGCGCCTGATCGCGCACTGGCAGTCGCTCGGCTTCTGCCACGGCGTCATGAACACCGACAACATGTCGATCCTGGGCCTGACGATCGACTATGGGCCGTTCGCGTTCATGGACGGCTTCGATCCGGGCTTCGTCTGCAATCACTCCGACACCGAGGGGCGGTACGCGTACGCGATGCAGCCGGGGATCGGCGAGTGGAACTGCTATTGCCTGGGCCAGGCGCTGATGCCGCTGGTGGGCAGCGTGGAGCGCGCGCAGGCCGCGCTGGCCGTCTATCGCCCCGAGTTCGAGGCGAGTTTCGAGGCGCGGCTGCGCGACAAGCTCGGGCTCGCGGCGCCGGACGCGCAGGACGCTTCGCTGTTCGAGCGCACGTTCGAGCTGATGCGCAAGGAACGCATCGACTTCACGAGGTTCTTCCGCTCGCTGTCGCGGCTGCGCTCGGGCGACGCGAGCGGCGACGCGGCGTGCCGCGACCTCTTCATCGACCGGTCTGCGTTCGACGCCTGGGCGTCGGAGTATCGGGCGCGGCTGCGTCGCGAAGGTCGCGACGATGCCTCGCGCGCCCACGCGATGGATCGGGTGAACCCGAAGTACGTCCTGCGCACCTGGCTGGCCGAGGTCGCGATCCGCGAAGCCCGCGGCGGCGACGAGGCGCACCGTCTCCGGGCACCGGGTGCGCCGGTGCGCGAGGATCGCGAGCGGGATTTCGACGAGACGCGCCGGCTCGCCGGCGTACTCGAGCGGCCGTTCGACGAACAGCCCCGGTGGGAACGCTACGCGCAATCGCCGCCCGACTGGGCGGCGGGGATCGAGCTCAGCTGCTCGTCCTGAGGAACGCCGGGGCGCGCGGCTCGCGGCGCCCGCGCCGACCCTGCCGTCGTCAGGCCTTCTTGACCTTCTCGAGCATGCGGAAGATCGGGCGGCTCGAGCCCTTGAACAGGCGCTTGAGCGACTTGGGCAGGCAGCGACGCTCGAGCGTGTTGCGGCGGGTACGGGCGCGTTCGGCCATGGATCAGGTCTCCGGTCGGATGAGAGAAAGCCTATAATTATACGTTTGTTCACCCACAACCCGATAGCAGGATCCATTTCCCATGGCCAACAAAGAGAACGTGTACGCCGACGGCATCGTCAACCTGGCCGTCATCAACGGGCTGGTGCGCATCGACCTCGGGACCGTCGACACCTACGTCGAAGGCGGCGAGCGCAAGCAGCGCACGGACGTCACGCACTGCATCGTCATGCCGCTGAACAACTTCGTGCGCGCCGTCGGCGTGCAGCAGCGCCTGCTGTCGCAGCTGAGCGATCGCGCCAAGCAATCCGCGGCCGAAGCGACCCGGCACTCCGACGCCACGCCGCCCGTCTCGGCCGACGGCCAGGGCTGATCGGCGCCGCGGCCCGAGATCGAAGGCGCCCCGCGCCCGCCCGCGGCCCCCCCGAGCCCCGCGCCTTCGATCCGCCGCACCGATGTCGACCGCACTCGCCGTCGGATACGACGCCGAAGAAGACCGCGTCCAGCTTTCGTTCACCCTGACCGACGGCAAGCGCCGCAGCGTGTACCTGACGCGCAGGATCACGCGCGCACTGGTCGCGCGGCTGACGCAGGTCGCGGGCACCACCGCCGAAGTGCCCGCCGCCGCTTCGCCCCAGGACCGCCGCAACCTCGCCGCGCTCCACCACGACGCCGTCGCCCACCGGCTGCCGATCTCCTCGCAGCCGCGCAAGCCGCCCGCCGAAGACGAGCGCCCGCCGCTGGTCGTCGACATCCGTTTCGCGCGCCACAAGAGCAACGGCCGCTGGATGCTGAAGTTCGTCTGCCGCGAGCGCGCGTCGCTCACGCTCGAGCTCACGACCGAGATGCTGCACGGCTTCATCGAGCTCATCCGCAGGCGCCTGCCGTCCACCGGCTGGGACCTCGAGCTGCTGTCCGCGCCGGCCGACGACGCGCACCGGCGCGTGATGCACTGACGCGCCGCCCCGCCCCCCGCCATCCGCCGCCCGAGGAATCCGCGTGAGACTGCTGTTCGACCTCTTCCCCGTCCTGCTCTTCTTCGTCGCGTACAAGGTCGCCGACATCTACGTCGCCACCGGCGTCGCGATCGTCGCCGGCGTCGCACAAATTGCGTGGCTCAAGCTGCGCGGGCGCAAGGTCGACGGCATGCAGTGGGTGAGCCTCGCGATCATCGTCGTGTTCGGCGGCATGACGCTGCTGTTCCACGACGAGACGTTCATCAAGTGGAAGCCGACCGTGCTGTACGGCCTGTTCTCGGTCGCGCTGCTCGCGGGCCGCTACATCGCCGGGCGCAACCTCATCCAGGCGATGATGGGCGCGCAGCTCAAGCTGCCCCCGCCCGTCTGGGACCGCCTGAACCTCTCGTGGGTCGCGTTCTTCACGGCGCTCGGCGTGCTGAACATCTACATCGCGTACAACTACTCGACCGACGTCTGGGTCAACTTCAAGCTCTTCGGCTCGCTCGGCCTCACCGTGCTGTTCGTGATCGGACAGGCGATGTACTTCAGCCGCCACGTCCAGGAGGACGCCTGATGCGCCCCGGCACGGACGAGCTGCGCGAGCGCCTGGCCGAGCGCTTTCCCGGCGCACGCCTCGAGATCGCCGACGACAGCCACCACCACGCCGGCCACGCCGGTGCCGCCGGCGGCGCGGGCCACTACCGCGTGCGGGTGGTGAGCGCGCGGTTCGCCGGCCTGGCCACCGTCGCGCGGCATCGCCTCGTGTATGATGCCGTGCGAGATTGGATGCCCCATCGCGTCCACGCGCTCAGCATCGACGCGCGCACCCCCGACGAAGCCCCGAACTGACCCCGGAAGGCCCGGTCGCCCGGGCCCGGCGTACCCCGCCGCCGCACCCCACCGGATCTCGCCGACTTTCGCACTAGAGGATTGATTCCATGAGCCTGTTCCGTAACCGCGTCCGCACGATCGCCCTGGGCGTGGTGCTGTCCGCCAGCTCGCTGGCCTTCGCGCAGAACGCCGTGATCGTCAACGGCAAGGCGATTCCGAAGCAGAAGGTCGACGAGTTCGTGCAGGCGCTCGCCGCGCAGGGCCGCCCCGACACCCCGGAGCTGCGCAACGCCGTTCGCGACGAGCTGGTCGCGCGCGAGCTGTTCATGCAGGAAGCCGAGAAGAAGGGGCTGACGCGCAACTCGGCCGTCCAGCGCCAGCTCGACAACGCGCGCCAGGAGATCCTGATCCGCGCCCTGATCGCCGAGCACCTGAAGGCGAACCCCGTGACCGACGCCGAAGTCGCCGCCGAGTACGAGAAGGTCAAGAAGCAGGCCGGCGAGCGCGAGTACAAGGCCCGCCACGTCCTGGTCGAGAAGGAAGACGACGCCAAGAAGATCATCGCCGAGCTCAAGAAGGGCACGAAGTTCGAGGATCTCGCCAAGCAGTCGAAGGACACCGGCTCGGCGGCCAACGGCGGCGACCTCGACTGGAACGTTCCCGGCACCTTCGTCAAGCCGTTCGCCGACGCGATGACCAAGCTCGAGAAGGGCAAGTTCACCGAAGCGCCGGTGCAGACCCAGTTCGGCTGGCACGTGATCCGCCTCGACGACGTGCGCGACGCCAAGGCGCCGCCGATGGACCAGGTGCGCCCGCAGATCCAGCAGCAGCTCGAGCGCCAGAAGATCCAGGCCCTGCAGCAGGACCTGCGCGCGAAGGCGAAGATCCAGTAGGGACGCGCCTCGCACCTGCGCGACGGGCGGCCTCGGCCGCCCGTTGTCATTGGGCGCCCGGCCGGGCGCGCCTGCGCGACGCGAAGAACTCCGACAGCACCGCGCCGCACGCGTCGGCGAGGACCCCGCCCCTCACCTCGGTGTGGTGGTTCAGCCGCGGCTCGGACATGAGGTCGACGACGCTGCCGCACGCGCCGGTCTTGGGGTCGCGCGCACCGTAGACGAGGCGCCGGATGCGCGCGTGCATGATCGCGCCGCAGCACATCGCGCAGGGCTCGAGGGTCACGTACAGGTCGCAGTCGACGAGCCGGTAGTTGCCGAGCATCTCGGCGGCGACGCGCATCGCGCGGATCTCGGCGTGCGCGGTCGGGTCGTGGCCGCCGATCGGCTGGTTGAAGCCGGTCGCGAGCACCTTGCCGTCGCGCACGACGAGCGCGCCCACCGGCACCTCGCCGACGGCCCACGCGTTGTGCGCCTGGTCGATGGCCTGGCGCATGAAGAGCTCGTCGAAGTCGGCGTTCAAGGTCGCACCGCGGGCGTCTCGACGGGAAGCCCCGCCGAGCGCCATTGTAGGTACAACTCGAGCTGCACGTGCTCGAGCGCGCCGGCCTCGAACGGCTCGGCGCGCACCCCGGTCATGCAGTTGCGGACGCGCCGCTGCAGCGAGCCGAGCGCCTGCCACTCGAGGCGGTAGATCGGGTAGCCGGTCGGGTGCGCCTGCGGGATCACGGTGCCGCCGAGCCGGCGCCCCCAGCGCTGGTCGTGGCAAGCGGCGCAGGCGAGATCGAGCTGGCCCATGCGACGGTGATAGATCGCACGCCCCGCCTCTCGGTGCGGCGCGAGGCGCGGGTCGGCATCGGGATTCACGGCCATCCCCCTGGACTGCAGCCCGACGAACGCGGTCAGCGCGAGCAGCGGGGCGCTCTCGCGCGGCCACTCCGGCGCCTGCTGGTGGCGCACGCGGCACAGGTTGATTCGCCCGGCGAGATCGACCGGCCGCTGCGAGGCCGGGTCGAACGCGGGATGGCGGGCGGCGACGCCGCGCATCGATGCCGCTTCGGCGCCGTGGCAGTCGGCGCACGCGCGCGACGCCGCGCCGGCCGCCGTGCGCCACTGCGCCTCGCCATCGCGCACCCAGAGCATCGCGGGGTTCGCGAGGTCGTCGAGCTGCATCGCACGGGTGGCCGCGCCCATGAATTCGAATCCGGAGCGACGCTCGGCGCCCGGGATGCCTTCGGGGCCGGCGCGCGAAGGCTCGCCGGCGTGCGCGACCGCGACGGCGCCCGCCAGCGCCAGCGCCATTGCGCGCGCCGCGAGCACGCCCGCGCCGCACTGCGCGCGCCGGATCACTCGACGACGATCGACGCGCTCGCGCGGATCGTCTCGCCGCGGTCGTCGGTCCAGGTGAACTCGAGCTCGCCGGATTCGGTCGCGACCGTCGTGAACGACAGGAACGGGTTCGCGGTCACCGCAGGGAACAGCTCGGCGGCGAAGACTTCGACGCCGTCGTAGCGACAGCTGAAGCGCTCGACGATGTTGCGCGGCACCGTGCGCCCGGCGGCGTCGGTCCGGTAGCCGGTCTCCATCGGGTGCGCGGCCAGCGCGGTGATCGTGACGACTTCGCCGCGCCGCGCCCGCGACGGCACCTTCACGAGCGCGCGCCCGGCCACCGCGCTACTCCAGGCACGCGGCGAGCGCGACGACGACGTCGGCGGCCGCGCTCCAGAACGATCCGTCGCTCAGCTCGGCCACCGCGACGATGCGCTGGGAGTCCGCGAGGCGGATGCGGGTGCCCACGCGCGCCCGGCCCGCGCGCGGACCGAGGTGGAACACCGCGACGTTCGGCTGCGGGTTCTTCTCGTTGAACACCGCGATCCGGCGCACGTGGGAATCCGCGTTCACCGGGGCGTCGACCTCGACTTCGATCGGCACCGAGTTGCCGTTGTCGACGAGCTCGGGCACCTCGATGCGCACGCGCCCGGCGCGCACGCCCGCCCCGCCCGCGAAGCGCGCGACCTCCGCCGCCATTCGCCCCGCGTCCGCCGCCGCGACCGGCACGCACGAAACGGCCAGCAGGCCCGCGGCCCCGCGCAGCCACGCCCGCCGTGCGCTCACCGCCCGGCTCCCGCGGGCACGTCGCGCAAGGTCGCGAGGAACGCGACGACGTCCTCGACCTCCTGGGGCTCGAGCAGCGCTCTGCCCGCCCACGCGCCGCCCACGCGCTCGAAGCCCGCGCTGCGCCGGTACGCGGGCATGATCGTCGCGGGGTTCGCACGGCGCGCGTCGACGACGCGCGCTCGCAGCTGTCCTTCGCTCAGGCGCGCGCCGACCCCGGCGAGATCCGGGGCGAGGTCGCCCTGGAACCGTTCCTCCGGGAAGGGCCCCGGGTGGCACAGCAGGCACAGGCCCTTCTGCCGGTTCGTCACGATCCGCCGGCCGCGCGCCGGGTCGCCGCGCAGACCGTCGAGGGGGGCGTCGATCGTGTCGATCGCGCCGCCCGGGCCGCGCGCGTCGCCGGCAGCCTCGCCTCGCGGTGCTCGCGACGCCGAAGTGTCGTGCACGCTCGCCCCGGAGCACGCGGCGAGCAGGACGGCGAGCGCGCAGACGAAGGCCACGGCGCCCCGGCCCGGCGCACGACGCCGCGGCCTGCCGGCCCCCCCGTCCGCGGCGCTCGCCGCGGCGATCCTCGCGGCGCGCTCCGCCGCGCCCGGGCCGCGTGCGCCGCGCGAATCGGTACGGCGCTCAAGCACGCCGCAGGTCGTGCGCCTTCACCGGAAGCGTCCGGATCCGCTTGCCGGTGGCGGCGAAGATCGCGTTGAGCACCGCGGGCGCCGCGACGGCGATCGTCGGCTCGCCGACGCCTCCCCACGTCGCGCCGCCCGAAGGCATCACGATCGTCTCGACGCGCGGCATCTCGTCCATCCGCATCACGGGGTACGTGTCGAAGTTCGCCTGCTGCATGCGCCCGTCCTTCAGCGTGCACTCTCCGTAGAGCGCCGCGGACAGCCCGTACGCGAACGAGCCCTCGACCTGCGCCTGGATCTGCTGCGGATTGACCGCGTAGCCGGGGTCGGTCGCCGCGACGATGCGGTGCACCTTCAGCTTGCCTTCCGCCGACACCGACACCTCCGCGACCGCCGCGGTGTAGCTGCCGAATCCCATGTGCTGCGCGAGCCCGCGGAACACGCCGGGCGCGGCCGGGCGCCCCCAGCCGGCGCGCGTGGCCGCCGCCTCGAGCACCGCCAGGTGGCGGGGGTGGCGCCCCATCATCCGCCGGCGGAACTCGAGCGGATCGGCGCCGGCCGCGTGCGCGAGCTCGTCGACGAAGCACTCCAGGTAGATCGCGTTGTGGTTGTGGTTCACGCCGCGCCAGAACCCCGGCGGCACCGGCGGGTTGCGCATCGCGTGGTCGACGAGCAGGTTCGGGATCGTGTAGCCGAGCGTGCCGTCGCCGCTCTCGAGAAGCCCCTGGAAGGCGACCATGTCGCGCCCGCCCTGCAGGTTCTGCGGCGCGATGCCGGCGAGGATCGACTGCCCCGACAGCCTCATGTGCAGCGCGGTGACCCGCCCCTGCGCGTCGAGCCCGCCGACGAGCTTGCACTGCGTCACCGGGTGGTAGCGCCCGTGCAGCATGTCCTCTTCGCGCGTCCAGATGAGTTTCACCGGCGTGCCCGGCAGCTCGCGCGCGATGAGAACGGCCTGCCGGACCCAGTCGTGCACCGCGCCGCGCCGCCCGAAACCGCCGCCCAGGTGGAGCTTGTGCACGTCGCACTTCGAGGCCGGCAACCCCGCGGTCTCGGCCGTGACCGCGAGCGCGGCCTCGCCGTTCTGCGTCGGCGTCCAGACCTCGCAGCGATCGGGCGTGTAGAGCGCGGTCGCGTTCATCGGCTCCATCGTCGCGTGATTCTGGTGCGGGTACGCGTACACCGCCTCGACGCGCCGCGCCGCGGACGCGAGCCCCGCGTGGACGTCGCCCGCCCGATGGCCGACGAAGGCCTCGGCGGCGTCGAGACCGGCCTTCAGCGTGGCGGCGACGTCCGCGCTGGAGAGCTTCGCATTGGGGCCCTCGTCCCACTCGATCGGCAGCGCGTCGAGCGCGACCTTGGCTTCCCACCACGTGACCGCGACGACCGCGACCGCGCTGTCGCCGACCCGAACGACCTTGCGCACGCCCGGCATCGACAGCACGCGCGCCGCGTCGAACGAGCGCACCTTGCCGCCGAACACCGGGCAATCGCGGATCGCCGCGTTCAGCATCCCGGGCAGCTTCAGGTCCATGCCGTAGACCTGCCGGCCGTTCAGCTTGTCTTTCGTGTCCAGGCGCTTCAGCGGCTTGCCGGCGACCTTCCAGTCTTTCGGATCCTTGAGGGGGATATCCCTGGGCGGCGACAGGCGCGCGGCCGCCGCCGCGACGGCCCCGTACGTGGTGCGCCGGCCGCTCGCCGCGTGCGTGATCACGCCCGCGGCGACCGCGCACTGCGCGGCGGGCACGCCCCACGACTGCGCGGCCGCTTCGAGCAGCATCATCCGCGCCGCCGCGCCACCCTTGCGGACGTAGTCGTGCGACTCGCGGATGCCGCGGCTGCCGCCGGTCGAGAAGTTGCCCCAGACGCGCGCGCGCGCCAGGTTCTGCCCCGGCGTCGGGTACTCGGTCGTGACCTTGTTCCAGTCGCACTCGAGCTCCTCGGCGACGAGCTGGGCGAGGCCGGTCAGCGTGCCCTGCCCCATCTCCGAGCGCGCGATCCGGATCACGACGGTGTCGTCGGGACGGATCACGACCCACGCGTTGACCTCGTCGGGCGCCTGCGCGGCGTGCGCCTCGCCGCCGAACGGCACGTGAAAGCCGAGCGCCAGTCCGCCCGCGGCGGCGGTGCCGCCGACGACGAAGCGCCGGCGGGAAGCGTCGACGGCGCCTTCCTTGCGTTGTGCGTGCATCGCGGCCTCCCGGTCAGCCGCGCGCCGGCGGCTCGAGCTCCGCACTCGCGCTGCCGGCCGCCACGTGGATCGCACGGCGCACCCGGTTGTAGGTGCCGCAGCGGCAGATGTTCGTGACCTCCGCGTCGATGTCGGCGTCGGTCGGCCTGGGCTTGGACGCGAGCAGTGCCGCGGCCGTCATGATCATGCCCGACTGGCAGAAGCCGCACTGCGGAACGTCCAGCGCGAGCCACGCCTTCTGCACCGGGTGGCTGGCGTCGGACGACAGGCCCTCGATCGTCACGATCTTCTGCTGCGGACTCACGCCCACCAGCGGCACCGCGCACGAGCGGATCGGCGCGCCGTCGATGTGGACGGTGCACGCGCCGCACTGGGCGATGCCGCACCCGTACTTGGCGCCGGTCAGGCCGAGGTGCTCGCGAAGCACCCACAGCAGCGGCGTGTTCGGATCGGCCTGCACCTGCACGGTGCGGCCATTGACGTTCAGTTCGGCCATCGTCCCCTCGGGTGAATCGTTGTTGTTCGCGGCGCCGCGGGTGCGCACGCGCGCCCTCGGCCGGCGTCGACTATAGCCAGCGTTCGCGGCGCTCACAAGGGTCGCCGGTGCCGGGCTCGGCGCCGCCGGCGACTCGGGCGCATGGCGTGCAGGCCGCCGACGCGCGAGAATCGGCGCGCGGGAGCGCGATCGCGCGCCCGCTTTCGCCGGGAGGCCACGATGCTCGAACTCGCCAGCCTGGTCACGCGCCAGGCACGCTGCCGCCCCCACGCGACCGCGGTCGTCTTCGAGGACACCCGGCTCGACTGGCGCGCATTCTCGGGCCGGGTCGCGCGCGTCGGCAATGCGCTGCGCGCGCTCGGTCTCGGCCGTGGCGACAAGGTCGCGACGCTCTCGGGCAACTCGGTCGAGCTTCTGGAGACGTACTGGGCGGTCGCGTCGATCGGAGCGGTGCTCGTGCCGCTGTCGAACCTGCTGATGCCGGCGGGCCTGGCCAGTCTCGTCGAAGGGTCCGATGCGCGCGCGCTGGTCGCGCAGCGCTCGATGCTGCCGGTGATCGACGCGATTCGCGACCGCCTGCCGCGCGACATTCTCCTCACCGACGGCGCCGCCCCCGGCTGCCACGACTATCACGCGCTCGCCGCGGCGCAGCCCGACACCCTGGCGCCCGAGCCGGTCGGGCCGGACGACGTCTTCAACATCATGTTCAGCAGCGGCACGACCGGCCAGCCCAAGGGCATCGTGCACACGCACTTCGTGCGTGCGATGTACTGCGCGCTGATGAGCTCGACGTTCCGGATGACGCCCGAATCCCGGGTGCTGCACTCGGGCGCGATCGTCTTCAATGGTGCTTTCATCTTCCTGATGCCGGCGTTCTGGCTCGGCGCGACGTACGTGCTGCAGCGCCAGTTCGACCCGCGCGGGATGCTCGAGGCGATCGAGCGCGAGCGGGTCACGCACGTGATCCTCGTGCCCGCGCAGATCGTCGCGCTGCTGGCGGCGCCGGAGTTCGACGCGCGCAGGCTCGCTTCGCTCGAGTGCGTGCTCTCGCTCGGCGCGCCGCTGCTGCAGCAGCACAAGGACCGGCTCAACGCCGAGTTGCCCGGCCGCTTTCACGAGCTCTACGGGCTCACCGAGGGCTTCGTCACCGTACTCGACCGCGACGACGCGGTGCGAAAGAGCGGCTCGGTCGGCCGGCCGCCCGCGTTCTTCGACGTGCGAGTGCTTCGCGACGACGGCACCGAGGCCGCGCCGGGCGAGGTCGGCGAGATCGTCGGCCGCGGTCCCTTCGCGATGACCGGCTACTACCGGCGCCCCGACCTCACCGCGCAGACGATGCGCGACGGCTGGATCCTCTCCGGCGACGTCGGATCCCTCGACGACGAGGGGTTCCTGACCCTCGTCGACCGCAAGAAGGACATGATCGATTCGGCCGGCGTGAAGGTGTACCCGCGGGACGTGGAGGAAGTCGCGGCCCGCCACCCCGACGTGCTGAAAGTCGCCGTCTTCGGCGTGCCGCACCCGGAACGCGGCGAGACTCCCCTCGCCGCGGTGGTGCTGCGCGCAGGCGCGCGCACCAGCGCCGAGTCGCTGCGCGACTGGATCAACGAGCGCGTCGCGGCACGCTACCAGCGCGTCAGCGCGGTCGAGGTGCTGGAGGCGTTCCCGCGCAACGCCGCCGGCAAGACGCTCAAGCGCGAACTGCGCGACCCGCACTGGAGCGCGCACGGACGCAGGATCTGAGCGCACGCTCGCGCGGCGACGCGCGCGCGTTCGCCTCCACAGGCGCGCCGCCGCGGCGACCCGCAGGCGCTCGGCGCGGCGCGCGCGGGCGCGCCGCGGCCCCCCGCACGCTCAGCGTGCCTTGAAGTTTCCGGCGCGCCGCTCGGCGACGGCCTTGATGCCTTCCTTGTGGTCTTCGGTGCGCGCGAGCCAGGTCTGTTCGGCGCACTCGCGGTCGGTCTGCTCCTGCACGGCCGCAGCGAGCTTGCGGCGCAGCGTCAGGCGCGTCGACTGGACCGCGAGCGGCGCGTTCTCGGCGATCGAGTTCGCGAACTTGAAGGCCTCCGCGCGCACCTGGTCGAGCGGCACGAGACGGTCGGCCAGGCCCCACGCGTGCGCGGTCTCGCCGTCGATTCGCACGCCGGTGAGGAACATCTCCGCGGCGCGCTGCTGGCCGATCAGCCTGGGCAGGGTGTAGGTCAGCCCGAACCCCGGGTGGATCCCGAGCTTGACGAAGTTCCCCGCGAAGCGCGCCTCCGGGGCCGCGACGCGGAAGTCGGCGAAGACCGCCAGTCCGAAGCCGCCGCCGATCGCGGGGCCCTGGACGGCCGCGATCACGGGCTTCTCGCACGCGAACAGGCGCACCGCCTCCTGGTAGAGCGGATTGCGCCCGCGCGGCGTGGAGTCGTCGAGCACGCTCGCGGAACGGTTCGAGAAGTTGGCGCCGGCGCAGAACGCGCTGCCCTGCGAGCACAGCACCACGGCACGGCACTCGGTGACCTGGTCGAGATCCTCGAGCGCCTCGGCCAGGTCCTTGATCAGTGCGTGATCGAAGAAATTGTGCGGCGGGCGCTGGATCTCCAGCTCCGCGACGTGATCGCGCAAGGTGGCCGCGACGTCCCCGTAACGTTCCTTCATCGTCTCTCCTCCGGCGGCCCGCGGCGCGGGCCGGTCGGCGATTGTGCGCCGCATCGCCCCGCGGACGCAACGCGGGCACGCGGTCGCGCGTTCCGAGGTTCGCTCGACCGCGCGCCCGGCGGCGGGCGAAGCCGACGCGGGCGTCGATGCTGCGCGAAACGCCGTGCCATCGTATAGTCGACGCACGACGCGGGACCCCGGCCGGTGATTCCATCGGCGGCAACCCGACGCGAGGAGACACGATGAGGATCCGGACCGGCGCGCGGATGCGCGCCTTCGCCCCCCTGGTCGCGCTGGCCGCGACGCTGTGCGTCGCCGGCCCCGCCCGCGCCCAGGACTATCCCGCCAAGCCGATCAAGTTCGTCGTCAGCTCGCAGGCCGGCGGCGTCGTCGACATCCGTGCGCGGCGCCTCGGCGCGCGCCTGGCCGAACTGGTCAGGCAGCCGATCGTCGTCGAGAATCGCCCCGGCGCGTCGACGACCATCGGCGCCGAATACGTCGCCAAGTCGCCGCCCGACGGCTACACGGCGCTCTTCGGCGGCAACAACGAGATGGTCGCCGCCGCGCTGGGATTCCCGATCCGCTACGACCCGATCAACGGCTTCGCCCCGGCGGCGCAGTTCTCGCTGGGCTACCCGGTGATGGTCGTGCACTCGGGCATGGGGATCAAGTCGCTGCCCGCGCTGATCGACTGGGCGCGCGAGCGCCCCGGCCAGCTGCTGTGCGGCACCGCCGGGCACGGCAGCGGCCAGCACTTCATCTGCGAGCTTCTCGCGCGCAGCGCCAGGATCCAGCTGCGCACGGTGCCGTACAAGGGCACCGGCCCGATGCTGCTCGACACCGCGTCGGGCCAGGTCCACGTCTCGATCGGATTCCTCGCCGAGGTCGACAAGCAGTACATCCAGACCGGCAAGGTGGTCCCGATCGGCGCGCTGGCGCCGAACCGCATCTCGCGCTTCCCCGATCTCCCCACGATGACAGAGATGGGACACCCCGGATTCGAGATGATGTCGTGGACCGGCATCTTCTTCCCGGCCGGCGTGCCGCGCGAGGCGGTCGCGCGGATCAACGCCGAGATCACGAAGATCGTGCGCGAGCCCGCGTTCTCGGCGTGGCTCGCCGAGACCGGCAGCGAGGTCGTGACGCCGACCCCCGAGCAGTTCACGGAGTTCTACCGCACGCAGTTCGCGCGCTGGAAGAAGATGTCGGACGACTTCGGCATCCGCGCGGAGGGACAGTAGGCGCTGCTGCGTGCGATCACGTCGCCGGCAGCAGCGCCCCGTTGTCGTCGAGGAACGCCTCCCAGGCGCGCGCGAACGCGTCCAGGTCGGCCGCGTCCAGGTCGAGGTTCAGCGCCATCATCCCGCGCCGCGCGAAGTAGTAGCCGCGCGCGAGCATGTCGAAGAAGAACAGCTCGAGCGCGAGGGGATCGGCCCCTGCCGCGTCCGCCGGGCAGCGGATCGGGGCGGTCACGCCGAAGTGGACGGTGGCCGCCGACCCGAGCCCGGTCCAGAGGGCTGCGATGCGACGCTGCGCCGCGGCCCCGTTCAGGCGCGCACGCAGCGCCTCGCCGCGCGCGAAGAGCGCGTCGGCGACCGGCGCGGTGAACACCTGCGACAGGCCCGCGACGCCGGCCGCCATCGACAGCACGTTGTTGTTGAACGTGCCGCCGTGCGGCAGCGCGCCCGGGCTGCGAGGATCGTAGCGCCGCATCAGGTCGGCGCGTCCGCCGAAGGCGCCGAAGCTCATGCCCCCGCCGATGTACTTGCCCAGCGTGGTCATGTCCGGCGTGATGCCGAGCTGCGCCTGGCGGCCGCCGGCCGACATCCGGCTCGTCATGACCTCGTCGAAGATCAGGATCGCGCCCGCGCGCGTCGCGCCGTCGCGCAGCGCCTGCAGGAATTCGGCCGTGCCCGGGATGCAGCCGCCGGCGCCGAGCATCGGCTCGACGAGGATGCAGGCGAGCTCGCCCGCGTTCGCGTCGACGAGCCGCGCGGCGCCCTCGGCGTCGTTGTAGCGCCCGAGCACGAACGCGTGCGGAACGTTCACCGGCGTGCCGCCTGCGCCGAAGTACATCAGCGCGCCGTGGTAGCCGCCTTCCATCACGAGCACCTTGCGCCGTCCGGTGACCGCGATCGCGGTCGCCACCGCCATCAGGTTCGCCTCGGTGCCCGAGTTCGTGAAGCGCACGCGCTCGATCGACGGGAACCGCTCGCAGATCAGGCTCGCGAGGCGTTCCTCCATCGCGCCGTGGGCGCCGAGGTTGATCCCGCGATCGAGCGCGGCGTCGATCGCGGCGCGGATCTCGGGGCGCGAGTGACCGTACAGCGCGGCGGTGTACTCGCCGAGCATGTCCACGTACGCGTGGCCGTCGACGCAGGTCAGGCGCGCGCCCGAGCCGCCGCGCACCGTCAGCGGGAACGGGTCGTGGAAGATCGTCGTGCGGGTGTTTCCGCCCGGCAGCACCCGGGTGGCCGCCTCGTGCGCCGCGCGGCTCGCCGGGTGCTCGCGCACGTAGCGATCGCGGGCGCGCGCCACGGCCTGCGCGAGGGCGGCGGACTCGACCGAGGCCGAAGGAACGGTCTGCGTCATCTCTTCCTCAGGTGAACGTGAGCAGGCGGCGCGGATTGGCGACGGTGATCGCGTCGATCTCGCCGGCGGAGAAGCCGCGGCGCTGCATCATCGGGACGACGTTCTCGAAGATGTGCGCGTAGCCGTGGCCGCCGAAGCGCGTGAGCCGCGTGCGGTAGCAGATGTCGTGGCTGATCACGACGCGATCGAGGTGCCCGCGCGCGATGAGCGCGCGGATCAGCTTCAGGCGCGTCGCGTCGTTGGGCATGTCGATGTCCGACAGCGCGTAGTACGACTGCTCCTGGCCGAAGAGGTCGAACTCGATCGTCACGCCGGCATCCGCGAGCCGCAGCAGGCGCGGCTCGTCGAAGATCGTGCGGTCGATGTGGCTCAGGATCACGCGCGCCGGGTCCGCACCCGCGGCGAGGACGAAGTCGGCCACTTCCTGCGGCTGGTCGGGATCCCTTCCCGGGTGGACGTTGAGCGCCGCCCCCGTCTCGCGCATCGCGATCAGCGCGCCCGCCATCACGCGTCGCTCGAGGTCCGTCCACGGGGCCTGGCAGCCGATCTCGCCGATGATGCCGGCGCGCACCTGCGTGCCCCAGGCGCCGAGCTGCACCTGGTCGATCATCTCGGCGGCGAAGTGCTCGACGTCTCGGACGCGGTTCGACGCCGGCTGGTACTCGTCGACGTAGTAGCCGCAGCCCATCACGATCTGCACGCCGGTGTCGCGCGCGAGCCGGGCGAGCCCTTCGGGCTGGGGGTCGAGGCCGCCGGACGAGAGCTCGACGACCGTGCGCCCGCCGGCCGAGGCGAGCTGCCGCAATTCGTCGGCGGCGATCGATTCGCTGCTCAGCCTGAAGTTGCCCGGGGCCTTGCGCCGCCCGTAGTTGAGCGCGAAGCAGTTGCACAAGGTGATCGCCGGCCCCTGGTCGGGATCGGCGCGCATCGCGGGCGTGCGGATGTCCCACAGCAGATGCTCGTGCATCAGCGTGGGCCCGAGGCGGGCGGGGTCCAGCGGGCCGAGCACCGTCTGCGCGCGGCCGCGAAGCGCCTCGCGCGACAGGCGCGTCACGGCAGCGCCTTCACGTAGGCGGGTGCCTGCGGGCTGCGGTGCGCGCTGCCGTGCAGCACGCCGTCCGGGTAGTACTCCGCATTGAACTGCACGGCGCCGGCCGTCTCGGCGCCGTCCTCGGACGCGATGAACGCCAGCATCAGGTCGATGCCCGCGGAAACCCCGGCACTGGTCCAGACCGGCCCGTCGTTGACGTAGCGCGCCTGACGCACCGTGACGCCGGGCAGCTGGGCCAGCTGCGCGAGCGCCTTCCAGTGCGTGGTCGCCGCCCGCCCTTCGAGCAGTCCGGCGGCCGCGAGGACGAACGACCCCGTGCACACCGACAGCACCGCCTTCGCCTGGCGAGCGCGGGCGCGCACGAACTCGATCGTCGCGGCGTCCTTCATCACGTCGAACGCCGAGAAGCCCCCCGGCACCAGCAGGTAGTCGAGCGCGGGGCAGTCGTCGAAGCCGTGGTCCGCCGCGACCGACAGCCCCTTCGCGCAGCGCAGCGGGCCCGCCTGCGCGGCCACCGTCACGCAGCGCGGCCCCCCGGCGTAGGCGCCCCACATCGTCGCCATTTCCCACGGGCCGATCAGGTCGAGCTCCTCGAACGCCGGGAACATCAGGAAGCCGAACACTCGCTCTTTCACGATTCCCCCTTCGTGCGACCGCCGTCGGCCGGCGCGCAGCGGCGGGCGCGCCCGCGCACGGGTGCCCGACGACGCGGTCCTGCTTCAGTGTACAGGGGACCCGACGCCGCCGAGCACGCACGCGCGGCGGTGCGGTTGCCGCGTACGCCGCGCCCTGACAAAATCGCGCGTCCTCACGACCGAACCCCGGAGCTCCCATGCCCATCTTTGCACGCCTCGCCGCCGCGCTGCTGCTGGCCGCCGTGCTCGCCCCCGCGCAAGCCCAGGAGTGCCGCCAGCGCGGCGACCTCGATCCCCAGTACTGCGACGACAACGGCGACCTCGTCGCCGATGCCCCCAAGGACCCGAAGAAGTTCAAGAACCCCGGGACGCTCGTCTTCACGTACACCCCGGTCGAAGACCCGGCGGTCTACGAGAAGATCTTCAAGCCGTTCACCGACTACCTCGCGCAGTGCACCGCCCGGCGCGTGGTCTTCTACCAGGTGCAGAGCAACGCCGCCGAGATCGAGGCGATGCGCTCGGGCCGGCTCCACGTGGGCGGGTTCTCCACCGGGCCGACCGCCTTCGCGGTCAACATCGCCGGCGCGGTGCCGTTCGCGATCAAGGGCTACGAAAAGGACTTCCAGGGCTACAACCTCATCGTCATCGTCCGCAAGGACAGCCCGTTCCAGAAGCTCGCCGACCTGAAGGGCCGCAAGGTCGCGCACACGTCGCCGTCGTCGAACTCGGGTCACATGGCGCCGATGGCGCTCTTCCCGAAGGAAGGCCTCACGCCCGAAAAGGACTACAAGATCCTGTTCAGCGGCAAGCACGACCAGTCGGTGCTCGGCGTGAACAGCGGCGACTACGAGGCCGCCGCCGTCGCGAGCGACGTCTTCCACCGGATGGCGGTGCGCGGGCAGATCAGGGAGGAGAACTTCCGCGTGATCTACACGAGCGCGAAATTCCCGACCTCGTCGTTCGCCTACGCGCACGACCTCGAGCCAGGCCTGCGCGACCGGATGCTCAAGTGCTTCTACGACTACCGCTACACCGACGACATGAAGAAGGCGTTCGACGGTGCCGACCGGTTCTTCCCGATCAACTTCAGGGAGCACTGGGCCGTCGTGCGCCAGGTCGCCGAAGCGGGCGGCGAGAAGTTCAACGCCGCCGCCTACGACAAGGAGAGCAAGCGCGAGGAAGAGGCGCGCCGCAAGGCCGCCGAAGCGAAGAAGTGAGCGCGACGCGAACGACCGGGCGCGCGCCGCGCGCCGCCGGCACGCCCGGAACGGGGTCGGCGTGAGCGCGCCGGCCCTCGAGATCCGCGGGCTCGTCAAGGCCTACACACCCGGCCGGCCGGTGCTCGACGGACTGACCCTCGTCGTCGGCGACGCCGGCCTGACGGCGGTCATCGGCCCGTCGGGCACGGGCAAGAGCACGCTGCTTCGCTGCGTCAACCGCCTCGTCGAGCCCACCGCGGGCCGGATCCTCTTCGGCGGGCGCGACATCGTGCCGCTCGCGGGCCGAGCGCTGCGCGAGGCGCGCCGCGAGATCGGCATGGTGTTCCAGGAGTACAACCTGGTCGAGCGACTCACGGTGATGGAGAACCTGCTCGCCGGCCGCCTCGGTTACGTGCCCGCGTGGAAGGCGTGGCTGCGGCGCTTCCCGGCCGACGACGTCGAGCGGGCGTTCACGCTGCTCGACCAGGTGGGGCTGGCCGACCGCGTGCACCAGCGCGCCGACGCGCTCTCGGGCGGGCAGCGCCAGCGAGTGGGCATCGCGCGCGCGCTGATGCAGCGCCCGCGCCTGCTGCTCGCCGACGAGCCGACCTCCTCCCTCGACCCGCGCACCGCGGTCGAGATCATGGAACTGATGCGCTCGCTGGGACGCGAGCGCGGCATCCCGGTCATCGTCAACCTGCACGACGTGGATCTCGCGCGCCGCTTCGCCGATCGCGTCGTGGGGCTCGCGGGGGGCGGCGTCGTCTTCGACGGCCCCGCCGAGGCCCTGGACGACGCCGCGCTCACGCGCATCTACGGCGGCAACTCCTGGCTGCAGTGAGCGCGCGCCGCGCCTTCGCGCCGAACTGGCCGGTGCGCGCCGGCTGGACGCTGCTGGCGCTGTACGTCGTCTACGCGGCGGGCCGCCTGGACTTCGACGCCGCGCGCTTCGCCACCGGCCTGGACAACGGCGCGCGCTTCATCGCCCGCATGCTGCCCCCGCGCATCGCGCAGCCCGACTCTCTCGCCAAGGGCCTCGCCGAGTCGCTGGAGATCGCGGTGCTGGCGTCGTTCGGCGGCATCGTCCTGTCGCTTCCGATCGGACTGCTCGCCGCGCGCAACCTGATGCCCGCCTGGGTCACGTGGCCGGCGCGCGCCGTGATCGCCGCAGCGCGCTCGTTCCACCCGGTGATCGTCGCGATCGTCTTCGTGAAGGCGGTGGGCTTCGGCGCGCTGGCCGGCATCGGCGCGCTGGTCGTCGCCAGCATCGGCTTCATCGGTAAGCTCTTCGCCGAGGCGATCGAGGAGATCTCGCCGAAGCAGGTCGAGGCGGTGCGCGCCACCGGGGCGGGCTTCGGCAACGTGCTCGCGTTCGGCGTCATGCCGCAGGTGTTCGGCCGGTTCATCGGCTTCGCCACCTACCAGCTCGACTCGAACCTGCGCAACAGCACGATGGTGGGCATCGTCGGCGCGGGAGGCATCGGCGGCACGCTGTTCTCGGCGTTCCAGCGCTTCGACTACGACTTCGTCGCCGCGATCCTGCTGTCGATCATCGCGATGATCATGATCGGCGAGGTGCTCGCGCGCTGGGTGCGGCGCGTGTTCGTCGAATCGGGCCGGGTGGACGAGGAATGAGCGGCACGCGCGACGCGCCGCGGCGATGGCGGCGCTTCACGCCGGCCCAGCGCCTCGCACGCTTCGCGGTCTACCTCGCGGTCGCCGTCGCGGTCGTGACCTCGCTGCGAAGCGTGGAAGTGATCCCGGAGTTCCTGCTCGACGCGCCCGAGCAGGTCCAGGACCTGCTGCGGCGGATGTGGCCGATCGCGTGGGACTACTACCCGCGCGGCGTGCACGATGCGCTCGTCGAGACGCTGCACATCGCGACGCTGGGCACGCTGCTCGCGGTGGCGATGGCGCTGCCGGTGGGGGTGGCGGCCGCGCCGAACGTGGTGCGTTCGCGCGCGGTCAACGGGCTCGCACGCCTGCTCCTCGTGTCGAGCCGCTCGGTGAACTCGCTGGTGTGGGCGCTGCTGTTCGTCGCGGTGTTCGGCCCCGGCGCACTCGCCGGAACGCTCGCGATCGCGTTTCGTTCGATCGGCTTCGTCGGCAAGCTGATCGGCGAAGCGCTCGAGGAGACCGCGCGCGGGCCGCTGGAAGCGCTCGAAGCCGCCGGCGCGCCGTGGCCGTCGCGGCTGGCGTGGGGCTGGTGGCCGCAGGTCAGGCCGGCGTTCTGGTCGGTCGTGCTGTTCCGCTGGGACATCAACGTGCGCGAATCCGCGGTGCTGGGGCTGGTCGGTGCCGGCGGGATCGGCATGACGCTGGACAGCGCGATGAACCTGTTCCAGTGGAACCGCGTGGCGATGGTGCTGTTCGCGATCTTCGCGGTGGTGATCGCGGCGGAGGTGGTGGTGACGCAGGTGCGCCGGCGGGTCCTCTAGGCGCGTCGGGGCCCCGACGCGCCCGGAGCCTGTTCAATCGAGCTTCACCCCGAGCCGCTCGGCCGAAGCGACCCATTGAGGTCCTTCGTCCTTCCAGCGCCGGCGCGTCTCGTCCAGGCCGGTGGGCCCCGTCGTGATGCCGAAAGTCTCGTGCAGTTGCCGCAGCTTCGGCGTCGCGTAGCCCTCGACCGCCGCGTCCGCGACCTTGCGCAGGATCTCGTCGGGCGTGCCCGCCGGGGCGGCCATCGGCATCCAGCCCTCGAGCCTGAAGATCGGGTCGGTGAAGCCGAGCTCCTGGAACAGCGGCACCTCGGGCATGCGCGGCGTGCGCGCACCGCCCCAGGTGGCGACCGCCCGCAGGTTGTTTCGTTGCAGGTGCGGCAGCATCGCCTGGTGGCTCCCGAAGCCCGCGGTCACCTGACCGCTCGCGACGTCGATCCACATCGGCGCCTCGCCCTTGTAGTGCACCGGTTCGACGTCGACACCCCGGGTGCGACCCAGGGTGTCGGCGATCATGTGCGGCAGCGAGGCCGGCGCGTAGGTGCCGAACGTCACCTTGTTCCGGCGTGCGTAGTCGATGTAATCGGCGGGCGTGCGGATCGGCAGCTTCTCGTGCACGGCCATCAGCAGCGAACCGGACGGGAACATCGTCACCGGGGCCAGGTCGCGATCGAGGTCCAGCGGCAGCTTGCGATACAGCACCCGCGCGGCCCAGAACGTCGTCGAGATCGACACGATGAACGTGTGGCCGTCGGGCGGCGACTTCGCGACCGCGTCTGCGGCGATCGTTCCGCTCGCGCCGGGCCGGTTGTCCACGACCACCGGCTGGCCGAACTTCTTCGACAGGAACTCCCCGTACTGGCGCGAGAAGTTGTCGGTGAGCCCTCCGGTGGCCGAGCCGACGATGATGCGGATCGGCTTGGAAGGCCAGGCCGGCTGCCCGATCGAGAACCGCGGCAACGTCGACGCGACCGTCGCGGCCGCGACCGCGCCGACGACGCGACGCCGCGACGTCGGTTCGGGCGTCGTCGTCGTGCCGGCGACGCCCGGGCCTTCCGCGATGGCGTCGGATGAATCGGGATCCCTCATGGCGTGTCCTCCGTGGGTGGAATCGTCGAGGCCCGTGCCGCGCGGCACGGGCCCGTGGTCAATTGGGCGTCATGATCACCTTGCCGTCGACGAAGACGCCGCCGCGGCCGCCGCCTTCGCCGATCATCCCGATGCCGGTGCGCGAGTTGCTGCAGTTGAACTGGCCGTTGCCGTAGTTGTCGCACTGCGTGCCGCCGCGCCCGCCGCCGCGCGCCCCGCACAGCGCGGCCAGGTCGAAGCTCGGCGGCGCGTTCTCGTAGCCGCCGACGCCGTTGGCCTGCACCCAGTATCGGCCCGGCACCACCTGGACGCAGCGGCGCAGCGCGGCGACGTCGAGCGAGTGCAGTTCGCGGCCGTTGACGAAGACTCCGGTTCGGCCGCGGGACGCGTCCGCCCGCAGCGGCCCTCCCAGCGGCAGGCCCGGCAGGATCTGCCCCGCGGCCGGACCGCCTTCCAGGCCCCAGGCACCGGAGACCGCGTCGTACCAGTAGCGTCCCGGCGGGACGCGCGACTGGTAACCCTTCTCGAGCGCCTGCAACGTTCGCGCGTCGAGCACCGTGCCGTTCACCGTGACCTCGGCGGGCGCCGCGGCGGCGAGGAACGGCAGTGCGGCGGCGGCCAGTGCGCCGGTGGCCCAGGATCTCATCGATGCCTCCTCGGGGGGCGTTGCGCACGGCGCGAGCCGGGCGGGTTCGTCGAGGTCGCGGCTCGCCCGCCGCGGGGCTCCGCGTGCCGAGCGATGGCGCCCGTCACGGCGTCGGCCCGCCTGCGGCCGGACGCGCCGCGAGCCGCCACAGCGACGTGATCTCCGCCGCGCGCGCGGCGTGCAGCGGGTCGCTCCGGTCGACGCTGCGGGCGTGCGTCGGCCTCGCTTCCAGGCGACCGACGACGATCAGCCCGGCGGCGTCGAATTCGGCGAGCAGCGCCTCGCGCGTTCGCAGACCCAGGTGCTCGGCGAGGTCCGACAGGACCAGCCAGCCTTCGCCGCCCGGCGCGAGGTGTGCGCAGAGCCCGGCCAGGAACCCGCGCAGCATGCGGCTGTCCGGATCGTAGATGCCGTGCTCGAGCGGCGAGCTCGGTCGTGCCGGCACCCAGGGCGGGTTGCAGACGACCAGGTTCGCGCGGCCCTCGGGGAAGAGGTCGGCCTGCACGAGCGTCACGCGCGTGGCGAAGCCCAGACGCTCGAGGTTCTCGCGCGCGCAGGCCATCGCGCGCGGGTCCTGGTCGGTCGCGACCACGCGCCCCACGCCGCGCCGCGCGAGCACGGCCGCGAGCACGCCGGTGCCGGTGCCGACGTCGAAGGCGACGAGCGAGGCCGGCGCGCCTGCCGGCAGCGGCGCTCGCCCGACCAGGTCGACGTATTCGCCGCGGATCGGCGCGAAGACGCCGTAGTGCGGGTGAATCCGGCCGCCGGCCGCGGGGATCTCGACGCCCCGCACGCGCCACTCGTGCGCGCCGACCACGCCCAGCAGCTCGCGCAGCGATACGAGCGAGCGCTGCGTTCCCGGCCCCCACGCCTCGCGGCAGGCCTGGCGAAGGTCGGGCGCGCGCCCGAGCGCGATGCCGTAGTCGGCGTCGAGCTCGATCAGCAGCATGCCCAGCGTGCGGGCCCGTTGCGAGCGCGCCTGCCGCTCGAGGTTGAAGCGCTCGCCCGCGGGCCGGTCCGGGGCCGGTGCGGCCGCCTTGCGCGCCTTGCCCGGGCGGCGAACGACGCGCCGGTCGAGCGCGACCAGCATCTGCCGCGCGTTGTGATAGTCGCTGCGCCACAGCAGCCCCACGCCCTGGCACGCGAGGCCGTACGCGTCGTCCGCGCTCATCCGGTCGTCGACGACCATCACGGTCTTCGGGGGAGGCGCGCCGCGCTCCGAGCGCCAGAGCGCGCTGTGCTCCGCTTCGCCCTCGGTCCAGCGGACGAGGGGGTGCGCCGGCCCCGCGTCCTCGACGCCGGGGCCGCGCGGCGGCCGCTTCCTGCTTTCGTCCGGACGACGACCTTCGTCCGGACGACTGCCTTCGTCCGAAGGCGTGCTTGCGTCGCGCACCGCGATCTTCCTCTCGGCCAACGGGCCCGGCCCGGCCGGGCCTCTGGCGAACGAGCATGCTGCGCGATCGCGCGCGCCCCCGTCAAGTCGCGCGGAGCGCCCTGCGCGCGACTCCGACCCGGCGGCCTCGTTCGACTATGATCGACCGTCGACGCAGGGGGCCGCGACGGGATGACCACGAACGCACCGAACATCACCTTCGAGCTGGCCGAGTGCGCGAGAAGCCGTCCCGGCGCGCCGGCGCTGGTCCACTCCGAAGGCGACATCGGCTATCGCGAGCTCGACCGCCTCGCCTGGACGGGCGCGCAGTTCATGCACGACCACGGGCTGCGATCCGGCGACGTCGTGGCGCTGGGCTTCGAGAGCGACCTCCTGCTCGTCGTCGCGCTGCTCGGGCTCGCACGCCTGGGCGCGACGACGATCTGCCTGCCCCGGAGCTCGACACCGCACGAGCGCGAACAGTGGGCCCGGGCCGCCGGCGCGAAGCGGCTGGCCAGCGACGCGCCGCACCGCTTCGACGCCGGGCTGCCGTCGCTGGCGATGTCGCGGCACGACCTCCACGGCCGCGGCCGCGCCGGGCCCGGTCTGCTCGACGAGACCCCGCGGACGCCGGCGATGATCGTCGTCGGATCGGGCTCCACCGGAAGGCCCAAGCTGATCCCGATGGAGCACGCGCAGATCCGCGGCCGCAATCCGCTGTTCGACTTCCTGCCCGACGACCGGGTGCTGTCGCTGCCCAGCCTGGAGTACTCGAGTTCGATCTGCCGCTTCTTCGGCGTCGTGTCCGCCGGCGGCGCCCTCGTCTTCCTGCCCGAAGGAAGGCTGAGCCTGTCGCGCCTCGTCTCGGACCGCGCGGCGACGGTGCTGACGGCCTCGGTCTTTCACCTGGAGACGATGCTCGCGGACGCGCCGCCGCGCCGGAATCCGCAGCTGGCGGGCCTGCGCAGCATCCGGGTCTCGAGCTCGACGGTCACCGACCGCCTCAGGCTCGAAGTTCGGGAGCACATGTGCGAGAACCTGCACGTCGGCTTCGGCACGAACGAGACCGGCCCGATCTCGAGGGCACGCCCCCCCCAGGTGTACGCGATCAGCGGCGGCGTCGGTGCGCCCTCCGCGGGCGTCGAGGTCGAGATCGTCGACGACCGGAACCAGCCGGTCGCGCCGGGCGCGGTCGGCGAGATCCGCGTGCGCGGTGCGGGCACGTGCCGCGGCTACCTGGGCGACGCCCTCGCCACCCGCGAGCGCTTTCGCGACGGCTGGTTCCACACCGGCGATCTCGGCCGCTTCGAGCACGGCACGCACATCGTCCACTGCGGCCGTGCCGACCAGATGATGATCATGAACGGCATCAACATCTACCCGACCGAGATCGAGCAGTGCCTCGCGTCGCACCCGTTCGTGGACGACGCCGTCGCCCTGCCCGTCCGGCACGCGATCCACCAGGAGATCCCGATCTGCGCGGTCAGCGTCTCGCCGGGCGCGACGATCACCGAACGGGCGCTGCAGTCGTACGCGACGCAACGGCTCGGCTTCAGGAGCCCGAAGCGCGTGCTCATCGTCGATCGGATTCCCCGCAACGGGCAGGGCAAGGTCATCCGCGACGAGCTGCTCGCGAAGCTGCGCGGGGTGCTGCCGGGCTGACGCCGGCGCGGCCCTGCCGCGCTGCCCGCTGCGAACCGGCGGCGCCGGGCCGGATCGCGCGCGGGTCAGATCAGGCGCAGGCTCGCCAGCAGTTCCGCGTACCGTCGCGACTGAGCTTCGACGTAGGCCCGGAACGCGCGCGTGCCGAGGAAGTACGGCTCCTGCCCCGACTCGTTGAGCAGGTCGGCGAACCGCCCTTCGTTCAGGATTCGCTCCGCGTGCCGTTCGTAGTCTTCGAGGATCGACTGCGCGGTGCCCTTGCGCGCGAACAGCCCGAACCAGCCCTGGATGTCGAAGCCGCCGAACCCCTGGCCGGCCACCGTCGCGATCGAAGGCGCGCTCTTCAGGGGGCGTTCGGCCAGGACGGCGAGGATCCGCGCCCGCCCCGCGGCGACCAGCGGCGCGACGTTCTGCCAGCTGTAGATGCCCAGATCGACGCGGCCCTCGACGACGTCGCCGAACGCCTGGTGGTTCTGCCGGTACGGCACGAGGGTGGCGCCGACCCCGAGCCGCCCGAACAGCACCACGCCCGCGACGTGGTTGGCGCTGCCGGGGTCGTTGCCCGCGTAGAGCACCGGGTCGGTCGCCCCCGCGCGCAGCCGCTGCAGCTCCCTCAGGTTGCCTGCCGGAAAGTCGGCGCGCGCGAACAGCACGAACGGGGTGCGGGCGATCGCGCACACGGGCGCGAAGTCGAGCGCGGGATCGTAGTCCAGCTGGCCCCTGGACGTCAGGGGCTGGATGCAGATCATCCCCGACGTGCCCACCATCAGCGTGCGGCCGTCCGCGGCGCGCCGGGCCAGCTGGCTCGCCGCGAGCGCACCCCCGGCGCCGGGAACGTTCTCGACCAGCACGGTCTGTCCGGTGGACACCCTGAGCGATTCGGCCAGCCGCCTGCCGACGAGGTCGATCATGGCGCCGGGCGACACCGGCAGCAGGAGCGACAGCGGCTGCGCCGCGGGTGTCTGTGCGCGCACGCCCGCCGCGGCCGCGGCGGCGCCGAGCATCGCGCCGACGAGCGTCCTGCGCGTTCCGGTCGCGCCCGGCGGGCCCGGTCGCCCCGGCTCGCGATCCGCGGTGCCGGTGACGCGCCCGGCGCGCGATGGACGCCCCGCCCGAACCCTTCGTACCGCCGCATGCGTCATCGATCGTCTCGCCGGGACTGTTCCGGGGCGGCATCATCGCGCACGTCGGCCGCGGCCGGCAACGACAGGCGCGCACTCGTGCCGCCTTCGCCCGAGGCGTCCAGCGCCAGCTCGCCCCCGTACGATCGCGCCAGGTCCACCACGATCGAAAGGCCGAGCCCGCTGCCGGCGCGCGTCTCGTCGAGCCGCACACCGCGTCGAAGCACCGCCGCGCGCTGTTCCGGCGCAATGCCCGGCCCGTCGTCGTCGACCTCGATTCGAAGCCAGGCGCCGTCGCGTCGCGCGTGCACCGAGACGACGGCGCGCGCGCTCCGGCACGCGTTGTCGAGCAGGTTTCCAAGCATCTCCTGCAGGTCCTGCTCCTCGCCGGCGAACGCCAGCCCGGCCGCAACGTCGTCGCCCGAGAGGTCGAGGCGGCGATCCGCGTGCAGCCTTCCCATGACCCGCAGCAGCGCGGCGACCACCGGGGCGAGCGCCGTCCGCTGACCGGGCACGTGCTGCGTGGCCGCGGCGCGCGCGCGCGCCAGGTGCCATTGCATGTGCCGCTCGGCCAGCTCCACCTGCTCGAGCACGAGCCGCGTGAATTCCGTCGAGGGATTCCGGCGCGCGGCCTGGCCCAGGATCGCCAGCGGCGTCTTCAGCGCGTGCGCGAGGTTGCCCGCCTGCGCGCGAGCGCGTTCGGTCACCTCGGCGTTGCGCTCGAGGACCCCGTTGAAGTCGTCGATCAGCGGCTGGACCTCGGCCGGGAAGCGTCCCTCCAGGCGCTGAGCACCGCCTTCGCGCACCCGCTGAAGCCCGCGGCGCATCGCGGCGAGCGGAGCCAGGCCCACGGCGACCTGGGCCCAGGCCGCGAGGGCGAGCAGCGCCCCGAGCCCGGCCAGCGACGCGGCGAGCACGCCGTCGAATCGCTCCGCGGCGGCCATCGCGTCGTGCAGGTCGCCTGCCACGATCACGCGCCAGCGGGCGTCCGACGGCTCGGGCGCCTGCACCGCGCGCTGCGCCGTCCGCAGCGATTCCCCCGCGGGACCGCGCGCGTCGTGCCGGTGCACGCGGGCGTCCGCCGGTGCGCCGGGCGGCAGGCGCAACTCGGCGTCCCAGAGCGAGCGGGAGCGCAGTGCCGGAGGCGCGGGCGCGGGACGCGGGCCGATCGGTTCGACCTGCCAGTAGAGCCCGGAATAGGGGCGCTCCCAGCGCGGGTCGCTCAACCCCCGCGGATCGAGGCTCGGCCGGCCCGACGCGTCGAAATCGAGTCGTGCCGTCAGCTGGTCGAGCTGCTGCGTCAGGGCGACGTCGAGCTGCTGCAGCACGTGATCGCGGAACAGGCTGGTGAGCCAGCCGTGCGCGCCCGCCAGCGCCAGCACGAGCGTCACGAGGGTCGCGCCCAGCAGCCTCAGGCGCAGCGAGCCGGCGAGTCGCACGGGTCTCACGGGCCCGCCAACCGATAGCCCTGTCCGCGCACGGTCTCGATGACGCCGGGCGGAAGCTTCCGGCGCAGGCGGCCCACGAAGACTTCGATCGTGTTGGAGTCGCGGTCGAAATCCTGCGCGTAGATGTGCTCGATCAGTTCGGTGCGCGACACCACCGCGCCCGCGCGGTGCATCAGGTAGTCGAGCACCCTGAACTCGTGGCTGGTGAGCGTCACGGCCCGTCCGTCGACCGTGACGCGTCCGCTGCGGGTGTCCAGCGCCACGCTGCCGCAGCGCAGGACGGGCGACGCCTGCCCCGCGGCGCGCCGGATCAGTCCGCGCAGCCGCGCGAGGAGTTCCTCCATGTGGAAAGGCTTGGTCAGGTAGTCGTCGGCTCCGGCGTCGATGCCCGACACCTTCTCGCTCCAGTTGTCGCGCGCCGTCAGGATGAGCACCGGCATGGACCGCCCCGCTTCCCGCCAGCGCCGCAGCACGGAGAGCCCGTCGAGCAGCGGCAGGCCCAGATCGAGGACGACCGCATCGTAGGCCTCGCTCGCGCCCAGGAAGTGCGCTTCCCGGCCGTCGCCGGCGACGTCGATCGCGTAGCCGGCTTCTTCCAGGCCCGCACGGAGCTGCGCGCGCAGGGTCGGTTCGTCTTCCACGAGCAGGAGTCTCACGATCCGAGCGTATCAGGGCCGCGTGTCCGCGGGTCCGCGGCGTTCCTTGCGGCGCAGCACTTCGCCGCTCGAGGCGTCGAGTTCGAGCTTGACCAGGCGCCCGTCCCGCTGGAGCAGCCTGATCTCGTAGCGCCAGCGTCCGCCTTCCTGCTCGAGTTCGACCTCCAGCACCTGCCCCGGGTGCTCACGCGCGAGCCGCTCCAGCACGGCCTTCAGCGGCAGCACCTTGCCGGACTGCACCGCCGCGCGGGCCCGGTCCTGGTCGGAGTCGGCGAACGTCGCAGCGCAGGCCGTGCCGAGCACCAGCGCGACGGCGAACGGCGACACGAGGCGGCGGGACGCGGCTTTCATGCCGGGATTGTCGCGCCGAGATCCTGAACGCCGGATGAACGGACGCTTCAGGTCGCGTTCAACGGCGTGTTCGCACACTGCGGGCTCGTTCAGTCCTCACGGAGTCCCCACATGCAGTTCCGATCCATTCCCGCGGCCCTTTGCGCCGCCGTCGTCGCCGGCGCCTGGACGCCGGCCGAGGCCGCGGACACGACGATCGCCCGGCAATTGGCGCACTGGAGCGCGCAGGCCGGATCGCCCGGCGACGCGAGCCGCGGCCGGGCCTTCTTCAACGCCCGGCACGGCGGCGAGTGGTCGTGCGCCTCGTGCCACGGCGCGCCGCCGACGCGCGGCGGCCGGCACGCCAACACCGGCAAGGCCATCGAGCCGCTGGCGCCGGCCTTCAACCCGAAGGCCTTCTCCGACGCCGCGCGCACCGACAAGTGGTTCAGGCGCAATTGCAACGACGTCGTCTCCCGCGAGTGCAGCGCCGCGGAGAAGGCCGACGTGCTCGCCTACCTCGCCGGTCTCGAATGAACCCGCCCGCGCCGACTTGCGATCCGGAGGCCACCCGATGAATCGACTGCTCCAGGGCACGCTGCTGGCCGCGAGCCTCGGCACGCTCGCGCCGTGCGCCGCGCTGGCCGACGCCGGCCGCACGATGCCGCGCAACGTGCCGCCGATCTACCTCCAGGAGTGCGCCTCGTGCCACGTCGCCTATCCGCCGGGCATGCTCCCTGCGGACTCGTGGCAACGCATCGTGAACCGCCTGGACAGGCACTTCGGCACCGATGCATCGCTCGACGCCCCGACGGCGCAGCGCATCGGCGCCTGGCTGCAGGCCCACGCGGGCAGCGGGCGGCGCCTGGCCGAGCCGCCCCCCGAGGACCGCATCACCCGCGCCGAATGGTTCGAGCGCAAGCACCGCAAGCTCGACGCCGGCGTCTGGCGCCTGCCGAGCGTCGGCAGTGCCGCCCGCTGCGGGGCGTGCCACGCCGGTGCCGAGCGCGGCGTGTTCGACGACGACGGCGTGCAAGCGCCCGCCGGCGTGACGCTGCGCCAGCGCCGCGCCTGGTTCGAATGAAACCCGAAGGAAACCTCATGAACGCTTCTCCGTCCCTCGACGCCCGCTCTCGCGGGCACGACACCGGCGCACTCGCCAGCCGCCGCGTCGTCGACGCCCCCACGCGCGCGTTCCACTGGCTCTTCGCGCTCAGCTTCGCCGGCGCGTACGTCACCGCCGAGAGCGAGCACTGGCGCCTGCTGCACACGACGCTCGGGTACGTCTTCGCCGGCCTGCTGGCGTTCAGGCTGGTCTACGGGCTCGTCGGCCCGCGCCACGCCGGCCTGGCCCTGCTGTGGCGCAAGCTCACGGTCGCGCCGTCGTGGCTGAAGAGCCTGCGCGGCGCACCCTCGCTCGCGGCGGTCCGCTGGCGCCCCGGCCAGAACCTGGGCATGGCGCTGGCCGTCGCGACGATGATCGCGCTGGCGGTTCCGCTGGCGCTGACCGGGCTCGCGGCCGACGGCGGCTGGGGCGGCGCGCTCGCAGGCGACGCGATGGCGGAGCTTCACGAGTTCTTCGGATCGGCCCTCCTCCTCGCGGCGGGCGCCCACCTGGCCCTGATCGCGCTGCTCAGCGTGCTGCGAGGCCACCACCAGGCACTGTCGATGCTCACCGGGCGCGTGCCCGGAGCCGGCCCGAGCCCGGTGTCACGCGACCGAGCCGCGCTCGCCGCGATGCTCGTTCTGGCCGTGATCGCCCTCGGTGCCTGGCGCTGGCAGGACGCGCCGCGCGGCCCGCGCTCGCCGCAGTGGTCCGCGACGACGCTCGAGTCGCCGGCGCGCGGCGATCACCGCGACGCGCGGCACGCCCGCGACGACGACGACTGAGCGTCCCCGAGCGCGGACGAGGCCAGGCTCGTCCCGGCGTCGCCGCCTCGTCTTCCGCGCCTCGCGCCGACTCGGTAGCATGCGCCGATGAACCCGCCGACGTCCCCGCGCACCCGGCTTGCGGAACTGACCGGTGCGCTCGCGCTCGCCACCGACGCCGGCGCGGCGCTCGCACCGGAGACGTCGCTGCGAACCTGCGCGATCGCGCTCGGAATCGCGCGCGCGCTCGGCGCCCCCGATGCCGAATCGCACGACGTCTTCTACGCGTCGCTGCTGCGTCACGTCGGCTGCACGTCGGTGGCCCACGAGGAGTCGCGCGTCGCCGGCGACGAGTTCGAGCTCAGCCGCGCCATGCGCCCGCTCGATCGGTGGACGCCCGCCGCGACGATCCCGGCGCTGGTGCGCGGCGTCGCCGTCGAGCGCAGTCCGCTGCGCCGCGCGATCGCCGTGACGCGGGTCGTCGCGCTGGCGCCGAGCGTCGCCCCGGTCACGTTTCGCGGGCGCTGCGAGGTCGCGGTGCGGATGGCGTCGAGGCTCGCGCTCGGCCCGGGCGTCGAGCGCGCGCTCGGCGAAGCCTTCGAACGCTGGGACGGCCGCGGACTGCCGGACGGCCTGGCCGGCGACGCGATCTCGCGGCCCGCGCGCATCGTCGCCGTGGCCGAGCTCGCCGCGCTGTTCCTCGCCGCGGGCGGCGTCGACGCGGCGCGCGAGGTCGTCGCGGCGCGCGCCGGCGGCCAGGTCGACGGTGCCGTCGCCGCGGTGCTCCTGAAGCACGCCGCGCCGATCCTCGAGTCCGCCCGATCGCCGGGACTGTGGACGCGGGTGATGGACCTCGAACCGGAGCCGCGCGCGACGCTCGCGCACGGCGAACTCGGTGCGTGGGCCGAGCTCGCGGCCGACTACGCGGACCTGAAGTCGCCCTTCACGCTCGGCCACTCGCGCGAGGTCGCGCGGATCGCGGTCGAGGCGGCCCGCGAACTGGGTTTCGACGCCGAGAGCCTCGAAGAGCTCCGGCTGGCGGCGCTGCTGCACGACGTCGGGCGGGTCACGGTGTCGAACGCGGTGTGGGACAAGCCCGGACCGCTGGACGCCGGCGAGCGCGACCTGATCGAGCGCCACGCCTTCGAGTCGGAGCGCATCGTCGCGCGGGTGCCGGCGCTGCGCGCCGTCGCGCGCGTGGCCTCGCTCGCCCACGAGCGGCTCGACGGCAGCGGCTATCACCGCGGGCTGGGCGAGGCGGCGCTCGTGCCGGCCGCGCGCCTGCTCGCCGCGGCGGACGTCGCGCAAGCCCTCTCGCAGGCGCGTGCGCACCGTCCGGCGCTCCCGCGCGCCGACGCCGCCGCGGTCCTGCGCGAGGGCGTCCGGCGCGGCACGCTCTGCCCGCGGGCGGTCGACGCGATCGCGTCGGCGGCGGGTCTTGCACCCGCACCCGCGTCCGCACCCGCGACCGCGCCCGCGTCCGCACCCGCACCCGCACCCGCGTCCGCGACCGCGCCCGCGACCGCCCGCGCGGCGCCGACGCCGGTCACCGCGGCGACCGTCGCGCGCACCGCGCTGCCCTGCGGCCTGACCGAGCGCGAGGTCGAGGTCCTGCGAATGGTGGCGACGGGGCGAACCGACAAGGAGATCGCGCGCGCGCTGTCGATCTCGCACCGGACCGTCCATCACCACAACCGGCACGCCTTCGCGAAGATCGGCGTGACCACGCGCGCGGCGACGGCGCTCTTCATGATCGAACACGGGCTGCTGGGCGGATAGGCAATCGTGCCGATGCGCGCCGCGGCCGGCGCACGCATCCTGGCGACAGCGGACCGCGTTCCGCGCACACCAGGAGGAAGCCATGACCAGGTTCGTCGAAGTCGAGCATCGTGTCGGGATCGCCGCGCCGTCGCACGTGGTGCGCGCGCAGTTCGGGGACATCGACCATCACATCCGCACCTCGGTGCACCCGAAGCTCGCGTTCCGCAAGCTGGAGCCCGTGGCCGGCCGCACGCGCTTCGAGCAGAAGGTCCGGCTGCTCGGCATCACCCAGCGCGACGTCTTCGAACGCGAGTGGCTCGCCGACGGAACCCTGCGCGACACCTCGATCGAGGGATTCAACCGGGGTGGCTCGCTGGACTTCGCGTTCACCCCGGCCGCCGTGGACGGCCGCGAAGGCACCGAGGTGGCGATCCGGATCCGGCTGCCGCTGCCGGCGGTCCTCGCGTGGCTGGCACCGCTGCTGCGCGCGCAGGTCAGGCGCGAGGTGGCGGCCGCGGCGAACGAGGACAAGGTCGACCTCGAGCAGCGGGGGTACGTGCCCGCGGCGCACTGACCCCCGGGGCCCGCATCGCGCGCGCGGGCCGGCCGCGGCGCAGGTTCACCCTTGTGAATTCTCGATCCGGCAGGCTCGCGCCGGCGCCCGGCGCGAGCGACAATCCCGGCGTCACACCACGAACCTCGCGTCCGCGCCCGCGATCCTCTCCGAACGGGCGCGTGCGCCCCGGGGGAGAGCGACTCCATGAGCCTGCCAAACGACTGGTCCCGCCGGATGCGGCTGCCGGTCATCTGCGCGCCGCTGTTTCGCGTGACCACGCCGGAGCTGATCGTCGCGGCACGCCGCGCCGGCGTCATCGGCGCGCTCCCGCGCGCGAACGCGCCGAGCTTCGAGGTCTTCGAGGAGTGGCTGCGCGCCGCCGCCGCCGCGGGCTCGGGCGAGTCGAGCCCGTGGTCGCCGCCGCTCGCGGTGAACCTCTCCACCCGGATGGAACCCGACGAGCTCGAGCGGCACCTGCTCGCGTGCACCCGGCACGGGGTCGAGCTGATCATCAGCGCGACCGGCGACCCGAGCGCTCTGATCGAGCGCGCGCACGCCCACGGGCTGAGGCTGTTCGCGGACGCGGTCAACCTTCGTTTCGCCGACAAGGCGATCGCCGCGGGCGCCGACGGCATCATCGCGATCGGCGCGGGCGGCGGCGGGCACTCCGGCACGGTGAACCACCTGACGCTCGTTTCCGCGATCCGCAGCCGCTTTCGCGGCACCGTGGTGATGGCCGGCGCGATCGGCGACGGTGCCGCGGTCCGCGCCGGCGAAGTGCTCGGCGCGGACCTCGCTTACCTCGGCACCCGGTTCATCGCGACGCGCGAGTCGGGCGCGCCCGACGCCTACAAGGCGATGCTCGTGAACTCCGGGCTCAAGGACCTCATCTACACGCCGAACCTGAACGGCGTGGCCGCGAACTGGCTGCGGCCGTCGATGGTGGCCGTGGGCCTCGACCCCGACCACCTGCCGCCGCGCCCCGAGGGCCGGCGCGGCTACGACCACCTCCCGGACGGCGTGGTGCCGTGGGGCAACCTGTGGAGCGCGGGCCAGGGGGTCGAGGCGATCGACGACGTTCCGAGCGTGGCGGAGCTGGTCGAGCGGCTCGAGCGCGAGTACCACGCGGCCTGCGCGGTGCCGGCGTTCGCCGGCCGGCGCTGAGGCGAGCCCGCGCGCACGATCGACTTTCGGCGGCACGGGCGTGTATTCACCGGTCCTCCGCGGCATACTGGCGAACACATTGATACGGGAGCACGGGCATGGGTGAATCCATCGCGGTGATCGGGCTGGGCCAGATGGGCGGGGCGATCGCAGTGCGCCTGCACGCGTGCGGCGAGGACGTCGTCGGCTACGACGTGAGCGCCGCGGCCCGCGACGGCTGCGCGGCGCAGGGGCTGCGCGTCGCACCCTCGATGGCCGAGGCGGTCGCGGGGCGCACCCTGGTCCTCACCAGCCTGCCGAACTCGGCGTCCGTCGACGCGGTGTGGGCGGGGCCCGGCGGCCTGGGCGAGCTCGCCGCGCCCGCGCAGCTGTGCGTCGAGCTGAGCTCGATCGACCCGCACACCATGCAGCGCGTCGCGCAGGGCGTCGCCGCGCGCGGCGCCGCGGTGCTCGACTGCCCGGTCAGCGGCTCGCCCGCCGAGGCCGGCCAGGGCAAGCTGGTGCTGATCGTCGGCGGCGCGCCCGCCGACGTCGAGCGCGCCCGGCCGGTGCTCTCGCGGTTCGGCGAAACGATCCGCGTGGCCGGGCCGGTCGGCACCGGCAAGGTCGTCAAGATCTGCAACAACATGATGTCGATGGCGAACATCCTGGTCGCCTCGGAGGCGTTCGCGCTCGGCACCCGCGCCGGCGTCGACCCGGCCATGCTGTTCGACATCCTGTCGGTGAGCGGCGGCCGGTCGTCGCAGTTCCTCAAGCGCTTTCCCTGGGCGATCGAGCGCGACTTCGAGCCGCGCTTCAAGATGGAGCTCGGCGAGAAGGACCTCGCGCTCGGCGTCGATCTCGGGCGCGCCTGCGGCATGCCCACGCCGGTGGCGTCGGTCGCGCGCGAGATGTACGCGACGGCGCTGGCCTCGGGCCTGCGCGGCCGCGACATCGTCGCGCTGCTGCAGATGTACGAGCGCTGGGACGCCCGCTGAGCGCGCGGCTCAGTCCGTCGCCGGGACGAACACCACCATCGGGCCCTGCTCGCCGGCGACGATGCTCGAGCGCACCGCCAGCCCGATGCGCACGTCCGCGGGCGCGACGCCGTCGACGCGGCTCATCATCCGCACGCCCTCGACCAGTTCGACCAGCACGACGTTGTAGTCGCCCCCGCGCGACGCCGGGCGCGCGACGGTGGTCGTCGCGTGAACCGTTCCCCGGCCGTCGGCCTCGATCCACGCCAGGCTCGCGCCGTGGCAGTGCGGGCACAGCCGGCGCGGGTAGAACACGTGCCGCTCGCAGTCTTCGCAGCGCTGGATCAGGAAGCGGCCGGCGGCGAGCGCCTGCGACCACTGCGCGGAGGGTCCCGCCGCCGCGGGCACGTTCGTGGGGTCGTCGGACATGCGCAGGCCTCTCCACTGTCTCTGATCCTCTTAGTATACACTTGCATACGCTGACTGACACCGAGGAGAGGAAGCGATGCCGATGTTCAGCGACTTCGGGTTCACCGACGAGCAGAAGATGATGCGCGAGTCGCTGCTGCGGCTGGCCGCGCGCCACCTGCCGCCGGAGGCCATCCGCGAACTCGACCGCACCGGCGGATGGCCTCGCGAGGCCTACCAGGCGCTCGCGAAGGCCGGCTGGCTCGGACTGCTGTATCCGGAGAAGTACGGCGGCATGAACGGCACCTACAAGGACCTCGCGATCCTCCTCGAGACGCTGTCCTACCACTACGCGTGCCTGGGCACGACGTACATGACCAGCCCGATCTACGCGGGCCTGCAGGTGCTGCACAACGGCTCGGAGGAGCTGCGCACCGATTACATGGTGCCGATGCTGCGCGGCGACCTGTACTTCGCGTTCGCGCTCACCGAGCCGCAGACCGGCTCGGACGCGGCGTCGATCCGCACGAACGCGGTCCGGCGCGGCGACGACTACGTCCTCAACGGCCAGAAGTGGTTCATCACCTCGGCGCACGTCGCCGACTGGCTGGTGGTCGTCGTGAAGACCGACCCCGCCGCCAACCCGCCGCACAGCGGCTTCTCGATGCTGTTCGTCGACGCCAGGGCGCCGGGCGTGTCGATCCGCCCGATCGAGACGCTGGGCCGCCACACCACGCACACGAACCAGGTCTTCTTCGACGACGTGAAGGTGCCGGTGCGCCACCTGCTCGGCGAGGAGAACCGCGGCTGGAAGCAGCTGATGCGCGGCCTGAACCTGGAGCGCGTCGCGATCGCCGCGTGCGGCGCCGGCAACGCACAGAAGGCGGTCGAGATCGCGCGCGACTACGCCACCGGGCGGGTGCAGTTCGGCAAGCCGATCAGCCAG
This sequence comes from Burkholderiaceae bacterium, assembly GCA_046348465.1. Lineage (GTDB taxonomy): Bacteria > Pseudomonadota > Gammaproteobacteria > Burkholderiales > Burkholderiaceae_E > Quisquiliibacterium. Next base: position 190,508 of record JAXMEE010000010.1, read on the forward strand.
CTGCAGGTCATCGCGCACAAGCTCGCCGACATGCGCATCAAGGCCGAAGTGGCGCGCCTGGTCACCTACCGCACCGCGGAGATCATGGACGCCGGCGCCGACGCGCGCATGGAGACCGCGATCGCCAAGATCGTCGCGACCGACAACGACTTCGAGTGCGCGAACATCGGCATGCAGGTCATGGGCGGCGCCGGCTACTCGATGGAGCACGACATGCAGCGGCTGTTCCGCGACTCGCGGCTCGGGCCGATCGGCGGCGGCAGCAACGAGATCCAGCGCAACATCATCGCCAAGCTGATGGACCTCTGAGATGAGCGGGCACGAACCCCCGGCACCGCGCGGCCGCTTCTTCGAGGACTTCACGGTCGGCGAGGTCCTGACCACCGGGCGGCGCACGATCACGTCCACCGACATCGTCAACTTCGCGTGCCTGTCGGGCGACTTCAACGACGTGCACACGAATCACGAGTACGCGCGCGCCACGCCGTTCGGCGAGCCGATCGCGCACGGGCCGCTGGTCTTCGCAGTGGCCGCCGGCCTGAACTACGCGTCCGGCGTCAACGACGGCACGCTGCTCGCGCTGCTGGGCATCGACGCGTGGCGGATGCGCGGCCCGGTGAAGCACGGCGACACGATCCACGTGCGCTCGACCGTCACCGCCAAGAAGCAGACGCGCCAGCCCGACCGCGGGGTCGTCGTGTTCCACCGCGAGTTCGTGAACCAGCGCGGCGAGGCCGTGCAGGAAATGGACGTGACGATCATGTACCGCCGGCGCACGCCGGCGTGAATCGACGGGAGGCGGCGATGTCCCTGCGCGCGAAGGCTGCACTGGTCGGAGTGGCCACCGACCACATCGGGAGCTCCCCCGGGGTCGACCCGCTCGAGATGATCGCCGACGTCGCGCGCCAGGCGCTCGACGACGCCGGCATCGCGATGAGCGAGGTCGACGGCCTGTTCACCGGCATGCAGTCGGAGTTCCTGAGCACGCTGGCGGTCGGCGAGTACCTGGGCATTCGCCCCGCCTTCGCCGACAACAACCGGCTCGGCGGCTCGTCGTTCCTCGCCCACGCGCTGCAGGCGGCGATGGCGCTGGACGCCGGCCTGTGCGAGGTCGTGCTGATCGTCTACGCGAGCAACCAGCGCAGCGCGCTCGGGCGGCTGCAGACCTCGGTCGCGTCGAGCTGGTCCTCGAGCGAGGCGCCCTACGACGCGCGCTTCCCGGTGTCGTCGTACGCGCTGTGCGCGAGCCGCCACATGCACGAGTACGGCACCACGCGCGAACACCTCGCGCACGTCGCGGTGAGCGCGCGGCGCTGGGCGGCGATGAACCCGCAGGCGTTCGCGCGCGGCCCGCTGACGGTCGAAGACGTGCTCGCGTCGCCGATGGTCTCGAGCCCGCTCGGCAAGCTCGACTGCTGCCTGGTCACCGACGGCGCCGCGGCGCTGGTGATGACGCGGGCCGACCGCGCGCGGGCGCTTCGAAAGCCGCCGGTCTACCTGCTGGGCGCCGCCGCGTCGCAGTGGCACAAGCAGGTCTCGGCGATGCCCGACCTGTGCTCGACCGCGGCGGCGGACTCCGGGCTGCGCGCGCGGCGGATGGCGGGCGTCGAAGTCGCCGACATCGACGTCGTCCAGCTCTACGACGCATTCACGATCAACACGCTGATGCTGCTCGAGGACCTGGGCTTCTGCGCCAAGGGCGAAGCCGGCCCCTTCGTCGCCGGCGGCGCGATCGCGCCCGGGGGCTCGCTGCCGGTCAACACCAACGGGGGCGGCCTGTCGTTCGCCCACCCCGGCATGTACGGCCTGTTCACGCTGGTCGAAGGCGTTCGCCAGCTGCGCGGCGAGGCCGGCGAGCGGCAGGTCGCGGGCGCCGAGCTGTGCCTGTGCCAGGGCAGCGGCGGCGTGTTCTCCAGCCAGGTGACGAACATCCTGGGCACCGCGGCCACGCTCTGAGAGGAATGAGACCATGACCGGTACCGAGGCTCCCGAGATCCTGCGCACCGACGACGACGGCGTCCGGGTGCTGACGCTGAACGCGCCGGCCCGGCGCAACGCGCTGTCGCCCTCGATGCGGGCCACGCTGCGCGAGGCCCTGCGCGCGGCGCTCGAGGACCGCGCGATCCGCGTGATCGTGCTCACCGGCGCCGACGGCAACTTCAGCGCCGGCGGCGACATCCGGCACATGAGCGAGTCTTCGGATCCCCAGACGGCGCGCCAGCGCCTCGAGATCCTGCACGATTGCGTGCGCCTGATCGTCGACGGCGCGAAGCCGGTCGTCGCCGCGGTCGAAGGCTACGCGTTCGGTGCCGGCTTCTCGCTCGCCTGCGCCTGCGATCACCTCGTCGCCGGCCGCGGCAGCGCGTTCAGCGCGGCGTTCGGCCGGCTCGGTCTGGTCGCCGACTGCGGCCTGTTCTGGTCGCTGCCCCAGCGTGCGGGCCTGGGGCTGGCCCGCGACCTCATGCTGACCGGCCGCCGCATCGACGCGCCGCAGGCGTTCGACGCCGGCATCGTCGACGCGCTCGCCGACGACGGCACGGCGCTGGAGCGCGCGCTCGCGAAGGCACGCGAGTACCTCCCGATCGGGCCGCTGGCGATCGCCGCGACGAAGTCCGCGCTGGCCCGGCGGCCGGCGTCGCTCGAGGACGCGCTCGCGATCGAGGCCGACCTGCAATCGCCGCTGCGGATGAGCGAAGACCACCGCGACGCCGTCCAGGCCTTCCTGGACAAGCGCCCCGCCCGCTTCCAGGGACGCTGAGCGCGCCTCGCGCGGGCCCGGCCGCCGAGGCCGGATTCTTTCAGTATGCGCTTGTATACGCCGCTCGGCGTCCGTATACTTTGGCGCTCGTCCACGGAGAGACGAATCGAACCGCCAAGCGACAGGAGACGCCCGATGAAGAACTGGCTGTTGCGCGCCATCGCGTGCCTGACCGTGACCGTGCTGCCCGCCACCGCCTTCGCCCAGGCCTGGCCCGCCAGGCCGGTGAAGCTGATCGTCGCCTTCGCCGCCGGCGGGCCCGTGGACCTGTCCGCGCGCATCGTCGCGGAGGCGCTCACGCGCAAGCTGGGTCAGACCTTCGTCGTCGAGAACAAGACGGGCGCCAACGGCGCGATCGCGGCCGAGGCGGTCAAGGGCAGCCCGGCCGACGGCTACACGGTGCTGATCAGCAACGCCAGCATGATCACGATCACGCCCACGCTGGTGAAGACGCTGCGCTACAACCCCGACGCCGACTTCGCCGCGGTCACCCGGATCATCCAGTCGCCGCTGATCCTGGTGGTGAGCACCGAGAACCCGAAGACCGCCGCCTTTCGCGACGTCGCGGCGGTCGTCGCGGCGGCGCGCCAGGCGCCCGGCCGGCTCTCGTACGGATCGGCCGGCCTGAACGGCAACGTCCAGCAGCTCGCGTTCGAGCTGATGGCCGACCAGGCCGGCGTGCAGTTCCTGCCCGTGTCCTACAAGGGCTCGTCGGAGGCCCAGCTCGCGCTGCTCTCCCAGCAGGTCGAAGTGCTGTTCGACACGCCGACCGCGATTCCGCTCATCCGCCAGGGCAAGCTGCGCGCGCTCGCCGCGGCCACGCGCGAGCGGCTGCCGGCGCTGCCGGACGTGCCGACGATGCAGGAGGCCGGCTTCAAGAACTTCGAGATCGGCTTCTGGTCCGGCGTCTTCCTCCCGAAGGCGACGCCGCAGGCGATCGTCGACCAGCTCGCCGCCGCGATCCAGGAAGTCTGCCAGGACCCCGCGATCCGCGCCCGCCTCGAGCCGCTCGGCGCGATCGTCCCGAGCACGCCGGAGAAGTTCCGCGAGCACATCCAGCAGGAGACCGCGACGTTCGCCGAAGTGATCAGGCGCGCGCGCATCGCCCTGCAGTGAATCGCCCGCGATGACGATCCGCGCGCTGCTGATCGCCAACCGGGGAGAGGTCGCGATCCGCGTCGCGCGCACCGCGGCCGGGCTCGGAATCCGGACCGTCGGCGTCTGGTCCGACGATGATCGCGACGCCGCGCACCCGCGCTTCATGGACACGGCGCACGCCCTCGCGGCCGCCGGCCCGGCCGCCTACCTGGACGCCGACGCCCTGCTGCGTGTCGCCCGCGAGTCCGGCTGCGACGCCGTCCACCCCGGCTACGGATTCCTCGCCGAGAACGCGGACTTCGCCGCGCGGTGCGGGCAGGCCGGGCTGGTCTTCGTCGGGCCGGCGCCGGCGACGCTGCGCACGCTCGGGGACAAGGTCCGGGCGCGTTCGCTCGCGCGCGAGCTCGGCGTGCCGACGATCGCCGGCAGCCGCGGGCCGGTCGACGTCGGGCAGGCGCTCGCGTTCTTCGATTCGCTGCCCGCCGGCGCCGCGGTGATGATCAAGGCGGTCGCCGGCGGCGGCGGGCGCGGCATGCGCGCCGTCGCCGACCGGGCGCAGCTCGCAGCGGCGTTCGAACGCTGCCGCTCCGAGGCCCGATCGGCGTTCGGCGACGGCGCGCTGTACGTCGAGCAGCGGCTCGAAGGCGTGCGCCACGTCGAGGTGCAGGTCATCGGCGACGGCACCGGCGACGCGGTTCACGCGGGGGAGCGAGAGTGCTCGATCCAGCGCCGCCACCAGAAGCTGGTCGAGATCGCGCCCGCCCCGCGCCTGCCGGCCGACCTGCGCGAGCGCCTGTGCGACGACGCCGTCCGAATGGCGCGCGCGCTCTCGTACCGGGGGCTGGGCACGTTCGAGTTTCTCGTCGGCACGCCCGACGGCGCCCGGCCTCATCACTTCATCGAAGCCAATCCGCGCCTGCAGGTCGAGCACACCGTCACGGAGGAAGTGACCGGCCTGGACCTCGTCGAAATCCAGCTGCGGATCGCCGACGGCGCCACGCTCGAGAGCCTCGGCCTGAACGCCGACACGATGCCGCGCGCGGCCGGGCACGCGATCCAGCTCCGAGTGAACCTCGAGAGCCTCGACGCCGACGGCACGACGCGTCCCGGCGGGGGCCGTCTGAGCGCGTTCGACCTTCCGGGCGGCGCCGGCGTGCGCGTCGACACCTGCGGGCACGCGGGGCTCGCGCCGTCGATCGCATTCGACTCGATGATCGCGAAGCTCGTCGTCCGGCATCCGTCGCCGGCGTTCGCCGACGTCGTCGACCGCGCCTATCGGGCCCTGCTCGAGTTCCGCATCGAGGGCGCGCGCAGCAATCTCGACCTGCTGCGCAACCTGCTGCTGCGCGCGGACTTCCGCGACGCCCGGTTCGACACCGGCTACCTGGACCGCACGCTGGCGGAGCTGCTCGTGCCGGCCGTTCACCCGCTGCGCCGGCCGCCCGCCGAACCCGGCATCGCGCCTGCGGCGCAGGCGGACGAGCGCGCGGCGCCCGCGGGGACCGAGTCCGTTCCCGCGCCGATGGCCGGGCGCGTCGTCACGGTCGACGTGCGCGACGGCGACGCGATCGCGGCGGGGGCGCGGATCGCGATCCTCGAGTCGATGAAGATGGAGCACGTCGTCGCCGCGCCGCTGAGCGGCATCGTGCGTGCCTGCGCGGTCGCTCCGAACGACTTCGTCGAGGAGGGGCGGCCGCTGCTGTTCGTGGAGCCGCGCGCCGTCTGCGCGACCGACGCCGGCGCCGCGACCGCCACCGACCCGACGACGATCCGTCCCGACCTCGCCGAGGCGATCGCCCGCCACGCCCACGGGCTCGACGAGAACCGGCCGCAGGCCGTGGCGTCGCGGCACCGGGCCGGCAAGCGCACCGCGCGCGAGAACGTCGAGGATCTCGTCGACCCCGGCACCTTCATCGAGTACGGGCCGCTCGCCGTGGCCGGCCAGCGCGGACGCCGGCCGATCGAGGAACTGCGCCGCATCAGCCCCGCGGACGGCCTCGTCGCCGGCACCGCCGGCATCAATGGCGATCGCTTCGGCGACGAGCGCAGCCGCTGCATGGTGCTCGCCTACGACTACACCGTGCTCGCCGGCACGCAGGGCTTCTACGCGCACCGCAAGAAGCATCGCCTGCTCGAGCTCGCGGAGCGCACGCGGCTGCCGATCGTGCTGTTCGCCGAAGGCGGCGGGGGCCGGCCCGGCGACACCGACAACATCGCAGGCGCCAATCCGTCGAACCCGAGCTTCTGGCGCTTCGCGCGGCTCTCGGGCCTCGTGCCGCTGGTGGGCATCGTCGCGGGCAACTGCTTCGCAGGCAACGCGGTGCTCCTGGGCGCCTGCGACGTCATCATCGCGACGCGCGACGCCAGCATCGGGATGGGCGGCCCGGTGATGATCGAGTGCGGCGGCCTCGGCCGGGTGCGCGCCGACGAGGTCGGGCCGGTCAGCTTCCAGGCGCCCAACGGCGTCGTCGACGTCGTCGTCGACGACGAGGCGCACGCGGTCCGCGTGGCGCGCCAGTACCTCGCGTACTTCCAGGGGCCGATCGCCGACTGGCAGTGCGCCGACCAGGCCGCGCTGCGCGCCGCCGTGCCCGAGAACCGCCTGCGCGGCTACGACGTCCGGCCGGTCATCGAAACGCTCGCCGACACCGGCTCGGTGCTCGAGATTCGCCGCGACTTCGGCCGCGGCATCGTCACGGCGTTCGCGCGCATCGAAGGGCGCCCGATCGGGATCGTCGCCAACAACCCGCAGCACCTGGCGGGCGCGATCGACGCCGACGACGCCGACAAGGCCGCGCGCTTCATGCAGCTGTGCGACGCGTTCGACATCCCGATGCTGGCACTGGTCGACACGCCGGGATTCATGGTCGGCCCCGCCGCGGAGCGGCGCGCACTGGTGCGCCACACCGCGCGGATGTTCGTCACCTGCGCGAGCCTCACCGTGCCGTTCTTCGTCGTCGTGCTGCGCAAGGGCTACGGCCTGGGCGCGATGGCGATCGGCGGCGGCGCGTTCCAGGGCTCGTCGATCTTCGCCGTGTCCTGGCCCACCGGCGAATTCGGCGCGATGGGGCTGGAAGGCGCGGTGCAGCTCGCGTACCGCAACGAGCTCGCCGCGATCGCCGACCCGCAGGCGCGCGAGGCGCGTTACCAGCAGCTGGTCGCGCAACTCTACGAGCACGGCAAGGCGGTCAACATCGCGCCGTTCAACGCGTTCGACGACGTGATCGATCCCGCCGACACGCGTCGCTGGCTCTCGCGCGGACTTCGTTGCGCGCCGCCGCCCCTTCCCCGCAGCGGCAAGAAGCGGCCGCTGGTCGAACCCTGGTAGGCGGCGCGGTCAGGTCTTCATCGCGAACGGATCGCGCTTCTCGCCGGAGAAGTCGATCATCACGTTCTTGCTCGCCAGGTACTCGTAGAGCGCCTCTTCGCCCTTCTCGCGGCCGAAGCCGCTGTGCTTGAAGCCGCCGAACGGCGCCTGCGTCGCGAGCGCCCGATACGTGTTGACCCAGACCTGCCCGGCGTGGACCGCACGGCTCACGCGCAGCGCGCGCGGCAGGCTCTCGGTCCAGACGCCCGCCGCCAGGCCGTAGGGCGTGTCGTTGGCGATCCGGATCGCGTCTTCCTCCGTGTCGAAGGGAAGGATCGCGAGCACCGGCCCGAAGATCTCCTCGCGCGCGAGCGCCATCCGGTTGTCGACGTCGCAGAAGACCGTCGGCTGCACGAAGTACCCGTTCTCCAGGCCCGGCCCGCGCGCCGCGCCGCCGCCGGCCGCGAGGCGGGCGCCCTCTTCGCGTGCCCGCGCGATCGCCGCCAGGATGCGATCGAACTGCGGACGGTTGGCCGCCGTGCCCATGTCGGTCGCGGGGTCGAGCGGGTCGCCCATGCGGATCGCGCCGGCGCGCTCGGCGAGCGTGTCGACCATGCGCGCGTAGAGCCCGCGCTGGACCAGCAGCCGCGAGCCCGCGATGCAGGTCTGCCCGGCCGCGCCGAAGATGCCCGCGAGCGCGCCGACCGCCGCGCGCTCGAAGTCCGCGTCGTCGAAGACGATGTTCGGCGACTTGCCGCCGAGCTCCAGCGTGACCGGAACGAGCAGGCTCCCCGCCTTCGCGGCGATCGCGCGTCCGCCTGCCGGGCTGCCGGTGAAGCTCAGCTTCGAGACCCCGGACTCGACCAGCGCCTGGCCGACTGTGGCGGCGCCGGTGACGACGTTGAACACCCCCGGCGGAAAGCCCGCGGCCTCGACCAGCTTGCAGAACTCCAGGGTGGTGACCGACGCGTGTTCCGAGGGCTTGACGACGACGCAGTTGCCGGTGGCCAGCGCCGGCGCGAGCTTGTTCGCGAGCAGCCCCATCGGCGAGTTCCACGCGGTGATCAGGCCCACCACGCCGTACGGCTCCTGCGTGGTGAAGTCGAACGCGTCGCGCGAGTCGAGGGGGATCTGCTTGCCGAAGAGCTTGTCGGCGTAGCCGGCGAAGAAACGGTACTGGCGCGCGGCGAACACCATCTGCGGCTGGGTCTCGCGGATGATCTTGCCGTTGTCGGTGGATTCGAGCCGGCCCATGCGCGCCGCGTCGGCCTGCAGCAGGTCGGCGAGGCGATTCATCAGGCGCGCGCGCTCCGCGCCGTTCACCTTGCTCCACACGCTCTCGTAGGCCTCACGCGCCACCGCGGCGGCGTCGCGGACGTCTTCGGGGTCGGCGTCGGAGATCGTCGCCCAGACCTGGCCCGTGTACGGGTTGACCGCGTCGAGCCGACGGCCGCCGCGCGGGGCACGCCAGGCGCCGCCGACGTACAGCCCGTAGTGCGGCCGCTCGCCGGCGCCGGTCGCTTCACCGTTCATGCGTGCTCCCCGATTCGCCGCACGCGCCGATCAGGCCTCGGCGGCCACGCGCGACTTCGCGTAGGCCGCGGCACTGCCGCCGGCGATGCGCCCGAACACCGAGCCCGACATCAGCCCGGCGCCGCCGAGGTAGTTGCCGTAGAAGATGCCCCCGACGAGCTCGCCGGCGGCGAACAGGCCCTTCATCGGGACGTCGCCGGTGTCGAGCACGTTGGCGTCGGTGGCGATCTTCAGGCCGCCGAACGTGAACGTGATGCCGCAGGTGACGACGAAGCCGGTGTACGGCGGCTTGTCGATCGGCAGCGCCCAGTTCGACTTCGGCGGCTGGATGCCCTCGGTGCGCACGCCGTCGAGCACCGACGGGTTGTAGTGGCCGCCGCGGCAGGCCGCATTGAACTCGGCGACGGTCTTCGCGAGCCCGGCGGCGTCGATCTCCAGCCCCTGCGCGAGCCCCTCGAGGGTGTCGGAGGTGTGCTTGGTCACCTGCCTGATCCGGTACTCGTCGCGCACCATGTCGATGGTCTTCGCGTCGAAGATCTGCACCGCCGTGCGCCGCGGCTGCTTCATCACCTCGCGGCCGTACTTCGCGTACGTGTGATTGCGGTAGTCGGCCCCCTCGTCGACGAAGCGCTTGCCCTCCAGGTTCACCACGATCCCGATCGGGTACGAGTGCTTCTGGAAGTTGTCGAGCACCACGCGATCGCCGAAGGGCGGCGCGCTGATGTCCCACTGCACCGCGTGGCACGTCGACCAGCCGCCGAACGGCTGCGCGCCGATCGCGAGCGCCGCCTGGATCCCCATGCCGGTGTTGTGGCGCGTGCCGCGCACCCGGCACAGCTCCCATCCCGGGCCGAGGTAGCGCGTGCGCATCTCGGGGTTCGACTCGAAACCACCGCAGGCCAGGACGACCGCCCTTGCCCGGATCTCTCGGAATCCCTCCGCGGTGCGCACGCGCACGCCGCAGACCGCGCCCTGCGCGTCCACGAGCAGCTCGCGCATCTCCTGCCCGTAGCGGATCTCGATGCCCAGCTTCTCGGCGCGGCGGACCAGGAAGTCCACCAGCCCCCAGCCGCCCCCGACGGCCTCGATGTTCACGCCGCCGTAGAAGTGGTGCCTGCCCTCGACCTTGTACGACTGCCGGCCGAACATCGGGATGAAGCGCACGCCGTGGCCGCGCATCCAGACCATGGTCTCGCGCGAGCGGCCGATCAGCAGGCTGGCGAGCGCCTCGTCCGACTCGCCCTCCGTCACCCGCATCAGGTCGTCCAGGTAGGTCTGTGCCGGCAGCGCGGGCATGACGATCTGCTCGCGCTCGGACGGCGACAGGTCGACGAGGACGTCCCTGCTCAGGTCCTCGATGCCGTCGTGCACGAAGCGAAAGCCGCCGGCGGTGAACAGCGAGTTGCCGCCGCGTTCGTCTTCGGTCGCCTTCTCCAGCACGAGCACCCGCGCCCCGCCCTCGTGCGCGGCGATCGCCGCGCACAGCGCGGCATTGCCGGCCCCCACCACCAACACGTCGACCGCGTCGCTCATCTTCTCTCCGTTCCCGAGTCCGGCATTACAGTATGCCAATGCATACTACGGCACACTAAATGCGAGGTCAACGAACCCGGGGCGCCACCCGGCGCCGACACGCTGCGCGGACATGTCGACACCTCACCCGCCCGGTGGGCGTGTGCACCGGTATACTTCCGCGGATGACCGTCAAGCGCACCATCAAGCGTCCGGCCCCCAGGCCGAAGCCCGTCGAGGAGGCGTCCGTCTCGCGCGTCGAGCAGGCGTACGAGTACATCCGCCAGGCGATCCAGAACCACCGCCTCAAGCCCGGAGACCGCCTGCGCGAGGCCGAGCTCGCCGAAGCGATCGGCGTCAGCCGTACGCCATTGCGCGAGGCGCTCGCCCGGCTGGAGTCCGACGGACTGATCGTCAACGATCCGGCGCGCGGCCTGGCCGTCACGCAGCTCGACTACAACATGGTCGGCGAGCTCTATTTCATTCGCGAAGTGCTCGAGGGCACCGCGGCGCGGCTGGCCGCCCAGCACGCGTCGGACGTCGAGCTCGAGATCATCGACGAGATCTGCGAACAGTACCGGCGAGCGATGGGCGACGGCCCTGCGCTGGCGATGCGCAACCGCCAGTTCCACGAAGCGCTGTACCGCTGCGCGCACAACCGCTACCTGGTCAAGCTGCTCACCGGCCTGCACGACGCGCTGGCGCTGCTCGGCGACTCGATGCTGCTCGACGTCAAGCGCGCTCAGCAGACCCTGCAGGAGCACGCGGCGATCGTCGACGCGATCAAGGCGCGCGATCCGGACGGCGCCGAACTCGCGACGCGCAAGCACATCCGCACGGCGCAGGTCGAACGGCTCAAGCGCCGTTTCGAAGACGGCTGATCGCGCGGCGCCCGCGCCCGCGCCCGCGCCAGCTCACGACGCTCGCGCGCCCCGGCGCAGGCGCGAGCGGTAGACGTATCGATCGCCCGGGAACACGCTCGACGACACCAGCAGCGGCACCTCGTCGCGCCCGAAGTACCAGCGCCGCGAGCTGAGCGCCGGAGCACCGGGCGGGCAGTCGAGGTGGCGCGCCTGTTCGTCGGTCAGCGAGACCGCTCGGATCTCCTGGTCGATGCCCAGCACTTCCTGGCCACGCGCCCGCGCGAGCCACTGCGCGAACGAGATCCGCACGCCGGCCAGCTGCGCGATCGTGGGAGCGTAGAGAGCGGGAACGTAGTGCCGGCTGTACACGACCGCGGGTGCCCTGGGCACTTTTCGCACCGCCTCGAAGCGCACGTAGCTCTCGCCTTCCCGCAAGCGGAGATCGGCGGCGAGCGCGGGCGTGACCGACAGCTGGGTACGCGACAGCACTTTGAGCGGAATGCCCTGGGTGAACTCGAGCACGTCGTCGACGGTGTCGCCCAGCGCGGCGAACGCGGGCTCGCGCGGCGGCGCCTGAACGCGGCTGCCGATCCCCGGTCGGCGGTCGACGAGCCCCTGAATCTCGAGCTCGCGCAGTGCGCCGCGCACCGTGATCCGGCTGACGCGGAACTGCTCGCCCAGGGCCTGCTCGGTGGGCAGCAGGGTTCCGGGCGGCAGCTCGCCCGAGCGGATGCGCCGGATGAGGTTGTCGGCCAGCAGTCGGTATTGCGGTACCGCGTTTCTTGGTGCCATAGGGCACGGATCTTAGTGGATGCGCATCGCTCGCGACATCCTGCGGTGCGGGCGCGCGATCCGCGGCCGGACCGGCGCACGGGGGTTGACGCTGCCGCGTTTTGCTATATTGTTATTACAATGTGCGTGAACAGTCCCGATCCGATGCCCGTGGAGGCATCGTGAGCCTGCTGAACGGCGTGCGCGTGCTGGCGATCGAACAGTACGGCGCCGGCCCGTTCGGCACGGCGCACCTGGCGGCGCTCGGCGCCGAAGTGATCAAGATCGAGCAGCCCGGCCCCCAGGGCGGCGACGTCGCGCGCACCGTCGGGCCCCACTTCGACGTCTCGCTGCCGCCCTCGACCGAGAGCCTGTTCTTCCAGAGCTTCAACCGCGGCAAGAAGAGCCTCACCCTGCGTCTGGACGTGCCTGCCGGCCAGGCGGTATTCCGCCGGCTCGTCGGCACGGCGCACGCCGTGGCGAGCAACCTGCGCGGCGACGTCGCGTCGCGGCTGGGCCTCACCCACGCGCAACTGCGCGACGCCAATCCGCGCATCGTCTGCGCCCACCTGAGCGCCTACGGACGCGACGGAGAGCGCGCGACGTGGCCCGGGTACGACTACCAGGTCCAGGCCGAACTCGGCTACTTCGCGCTGACCGGCGAGCCGGATGCGCCTCCGACCCGCATGGGTCTGTCGCTGGTCGACTTCATGACCGGCACCACGCTCGCCCTCGGGCTCGTCAGCGCAGTGATGGACGCGCGCGCGAGCGGCGAGGGATCGGACATCGACGTGTCGCTGTACGACGTGGCGCTCCACAACCTCAACTACCTCGCCTCGTGGTACCTGAACGCCGGTGCCGAGACGACGCGCCAACCCCGCTCGGCGCACCCGTCGCTCGTGCCTTGCCAGCTCTGCCGCACCGCGGACGGCTGGATCTACGTCATGTGCAACAAGGAGAAGTTCTGGCGCGCCCTGTGCGACGTCGTCGGCCGGGACGGATGGCTCGCCGACCCCCGATTCGCGGATTACCCCGCGCGGCTGCGTCACCGCGACGAGCTCACACCGCTGCTCGACGACGCCCTATCCCGCGACACGACCGCCGGATGGATGCGCCGATTCGGCTCGCGCGTGCCGGCGGCGCCGGTGCACGGCCTCGCCGGCGCGCTCGACTCGGACTTCACGCGCGAGGACGGCCGGATCGAGCGCGTGCGCACGCCCGCGGGCGGCGAACTGCTCGCGCCGCGCAACCCGCTGCGCTCGTCAAAGCCGTCGGCGCCGCTCGGGCTGTCTCCCGCGCTCGGCGAGCACACGGCGGACATCCTCGCTTCGGCGGGAATCGGCGCCTCCGAGCAGGCGTCGCTGCGCGCGCAGGGAGTGATCTGATGCACTACTCCTACACCCGCGACGCGCACGGCGTGCTGCACGAGCGCTTCGGGCTGCCCTTCGAGGCGATCGTCCCCGGGCAGACCTTCCTCCACCGCCCCGGCATCACGTTCACGCAACAGGACAACGTCACCGAAGCGCTGTCCACGCTGAACTCGGCCCAGGTCCACTACGACGAGAGCTACGCGGCGCGCACGAGCTGGCGCCGGCCGCTGGTGGTGAGCACGCTGACCCTGCAGCGGCTGATCGGGATGACGTGGAAGACCTTCGGGCTCGCGCGACGCCGCATCGAGTCGATGCACGACGTCCGGATGACTCGTCCCGTGTTCGCGGGCGACACGCTCGTGGCGAGCACCGAGGTGGTGGAGGTCGCGTGCGCCGGCGAAGCCCGACTGCGCCTGCGCACCGCCGCACGCAATCAGCACGGCGAGGAAGTCGCCCGAGCCGACTACACGTGTCTCGCATGGCGCAGCGAAGAGTGGCCGGCAGCGCTCGCACCGATCGGAGATCCGGCGAGCGAGTCCCGGTTCGCCTCCCACCTGGAAACCTCCGGCGGCTGGCTCGAGAATTTCGGCCTGGCCTTCGAGGACCTGCGCGACGGCGAGACTTTCGAGCACGCGCTGCATCGGTGCGTCGAGCCGCACGAGATCGCGAGCCTGGCGCGCGATGCACTCGATTGGGCTGCGCGCCCGCCGGACCAGGGCGCCGTCCCGCAGTCCTGGCTGGTCGGACTGGCCACGGCGCTCACCACGCTCACGCTGGGCCGTGTGTCCGCCAACCTGGGCTGGACCGACGTGCGCTTCTTCCGGGATGCGCGCGCCGGCGACTCGCTGCGAGCGCGCTCGACCATCGAATCCACGCGCGAATCGCGCTCGCGCCCGGACGAAGGCATCGTGCAGGTGCACACCGCATTGCTCGATGCGCACGGCGAACGCGTGCTGGATTTCCGCAGGACGCTGCTCGTCTACCACCGCCACGCCGGCCCGCCGGACGAGCGCGCAAGTGCCGAACCCTCCCCCTCGCAATGACGAAAGGAACACGATGCGCATCGCGAAAACGCTCGTCGCGAGCTTGCTCGCAGGCCTCGCACAGCTCGCCGCGGCCCAGTCCGCCTCGCCCGCGATCACAGGTCCCGTATCGCTGATCGTGCCCTACCCGGCCGGCGGTGCCAGCGACATCACTGCGCGCATCTTCGCGGAACCGGTGGGCAGGGAACTGAACACGCAGGTCATCGTCGAGAACATCGGCGGCGCGACCGGCGCGATCGCGGCGCAGAAAATGCTCAACGCCCCGCCGGACGGTCGAGTGTTCTACCAGGGCTCGCAGAACGAGATCATCCTGCCTCCGCTCACGATCCGGAGCACCCGCTACAAGTCGACCGACTTCGAGATCGTGCACCCGATCACCACGACGCGGCTGGTGCTCGTCGTGCGAAAGAACCTGCCGGCCACCACGCTGCAGTCGTTCGTCGACCTGGCCCGGGCGCGCAGCGCGACCGAGCCGCTGTCGTACGGAAGCCCGGGCATCGGCTCCCTCTACCACCTCGTGCCCGACAGCATGGCCAAGCTCGCGGACGTGCGCTACGTCCACGTCCCCTACAAGGGCGGCGCGCCACTGATGCTGGACCTGATCGGCGATCGCATCGACTTCACCGTGATGGCCTTCTCCACCACGATGCTGCCCCAGGAGCAGGCAGGGCAGTTCCGGATCATCGCCAACATGTCGCGGGACAAGCCGCGCGAACTCGCCCATCTGCCCAGCGTTTCGGACCTCCCCGTGTTCAGGGACGTGGACTACGCGAGCAATGCCGCGTACTACGTGAAGAAGGGCACGCCCCCTGCGATCCGGCAGCTGCTCAACACCGCCATCGGCAACGTCGTGGCCTCGCCCGCGATCATCAGGGCGCTCGAGGGCGACGGGCGCCGCGTGCCGGCGCGAATGTCGATCGCCGACGCCGAGCGCTTCTTCGAGAGCGAGATCGCGAAATACCAGCGCGTCGTCCAGCTGACCGGCTTCAGCCCGCTCGACTAGGGCGGCCGACCCCAGGGCTGCCCCGTGTCCACGATCGCCATCGCCGGATTCCAGCACGAGACGAACTCGTTCGCGGACCACCGCGCCGACTACGCGTACTTCTGCCTGCACCGGGACCGTCCCCCGCTCGTCCGCGGCGGCGACGTGATCTCTCACCTGCGCGGCGGCTCGTACGGGCTGTCGGGGTTCCTCGGCGAGGCCGGCGCGGACTGGCGGCTCCTGCCGCTGGTGTGGGCGAGCGGAGGCGCGGGCGGCCCCGTGACCGACGACGCGTTCGAGCGCATCGCCGGCGATATGACGGCCGGGCTGCGCGCCGCGGGTTCGATCGACGGCGTCTACCTCGACCTGCACGGCGCCATGGTCACCGAGAGCTTCGACGACGCCGAGGGCGAGATGCTGCGCCGGGTGCGGGCGATCGTCGGCGAGCACGTGCCGATCGTCGCCAGCCTCGACTACCACGCCAACATTTCGGAAGCCATGACGCGCCTGTCGGACGGACTGGTGGTGTGCCGGACCTATCCGCACGTCGACCGGCCCGAGACGGGGGCACGCGCCGCCCGCGTGCTCCGGCGGCTGCTGCGCGAGGGACGCCCGAAGGGTCGTGCGCTGCGCAAGACGCCCTTCCTGCTGCCGATCGACTTCCAGTGCACGCTGGTGGAGCCGAGCCGGTCGATTGCGCTCTGGCAGCCGCCGCGCGACCCTTCGACGCCGCCCGTGATCGCGGCCAGTTACGCCGCCGGATTTCCTCCGTCGGACACCCGCGAGTGCGGCCCCGCCGTGGCGGTGCACGCGGCCTCGCAGGCGCAGGCGGACGCGGTCGCCGACGCCTACCTGGACTTCATCGCCCGGCGCGAGCCCGCGTTCGCTGCCGAGTTCTGGCCCCTCGACGAGGGAGTCGGCGAAGCGATCCGGCGTGCCGCCCGTGCGAGCCGCCCGATCGTGGTCGCCGACACGCAGGACAACCCGGGCGCGGGCGGCAGCGGCGACACGACCGGCATCCTTCGTGCACTGCACGCCCGCGGAGCACAACGAGTGCTCGCCGGCTACTTCTTCGACCCGCAGGCGGCGCGCCGGGCGTACGAGGCGGGACCGGGCGCCCGGCTCGAGATCGCGCTCGGTCGAGCACAGGGTGCGCCGGGTGCATCGCCCTGCGCCGCGCCGTTTCGTGCGGTCTTCGAAGTCGTGCGTTGCGCGAGCGGCCCGTTCCGCTACACCGGCCCGGTGGCCGGGAACGTCGTGGCCGACCTCGGCCCGATGGCGCTCGTGCGCTGCGACGGGATCGAGATCGCCGTCACGTCGCGGAACGTTCAGGCCTACGACGCCGCGCCTTTCGAGCGGCTGGGCGCCGACCCGCGATCCGCGCGGATCCTGGTGCTCAAGAGCTCGTGCCACTTTCGCGCGGTCTTCGAGCCGATGTGCGAGAGCGTCCTGACGGTGCTTTCGCCGGGCAACTACCAACCCGACCCCCGCAGGTGCGACTACCGTCGCCTGCGCGAGGGCGTGCGGCCCATGCCGTCGGCCGACGCGTAGCGGGGCCCCCGCGCCCCGGATGTTCCCGCGCGCCCGGCGATCCGCGGTCCGCACGGTTCACGCTTGTGAATTCAATCGTGTGGCCGCGAACGACTCCTCGAGTCGCCTGCCCGGGAATTGACGACACGGCACTGTACCCATAGACTGCCGCGACTATTGGTATACAACAGCACACGCTCGCACACATCAAGTTCGCACAGCGAAGGGAATTCACGCCGTCCCGGCGACGCGTCGTCGCGGGTACCGCAGTCTTCCCGGCGCGCATGACCGGCTTTCCCGAACGACTGCCGCCGCCAACGGCGGCGGCGCCCCCATCGACAACGACGGAGCATCATCGATGCGAGCTCGACGCAGACAGTTCCTCGCGACGGCGCTGGGCGCCGGGGCCCTCGCCGCAGGTCAGGCCCGGGCCCAGGCCCCGGCCTTTCCGTCCCGCCCGCTTCGACTGATCGTCGGCTTCGCCGCCGGCGGCCCGGCCGACGGCATCGGCCGCTCGATGGCCAAGGCACTCGAGGACGAACTCAGGCAACCGGTGGTCGTCGACAACCGCGCCGGCGCCGCGGGCCTCGTGGGCCTGCAGGCCGTGACCGGCGCGACGCCGGACGGCTACACGATCGGGCTGCTGGCCAACACGACCACGACGTCGCTGCACTTCGCCGGCAGGAAGCTCGACATCGACGCCACGCTCGCGCCGATCGGCCGCTTCGTGTCGACGCGCATCCTGCTCGTGGTCAACCCGACGCTGATTCCCGCGCGCACGCTGCCCGAATTCGTCGAGCACCTGCGCCGCAATCCCGGCACGCTGATGACGAGTGCCGGCCACGGCGGCCTCGGCCACCTCGGCCTCGCGCTGTTCGCGCTCGAGCAGAACCTGCGCATCGAGCACGTCGCGTACAAGGGCAGCGCGCCGGCGATGACCGACGTGATCGGCGGGCAGGTCGGCGGCATGGTCGTCGATGCGACCAGCGCGATGCCGTTCATCCAGACCGGCAAGCTGCGCCCGATCTGCGTCGCATCCTCGTCGCGCGTTCCGAGCCTGCCGGAGCTGCCCACCGCGATCGAGCTCGGCCTGACCTCGCTGCAGATCGACTCGAGCATGGGGCTGGTGGCGCCGCCGCGCACGCCGCAGCCGATCGTCGACCGGCTCGCCGAGGCGCTGCGTCGCGCGGTGGACGGCGCGAGCTACACGGACGCGGCCGCCAGGGCGGGCAACGAGCGCTACTTCCACGACGCGGCGGCGTTCCGCCAGTGGCTCGCCGGCGACTTCGAGCGCTGGGGGAACGTCATCCGGCAGGCGAACATCAAGGTGTCGTGATCCGGACGGCCCGGCGCGGCGTTCGCGCCGGCTTCGACGATCGGCGCCAGTGTCGGCGATGCGCCGCTTCGCCGCCCTACGCGTCCCGAACCAGCGTCGCGTGGGCGAGCAAGGTCTCCTGCCCCGTCGCGTCGCTGATCCGGCACTCGACCGACGCGATGTTGCGCCCGAGCCGCGAAGGTTCGGCGCGCGCGAGCACCCACGGCCCGGAACTCGCCGCGAGGTATTGCGCCGAGAGGTCCAACAGCCGCCACCCGTTCGGCAGTGCCGCCGCCGACGTGCGCGCGGCGATGCCGAGCAGGATCCCGCCCTGGACGTCGCCGGCTCGGTTGTTGACGTGCAGGCCGCGCTCGACGCGGCACTGCGCGCCCGCGCCCGCCGAGGACGGGACGATGCCCCAGAAGCGGTCGAGGAATGCGGGCGCGTCGGCACCGGCGGCCTCGGCGCGGCGCGCGCGCTCGACGACGTCGCGCTCCCGGTCGTCGAGCTCGCTCTCCGACAGCGGCTCGAGGTCCTCGACCGGGTTCGAGCGCGGCAGCGGATGCGGCGCGAGTCCTCGGCGATTGTCCATGATGCCGAAGCTCCCCTCGCCGGTGACGCAGACCGCGTCGCCGCAGCGGATCGCGAGTTCGCCGACCGCGAGCTGCATCGAGCTCGCGCCCATCCCCATCGTGCGTGTCGCGCGCGCGACCAGCCGGTCGCCGCGTGGCGCCGCGCCGAAGCTGAGCCGCGTGCTGACGGTCACGAGTCGAGGCGCCGGCCCCACGCGCTCGCGCACGGCGGCGGCCATCGCCACGTCGGCCAGCACGCCGAGCGCCGCGAGCGCGGCGTCGCCCCGGTCGTCCAGTGCGTGCTGGCCGAGCGGCATCGAGACCTCCGCGGTGTCGTGCGCGTAGGCGTCGAACGCGAGGCCCAGGTAGTAGGCGGGGAACTGCCAGCCCGGCGTGCGGTTCGCGCGCAGGGCCTGCAGGACCCTGCGCACGCGCGGGGTCGGGTGCAGGTCAGGCTTCACGCCGAGCGAGCGCGAGGAACGCGCCGAGCCCGATCATCGTGCCGCCCGAGACCCTCGTGAGCAGCCGCGCGCGGGCGGCACGCACGCGCTCCGTGCCGAGCACCCGATCGGCCGCGAACACCGCGATCACGTCGACCAGCGTGTTCAGCGACACGCACACGGTGCCGAGCAGGACGAGTTGCGGCGCGACGGGCTCGGCGGGCGACACGAACTGCGGCAGGAACGCGAGGAAGAAGAGCGCCGTCTTGACGTTGAGCACCTCGACGGCGACGCCCTCGATCAGGGCGCGCCGGGCGCCGCGCGCCGCGACCGCCTTCACGGCGACGGCGCCGGCGTCGCGCATCAGCATCCGCACGCCCATGTAGACGAGGTACGCGGCACCGAGGTACTTGACCAGGCTGAACGCCGTCGCCGACTTCGCGAGCAGGACCGACAGGCCGAACGCCGCCGCGAGCACGTGGACCAGCCCGCCGGCGGCGGTGCCGACGCACGAGGCCAGGCCTTCCGGGCGACCGCCGGCAACGGTGCGCGCGACGACGTACGCGATCCCGGGCCCGGGGGTGACGGCCAGCACGGTGGCGGCGACGAGGAAGGTCAGGAAGGACATCGTGGCGACGGGTGCGAAGGATCGGCTCGGCCGGCGCGAGGCCGGCGCGGCGCGAACATAGCACGTTTGCGGATCGCGCCCCGGCTCGCGCCCGCCCTAGCGCAGCGCCTTCGCCCCGTACCAGACGCCGACGCCGATCAGCGTCACCGCGACCCCGATCGACAGCGCGCGCCGCGACAGCCGCGCGGACGCGCGGCTGCCGGCGAGCGTTCCCGCCAGCACCAGCGCCGCGAGCGGCGCGGCGAGCCCGGGGTCGATCCGGCCGGCCATCGCATTGACGATCGTCGCGCTCAGCGTGATCGGCACCTGGACGAAGAACGCGAGGGCGACCGACACGTGCGCCGACGCGCCGGCGAACAACAGCACCGGGATCAGGAGCACGGGCCCGCCGGTGCCCGAGATCGCGGACCCGTAGCCGACCGCCGCGCCGATGGCCGCGAGCGCGATCGAGCCGGGCACTCGCCCCTGCGCGTGGGCGCGCGGCGCAAGCAGCGCCTGCCCGCCGGAAACCAGCGCGAGCACCGCGATGACTGCGCGCAGGGTCTCGGCCGTCAGCAGTTGCAGGCTCGACGCCCCCGCGACTGCGCCCGCGGCCGCCGCGACGCACAGGGGCAGCGCGTGTCGCCACTCGACCCCCGCCCGCCGCCGATGCGCAACGGCCGCCGCCGTGCCGGCGACGAGGAAAGCCGCCATCGACGCGGCGATCGCGCGCTCGACCGGCTCGTCGCCGAATTCCGTCAGCGCGGGCACGACGAGCACGCCGCCGATCCCGGTCAGGCCGATCAGCACGCCGGCGATCGCGCCGGTTGCGGCAACAGCGAGCGAGATCACCGCGCGAGCGCCGTCGCGAGGACGTTCACCGCCCCCGCACCTGATCCTGGATGCGGGCGCGTGCCGCGTCGGCGTCCTTGTACAGGCTCGATCCCTGCGCCTGCAGGCGCAGCAGCTGGTTGAGCTGCCCGCCGAGCGTCAGGCCGTCCTCGAGCGGAACGTCCTCGCACGCGAGCATCAGCGACTTCGTCCGCCGCACCGCCCACGGCGCGCGCGCATTCAGCACGCCGGTGAAGTCGGCCACCGCCTCGTCGAGCCCGCCGGGCTCCGCGAGCCGGTTCACCAGCCCGTACGCGTGCCACTCCTGCGCGGTGTGCACGTCGCCGGTGATCGCGATCTCCAGCGCCCGACGGCGCCCGAGATGGCGCATCAGCAGCACCGAGTTCAGTGCCGCCGGGAAGCCGTAGACGATCTCGACGTTCGCGAAGCGCGCGTCGCGCTCGGCGACGAGGAAGTCGCACGCGAGCGACATCGCCTGCCCGCCGCCGAACGCGAAGCCGCGGACGGCGGCGACCGTCGGCTTGGGCGAGGCGATCAGCCGCCGGATCGTGTCGGTGAACAGCTCGACGCTTCGATCCAGCGACAGGTTCTCCATCGACACCGGCGCGGAGCCGGCACTGCCGACGTCCTTGCGGTCGCGCCCCGCGGTGAAGCACTCGCCCGCGCCCGTGACCACGATCGAGCGCACGTCGTCGTCGTCGATCGCGCGCATGAGCTCCACGTTGAACGCCTCGAGCATCTCGTCGCTCATCGCATTGCGCTTGTCGGGGCGGTTCAGGGCGAGCGTGGCGGTCGGGCCGTCACGCGTGGACAGGACCAGCGGCTGCGGGGTCATCGGGATCTCCCGGAAACGACGTTCCCGCAGGAAGTCGCAGAAACTTCTCGAACACCCTGAGCCGCGGACAGCCCCCGTCCGATCGTTCTCGCCAACCCGCGAGGGCACACCGAACACCACCAGCACCAGCGGTGAGTCTACGAGCCGGCGCTCGCGAACGGATCGCGAGCCCGCTACTTCCGGAACCCCGCTCGAAGCTGGCGAGCCGCTCGCGCAGCACCGTCTTCAGCACCTTCCCGTAGTGGCTCCTGGGCAGCGCGTCGACGAAGAAATACGCCTTCGGCCGCTTGAAGCGGGCGACGTTGTCCAGGCACAGGCGGTCGAGCGACTCGGCGCTCGGCGCCTCGCCCGGGGCGGCGACGACGAACGCGACCACCTCCTCGCCCCAGTCGGCGTGCGCCCGCCCGACCACGCACGCCTCGGCCACGCGCGGATCGGTGAGCAGCACCTCCTCCAGCTCGCGCGGATAGATGTTCGAGCCCCCGGAGATGATGACGTCCTTGGCGCGGTCGCGCAGCGTGAGCAGGCCGTCGGGCGCGAGCTCGCCGACGTCGCCGGTGTGCAGCCAGCCGCCGCGCAGGGTCTCGCGCGTGGCCTGCGGATTGCGCCAGTACCCGGCCATCGTCACGTCGCTGCGCACGAGCACCTCGCCCGGCACGCCGTCGGGCAGCGGCGCGCCGTCCTCGCCGACGACGCGCACCTGAACACCGGTGCGCGCGGTGCCCGCCGACGCGAGCCGCCGCTCCCAGTCGGGATGCGCTGCGTCGGCGTGCATCGCCTTCGACAGGCTCGTGATCGTGCACGGCGACTCGCCCTGCCCGTACCCCTGCCAGAAGCACGGACCGAAGCGCGCGAGCGCCGACTTCAGGTTCGCCACGTGCATCGGCGCGCCGCCGTAGAAGATCGTGCGCCAGTGATCGGCCGGCGCGCGCGCGCTGCGCGGCAGGTTCACCATCCGCATCACCATCGTGGGCGCGAGGAAGGTCGTCACCGAACGGTAGCGCTCGAGGAGGTCGAGCGCCTCGTCCGCGTCGAAGCCGCCGCTGTCGGGGACGACCTGCACGGCGCCCTGGGCGACCAGCGGCAGCGAATACAGGCCGCTGCCGTGCGACAGCGGCGCGAGGTGGAGCATCGTCTCGCCGGGCGCGACGAAGTCGACGTCGGCGTAGTAGCGCAGGGTCGCGCCCATCAGGTTGCCGTGCGTGAGCGTCGCGCCCTTCGGGCGACCGGTCGTGCCCGACGTGTAGAACAGCCACGCCGGCTGCGCGACGTCGACCTCGGCGCTGGCCTGCGGCGTGGCTTGCGCCGCCCGTGCGAACTCGCCCGACGCGACGTCGACGATCGCCGGGCGAGGTTCGAGCGCCGAGGCCGCCGTCGCCGCCGCTTCCGCGGTCTCGGGCGACACGAAGCACACGCGGCACTCGGAGTCGCCCAGGATGTGCGCGAGCTCGCGCGAGTGAAGCTTCGCGTTGACCGGCACCGCGCACAGCCCCGCGATCCAGCATCCCCACAGCAGTTCGAAGTACTCGGCGCGGTTCGGCATCACGATCGCGACACGGTCGCCGGGCCGGCAACCGAGCGCGCCGCGCAGCCCCCCCGCGACCCGCGACGCGCGCGCGAGCAGGCCCGCGTACGTGTGCACCGTGCGCTCGCCCACCCGCACCGCGGGCGAGTCCGCGTGGACGCGCGCCGCGTTCTCCAGCAATACCGAGACGTTCAAGCCGGCCTCCCGCGCGACGCGTCGCTGCGAAGCCCCTGCACGAAGAACATGATCAGCTGCCGGGCGACCGCCTCGCCGGAGAGCGCGCCGTCCGGTCGGAACCAGCGCGGCAGCCAGTTGATCGCGCCCATGATCGCGAAGGTCGCGATGCGCGGGTCGCAGGGCTCGACCGAGCCGTCGGCGATGCCCTCGCGAATGAACTCGCGCAACCCCTGGTCGAAGCGGTCGCGCCGGCGCACGATCTCGGCACGGTGCTCGTCGCGCAGCGCGTCGATGTTGACGATCGCGGCCCCGGCCGAGTTCTCGCTGATGTAGCCGACCACGAACTTCTCGAGCGTGAGCACCGCGCGCTCCAGGCCGTTGCGCCCGCTCGCCCGGCCGTGCTCGAGCGCCGCGTCGCCCAGGTCCATCGCGACGAGGTGGCACTCGTAGAGCAACTCGTACTTGTCCTTCACGTACCGGTACAGCGCCGCCTTCGTGACGCCGAGCGCCGCCGCGATGTCGTCGAGCGACGTCTCGTGAAAGCCCTTGCGCCGGAACGCGAGCCCGGCCTCGTGCACGAGCGCGCGGCGCTTGACCTCGCGCTGCTCCTCGCGCGTGGGCACGCCGGTGCTCCACGGCCTCGCCGCGCCTCGCCTGCCTGTGCCTGCCATCGTCCGGGATCCTCCGCGGGGACTTGCCTCGTTCACCTCAGACGCTGATCAGCGTCTCGATCCGCTCGCGCGCCTGGCGTGCCTCGTCCAGGGTGCCCGACCACGCGACGCGTCCGGTCTCGATCACGTACTGCCGGTGCGCGATGCGCATCGGGACCCGCATGTTCTGCTCGACGAGCAAGATCGACACTCCCTGGCGGTTGATGCCCTGGATCGCCTGCGTCAGCGACTCGACGATGATCGGGGCGAGCCCCTCCGTGGCCTCGTCGAGCAGCATCAGGCTCGGGCCGGTCATCAGCCCGCGCGCGATCGACAGCATCTGCTGCTCGCCGCCGGACAGCGACCCGCCCAGCGCCCGGCGGCGCTCCTTGAGCCGAGGGAACAGCTCGAAGGCGTCGTCGACGCCGAATCGGCTCGTGCGGTGCGCGACCTGCGCGACGCGCAGATTCTGCACGACATCGAGCGTCGGGAACACCTGCCGGTCCGCGGGCACCAGCGCCACGCCGCAGCGGCTCGCGCCGTGAGGCGGCAATCCGGTGATGTCCGCGCCTTCGAGCACGCGGCGCCCGCGCGCACACGGCAGCAGCCCCATCGCCGCACGCAGGATCGTCGTCTTGCCCGCGCCGTTGCGCCCGACCAGCGACACGATCTCGCCGCGCGCGACGCGCAGGTCGACCGCGTGCAGCGCCTGCGCCTTGCCGTAGAAGACGTCGACGCCCTCGAGCGCGAACAGCGTCACGTCGCCGCCCCGTCGTCGCCGTCCCGGCCGAGATACGCGTCGCGCACGCGCGCGTCGGTGCGGATCGTCGCCGGATCCCCGATCGCCAGCACGCGCCCGCCGACCAGCACGACGATGCGGTCCGAGATCGACATCACGATGTCCATGTTGTGCTCGATCAGCAGCACCGTTCGCCCGCGAGCGACCTCGCGGATCATGCGGACCGCCGACTGCACCGCATTGTGGCCGATCCCGGCCAGCGGCTCGTCGAGCAGCAGGATCGACGGGTCCGTCGTCAGCGTCAGGCCGAGCTCGAGCGCGCGCTGGTCGCCGTGCGAGCTCGCCCGCCGGACGGTCGCGCAGCGCGCCGAGGCCGACGACGTCGAGGACACGCTCGGCGTCGTCCCGGACCCCCGCCAGCCCCTCGACCGGGCGCCAGAACGGCTGGAGGCGGAAGCGCCTCGCCTGCGCGCCCAGGCGCAGGTTCTCGAAGACCGAGAGCCCCGGGAACAGGTTCACGGTCTGGAAGCTGCGCCCGATGCCGAGACCCGCGCGCCGGTGCCGGCCGCTCGCGGTGATGTCGCGCGTGCCCATGCGCACACACCCGCCGCTGGGCCGGATCCCGCCGGACAGCACGTTGATCAGGGTCGTCTTGCCCGCGCCGTTCGGGCCGATGATGCTGTGGATCTTCCCGGGCTCGAACTCGAGCGAGACGTCGGTGAGCGCGGCGAACTCGCCGAAGCGCACGCCGACGCGCTCGCACGACAGCGCTTCGGCGCTCATCGGGCGCTCCTCGGCCGGCCGGGCGCGCTGCGTGCGCCGCGCGCCCGCGCCAGCCCCACGCGCGCGCGCGCCCAAAGCCCGGCGATGCCGTCCGGCAGGAAGATCGTGCACGCGATGAAGATCACCCCCTGGATCCCGTACCAGTGCACGGTCCGCGCCGACAGCGACTCGCGCAGGGCCTCGAAGACCAGCACGCCCGCGGCGGGCCCGAGCAGCGTCCCGGCACCGCCGAGCACGGTCATCACCAGCACGTCGCCGGACGCGGTCCAGTGCAGCACCTGCGGGCTCACGAACGACATCATCGACGTCAGCGTCGCTCCCGCGACCCCGCAGAAGAAGCCCGAGACGACGAACGACCAGAACTTGGCGCGCGCGACGTCGAAGCCGAGCTGCGCGGCGCGCATCTCGTTCATGCGAATCGCGCGCAGCACCTGCCCGAAGGGGGAGGCGCGCAGGATCGCGAGCGCGGCCAGCGTCGCGGTGAACAGCGCCACGCAGACGCCGTAGAACTCGACCGGACCGGCGACCCCGCCCCCGGGCATCGTCGGCCGCGGCGCGCCGATCAGGCCGTCGTCGCCGCCCGTCAGCCAGCGCAGGCGCGTCGACGTCAGCACGAAGACGAGCTGGGCGAGCGCCAGCGTCGTGAGCCCGAAGTAGATGCCGGACAGGCGGGCGGTGAGCAGGCCGAACAGCGCCGCGAGCGCGGCCGCGGCGGCGCCGGAGAGCACGAGCGCCGGCGCGAACGAAAGGCTCCACTCGCGCGCGGCCAGCGGCAGCACGTACGCACCGACCCCGAAGAGCGCGGCGTGCCCGAACGAGAGCATGCCGGTGTGGCCGAACACGACGTCGAAGGCCACCGCGAAGATCGACCAGATCACGACGAGCGTCGCGAAGTGGATCGTCGCGGCGTCCGACGTCGCGAGCGGAAGGCACGCGCACGCGAAGCCCACCGCGAGCGGCGCGCGCAGGTGGTGTGTGATCACGACGCCCTCACCCCCTTGCCGAAGACACCCTGCGGGCGCAGCAGCAGGGTCAGCACCAGCACCCCGTACGTGAGCACGCCGATCCAGTCGGGCACGAACTGCTCGCCGAACGCACGGGTCATGCCGAGCAGCAGGGCCGCGAACACCGCGCCGCCGATGTTGCCCAGCCCGCCGACGATCACGACGACGAAGCAGTCGATGATGATCGAGAACCCCATGGTCGGCTCCACCGGGATCAGCGGCGCGGCGATCGCGCCGGCCAGCGCGGCCAGCGCGGCACCGAACGCGACGACGCCGGTCTTGATCCGGCTCACGTCGAGCCCCAGGCACGCGACCATCGTGCTGTTCGAGTTCGCGGCCCGCACGACGATGCCCAGCGTGGTGCGCTCGAGCACCAGGAACAGCGCCCCGCACAGCAGCGCGCCGAATCCGATGATGAACAGCCGGTACGTCGAGATCTCGAGTCCCAGGACCATCAGGCTACCCGCCAGCACCGCAGGCGGGTCGACGCGCTGGTAGTCGAGCCCCCAGATCATCCGCACGCACTCGTCGAGCACCAGCAGGCTGCCGAGCGTGCACAGGAACTGGAAGTAGTGCTCGCGGCGGTACAGCGGCCGGAACGTCAGCCACTCCATCGCCGCGCCCACCGCGGCGCCCGCGAGCGGGCTCACCAGGAGCGCGAGCCAGAAGTCACCGCTCCAGCGCGCGACCTGGAACGCGACGTACGCGCCGATCATGTACAGCGAGCCGTGCGCGAGGTTGACCACGCCGAGCAGCCCGAAGATCAGCGTGAGGCCCGCGGCCAGCAGGAACAGCAGCATTCCCTGGCTCAGGCCGATGATCGCCGCGCCCACGAGACCGTCCTCCGTGCGTCGCCGGGGACGCTACTTGCAGGCGTCGAACAAGGTGTCCGCGGGAAAGGTCTTGACGACCTTCATCACGAACTTCGGATACGGCGGCGCCGCTTCCGTGGCCTCGGCCCAGAGCCCGTCCTGCGCGGCCTGGTGGTCGCAGGCGCGCATCGTTCGCCGCGGCTGCACCGACTGGTCGCGCACGCTGCCCTCGAACGCGGCGATCCACTTCTCCTTGTCCCAGCTCTTCGTCGACTCGACGACGTCGAGCCACCAGCTCACCCCGTCGTACGTCGTGCCGGCGAACGTCGGCGGGAACTCGTCGAAGCGCTTGCGATAGGCGTCGACGAACGCGCGGTTGCGCGGCGAGTCGACCGAGAAGTGATAGCGCACGCCCGAGAGCAGCCCGACGGACGCGGGGCCGATCGCGTTGGCGCCGACGTCGTCGAGCGCGGTCGGGCCGACGATCTTGACCTTCCGGTCGAGCTTGACCGCGGCCGCCTGCTTGACGAAGGTCACCGTGTCGCCGCCGGCGGTGTAGATCACGACCGCCTGCGCCCCGGACTTCGCGATCTTGTCGATGACGATCGAGTAGTCCGACGTGCCCAGCGGCGGAAAGCTCTCGCCGGCCACCTTCACGCCGAGGCTCGCCGTCTCCTTGAGCAGCAGCGCCCAGCCGTCGCGCGCCGCGCCCACGTCCGGCCCCATGCCGTAGATGGACTTGATGCCGGAGCCCGCGAGCCACGCGGCGACCATCCGCACCTCCATCGTGTAGTTGTTCGACGTGCGGAACGTGTAGCGGTTGCGATCCGCGCCGGTGATGCGATCGTCCGCCGACGCGGTGTTGATCAGCGGCGTCTTCGACTGCTCGGCGAGCTTCATCACCGCCAGCGTCACCGGCGAGCTCACCGATCCGACCAGCGCGTGCGCGCCGCGCGAGATCAGCGCGTTGGCCTTCTGCACGCCGACCTGGGGCTTGGACTCGTCGTCCTCCCACATCACTTCGACGGGCACGCCGAGCACCTTGTTGCCGCGCTCCTCGAGCGCCATCTCGATCGCGCGGCGCATGCTCTGGCCGATGATGCCGTACGTGCCGCCGAACGGAAGGACGACGCCGAGGCGGAACTTGTCGGCGCGCGGGGCACCGGTCTGCGCGCCGGCGGGCACGACGGCGCCGAAGGTCGCGGCCGCCGCGAGCAGCCCGGCCGCAATGAATCTGTTCATGTCTCCTCCTCTCGTGGGACTGGGGTGAATCCGGTGCGCGCGCCCGGGGGCCGGACGCGCGAACGTCGCGCGTTCAGGCTGCGGGCGCCTCGAGGATCGTGGTGCAGACCACGGCTTCCTCGCAGCGGTAGAACCCGCCGCCGTTCTCGGCGATCGCGAAGCGGGCGCGCTCGACCTGTCGCGGGCCGGCCTCGCCGCGCAGCTGCGTCACGAGCTCGTGGATCTGACCCAGGCCCGAGGCGCCGATCGGGTGCCCCTTGGACTCGAGCCCCCCCGACGTGTTGATCGGAATGCGCCCGCCGAGCGTCGTCTCGCCCCGCTCGGCGATCCAGCCGCCCTGCCCGTACTCGCACAGGCCCAGGTTCTCCGACTGCTGCACCTCGGCGAAAGCGGTCGCGTCGTGCACCTCGGCGACGGACATCGCCTCGGGCCCGACGCCGGCCGCCTCGTAGGCGCGCAGCGCGGCGATGCGCCCGATCTGCCGGTCGAGCTCGGTGGGGTCGCGATCGGTACCGCCCGACACCACGCAGGCGCGGATCGGCACCGCGCGGGCGCGGCCCAGGCGCGCGAGCACCGCCTCGCTGCAGACGATCGCGGCGGCCGCGCCGTCGCTGATCGGCGCGCACATCGGCACCGTCAGCGGCCAGACGATCAGGCGCCCGTTCATCACCTGCTCGATCGAGTACGGCTCGCGGTACTGCGACAGCGGGTTCAGCGTCGAGTGGAAGTGGTTCTTCGACGCGATCGCGGCGAGCTGGCGCATCGTGGTTCCGAAGCGCTTCATGTGGTACTTCGCGAGCGACGCGTAGACGTCCATGAAGAGCGAGCGCTGCTCGGCGCCGCCGGCGTATTCCGGCGGGGTCTGCACGCCTTCGGCGAGCGCGCGCAGCCGCGCGACGGTCTCGTCGGCGGCGGTCACGTCCCACGCACCCTCGAACACCTGGAAGCTGCGCCGCCGGTCGGGGTGCGACATCTTGTCGACGCCCACCGCGAGCGCGACCTCGCCCTGGCCCGCGAGCACGTGCGACACGGCCAGCGACAGCGCCGTCGTGGCGCTCGCGCACGCGTTCTCGCAATTGACGATCGGGGTGCGCTCGAAGCCCATGTCGCGCAACGCGATCTGCCCGCCCACCGCGTACTGCCCCTCCAGGGGCGACTGGCAGACGTTTCCGAAGAACGCTGCGTCGATCCGTGCGGCCGGGATCGCGGCGTCGGCGAGCGCGGCGAGCGTCGCCTCGCGGGTCAGGGCCTTGACCGTGGTCTCGGGATGGCGCCCGAACTGCGTCATTCCGACACCCAACACATAGACACGAGCCATCAGACGCCCCGAGAAGTAACTTGTCGGTGCGTATAGTAACTCTTAAGTCACGCTTGTCAAGTGCCAGTTACATCACGATCCCCGACCACGCCTGCGCACCGCCGTGACCACGAGGCACAGCGACGCGAATCCCGCCCCGGCCCAGAACGTCGTCGACGACCCGAACGCGCTCCACAAACCGCCCGCGACCGCGCTGGCGACGAGCATCGCGATCCCGCTGCCGAGATTGAACACGCCGTAGGCGGTACCCCGCAGGTCGGGCGGCGCAACGTCGGCGACCATGGTCGCCAGCAGGCCCTGGGTCATCCCCAGGTGAAGGCCCCAAAGGGCCACGCCCGCGCCCAGCGCGGCCCAGCCCTGCGCGAGCGCCAGCGCCGCGTCGGCAGCGATCAGCGCGCCCAGGCCCCACGCCAGCAGCGTCGCGTGATCCCACCGGTCCGCGAGCCGGCCGAACGGGTACGCCGACGCGGCGTACACCAGGTTCATCGCCACCATCACCAGCGGCACCAGCGCCACCGGCACGCCGAGCTGCTGCGCCCTGAGCACGAGGAAGGCTTCGCTGAACCGCGCCAGCGTGAAGACCGCCCCGATCGCCACGACCCACCAGAACCCGCTGCCCAGGCGCCGGAGGCTGTCTCGCCGGATCGGGCGGGTACTCTTCTCGCCGACGTGCCGCGCGGGCTCGCGAACACCGACGGCGAGCACGATCACCGAGAGCAGCCCGGGGATCACCGCGACCCAGAACACGGCACGGAAGTCGTCCGTCCACAGCAGCATCAGGCCCGCGGCCAGCAGCGGCCCCAGGAACGCACCGACCGTGTCCAGCGACTGCCTCAGCCCGAACGCCGCGCCGCGAGCCTCGGGCGGCGCGATGTCCGCGACCAGCGCGTCGCGCGGCGCGCCGCGAATCCCCTTGCCGACACGGTCCAGCAGGCGCGCCGTGACGACGAGCCCGGCGCCGGCGGCGATCGCGAACAGCGGCTTCGAGAGCGCCCCCAGGCCGTAGCCGAGGAGCGCGAGTCCCTTGCGGCGGCCGAGCCAGTCGCTCAGGGCGCCGGAGAAGACCTTCACGATCAGCGCCGTCGACTCGGCCAGCCCTTCGACGATCCCGATGGCGAACGCGGACACGCCGAGGGTCCCGGCCATGAAGAGGGGCAGCAGGCTGTGGATCATCTCCGAGGAGACGTCCATCAGCATGCTGACGAACCCCAGCGCCCAGATGGAGGCCGGCATGCGGGTATGGGTTCGTCGTGAGGCGGGTTCCATCGTGTGCGCCGCGCCGGTCCCGGAATGCGGCGGCGTCGCCCGCCGACGCACGCCGCCGCTACGGCCGATCCAGCTCCTGGTCGTCCATCGAGCACGGATCCTCGGCGGGCTCCAGGTGCGCGATCACGTGTCCGCCGGGCAACGCCGTCCTGACGTCCTTCTCGATGCGCTCGACCCAGTCGTGGGCGTCCTTCACGCTCCAGTGACCCGGCACGAGCACGTGCAGGCTGACGAACGAGCGCCGCCCCGCCTGCCGCGTTCGCAGCGCGTGATACGAGATCCCGTGCTGGCGATACCGCTCCAGCACCGCCGTGACCCGCGCGAGGTCCTCTTCCGGCAGCGCCGCGTCCATCAGGCCGGAGGCCGAGCGGCGCATCAGCTTCCAGCCGGTCCAGAGGATGTTGCACGCGACCAGCAGCGCCACCACGGGATCGAGGTGATTCCAGCCCGTGACCGCAACCAGGCCGACCGCGACGATCACGCCCGCGGAGGTCCAGACGTCCGTCATCAGGTGGTGCGCGTCCGCCTCGAGCGTGATCGAGCGGTGCGTCTTTCCCGCCTTCATGAGCAGCCGCGCCACGACGAGGTTGACGACCGACGCGAGCACCGACACCAGCAGCCCCGCTCCGAGCGCCTCGATCGGCTGCGGATGGAGCAGCCGCTCGACGGCGGTATAGCCGATGCTGACCGCGGCCACGAAGATCAGGAAGCCCTCGAACGCGCTGGAGAAGTACTCCGCCTTGCTGTGCCCGTGCGGGTGGCCGTCGTCGGCCGGCTGCTCCGCGAGCGCGAGCATCCACAACGCCATCAGCGCACCCGCGAGGTTGACGAACGATTCGATCGCGTCGGAGAGCAGGCCCACGGACCCGGTCAGCCACCACGCGAGCCCCTTCAGCAGGATGGTCGCGACCGCCGCGGCGATCGACAGCCAGGCGTAGCGCTGGAGATTGACGGGCCCCTGCGCGGGCCCGGTCACCGGCTGCACGGACGTGGCCATTACCGCGGACCCCTCTCAGGCATCTTCCTCTCCGAGCATCCCGAACTCGACCGGCGTCTTCACGTAGAAGACCTTCACCCGCTCGGCGCGCAGCCGCTGGAAGAGCCTGTCGGACTCCTCCTGCGACACCGCCATGACCACCTCGAGCGGCTGGTCCGCGAGCTCGAAGAAGCGCGCGGAGTGGATTCGCCGGTCGTGGCCGAACCCTTCGCTGCCCGGGATCAGCGTCGCACCGCGCACGCCGAGTTCCTTCGCGACGTGCACGAGCCAGTCGGCCAGCGGCTTGCCGTGGTGCCGGTAGCCCTGCTGGGTGAAGAAGGTGATCTGCCAGCCCATCATGTCGATCTCCCCGCCCCGAGGGGCGGAACCGTCGGAGCCACCGCTAGCTTACCGCCGGCGAATCAGCCGCGTCCCGCGACGACATCGCCCGCGCTCAGAGGATCCCGACCTCCGTGTACGGCGCGTTCGCCTCGACACGCTCGTACCCCAGGCGCGAGAGGTCGATCGTCTCGAAGCGGCCGCGCGTGATCAGTTCCGCGATCGCGCGGCCGGCGGCCGGCGCGTGCATCATGCCGTGCCCCGAGAAACCGGCGACCGTGTACAGGTTGCCCAGGCGCGAAGTCCAGCGGCCGATGATCGGGTTGCCGTCCAGCTCGCACTGCTCGTACAGGCCGGCCCACGTGCGGTGGCAGCGCGCGGCCTCCAGCGGCGGGAAGCGGTGCGCGAGCGCGGGCCACACGACGCGCTCGAAGTAGCCGTGGTCGACCTCGAAGTCGTAGCCGCGCTCGAACGAGCCGTCGACGAGCCCGCCGGAGAATCCTCTGCCCTCCGAGCGGAAGGCCAGGCGCGCGAGGTCCTTGACGTAGGGCAGCGGCTCGATCGGGCTGCCGGCCGTGAAGTAGTGCTCGAAGCGGCGCAGCGGCGCGACCGGCAGCTTCATTCCCATCAGCGCGGCGACGTCGCCCGACCACGCGCCGGCCGCATTCACGACCGCCGACGGCACGATCGCGGCACCGCTCGCGAGCCTGAGCGACCTCACGCCCGCGGGGCCGACGTCGGCCCCGACGACGCGATCCCGCACGTACTGCGCGCCCATCGCCGCGGCCTTCTTCCGGAACCCCCACAGCAGGCTGCTCGGGTCGCACCACCCGTCGTGCGGCGTCCACGCGCCGCCGCCGAGGTCGTCGGCGCGGATCGAAGGAAAGCGCTCCTTCAGTTCGGCGGGCGTGAGCACGCGAACGTCGCAACCCCGGGAGAGCTGCACGCGGACGTTCGCTTCGAGCAGCGCCATCTGCGGCGGCGGCACGATGAACAGATAGCCGCCCTCGACCCAGCCGACCTCGGCCGGCGCGCCGGGCAGCGACATCGCCTCGCGAAAGCCGCGGATGAAGTCGATGCCGAACAGCGACATGTCGATGTTCTCCGGGCAGGAGAACTGGACCCTGCAGCCGCCCGACGCGCGCGGCGTGGACGCGAACTCGTAGGTGGGATCGGGCTCGATCACGAGCACGCGAAGACCCGGGCTGGCGAGCGCGAGGAAATACGCGACGCTCGATCCGACGACGCCGCCGCCGATGACGGCGACGTCGCAGCGGCGGGATTCGGCGATCACTTCAGGTTCCGGGGCACGCGCATTCGACCCGCGATTGTATCCGGGCCTGGATCCACGCGAACCGCTTCGCCGGCCGCGCCTTCGCGCTCAGCTCGTCGTCAGCGTCATGAGCACGTCGGCGTACCAGGCGCAGTTCAGGCCCAGCGACTCGTCGGCCACGAGATCGCGTCCGCCCATGTCCATGCGCGCCGAGTGAATGCCGAGCAGCTTCCACGCGATGCCGTCGTCGCCCCCGGTGCCGGGCGGTGCGCGCATCACCACCGGCGCCCCGCTGGTGCCGCGGTGC
This sequence comes from Burkholderiaceae bacterium, assembly GCA_046348465.1. Classification (GTDB taxonomy): domain Bacteria; phylum Pseudomonadota; class Gammaproteobacteria; order Burkholderiales; family Burkholderiaceae_E; genus Quisquiliibacterium. Next base: position 224,307 of record JAXMEE010000010.1, read on the forward strand.
GTGCGCGCGTCGGTGAGGAAGAGGCCCTGGCCCTGGAATCGCGTGCCGAACGACGAGGCCACCGAGGCCTGCCGCGCGACCGGCAGGTGAAAGCGGCTGTCGTGGAACCCGAGCGGAAAACCGACCACCAGCAGCGGCGTGCCGACGTCGACGTCGGCCAGTGCGTTCTGCAGGTTCTCGGGCGTGAAGGCCCGCGGCACGGCGCCGAGGCTCGCGCGGTCGAGTTCGATCACCGCGACGTCGATCTCGCCGCCGGCGTCGCTGGCCTGGCGCCACACGGCGCGACCGTTGTCGTACAGCGGCACCACGTGTCTGCCGACGCGCGCAAGATCGGCCTCGTCGGTGTGCAGTTCGATCTCGAGGCGATCGGGAAAGTGCGCGCTCGGCACATCGACCAGCACGTGCCGGCTGGTCGCCAGGAAGAGCCGCTCTGCGCGAGCGAAGAAGAAGCCGCTGGCCGACGTCAGCGCGCGGGATCCGTGGAAGGTCTGCACGCGAGGCACCGCGAGCAGGAGCGCCTCGACGCCGCTGCCGCGGCGCGCCGGGCGCTGAAGATGTTCCAGCCTGTCGATGAGCGCGCCGATTCGCGCCGCGTCGTGGTCGAAGGCGGCGAGCGCGTGCTCGGAGATGTCGGCATTGAGCATCGCCGTGTGCGCGAGCTCGGCCCAGCCCTCGAAGGTCGCGCGGAAGCGCTCTCGCGCGGGCGGGGCCAGCTGCTGCAGCAACGCGGCGCAGAGCGCGTCGAGCGCCACGACGTTGCCCTTGAGCTCGCAGATGCGTTCAGTGGCCTGCTGCAGGTTGTTCATGGGCGCCCCTGGAAAGAAAAAACCGCGGCGCAAGCCGCGGTTCCGAGCAGAGCGGGCTCGCGAGGAGCCCGCGATCGCGATCAGATCGCGCGAATCTTCGACGCCTGCGGGCCTTTCTGCCCTTGCGTCGCAATGAATTCCACGCGCTGGTTCTCGGCCAGGGTCTTGAACCCGTTGCCCTGGATTTCGCTGAAGTGGGCGAACAGGTCCTTGCTGCCGTCGTCGGGGGCGATGAAGCCGAAGCCCTTGCTCTCGTTGAACCACTTCACGGTGCCGGTTTGAGTCGTCATGTCGATTCCTTTCGAATTTCCGCGCGAACGAACGCCCGCGCGGGCAGAGACGCCAAGAAAGTCATCGATGGATTTTTCAACCGGGGGCCACGTGCCGGATCGGCCGGTGGCCTACAGAGAAGAACGACGGACTAACGGTCTTGATCATGCCTACGAAGCGCAGTATACACGAATCGCCGCGAGTCCGTGGAACCTCAGCCGTTCGCGCGGCACTGCCGGTCGACGTACTGCAAGGCGTCCGGCAGCGCATCGCGAAACACGGCCCACTCGTGGTCACCGTCGACGATGCGCAATTCGGCCTGCTTCGGCTGGATCTTCAGCACCCGCCAGTAGAGGTTCGACGACATCACCGCGATGCCCAGCGCGTCGTGGTCGCCGCTGACGATCCACATCGGAACGCGCCGCGGCTGCGCGGCGTACTTCTCGATGTGCGACGGCCAGTTGAGCTGCTTCCACAGGTCGGGGTCGAACTTGCCGTCGCGCATCAGCTGTGGCGCGCGGCGCGCCGCCGACGTCTCGGGCGGCAGCGGATCGTAGATCGCGGGGCTGATGACGCCGGCCGCGCAGAAGCGCTCCGGGTGCTTGAGCGAGAGATTCAGCGCCCCGTAGCCGCCCATCGACAATCCGGCGATGCCGCGGTCCGCGCGCGCGCCGCTGGCCTTGTACTTCGATTCGACGAAGGGCAGCACCTCGCTCATCAGTGCGGTCTCCATCCTGAACGCGGCGCCGTCGGTGAACCACGACTGCGGCCCGATCGAAGGCATCACCGCGATCGACGGGCGCATCAGCCCGCGTCTGATCAGCGCGTCCAGCGTCTCGAGCGCACCGCCGAAGCGCGTCCAGTCGTTCTCGTCGCCGCTGGCACCGTGCAGCAGGTAGACCACCGGGTACTTGCCGGTCGCGTCCTTGTAGCCATCGGGCAGGTAGACGTTGAGCTTGACTTCCCTGCCGCCCAGCGCGTCGGACTTGACGGCGTCGGTGACGATCTGGCCGGCGTGCGCGGCGACCGCGGCGGCGCCGACGGCCAGCGCGGCGGTGAAACGGGACAGGACTCGGATCATTGCGTTCGCTCCCAGGGACGTGAAGTCGTCGTCAGGCCGCCGGCGCGTGGGCCGGCAGGCCGCGGTGAAAGTCCGGAAAGATACTCTCCTCGAGCTTGCCGCCGGTCATGCGATCGACGCACATCACCGCGGACAGCGCCGCGCCGTCGACCCCGCCGCCCCACAGCCGGGCGCCGTACTGGTCGCCCGCGAAATAGAGGCCCTCGACCCAGGGCGAGGCCACGTCGGGGCGATCGGTGCCGACCGGACGCCAGTGGCCGTAGCACTCCGGCCCGGGTGTCCACATGATCAGCTCGAGGCTGTCGTTCCAGTGCGGGTACGTGGCCTGCGCCCACGATTCGCACAGCTCGATCACGCGCCCGACGCGCGCCGGGTCGCGCATCTCGACGTCGGTGAGGGCCGTCGAGAAGATGTACTCGTGCCGGCCCGGCGCGCCGCGCTTCGCGTCGCCGCCGCCCCACGAAGAGATCGTGCACATCACCATGTCGACGGCGCCGATGAACCCTTCCTCGGGACGCGTGATCGCCGGCATGTAGACGAAGCTGCCCTCTTCGATGCCGACGTCGGCGAGCATGTTGCGACGGTGCACCGCCCAGCCGGTCAGCAGCCCGGCGCCCCAGTACTTCGTGCGCAGCGTCTCGACCCAGTCCGCCGGAAAGGGCGCCGCCGGCAGCACGCCGAACAGCTGCTTCGGAGGCAGCGTGCAGATCACGTGGTCGGCGAGCAGCGTTCGCTCGTGGGCCTGCTCGTCGTCGGCCGACCGGATCCGCACGCCGCGGGCGCGCGCCTTTTCGATCAGCACTTCGCGAACGGCGGTCGATCGCATCACCTCGCCGCCGTGCGCGAGCAGCACCTTCTCGAAGTCCTGCACGATCGCCATCGTGCCGCCGCGGCCGGGCGTGGCGACGGACCCCTTGACGAGGTTCATGCCGATGCGCGGGGCCACGGCCATGTAGCCGATGAAGTCGCCGGCCGGCGTCATCGAAGGCTCGGCCTGGCAGGTCTGCGATGCGGCGAGGACCTTGAGGAAGTCGTAGGCCTGCGGGTGGAGGTTGCGCTGCTCGAGCCACTGCTGCAGCGAGATGCGCAGGCACGCAGCGATGTCCTCGAACGACATCATCGCCATGTCGCGCAGGATCGCCCGCGTGGCCGCCGCGCCCTCGGGCGACATCCACGGGAACTCGCCGCCGCGCCCCACCTGGAAGAAGTCGCCGGCGCGGCCCTCGCCGTTCCAGCGCACGAACGCGAACCCCTTGTTCAGCGGCAGCGGGAAACTCGTGCCGAGGTGGCGCATCAGGTAGTCGATGCGGCTTTCGTTGCCCCAGAACAGCCCGTGCCCCCCGTTCTCGAACGTCATTCCGTCGAGCAGGCCGCGCTCGAAGATCTCTTCCAGGCCCGGCGTGCACTTCGACAGGTAGCAGCTCGAGTGCGCGAGCGCCTTGCGGAACTCGCGCGGCCCCATCTCGATGCCGTCCGCGACGACCTTGTCGCCCTTGCCGACGAACGTCAGCGTGCGGCCACCGATCCAGGGCGAGCGCTCCAGCACCAGCACGCGCTGCCCGTGATCCCGGGCGAGCAGCGCGGCCGCGCTCATGCCGGCGACGCCCGCGCCGACGACGATCGTGTCGTACTTTCGTTCTGCGGACATGCGATGACCTCCGGTGGTTCGAACCGGTCGAAGGCGGGGCACCGGACCCTGGCTGCGCCGACGCGGGGCGCCCGCGCGCCCGACGACCCGCATAGGAAACTCGGGCGCCTGCGTGCAAGCGCCTGCTCGGGCAGGCCCTACCCTTCGCCCGCGCGTGCCGCCTCGATCAGCGCCGGCGCGAGCAGCGCCCCGAGAGGAAGCAGCGGCGCGATCGCGTCTTCAGAGTAGGCCCCCGGCGCGTCGAGCAGGTTCATCGTGCCGACGACGCGCCCGCGGTACGCGATCGCGACGTTCAGCGCCGACCCCAGCCCCAGCGAGCGGATCAGCGCGTGATCCGGGAACGCCCAGCGGATGTCCTCGTCGTTGCGGCCGATCCAGTGACGCCCCTGGCGCAGCACGAGGTCGCCCCACGGGGTCGGGCCCATCCGCTTGCGACCCGCGAGCGGATACGACACCGGGTCGTTCGAGTACACGCGCGCGACCTCGTCGCCGGAGGGGGTGACGTACAGCACGGTGAACAGCCGGTGCCCGGCCAGCGCGCGCGCGGCCGCGTCGACCTCGGCGCACAGCTCGCCGATCGTGTGCTCGCGCGCGAGCACCGCGACCACCCGGTTCAGGTGATCCAGGTATCGGGGATTCACTTGGGGCTCCTTCGAATGGATTCGGCGAGCAGGCCTTCCGGACGCAGGTGCAGCAGCACGATCAGCGCCGCGCCGACCATGAACTCGCGCATCGCCGCGACCTGCAGCGCCGACAGGCCGGGGATCGCCGCGGCCACGAAACGCGTGCCCTCGACGAACGCGATCACGAGCACCGCGCCGAGCAGCGCGCCGGCCGGGCGCGTGTGCCCGCCGGCGGTCGCCGCGAGGAAGATGTAGATCGTGATCAGCGGCGTGAACACGTCGGGGGCGATGAACGACGTGAAGTGCGCGTACAGCGCGCCGCCCGCCCCGGCCAGCGCACCGGCGATCGCGAACGCCTGCACCTTGAAGCGCAGCACCGGCTTGCCGGCGGCGCCGGCCACCGCGTCGTCGTCGCGGATCGCGCGCAGCACGCGCCCGAACGGGGCGTCGTCCAGCCGCGAGACGACCCACGTCGCCACGGCGACCAGCCCCCACGTCAGCACCAGGTAGGCGAGGTTGAAGTGCTCGCCCAGCTGCGCCTTGAACGGCCCGGGGATGCCGGAGACGCCGTCGCTGCCGCGCGTGGCCCAGGTCTCGTTGATCGCGGCGAGGCGGACCATCTCGGCGAAGCCCAGGCTGACGATCGCGAGGTAGTCGCCGCGCATCGAGCGCGTGACGCGGGTGACGACGACGCCCGCGACCGCGGCGACCCCCACCGCGATCAGCATGCCCAGCGCGATCGGCAGCCGCCCGGTGGTGGTGGCCAGCGCCGACGCGTACGCGCCGAGCGCGAAGAAGCCGGCGAGCCCGAGGTTGACCATGCCGGCCTGGCCCCAGACCACCGTCAGGCTGAGCGCGAGCATCGCGTAGACGCCGGCGATCGTCGCGATGAAGGCGATGTAGCTCAGCACCGGGCTCTCGCTCGCTCGGCCACGATCACCTCGTCCGCCCGAGCAGCCCCTGGGGGCGCACGAGCAGCATCGCGACGATCGCGGCGAATCCGACGGCGCTGCGATAGGTGGGCGAGATCCACAGCAGCGACACCTCTTCCGCGACGCCGATCAGCAGCGCGCCGAGCACGGCACCGGGCAGGCTGTTCAGGCCGCCGACCACGCTCGCGGCGAACACGGTCAGCAGCACGCGCGCGCCGGTGAGCGGGTCGATCGACGCCTCCAGCCCGATCAGCATCCCGCCGACGCCGGCCAGGCCCATGCCGACGAAGTTCGCCGAGCGCGCGACCCGCTCCGGGACGATCCCCTTGAGCCGCGCGAGGTCGGGGTTGTCGGCGACCGCCCGCATCGCCTTTCCGGCACGCGTGAACGAGAAGAACGCGAACAGCACGCCCATCACGGCCAGCGCGAGCACGAGGTTCTCGAGCTGCTGCGGATTGACCCGCACGTCGCCGATGCGCACGTCGCGAAGGATCGGGAGCCGGTAGCTCTTGAGGTCGTTGCCGAACGAGAAGCGCACCGCGCTCTCGAGCACCATGTTGAGCGCGATCGAGACGATCGCGACCGTGAGCGCGCTCTGCGGCCCGGTTCGCCGGCGCAGGCGCTCGAGCGCGAGGCCGTCCGAGGCCACCCCCGCGAAGCCGGCCGCGACGAACGCGACGAGCAGGCACGCCGCCACCGGCCAGCCCAGCAGCACGTTGACCCCGTAGGCGGCGAAGGCGCCGAGCGTGGCGTGCGCGGCGAGCGCGAAGTTCGCGAAGCCCAGCACGCTGAAGATCATCGTCAGCCCGAGCGCCGGCAGCGCGATCATCGCGCCGGCGATCAGGCCGTTGGCCAGGTGCTGTACAAGCTCGTCGAGGAACATCGGCTCGCAGGCGGTGAACGAGAATGCGACGCGGGCGCGCCGGGTCCGCACTGAGCGGATCGGCCCACGCACGCGCGGGCCGCGCGTAAGGGGCGCGGCCCTCGTGATCCGCGCCGCCTCAGGCGATCTTCAGCAGCTGGATCTTGCCGGCCCTGATCTGCTCGTACCGGAAGCGCGAGTCGGTGATGTCGCCGCGCTCGGTGAACTGGCAGGGTCCGCTGGCACCGTCGTAGTTGACCGCGGCCTTGGCCGCGATCGCCTTCAGGCCGTCGAGCGCGTTGTCGACCACGCGCGCGCCGGCACCGGCCTGCGACACCTGGCGGATCGTGTCGCGGATCGCGGTGCCGTTTGCCTGCCCGGCACGGGCGATCGCCATCAGGATCAGGTTGACCTGGTCGTAGACCTGGCAGGTGTAGGGGTCGAGGTTGTCGGTCTTGAGCATCTGCGCCAGGCGCTTGTAGGCGTTCGACGTCGACGCCGGCGACGGCGCGATCGTGTAGACGTTCTCGACCACCTCGACCGGCACCGCCTCGATCAGCTTCTGGTTCACGCCGTAGGAGAAACCGACCATCTTGCCCTTGAACCCCGAGCGATAGAGGTCGCGCAGCAGCACGGTGGTGTCGGGCACGTAGCCGCCCAGGAAGATCAGGTCCGGGTTGGCCTTGAGCGCCTGGTCGACCTCGGTGCGGTAGCTGGTCTTCTTGTCCTCGTAGATCACGCTCGAGGCGTCGCCGCCGCCCTTCTTCACGGCCGCCGCGATGTTGTCGACCATCGACTGCGCGAACGGCGTCTGCGGCCCGAGGTAGAACGTCTTCTTCGCGCCGAGCTCGAGCGCGTACTCGCCGAACTTGCGCCCCTGCAGCGTGGTGGTCGGCTGCGTGCGGACCAGGTAGCCCTGGTGCGGCAGCTGCGTGATGCTGTCGGCGCCGGAGACGGTGGCGAGGAAGGTGCGGCTCTCCCAGCACATCGGCGCCACCGCGGACGTCACCGACGACGCCCAGGTGCCGAGAATCGCGATCGCCTTGTCGACGTCGATGAGCTTGCGCGCCGCGCGCACGCCGGCTTCCGGGTTGGTCTGGTCGTCCTCGTTGACCAGCTCGATCCTGCGCCCGAGCACGCCGCCCGCCGCGTTGACCTCGGCGACGACCATCTGCGCGGCCTTGTGCATCACCGGACCGTACGCGCCGCCGCCGCCGGTCATCGGCACCAGCGTGGCGAGCACGATCGGCGCGCCCTGCGCGCGCGCGAACGGTGCGGCGGCCAGCGCCGCCGTCCCGAGGGCGGTGGCTTCGATGAAACGGCGGCGATCGGGGGAGCGTGCGGTCATGGCGGGCCTGGGTCGGGGAGTTCGAGAACCGATACGATACAACGTCAGCCGCCGAGGAACTGCCGGCGCGTCTCCGGGTCCTCGGCGAACGCGCGCGCGGGCCCTTCGCGCAGCTTCTCGCCCTGGACCATCAGCACGCCGTGGTCGGCGATCTCGAGCGCCGCCAGCGCGTTCTGCTCGACCATCAGCACCGCGATGCCCTCGCCGGCCAGCGTGCGCACGGTGTCGAACAATTCGCCGGCGGCAATCGGCGAGAGCCCCGCCGACGGCTCGTCGAGCAACAGCAGCCTGGGCGAGAGCATCAGCGCGATCGCCAGCGCGAGCACCTGGCGCTGGCCGCCCGACAGGCTGCCGGCCTGCGCACGCGCCTTCTCGCCGAGCATCGGGAAGCGCCCGAACAGCTCGGCGATCCGACCCCGCGCGCGGCCCGGGGCGAGGTAGCCGCCGATCTCCAGGTTCTCGCGCACCGTCATCGTCGCGAAGACGTTCGCCTCCTGCGGCACGAAGCCGACCCCGCTGCGTGCGATCCGCTGCGGCGAGGCGCCGTCGAGCCGCTCGCCGGCGAGCTCGACCGATCCGCGCCGCGCCGCCAGCAGGCCGGCGACGATCTTCAGCAGCGTCGACTTGCCGGCACCGTTCGGGCCGATGATCACGCCGATGCGCCCCGCGTCCAGCGAGAGGTCGAGCCCGCGGACGATGTCCTCGCCGCCCGGATAGCCGCCGGCCAGGCCGCGCAGCGCGAGCAGCGGCCCCGCGGCGTCCGGCGCGGGGGAATGGGCCGCCGCCGACGGGTTCGCGATCAATGCGCCTCCGGCGCCGGCGCCCGGCCCAGGTACGCCAGCTGCACCTGCGGATCGGCGGCGATCTCGGCGAACGCTCCGCGCGCGAGGAAGCGCCCCTGCGCCATCACGATCACCTCGTCGCTGAGCGCGCGGATCAGCGCCATGTCGTGCTCGATCAGCAGCAGCGTCATGCCGTCGGCGCGCAGTCGCGCCAGGTGCTCGGCGATCTCCAGCCGCAGGCTCGGGTTCACGCCGGCCATCGGCTCGTCGAGCAGGATCATCCGCGGCTCGGCCATCAGCGCGCGCCCGATCTCGAGCAGCTTCTTCTGCCCGCCCGAGACCTGCGTGACCAGGCGGTCGGCGACGCCGTCGAGCTTCAGCCGCCGGGCCACCTGCCAGGCGCGCTCCGCCAGTGCGTGCTCGTGCTCGCGCGCGGCGCGGCCGGGCCACAGCGCGCGCACGAGCCGCTCGCCCGGCTGGTGCTGGCCGTACAGCAGCAGGTGCTCGAACACGGTCATGCGCGCGAAGCCGCGCGCCACCTGGAACGTGCGCACCAGCCCTCGGGCGACGATGCGCTCGGGCGCCAGCCCGGTGACGTCCTCGCCGTCGAAGCGCACCCGTCCCGCGCTCGGCGAGAGCATCCCCGACACGCAGTTGAACAGCGTCGTCTTGCCGGCGCCGTTCGGGCCGATGAGGCCGGTGATGCGCCCGCGCGCCACGGCGAAGCTCGCGCCGTCGAGCGCGGCCAGCCCGCCGAAGCGGCGCGCGAGCGCGTCGATTTCGAGCATCTGTGCGACGGGCATCGTCGTGGCGGTCATCTTCGAGCCGGCCATCGTCGCGCCCGACCCCGGCGATTCGGGCATCGGCGCAAACGGAATCCTCCTGGCGACCTCACCGCGTCAGAGCGCCCGCTTCACGAACTGCCCGTCCTTCACGATCGCCACCAGGTGATCGCCCTGCCCCAGCAGCCGCGAGATGTCCTTCAGCGGGTCCCCGTCGACCACGATCAGGTCCGCCACGGCACCGGCGGCGACGACGCCGAGCTGCCCCTCGCGGCGCAGCACCTGCGCGGCGACCAGCGTCGCCGAGCGCAGCGTCTCGTGCGCGCCGAGCACCTCGGCACGGATCCGGAACTCCTCGGACTGCAGCCGGTGCGACTCGCCGAGCAGGTCGGTGCCGAAGGCCATCGGCACCCCGGCGGCGCGAAACACTTCGAGGGAATTCAGTCCGCCGCGCCGCGCGGTCTCGATCTTGGCGACCGACTCCGCGGGCAGGCCGAGCTGCGCGCCTTCGCTGGCGAGCGCCTCGTAGGTGATCAGCGTCGGCACCGCGATCGCGCCGCGCTCGGCCATCGCCTGCGCGGCCGGCGCGTCCACGAGGTTGCCGTGCTCGATCGTGCGCACGCCGCACTCGACCGCGCGCTTCACCGCCCTGCCGGTGTACGCGTGGGCCATCACGTAGGTGTCGGAGTTCGACGCCTCCTCGACGATCGCGCGGATCTCGTCGAGCGAGTAGCCGAGGTAGTGGATCGGGTCGTTCGGCGACGCGACCCCGCCCGAGGCCATGATCTTGATCTGCGTCGCGCCCTTCTGGATCTCTTCTCGCACCGCGAGACGGCAGGCGTCGACGCCGTCGACCACGCGCGCGATCGCGCCCACCTTCTGCCCGCACGCGCAGGTGTCGATCGTGTCGCTGCGCGGCCGGGAGTCGCCGTGGCCGCCGGTCTGCGACAGCGCGCGCCCGGACGGGAAGATGCGCGGCCCGCGCACGAGCCCCGTCTCCACCGCCTGCACCAGGTTCGCGTCGGCGCCGCCGGCGTCGCGCACCGTGGTGAATCCGCGCATCAGCATGCCCTCGAGGATCGGCACCGCGCGCAGCGTCGCGAGCACGTTGGCGAGCTTGGCGACCGCGCCCAGGTTGTACGCGGACGCGAGCACGTGCACGTGGCAGTCGATCAGGCCGGGCATCAGCGTGCGGCCCTTCAGGTCGACGACGTCGGCCGACGCGCTCGTGATCGGGCGATCGGACACCTCGCGGATGCGGCCGCCCTCGACGAGCACGCTCACGCCCGGAACGAGCTCGGGACGTGCGGGGTCGAACAGCGCGGCGTTGCGAAAGAGAATGGAGTTCATGTCGACGGCAGGGATTGCGATTCGTGGATTGCGCCGCGCTCCGGCGCCGGGCCGGGGCGCGATGCGGCGTCATGATCTCGCAAAACCGGGGCGCGGCCAATTCTGCGCGGGGATTCTGCGCGCGCAAGCCGGCTCGCGCGCGATGCGCCGGCCGCGCCGCGGCCGATGCCGCGAGGCCCCGGAAGACGCCGCTCTGCCCGATCCAGTCGTGCGGCCGAAGTTCAGCATGTGAAACTTCGGCCGCGCGATCCGCTTGGGGCGCGCGGCCCGCGCTGGTACCGTAGTCCGTCATGAAGATCGAATCCGCCCTGAATCTCGCCGACGTGCGCGAGATCGCACGCCGCGCGCTGCCGCGCATCGCGTTCGACTTCATCGACGGCGGCGCCGACGACGAGGTCTGCCTGCGCCGCAATCGCGAGGCGTTCCAGCGCTACCGGCTGCTGCCGCGCTACCTGGTCGACGTCGCGAAGCGCGACCAGTCCACCGAGCTTCTCGGCCGGCGCTACGCGTCGCCGATCGGCATCGCGCCCACCGGGCTCGCGGGCCTGTTCTGCCCCGATGCCGACCGCCTGCTCGCGCGCGCCGCGGGCGCGGCGAACATCCCGTTCCTGCTGTCGAGCGCGAGCAGCGGGGCGCTGGAGGACGTGATCAGGGAGGCGCCGGAGCACGTGTGGTTCCAGTTCTACTTCACGACCGACGCGGCGATCAACGCCGATCTCGTCAGGCGTGCGCGCGCCGCGGGCACGCGCGTGCTCGTGATCTCGGTCGACGTGCCGGTGAACTCCAATCGCGAGCGCAACAAGCGCAACGGCTTCACGCGTCCGTTCCGGATGACGCCGAGCATCGTGATGCAGGGCCTCGCGCACCCGGCGTGGGTGATTCGCTACCTGCGCACGGGCGGCATCCCGATGATGCGGAACTGGCAGCCCTACGCGCCGCCCGGCGCGTCCGCGGCGCAGGTCGCCGACATGTACGGCACGATGACGCCGGCGCCGATGGTGAAGTGGTCGTACATCGAGCGGGTGCGCGAGGAGTGGTCCGGCCCGCTGGTGGTCAAGGGCCTGATGCACCCCGACGACGCGAAGCGCGCGGCCGAGATCGGCGTCGACGCGCTGGTGATCTCGAACCACGGCGGGCGCCAGCTCGACGCGGCGCCCGCGCCGCTCGAGGTGCTGCCGGCGATCCGCGCGGCCGTCGGCGAGAAGGTGGAGCTGATCCTCGACAGCGGCGTGCGGCGCGGCTCCGACGTCGTGATCGCGCGCTGCCTGGGCGCCCGCTTCACGATGTTCGGCCGCCCCACGCTGTTCGGCGCCGCCGCGGGCGGCGAGGCGGGCATCGCGCGCACGCTGCAGATCGTGCGCAACGAGATCGACATGGTGCTCGCGCAGATCGGGTGCGCTGCGTACGATGCGCTGCACCCGGGCTACCTGTGGACCGAGCCGCCCGTGCGCTGAATCCGCACGCGCCGGCTGCGCACCGAGCCGACGAGCC
>JAXMEE010000011.1:0-222517 GCA_046348465.1 Burkholderiaceae bacterium
CGCGTCGTTCACCGCACCATCACCAGCGTGATCCACGGGAAGATCACGAGCAGCGCCAGCCCGACCACCATCAGCACCAGGAACGGCGCGGCCGCGATCGTGAGCTCGCCGAGCTTCTGCTTGAACGCGGTCATCGCGATCAGCAGGTTGATGCCCAGCGGCGGCAACAGGTACCCGATCTCCAGGTTGTGGATCATGATGATCCCGAAGAACACCTTGTCGTAGCCGTACGCGGCGGCCACCGGCGCGAGCAGCGGGCCCAGGATCAGCAGCGCCTCGGTCGTCGTCATCAGGCAGCTCACGACGAGCAGCAGCAGGTTCACCGTGATCATGAACGTGTACGGGTTGGTGAACCAGCCCTTGAGGAGCTCGACCAGGTGCTCCGGCACGCGGTGCTCGGCGAGCACCAGCGCGAGGCTGAGCGCCACCGCCAGCAGCGGGAACAGCGAGCCGGCGAGCTTGGCGGTGTCGATCACCACGTGCTGCAGCTCGGCGAGCTTCATTTCCTTGAGCACGAAGACCTCGACGATCAGCGCATACGCGAGCGCGACCGCCGCCGACTCCGTCACGGAAAAGTAGCCCGAGTAGATGCCGCCGAGCAGCAGCACCGGCATCAGGATCGCGAGCACGCCCTCGCGCAGCGCGCGCCCGAGGTCGGCCCAGTCGAAGGGCCGCGTCGGCGCGCGCCGGTTCACCCACATCGCGTACCCGGCGAACAGCACGACCAGCAGCAGGCCGGGCAGCAGCCCCGCCTTGAACAGGTCGACGATCGAGGTCTCGGTGACCAGCCCGTAGATGATCAGCGGCACCGAAGGCGGCAGCACGACGCCGAGCGAGCCGCCGGCCAGCACCACGCCGAGCGAGAACCGCTCCGAGTAGCCGGCCTGCTTCATCGCCGGCAGCATGATGCCGCCGACCGCGAGCATCGTGACGATCGACGAGCCCGAGATCGCCGCGAACACCATGCACGCGAGGATGCACGCCGCGCCCAGCCCGCCGGGCACGCGGCAGGTCAGCGCCTCGGCGACGCGGATCAGGCGGCGCGCCGTGGAGCCGCGCGTCATGATCCCGCCGCACATCAGGAACATCGGGATCGAGAGGATCGTCTCCTTGTTCAGCGCGACCCAGAGGTCCTCGACGATGTAGTCGAGCTGGCCCCGGCCCCAGATCATCTGGACCGCGGCGGCCAGGCACAGCAGGATGATGAGCAGCGGCTGGCGCAGGAACAGCAGCAGCACGACCAGCCCGATGGCGAGGAATGCGCTCACGCTTGGCTCCCCGTCACTCGTGGAAGTCGGGCGGCAGCGGCTTCAGGCCGGGCCACACGCTGAAGAGGAAGCAGCGCAGCGCCGCCGACACGAAGCCGGCGGGAATCGCGAGCTGGAACGGCCAGACTTCCCACGACAGCACCGGCGCGCGCATGCTCGTCGACGCCGACGACATCACGAACTGCGCCGCGTACCACGCGACGACGAGCATCAGCGCGCCCGTGATCGCGTCGGCGGCGCGGTTCATCGCCGGCGACCAGGCGGAAGGAACCCAGCCGAACGCGACGCGCGGCACGAGCGCGCTGTTGGTCGCCGTGACGATGCCGATGCCGCAGAAGGCGCCGACGACGAGCGAGAAGATCGCGATCTGCTGCGCGCCGGGGATGCCCGTCGTGCCGGTGCTCGCGCCGAACGCGCGCAGCACGGGGCCGAGGACCTCGCGCCCGGCGACGTCGAGGATCAGCAGCGACGCGATCAGCACGAACGCGACGAACGCGAGCCAGCGCTCGGTCGCGTGCCAGCGCTCGAGCAGCCGCTTGACCGCCAGCGGCGGCGGCGGCGAGGGCAGCGGGGGGGACATGTCAGCGCACGGGGGCGAGCGGCGGCCCGAACCGGGCCGCCGCCGCCTCGCCGCTCGGCGGGCGGGTCGGACTCATCGGGACACGCGCGCGCGTCACTTGCACGCTTCGCGCGCGGACTCGATCACCTTGAAGAGCTTCTCGCCCTGCCCGCCGATCGACTTCACCATCTCGGGCCACGCCGGCGCGATCGCCTTGCGCCACGCGGCGCGCTGCTCGGCGGTGGTCTCGACGACCTGCCCGCCGCCGGCCACGTGCGCCTCGCGCAGCTTCGCTTCGAGGCCGCGGATCTCCTTGCGCCACAGCACCGCGTTCTCGACCGCGAGCGCCCGCTCGACCGCCGCGCGCTGGTCGGCGCTCATCTTCTCCCACGTCGCCCTGTTCACGAGGAACATGCCGACCGAGTCCCACAGCTGCGTGCGCGTCAGCACCGGGGCCACCTTGTTGATGCCGCCCGGAACGTACAGCGACACCGGCGCGCCGCCGATGTCGACGACGCCGGTCTGCAGTGCCGACGACCACTCGGGCACGCCGATGAACGTGGAGTTCGCGCCCAGCGCGGACCACATGATCGACTGCGTCTTGCTGTACGTGATCGCCTTGTGGCCCTTGACGTCGGCCGGGGTCGCGAACGCCTTCTTGCCGATGAGGTCGATGACGCCGACCTCGCCGTAGCCGAGCAGCTTCACGCCCTTGGCCGCCAGCAGCTCGTCGAACGGCTTGGCCAGGTGCTTGTCGAGCACGCAGTCGAGCTCGGCCGGCGACGAGAAGAACGCCGGCAGGATCGCGAGCTGCAGCTCCGGGACGAGCAGCGAGCCGGCGCCGACGGCGAAGAAGCCCGAGTCGATGCGCCCGCGCGCGACCTGCTGGATCGTGTCCTGCTCGTTGCCGAGCTGGCCTCCGTAGAAGGGCTCGAGCTTGACCGTGCCCTTGCTCTCCTCCGCCACCTTGGCGGCGAGGCGGTCGATCTGCACCGCCCACGGGGACTTCGCCGGCGCGTTGGCCGTCAGCCGCAGCGTCACGGTCGCCTGCGCGGCGGCGCCGGCGGGCAGCAGTGCCGCGGCGACCGCCGTGACGAAGGCGGCGGCGGCGGCGCGCCGGGGCGCCCGGCCGCGAATGTCGAATCGATTCGTCCTCATGATGTCTCCTCTCAGCCGCTCTTCGCGGTCGTCAGCTTGCGGGGGTTGCGCTTCGTGCCGCCGGCGACGCCGCGAGGGCGCGCGCCGATGGCCGGCGTGGGGTCGGCGTCGATGCCCAGGTACAGGCACATGACGCGGGCGAGCTCGCGCTCGAGCCTCGGGTCGTCGAGTGCGAGCGGTCCGGGATCGTTGAGCACCGCGTTGATCGCGGTGCCGTAGACCACCTGCATCGCGAACCGGATGCGCGGCGCGCGCTGGCCCGCCGGCAGGTGCGCGAGCCTCGGCGCCAGCAGGCGCGCGGTCTTGTCGACGACGCCCCGGCCCGCCTGCTTGATCGGGGTCCAGCGCGTGACCTGCGTCGACGAGTGCCGCAGCACCGCGCGCAGGAAGCCGGCGTCCGCGCGCAGCAGCCGGATCACGGTCGCGCACAGCTCGCGCACGATCGCGGCGGCGTCCGCGCCGCGCTCGCGCTGGGCGTCGAGCATCGCGGCCGCGGCGGCGGTCCACTCGGCGGTGACCTGCGACTGGAGCTGGTCGATGTACGCCTCCTTGTCGCGGAAGCGTCCGTAGAACGAGCCCACCGACAGCCCGGCGCGGCCGGCGAGGTCGGCGATCGACAGTGCGTCGAAGTCCCGGTCCGCGAGCAGCGCGCGCCCCGCGGCGAGCAGCGCGTCGCGCGTGGCGTGGGCGCGCGCCTGCACGGGCGCGAGCGCCGTCTCGGCGCGCGGGCGGCGCGCGGCGGGCTCGTGGCGGCGGCGGGTCGGGGCCAGCAGCGACATCGCGGAGGAATCCGAATCCGAATTACGGTTCGCGAAATCTACGGTCGCGATTGCGTTTCGTCAATCATCGATCCGCGGTCCGCGGCACCCGCGGGATCGGGGTTTCCCCTGATCCGGCGCCGCGCTAATCTCGCGCTGCCGAGGCGCGCGCCACCGCCGCGCCGGGCACCGCCAGGGGGAGGCCGGGATGTCGCTCAAGCTCGAGGGGAAGGTCGCGCTCGTCACCGGATCGGGGCGCGGGATCGGGCGCGCGGTCGCGCTCAAGCTCGCGTCCGAAGGCGCACGCGTGGTCGTCAACGACCTCGACGAGGCACCGGCGCGCGAGGTCGTCGACGAACTTCGCGCCGGCGGCTCGGAGGCGGTCGCGTGCGTGGGCAGCGTGACCGCGCCGGACTTCCCGGAGCGCTTCGTCGGCGCCGCGACGCAGGCGTTCGGCGGGCTCGACATCGTCGTCAACAACGCCGGCTACGTCTGGGACGGCGTGATCCAGAAGATGACCGACGAGCAGTGGGCGACGATCCTCGACGTGCACCTGGGCGCACCCTTCCGGATCCTGCGCGCCGCGCAGCCGGTGATCCGCGCGCTGGCGCGCGCCGACGCCGAGCAGGGCCGGCGCGTGGTGCGCAAGGTGGTCAACATCTCCTCGGTCGCCGGCGTGTTCGGCAACGCCGGGCAGGCGAACTACGCGGCGGCCAAGGCCGGCATCATCGGCGTGACCCGCACGCTCGCCAAGGAGTGGGGCCGGCTCGCGGTGACCGTCAACTGCGTCGCGTTCGGGCTGATCTCGACCCGCCTCGTGGTGAGCACCGCCGAGAAGGTCAGCGCGCACATCGACGGGCGCGACATCCCGGTCGGCGTGAACGCCGAGCTCTTCGACGCGATGAAGCGCAGCATCCCGCTCGGGCGCGCGGGAACGCCCGAGGAGGCGGCCGGCGCGGTCTACCTGTTCTGCATCCCGGAGTCGGACTACGTGAGCGGGCAGACGCTGCTGTGCACCGGCGGGCTGACCGGCATCTGACGGCGTTCTTCGCGCAGAATCCGGGATCGAGCCACGAGACGGAGGGTGACGACGTGTACATGCCCAGGCACTTCGACGAGACGCGGCCCGGCGAGGTGCTGCGCATCATTCGCCAGTTCCCGCTCGGGGCGCTGGTGACGAGCGGGCCCGCGGGGCTGGACGCGAACCACCTGCCGTTCGAGCTCGACCCCGGCGGCGGCGGCCCGCACGGCGTGCTGCGCGCCCACGTCGCGCGCGCGAACCCGGTCTGGACCGAGTGCCCCGACGGCGCGCCGGTGCTCGTGATCTTTCGTGCGTCCGACGCCTACGTGTCGCCGAACTGGTACCCGAGCAAGCACGAGACGCACCGCCTCGTGCCGACCTGGAACTACCAGGTGGTTCACGTGCACGGCACGCTGCGCGTGCGCGACGACGAGAAGACCGTGCGCGGCGTGGTCGCGCGCCTGACGCGCGAGCACGAGTCGCGCACCGGCGACCCGCGCCCGTGGAAGATGGGCGACTCCGCGCCCGAGTTCATCGACGGGATGCTGAAGTCGATCGTCGGCATCGAAGTCGAGATCGCGCGCATCGTCGGGAAGTCCAAGCTCAGCCAGAACCGCGAGGCGCGCGACCGGGTCGGTGCGGCGGACGCGCTCGCGCGGCGCGGGGAGGCGGGGATCGCGGACGCGATGCTCGGCGCGGGGCCGGGCGACACGCCGGCCTGAGTCCGGCGCGTTCTCGCCGCGGTTGTCCGTTGCGCCGCGGGCTGCGGTCTCGCCGCGGCCGCGGCCGCGAGCACCGTCACCGACGGCCGCGGCGTCCGGCACTCGGCGCTCAGCGGATCCTTCGCGCCTCGACGTAGAACCGTTTCTCGTCGGCCTCGCCCATCGAGAACGCCTTGCGCGGCATCGGGCCCTCGCGCACGACCATGCGCATCAGGTCGTTCTTGCTGAGCACCGGCAGGTGGATGCCGACGTGACCGGGCGCGACCGCGAGGCTCTCGAGCGCGTCGTCGCCGTGCACGTAGTCGACCTCCCTCGCGCCGCCGCGCGCGAGCAGGTCGTCGACGAAGGCCTGGACGGTGCCCACCGCGAGCGTGGTCGAGGGCTCGGCGACCTCGACGACCGCGAAGCGCGCGCCCGGGCCGATCAGGCCGAAGACGTGGCCCGGCCCGCGCGCGGCGAGC
The DNA here is from genome assembly GCA_046348465.1 of Burkholderiaceae bacterium. Taxonomy (GTDB): domain Bacteria; phylum Pseudomonadota; class Gammaproteobacteria; order Burkholderiales; family Burkholderiaceae_E; genus Quisquiliibacterium. Next base: position 5,948 of record JAXMEE010000011.1, read on the forward strand.
ACGCCCGCGCGCATCGCGGCGCCGGACGCGACGTCGGTCACGTGCAGGCGCGCGCCGAACGCCTGCGCGAGCGCCGCGCGGACGTCGACGCTCACACCGAACAGCAGGCGGTGGATCGGCGAGAACTCGAGCGCCGGATCGTGGATGTTCTCGAGCTCGACGAGCGCGTAGCGGCTCGGGTGGTCGGGGCCGAGCGTGGCCTTCACGCTGTCCCAGTAGGCCTTCGCGGTCGCCAGCGAGTGGTTGCCGTCGCCGGCGGCGATCAGCATCACCGGGGTGCCGGCCGGCGCATCGTAGCGGGCCTCGAACGCGGCCGGCTGCGCCAGCGCGTGCAGCGCGCGCACGACGCGCTCGGCGCGCGCGTCGTCGACCGCCCACCCGGCCACGCGTCCCCCGCCCAGCATCAGCTCGGCGTCGTAGAGCTTGTCCATCGCCGCGCGCTCGGCGGCGAGCGGCTCGATCACCGTGCGCTCGCGGTCGTCGATCAGCATCAGGATGTGCGGCAGCTCGAGCTCCGCGCCGCGGCGAACCGCGATGCGCGGCGCGAGCCGCTCGACCATCGTCCCTTCCGTGGGACGGATCGGGCTCGTGGACGCGCGGCTGAAGTCGTACTGCTCGAGGTCGAGCTCGAGCATCAGGCCGCGGCGCACGCGCGTGCCGATCGTGCGCTCCACGTACACCGGGCCGGTGCGCTCGACCAGCAGCCCGTCGGCCAGGTAGCGCCGCATCGTGTCCTGGATGCGCGTGATGCGCGCGGGGGCGTCGGGCGACGCCAGGTACGCCTCGGGGAAGATCAGGTTCAGCGTGGACGGCGCGTCGCCGACCTCGCGCTCGGCGCGCTGCCAGTAGTCGGGCTGCGACGTGTACTGGTCGCAGGCGATCACCGCCCACTTGGTGAGGTCGGTGCCGGGGCGCGGCAGCAGCAGGCGGGGAAGGCGAAAGCAGGTCTGTGCGCTCATGGTGGCGGGCGGAGGACGATGAACAGGCGATGGTACCGTGTTCGCCTGCGCCCGCCTCGCCGGGTCACGGCGTCACGGCGTCACGGCGCCGGGCGCGCCCCCGCCGCTCGGGGCGGCGCCGCCCCCTGCAGGGCGTTCCAGGCGAGCGCGTACTCGCGCGCGTAGCACTCGACCAGTTCGGCCACCGTCGGCACGCCGTCCACCGCTCCCACGGTGTGGCCGGCGCTCCAGAGGTCGACCCAGCGCTTGGGGCCGCGCATCTCGTCGGCGTAGGCGCTGAAGCGCTCGCGCGAATCCTCCGGCGACAGCGGCCGCGTCACTTCCTCCGGGTCGAGCCCGCAGGCCACGATCGAGGGCCGCAGGAAGTTCGCGTCGATGCCGCTGATGCCGCGCGTGAGCAGCACGTCGTCCAGGCCGCTGTCGACGAGCATCGCCTTGTAGCCGTCGACCGCGAGGCTCTCGGCGGTCGCGATGAAGCGCGTGCCCGCCAGCCCGAGGTCGCAGCCGAGCGCGCGCGCGGCCAGCAGCGCGGCGCCGTCGGAGATGCCGCCGGCGAGCACGAGCGGCCCGTCGTAGAACGCGCGCACCTCGCGCACGAACGACAGGCCGTTGGCCCAGCCGGTCTGCCCGCCCGCCCCCGCGGACAGCAGCACGAGGCCGTCGGCGCCGGCGTCGATCGCCTTCTTCGCGTGACGCACCGAGCCGACGTCCGCGAACACGAAGCAGCCGACGTCGTGCAGCGGCCCGATCACCGCGGCGGGCGAGCCCACGCTCGCGAGCACCATCTCGACGCGGTGACGCACCAGCACGCCGAGGTCGGCGGCCAGCAGGTCGGGGCGCGAGCGCAGGATGATGTTCGGGCACACGGGGGCCGCGGGGGTTTCGGAACGCGCGCACTCCTCCTCGATGCGCGTGAGCCAGGCGTCGAGCTGGTCGGCGGTGCGCGCGTTCACGGTCGGGAACGAGCCGATCACGCCGGCGCGGCACGCGGCCGCGACGATCTCGGGGCCGGACACGCGCAGCATCGGCGCGACGATCAGCGGCAGGCGCAGGCGGGAGGCGATCTTCTCGGGCAGGGGCATGGCGTCCGGACACGAGGGGTTGCGATGCGGCATCGTGCCCGAGCGGTGGCGCGCCGCGCAGCGACGCGGCGCCGAACCTGGAACGCGCGGGGAATCGGAGCACGCCTGGAACCGGAGCGCCCGGAAGGCTGGCGTCGCGTCGCATCGAATGGCACGGCATCGCGTCGCATCGCGTCACGTCGCAGCCCGGCCGGCGTCCGACGCGGTACGATCGGCCGGCCGAACGCCCCGAGGATCCCGCGTGACCACTCCGAACCGCAAGACCCGCCGCCTGCTGCTGGCCGCCTGCGCCGGCGCCGCGTGCGGGCCGCTCGCCGCCCGCGCCGCGGGCTACCCCGACCATCCGGTCGCGCTGGTCGTCCCCTATCCGCCCGGCGGCGCCACCGACGTCGTCGGGCGCATCGTCGCGCGCGGCCTGTCGCAGCGCCTCGGGCAGCCGGTGGTGGTCGAGAACAAGGCGGGCGCCGGCACCGCGATCGGCGCGGGCGCGGTCGCGCAGGCGGCACCCGACGGCCACACGCTGCTGATCAGCTCGAACACCACGTTCACGATCAACGCCGCGCTCAAGGCGAAGCTGCCCTACGATCCGCTCGCCAGCTTCGAATCGATCGGCACGATCGGCTCGTCCCCGCTGGTCCTGATCGCGCATCCGTCGCTGCCCGCGTCGAGCGTCAGGGACGTCGTCGCGCTCGCCCGCGCGCAGCCGGGCCGGCTGACGATGGCGTCGTTCGGCACCGGGACCACGTCGCACTTCGCGGTCGAGATGTTCAGGCTGATGACCGGTGCCGACGTCGTCCACGTTCCCTACAAGGGCAGCGCCCCGGCGATGCAGGACCTGATCGGCGGGCAGGTGCAGCTCGCCTTCGACACCAACGTCGCGTCGATCCCGCAGATCCGCGCCGGGCGCGTGAAGGGCATCGCGGTGTCGTCGCTCGCGCCGTCGCCCACGCTGCCCGAGTTGCCGTCGATCGCGCGCTCCGGCTATCCGGACTTCGAGATGGTGCCCTGGATCGCGATCGTCGCGCCGCGCGGACTGCCCGCGCCGGCGCGCCAGGCGCTGACCCGCGCGTTCGCGGCGACGATCGCGGACCCGGCGGTCCGCGCCGACCTCGAGAAGGTCGGTGTCGACGTCGCGTACGAGCCGCCCGAGCGCTACGAGGCGCGCGTGAGCCGCGAACTGCCGCGGCTGCGCGCGTACGTCCACAAGGCCGGCCTGAAGGTGGAGTGAACGGCGCGATGAACGCATCCCAGGAGCAATTGACCTCGCAGTCCGCGCGCGAGTTGCGCCGCCTCGTCGGGCGGCGCGAAGTCTCGCCGGTGGAACTGGTCGACGCGTGCATCGCGCGCATCGAGGCGCTCGACCCCGCGGTCAACGCGATCGCCGCGACCGACTTCGAGCGTGCGCGCGCGAGCGCGCGGGACGCCGAGCGCAAGGTGCTCGCCGGCGAGCCGCTCGGGCCGCTGCACGGCCTGCCGCTCGGCGTGAAGGACCTGCAGGACACCGCCGGACTGCTGACCACCAGCGGCAACGTCGGCCGGCGCGACCGCGTGCCCGACGCCGACTGCGGGCTGGTCGCGCGGCTGCGCGCGGCCGGCGCCATCGTGCTGGCCAAGACCAACGTGCCGGACATGGGCGCCGGCGCGAACACGCGCAACCCGGTCTGGGGCGCCACCGGCAATCCGTTCGACCCGCGCCTGAACGCGGGAGGCTCGTCGGGCGGCTCGGCGGCGGCGCTCGCCACCGACATGCTCCCGATCGCGACCGGCTCCGACACCGGGGGCTCGCTGCGCATCCCGGCCGCGCTGTGCGGCGTCGTCGGCCTGCGGCCGTCGCCGGGACTGGTCGCGCACGACGCGCGCCCGCTCGGCTGGTCCGCGATCTCGGTGCTCGGCCCGATGGCCCGCGACGTCGAGGACACCGCGCTGCTGATGTCGTCGATGGTGGGGCTGGACACGCGCGACCCGCTCTCGTACGACGCGAACGCGGCCGACTTCCGGGCACTGCCCGCGTGCGATCTCTCGACCCTGCGCGTCGCGACCACCGAGGACTTCGGCGTGTGCGCGGTCGACCCCGACGTCCGGCGCGTGTTCCGCGCGCGCGTCGCGGCGATCGCGCCGCTGTTCGCGAGTTGCGAGCCGCTCGCCGAGGCGTTCCCGGACGCGGACCGCGCGTTCGACATCGCGCGCGCCGAGAGCTTCGTCGCGGGATTCGCCGACACGTATCGCGACGCCCCGCACACGCTCGGCCCGAACGTGCGCGCGAACGTCGAGATGGCCGCGTCGATCACGCTCGCGGACCGCGCGTGGGCCCACCTCGAGCAGACTCGGATCGCGCGCCGCTTCCGGAATGCGTTCGAGCGCTTCGACCTGGTGCTCTCCCCGGTGACGCCGGTGACGCCGTTCCCCTGGACCGAGCTCTACGCCGGCGTCGTCGAAGGCCGCGCGATGGCGAACTACTACCAGTGGCTGGCGCTCACCTACGTGGTCACGCTGGCGACGAACCCGGCGCTCTCGCTGCCCAGCGGGCTCGACGAGCGCGGCATGCCGTTCGGCCTGCAGGTGATCGGTCGCCTTCGCGGCGACGCGGCGCTGCTGTCGGCGGCGCTCGCGCTCGAGCAGGCGCTGGCGGCGCGTCCCGGTCTCGGGCGACCGACACCCGACGTGAACGCGCTGCGCGCGCCGCGCCCGGAACTGAAGAGCATCGTCACGCACCCGCCCGGGCGGGGGTGCGCCGCCGCAACTTCGCAGGAGGAGTGAACCCCATGCCCCGTGCCGATTCGACGCAGAACTCGCGCCGCCGTCTCCTCGCCGCACTCGGCGCCGCCCCGTGGGCGCTCGCAGCTTCGCCTTCGCGCGCGGCGGACGCGTACCCGAGCCGCCCGGTGCGCGTCGTCGTGCCGTTCGCGGCCGGCGGCGGCGCCGACGTGCTCGCGCGCCCGATCGCCGAAGCGCTGTCCAGGCGCATGGGCCAGCCCTTCATCGTCGACAACCGGCCCGGCGTCGGCGGCAACCTCGGCACCGACGCGGTCGCGAAGGCCGTGCCCGACGGCTACACGCTGCTGCTCACGCCGCCGGCGCCGATCGCGCAGGCGGTCGCGCTGTACCGCAAGCTGCCGTACGACCCGCAGACCGACCTCGTGATGCTGTCGGACCTCGCGACGGCACGCGTCGCGTGCGTCGTCAACGCGTCGATGCCGGTGCGCACGTTCCCGGAGCTGCTCGCGTGGGCGAAGGCGAATCCCGGCAAGCTGACGATCGGCTCCTGGGGCCCCGGCACGCAGCCGCACATGGTGCAGGCCTTCCTGGACAAGACCTTCGGCACGCAGACGATCCACGTGCCGTACAAGGGCGAGGGGCCGCTGGTGACGGACCTGGTCGGCGGACAGATCCTGTCGACCTGCGGCTCGATCACGACGCTCGGGCCGTATCTCGCGGCGGGCAAGCTGCGTCCGCTCGCGACGATCGGCCCGACCCGCGCCGCGTCGCTGCGCGACGTGCCGACCTTCGCCGAGATCGGCTACCCGCACGACGTGCTCCAGCTCACCGGCCCGATCGTGATGGCCGCGCCGGCGAAGACGCCGCCCGCGATCGTCGAGCAGCTCGGGCGCGAGATCGTCGCCGTCGTGCGCAGCCCCGAGATCGTCAAGCGCATCGAGGACATGGGCATGGAGCCCGGCGGCAACACGCCGGCCGAGGCGGCCGCCGGCTACAAGGCGCGCCAGCCGGTGCTGACGAGGGCGGTTCGCGACACGGGCGTGACCCTCGATTGAGCGCCGCACGATTCGGCGCTCCACAAATGGCAAGCCCCGCTGTCACCGGCGGGGCTTGGTGGAGCCGCGTGGAGCGGGCTCCGTCTTGTGCGTCCTCGGACGCTACCGGCCTGAACTCGCCGGCTTCGGGGTGATGCAATACGAATCGTCCTCGATACTGCGGCCCTCCTTTCACGGGCGCTTTCGCGCCCTTGCCGAGAGAACTTCCGAGACTGCGATCGCTTCGTTGCAACGACTCCAGTAAACGCCTTTCGCGAACGCGCGTCAAGCGTGTGGTCGCACGTTTTCGTGGAGTGCGGCGAGCGTACGACGACCGGGCGAGGCACGGCGACCGATGGCGTTCGGGCACACGAATGTCGAGACGATCGCCGGCGCTCGCCCGTCGCGTGGACGACGGGCGGCGTCTTCTGCGTACGGCGTCGCGTCCGGCTCGCATCCGATTGACACCGCCTCGAGCATTGGTCAAGGATCGCCGGATGCGGTGCATCAGCCTGAACCGGTTCGACCTCGCGACGCTGCGCCTGCACGCGGCGCAGTCCCCGCTCGGCGGTTCGACGACGGCCACCGTGCCGCTCGGGCGTTCGCCCGCCGAGGCCGCGCGGGCCGAGTGAACGCGGTGAGCCCCACCGACGAAGGCGTGCTGCGCGCGCGCATCGCGCAGCCGCACGCCGCGCTCGAGCTGCGCGGGCTCGTCAAGCACTTCGAGCGCCCGGCGGTCGACGCGCTGGACCTCACGGTGGTGGCCGGCGAGTTCTACACGCTGCTCGGTCCCAACGGCGCCGGCAAGACGACCACGCTGCGCATCGCGGGCGGGCTGCTCGCGCCCGACGACGGCACGGTCTCGGTCTTCGGCGTCGACGCGCTCGCGGACCCGGTCGCCGCGCGGCGCATCACCGCGTGGGTGCCCGACGAGCCGATGATCTACGACAAGCTCACGCCGGCCGAGTACCTGGACTTCGTCGCCGGGCTGTGGAGCGTGGACCCGGCCGTCGCCGCCGAGCGGGCGGACGAGCTGATGCGGCGCCTGGACCTCGCGCCGCACGCCGGCGAGCGCTGCGAGCGGCTGTCGCGCGGGATGCGCCAGAAGGTCGCGCTCGCCGGCGCGCTGGTTCACGACCCGCGGCTGATCCTGCTCGACGAGCCGCTGACCGGACTGGACGCGGGCTCGGCGCGCGTCGTCAAGGAAGTGCTCCGGGCGCGCGTGCGGGCCGGGTGCACCGTGGTGATGACCACGCACATCCTCGACGTCGCCGAGCGCGTGGCCGACCGCATCGGCGTGATGGCGCACGGCACGCTGATCGCGCAGGGCACGCTCGACGAGCTGCGCGCGCTCGCGGGCGCGGGCCACGCGAGCCTGGAGGACACGTTCCTCGAGCTCGTCGCGCGCGGGGCGGCCGGCGCATGACGCGCGCGGCGCAGGCTCGCGGGCGCGACGCTCGCGCGCCGGGCCGCGACGAGGGCGCGACCGGGCGCGACGCTCGCGCACCGGGCCGCGACGAGGGCGCGCGCGGCCACTGGCGCGCGTTCGCGCGCCACGAGGCGCGGCTCGCGTGGCGCGACGCGGTGGCGCTGCTCTCGCGCGGCAGCGCCTGGCGCGCCGCCGGCCTGCTCGCGCTCGGGATCGTGTTCGTCGCGTCGATCCACGTGGTCGCCGAAATGATGCTCGCCGACTGGGTGCGCGAGGGCTTCGTCGTCGACCGGCGCGCGCTGTCGGTGTCGACGTTCACGATGGCGAGCGCCGCCTCGCTGATGCTGTCGCAGTCGCTCGAGGCGGTCACGCGCGCGTTCTACGCGCGCGGCGACCTCGAACTCGTGCTCTCGTCGCCGGCGCCCGCCGCGCAGCTGTTCGGCGTGCGCATCCTCGGCATCCTCGCGACCGTGCTGGCGATGGCGCTCGTGCTCGCCGCGCCGTTCGTCAACGTGCTGGTCTGGCACGGCGGCGCCCGCTGGCTCGGCGCCTTCGCGGTGCTGCTCGCGCTCGCCGCCGCGTCGCTCGCGGCCGCGCTCGCGATCGCGGTCGCGCTGTTCCGCGCGCTCGGGGCCGCGCGCACGCGCTTCGTCGCGCAGGTGGTCGCTGCGGTGACCGGCGCCGGATTCGCGGTCGCGCTGCAGTTCGTCGCCGTGCTCACGGTGTCGACGCAGGCACCGAGCCTGTCCGGGCGCTTCGCCGCGTGGGAGGCGCTCACGCCGGGCCCCGACAGCGCGTTGTGGTGGCCGGCGCGCGCGCTGCTCGGCGACGTCACGGCACTCGCCGTGGGCTTCGTCGCGTGCCTGGCGGGGCTCGCGCTCGCAATCCGGGTGTACGCGCCGCGCTTCGGCACGCTGGTGCGCGCGGCGGCCGGCGCGGGCGCGCCCGCCGCGCGCACCGCGCGTCCGGCGCGCCTGCACGGGCGCACGCCGGCGCAGGCCTTGCGCCGCAAGGAGTGGGCGCTGCTGCTGCGCGACCCCTGGCTCGCGTCGCAGTCGATGATGCAGCTGCTCTACCTCGCGCCCGTCGCGTTCGTGATGTGGCGCGGGGTCTGGCACCCGACGGCGACACCCGCGGTGATCGCGCCGGTGCTCGTGATCGCGGCGGGCCAGCTCGCCGGCGGGCTGGCCTGGCTCGCGGTGTCCGGCGAGGACGCGCCCGACCTGATCGCGACCGCACCGATCGGCGCCGGCGCGGTGCTGCGCGCGAAGGCCGAGGCGGTGATCGGTGCGATCGCCGTGGTGTTCGCGCCGCTGGCGCTCGCGCTGGCGCTGGTCGCGCCGATGGCCGCGCTCGCCGCGTGTGCCGGTGTCGCCGCGGCCGCGGCGTCGGCGACCGCGATCCAGTTCCGCTTTCGCATCCAGGCGCGGCGCAGCCAGTTCCGCAGACGGCAGACGTCGTCGCGGATCGCGAATTTCGCCGAGGCGCTCGCGTCGATCGGCTGGGCCGGGTGCGTCGCGCTCGCGATCGCCGGCACCTGGCTGGCGCTGATGCCGGCGGCGTTCGCGCTGGCGGCGCTGGCGGCGACGGGGCGAGGCGCATCCGGACGGCGCGCGGTCGCACGGTCCCGGGTTGCCGGGGTGGATGCCCGCCGCGGGCACTCGGCCCCGCCCCACGCCGGCGACGCGCACGAGGGCTCGAGCCCGCGTCGCTAGCGGTTAAGATTCGTCGCACCGATCCGCCCCCGGGAGCCCCGATGGACCGTCGCACGGCAGTCTCCACCCTCGCCGCGAGTCTCGCCGCAGCCGGGCTTCCGGCGGCGCGCGCCCAGGCGCTCGCCGGTCGCACGCTGCGCTTCCTGGTCGGCTACCCCAGCGGCGGCGTCGCGGACTTCATCGCGCGCACCGCGACCGAAGGGCTCGGCGCCGCGACCGGCTCGACCGTGCTCGTCGAGAACCGTCCCGGCGCCGCCGGCAACATCGCGCTCGAGGCGGTCGCGAAGGCCGCGCCGGACGCCGGGGTCTTCGGCGCGTTCGGCAACCTGCAGGTCACGATGAACCCGACCGTGCCGCAGCTCGCGCCCAAGGGCGTCGACCCGATGCGCGAACTGGTGCCGGTGGTCGCGCTCGCGGACCTGATCCTCATGCTCGCGGTCGCGGCGCCGTTCCCCGCGCGCACGCTCGAGCAGTTCGTCGCGAAGGCGCGCGAAATGGGGCCGAAGCTGCGCATCGGGCTGGCCGGCATCGGCACGCCGCACCACCTCGCGGTGCTGCTGATCCAGCGCGCGCTCGGGCTGGAGATGACGCTGGTGCCGTACAAGGGCGGCCCGCCGATGATCGCCGACGCCGCCGGCGGGCACCTGGACGCGGTCGTCACGACGCTTCCCGTGGGCGGCCCGATGGTCGCCGCGGGCAAGCTCGCGTGGATCGCGGTGGTGCCGCCGACGAAGATCCCGAGCCTGCCGAACGTCCCCTCGCTCGGCGGCCTGCTCAAGGGCGAGACCATCCCGACCGGCAATACGATCTTCGCGCCGGCCGCCACGCCGCCCGCAGTGATCGCCGAGGTGCACGACGCGGTCCGTACTCTGCTGCGATCGCCGGCGGTCGACGCGAAGCTGCGTGCCAACGGGCTGGAGCCGCTGAACGTTCCGCGCGACGAGCTCCCCGCGCGGATCCGCGCCGAGGCCGCGTACATGAAGGACTTCCTCGGCAAGGTCAAGGTCGACTTCTCCACCTGACCGCCGTCCCCTCGAGGCTGCCAAGATGATCATCGACGTCCACGGACACTTCACGACCACGCCGCCGCAGGTGGCGGACTTCCGCGCGCGCCAGGTCGCGGAGTTCAGGCGCACCGGCGTGGCGCCCGCCGAGCCGCCGCCGCCGGTGAGCGACGACGAGATCCGCGCCGGCATCGAGGCGAACCAGTTGCGGCTGATGCGCGAGCGTGGCGTCGACCTCACGCTCTTTTCGCCGCGCGCGATCGGCATGGACCACCACGAGGGCAACGAAGCGACCAACGTCGTCTGGGCGCGCTACTGCAACGACCTCGTCCAGCGCGCGTGCGCGATGTTCCCCGACCGCTTCGCGCCCGTGTGCCAGCTGCCGCAGGCCGCAGGCGTGCCGCCGCGCCAGGCGGTGTTCGACGAGCTCGAGCGCTGCGTGAGCGGCATGGGCTTCGTCGGCGCGAACCTGAACCCCGACCCCACGGGCGGGCGCTGGAGCGACCCGCCGCTGTCGGACCGCGGCTGGTGGTATCCGCTGTACGAGAAGCTGGTCGAACTCGACGTCCCGGCGATGATCCACGTGAGCGGCTCGTGCAATCCGCACTTCAACGCGGTGGCCACGCACTACATCAACGGCGACACGACCGCGTTCGTGCAGTTCCTGACCTCGGACGTCTTCAAGGACTTCCCGACGCTGAAGTTCGTGATCCCGCACGGCGGCGGCGCGGTGCCGTACCACTGGGGCCGCTACCGCGGCATCGCCCAGGACATGGGCCTGCCGCCGCTCGAGGACAAGGTGCTCGCCAACGTGTTCTTCGACACCTGCGTGTACCACCAGGCCGGCATCGACCTGCTGCTGCGCGTGGTGCCGGCGGCCAACGTGCTGTTCGCGTCCGAGACCGTCGGCGCGGTGCGCGGGGTGGACCCGCGCACCGGCCACGCGTACGACGACACGCGCCGCTACATCGACGCGTCGCCCGCCGCGAGCGACGCCGACAAGGCGCGCGTGTACGCCGGCAACGCGCTGGGCGTGTACCCTCGCCTGCGCGCGCACCCGAGCTGCCGCGCCTGCCTTCCCGCCTGATCCCTGCAAGGAGCCCTCCGTGATCGGACTTCGCATCCTCAAGCGCAAGCGCGCCGTCGCCGTCGACGTCGCGCGCAAGTTCCTCGAAGTGCCCGTGGCCAACGTCAGCGACTGCATGACGCGGATGTTCGCGGGCGGCCCCCGCCTGCGCCCGATGCACGGCGGCGCGCCGATGGCCGGCCCGGCGTTCACGGTGAAGACGCGCCCCGGCGACAACCTGATGATCCACAAGGCGCTGTGGATGGCGGCGCCCGGCGACGTCATCGTCGTCGACGGCGGCGGCGACCTCACCAACGCGCTGGTCGGCGAGATCATGGTCGGCGCCGCCGCCAGGCGCGGGCTGGCCGGCATGGTGCTGAACGGCGCGATCCGCGACGCGAAAGCGCTGCGCGAGGGCGACTTCCCGGTCTTCGCGGCCGGCGTCACGCACCGTGGGCCGTACAAGGACGGGCCGGGCGAGATCAACGTGCCGATCGCGATCGACGGCATGGTGATCGAGCCGGGCGACCTCGTCATCGGCGACGACGACGGGCTGCTGTGCGTGCCCTTCGACGAGGTCGACGCGCTCTACGAGGCGACGCGCAAGAAGATGAAGCAGGAGGCCGAGCAGATCGCCGCGATCCAGGCCGGCACCAACGACATCGCGTGGATCGACCAGACGCTGGCGCGGCTGGGGTGCCCGATCGAGAAGTAGGCGGCCTTCGCCTCAGCCGGCCTTCACGCCGCTCACCCGGTGCAGCACGTCCGGGATGAATTCCTCGGCGGACACGCCCGTGAAGCCGGCGTCGCGAAAGTAGGCGAGGCACTGTGCGATCGTGTGCGCCTTGCCGCGGCTGCCGCACACCGCCTCGTTCATGCCCCAGAGCGCGGCGTCGAGCGGGCCGCGGCGGTCGTCGTGCAGCATCTCGCCGACCAGGTGGAATTCGCCGCCCGGCACGAGCGCGTCGTGAACGCGGCGCACGACGCCGCGGATCACGTCCTCGTCGTAGATCGGCAGGTTGCTCGCCATGACGGCGGCGTCGACGCCATCGGGCAACGGCGTCTTCGTGAAGTCGCCCGGCAGCGTCGACACGCGGTCGCCGGCCCCTGCGCGGTCGACGTACTCCTGCGTGACGACGGTCACCGGCGGCAGGTCGAGAACGATCGCGCGCAGCTGCGGCCAGGCCTTCGTCGCCGCGATCGAGTACGCGCCCGAGCCGCCGCCGAGGTCGAGCAGCAGCCGGCGGCGCGAGAGGTCGATGCGGCGCACGAAGCGCCGTGCGGCGCCCGCGCCGATGCTGAAGGTTGCGGCGTGGTACTTGCGTGCGTCGTCCACCGTCAGGTGCTCGTACATGCCGAGCGTGGTCGGCGGCTCGGCGCGCACCAGCAGGTCGGTGAGCCGGAACCAGTCGGGGACGTTCGCGCGCGTGAACGTGAGCCAGTCGGCGGCATACCCGGGGCGGCCCTTCACGAGGAAGCGGTCGGCGTCGGGCGCATTGCGAAGCCGCCCGCCGTCGAGCTCGACCAGCCCCATCGCGAGCACGCACGCGACCAGCCGCTCGGCCTGCAGCGGAGAAACGCCCATCGCGCCCGCCAGCCGCGCCTCGGTGTTCGCGCCGGCGTCCACGTGCGTGAACAGCGCGAGGTCGAGCGCCGCGTACAGCACCGCGGTCTCGCAATAGGCGCGCGCGTAGCGCTGCAGGCGGACGGTGTCGATCGGCGGCGCGGACATGGTCGTTGAGGGCCCGGGAGGAAGCGGTCGCGGGAGCGGCGAGGGTTCGTCACGTGCCTGCCGGCCGCGACACGAGAACCCGGCGGCACTTCGCCGCGAACGAGCGTACCAGACCCTGCGCGCGGCGTGGCGCCGGGCGAGGCCACGCGCGGCTGCGGCGACAATGCGGGACCGAACCTTCACCAGGAGTCGAGATGCCCCCCGCCCGCCCGGGACCCTTCTCCCCCGCGCCCGGCTTCGAGGCCCCGCTCGAGATGCTCTCGGCCTGCCACGGCCGCGTCGGGCAGCAGTGCGCGACGCTGCGCCGGCTGGCCGCGCACCTGCCCGCGCACGGCGCGGACGCGCAGGCGCGCGCCGCGGCGGCGGCGGTGATCCGCTACTTCGACACCTCGGCCGTGCACCACCACGAGGACGAGGAGGTGGACCTCTTCCCGGCGCTCGTCGAGTCGATGGCGGGCTCGGACGCGACCTGCATCCGCGCGCTCGTCGACGGGCTCGCGCGCGAGCACCGCGAGCTCGGAGCGCGCTGGGCGCGCGTGCGCGCGGTGCTCGCGCGCGTCTCGGCGGGCGAGGCGGCCCCGCTCGCGCACGACGACGTCGACGCGCTGGTCGGCCTGTACGAGCGGCACATCGCGCGCGAGGAGGACGAACTGCTGCCGATGGCCGCGCGGCTGCTCGACGACGCGACGCTCGACGCGATCGGCCGCGCGATGCGCGAACGGCGCGGGATCCACTCGATCGACTGATCCGCGCGTTCGACTGATCCGCGCGTTCGACTGATCCGCGCGTTCGACCGATCAGCGCGTTCGACCGATCAGCGCGTTCGACGGATCAGCGCGACTTCCACTTCGGCTTGCGCTTCTCCACGTACGCGCTCATCGCCTCGCGCGAGTCGTCCATGCCCGAGACCGTGCAGATCAGGTTGACCGCGCCGGCCAGGCCCTGCCGGTAGCCGGAGTCGATCGCCTGCGTGAACGCGTTCTTGCCCTTGCGCATCAGCTCCGGCGACTTCGCCGCGAGCACGCGCGCGACCGCGCGCGCTTCGTCGAGCACCGCGCCGGGCGCCGACAGCCGGCTGACCAGTCCGAGCGCCATCGCCTCGTCGGCGCCGAACGTGCGCCCGGTGAAGAGCAGGTCGAACGCGCGGTAGCGCCCGACGATGCGCGGCAGCACGCCGTAGTGGATCGCGGGCACCAGGCCGATGTCGATCTCCGGGTAGCCGAACGTCGACTCGCGGTCGGCGACGATCATGTCGCAGGAGATCGCGACCGTCATGCCCCCGCCGCGCACCGCGCCGCTCACGGCGGCGATCGAGGGTTTGCCGAGGTCGAACTGGCGGTCGCACAGCCGCGAGTAGAGCTTGTCGATGACCGTGTGCATCTGCGTGGGCGAGAGCGTTCGGTACGCGGCCAGGTCGAGGCCGGCGCAGAAGCGCCCGGGAATCGCGCTCGCGAGGATCACCGCGCGCACGCCGTCGTCGGCGCGCGCGCGCGCGAACGCGTCGAGCAGCTCGTCCATGAAGGCGTCGGTGATGCCGTTGAACGGCGGATTGTCGAGCAGGATCTCCGCGACCTGGTCGCGGACTTCGTAGCGGATGAGGCCCATTCGGATTCCTCGCGGTCGTTCAGGGGTTCAATACGCAGCCGCCGACGACCTCGCCGGCCCAGCGTGCGCGCATCGCGTCGCGGAACTCGGCGAGCGGGAACGCGCGCGAGACCACCGGGTCGATCGCGCCGTCCCCGGCCCACTTCAGCACGGTGGCCAGGCGCGGCGGGCGGATCGACGGGTCCATCGACACCGCGATCGCGCTCGGGCAGCCCAGCACGGCGAGCTGCTTCATCTGGATCAGGTTGGTGGGAAGCTGGTTCGCGTTCGGCGCGCCGCGCAGGCCCTTGCCGCGCGCGACGTTCGGCGTCGACGTCCAGCCGACGATCAGGAAGCGCGCGTTGAACGCCACGCAGCGCAGGCACTCGAGAGAGGTCTCGCCGCCGACCGCGTCGTAGACGACGTCGACGCCGCGACCGCCGGTGAGCGCCTTGACGTCGTCGCGAAAGCGCCGCACGCCGCCGGACCCGTCTTCGGCGACGACGTTCAGCACGTGGTCGGCGCCGTGGCGGCGCACCTGCGCGAGCCGGGCGTCCGAGCGCCCGATCGCGATCACGGTCGCGCCCAGCAGCTTGGCGACCTGCACCGACGCGAGCCCCGTGAGCCCGGTCGCGCCGTTGACCAGGATCGTCTCGCCGGCCTGAAGCCGCGCGCGCGCGATCAGGCAGTGGTACGCGGTCTCGTACGCCTGCAGCAGCACCGCGGCCTGATCGAACGAGAGCTTGCCCGGGATCGGCAGCAGTGCGTCGGCCGGCACCACCGCGTACGACGCCCAGCCGGCGGCCCGCCGGTACGCGCCGCTCGAGCGCGGCCCCACGCGCGCGGAGTCGACCAGCACGCGCGCGCCCGGCGCGCAGCGCGCGGGGTCGACGCCCGCGCCGACCGCGAGCACGACGCCCGCGTACTCCATGCCCGGCGTGTACGGCGGCGCCGGCATGTGCTGGTACTGGCCGCTGGTCATCAGGAGGTCGACCCACGAGACGCCGGCGCTCTTCACGCCGAGGATCGCCTCGCCGGGCGCGAGCGCGGCGGGGTCGGGCGCAGGCATCGGCTCGAGGCTCGCGTACTTCTCGATCGCCTCGTCGGGACTCTCGCCGAATTCGGAGACGACGACGCGCCGGCCGTCGGGCAGTGAGGGGCTCATGATCGAAGGGCTCGCGAAAGGTTCAGAAGCGCGTCAGGTAGCCGCCGTCGACCGCGATCGTCTCGCCGGTGACGTAGGACGCGGCGTCGGACGCCAGGAAGACGACCGCGCCGGCGATCTCGTCGGGGCGCCCCCAGCGCCCGAGCGAGGTCGCGCGCGCGAGCGCGGGCCCGGTCTCGGGGTCGGCTGCGATCGCGACGTTCGTGTCGGTGGCGAAGAAGCCGGGCGCGACCGCGTTGACGTTGATGCCGTGGGGGCCGAGCTCGGCGGCGAGCGCGCGCGTGAGCGACGCCAGCCCGCCCTTGGCCGCGATGTACGCGGCGTCGCCGGGCTTGCCGACCTCGGTGACCACGGACGTCAGGTTGACGATGCGCCCGCCGGTGCCGCGCGCGATCATCGCGCCGGCGGCGCGCCGCGCGAGGTCGAATGGCGCGACCAGGTTCACGTCGAGGACGCGGCGCACGTCGTCGAGCGCGAAGTCGAACAGCGCCCGGCGGTCGCGCAGGCCGACGTTGTTGACGAGGACGTCGAGCGCGCCGTGTTCGGCGGCGATCCGCGCGAACCCGTCCGCGACGGCGTCGGGGCACGCGACGTCGAACGCGCACGATGCGGCGTCGCCGCCGTCGGCGCGGATGCGCGACACCGCTTCGTCGAGCGCGCGCGCATCGCGCCCGTTGACGAGCACGCGCGCGCCGGCCCGGGCCAGCCCGCGCGCGATCTCGAAGCCGAGCCCGCGCGCGGCCCCCGTGACCAGCGCGACGCGTCCATCGAGCGAAAATGCGCTCAAGCGACGCACGCCTGGCGATCGGCTTCGCGGATCACTGCGGTGCCACGCCCGCGTCGGCGGCGACCTTCTTCCAGCGCGCGACCTCGGCGCGCACGAACGCCTCGAGCTCGGCGGGCGTGGAGCCGGTGGGCTGCGCGCCCTGCCTGGCGAAGAGCTCGCGCACCTCGGCCGACGCGAGCACCTTCGCGACCGCGTCGTTGAGCTGCGCGACGACGCCCGGCGGCGTGCCCGCGGGCGCCACCAGCGCCTGCCACGAGCTGACGTCGTAGCGCTCGACGCCGCTCTCGGCGACGGTGGGCAGCTCGGGCGCCACCGGCGAGCGCTGCGCGGTCGTGACCGCCAGCCCGCGCGCCTTGCCCGCCTTCACCTGCGGGTACAGCGACGAGATCGGGTCGAAGAGGACGTCGATCTGCCCGCCGAGAAGGTCGGTGATCGCGGGCGCGCTGCCCTTGTACGGGATGTGCGTCATGCGCACGCCGACCTGGCTCGCGAACAGTTCGACCGCGAGCTGGATCGAGCTGCCCGCGGTGCCGTACGTGAGCGCCCCGCCGCGCGCCTTCGCGAGCCTGACCAGGTCCGCGAGCGTCTCCGCGGGCACGCGCGGCCCGACCGCGACCACCAGCGGCTGGACCGCGAGCATCGACACGGCCGCGAAGCTCTTCTCGGGATCGTAGGGGAGCTTGGCGAACGACGCCGGATTGGTGCCCAGCGTCGAGATGTTGCCCAGCATCAGCGTGTAGCCGTCGGGCCGCGCGCGCGCCGCGGCCTCGGCGCCGAGGATGCCGCTCGCGCCGGCCTTGTTCTCGACGACGACGGAAACGCCGAGCACGGTCGCGAGCCGCGCCGCGACCGCGCGCCCGACGATGTCGCTGACGCCGCCCGGCGGGAACGGGATCACCATCGTGATCGGCTTCGACGGGAACGGCTGCGCGACGGCGCACGCCGCCGCGATCCACAGCAGGCACGCGATCGCGACGCGCTTCACGGCCGGCTCCCGGCGGCGGCGAGTGCGGGGCCGTGCGCGCGCGCGTCGCGCTCGCGCGCGGCGCCGCGCTCGGCGAGCCCGAAGAAGTCGAGCAGGGCCTGGTTGAACATCGCGGGCTCCTCCAGGTTCACGCCGTGCCCGGAGCGCGGCATCACGAGCAACCCGGCGTTGGGCAGGGTGCGCTTGAGGAAAAGGCTCGGCTCCAGGCACGGGTCGTCCTCGTCGCCGCAGATCACCAGCGCCGGGAGCGAGAGCGCGCGCAGCGGCGCCTCGAACGCGTACAGCGTCGGGCGCATCGCCTGGTAGCGCTGCAGCGTGAGCGCCGAGCCCAGCGGCGAGTGCTCGCCGAGGTAGCGGACGAACTCGTCCCAGCCGCGCGGGTCCTTGTTCTGCAACTGCACGCGCGTGGCGCCGACGCCGATGCCGCGCGCCGCGGCCGCCGCGCCCTGCTCGAGAAAGACCGCCGCGAGCGCGTTCGCGCCGGCGGCGAAGCCGTCGCGATCCGCGCTCGCGGAGCCCGAGCCGATGCCGGCGAGCACGAGCGCCGACACGCGTGCCGGCGCGCGCAGCGCGAACACCAGGCTCGCGTACGCGCCCATGCTCAGGCCGACGACGTGCGCGCGCCCGATCGCGAGGTGATCGAGCACCGCGCCGATGTCCGCGGCGGCCTGCTCGTGGCCGTACTGCACCGGGTCGGTCGGGACGTCCGACGGCGGATAGCCGCGCGCGTTGAACGTGATGCAGCGGAACTGGCGCGAGAGCGCGCGCACCTGCGCTTCCCAGGTGCGGAAGTCGGCGCCGAACTCGTGCACGAAGATCACCGGCGCACCCGTGCCGGTGTCCTCGTAGTAGATCCTCGCGCCGTCCGCGGGGGCGTAGGGCATGGGCGGGCTCCCGTCACGCGCGCGGCCGCGGCGCACCGCGCGAAGTGCGCGGCGGCGCGGGCCGGGCGGGCGTTGATGCTAACCCGCGCGTCGCGACCCGGGCAACGCGCGCCTGCCGCGTGGAGCGCTGCGAGCGGCGCGGCGGCGCGCTGCGGCCGGCGTGCGCGCGAAATGCGGAACGCCCCGGCGGCGGCACATCGACTAGACTCGACCGGCGCGGCATCCGCCGGGCGCGGCGGCGCCGCGCCGCCCACCCGGCGAACCGCTTCACCCACACGAGAGCGAGGCACGCCATGTACCGACCCACGCCCGGCGGCGCGTTCGAAGGGCTGCGCATCATCGACCTCGCGCAGGTGCGCTCGGGGCCGACCTGCGTCAAGCAGTTCGCCGACTTCGGCGCGGACGTGATCCGCATCGAGCCGCCGCCCGGGTCCGGGCGCGCCGACCTGATGACCGGCGCGCGCGACGGCGGCGACATGCTGAACCTGCACCGCAACAAGCGGCTGATGACGCTCGACCTCAAGCACCCGAAGGGCCGCGACGTGCTGCACCGGCTGGTGCGCGGCGCCGACGTGCTCGTCGAGAACTACCGGCCCGACGTCAAGGAGCGGCTCGGCCTGGACTACGACAGCCTCGCGGCGATCAATCCGCGGATCGTCCTCGCCAGCATTTCCGGTTTCGGCCAGGACGGGCCCTATCGCGAGCGTCCCGGCTTCGACCAGATCGCGCAGGGGATGTGCGGCCTGATGTCCGTGACCGGGCACCCCGGCGAGGGGCCGATGCGCGCGGGCGCCGCGATCGTCGACGTCGCCGCGGGGCTGTACGCGGCGCTCGGCGTGATGACCGCGCTCAACGAGCGCCAGCGCAGCGGGCGCGGCCAGTGGGTGCAGTCGTCGCTGCTGCAGGCGGGGCTCGGCCTGATGGACTTCCAGGCCGCGCGCTACCTGGTCGACGGCGACGTCCCGAAGCAGGTCGGCAACGACCACCCGACGAGCATGCCGACGTCGGCGTACGCGACCTCGGACGGATTCCTGAACCTGGGCGCGGGCGGCGAGGCGATGTGGACGCGGCTGTGCGAAGTGCTCGAGCGGCGCGCGCTCGCGGACGACCCGCGCTTTCGCACCAACGCCGACCGCTCGCGCCACCGCGCGGCGCTGAGCGAGGCGCTCGCCGAGGTGTTCGCGACCCGCACCACCGCCGAGTGGATCGAGCTGCTCAACCGTGCCGGCGTGCCCTGCGGCCCGATCTACTCGGTCGACCAGGTCTTCGCCGACCCGCAGGTGGTCCAGCAGCGGATGGCGGCATCCGTACCGCACGACACGCGTGGCGAGGTCCGCGTGCTGGCCCCGGCCGCGAAACTCTCGCGCACGCCCGGCCGCGTCGAGCGCTCGCTGCCGGCGGTGGGCGCCGACACCGACGACGTGCTCGCCGAGCTCGGGTACGGTGCCGGGGAGATCGCCGAGCTGCGCGCCGCCGGCGCGGTCTGAGGCGCAAGCGCCGGGCTCGCGCCGGCCCTTCAGCGACCGCCCTTGCGCGAGTGCCGGCGCGCCGGCGCGCCGGCACTCCTGCTCGCCTCGGCGTCGGGGCGCCCGTTGCCGGGCCCGCTCTCCTGCCGGCGCTCAGGCCGGCGCTCGTGCCCGTGCCCGTGCCCGTGCCCGTGCCCGTGCCCGTGCCCGTGCTCGTGCTCGTGCTCGTGCTCGAAGAGCTCGCCGAACAGCTCCTTGACGCGCAATCGCGCCTCGCCGAGCGCCACGAGACCGGCCGGCGTGATGCGGTACACGCGCCGCGAGCTGCGCCCGAGGCGCTCAGCCGCCGAGACGAGGTAGCCGCGCCGTTCGAGCCCGTGCAGCAGCGGATAGAGCGTGCCCGCGCTGATCTCGTAGCCGTGGCGCTCGAGCTCCTCGATGAGGCCGAGCCCGTAGATCGGGCCTTCACCGGCGTGGTGCAGCACGTGCAGTCGGATCAGCCCTGCGTACAGATCCTTGTCGGTCATCGCTCGCCTGTGCCGCACCCGGGACGGTAATCGATCGATGGTACGCCAGGCACGCGGTGCCGCGACCACGCCGACTTCCGGAATCGCGCGCCATCGGGGGCGATGTTTCCGATTCGACACACTGGCCGGGACGGAGTGGATCGGCGATCGAGAGCGGCGTACGATATCGAATGTCGATTTCGTGATCCGATTATCGGCATTCGTCACGATCCGCCGGCCGACCGCGCCCCGCGCGACCCCGCGCCGGCAATCCCGAGGAACAGAAAATGAGCTTCATCAGACGTTGGGCCGCGCCGATGCTCGTCGCGGTCGGGATGCTTTCGACCGCGAGTTGCACCACCGACACCGGCGGCACGCCGAAGGCGTGGATCAACGTCACCTCCGCGGGCAACGAGTTCGTGGGCTCCGAGAAGTGCCAGAAGTGCCACGAGGACGAGTACAAGACGTGGAAGGCGAGCTGGCACGCGAAGATGGTGCGCACGCCGAAGGACGCGCTGCTCAAGGACGCGGGCGAGAACTGGGCGAAGGACGCCAAGGGCAACGCGGGCCCGACCAAGGGCAACGTCACCGGCGCGCCGTTCCGCATGGACGACGTCCAGTACGTGATCGGTTCGCACTGGAAACAGCGCTACCTCGTGAAGAATTCCGTCACCGGCAACCTGCAGTTCATGGACAAGCAGTGGAACACCGTCCACAAGCAGTGGGAGCCCTACGGCCAGAAGAACGACTGGGAATCGAACTGCGCCACCTGCCACGCGACCGGCTACAAGCTCACGTCGTACGACCCGGCGAATCCGGCGACGCAGAAGGCGTCGATGGTCGAGCACAACACCGGCTGCGAGTCCTGCCACGGGCCGGGCGCGCGCCACTCGGCGACGAAGAAGGCGGCCGACGTCTTCAATCCGAAGAACGCGTCGGTCGACCAGGCGTCGATGGTGTGCGGCTACTGCCACGTCCGCAAGGAGAACTACAACTTCAAGACCGCGCAGAACCACCCGCGTGAAGACCAGCCGCACCCGGTACTCGGCGAGACGTTCAAGGCCGGGCAGGACGACTGGCGCAAGTGGTATCCGGACAAGATGCTGATCCCCGGCGTCGGCGCGAACCAGCCGTTGAGCCAGAACTATCCGAACACCGACCTGAACAACGCGTTCTTCATCGACGAGAAGGCGCAGGCGTGGAAGTCGCACGACGCGCGCAAGCACCACCAGGAGTACCAGGAGTACATCCAGTCGACGCACTTCACGAAGAACAAGGCCGCGTGCCACGACTGCCACTCGCCGCACTTCGTCGAAGGGCGCAAGCAGATGACTGCCCAGGCGCTGTGCGACAGCTGCCACAAGGACGTCAAGTACGACATCGACAAGGTGATGCCGGGCCTGGGCTCGACCGCGGCGAACCTGTTCCTGCGCTCGCACACGTTCAACGCGAAGCAGGACCGCAAGGGCGGCCCGACGGCCACCGGGATGCCCGAGCCGGCGTACTTCTACAAGCGCTAGCTGGCACGCCGCGCCGGCAGCGCCGGCGCGCTCGCGGGCCGGGGGCCGCACGCCCCCGGCCCGCTTCGCCTTCCGGGAAACGGCGAAGCGGCGCGACGCGCGCGGCCGCCGCGCGCTAAGCTGCGCGGGCGCCTTCCCCGCGAACGCCGCCGCCTGGTCCGGCCGTCATCCGGGGCGCCCGACACGACGAGGTCCCGACATGAAGCTCTACCACGCCCCGAACTCGCGCTCCGTGCGCATCGTCTGGCTCCTCGAGGAGCTCGGCCTGCCTTACGAGCTGGTCAAATTCAAGCTCGGCGACGCGGCGATGCGCACCGCCGAGTACAAGCGCGTGCACCCGATGGGCCGCGTGCCGGCGCTCGAGGACGGCGACGCGACGCTGTACGAGTCCGGCGCGATCGTCGAGTACGTGCTCGCACGCTACGGCGGCGGGCGCATGGTGCCGGCGACGGCCTCGCCCGAGTTCCCGCACTACCTGCAGTGGCTGCACTACGCCGAGGGCATGCTGATGCCGCAGGTCAACGTGATCGTCGTCGAGACGATGTTCCTGCCCCCCGAGAAGCGCAACGCCGAGAACCTCGCGCGTGCGAAGAAGCTGCTCACGCGCATGCTCGAGCCGGTGGACGCGGCGCTGGCCGGGCGCGAGTTCCTCGCGGGCGAATTCTCCGGCGCCGACATCATGACCGGCCACGCGTGCACGGTGTCGATGCGGCTGGGCGCCGACGCCTCCGACAAGCCGAACGTCGTCGCGTACGTCGAGCGGCTGAACGCGCGCCCGGCCATGAAGAAGGCCTGGGCGGCCTGACTCAGCGCCCGCCGGCGCCCCGGAACACCGGGAAGAAGTCCGCGTCGGCGCCGAACATGTGGCCGGCGACGACGTCGTTGGCGAGAAAGTCGACGACGTCGCCGAAGCGCAGCCGGCCTTCGTCGAGGTCGCGACGGATCGTGCGAACGCGCTCGAGGAGGTGGGCGTGGGAGCGCGCGTGCGCGTCGAGCTTCGCGTAGCCGACCCGCTCGAGCAGCGCCTCCTCCTCGCGAAAGTGCAGGTCCACGTGCTCGATCAGCGCGGCGAGCGTCGCCAGCCGCGCGTCGGGGTCGGGCGGGCGCCGCGACATCGCGTCGATCAGCGCGTTCGCGCGCTCGAAGAGCTCGCGGTGCTGCTCGTCGATCATCGGCTCGCCGCAGTCGTACGTATCCTGCCACGCGAGCCGCAGCGCGCTGCGCCCCGGCGCGCCCACCCAGGCGTCGGAGCTGCCCTGCTCGTCGACGCGCACGCGATCCCGGCCGTCGCGCTTGGCCGCGTACAGCGCGGCGTCGACGCGGCGGAACCAGGCTTGCGCGTCCTCGCCGGCGACGTGCTCGGCGACCCCCAGGCTGGCGGTCACCGTGCCGACGCCCGGGTGCGACAGCTCCGCGATCGTCGCGCGCAGCGACTGCGCCAGCGTCGAGGCGGCACGCCACGGCGTCGCCGGCGCGAGCACGACGAATTCCTCTCCGCCCCAGCGGAAGACCAGGTCGGATCCGCGCACCCGCGCGCGGATCGCCGCGACGCAGCCGCGCAGGACTTCGTCGCCCGCGGCGTGGCCGAAGGTGTCGTTGACGCGCTTGAAGTGGTCGAGATCGACGAGGATCAGCGACACCGACTGGCGCAGCCTCAGGCTGCGATTGAGCTCCGACTCGACGACGCGATCCAGGTGCGCCCGGTTCCACGCGCCGGTGAGCGCATCGGTCGAGCTGAGCCGCTCGAGCTCGGCGACCCGGGCCCGCAGCGCGTCGGACGCGCTGCCGGGCGCGTCGCCGTCCGCCTCGAGGACCAGCAGCGTCCCCCCGGCCACGCCGACCGCCTGCGCGCGAACGGCGACCGGCGCGCCGTCGCGCGAAGGCAGTCGCAGCACCGACCAGGTCTGGTCGCGAGCCGCCACCACGCGAGCGACGCCGGCGTCGGCGAGCGCGCCCGGGTCGAGGCTTCGGTCGAACGGAGGGTTCGTGACCCAGCCGCCCGCGGGCGAGGCCGCGAACGCGAGCGGCAGGGGAATTGCGCGAAGAGCTCGCGCAGGCCGGGCTGCGCGAGCCCGGCCGCCTCGCCCGCGTGACCCGGCACGCGCGGCGGCATCGAATCGTCGTTCGTCATTGCGGCACTTCCATCGACCGCCCGTCCGATGCGCTCTCGACGGCGCGCATCGGCGGGCCGCAGCCCGACACGATGCGCGCCGCGTGCGGCGCCGGTCAAGTCGCGCGGGCAGACAATCGGGCCGAAGCGCTCGCGCGAGCCGACCGCCGGGGGCCCGGCGTCGCGCCCGGCCTACAATCGCGGTCATGACGTCTCCCGGAGATCTCGACACCCTCGTCGTCGGCGGCGGCATCGTCGGCATGTCGCTCGCCTACGGGCTGGCGCGCGCGGGCGAGCGCGTACGCGTGCTCGACGAGGGCGACGACGCGTTCCGCGCCGCGCGCGGCAACTTCGGGCTCGTGTGGGTCCAGGGCAAGGGCATCGGGCGCCCCGACTACGCGCGCTGGACGATGGGCGCGGCGCGCGCGTGGCCGGCGTTCGCCGCCGAGCTCGCCGAGCGCACCGGGGTCGACGTCGAGCTCTCCCAGCCGGGCGGCATCACGATGTGCCTCTCCGACGACGAGCTCGCCGCGCGCGTCGCCGCGCTCGAGGGCCTGCGCGCGGCGCTGGGCGGCACGTATCCGTTCGAGGTGCTCGACGCACGCGCGGTACGCGAGCTGATCCCCCAGACCGGCCTCGACGTCGTCGGCGCGGTGCTGGGCACGCTCGACGGCCACGCGAGCCCGCTCAAGCTCCTGCGCGCGCTGGTGCAGGCGTTCGTCGCGCGCGGCGGCTCGCTGGCCACCGGCCATCGCGTCGAGCGCATCGTGCCGCGCGCGGGCGGATTCGACGTTCACGCCGGCGGGGGCACGCACGCGGCCGCGCGCGTCGTGCTCGCGGCGGGGCTGGGCAATCGCGAGCTCGCGCCGATGGTGGGCCTGTCCGCCCCGGTGCACCCGAACCGCGGGCAGGTGATCGTCACCGAGCGCGTGCAGCCGTTCCTGAAGCACCCCACGCTGTACATGCGCCAGACCGGCGAAGGCGTGCTGCAGCTCGGCGACTCCCAGGAGAACGCCGGATTCGACGACACGACCACGCTCGCGCAGCTCTCGCACATCGCGGCGCGCGCGGCGCGCTGCTTCCCGCTGCTCGACGGCGTGAACGTGGTGCGCACCTGGGCCGCGCTGCGCGTGATGAGCCCGGACGGCTTCCCGATCTACCAGGCGTCGACGCAGTGCCCCGGTGCGTTCGTCGTCACCTGCCACAGCGGCGTCACGCTGGCGGCGCAGCACGCGGGGCCGCTGGTCGACTGGATCCGCGGCGGCGCGCAGCCGCCGGAAATCGCGGGATTCGTCGCGGAGCGATTCGATGTTCAGACGCATTGACGAGGGCGACGCCCGCGCGCCGGCGCGCGCGGTGCGCATCGACGTCGACGGCCGCGTGCTCGACGCGCGCGAGGGCGAGCCGCTCGCGATCGCGCTGCTCGCCGCCGGCGTGGTGCCCACGCGGCGCACGCCGCTGTCGGGCGCGCCACGCGCGCCGCTGTGCCTGATGGGCACCTGCTTCGAGTGCCTGGTCCAGGTCGACGACCGGCCCAACGTCCAGGCGTGCATGGAGACCGTTCGCGACGGAATGCGGGTGCGCCTGCCGAGCGGCGCGCGCGGACCGGAGCCCGCGCCGTGACGGCGCCCCTCTCCCCGCCGGACGCCGTCGCGCGGACGCACGACCTCGTCGTGATCGGCGCCGGCCCGGCCGGCATCGCGGCCGCGAGCACCGCGGCCGGGCTCGGCCTGTCGTGCGTCGTGCTCGACGAGCAGCCCGCCGCGGGCGGCCAGATCTGGCGCAACGTCGCCACCGCGAGCCCGGCGCGCCGGGCGCTGCTCGGGCCCGACTACGCGGCGGGGCGCACGCCCGTCGACGCGCTCGCGGCGAGCGGTGCCGAGTTCCTCGCCGGCACGCTCGCGTGGGACGTCGCGCGCGACCTCACCGTCACCGCGCTGCGCGACGGGCGCGCGTTCCAGGTGCGCGCGCCGCAGCTGATCGCGGCCACCGGTGCGCTCGAGCGCGCGTCGCCGGTGCCGGGCTGGACGCTGCCCGGGGTCATGAACGCGGGCGCGGTGCAGGTCGCGATGAAGAGCGGCGGCGCCGTGCCGTCGGGCCGCGTCGTGCTGGCCGGCGGCGGGCCGCTGCTGCTGCTGGTCGCGTGCCAGCTGCTCGACGCCGGCGTCGAGGTCGCCGCGATCGTCGAGACCTCGCCCGCGGACAACCGCCGCCGGGCGCTCGCGCACCTGCCGCGCGCGCTGCGCGCCTGGCCGGTGCTGTCCAAGGGGCTGGCGATGATCCGCCGGCTGCGCGGGGCGCGCGTGCCCTGGTTCCGGCACGCGACCGGCGTCGCGGTGCTCGGCTCGGAACGTGCCGAGGGCCTGGGCTTCGACGCCGGCGGGCGGGCGCGGCGCGTCGACGCCGACCTCGTGCTGCTGCACCACGGCGTGATCCCGAACACGCAGCTGCCGCGGCTGCTGCGCGTCGAGCACGCGTGGAGCGACGCGCAACTCGCGTGGCACGTCGTCGTCGACGCGCACGGGCAGACGTCGCTGGCGGGGTTTCGCGTCGCCGGCGACGGCGCCGCGATCGACGGCGCGCTCGGCGCGCAGGCCGCCGGCGCGCTCGCCGCGCTGGGCGCGGCGCACGCGCTGGGCCGCCTCGACGACGCCGGGCTCGCGCGCCGCTCGGCGCCGCTCGCGCTCGCCCTCGAGCGCGAGCGCTCGGTGCGCCCGTTCCTCGACGCGCTGTACCGGCCGCCGCGCTTCGTCACCGAGCCGGTCGACGACACGATCGTGTGCCGCTGCGAGGAGGTCACCGCGGAGCGCGTGCGCGAGATGGCCCGCCTCGGCTGCGAGGGCCCGAACCAGGCGAAGTTCTTCAGCCGCTGCGGCATGGGGCCGTGCCAGGGGCGCGTGTGCGGCGGGGTGGTCACGCAGCTGCTGGCCGCCGAGCTCGGCCGCGCGCCGGGCAGCGTCGGCGCGTTCAGGATCCGCGCGCCGCTCAAGCCGGTGCCGCTGTCCGCGATCGCGGGGTTCGACCCCCACGCGGGCCTGCCGCCGCGCTGAGCGCACGCGCCGGCCGCGCAGCCTCAGAAGCGGTCGATCGACAGGCGCCGGCGCGCGGTCGCGGCGCGCAGCTCGTCCCACACCGCCGCATTGAGGCGCGCGGCCTGCGGCGACGCGCTGGTCTCCGACCACGCGTGCAGCTCGGTCAGCAGCGCGCGCAACGGCGCGAGCGTGCGCTCGAGCGCGGACACCCGCAACGCGTCGGCCTGCGCCGGCGGCTCGCACGCGGCGTCGGCGAGCGCGCGTGCGAGGCGTGCGTCGTCCACGGCGGGCGCGGCGTGCGCGAACAGCGCGCGCAGCGCGCGGATCTCGTCGACGCGACGCGCGGCGGCGCGCTCGAACTCCTCGATCACGGCCTGCAGCAGCGGCAGCGCGCGGTCGAGCTGCTGGCCGGCGAACCCGCCGCCGAGCGCCGGCACGGCGTCGTCGCGCAGGCGCGCGGCGATGCCGGCGAGCACGCGCTCCACGCCGGGCTTCATTCGAGGTGCCCCATCAGCTCGAGGATGGCGCGGTCCTGGCTGTTCATCAGGAGCCAGGAAGCGAACGCGAGCATCAGGTCGGTACCGTCGCCTTCCAGGTAGGTGCGCGCCGCGGACAGCCAGATCGCCTGGCCCTTCACGCACGCGAGCAGCTCCCACCAGTGCAGCGCGCGCGCGTCCGCCCGCAGCCCGCTCGCCCGCTCCCACCACTCGATCGCCCGCGACCGGGGCGCGATCCCGCCCGCGAGGCCGCGATCGCCGAAGCTCCAGCAGCGGTTCAGGCTCCAGCCGAGGTCCTCGAGGGGGTCGCCCAGGTGCACCATCTCCCAGTCGAGGACCGCGCGCAGCGTGCCGTCCGGCGCGACGAGGAGGTTCCCGGTCCGGTAGTCGCCGTGAACGATGCTCACGCGCTGCGTGGGCGGCGGCGGGTGGCGCCGCAGCCAGCGGATCGCCGCCTGCGCGACCGGCTGCGGCTCGAGCGCGTCGCGCTCGACGAGCGCGCTCCAGTGATCGAGCTCGCGCCGCCACGCGTGCGCGGCGTCCACCTCGTCGACGCAGCCGCCCAGGCGCGCGGGGTCGGCGCGCGTGATCCGGCCGAGGATCGTCCACTTCTGGCGCGCGATCGCCTCGTGGTGCTCGAGGTACGGCGGCTGCATCAGCTTCATCGGGGCCGCCTCGCAGCCCTCGATCGCGTCCATCACGAAGAACGGGCCGCCGAGCACGGCGGGGTCCTCCTCCAGCCACCAGGTGCGCGGCACCGGAACGTCGCTGTCCTCGAACGCGCGGTACGCCGCGAACTCCCGGCGGCGCTCGGTGTCGATCAGGCTCGCGTGCGGGTCGCGGCGCAGGATCAGGCGGTGAAGCTGCTCGTGCCCGCCGAGCGTCTCGCGCAGCGCGAAGCGCCAGGTCTCGCGCGAGGCGCCGCCGAAGATCCGCGCGAGCGCTTCGACGCGGGCGTCGCGCGCCTCGGGACGGCGTCGGCGCCAGTCGGCGGCCAGGCCCCGCGCGAGGTCTTCGTTCTCCGCCACGGCGTCGCGATCCCGTGCCCGCTCAGCGCGCGCCGTCGGCGAGCCCGGTGAAGCCGGACGGCGCGTGCGGGCCGACACACAGCTGCTCGAGCACGCCCAGTCCGGTGCGCCCGCCGCTGCGGCAGCGCACGAGCTGCTGGACGTGCAGGTTCTCGGGCGCGAGCGGATCGAGCTCGTCGAGCCGCCACTGCTCGGCACCGAGCGCGAGCTCGCCCTTCCAGGTGCCGTGCCGCCACTGCGGGTGCCCGTAGCCGGTGCCCTTCATCTGGAAGCGCAGCAGCGGCTCGAGCTCGATCGTGCGCGGGGTGCCGTCGCCCTCGAGCAGCGTGATCGTCGCGTCGCGCGCGCGGCGCGTGCCGGGCACGTAGCGCACCGCCCGGCCTGCGCCGTGGAAGTGCTTCGCGCCCGGGTCCTCGAGCCCCGGCAGCGCGTCGGTGCTCGCGTGCAGCGGCACCGAGCGGCCTTCGGCGTGCAGCGGGCGGCCGTGCGCGTCCTCGAAGAACACCGCGAGCGTCGCGTGGTCGTCCCACACGATCGGCGCCCACAGGAAGTACACCTGCTGAGGCGCGGCCGGCACGCCCGCGTCGCGCTCGCCGACCGGGCGCCGCCCCCAGGAACGGTCGCGGATGCCGTGCACGCGCGCCGGGTCGAGCGCGATGCGCCGGCCGTCGACGCGCAGCTCCCCCTCCCAGCGGCCGAACTGCGTGAAGCGGGTGACGTCCATCACCGTGTCGCGGCCGCGCCGCAGGATCTGGCGATCCTCCTCGACGCACGACGAGCGCGCGCGAAACACCAGTTCGCCGGCGAGCGCGCTGTCGTTGTCGCCCAGACGAACGCGCAGCGCGCGCATCGGCTCGAGCACGTCGAGCTCGAGCGGCCCGATGCGCAGGTCGTCGCGCACGTCGGGCAGCGCGCGCCGCGACGCGTAGAACGCGTACTGGCGCCCGTCGACGACCGCGCTCACCGCACCGTCGAGCACGTGGCGATTCGGGTACAGGCCCAGGCTCACCGCGAAGTACAGCGATGCGTCGTCCGCGAAGCCGCCGATCCAGTAGCGGTCGTAGACGTTGCGGTCCGTCGAGGCCGGGTGCGCGAGCGGTTCCGGCGTCTGGTGGATCAGGTACTCGTCGAAGCGCGTGAGCATCGCGAAGGCCTCGAAAGGGAGCGCCAGCATACCGCGTGCCCTGCGCTCGCGCCGGACCGCCCCGAGGCGCGGGCCGCAGATTGTAAAGTGTTTACATTCCTCGGCGGCGCGGGTGCATAAGCTCTGCCCAGGTGCGCGTGGAGTGCGGGCGACGGGTTCCGCATCGGGCGAGCGCACGCGAGATCGGCGCGCCACGAAGCGCGCCGCGAGGAGGCTCCATGAAAGTCACCGCCGTCGAGGCCCGCGTCCTCACGCCGAACCCCTACCCCTTCCGCTGGAAGGAAG
Source organism: Burkholderiaceae bacterium (assembly GCA_046348465.1). Taxonomy (GTDB): domain Bacteria; phylum Pseudomonadota; class Gammaproteobacteria; order Burkholderiales; family Burkholderiaceae_E; genus Quisquiliibacterium. The sequence goes on from JAXMEE010000011.1 coordinate 35,677, forward strand.
AGTGGCCGGCGCGCACCATCGAGCACGTGCTGCTGAAGATCTCGACCGACGAAGGCCACGACGGCGTGTGCATCACCTGGCTGATGTCGGCCGGCGAGATCGAGTCGGCGCTGCCCGGGCTGCGCGCGCTGCTGATCGGGCGCGACCCTCACGAGGTCGAGGCGATCTCGTATACGCTCACCGACAAGCTCGAGCACCCGAACGCGGTGTCGAGCACCGTCGACATCTGCCTGTGGGACCTGCTCGGCAGGCACCACGGCGAGCCGGTCTACCGGCTGCTGGGCGCGGCGCGCAACCGCGTCAAGGCCTACGCGAGCACGGTGATGTACGACACCGTGCCCGAGTACGTGCAGTGCGCGCAGCAGTGCTGGGACGAGGGCTTCCGCGCATTCAAGCTGCACGCGTTCGGCGTTCCGGAGAAGGACATCGAGGTCTGCCGCGCCGTGCACAAGGTCTTCGGCGGGCGCATGGACCTGATGCTCGACCCGGTCAACGCCTACGACCGGCTCGGCGCGTTCAAGGTCGGCAAGGTGCTCGAGGAGCTCGACTTCTACTGGTACGAGGCGCCGATCGCCGACTCCGACCTCAACGGGCTGGCCGACCTCACGCGCAGCTTCCGCATCCCGATCACGGCGACCGAGAGCGTCACCGAGGGCCTGCGGGGCTACCCGAAGTACCTGACCGGCCACGTCGTCGACAGCGTGCGCTCGGTCGGCGACTGGATCGGCGGCATCACCGCGATGCGCAAGTCCGCGGCGCTGTGCGAGGCGTTCAACACCAAGTACGAGCCGCACAGCTACGGCACGACGCTGGTGCAGGCCGCGCACCTGCACGTGATGCTCGCGATCCACAACTGCGACTTCTTCGAGATCCCGGTGCCGCAGGGCATCCTGGACATCGGCATGAAGGACGTGATCCGCTGCGAGCCCGACGGATGGGTGAGCGCGCCGACGAAGCCCGGCCTGGGCTACGACGTCGACTGGGACAGCGTCGAGAAGCTGACGCTGAAGCGCCTCTGATCGGCGCGCGGCCACCGGACACGCGACGATGACGACGCAGATCCGCGAGCCGCGCGCGCGCAGGGATGCACCGGCAGCGCGCGCGCAGTTCCCGGCGCAGCGCATCCTGCAGATCCTCTGCGCCGATGCGTGGTTCTCGGAGCTGCCGGGCCGGCTGCAGCGCGCGATCGTCGCCGAGAGCGTGTGCCGGCGCGTGGCCGCGGGCGCGCTCGTCTACGCGGCCGGCGACCCACCCACCGGCATGTTCGCGGTGCTCTCGGGCGGCGTTCGGCTCGTTCACCACTCCGAGAGCGGCAAGGTCGCGTTCTACAGGCTGCTGGTCGCGGGCGACTGGTTCGGGGCCATCTCCGAGATCGACGGACGGTCGCGCTTCTCGGACGCGGTCGCCGACGACGACGACACCGTCGTTCTGCAGCTCGGCCACGCCGCGTTCCACCGCCTTTACCGCGACGACCCCGAGGCGCACCGCGCGTTCATCGCCCTGATCTGCCTGAACCTGCGCACGACGCTGGCGATGATGGTCGAGAACCACTCGGCGCCGCCGCGCGAGCACCTGGCGCGCCTGCTCGTGTCGATCTTCACGCGGCCGGCCGGCCCGCCCGGAACCACGTCTCGACTCACGCAGGAGGCGCTGGCCGCGATGACCGGGCTGTCGCGCCAGACCGTGAGCAAGGTGCTGCACCAGTTCAGTCGCGAAGGCCTGATCGCATTGCGCTACGGCCGCATCGACCCGCTCGACCTCGATACGCTCGCGAGCATCGCCCGCGAGCGCTGACCCCGCCCACCCGATGTCCAATGGAGGACCGACCATGAGCCGAAACGACGAATCCCGACAGCCCGCGCCCGCCGGGCTGTCGCCCGAACGGCGCCGCGTGATCGCGGCCGGCGGCGGCGCGGCCGCGCTCGCGGGCCTGTCGCAGGGCACGGTCGCGGGCCTGCTGCTGCAGGGCACGGGCAGCGCGCACGCGCAGGCCGGCGGCGACCTCCCGATCGGCATCATCAAGCCGATGACGGGGCCGCTGGCGAGCAGCTTCGTGCCGCTGTACATGGCCGCCGACATCGCGATCGACGAGATCAACGCCGCCGGCGGCATCCTCGGGCGCAAGCTCGTCAAGGTCGAAGTCGACGACGAGGGATCGCCCGCCAAGCAGCCGGCGGCGATGCGCTCGCTGGTCGAGAAGGGCATCCGCATCGTCGTCGGCCCCACCGGGAGCTCGCAGGCGATCGCGTCGCTCGAGGTCGCCACGCCCGCGAAGGTGATCCAGGGCAGCTACGCGACCGCCGAGGAGGTCGGCGACGGCACGCGCTTCCCGTACCACTACCAGTTCGTCTTCCACGTCGGCGGCCAGGCCAAGCGCTACCTCGACGGCTTCGAGAAGATGGGCATCAAGGAACTCGGCATGCTGAGCGAGGACTCGGCCGCCGGAGACTCGGCCAAGACCTCGGTGAACAAGATGGCGCCCGGGCGCGGCTTCAAGCTGCTGTCGCAGCAGGTGTTCCCGATCAAGACCACCGACATGACGCCGTTCCTGCGCAAGCTGCGCGCCGACGGCACCAAGGGCCTGATCGCGTACGTGTCGAACAACAACGACCTCACGCAGTTCCTGGTCGGGCTCTCGCGGCTGGGCTGGAAGCCGCCGATCATCGGGCACACGGGGCTGCTCTTCCTCGGGATGCCGGGCGCGGTGCCGGACAGCGTGCGTTACCCGGACATCTACGCGTGCACGTTCCGAGACCTCACGTACACCGACACCGAGAAGATCCCGGCCAAGGTCCAGGCGTACTGCGACAAGGTGATGAAGGCGAACGTGCCCGAAGCGATGCTGGGTCCCGCGGCGACGTCGCCGTTCTACGACTTCCTCTGGACGGTCAAGCGCGCCGCCGAGCGCGCGAAGTCGCTCGACTCCGAAGCGCTCAAGAAGGCGATGGACGCGTTCGACGGCGACGGCCTGTACGGCAAGCTGCACCTGAGCGCATCGCGCCACAGCGCGTACGACTCCGACGTGGTCTCGCTCGCGATGGTGAACTCGGTCGAGGAGCCCACGTCCAAGGCGTCGCGCGGGCTGTACCGGCGCCGCGGCCCGGTCTGATCGCCCCGATGCTCCTCGACGACTTCCTCGCGCTGCTGGTCAGCGGCCTGACGATCGGCAGCGTGTACGCGATGGTGGGCGTGAGCCTGAACATCGCGTACCGGCCGACGAACGTGTTCAACATGGCCCAGGGCGAGCTGATGATGCTCGGCATGCTGCTCGCCTGGGGGCTGATGGCGAACTGGTCGCTGCCTTGGTTCCTGGGAGCCGCGGTCGTGCTGGTCGCGACCGCGCTCACGGGCGTCGTCGAGGAGCGGCTCGCGGTCGCGCCGATCCTCAAGAAGAGCACCCACAGCCACGGCTGGATCATCAGCACGCTGGCGTTCTCGATCGTTCTGCTCAACGGCGCGGACCGGCTGCTCGGCAGCGACCCGCGCCCGATCCCGCCGATGCCGGGCACCTCCCTCGACGTGATCGCCGCCGGCCCGGTGACGTTCTCGACGGTGCAGCTCGCGACGATCGCGTTCGCGGTCGCGAGCATCGGCGTCGTCGAGTGGCTCTACCGCAGCACGCGCGGCGGCAAGGCGGTGGTCGCAGTCGCGACCGACCGCGACGGCGCGCGCCTGTGCGGGATCAACCCCGAGCGCCTCACGGTCGCGTCGTTCGCCGCTGGCGGCGCGTACGGCGCGTTCGCCGGCCTGCTCGCGGGCCCGACCGTGTTCGCGTCGACCACGATCGGCATCGCGCTGCTGATCAAGGGCTTCATCGCGCTGGCGATCGGCGGCGTGGGCAGCAATTGGGGCACGCTGGTCGGCGGCCTCGCGATCGGCGTCATCGAGCACCTGAGCTCGGGCTACCTGTCGCCGGGCGAGCGCGAGGTGCTGCTGCTCGTCGTGCTGCTCGGCGTGCTGGTCGTGCGCCCGCACGGCCTGTTCGGGCGCGGCGCGCTGCGGGAAGTCTGAGATGGGCGCGCGCTCCGGGAAGTCCGGCGCGGATATGCTGTCTGGGAAGCCTGGCGAGGACACGCCCGCCGCAGGGGCCGCCGCCGCGCCTGTCGGGGGGACCGCCGCCACACGCGACGCCACCACGCGCTGGCGCGTGCTCGGCGTGCTCGCGCTGGTCGCGTTCGCGTCGCTGCCGCTGGTCTCGCGCAGCGACTACGCGCTCTTCCTCGCCACCTTCGCCGGCGTGTTCGCGCTCGCGGCGACCGGCCTGAACCTGCTGACCGGCTACGCCGGCATCATCTCGGTGGCGCACGGCGCGCTGATGGGCGTGGGCGCTTACGCGGCGGCGATCGTGATGGTCCGCCACGGGTGGCCGTACTGGCCGGCGGCGCTGCTCGCGACCGGCGTGGGCGTCGCGGCGAGCGCGCTGATCGCGCTGCCCGCGCTGCGGCTGTCGTCGTGGTACTTCGTGCTGATCACGATCGCGTTCGCCGAAGTGGTCGCGAAGATGGCCGGCGACCTTCGCGAGCTCACCGGCGGCTACGGCGGCATCGTCGGGATCCGGCCGCCGTCGCTCTTCGGGATGAGCTTCGGGCTGCCCGCGATGTTCTGGTTCGTGCTGCTGCTGAACCTCACGGCGCTCTGGCTCGTGCGCAACATCGTCGACTCGCGCATCGGCTGGGCGCTGCGCTCGGTGCGCGACGGCGACGTGCGCGCGCACGCGAGCGGCGTGTCGTCGGCGCGCACGAAGCTGTTCGCGTTCCTCGCGGCCGGCGCGCTCGCGGGGCTCGCGGGCAGCCTGTTCGCGGTGCTCAAGCTGGTGGTCACGCCGGAAGACTTCGGCTTCGACTTCTCGATCTTCTTCCTGTTCGTCGTCGTGCTCGGCGGGCTGGGCTACCTGTGGGGGCCGATCCTCGGCGTGGTCGGCTTCTACGTGCTGCCGGAACTCCTCGGGAACCTGAAGGAATACCGGATGATCATCTACGGCATCGGCCTGCTCGCGTTCGCGGTTCTGATGCCCGACGGGCTGGCCGGCGGGATCGACAAGCTCGCCCGGCGGCTACCGCCCGCGTGGCGGCCTTCGCGCACGCGCCACCACCCCCCGCCCGGTGCCGGCGACGCCTCGGCCGCGCAGCACGAAGGTGCGGTCACCGCCGAGGGCCTGGTGGTCGAGGACGTGGTGCGCCGCTTCGGCGGGGTCGTCGCGCTCGACGGCGTGAGCGTGCAGGCGCCCGCCGGAAAGATCCTCGCGGTCGTCGGGCCCAACGGCTCGGGCAAGACCACGCTGCTCAACGTCGTCTCCGGGTTCTACCGCGCCGACTCCGGCCGCGTGCTGATCGGGGGGCGCGACGTCGCGCGCGAGAACGCGACCGCGATCGCGCGGCTGGGCATCGGGCGCACCTTCCAGACGCCCAAGCTGATGGCCGGGCTCACCGTGCTCGAGAACGTGCGCTTCGGCGGCTACGCGCGCGAGGCGTCGTCGGGCGTCGCGGTCGCGCTGCGGCTGCCGTCGGCGCGCCGCGAGGCGGCGCGGCTGGACGCGCAGGCGCTGCGGCTGCTCGCGCTCGTGGGGCTGGCGCAGCGCGCCGACGACCTCGCCGAGGAGTTGCCGCACGGACAGCAGCGGCTGGTCGAGATCGCGCGCGCGCTGCTCGGGCGGCCGCACGTGCTGATGCTCGACGAGCCGGCCGCGGGGCTGTCGATGAACGAGCTCACGCGGCTCGCGGAGATCATGCGCGAGATCCGCCGGCTGGGGGTCACGCTGGTCATGGTCGAGCACCACATCGAGCTGGTCTCCGACGTCGCCGACTCGGTCGTCGTGCTCGACCAGGGCCGCGTGCTCGCCAGCGGCACCGCGCAGGAGGTCTTCGCGACCGCGGCGGTGATGAAGGCGTACACCGGGGGGCGGAAATGAGCGGCTCGACACCGGGCGAGGCCCCCGCGCTCGAGGTGAGCGGACTGTCGGTCGGCTACGGCAGCGTTCCGGTGGTGCACGATGCCGACATCGTGCTGCACGCGGGCCGCGCGACGGCGCTGGTCGGCGCCAACGGCGCCGGCAAGTCGACGCTGCTCAAGGGGATCTCGGGCCTGCTGCCGGGGACCACGGGCTCGGTGCGGATGCAGGGCCGCGACCTCGGCCCGCTCGCGGCCGAGGCGCGCGTGGCGGCCGGACTCTCGCACGTCGCCGAAGGCCGGCGGATCTTCCGCGCGCAGAGCGTCGACGACAACCTCGAGCTCGGCGCGTACGCGCTGAGGCTCTCGCGCAGCGAGCTCGCGCGCCGGCGCGACGAGTGCTTCGCGCTGTTCCCGATCCTCGCCACGCGGCGTCACCTGCCGGCGGGCTCGCTGAGCGGCGGCCAGCAGCAGATGCTCGCGATCGCACAGGCGCTGGTGCGCTCGCCTTCGGTGCTGATGCTCGACGAGCCCTCGCTCGGGCTGGCGCCCGTGGTGATCGACGAGGTCTTCGGCGTGCTCGCGAAGGTGCGCGAGCAGGGCCGCGCGATCCTGCTCGTCGAGCAGGTGGTCGAGCAGGCGCTCGCATTCGCCGACGACGCATACGTGATGCAGAGCGGGCGCCTCATCGCGCACGGCACGCCGGCCGAGCTGCAGTCGCGCGACGTGGTCCGGCGCGCCTACCTGGGCGAGGCGATCGAGACGCACCCGGGGTGAACGCGCGGCCGGGCAACCGCGTCGAGCGACTCGCGGTCCGCGCCGCAGGGGTCGGGCGGGCGGACGACGGTGTCGGCCGACGACATTCCTTACAATAAAGTAAGGAGCCTGAGGAGCCGTCGATGTCCACTTCCACGCTCACTTCGAAGGGCCAGATCACCATCCCGGCCGACGTCCGGCGTTCGCTGAACGTCGACGCCGGCGATCGGGTCGAGTTCGTCGAGGTCGCGCCGGGACGCTTCGAAGTCGTCGCCGCAACGCGGTCCGTCAGGGAACTCAAGGGCATGCTCGGCAAAGTGGAGCGGCCCGTCTCGATCGAGGAGATGAATCGCGCGATCGCACGGCAGGGCGCGAGATCGCGATGATCGGCCTGGATACCAACGTCCTCGTCCGCTACATCGCGCAAGACGACGCGAAGCAGTCTGCGAAGGCGTCGCGGCTGATCGAGGCGCTTGCCGCCGACGACCCCGCGTTCGTTCCGCTCGTCACGCTCGTCGAGCTCGCCTGGGTGCTCTCCGGAACGTACGGCATCGAACGCGACGACATCGCCGCGGTGATCGAGCAGTTGCTGCGCAGCCGCGAGCTGATCGTCGACCGTTCGGACCTGGTTCTCCAGGCCCGGCGCCGCTACCAGGCGGGAAGTGCCGACTTCGCCGACTGCCTGATCGAGCGCATTGCGCACGACGCGGGTTGCGCGACGACCATGACGTTCGACTCGAAGGCCGCGAAGTCCGCGCACATGACGCTCGTCGAGTAGTCGCGGACGCGGCGCGAATCGGCGCTACGATGGCGGGAACCCCTCACCGCGAGCCCGCCATGTCCGACCAGCCCCAGCCCGCCGCCGACGCGCCCGAAGTCAGCTACGCGCTCGCCGACCACGTCGCGACGATCCGCTTCGAGCGGCCCGAGCGCCAGAACACGATCACGCGCCCGATGCTCGCGGGGCTCAGCCGCTTCCTGGTCCAGGCGAACCAGGACCCCGAGGTCCGCGCGGTCGTGGTCACCGGCTCGGGGCGCTTCTTCTGCGCCGGGCTCGACCTGCGCGGCGGCAGCGGCATCGGCGACGGCAAGTTCGCGGCGACGCTGAACCTGCGCGACGCGCCGCCCACGGTGCTGCACGCGATGGACAAGCCCACGCTGTGCGCGCACAACGGCTCGAGCGCCGGCTACGGGATGGACCTCGCGCTCGGCTGCGACATCCGCGTGATGGCCGAAGGCTCGAAGATGGCCGCCGCGTTCACCGCGCGCGGCGTGCTGCCGGAGTCGGGCGGCACCTGGCTGCTGCCGCGGATGATCGGGTGGTCGAAGGCGGCCGAGCTGATCTTCACCGGGCGCACGCTCGACGCGCGCCAGTGCCTGGAGATGGGGCTGGCGTCGCACGTGGTGCCGGCCGAGCGCTGCCTCGAGGCCACGCAGGCGCTCGCGCGCGAGATCGCGGGCAACGCGCCGCTCGCGGTGCAGGCCGCCAAGCGCCTGATGCGCATGGGGGCCGACGAGACGTTCGAGAACCACGTCCACCACGTGTACCTGCAGCTCGGGCCGCTGTTCCAGTCCGAGGACTTCCGCGAGGGCATGAAGTCGTACGTGGAGAAGCGGCCCGCGCGGTTCGAGGGTCGCTGAGCGCCGGGCGGCACCCGCACGCGCCCCGCCCGCTCGCGCCGCGCGGCACCGAGCCCGGGCCGCCCCCGGTGCGTGCGCGGCGGACCGGTTGCTATACTCGTCGGGCTCCGGCGCGCGCGCGCAGCGCGCGGCCGCGGCCACGAACCCGCACCGATGACGCCGCCCGACTTCGCCCGCCGACGCACCCGGCCCCGCCTCTGGGGACTGCTGCTGTGCCTCGTGCTCGCGCTGCCGCTCGCACAACTCGGCAGTTTCGCGCACGCGCTGTCTCACCTGCGCGCACCGGACCGGGTGCAGGCGCCGCCGGACAAGCCGCTGCCGTCGCACGCGGGCTGCGAGTCGTGCGTCGGCTACTCGGCACTCGGCGACGCCCCCCTCGTCACGCATGCGCCGCCGGCGGCGACGCCTGCCCGCCACGCGACGCCCGCGCACGCGACGGTCGCCGCGCGACGCGTCCCCGTCGTCCTCGCCTATTCCCCGCGCGCCCCGCCGTCCGTCCTCGCCTGAGCGAAAGCGCCCGGGACCGCGATCGCGGCCCCGGCGAATCTCATTTCATTGCGGGGACACCATGTCGATCGACAGGAAGATGATGTGCGCGGGCATCGGGCTCGCGCTGCTCGGGCCGCTTGCGGCGCGGGCGCAGGAGGCGGAGGAGCTGTCGCGGATCCGGCGCGAGATCGCCGAGCTGAAGGCGGCGTACGAATCGCGGATCCGGGCGCTCGAGTCGCGGCTGGAAGCGATGCAGGCCGGGGGTCGCCCCGCCGAGGCGGGGGCGGTCGCGTCCACGGGTGCACCCGCCGCCGCCGGCGCGCCGGCGCGCACCGCGCGCGTGCCCGCACCGGGCATGCCCGCGCCGGTCGCGCGCGGCCCGGCCGTCGGCTCGGGCCTGTTCAACCCGGAGGTCTCGCTGATCCTTTCCGGGCTGTACACGAGGACGTCGCGCGACCCTTCGACGTACTCCATCACCGGATTCCCGGTGCCGCCCGGCACCGAGATCGGCCCGGGCGAGCGCGGTCCGAGCCTGGCCGAGTCCGAGCTCGCGCTGACCGCGAACATCGACCCGTACCTGCGCGGCGCGATGCGCCTGGCGATCGGTGCCGACGACACGGTCGCCGTCGAGGAGGCGTTCATCCAGACGACCGGGCTGGGCAACGGCCTCACGGTGAAGGCCGGCCGCTTCTTTTCGGGGATCGGGTACCTGAACGAGCTGCACCGCCACACCTGGGACTTCGTCGACGCGCCGCTCGCGTACCAGGCCTTCCTCGGCTCGCAGTACGGCGACGACGGCGTGCAGCTGAAGTGGATCGCGCCGACCGACACCTTCGCCGAGTTCGGGTTCGAGGTCGCGCGCGGGCGCGGCACTCCGGGCAGCGGCCCGCGCGGCAACGGCGCCGGCGCTGCCGCGGCGTACCTGCACCTCGGCGGCGACGTCGGCGACAGCCACAGCTGGCGCGCGGGCGTGTCGTTGCTTCAGGCGAGCCCGCGCGGGCAGCAGGCGGTCGGCACCGACGCCGAGGGCCGCGAAACCGACTCGACGTTCTCCGGCCGCCAGCGCCTGTGGATCGGCGACTTCGTCTGGAAGTGGGCGCCGAACGGCAACCCGGCGCGGGTCAACTTCAAGCTGCAGGGCGAGATCGTGCGGCGCCAGCAGACCGGCGAGCTCCTCGCCGCCGGCTCGGACGCCGACGCGCCCGCGGGCTACCGCGCGTCGCAGTGGGGCGGGTACCTGCAGGCGGTCTGGCAGTTCATGCCGCGCTGGCGGGTGGGGCTGCGCACCGAGCGCCTCGACCCGGGTCGCGCGTGGTCCGACGGCGTGGCGATCGCCGCGCCGGGGGGCGACTACGCGCCGACGCGCAACAGCCTGATGGTCGACTTCAGCCCCAGCGAGTACTCGCGCTTCCGGGTTCAGCTCGCGCGCGACAACGCGCGCGCCGGGGCACCCGACCACCAGCTCTTCCTGCAGTACCAGACGAGCCTGGGCGCGCACGGCGCGCACCGGTTCTGAGGAGACGACGATGAATCCGACACGTCTCGTTCGAATCGCGCTGCTCGCGGCCGCCGCCTGGGTCGGGGCGATGCCGGCGCACGCGGCACTGCGCGTGCTCGCGTGCGAGCCCGAGTGGGGTGCACTGGTGCGCGAACTCGCCGGCGACCGCGCCGACGTCTTCGTCGCCACCGGGCCGCTGCAGGACCCGCACCACGTGCAGGCGCGACCGAGCCTCATCGCCCGCGCTCGCAGCGCGGACCTGCTCGCCTGCACCGGCGCGGACCTGGAAGCCGGCTGGCTGCCGGTGCTGCTGCAGCAGTCGGGCAATCCGCGCATCCAGCCCGGACAGCCCGGCCACTTCGCCGCTGCCGATCACGTGCGGCTGCTCGACGTGCCGGCGCGCATCGACCGCGCCGACGGCGACGTCCACGCGCAGGGCAACCCGCACCTGCACCTGGATCCGCGCAACCTCGCCCGCGTCGCGGACGCGCTCGCCCAGCGGCTCGCCGCGATCGACGCCGACGGTCGCGACGCGTACGCACGCCGCCTCGCCGACTTCGCCGCACGCTGGGCCGTGGCGACCACCCGCTGGCAGACTCAGGCCGCGCCGCTCGCCGGGTTGCCGGTCGTCGTGCAGCACAAGAGCTGGACGTACCTGTCGAGCTGGCTGGGATTGCGCGAAGTGCAGACGCTGGAGCCCAAGCCCGGGATCGAGCCGAGCGCGGGCCACCTGGAGTCGGTGCTCGCGTCGCTGAAGACCACGCCTGCGCGCGCGGTGCTGGTCGCGTCGTACCAGGACCCGCGTGCGTCGCAGTGGCTGTCGGCGCGCGCGCGGCTGCCGGTCGTCACGCTGCCGTTCACGGTCGGGGGCACACCGGCCGCGAAGGACCTCTTCGGGCTCTTCGACGACACGCTGGCCCGTCTCGCCCAGGCCGCGGCGCAACAGCCGTGAACTGGGGCACGGTCGACGTCGGCATCGTGGGCCCCGCGTTCGTCGCGGGGCTGCTGGTGCTGGCCACGCACGTGCCGCTGGGCATGCAGGTGCTCGAGCGCGGCATCGTGTTCGTCGACCTGGCGGTGGCTCAGATCGCCGGGCTCGGCGTGATCGTCGCGACCACGCTCGGCTGGCCGGCGCACGGCCCGGGCGTGCAGATCGCCGCCGTGACCGCCGCGCTCGCGGGGGCGCTGCTGCTCGGCCTCATGGACCGTCGCGCCGGGCGCCTCCAGGAGGCGCTGATCGGCGTGTCGTTCGTTCTCGCCGCCAGCGCAGGCGTGCTGCTGCTCGCGAGCAACCCCCACGCCGGCGAGCACCTGCAGGACCTGCTCGTCGGGCAGATCCTCTGGGTCGATGCCGACCACCTCGCGTGGCTCGCCGCCGTCTCTGCGGCGGTGCTCGCGGTGTGGTTCGGCGCGCGCGCGAGTCTGGGGCGCCTCGGCTTCTACGCGCTTTTCGCCATCGCGGTGACGGTCGCGGTGCAGGTGGTCGGCGTCTACCTGGTGTTCTCGAGCCTGATCATCCCGGCGCTCGCGACGCAGCGGATGGCCGGCCGCGCACGTCTCGCGGCCGGCTACGCGGTGGGTGCGGCCGGCTACGCCGCGGGCCTCGCCGCGTCGGCGCTCGCGGACCTGCCGTCGGGCGCGGTGATCGTGTGGGGGCTGGCGGTCGCGGGAGTCGTCGCCGCGCTCGTCGCGCGCCCCCGCGCGACGCGCTGACGCGCGCCCGAGGTCAGCTCGCGGCCGTCCCCGCAGGCTGCCGCGCGGGCGCCGGCGCATCGCCCGAGGCCGCTCCCGCGCTCATCGGCGCCCCGGCGTCGAAGCGCTTCCTCAGCGCCTCCCACTCGTCGGCACCGAAGCGGCGGAACCCCTGCGCGGGCGACATCTTCGGGATCGGCGGCAGGTGGTTCGCCTTCACGTACGCGAGCGCCGCGTCGGCGGCCTCGACCGCGGCCTTCAGCAGCAGCCCCGGCAGGATCGCGAGCTTGTAGCCCATCGCCTGCGCCTCGCGCAGGTCGATCACCGGGGTCTTGCCGTTGGGCACCACGTTGAGCAGGCACGGGCCCTGCACCCGTCGCGGGATCGCCGCGACCTCCTCGACCGACTGCGCCGCCTCGACGAACGCCATGTCGGCGCCGGCGGCGAGCGCGGCGTTGGCGCGCGCGATCGCGTCGTCGATCCCGTTGACCGCGCGCGCGTCGGTGCGCGCGATGACGAAGAACTCGCGCGTGCGGCGCGCCTGCACCGCGGCCGAGATCTTCGAGACGAAGGCCGCGGTCGGGAGCACCTCCTTGCCGTCGAGGTGGCCGCAGCGCTTGGGCGCGACCTGGTCCTCGATGTGGATGCCGGCGACGCCGCGCGCCTCGTACTCGCGCACGGTGCGCGTCACGTTGAGCTCGTTGCCGTACCCGGTGTCGGCGTCCGCGACCAGCGGGATCGAGATCGCCGCCGCCATGCGCGCGGCGTTGGCGACCATCTCGGTCATGTCGAGCAGGCCGAAGTCGGGATAGCCGTGCGCGGCGGCGGTGCCGGCGCCGGTCATGTAGCAGACTGAGAACCCGGCCTGCTCGATCAGGCGCGCGCCCATCGCGTCGTAGGCGCCGGGGGCGATCGCCATGCCGGGGGCGGCGAGCAGTTCGCGAAGCGCGCGCGCGCGCAGGCTCACGGGCGTGTCCATGCGGGAGTCTCCGGGTCGTCGAGGGTCGCCCACTGTAGAGACAAGCCGAGCGAAGCGTCAATCGACGCCCGGCACCCCGCGGCCGGGCGCGCGCCGCGGCCGTGCCGAAATGTCGCGCGCGACGGCGCGCCGACGCGCCGCCCGCCCCGCCGCTCAGGGTCGCACGAGCAGCGCGGTCACGACCTTCTCGAGCTCGCTGCCGACGGTCTCGAACATCGCCGTCAGCCCGGACGCGTGGCGGGCCTCCCTGGGCCAGGTGTCGAACGGCTCGTGGCGAAGGTCGTCGAGCACCCGCGCGATCGCGTCGCGGTCCTGGCGGATCTGGAGCAGCTGGGCGTCGAGCTCCACGGGAATCGCGGGCGCGGAGCGCGCGCGCTCCCAGGTTTCGTCGAGGTGACGCAGGTGGGCGTCCCACTCCCGGACGTGCTGCTCGGCGAGCATGACGGATGCGTTCATCGTTGTCTCCCGCGGCGGTTGGGTCCGCGGCCGGGCACCGGATCGGCCCCCGGCCGACGGTTCCATGATGATCCGACGGCGGGCGGACGCAAGGACAATTGCGTCGCAGGAGGGGTTGACATTCGCGCGCGGGCCGGGAACCGGGCGCACCCGACTCGAAGTGCACGGCGAAGCGTAGAATGTGCGCGCCCACCGAAGCCCGTCGCGCGCTCCGCGCGGGGGTGCCGGCGCGGGCCACCGGGCGATGATGGATCCGACGGCACTGCTCACGCTGTTCGACAACGCCGCACTGCTCGTGGCCATGGTCGTCGTCACCGACATGCTCACGAGCCGGCGCAACGTCGGCGCGCCGACGCGGGCACGCGACGTCGTCGTCGGCGCGATCGTCGGCGCGATCACGATGTCGATGATGCTCACGCCGCTGCACGTGCAGCCCGGCGTGATCTTCGACACCCGGTCGGTGCCGCTGATCGTGTCCGGACTGTACTTCGGCGCGACGGCGACCGTGATCGCCGCGGCGATGGCCGCGGCGCTGCGCCTCGCCCAGGGCGGCGGCATCGCGGCGGCCGTCGGCGTCGCCGTGATCGCGACTTCGGCGGCGATGGGCCTGGCGTGGCGGCGCCTGCGCCCCCGCCCGGAGACGGAACCCGGCTGGCGCGAGCTGCTCCTCGTGGGGCTCGCCGGCCACGCGGCGATGCTCGCCGCGCTGCTCGTCGTGCTGCTCGCGAACCTGGCGCGCGCCGAGGACGCCGTGCACTACTTCGCCGGCCTCGCGCCCGCGGTCATCCTCGTGCACCCGGCCGCCCTGACCGCCGTCGGCCTGCTGATCGGCAACCGGATGCGCCGCGAGCGCGAGTCGGTCCGGCTCGCGGAGAGCGAGAGCCGCTACCGGCAGCTGTTCGAGAACAACCACGCGACGATCCTCGTCGTCGACCCGGGCAACGGCGAGATCCTCGACGCGAACCCGGCGGCGTGCGAGTACTACGGTCACGCGCGCGAGGCGCTGCGTCGCATGCGCATCCACGAGATCGCGCTGCTGCCGCCCGACGTCCTCGAGGCCGAGCTGCGCAGGTCGATGACGACCGAGCGCCGCGTGGTGGAATCGCGCCATCGGCTGGCGAGCGGCGAGGTCCGGGACGTCGAAGTGTTCCGCGGCCCGATGAAGATCGACGGCCGCGACGCGATCTACGCGATCGTCCACGACGTGACCGCTCGCCGCTGCGCGGAGGCCGCGCTGCGGGAGGAACAGCAGCGCTTCCGCGCGATGTTCGACCAGGCCGCGGTCGGCATCTCGATGATCGGGCCCGACGGCCGCTGGATCGAGGTGAACCAGCGCCTGTGCGACATCGCCGGCTACAGCGCCGGCGAGCTGAAGACGATGCGGTTCCAGGACCTCACGCACCCCGACGACCTCGCGACGAGCACGCGGGCACTGGACCTGCTCTTCAGGGGCGGCCAGCACCAGCACGCGGTGCAGAAGCGCTACCTGACGCGCGGCGGGCAGGTCGCGTGGGTCAACGTCGCGTCGGCGCCGGTGCGCGAGCCGGGCGGCGAGCCGAAGTACCTCGTCAGCGTCGTCGAGGACATCACCGAGCGCAAGCGCATCGCCGACGAGCTCGCGGACCATCGCGACCGCCTCGAGGAGCTCGTCGGGCAGCGCACGCGCGAGCTCGAGCTGGTGCGCCGGCACGCCGAGGCCGCGAGCCTCGCGAAGAGCACCTTCCTCGCGAACATGAGCCACGAGATCCGCACGCCGATGAACGCGATCATCGGCCTCACGCACCTGATCCGGCGCTCGAGCACCGACGCGGCCGCCACGGAGCGGCTCGACAAGATCTCGACGTCCGCGCAGCACCTGCTGTCGATCATCAACGACGTCCTCGACCTGTCCAAGATCGAGGCGGGCCGGATGCAGCTCGAGACGACCGAGTTCGCGCTCGACGACCTGCTCGGGCAGGTGCGCGCGCTGGTGGCGGTGAGCGCGGAGTCCAAGGGGCTGGCGATCGAGGTCGACGCGGGCGACGTCGCGCCGCGCCTGCGCGGCGACCTCACGCGGCTGCGCCAGGCCCTGCTCAACTACGCGGCCAACGCGGTGAAGTTCACGCAGCGCGGCACGATCACGCTGCGCGCGCGCAGCCTGCGCGACGACGCCGACGGCCTCGTCGTGCGCTTCGAGGTGCAGGACACCGGGATCGGCATCGACCCGGCCCGCGTCGCCGGGCTCTTCGAGGCGTTCGAGCAGGCCGACGCGTCGACGAGCCGCGTGTACGGCGGCACCGGCCTGGGGCTCGCGATCACGCGCCGGCTGGCCGAGCTGATGGGCGGCGCGGTCGGGGCCGACGGCGCCCCCGGGCGCGGCAGCACGTTCTGGTTCACGGCGAACCTGCGGCGCGGGTCGTCGGCCGGTCCGCGCGCGCCGCGCCGCAGCGCGGCGTCGATCGAGCTCGCGCTGCGCCGCGACCACGCCGGGGCGCGCGTGCTCGTCGTCGACGACAACCCGATCGGGCGGGAGGTCGCGCAGGAGCTCGCGGGCGCCGCCGGGCTGGTGGTCGAGACGGCCCACGACGGCGAGGCCGCGGTGCGCGCGGTCCGCGAGCGCCGCTTCGACCTGGTGCTGATGGACCTTCAGATGCCGGGGATCGACGGGTTCGAGGCGACGCGCCGGATCCGCGCACTGCCGCACGCGGGCGCATTGCCGGTGATCGCGATGACCGCCAACGCGTTCGACGACGATCGGCGCGCGTGCGCGGACGCCGGCATGAACGGCTTCCTGCCGAAGCCGGTCGCGCCGGGCGAGCTCTACGCGACGCTGCTCGAGCACCTCGCGACGCGGGCGCAGCCCGACGCACGCGCGCCGGCCGGCGGCGACGCGATCGCGCCGGACGGTGACGCCGGGACGCCGCCGCCCGCCGATGCGCGCCTGCCGGCGATCGACGGGCTCGACGTCGCGCGCGGGCTGAAGAACGTGGGCGGCGGCGCCGACCTCTACCTGCGCGCGCTGGCGATCTTCGCCGAGCAGTGCGACACGTGCGCGTCCCAGCTCGAGCAGTGCGTCGCGCGCGGCGACCTGGCCGCGGCCCGGCCGCTCGCCCACAAGATGAAGGGATCGGCCGCGACCGTCGGCGCGGACGCGCTCGCGCGCAGAGCGGCCGCGGTGCAGGCGTCGCCCGCCGCCGGCGACGCGCAGCCGGGGTCGACGCCGGCGCTGGCGCGCGAGCTCCGGCGCTTCGGCGACGCGCTGCGCGCCCGGCTCACGCCGCCGGGCGCGCCCGCAGCCGCATCGTGAGCCCTCGGGGCTCATCGTGAACGACAGGTTCTCGCGCGCCGGCGCGCCGTCGGGGGTGTCGACCGCCACTACGTCGAAGCTCCCGAGCAGTGTCGCCATCGCCATCTTCATCTCGAGCAGCGCGAGGTAGCGTCCCGGGCAGATGCGCGGGCCGGCGCCGAACGGCATCGAGATGCGCTTGGCCGACGACGCCTTGCGGCCCGGCCCGCCGTCGGCGAGCCAGCGCTCGGGGTCGAAGCGGGCGGCGTGCTCGATGAACGCGTCGCTGACGCTGTCCCGGCGCAGCAGCCCGGTGACGACCGTCCCCGCCGGCACGGCGACGTCGCCGACGACGGTGTCGCGCAGCGCCTGCAGCGGCATGATCGGCGCGACCGGCTTCAGGCGCATCGTCTCGTGCGCGCAGGCCTCGACGTACTCGAGCCGAGCGAGCTGCTCGAACGACGGGCCGGTGTCGCCCGCGAGCACGGCGCGCACCTCTTCGGTGGCGCGCGCGAGCGTCGGCGGATTCAGCCACAGCAGGTGGATCATCCACGCGAGCGTGTTCGCGGTGGTGTCCTCGCCGGCGAGCAGCATCGTCAGGACGTTGCCGGTGACCTGGCGGTCGTCGATGCCGCTGCCGGGCTCGTCGGCGGCGACGATCATCGCCTCCAGCACGTTGTTCGGGTGCTCGCGCAGGGCCGGGTCCGCCGCGAGCCGCTCGCGCGCCTGCGCGATGAAGCCCGCGACCGCGGCGTTCACCTCGGGAATCGCGCGCTCGAGCTCGCGGTCGGCGTCCGACGGGAACCAGCGCCACCACGGCAGCGGCGAGAGGATGCGGCGCGAGAGCGCGGGAAAGATGCGGTCGAGGTGGCGCTGGATCACGTCCTCGTCGGACTCGAGCGTGTTGACTTCGCAACCGAACGCCAGGCCGGCGATCGTGTCGACGGTGAAGCGCATCAGGTCCGCCTGCAGGTCGATCGCGGCGCCCGCGGCTGCGGCCGCGCGCCAGCGCCCCTCGAGCCTTCGCGCCACCTTCGCGAGCGACGGGTAGTAGCGCCGCACGTGGGCCGGGTCGAAGCCCGCCATCACCATGCGCCGCTGGCGCCGCCACTCGTCGCCGTTGGCACTGAACACGCCCGGCGTCAGGCCCATCTCGACCGCGATCTCCTGCAGCCGCTCGGTGCGGCGGAATCCGTCGGGGCGGTCGCGCATCATCGCGGCGACGACCTCGTGGTCGCCGACGACCAGCGAGCGCCGAGGGCCGACCTTCAGCGCGAAGTACGGCCCGAGCTCGGCGCACCACTGCTCGAGCTGGCGGTGGAAGTGCCCGGGCTTGAGCTGCAGCGCGTTGCCGACGAAGGGCAGCCCGCGCGGCGTGGGCAGGTCCTCGAGGCGCCGCGGCTTCGCGGTGGGCGCCGCGGCTTCGGGGGACGGCCGGGTCGACACGGCTCAGAACCCTTCGAGCACCAGCTTGCCGACCGTGTGCCCGCCTTCGATCAGCGCGTGCGCCTCGCGCAGCGTGCGGGCGTCGATCCGCCCCAGCGTGCGCGCGTGGGTGCAGCGGATCAGGCCTTCGTCGACCAGCGCGGCGACGCGATCGAGCAGCCGGCCCTGCTCGATCATGTCCGGCGTCTCGAAGCCGGAACGGGTGAACATCGCCTCCCAGTGCAGCGACGCGCAGCGTGCCTTGAGCAGGCGCACGTCGATCGGCTCGGGGTCGTCGATGACGCAGACGCGGCCCTGCGGCGCGACGCACTTCGCGAGCTCGGCGAAGTGCAGGTGCGTGTGCGAGACGCTGAAGATGCGCTCGACCCAGCGGATGCCCGCGCCGGCGAGGGCCTCGGACAGCGGCTGCGCGTGGTCGATCACGACGTGCGCGCCGAGCGCGAGCGCCTGCGCGCGCGACTCCGGGCGCGACGCCGTCGCGACGACGCGCGCACCCGACAGCCGGCGCGCGAGCTGGACCGCGATCGAGCCCACGCCGCCGCCGGCCGCGGTGATCAGCAGCGTGCCGTCCTCGTGCGCCTTGCCGAGCGCGAGCCCGAGCCGGTCGAACAGCGCCTCCCACGCGGTGATCGTCGTCAGCGGCATCGCCGCGGCCTGCGCGAAATCGAGCGACGCGGGCTTGGCGCCGACGATGCGCTCGTCGACCAGGTGCAGCTCGGCGTTGGTGCCGGGCCGCGCGCGCGAACCCGCGTACCAGACCGCGTCGCCCGGCCTGAAGCGCGTGACGCCGGGACCCACCGACTCGACCACGCCGGCGGCGTCGTAGCCGAGCACGCGCGGCACGCCGCCGGGCGGCTGCACGTTGCGCCGGACCTTGGTGTCGACCGGATTGACCGAGACGGCGCGCACGCGCACGAGCAGGTCGCGCCCCGTGGCGACCGGGTCGGGCAGCTCGACGTCGACGAGGCAGCCGGGGTCGGCGACGGGGAGGCAGGCGGGCTGGACGATGGCTTTCATCGGAGAATCATAAAGCGAAGTCCGGCGACCGCGCGCTCGATATACTGCCTGCCCATGGACACCTACCCGACCTACACGACCCTGGCCGTCTCGATCGACGAGCGCGTGATGACGCTCGAGCTCTCGCGGCCCGACCGGCTCAACGCCTTCACCGTCGAGATGGCCAACGAGCTGGTCGACGTCTTCACGCGCGCGAGCGGCGACGACGCGGTCGGCGCGATCGTCGTCACCGGCGCGGGCCGCGCGTTCTGCGCCGGCATGGAACTCGCGCGCGAAGGCAACGTGTTCGGCCTCGACGAGACACTGGAACCCACGCTGGCGGACCTGCGGGAACGCTACGAGGATCCGGTGATCGTGAACGGCGTGCGCGACACCGGCGGGCGCGTCGCGCTCTCGATCTTCGAGTGCAGGAAGCCCGTGATCGGCGCGATCAACGGCGCGGCGGTCGGCGTCGGCATCACGATGACGCTGGCGATGGACGCGCGCCTGGCCTCCGAGCGCGCGAAGTTCGGCTTCGTGTTCGGCAAGCTCGGCATCGTGCCCGAGGCGTGCTCGACCTGGTTCCTGCCGCGCCTGGTCGGCCTCACGCAGGCGCTGGACTGGATCTACTCGGCGCGCATCTTCGAGCCGGACGAGGCACTGCGCGCGGGGCTGGTGTCGTCGGTGCACCCGCCGGGCGAGCTCGTCGACGCGGCCCGGCGCCTGGCGCGCTCCTGGATCGACGGCCGCTCGGGTGTCGCCACCGCGGTGATGCGGCAGATGATGATGCGCAACAGCGCCGCGCCGTCGCCGCACGACGCGCACCGGATCGAGTCGCTCGGGATGTTCTACACGAGCCGCGGCGACGGCCACGAGGGCGTCGCCGCGTTCCTCGCCAAGCGCGACGCGCAGTACACCGCGCGCGCGTCGGCGGACATGCCGCCGTTCTATCCCTGGTGGGAGCGGCCGTAGCCGGCGATCGAGGCGGGTCCGCCCGGCCGCCGATCGGGCGCGCGGCCGCGCGCCTCGTCGTCAGCGGCCGCGGCCGCCGGCCGCCGCGTTCCCCTTCAGCCCGAACGACTTCCTGATCAGCGCGAGCGCCTGCGGCCCGTCCCACTGCGTGGCGCCGTAGACCTTCTCGATCACCTTGCCGTCGCGGTCGACGAGCACGGTGAGCGGGATCTGCGAGGCGCCCAGCATGTGTTCCATCAGCAGTTTCTGGTCGATGTAGTGGCTGATCGTCGCGTTCGACGAGACCAGGTACGCCTTCGCCTTCTCGGGGTAGTCGTCGGTGGAGATGCCGATGACGCGGAAGTGCTTCGCGTCGTCGTGCCAGGACAGCCGCTCGAGCGACGCCATCTCCGCCTTGCACGGGCCGCACCAGCTCGCCCACACGTTGATGATCAGCGGCTTGCCGCGGAACTCCGAGAGCCGGCGGGCCGGGCCGTTCAGGCCCTGGATCGTCGCCTCGCGCAGCGTCTGGCCGATCTCGACCTCGCCGGGGGTCCGGGCGCCGGTGGCGGGCGCGGAGAACGCGAGTCCGAGCGCGAGCGCGAGCGCCGGGCGCGCCCGCCGCGAAGAGATTTCGTGTGCCATGGTCGTGCGACGTGTGCCGGGAACGAGTCGAGTCGACATTCTGCACGCGTCGCCGCCGTCGCGGCCGATCCGCCTGCGCGCGCACGCGCGCGCCGACGCGCGGATCAGCCGGCGCGCACCGCGAGGTCGTCGGCGTACGCGGTGCGGCCGGTGTCCGCGTCGACGATCGCGATGCGCGCGCCGTCGGGCAGCAGCTCGGGCAGCAGCAGCCAGCGCGCCGGCAGCTTCACGCTCATCGGCCCGACGACGTCGCGCGGCATCACCTGGGTCTTCATCCGCGCGTCGACGCGGCCCGCGAACACGTCGCGCCACGCCGGGTCGCGCCCGCCCGCCGAGAGCTCCCACGACTGCAGGTCGTACGCGCACCAGCCGGCGTCGGGCAGCCAGACCTCGGCCCAGTAGTGCACGCCGGGCGCGTCCGGGTACAGCAGGTACCCGCCGACCAGGCGCGCCGGAATGCCGAGCGCGCGGCACATCGTCGCGAACAGCGCCGCGCCGAGCTGGCAGTCGCACCAGCCGAGATCGAGCAGCGCGTCGGCCGGCCGCGCGGGGTCGACCTCGTGATAGTGGGCCATGCCGATCGCCATCCGATCGATCACGCCGGCCCACAGCGCGGCGGCGACGTCGCGCGGGTCGGTTCGCCGCGCGGCGAGCGCGTGCGCGAGCTCGGCCGTGCGCGCGCCGCCGCGAACGAAGCCCTCGGCCGGGTGCGTGAAGCGCGCGCGCGCTTCGGCGTCGAGGACCGGCGCGGCGCCGCCGGGCGCGGGCGCGCGCGGCGCGGGCGTCGCGGTGAACGACGCGCGGTACGCGAGGCGGGCCCGGCGCGTGCCCGAGACCCGCACGCGCGCCTCGAGCCGGCCGGGCCGGCACACGGGGGGCGCGAGCGCGCCCTCGGGCGCGTCGACGTCGACGCGCAGCGCGCCCAGATCGGAGCCCTCGAGCGGCAGCGGCGCGCGCAGCCGCACCTCGACGCCCGGCTCGAACGCGGCGAGGTCGAAGTGCCGCTCGAAGCGGACGTCGAAGCGGCGCGACGGCCACGCGGCGCGCGCCGGATCGCCGTTCAGGTCCGCGAACAGGCGGCGCGCGGTGGCGACGCAGTGTTCGGGCCAGTAGTCGTCGGCGCCGGCGAGCGCGGCCCGCTTCTTGAAATTCAGGACTTCGGCGGGATCGAATCGGCGCTCGCCGGCGGGCCCGGGCGCGTGGGGCAGCCCCGCGTCGGCCCAGCGCGCGAGCGCGCGGCGCGCGCCCGCCCGCGCCCGTTCGCGCTCGCCGGCACGCACCGCGTGCACCCAGCCGCTGGCGAGCAGCATCTCGACGATCGCGTCCTCGCCGACGCAGCGCGTCGTCGGGTCGCCGCGCGTGCCCAGTGTCCGCATCGCCGCGATGATACCGGCGCGGCGCTTGCCGCCGCGTCCGTATACGATGTCCCCCGACGCCGCCGCCGGCGGCAACCGAGCCCGGCCCCGATGACCCCCGCTGCACGCCGCCTGACGCTGTTCGCGAAAGGCAACGTCGACGTCCGAGACTCGCTCCACCTGCACCGCGTCAACGGCGAGGTGCTGTGGAACGGGATCAACGAGGTGGTGCGCGCGCGCCTGCCGGGGACGACCGTGCGCGTGCGCCACGAGACCTTCACCCGCTCCGACGCGCTGCTGCTCGCCGACGGCCGGGTGCCCGGCGACGTCGAGGCGCGCGCGGGCCTGCTGGGCGCCTACCCTCCACCGTCGCAGTTCGGGCGCGCGGTCTTCGAGGCGCGGGCCGACGCGACGATCCTGTCGATCCTGCCCGACGTCGCCAACGAGATGCTGCGGCACCGCCGCGACGGGTACCTGCTGTACGCCGGCGACGCCCCGGCGTGGCCGGACGCGGACCGCCGCTGGCTGCGCGCGGACTTCGAGCCCCTCGCCCGTCTCGACGCGGGCGCGTCGATGGCGAACCTCGAGCGCCTGGTCGCGCGGCTGCGGGCCGGGTCCGACGCCCCGATCCTGGTCTTCAACGTCTCGTCGGTGATTCCCGGCGACACGGTGCACGACCACGTCGGGCAGGAGGACAGCCTGGCGACGCGCATCCGCCGCTTCAACCTCGGACTGGTCGAGCTCTCGCAGCGCACCGGCGTCTCCGTCGTCGACGTCGACGCCGTCGTCGCCCGTCACGGCGCGGACCGCTGCAAGATCGACGCCTTGCACCTGAACGCGACCGGCTGCCGTCTGGTGGCCGAGGAAGTCGTGCGAATCCTGGACGAACTGCTGTGCCTGTCGAACGCCCCGGCCTGAGCGTCGTGATCCGCTCGAAGGACGAGGCGCCGCGGCTCGCGCTCACGCTCGCGGCGCTCGAGTGCCAGGCCGACGGCGCCGAGATCGTCGTCGTCGACGACGGTTCGTCGGACGGCACGCCCGAAGTCCTCGCCGGCGCGGCCTCGCGGTTGCCGCTCGTCGCGCTGCGCCACCCGGCGGCGCTCGGCCGCTCGGCCGCGTCGAACACGGGCGCGCGGCACGCGCGCGGCGAGCTGCTCCTCTTCCTCGACGGCGACACGCTGCCCGCACCCGACCTGCTCGCGCGCCACCGCGCGGCGCACGCGCGCGCCGGCGACCTCGTCGTGCGCGGCGAGCCGATGCACCTGCGCTGCACGCGGATGCTGCTCGACCCCGACGCCGGCACCGCGTTCCCGGCGCACGCCGAAACGCTCGCGCGCCGCCCCCCGGCCGAGCGCGAGCGGATGCGCGTCACGCGCGAGCAGGTGCGCGACGCGTTCGCAGAGGTCGCGCGGCGTGCCGAGCCCGGGATCTACCCGGGGGCCGGCCCGCGCCGCCTGCAGGCGCTCGAGATCCAGGCGCTGCGCGAGGCGCCGGACTGCGCGGTGCTGTGGGCGGCGGCGTCGGGGCACAACCAGTCGGTGCGGCGCGAGCGCTTCCTGCGCTGCGGCGGCTTCGACGAGCGCCTGGACATCAACGAGCACCGCGAGCTCGCCTGGCGCCTCGTTCGCGGCGGCGCGCGCGTGGCGCTCGCCGACGGCGCGCACACCTACCACCTCACGCACCGCAGCGCGTGGCGCGACCCGGTCGCCGACCCGGCCTGGGAGCGACACTTCCTCGCGGCGCACCCCGACCCGGCGGTCGCGCTGCTGTGCGTGTTCTGGGCGGGCCTCTCCGACCCGTCCCGGCTCGAGCCGCGCTGGCGCATCGCGTCGCTACCCGAGCTCGAGCGCGCGGCGCGCGACGCCGCGGGCACCGACTTCGACGAGGCACGCGCGCGCCTGGGGCTCGAACGCCTGGGCGACGGCTTCTGGCGATCCGGGACTTCGGCCGCCGCCGCGGCAGGACCGGCTGCGGCCGGGAGGAGTCCCGCGTGACGCCGGCCGCGCCCGATCCGACGCTGTTCGTGGTCGCCCGCGACCGCCTCGAGGAGCCGCCGTTCCGCGCGGGGGCTCAGCGGCTGTGCGACTGGATCACGCAGGCGCTCGGGCGGCCGTTCGCGATGACGCTGCGCTTCGGGAGCGCCGAGGCCGCGCTCGCCGCGGCCCCCGCCCCCGCCCCCGCGCCGCGCGTCGTGCTCGTCTCGCTGCTCGGCGAGGCACTCGCCGCCGACGAGCCGTTCGACGACACCCGGGCCCGCCTTCAGCAAGCGCTCGCCGCGCTGTGCGCGCTCCCGGGCGTCCCGGTGCTCGTGTGCACCGTGTTCCGTCACGTCGACGCGTCCGCCGGCGCGCGCGACGACCCGCTGCGCACGCGCCGGCTCGAGCGCATCCGCCGCCTCGACCTGCTCGCCGCCGAGCTCTCGCGCGCGCACGGCGCGGGCGTCGTCGACATCGACCGGATGCTCGCGGACGCCGGCGGGCGCCGGCTCGGCTGCGACTGGCGCCTCGCGGGCGCGGACGGCGTCGACGCCGCGGGATGCGTGGTCGCGAGCGCGCTGCTCGCGTCGGCGCTCGACGAGGTGCTCGAGCCCTCGGCGCTTCAGCGCGTTCAGGCGCTGCACGGCGGCGCGGTGCGCCTGCGGCAGCGGATCGAGCGCATCGTCGCGGCGCGTGCGTCGCGGGAGGCCGCACGTGCAGGGTCTTGAAGCGCTGCGGGCGATGCTGCTGATCCGGGCCTTCGAGCACCGGCTGCTCGCGCGCCCGGACCGCGGGTTCCAGCTCGCGTCCAGCGGCGCCGAGGCGGTCGCGGTCGGGGTGTGCGCGGCCCTCGGGTCCGACGACACCCTGCTCACGAGCGGGCGCTCGATCGGCCCGGCGCTCGCGCGCGGGCTCGACCCCGGCGCGGTGCTGGCCGAGCTGCTCGGGCGCACCGGCGGGCCGTGCCGCGGGCGCGGCGGGCGCGGGCACCTCGCGCAGCCGGCGGCCGGGTTCTTCGGCGCGCACGCGGTCGTCGCCGGCAACATGAGCGTCGCGGCCGGTGTCGCGCTGGCGATGCAGTCGCAGTCGCGCCCGGGCGTGGTCGCGTGCCTGTTCGGCGACGGCGCGTGCGGTTCCGGTGCGTTGCACGAAACGCTGAACATCGCGACGCTGTGGCGGCTGCCGCTGCTGCTCGTGTGCGACGACAACGGCTGGTCGGTGTCGACGCCGCGCGCGGCCGCGCTCGCGCCGCAGCGCCTCGCGGACTTCGCGCGCCCGTTCGGCATCGCCAGCGAGAGCGTCGACGGGATGGACGTGGGCGCCGTCGCCGACGCGGCACGACGTCTCGCCGGGCACGCACGCGCCGGCCTCGGGCCGGCCTTCCTCGAGTGCGCGTCGGCGCGCTTCACGCCGCACTCGACCGCGACGCGCGAGACGCGCACGCGTGCGCAGCTCGAGGCGCTCGAGCTGCGCTGCCCGATCCGGGCGCACGCCGGCGCGCTGCGTGCGCGCGGCGAGCTCGACGACGCGGCGCTCGCGGCGCTGGAGCACGAGGCCCGGGACCGCGTCGACGACGCGGTCGCGTTCGCCGAGGCCTCGCCGATGCCCGGCCCCGAGGAGCTGCTCGACGATGTCGGCTGACGCCCCGCAGGCCCCGCGCGTGTTCTTCCGCGAGGCGATCGCGCGCGCGCTCGCCGAGGAGATGGCGCGCGAGCCGCGGCTCGTGCTCCTCGGCCAGGACATCGGTGCGTTCGGCGGCGCGTACCGCGAGTTCGCGGGCCTGCACGCGCGCTTCGGCGCGGCGCGCGTGCGCGACACCCCGGTCGCGGAGTCCGCGATGGTCGGCGTCGCGATCGGCGCCGCCGCCGCCGGCACGCGCACGCTGGTGAGCATCACGTACATGGACTTCCTGATGCTCGCGCTCGACCCGCTGGTCAACTACGGCGCGAAGCTGCGCTACAAGACCGGCGGCCAGCTGCGCGCCCCGGTGGTCGTGAAGACGACCGCGGGCGCGAAGGGCCAGGGCGTCGCGCACGCGCA
This sequence comes from Burkholderiaceae bacterium, assembly GCA_046348465.1. Lineage (GTDB taxonomy): Bacteria > Pseudomonadota > Gammaproteobacteria > Burkholderiales > Burkholderiaceae_E > Quisquiliibacterium. Next base: position 61,748 of record JAXMEE010000011.1, read on the forward strand.
GTGCCTGGAGGCGTGGCTGATGGGCGTGCCGGGCCTGAAGGTGGTCGCGCCGTCGACGCCGGCCGACGCGTACGGGCTGCTGAAGTCCGCGCTGCGCGAGGACGGGCCGGTGGTGTTCGTCGACCACAAGCGGCTGTTCCCCGTCGCCGGCCCGCTGCCGGCGCACGAGCACTTCGCGCCGTTCGGGCGCGCGCAGGTCGTGCGCGACGGGCGCGACGTCACGATCGCGACCCACGGCTACATGACCGTCGTCGCGCTCGACGCGGCGCGGCGCCTGGCGCACGAGGGCGTGTCCTGCGAGGTCGTCGACCTGCGCTGCCTGGCACCGCTCGACGTCGGCACCGTGGCCGCATCCGCGGCGCGCACCGGCGCGCTCGTCACGCTCGAGGAAGGCCAGCCGAGCTGCGGCGTCGGCGCCGAGGTCGCGTTCCGCGTGCGCGACGCGGTCGGCAATCTGCGCGTGGCCCGCGTCGGCGCCCTCCCGGCGCCGGTGTCGTCGAATCCCGTGCTCGAGGCGGCGTGCGTGCCCGACGCCTCGCGCGTCGTCGAAACGGTCAGGCGCCTGCTGGACCCGGCCCGGCGCGCCGCCCCGCCCTCAGAGGAATCATGATCCATCGCCTGCAGGTGCCCGGTCCGATCAGCGACGTCGAGGAGGTTCGCGTGCTGCAGTGGCACGGCGAGCCCGGCCGCGCTTTCGCGCCGGACGAGCTGATCGTCGAAGTCGAGACCCACAAGGCGGTCGTCGAGCTGCGTGCGCAGCAGCCTTGCGTGCTGCGCGCGATCCTGTGCGCCGAGGGCGACTGGGCACGCATCGGCGCGACGCTCGCGCTCGCGAGCGACGACCCCGACGAGCCGCTGCCCGGCGCGCCCGACGACGCGCCGCCGCTCGCGGTGGCGTTCGAGGTCACGTAGCGGGCGTCGCCGTCCCCGGGGGCGATCCGGCCCGGGGCGGCCGCGCCGGCGACCCCGCCGGGGCGAACCCGGGCACGCCGCGCACCGCGAGCAGGCGCCGGATCTCGTCGCGCACCGCGCGCTGCAGCGGGCCGCTCAGGTGAACGCCGTCGGGCACGTGCGGGCCCGCGCCGTGCTCGGCGGCGAGCGCATCGACGTCGACGATCGCGAAGTCGTCGTCGCGCGCGAGATCGTGCAGCGCGAGGTTCGCCTCCTTGCGCCGCACGCTCTCGACGGTGCGCCCCATCGGCGCGTCGAATTGCGCGTAGTCGGCGACGTCCTCGCTCGCCGACGTCGACGTCGTGTTCAGCACCAGCAGCCGCGCCGGGCCGCGCTCGCGCAGGCGCTCGTGGAGCGCGCGCAGGTCGGCGGCGATCGCGAGCGCGTCGCGCTCGACGCGCTCGAACGACCCGCGCAGCCACGCCCTCACCGACGCACCGGCGGCGCTGACGCGGTAGTCGTGCACCGCGACCGTGTAGCCCAGGCGCCGGTGCCGATAGACGAACCGCGGCTCGGCCGCGAGCGAAGTCACGACCGCGTCGGCGCGCTCGACCTCGCGCAGCGCCGAGCGCACGAGCACCGGCAGCCGCTCCGACAGCGGCGAGCGCGCGAGCGACGCGACCAGCGTCGCGGCGAACAGCCAGTCCTGGGGCGTGGTCGCCGCGCTCGCGAGCGGGAACGTCGAGGCGAGGTCCTCGGCGATCGCGTGGTTCTGCGCCGGGCCGCGCTCGAGCTGCTCGCGCACGACGCGCGCGCAGGGCACGAGCAGGTCGTCGGGCCAGACGACGAGCTGCGCCGAGCCCGGCAGCGCGGACATGAACTCGAGGAACGCGGGCTGCTCGCCGCGCAGCGCCGCGGTCAGCTCGCAGCTGCCGAGCGCGACCAGCGTGCCGGTCGCGCCCAGGTCGTCGCCGCGCCACGCGCGCGCCCGGTCGTACCAGCCCCCGAGCAGGCTCGCGCGCACCTCGGCGTGCGCCGCGAAGCGTCGCCCGGCCGCGAACACGAGCCCGGGCACGGCGTCGGACGCGGGCGCGCTCGGCACCTCGATCCGTCCGACGACGGCGTCCGGATCCCAGGGATGCAGGGTCTCGAGCGCGTCGAGCAGACCGCCGCGCGACGTGCCCGGCGCGATCGACAAACGCCCGGCGACCGGTGAGACGAGGATCGCGTGCAGGTCGGTGCGCTCTTCGGAGAACGGCAGCGCGCCCCGCGCACCGCCGGAGTCGCCGGTGACGCCCACGTTGCAGCTGGCGAGCGGCTGGCCCGCCCGCACCGGCTGCCCGTCGGCGCACATCCAGGTGAAGCCGGACCGCCGGATCCGCCAGCCCGGCGGCGCGAGGGCTCCGAGCCGCAGCGACCGCGTCACGGCGAGGGCTCGTCACGCCACCAGTCGGGCTCGTGCAGGATCCCCGCGACGCTGACGCGGACCGCCCGGCCCGGTGGTGCGTCCAGCGACTCGTCGGGGCCGGTGCTCAACAGCGCGACGACCGCGCCGGCCGCGACGTCGTCGCCCGCCGAGACCTCGAACCGGCGCAGCCACGCCCGCTCGCGCAGCGCGATCCGGTGGTACGAGACCGGCGGGCAGTCGTGCGCGACCGCCAGGCTCAGGTCCACGCGCAGGTCGAGCAGCTTCGCGCCGGGCGCGAGCGCGCTGCCCGGCACCGCGTGCACCGCCTCCACGCGCGCCGAGCGCATCAGCGGGTGGATCGAGGGCAGCGTGGCGACGAGGATCATCCGCGCTCGTTCACGTGTCGACGTCGCCGGGGCCGGGCTCGCGCGCGGCACGCCGCCTTCGAACTCACTGTGGGACGATGCCGGCGGCCTCGGCCACGCGCTTGAAGCGCTGGTACTCGCGCACGTGGAACTCGCCCATCTCCTTCGGGCCGAGCATCAGCGGCAGTGCCGGCAGCGACGCCTGGTAGGCCTTGCCCTCGTCGGAGTTCATCGCCCGGCGCACCGCGTCGGCGAGCTTGTCGACGACGTCGTCCGGCGTCTCGGCGCGCACGTAGAACGACGCCCAGACGTAGGTCTCGAAGTCCGGGAAGCCGCTCTCCTTCATGGTCGGGATCTCCGGGAACTTCGGGTCGCGCTTGTCGCCGGTGATCGCGAGCGCGCGCAGGCGCCCTTCCTTGATCATCGCGGCGACGCCGCCGAAGTCGTTGACGCCGGTGTCGAGCTGGCCGCCGATGACGTCGGTCACCATCTGCGCGCCGCCCTTGTAAGGCACCGGCGTGATCGGCACGCCGCCGGCGGTGCCGAGCCAGGTGCCGATCAGCTGGTAGCCCTCCGAGTAGTTGCCGACGGCCAGCGGGCGCTTGTCCTTCTTCGCCGCGGCGATCATGTCGCCGATCGTCCGGTAGGGAGAGTCGCCGCGGACGACGAACGCGGCCGGGCCCACCGAGAGACCGTGCACCGGCCGGAACTCCTTGAACGGGTCGTACGGCAGCTTGCGGTTGAGCACCGGGTTGACCGCCATCGGCGAATTGCTCGCGAGCAGGATCGTGTGCCCGTCGGCGGGCACGGCCTTCACGGCCTGGATCGCGAGCAGACCGCTTCCGCCGGGCCGGTTCTCGACGACGACCGGCTGGCCGAGGATCTTGGACATCACTTCGCCGTAGACCCGCGACGCGCTGTCGGAGCCGCTGCCGGCGTTGAACGGCACGTAGATGCGGATCGGCTTCGAAGGAAACCCGGCCGCGCCCTGCGCGAACGCGAGCGGCGCCGCGAGCAGCGCCACGACGAACAGGATCAGTCTCTTCACGCTTTCGCTCCCTCGTATCGACACGTTGGAGCGCCGACCCCGGCGCGGGCATCGCGCGGACGGCGCAGCACGATCTTATCGCGCGCTGCCGGGCGCGCGCGCGGGCACGGGTCCGCGAATCGCGTCAGCCGTGCGCGCCGAGTTCCGCGGCGAGACGCTCGAGCCCCTGCGACGTCGTGGGGAGGTCCTGGACGAGCGCGACGCGCACGAACGGCCCCCCGTCGTTGCTCCCGTCGGGCTCGGGCTGGGTCAGGTACTCGCCGGGCAGGACCTTCAGCGCCGAGCGCTCCCACAGGCGGCGCGTGAGGGACGCGCCGTCGCCGACCCTCAGCCACAGGAAGAATCCGCACGGGGGACGGTAGTAGCCGGGGTGGCCGCCGAGGTGACGGTCGGCGAGGTCGAAGCGCGCGCGCAGGCGCTCGCGCATGAGATCGACGTGCGCCTCGTCGCTCCACAGCGCGGCGGCCGCCGCCTGCACCGGCATCGGCGAGCACGCGGTGCCGTTGAGCCGCAGGCGGTTGAGGGCGGCGATCGCGGACGGGTCGCCCACCGCGAACCCGGAGCGCATCCCGGCCGCGCTCGAGCGCTTGGACAGCGAGTGCAGCACCAGCACGTTGTCGAGCCAGCCGTCGCCGGCGTGCATCGCGGCGAGCACCTCGAGCGCGCCGACCGGCGGCTCGCGGTCGTAGAGCTCCGCGTAGCACTCGTCGAACACGACGAGGAACCCGTGCTCGCGCGCGAGCTCGACCGCGCGGCGCATCGTCGCGGCCGGCAGGACGCGCCCGTCGGGATTCGACGGCGAGCACAGGTAGAGGATCGAGGTCGCGCTCAGCGTCGCCGAGTCGAGCGCGGCGAGATCGACTTCGAACGCAGGGAATCCGCTGTGCCGCAGGTAGCGCGGCTCGGCGCCCGCCATGATCGCCGCCACGCGATACGTCTGGTAGAACGGGTTCGGCATCAGCGCGATCGCCCCGCCGCGCGCGGGGTCGGTCGCGATCGTCGCGGCGAGGAACAGCGCCTCGCGCGTGCTCGACACCGACGACAGCGCGCGCGCCGGGTCGACGCGGCCGCGCGATGCCGGATAGCGGCGCGCGAGCCAGCCGAGGATCGCGTCGAGCAGCTCGGGCGTGCCGAGCGACGGCGGATAGCGGTTCCACTGGCTCGCGTGCGCGGCGATCGCCTGCTGCAGGATCGTCGGCGGGCTGTCCTGCGGCTCGCCGACGTGCATCGTGATCTGCGCGAGCGCCGGGTTCGGCGTCACGCCGGCGAGCAGCGCGTCGAGGCGGCGGAACGGCGACTCGAAGCGATCGAGGCGGGGGTTCAGGCGGGCTTTCATGGGAGCCACTTTACCGGAGCGCGCGGGCGCGTGAAATGCGTCACGCCGATCCGTGCCGGATTCGACGTCGCGCGCCATTAATCGGACTCACACATCCTTTTGAAGCCCGATGCTTGCCGCGCGCACCCCCGCCGGCCGACGCTGTGCTCCGGCGGCATCCCAACCACTCCCCGGGGGCGCGACTCCATGAACATCGTGAACGGCAGCAGCGGCAACGACACGCTGGTCGGCACCGGCGCGGACGACTTCATCGACGGCGCAGGCGCAGCGGACCGCATGATCGGCGGCGCCGGCAACGACGTCTACGCGGTCGACGACGCCGGCGACGTCGTCGTCGAGGTCCAGGGCGAGGGGACCGACCGCGTCAACGCGATCGTCGACTTCGCGCTGCCGGCCTGGGTCGAGGACCTGTGGCTGGTCGGCGTCGCCGACGTCTCGGGCATCGGCAACGGCCTCGCGAACGTGATGTGGGGCAACGCCGGGCGCAACGCGCTCGCCGGCGGCGCGGGCGACGACGTCCTCGACGGCGCGGCGGGCGCCGACACCCTGACCGGCGGGGCCGGCGACGACACGTACTGGGTCGACGACGCCGGCGACTCGGTGCGCGAGCTCGCCGGCGAAGGCGTCGACGCCGTCCGCTCGGCGCTGGCCGTCTTCGCGCTGCCCGCGAACGTCGAGAACCTGGCCCTGCTCGCCGGCGCGGGCGACGTCTCGGGCGCCGGGAACGCGCTCGACAACGTGCTGACCGGCAACGAAGGACGCAACGCGCTCGACGGTGGCGGCGGACGCGACAGCCTCGACGGCGGCGCGGGTGCCGACACGATGTCCGGCGGCACCGGCGACGACGCGTACCGGGTCGACGACGCCGGCGACGTCGTCCTCGAGCAGCCGGGCGAAGGCGCCGACACCGTCTGGTCGTCCCTGCCGAGCTACCTGCTGCCGGCGAACGTCGAGAATCTGCACGTCGGCTTCGCCGCCACCGGGACGCAGGCGCTGAACGGGACCGGCAACGGGCTCGACAACGAACTGTGGGGCAACGCGGGCGACAACCGGCTCGAAGGCGGCGCGGGCGACGACCTCCTGCGCGGCGCGAGCGGCAACGACACGCTCGCCGGCGGGGCGGGCGTCGACTCGTTCTGCGTCTCGACGAGCGACGTCGGCACCGACGTCATCACCGACCTGCAGTCGGGCGAGACGATCGAGGTCTGCGGCGCCTTCTTCTTCACGCCGACGGTGAGCGCCGGCGACGGCGCGTCGCTGGGCGCCGGGCAGGTGCAGGTCGCCACCGGCAGCGCGCGCACCACGCTGTACGTCGGCACCGACGACACGCCGGGCGCCGACGTGTCGATCGTCCTCGACGGCCGCTACGGCGCGGACGACTTCTCGCTGTTCACCGACCTCATCCGCTACGACACGAACCACGCGCCGCGGGTCGACGCGCCGATGGACGATCGCACCGGCATCGCCGGAACCTCGTTCGAGTTCCGCGTCCCGGCCGGGACCTTCGTCGACCCCGACGCCGACGACGCGCTGTCGTACGGCGCACAGTTCCTCGACATCGACGAGGGTCCGTCCGCGCTGCCCGGCTGGCTCGCCTTCGATCCCGTCACGCGCGCCTTCAGCGCGCACCCGACGGCGGCGAACGTCGGCACCTGGTACGTTCTGGTCACCGCCACCGACTCGCACGGCGCCTCGACCAGCGACGCGTTCGCCCTCGACGTCACGCCGGCCGGCATCGTCGGCGGCGCCCGGGCCGAGGTGCTCAACGGAACGGCCGCCGGCGAATGGATGTACGGCCTGGCCGGCAACGACACGATGTCGGGCGGCGACGGGAACGACGTGCTGCTCGGCGGCGACGGCAACGACAGCGTGTCCGGCGGGCGCGGCAACGACGTGCTCGACGCAGGGGCCGGCGCCGATCGCCTCGCCGGCGGCAAGGGCGACGACCTCTATCGCGTCGACCTGGTGCGGCTGGGCGGGCGCGTCGTGCTCGAGGACGCCGTCGCGGAACTGAGCGGCGAAGGCACGGACACGCTCGCGCTGCGGGCCGCGGACGGGCTGGTCGCGCCCTCCGCCGCGTTCACGCTGACGCTCGACCGCGCGCTCGAGAACCTGGACCTCTCGGCGACCGGCCTGAATGCGATCGGGGCGCGCGGCAACACGGCCGCCAACGTGCTGACCGGCAACGCGGCCGCGAACGCGCTGAACGGCGACGCGGGCAACGACACGATCGACGGCGGCGCGGGCGCCGACGTGCTGACGGGGGGCGCCGGCCGCGACGTATTCGCGTTCTCGTGCCTGCCCGGCGCGGGCGGCGCGGATCGGATCACCGACTATTCGGTCGCCGACGACACGATCCGCTTCGACCACGCGAGCTTCGGCGCGCTCGGCCCGATCGGCGCGCTCGCACCACAGGCGTTCTGGCGCGGAGCCGGCGCGCACGACGCCGACGACCGCGTCGTGTACGACGCGGCGTCCGGAGCGCTGCTGTACGACGCCGACGGCAACGGGGCCTGCGCGGCGGTCACGATCGCGCTGATCGGCACCGGCCTGGCGATGACGAGCGCGGAATTCACGATCGCCTGAGGTTCGCGCGAGCCTCGCGCGAGGCTCGCGCGCCCGGCGACGCGCCGCGCGGGTCCGGAACGCCCGCGCCTCAGCCCGCGGGCAGTTCCCGCAGGTCCGCCGCCGCCACGCCGCCGAACGCGTCGCCGGTCAGGTACGCGACCAGCCGGCGCGCGCAGTCGCCGGCGCTCACGAGCGCGCCGTCGCGCTTCATCGCCTCGAAGCGCTCGCGCATCGGGAAGCGGTCCGCGGAGGTCGCGCGGATCTCGGCCTGCATGTCGGTGTCGACGACGCCCGGCGCGAGGCTGCACACCTTCAACCCCGGCGACGCGTCCAGCGCCACCGCCTTCGCGTGCAGGTCGAGCGCGGCCTTGGTCGCGCAGTACACGCTCCAGCCGGGGTAGGCGTTGCGCGCCGCCCCGCTCGAGACGTGCAGGATGCGCCGCTCGGCGCCGGGCTCGCCGGCGCACGCGAACGCAGCCGAGAGCATCAGCGGCGCGGTCACGTTCAGGCTCACCGCGCGGCCGACCGCGGACGGGTCCTGCGACGCCAGGGGCCCCACCGGCTGGACCGTGCCCGCGTTGTTGACCAGCGCCAGCGTGCGCGCGCCCGCGGCGAAGCGCGCGAGCGCGTCGCCGGCGAGCCAGCGCGCCAGCGCGCCGGGGTCGGCGAGGTCGAGCTCGCACTGCTCGAGGCTCGCGGGCCAGCGCCCGCCGAGCGCGTCGTTTCGGGTGCGCGCCAGCCCGAGCACGGGAATCCCGCGCGCGAGGAGCTCGTGGGCGATCGCGGCGCCCAGGCCGCGGGAGTGTCCGGTGACGATCGCTTTCATGGCGCCTGGTGAGTCCCTGGAGTGCCTCGTGCGCGAGCATCGCATATCCTCGGGGTCCGGTGACGCGGATCGACGCGCGCCCCATTTCGCAGAAAGGAAACCGAAGCGTGGACACCCTCGCGCCCGCCGCCGGCACGCCGCACCCGCTCGACGACGCGCTCCGGCTCGATCCGGACGGCGACGGCTTCGCCGGACGGACCACGCCGGCGTACGCGAACATGGTCGGCCCGTTCGGCGGCGCGATCGCCGCGACGATGCTCGCCGCGGTGCTGCGCCACCCGGCACGCGCCGGCGACCCGATCGCGCTGACGGTCAATTTCGCCGGCCCGATCGCGGACGGCGGCTTCCGGGTGAACGCGCGGCCGGTGCGCACCAACCGCTCGACGCAGCACTGGTACGCGGAGCTCGTCCAGGGCGATCGGGTCGCGACCAGCGCGACCGCGGTGCTCGCGACACGGCGCGAGACCTGGTCGTCGACCGAGATCGACTTCCCCGCGGTGCCGCCCGCGGCGTCGATCGCGCGCCTGCCGCCGCTGGAGCGGGCCGAGTGGACGAACCGCTACGACATGCGCTTCGTGCACGGCGCCCCGACCGGCCGCGCGCACGCGCCGGCCGACCCCGGCTCGGAGAGCTGCCTGTGGGTGCGCGACGAACCGCCGCGCCCGCTCGACTTCGCGTCGCTCGCCGCGATCAGCGACGTCTTCTTCCCGCGCCTGTTCCTGCGCCGCCCGAAGTGGGTGCCCGTCGGGACCGTCTCGCTCACCACGTTCTTCCACGCGGACGCCGCGATGCTCGCCGCGCAGGGCGAGCGCGCGGTGCTCGGGACCGCGCGCTCGAACCGGTTCGGTGCCGGCTACTTCGACCAGTCCGCCGAGTTGTGGGGCGACGACGGCGCGCTGCTCGCCACCAGCCACCAGGTCGTGTACTACAAGGAGTGAGGCCGCCCGCGCCGCGCCGGCGGCCGGGCCCCTACTCGATCTTCACGCCGGCCTTCGCGACCACGTCGTGCCACTGCGCGATCTCGCGCGAGATCTGCGCGCGGAACTGCTCCGGGGTGCTCCCGTTCGCGGGGGCGACGCCGTCGTTCATCAGGTGCTCCGCGGTCTCCTTGAGCGCGAGCGTCTTGCCGCTCTCGGCGACGTAGCGGTCGACGATCGGGCGCGGCACGCCCTTCGGGCCGATCAGCCCGTGCCACAGCGGGACGTCGTAGCCCGGCACGCCCGACTCGGCGATCGTCGGCACGTTCGGCAGCGCGGGCATCCGCTTGGCGGTGGTCACCGCGATCGCGCGCAGCTTGCCCGACTGCACGTGCGGCAGCGAGGTCGCGGTGCTCGCGAAGAACAGCTGCGTCTGGCCGCCCATCGTGTCGGTGAGCGCGGGCCCGGTCCCCTTGTACGGGACGTGCGTCAGCTTCACGCCGGCCATCTGCTCGAACAGCACCGTCGCCAGGTGCGTGATGCTGCCCTGGCCGGCGGACGCGTAGTTCAGCGCTCCCGGCCTGGCCTTGGCCAGCGCGATCAGCTCCTTCAGGTCCTTGGCCGGGACGGACGGATTGACGACGACCAGCATCGGGCCCTGCGAGAACTGGACGATCGGGGTGATGTCGGCGACCGGGTCGAACTTCAGCTTGTACAGGCTCGGCGTCACCGTGTAGCTGGACGCGATCAGCCCCAGCGTGTAGCCGTCGGCGGGGGACTGAACGACCATGTCGATGCCGATGACGCTGCCGGCACCCGGGCGGTTCTCGACGACAATCGGCTGGCCCAGCGACTGCGACAGCCGCTGAGCCATGAACCGGCCGATGAAGTCGGACCCGCCGCCGGTGGCGAAGGGAACGATCAGCTTGACCGGCTTGGTGGGGTACTGCTGGGCGAACGCCGCGCGCGACCCGGTGACGGCGGCACCCAGCGCGAGGCTGGATTGAATGAACGTTCTGCGGTTCGTTGACATGGGGGAATCTCGCTCGATGACCGGAGGCTCGGGCGACCGGCAGGCCGCCCGGCGCGTATTGTCGCTCCGAACCCGCCCCGTGGGGCGTTCAGGGCACCGATCGCCACGGGGCTTCACCGAGCGCGCGCCGGGGTTGCCCCGAGGCCGTCGCGCGCCCGACGACACGGGCCCGCCACTGGCGAAGCCGCCGCCGCCGCCCATCACCGGCGCGCCCCGCGACGGCGCCGCATCCTGTGAAATGAATCGCGAGCGCCCTCGCGTGGCGCCGCGCGCCCGCGAGGGCCGGCGCGGCGCGACCCGCCCCGAGGCGCCGGACACGTCTGCAGGGAGCCGATCATGGCCAGAATCGCACAGTTCACCGGGACCTGCTGGGCCAGCGCCGTCGCGGTCGCGATGTTCCCGGACACGCTCGCGGTGCTCGTGCTGGCGGCCCTGTCGATGCTGACGTCGATCGAGGGCGCCGTGCGCGGGCTTTCGCCCGACGAGTGAGCGGACCGCAGGTCTTGCCCGCCCCCGCGGACGCCTCGCACGCGGGCTCACGCCGGATCGCGCGCGCCGCGCTGGCAATTCTCGCCGCGCTGGTCGCCGGCACGGCCGCGCTCGCGGTCGTGCGGGAGTTCGACCACGTGCGCGAGGTCGAAGCGGCGCGCCTGCAGTCGATCGCGCGCCTGCGCGCTCGCCAGGTCGAGCAGTGGCTCGCGGACCGCGTCGCCCAGGTCGGGTTCCTGTCCGGCAGCCGGATGCTGGCCGAGTACTTCGAGCGCCTGAGCGCGATGAGCGACCCGGCCGATCGCGCGCGCCTGCTCGAGCGGCTCGAGACCTACCGGCGCGCGAACGGCTACGAGGAGGCCATCGTGCTCGACGGGCAGGCACGCGTGTTCGCCCGCGAACGCGCCGCGACTGCGCAGATCGAGCCCGAGCTCGCCGACGCGGCCCGGCAGGCGCTGGCGAGCGGCCAGCCGCGCCACACCGGGCTGTACCTGCGCCGGGGCGACGCGCTGCCGGTGCGGATCGACTTCGTCGCGCCGCTGCGCTCGACCGGATCGCCGGCACGCGCCGCGCTGGTGCTGCGCGCCGACCCCCGGCGGCAGCTGTTTCCCATGCTCCACGAGTGGCCCTCCCCGAGCCCGACCGGACAGACCGTGCTGTGGCGGCGCGACGCCGAGCGCGCGGTCGCGCTGAGCGAGCCGGAGGGCGTGACCGCCCCGCGGACGGGCATCGAGGTGTCGATGAGCGACACCTCGCGCCCGGTGGCGCGGCTGCTGCGCGGCGACGCGCGCGCCGGCGACGTGATCGACGGCGTCGACTTCATGGGCAACGCGGTGATCGCCACCGGGCAGCCGATCGACGGCACCGACGGGTGGCTGATCGCCCGGGTCGGGCGCGACGAAGTCCTCGCGCCCGCACGGCGCTTCGCGTGGGCCGTGGCCGCCGCGGTCGCGATGGCGCTGGTCGCGGCCGCGGTCGGCGCGCGCGTGCTCGCGCAGCGCGCCGAGCTCGCGCGAGCGCGGCGCGAGCGCGGCGCGAGCGCGACGCGCAGCGCGAGCGCATGCGCACGCTCGCGCTGCTCGAGGCGATCGCGCAGTCTTCCGACGACGCGATCTACGCGAAGGACGCCCAGGGCCGCTACCTGCTGTACAACCGCGCCGCGTGCGCGGAGGTCGGCCTGTCCGCGGAGCAGGTGCTCGGCCGCGACGACCGCGCGATCTTCCCGGCCGCACAGGCGGCGGCACTGATGGCCAACGACGCGCACGCGCTCGCGGGCGGCGACGTGCGGACCTTCGAGGAGACGATCTCGTCGGTCGACGGCGAGCGCGTCAAGCTCGCGACCAAGGGGCCGCTGCGCGACCCGGACGGCAACGTGATCGGCGTGTTCGGCGTCTCGCGCGACGTCACCGAGCGCCGGCGCACGGACGCCGAGCTCGCGCGCCACCGCGACCGGCTCGAGGACGAGGTGCGCTCGCGCACGCGGGCCCTCGAGCAGGCCAACGCGGCGCTCGGGCAGACCGAGCGCTTCCTGCGCGAGGTCACCGACAACCTGCCCGGGCGCGTCGCGTACTGGGACGCCGGGCTGCGCTGCCGCTTCGCGAACCGCGCGTACTACGCGTGGTACGGGCGCGCGCAGGCCGAGGTGCTCGGGCGCACGGTGCTCGAGGTCTTCGGCGAGGCGCGGTACGAGCGCGCGAGCTCGCGCATCCAGGCGGCGCTGCGCGGCGAGCCGCAGGACTTCGAGCGGCCGGGCCGGCGCGTGAACGGCGAGCAGGCGTGGGACCGCGTGCTCTACGTCCCGGACACGCGCGGCGGCGCGGTCCACGGCTTCCTGGTGCTGACGATCGACGTCACCGCGATCCGGCGCGCGCGCGCGGACCTCGTGCGCCTGAACACGGAACTGACCGCCGCGCGCGACCGCGCCGAGGCCGCGAGCCGCGCCAAGAGCGCGTTCCTGGCGAACATGAGCCACGAGATCCGCACGCCGATGAACGCGATCATCGGCCTCACGCACCTGATCCAGCGCGACAATCGCGACCCCCTGCAGCGCGACCGGCTCGCGAAGGTCGCCGACGCGACGCGCCACCTGCTCGAGGTCCTCAACGACATCCTCGAGCTGTCGAAGATCGAGTCCGGCGTGCTCGAGCTCGAGGACACGGCGATCGAGCGCGACGCGCTCGTCGCGCGCGCGTTCGAGATGGTCGCCCAGCGCGCGCGTGCCAAGGGCCTCGACCTCCTGCTCGAGACCGGCGGCGTGCCCGCGTCGCTGCGCGGCGACCCGACCCGGCTGTCGCAGGCGCTGATCAACCTGCTGTCGAACGCGGTCAAGTTCACCGAGCGCGGATGGGTGCGGTTGCGCCTCGAGGTGCTCGAGCGCGACGGCGAGCGGGTGGTCGTGCGCTTCGAGGTGCGCGACACCGGCATCGGCATCGCGCCCGACCGCCAGGCGGCGCTGTTCAACGCGTTCGAGCAGGCCGACGCGTCGACGACGCGCCACTACGGCGGCACCGGGCTGGGGCTGGCGCTGACGCGCCGTCTCGCGCGGCTGATGGGCGGCGACGCGGGGCTCGCCAGCACCGAGGGCGAAGGCAGCGCGTTCTGGTTCACCGCCCGGCTCGGGGTCGGCCCGGCGTCGCCCGTCGACGGCGCGCCGCTGGACGGGCTGCGCGTGCTGGTCGCCGGCGCGTCGGAACCGGCGCGCGACGCGCTGCGCTCGCAGCTCGCGTCGCTGGGCGCGCGCTGCGATGCGGTCGCCGGCGACACCGGGCACGCGGCGCGCGCCGCGCACGCCGCCGCGGACCCGTACGCGGTGCTCGTCGTCGACGCGGACGGCCCGCTTGGCGTCGAGGGCCCGCCCGGCGCGGACAGCCCGCCCGGCGCCGGAGGCCGCCGGCGCCGGAGGCCCGCCCGGCGCCGGAGGCCCGCCCGGCGCCGGAGGCTGATCCGACCCGGGCGCCGGCGCAACCTGGCAGTGGGCTCGCGCGTGCTCGTCACCGTGCGCGACGACGACGCGACCCGGGACGCCGCGCGCTCGGCGGGCTTCGACGCCGTGCTCGTCAAGCCGGTGACCGCGATCGCGCTGTGCGACGCGATCGCCCGGCTGCCCTCCGGCGGGAACGATCGCGCCCCGGTGCCGCCGCCCGGCGCGGGCCCCGCCGAGGCGGCGCTGCGGCGCGAGCACGCGGGCGCGCGCATCCTGGTCGCGGAGGACAACCCGGTGAACCAGGAGGTCGCGCTCGACCTGCTGGACGCGGTCGGCCTGCGCGTCGACCTCGCCGCGGACGGTGCGAGCGCGCTCGAGCGTGCGCGCTGCACGCCGTACGACGCGATCCTGATGGACATGCAGATGCCCGGCATGGACGGCGTCGCGGCCACGCGCGCGATCCGCTCCGCGGGCGGAGCGAACTCGCGCACCGCGATCATCGCGATGACCGCGAACGCGTTCGGCGACGACCGCCGCCTGTGCCTGGACGCGGGAATGAACGACCACGTCGGCAAGCCGGTCGACGCCGAGCTGCTCTACGCGACGCTGCTGCGCTGGATGCCGCGCCGGGACCCGGACGGCGTTGCCGCGCGCTCGGGCGGCCTGGTCGGCACCGGCCCGGACGAGGGCGCGGCGATCGCCGGCGTCGCGCGCGCCGCGGGCCCGCACGACGGCGCCGCGCCGGCCCGCGGCGTCGAGGCAACGGCAGCGGCAACGGCAACGGCAACGGCAGCGGCAGCGGCAACGGCAACGGCGAGCCTGCCGGCGCGCCTGGCCGGCGTCTCCGGCCTCGACGTCGGGCGCGCGCTGCACAACCTCGGAGGACGCCAGGAGATCCTGGGTCGCGTGGTCGCGCAGTTCGCCGAGGTCTACCGGGAAGGCGCGCCCGGGCTGGCCGAAGCGGTCGGGCGGGCCGACCGCGACGCGCTCGCGCGGATCGCCCACTCGGCGGCCGGCGCCTGCGCGGCGATCGGCGCCTACGAGGTGCGCGCGCTCGCACAGGCCCTGGCGCAATCCGGCGCCGGCGCGGGCGCGGGCGACGCGACCGTGGACGGTCCGGGCACCGCCGCCGCCGCGGCGCGGCTCGACGCCGCGCTGGTGTCGACGGCGCGGGCCCTGCGCGCCGCGCTGCCGGGCTGATCAGCCCGAGCTCGAGCTCGCGTGCCCGGTGCTGCCGAAGCCGCCGCTGCGCGTCGAGCCGGACGCGCGCGACGCGAGCATCGACCGGTGCGCGCCGGCGATCGCCGACGGCGCGTGCGCAGCCTGCATCGGCACGTACGCCGACGCGCGCGACAGCGACCCGACCCGGCCGGGATCGTCGCGCCAGCTGCCGTCGCGCGAGTAGACCCGGCCGGACTGGGTGTAGTACGGGCCCCAGTACGTGGTCCCCGAGTGGAACCCGCTCGAGCGGCTGCCGCTCGTGCCGCCCGAGGCGCTCGCCGCGTTCTCCTGCGGCCCTTCGCCCGGCTCGCAGACCTGCTCCGCGCCCCAGTCGGCACGGCAGTCGTCGAGGCTCGCGTACGACGCCCGCTTCAGCGGCTCGCCGTCCTCGCCGGACGACGAGCGGCCGAACAGCACGCCGAGCACCGCCGGCACCGCGAACGACACCGCCGCCGCACCGGTGATCAGCAGGATCTTCCCGCCGGACATGAAGCGCGGGGGGGCCGGCTTCGCCTGCGCGCGCGGCCGCGTCTTCGCCTTGGCCACCGCCCGCCCCCTAGTAGCTGAGGCAGGCCGCGTTGATCGCGCCGAGCGCGACCGCGACCGCCCCGGTGAGACCGCCGACGGCGCGGTTGTCGCGCTCGATCTCGCCGGCCAGCCCGCGGAACACGCGCGAGAGCACGAGCCAGGTCGCGAGCTGAACCCCGATCGCGATGCCGGACCAGCTCGCCATGTCGAGCAGCGACACCGAGTGGACGGACAGGCTCGCGATCGGCAGCGAGAGCCCGATCGCGGCGCCGCCCAGCGAGCACGCGGCCGCGACGTTGCCCTCGCGCACGAGCGCCCACTCCTTCACCGGCGTGATCAGCGTGTACACCGCGAGCCCCACCGCCAGGCACACCACCGAGTAGCCGAAGTACGTCAGGAACAGAACCATCGATCCTCCCTCGCGGTATCGCGCGCCGTTCGTCAGTAGAAGTAGTGCGGGACGAACGCGCTCGTGTCGAGCGTGACCGGCCCGCGGTCCTCGCGGATTCCCAGGCCCCTGGCCTCGTCGCCGACGACCCACACGCCGAGCACCGGCGTGAGGCCGTCGAACACCGGCAGCGCCGCGTGGGCCTGCCAGACGAAGCCTTCGGCGCCGTAAGGCCCTTCGGTGGAGACGTCGGGCTCGCCGGGACGCACGACGCGCACGTTCGCGCCCTCGCGCGAGTAGAACGGCTTGACGACGTGGGCCCGGCCCTCGAGCGCCGCGGCGTCGCGGTACGTGGGCAGCAGGTTCGGGTGCCCCGCGTGCCGGGCCCACAGCACCGCGAGCATCGCCTTGTTCGACAGCAGCATCTTCCACGGCGGCTCGATCCAGCAGGTCTGCGACGCGTGCAGCTGCGCGGCGAACGCCTCGCGCACCAGCCACTCCCACGGGTAGAGCTTGAACAGCGTGTCGATCGTCCGGGACTCGGCGTCGCAGAACTGCCCCCTGTCGTCGACGCCGACGGCACCGACGTCGAGGATCTTCGCCTGCCAGCCCGCCTGCACCGCGACGTCCATCAGGTACTCGGTGTTGCCGACGTCCTCCTGCGATTCGAACAGGCACGCCAGGTGCAGCAGCGGCGCGCCGTCGCCGGCACCGGGACGCGCGCGGTGCCATTCGAGCAGCTCGCCCCAGCGCTCGATCAGCGCCTCGTGCAGGCCGTTGAACTGGTCGGCGCCCGGGTGCGTCTGCGTCACCCACTGCCACTGCGCGAGCGAGGACTCGACCAGCGAGGTCGGCGTGTCCGCGTTGTACTCGAGCATCCTGGGCGCGCCGGTGCCGTCCCAGGCGAGGTCGAAGCGGCCGAACAGCGACGGCTCGCGCGCGCGCCACGACGACTCGACCAGCGGCCAGGCGTCGGGCGGCACCGCGAACACGGAGGGGTCGCCCGCGCGCACCGCGTCGTCGACCGCGTCGACGCACATCGCGTGCAACTCGTTGGCCGCCTCGTAGAGGGTCTCGATCTGGGCGGCGTCGAACTTGAAAGCGGCGTCTTCGCGCCAGTAGCGAAAGCGCGTCGGGTCGGGCGGCTGGTCGCGGCCCCGCGCGTCGATCGAGTGGAAGTGGAACCCGACCTCGGCGAGGCGCGCGGGCCAATCGTTGCGGGGCACCTGTCGCAGGCGCTGCATGCATCCGTCCGGGGTCTGGGCGAGCCGAGGTCCCCGATGTTAACCGGATGCAGGCGCCGGCGCAGGGCCGGCGCGCACGAGTGTGGCGCGCGCGAAGCCTCGCGGGGCGTGGCGGCGCGCGCGAAGCCTCTCGGGGCGCGGCGGCGCGCACGCCGGCGCCCGCGCCGGGCGGCCGTCAGCGCCCCGGTGCCTGCGCGAGCGTCGCGTCCACGCGGCGCAGCGCGTCCTCGTCGAGGCGGGACTCGAGCGCGGCCAGCCGCAGCGCGTCGAGCACGCGCGCGGCGCGGGCCTGCGAGAGCGCGAGGTCGGCCTGCGCGAGGTCGTTCTGCGCGTTGAGCAGGTCCAGCGTCGTGCGGTCGCCGACGTCGCGGCCGAGCTGCGTCGCGGCCAGGCGCGCGCGGCTGGCGTCGAGCGCCGCCTCGAGCGCCGCGATGCGGCCCTCGCCGGCGGCCAGTCCGTGCCACGCGGCGCGCGCGTCGCGCACCGCCTGCCGGCGCGCGCTCTCGAGCTGCGCCGCCGCCTTCTCCGCGACGCGCGTCGCCTCGTCGAGGCGGGCGTCGCGCTGCCCGCCGGTGTACAGCGGCACGCTCAGCTGCACGCCGATCATCGTCGTCGTCGCCGAGCTGCCGGCGGCGCCGTAGTCGCCGTGCCCCGACAGCTGCTCGCGCGCGACCTGCGCGACGAGGTCCGCGCTCGGCGCCGCGGCGCGCGTGAACTGCACCGCCTGGGCGCGCGCGACGTCGACGTCGATCGCGAGCATGCGCAGCGAGAGGTTGTCGCGCGCGACGCGCGCGGTCGCTTCCTCGAGCGTGCCGGTGGCGCCCGCGGGGCGCGCGGCGCCGGGAATGCGCACCGGCCGCGCATCGGGCGCGCCGCCGGTCAGGTCGGCGAGCGCGGCCCGCCGGACCTCGAGTTCGCTCTCGGCGGCCAGCAGCTGCGCGGCGACCGCCTGCGCCCGCGCCTGCGCCTCGTGCGTGCCGGTGACCGGCGCGTCGCCGAGCGCGTAGCGGTCGCGCGCCTCGGCGAGCGCGCGCAGCGCGGCGTCGCGCTGGCCGCCGAGCACCCGCACGCTCTCCTGCGCGAGCGCCACGTCGAGGTAGCGCTGCGCGGTGCGAAGCATCAGCGCCTGCTGCGCCGCCTGCCACTCGAGCGCGGCGGCGTCGGACGCGAGCTCGAGCTGGCGCACCTGCGCGTCGCGGCCGCGGTCGAGCAGCGGCTGGCGCGCCGCGACCGACCAGCGCAGCGAGGGCCCGGCCGTGACCGAGGTGCGGAACGCCACGCCGGTCTGGTCGCCGAAGCCGGGCGCCGAGAACGACGCGCCGCGCGTGCGGGTGTCGTTGCCCGCGACGCCCGCCGCACCGCTGGCGACGACGCTGGGCTTCCAGAGCGTGCCCGCCAGCGCGCGCCGGGCCTCGCCGGTGCGCAGCGACGCCCGCGCGACCGCGAGGTCGGGGTCCGCCTGCTGGGCGGCGCGATAGGTCTCGACGAGGTCGGCGGCCGCGGCGGGGCCCGCCGCGAACGCGGCGCCGGCGAGCAGCCCGGCCGCCAGGGCCGCGCGCGGCGTCATCGCGCCGCTCCCGCGTGCGCGTTCGTGTGCGACCGGATCCACTGCACGAGCGCGCCCGACGGCATCGCCCCCGACTGGCGCGCGACTTCCCGCCCGCCCTCGAACAGGATCAGCGTCGGGATGCTGCGGATGCCCAGGCGCGCGCTCGCGGCCGGCGAGGCGTCGGTGTCGACCTTCGCGAAGCGGACCTCGGGAAGCTCGCGGGCGGCGGCGGCGAAGTGCGGCGCCATCGTCCTGCACGGGCCGCACCAGCCGGCCCAGAAGTCGACGACCACGGGCAGCCCGGTGCCGTCGACGAAGCGCTGGAAGCTCGCGTCGTCGAGCGCGACCGGCTCGGCGGCCATCAGGGCCGCGCCGCATCGGCCGCACTGCGGCGCGTCGCGCAGCCGTTCCTCGGGCACGCGGTTGGTCGTGCCGCAACCGGGACAGACCAGGTGCATCTTCGTGCCTCCCGATCAGCAGCCGGACTGGAAGCCGAGCTTGCGCAGGATCGACTCCATCAGGCACCACCGGGTGAGCGCGCTCTGCAGCAGGTTCGCGCCGACGAACGCGGTGAACGCGAGCCACCACTGGCTGACGAAGATCGGGCTGCCCGGGATGCCGAGCGCGAGCGACAGGAGGATGAAGATTCCCGCGACGAGGCGGACGACTTGCCAGGATTTCATGAGCGTGCTCCTTCAGGGGACGTGGGGGATTCGAACTGCCGGCGGTACGCGGCGTAGTAGAGCGTCGGGATCACGACCAGCGTGAGCAGGGTCGAGACCAGGATCCCGAAGATCAGCGAGATCGCGAGCCCGTTGAAGATCGGGTCGTCGAGGATGAAGAACGCGCCCAGCATCGCGGCGACGCCGGTGAGCACGATCGGCTGCGCGCGCGTGATCGCCGAGCGCACGATCGCGGTCCGGAACGGCACGCCCTGCCCGACCTGCAGGTTGATGAAGTCGACCAGCAGGATCGAGTTGCGCACGATGATCCCGGCCAGCGCGATCATCCCGATCATGCTCGTGGCCGTGTACTGCGCCGACAGCAGCGCGTGGCCCGGCATCACGCCGATGATCGTGAGCGGGATCGGCGCCATGATGATCAGCGGCACGAGGTACGAGCCGAACTGCGCGACGACCAGCAGGAAGATCAGCACCAGGCCGACCCCGTACGCCGCGCCCATGTCGCGGAAGGTCTCGTACGTGACCTGCCACTCGCCGTCCCACTTCAGCGTGTAGCCGCGCCAGCCGTCCTCGGGCGGGCTGATGAAGCGCTCGGCGAGCGCGCCGCCGCCGGGCGTGCGGATCGCGCCGATCGCGCCGCGCGACTCGAACATCCCGTACAGGGGGCTGTCGACGGCGCCGGCCATGTCGGCGACGACGAAGTTCACCGGCAGCAGGTCCTTGTGGTAGATCGGCTGCTCGCGCAGCGTGTCGGTCACGGTGACCAGCTCGCGCACCGGCACCAGCCGGCCCTGCGCGCTGCGCACGGTGAGCTGCAGCAGCGCGTCGAGGTCGCCGTGCTGCTCGGCCGGCAGCTGAAGCGTCGCGGCGGCCGGGTACTTGCTCTCGTCGTGCAGGTAGCTGGTCGGCTCGCCCGCGAGGCCCGCGCGCAGCGTGGAGACGATCGCCTGCTGCGGCACGCCGAGCATCGCCGCCTTGCGCCGGTCGACCGTGAGCAGCTTGCGCGGCGCGGCCGCGATGCTGCTGTCGTCGACGTCGACGATGCCGGACGTCTTCTCGAAGACCGCGCGCACCGCGCGCGCGACCTCGCGCCGGCCCTCGGCGTCCGGCCCGTAGATCTCGGCGACGATCGGCGAGAGCACCGGGGGTCCCGGAGGCACCTCGACGACCTTGACGTTGGCGCCGAATCGCTTGCCGATCGCCTGCAGCGCCGGGCGCACGCGGGTGGCGATCGCGTGGCTCTGCGCGTCGCGCGCGTGCTTGTCGACGAGGTTGACCTGCAGGTCGCCGACCTCGCCGCCCGCGCGCAGGTAGTACTGGCGCACCAGGCCGTTGAAGTTGATCGGCGCCGCGGTGCCCGCGTAGGCCTGGTAGTCGGTGACCTCGGGCACGGTCGCGAGGTGCGCGCCGAGCGCGCGCAGCACCGCGGCGGTCTGCTCGAGCGGCGTTCCCGCCGGCATGTCGACGACGACCTGGAACTCCGACTTGTTGTCGAACGGGAGCATCTTCAGCTGCACCAGCCCCGCCGCGGGCAGCGCGACCGACGCCGCGATCAGCACCGCGACGCCCAGGCCCAGCAGCGCACGGTTGCGACCGCCGCGGCGCTCGTCGAGCAGCGGGCGGAACACGCGCTCGAACAGCGGCGCGATCTTCGCGGCGAAGCCGGTCGGCGCGGCGGGCGTGGCCGGGCGCTCGTTCCAGTCGGCCGGCGTGTGCGGGTCGGTGCCGTGCCCGTCGTGGCCCTTCATCCACAGGCGCGCGAGCCACGGCGTGACGACGAACGCGATCGCCAGCGACAGCAGCATGCCCATGCTCGCGTTGATCGGGATCGGGCTCATGTACGGGCCCATCAGCCCGGTGACGAAGGCCATCGGCAGCAGCGCGGCGATGACGGTGAGCGTCGCGAGGATGGTCGGGCCGCCGACCTCGTCGACCGCGCCCGGGATCAGCTGCGCGAGCGAGCGCCCCGGGTGCAGCTGCTGGTGGCGGTGGATGTTCTCGACGACGACGATCGCGTCGTCGACGAGGATCCCGATCGAGAAGATCAGCGCGAACAGCGACACCCGGTTCAGCGTGAATCCCCAGGCCCAGGACGCGAACAGCGTCACCGTCAGCGTCAGGATCACCGCGCTGCCGACGATCGCGGCCTCGCGCCGGCCGAGCGCGAGGAACACGAGCGCGACCACGGACGCGGTCGCGAACAGAAGCTTCTGGATCAGCTTCTTCGCCTTGTCGTTGGCGGTCGCGCCGTAGTTGCGGGTCTCGGCGACCTGGACGTCGGCCGGGATCACGGTGTTGCGCAGGGCGTCGACGCGCCGCATCACCGCGTCGGCGACGTCGATCGCGTTCTCGCCCGGCTTCTTGGTGACGCTGATCGTCACCGCCGGATACTCGCCGGGGGGCGCGGTGCCGTTCTTCGCAACCACGCCGTGCCACACGTAGCGCGCGGCGGGCAGCGGGCCGTCGCGCACCGTCGCGACGTCCTGCAGGAAGACCGGCCGGCCGGCGCGCACCGCGACCACCAGCTCGGCGACGTCGCTGGCCTGCTTCAGGAACGGGCCTGCCTCGATCGAGACCGCGCGGTTGCCGGCGATCAGGTCGCCGACGGGCATGCCGAGATTGGCGGACTGCAGCGCCGCGCGCAGGTCGGCCACGGTGACGCCGGTGCCCGCCATGCGCGCCGGGTCGAGCTCGACCAGCACCGCACGCCCGGGGCCGCCCTGCGTGCGGACCTCGCGCGTGCCGCCGACGCGCTTCAACTCGACCTCGACGCTGTGCGCGACGCGCTCGAGGTCGTAGGCCCCCGATGCGCCGCCGGTCGAGAACAGCGTGAGCGTGACGATCGGCACGTCGTCGATGCCCTTGGGCTTGACGATCGGCTGCGCGACGCCCAGGCCGGCGGGGAGCCAGTCGGCGTTGGCGTTGACGGTGTCGTACAGGCGCACCAGCGCCTCGATGCGCGGCACGCCGACCTTGTACTGCACCGTCATCACCGCGACGCCGGGGCGCGACACCGACGTCACGTGCTCGATGCCGGTGATCTGCGAGAGCACCTGCTCGGCCGGGATCGCGACCATCTGCTCGACGTCGCGCGCCGACGCCCCCGGGAAGGGGATCAGCACGTTGGCCATCGTCACGTTGATCTGCGGCTCTTCCTCGCGCGGCGTGACCAGCACCGCGAAGACGCCCAGCAGCAGCGCGACGAGCGCGAGCAGCGGCGTGATCCGCGCCGACTGGAAGTACGCGGCGATCCGACCCGAGACGCCCATTCGCTCCGTGTGCGTTTCCATCGCCCGGCCTTCAGCGCACCGCGGCCTGCGGGTCGAGCGCGACGCGCTCGCCGGCCGCGAGCCCGGACAGGATCTCGACGCGGTCGCCCTGCGCGCGCCCGGCGCGGACCTGGCGCAGCGCCGCCCGGCCCTTGTCGTCGACCACGTAGACCCCGGCCAGCTCGGCGCGCCGCACCAGCGCGCTCGCGGGCACCCAGACGCGCGCGCCGTCCGGCGACGGCACCGGCAGCCAGCCGCGCGCGAACATCCCCGGCGTGACGCCGGCCTGCGGCATGGGCAGGTCCAGGCGCACCTGCACCGTGTGCGTCGCCGCGTCGACGGTGGGCAGCACCGTGACCCGGGCCGGCTCGATCCAGCGGCGCTCCGCGGGCAGGCCCGGCAGCTCGACGCGCGGGCGGGCGTCGCGGGCGAGCGCGACGGCCGCGGTCTGGGGCACCGCCACCGTCACGCGCAGCGCGGCGGGGTCGTACACGGTGGCGAGCGCGCGGCCCGGCATCGCCATGTCGCCGAGCGCGACCGGCACCTCCGCGACGACGCCGGCGTACGGCGCGCGCACCACGTAGAAACCGGTCTGCGTGCGCGCCGAGCCCGCCTGCGCGAGCTGCGCGGTGAGCTGCGCCTGCGTGGCCTTGTACTGGGCCTCGGCGCGCTCGAGCGCCGCCTGGCTGATGTACGCCTTCGCCGCGAGCGCCTTCTGGCGCTCGAACTCGCGGGTGGCGACCTCGAGGCCGGCGCGCGCGGCGAGCACCTGGGCGTCGCTCGCGGCGGTGGCCTGCTCGGCGGCGCGCGCGTCGATGCGCGCGATGACCTGGCCGGCGCGCACCAGGTCGCCGGCCTTCACGTCGAGCGCGACGATCGCGCCCGCGACCTGCAGCGACGACAGTCTGGCGCACCGCCTCGACGACGCCGTCAGCGAACCCGGCAGCTTCGGCGCCGGAGGCGCCCTGCGCAGGCGCCGTCGCGAGCGCGCCGGCGGCCGGCGCGGCCGTGCCGGGCGAACCGGCCAGGGCCGCGGCCGCGGCGGGCGCGGCGGAGGACGGCGTGCCGGCGGGCGACGCCGCGTGCGCCGCCTGGGCGAGCGCCGCCGCGAGGATCAGGGATGCGAAACCGGGTCTTGCCATCGTGCCGCTCCGTCGGCCCCCGCGGCGGCGCGGGGCGCCGCGCCGGGGTGTACAAGTCGATTGGATGGGCGTATTATTTAGCTAATCATGCAAATAGTCAAGTACGTTTGAACGTAATGATTTGCGAATCGGCCTTCCGCTGAGGCATCATGAACACCCTCCCACCCCGCGCGTGCCCGACGATGGACGGACTGCCCGCCGAAGCGATCGAGCAGGTCGCGACGTACTTCCAGGCGCTGTCGGAACCGACGCGGCTGCAGATCCTGAACCTGCTGCGCCAGGGCGAGCGCAACGTCGGCGAGCTCGCGCACGCGTGCGGCTGCACGTCGGCGAACGTCTCGCGCCACCTCGCGGTGCTCACGCACCAGGGCTTCGTCGCGCGCGAGGGACGCGGCACCAGCGTCTACTACAAGATCGCCGACGACTCCGTCTACGCGCTGTGCGACCTGGTCTGCGGCGCCATCGCGCGCCAGCTCGAGCGCACCGAGCGCGGCCGCCAGGCGTTCTCGCGCGCGGGCTTCAGCGAGCCGCGCCGGCGCGCCCGCGCCTGACCGCGGTCAGGATCCCCTTCAGGATCTCGAGCGGCGGCGGCGGGCAGCCCGGCACCGCGACGTCGACCGGGATCACGTTCGACACCCGCCCGCAGCTCGCGTACGACTCCCCGAAGAGGCCGCCGTCGCGGCCGCAGTCACCCACCGCGACCACCAGCTTCGGCTCGGGCGTCGCCTCCCAGGTGCGCCGCAGCGCGACCTCCATGTGGCGCGACACCGGGCCCGTCACCAGCAGCATGTCCGCGTGGCGCGGACTCGCGACGAAGCGGATGCCCAGACCCTCGAGGTTGTAATAGGGATTGTTGAGCGCGTGGATCTCGAGCTCGCAGCCGTTGCACGAGCCCGCGTCGACCTCGCGGATCGTGAGCGCCTGCCCCAGGATGCCCAGGATCTCGCGCTGGATCGTGTCGGCCTGCGCGCGCAGCGCGTCGTCGGGCGCCGGCGGCGGCTCGGTGAGGATCCCCTGCTTCGCGATCTGGCGGACGAGCTTCCACATCAGAGGTCGTGCCCCGCGTAGCTCAGGTTGAACGACTTGTTGATCAGCGGGAAGTCCGGGACGATGTTGCCGATCACCGCGTGCTCGAGCACCGGCCAGTTCTGCCACGAGGGATCGTGGCAGTGGCAGCGCACGACGCGCGGCGCGCCGCCCGCCCCGGGCGCGAGCTCGAGCGCGACCAGCACCTCGCCGCGCCAGCCCTCGACCCACCCCAGGCCCGTCGCCGGGCCGCGCGGCGCCTCGAACGGCTCGCGCGCCGGCCCCTCGCCCGGGTCCTCGCACAGCGCCGCGATCAGCCGCAGCGACTCGATCGTCTCGTCGAAGCGCACCGCCACGCGCGCGGCGACGTCGCCGCGCGTCGAGCCGGCGCGGCGCACCTCGAGCGCGTCGTACGGCGCCCAGCCGAAGTCGCTGCGCAGGTCGTGCGCGAGCCCGCTCGCACGCCCGGCCATCCCGGTCAGCCCGAGCCGCGCCGCGAGCGCCGGCGAGACCTCGCCGGTGGTCATGAAGCGGTCCTGCAGCCCGGCGTGCTCGTCGTAGATCAGGCGCATCTCGACGACCTCGAGCGCCAGCTCGTCGCAGCTGCGCCGCATGCGCTCGAAGCCGGCCGCGCCGACGTCGGCCGCGACGCCGCCCGGCACGACGCGGTCCATCATGAAGCGGTGCCCGAACACCTCGCCGCTCTCGCGCACCCAGCGCTCCTTCAGGCGCGAGAACTGCGCCAGGCCGAATGCGAGCGCGGCGTCGTTGCCGAGCGCGCCGAGGTCGCCGAGGTGGTTGGCGACGCGCTCGCGCTCGAGCATCAGCGCGCGCAGCCGCGCGGCGCGCGCGCCGACCGCGCGGCCGGCCGCGCTCTCGAGCGCCATGCAGTACGCCCACGCGAACGCGACCGTCGAGTCGCCGGACACGCGCCCGGCCAGGCGCACGCCGTCGGCCGGCGAGAGCTCGGTGAAGCGGCGCTCGATGCCCTTGTGCTTCCAGCCCAGCCGCTGCTCCAGGCGCAGCACCTTCTCGCCGACGATCGAAAAGCGGAAGTGCCCCGGCTCGATGATCCCGGCGTGCACCGGCCCGACCGGGATCTCGTGGACGCCGTCGCCCTCGACGCGCACGAACGCGTAGTCGGCGGCGCCGGGGCGCGGGGCGGCGGGGGCGGCGGGGGCGGCCTGGCCGACCGGTGCCGCCGGTGCCGCCCGCGCGCCGCCCGTCGCCGTGACTGCACGTGCGTCGCCGCCGGCGGGCGCCGCCAGCGGCGGCGGCCCCGCCCCCCACGCGCCGTGGTCCAGCCACGGCCGCACGTCCGCCGCACCGTCGGCGGCGATGCCCACGAGGTCGGCCTGCGCGCGCTGCATCCGCGTCGCGCACGGGAAGGTCGCCGAGAGATCCGGGTAGATCGGCGAACCGGGATCGAGCGCGAGCTCGACGCACACGAGACCGGCCGGCACCGCGTACGCGGCGCTCGCCGCGACGCCGCCGGCGCCCGCGTCGCGCCGGTCGCTGCCCCAGAGGGCCACCAGCCGGCCGCCCGCGGCCGCCGCCGCGCGCGCCGCCCACTGCCAGTCGTCGACGCCGACCGGCGCGTGCCAGATCGGCAGCGGCGCGTGCAGGCGCCGGCCGTCGAGGTCCAGGCCTTCGAGCGGCGCGGGGCTCGTCGCGTTCCCGTTCGCCACGTCAGCCCCCGATCATCCGCGCCGCCTGCCGGTACCACTGCTCGAGGTACGGCGGCACGTACAGGCCCAGCATCAGCCCGAGCGCGAGGTGCACGAACACCGGCACCAGCGCCGGCGGGTGCGGCAGCCGGCGCACCGACGTCTCGCCGAACACCATCGACTGCACGCGCGCGAACATCGACGCGAACGCGACGCCGAGCGCGAGCAGCAGGAACGGCGTCGCCCACGGCTGCTCGCGCATCGCGGTGGTCAGGATCAGGAACTCGCTGGCGAACACGCCGAACGGCGGCATGCCGAGGATCGCGAGCGTGCCCAGCATCATCCCCCAGCCGACCGTGGGGCTCACCTTGACCAGGCCGCGGATGTCCTCCATCACCTGCGTGCCGGCCTTCTGCGTCGCGTGACCGACCGCGAAGAAGATCGCCGACTTCACCAGCGAGTGCACCGTCATGTGCAGCAGGCCGGCGAAGGTCGCGACCGGCCCGCCCAGCCCGAACGCGAACGTCATCAGCCCCATGTGCTCGATCGACGAGTACGCGAACATGCGCTTGACGTCCTTCTGGCGCGAGATGAAGAACGCCGCGACCACGACCGACAGCAGCCCGAACCCCATCATCAGGCGCGCGGCGAGCGGCCCGCCGAGCGCGCCGTCGGTCAGCACCTTGCAGCGCAGGACCGCGTACAGCGCGACGTTGAGCAGCAGCCCCGAGAGCACCGCGGACACCGGCGTGGGCCCCTCCGCGTGAGCGTCGGGCAGCCAGTTGTGCACCGGCACCAGCCCCACCTTGGTCCCGTAGCCGATGAACAGGAACGCGAACGCGAGCGTCATGATGTTCGGGTCCAGGCGCCCCGCGACGCCCTGCAGGTTCGTCCACAGCAGCGCGCCGCCCTCGACGCCGACGACCTTCTCGGCCGCCATGTACAGCAGCACCGTGCCGAACAGCGCCTGCGCGATCCCGACGCCGCACAGGATGAAGTACTTCCAGGCGGCCTCCAGGCTCGCCGCGGTGCGGTACACGCTCACCAGCAGCACCGTCGTGAGCGTGGCCGCCTCCATCGCGACCCACAGGATGCCCATGTTGTTGGTCGTGAGCGCGACCAGCATCGCGCAGGTGAACAGCTGGTACATGCTGTGGTACAGGCGCAGCCGCGCGCCGTTCATCTTGCCGCGGTCGCGCTCGATGCGCATGTACGGGCGCGAGAAGATCGACGTCGTCAGCGCGACGAACGCGGTCAGCGTGACGAGGAACACGTTGAGCGCGTCGATGAAGAACTCGCGCTCCCAGGCGAAGACCGGGCCGTCGGCCACGACCTGCGCGGTGAGCGCGCACGCGGCGGCGAACGTCGCCGCCGAGAACCCGACGTTGACGTCGCGCGCGGCGTCGCGGTGGCCGACGAGCGCGAGCACGATCGCGCCGGCCAGCGGCGAGACGAGCAGCGCGAGCAGCGCGATCACCGCCGCCCCCGCGCCCGCCGCCCGCCCGGTCGTGCCGCCGTCGCCATCAGTCCTCCTTGAGCTTCTCGAGGTGACGGATGTCGAGGCTGTCGAACTGCTCGCGGATCTGGAACATGAACACGCCCAGGATCAGGATGCCGACCAGGACGTCGAGCGCGATGCCGAGCTCGACGACCATCGGCATCCCGTAGGTGGCCGCGGTCGCCGCGAAGAACAGCCCGTTCTCCATCGACAGGAAGCCGATGATCTGCGGCACCGCCTTCGAGCGCGTGATCATCATCAGGAACGACAGCAGCACGCACGCGAGCGCGATGCCCAGCGTGCCGCGCGCGATCGTCGACGCCAGCTGCGAGATCGGCAGCGCGAGGTTGAACGAGAAGATCACGAGCGCGATGCCGATCAGCATCGTCGTGGGCACGTTGATCAGCGTCTCGACGTCCCAGCGCACGTTCAGCCGGTTCACCACCCGGTGCAGCAGCAGCGGGATCGCGATCACCTTGAGCACCACGGTGATCCCGGCCGAGAAGTACAGGTGCGGCTGGTGCGTCGCCCAGCCGACCACCGCGGTGGCCGCGGCGAGGATCGCGCCCTGCACCGTGAACAGGTGGATCAGCGACAGGATCCGGCGCTGCGTGATCATCGCGAACGCGAGCATCAGCAGCAGCGCCGCGAGCAGGTCGATGAGCTGTCCGACGACCGGGCCCACGTCAGGCGTTCCTCAGGATGTGGACCAGCATGCCGATCACCGCGAGGAGGAACGCCGCGCCCAGGTACTCGGGCACGCGGAAGATGCGCATCTTCGCCGACAGCGTCTCGAGCAGCGCGAGCGCCGCGCCGCCGGCCGCGAGCTTGGCGACGAGCGCCGGCAGCGCGAGCAGCATCGCCGCCGGCGCGTGCGCCTGCGCGATCCCCCAGGGGAAGAACAGCGCGATGCCGATGCACGAGTACGCGAACAGCTTGAGCGCCGCCGCCCACTCGATCAGCGCGAGGTGCCGCCCCGAGTACTCGAGGATCAGCGCCTCGTGGATCATCGTGAGCTCGAGGTGCGTCGCCGGGTTGTCGACCGGCACGCGCGCGTTCTCCGCGAGCGAGACCATCGTGAACGCGACGCCCGCGAACGCGAGGCTCGGGTAGATCATGAGGTCGCGGTGGGCGAGCGTCTCGACGATGGTCGTGAGCGAGGTCGACTTCGAGATCAGCGACGCCGAGAACATCACCATCAGCAGCGCCGGCTCGGCGAGGAAGCCGATCAGCATCTCGCGGCGCGCGCCCAGGCCGCCGAACGAGGTGCCGACGTCCATCGCGGCCAGCGACACGAACACGCGCGCGAGCGCGAACAGGCCGACCAGCGCGATCGCGTCGGCCGCCGGCGCGAGCGGCAGGTCGGTGGACAGCGTGGGAACGATCGCGCACGCGAGCGCGGTGCAGCCGAAGACCACGTAGGGCGCGGCGCGGAACAGCGGCGACGCGTGGTGCGCGACCACCGACTCCTTGACGAACAGCTTGTGCAGCGCGCGGTACGGCTGCAGCAGACCGGGGCCGGACTTGTTCTGCAGCCACGCGCGGCACTGCGCGACCCACCCGGAGAGCAGCGGCGCGAGCAGCAGCGCGAGCGCCACCTCGAGGAGCTGGGAGACGACGCCGAGCGCGCTCACGTCCATCGCCGGCTCAGCGCTTGACCACCAGCAGCACCGTCACCAGCGTGACGAAGCTGTACAGCAGGTACACCGCGATGCGCCCGCGCTGCAGCAGGCCGATCAGGCGCGCGGCGCGCTCGACGGCCGCGGCGATCGGCAGGTACAGCCAGTGCCAGAAGTGGTCGCCGACGACCACCCGGTAGCGCGGGCGCGCGTCGAACGGGCTGGGCAGCTGTCGTTCCATGCGGAAGAAGGGCTCGAAGATCTGGCGGATCGGCTGGCCGAAGCCCTCGGCCGTGTCCTGCATCCTCGCGGTCTGCGCCGGGAATCCGCAGTCCCAGGGCGGGGCGCGCCGGATGCGGCCGTGGTAGAGCCGGCGCACCAGCGCGTACGCGAGCGCGCAGCTCGCCGCGACGCCCAGCAGGAAGAGCGCCGGGCCGTAGCTCGCGCGCTCGACGTCGACCGGCACCAGCAGCCAGCCGCTCGCCGAGACCGCGTCGCCCAGCCCCGCACCGACCAGCCGCCGCGTGACCGGGTCGATCGCGCGGATCACGACCGTGGGCGCCAGCCCGAGCGCGACGCAGCCGGCCGCGAGCCAGCCCATGCCCACGCGCTCCATCGTGCCGGCGTCGTGCGCCTGCGCGAGCTTCTCCTCGCGCGGCTGGCCGAGGAAGATCACGCCGAAGAACTTCACCATCGTGTAGCCGGCCAGCGCCGCGACCAGCGCGATCAGCGCCGCGACCACCGGGATCAGCATGTTCAGGAAGCCGCTCGGCAGGCCCGGCGTGAACAGGAAGCTCTGCAGCAGCAGCCACTCCGAGACGAAGCCGCCGAACGGCGGCAGCCCGGCGCTCGCGAGCGTGCCCGCGAGCGACAGCCACGCGACCCACGGCATGTACCGGATCAGCCCGCCCAGGCGCCCGAGGCTGCGCTCGCGCGTGGCGTGCAGCACCGCGCCGGTGCCCAGGAACAGCAGGCTCTTGAAGAACGCGTGCGCCGCGACGTGGTAGACGGCCGCGGTGAGCGCGAGCGCCGCGAGCGCGGCCATCCCGTACGCGGAGAACAGCAGCGCCAGGCCGATGCCGGCGACGATGAAGCCGATGTTCTCGATCGACGAGTACGCGAGCAGCCGCTTCATGTCGCTCTGCACCGCCGCGAAGACCACGCCGAAGATCGCGGTGGCGAGCCCGATGCCCAGCAGCACCACGCCCCACCACCACAGGCGCGCCTGCAGCAGGTCGAACGACACGCGCAGCAGCCCGTAGATCGCGGTCTTGAGCATCACCGCGCTCATCAGCGCCGACACCGGCGACGGCGCCGCCGGGTGCGCCTCGGGCAGCCAGACGTGCAGCGGGACGATGCCCGCCTTCGCGCCGAAGCCGAACACGGCGAGCCCGAAGCCGATCGACGCCCACAACGGCGAGAGGCTCTGCGCGCGCATGTTCGCGAACGTGTAGTCGCCGGTGTTCGCCTGCAGCACGCCGAAGCACAGCAGGATGCCGATCGCGCCCACGTGCGCGACCAGCAGGTACAGGTAGCCGGCGCGGCGGATCTCGGCGATCCGGTGGTTCGCGGTGACGAGCAGGAACGACGACAGCGCCATCGTCTCCCACATCACCATGAACGCGTAGGCGTCGTCGGCGAGCACGACCAGCGCCATGCTCGCCAGGAACACGTGGTACTCGAGGCACAGCAGCCCGGGCGGCGTGCCTTCGCCGCGGCGGAAGTAGCCGGACGCGAACACGGACACGCCCGCACCGACCGCGCCGATGACCGTCAGGAACCACGCGGAGAGCGCGTCGAGGCGGAAGTGGAAGGGCAGCCCCGGCAGGCCGATCGGGAGCACCGCGACTTGCGGCCCGGAGAAGGCGGCGGCCACCCCGATCAGCGCCAGCACGGCGCCGGCGACGCCTCCCGCGGGAAAGAGCACCGTCGTGACCACGCGGAACCGGCGCAGCGCCGGCAGGCCGGCGAGCCCGATCGCGAGCCACGCGACGACGACGGCGAGCACGCCGTCGATCGGCAGCCAGGACGACGGGTCCGACCCGGCGCTCACGCGCGCCCCGCGCCGCCGCCGCCGGCACGCGCGCACGCCGGCTCGGCGTCCCCGCCCGCCCGGTTCATGCGCTCGTGTGCTTCTCGCGGCATTTGATTTGCATTATATTGTTTTCGAATGCAATATCAATGTGCATGCCGTGTGCATGTCATTAACATGCCAAGAGCATCGTGGAATCGCGCACGTCCCGCCTGACCCTCCTGATCGATCCGCGCAAGAAGAAGATCTTCGAGGAGATCTGCGCGGCGCAGGACCTCACGCCGTCGCAGGTCGTGCGCCGGCTGATCCGGCAGTACATCATCGAGAACGCGGGCGCCCGCCCGCTTCCGGACTGGCTCGTCGGGCACGCGCCCGGCGAGCGCGACCGCGGCTGACGCGCGCCCTGGGCCTAGGCGACGGGCAGCACTCGCCCGCCGCGCGGGCCCTCCGCGAGCCGCGCGAGCGCCACGTGGGTTCCCTGGGCGCAGTACTTGTGGCGCATCTCCTGCGCCTGCAGGATCAGCGACATCGACGCATCCGACAGCCGCTCGCGATGCCTGAGCGCGAGGCTCTCGGCCAGGCCGAACAGGCGCGCGTTCAGCGTCTTGCGCGCGAGCTCGGTGAGCCTGTGCGCGGCCCCGTCGGCGTCGCCCTTCACGAGCCGGGACATCGCCTCGTTGGCGAGCTGGTTCACGCGCGCGTGCTCGCGGTCGGCGATCTCGACGTACTCGCGGACGCCGCGCAGCGCGGCCAGGAGCAGGTCGGCCGCGGTCTTCGAAGCGCAGTGCCGGCGCGCGATGCGCTCGATCCAGTGCGGCGCCTCCGGCAGCCGGATCTCCTGCGACGCGACGCGTGACAGCAGCGAGAGCAGGCCGCACGCGGTCTCGAAGTCGAACTGCGGCTGGTCGATCCACTTCTCCATCGTCTTCAGGCGGGCGACGACGTCGGTGGGATTGCGCCGCGCCATGCTCGCGCACGCGCACGCGAACTCGTGCGTCGCGCGCAGCCGCCAGGCGTCGGGATCCTTCTCGACGGCGCCGGCCAGCGCGATGCACAGCCGGTCGAGCTCCTTGGCGGTGTCGCCGCGGTCGAGCCGCAGCATCGCGAGCAGCGCGACGCCCTGCCAGTCGAAGGCGCGCGAACCGGCGCCGAGCCTGAACGCCTTGGCGAGCGCGGCCTCGGCCTCGTCCGGCTCGCCGATGAAGAACGCGAACGAGCCCAGCTTCTGCAGCCGCATCGGGTTGGCGGGCGTGGCCTGCACCGCCGAGCGCAGCGTGGCGAGCGCCTCGCCGAGCGCTCCTTCCTCGACGTAGATGCGCGCGAGGAGGTCGTAGGCGTCCGCGTACGCGGCGGTGTCGGAGACGAGCGCCTCGAGCGCGCCGCGCGCGCGGGTCGCGTCGCTGGTCGCGTACGCGAGCTGCGCCAGGCCGAGCTTGGCCCAGGGCAGCGCCTTCGCCTTGAGCACCAGGTCGTAGAACTCGCTCGCGCGGGCGTGCCGCTTCAGGTACAGGCACAGCTCGGCGCCGATGCGCGCCGCGTGCAGCCACTGGGCGTCGCCGTTGCGCACCAGCGTCTCGCAGCGCTCGAGCGCGCCGTCGTAGTCCGCGGCCTCCATCTTCTCGTAGATCGGCAGCAGCGCCAGCTTCTTGGCGAGCGCCTTGTGCAGCCGCTCCTCGAGCGCGGCGGGCTTGAACGGCTTGAGCAGGTAGTCGTCGGGCGCGTTCTCGACGACCTCGGCGACCTTCTCGTAGGAGGCCTCGCCGGTCACCATGAAGAACACCGTGCGGAACGGGATCAGGCGCTGGTAGCGGATCTCGTCGAGGAGGTCCTGGCCGGTCTCGTCGCTGCTGAAGTGGTACTCGCACAGGATCACGTCGTACGCGTGCGACTGCAGGTGCACGCGCGCGTGGTGCGGATTGGTCACGCCCTTGATCCGGCCGATCCCGACGTCGCGCAGCACGCCGGAAAGCGTCATCCGCGCCATGTGACTGTCGTCGATCACCAGCGCGCGCAGGTGGGAGAAGTCGCCGCTCATCCCCTCAGCCCGGGCCGGCCCCGAGTTCGGCGAGCGTCGCGTCGATCAGCGCGCGCGCGATCGACGTGCGCGGCGGCAGCTGCGGCATCGCGTCGGGCGCGAACCAGCCCGCGTCGGCGAGCTCGGCCGGGTCGGCGCGGACGTCGCCGCCGGCCCAGTCGGCGCGGAACGCGATCATCAGCGAGTTCGGGAACGGCCAGCTCTGGCTGCCGAAATAGCGCAGGTTCGAGACCTCGACGCCGACCTCCTCGCGCACCTCGCGATGCACCGCCTCCTCGATCGTCTCGCCGGCCTCGAGGAACCCGGCCAGCGCGCTGTAGCGCCCCGCGGGGAAATTCAGCCCGCGTCCGAGCAGCAGCTCGCGGCCGCGCGTGACCAGCACCATCATCGCCGGCGAGATGCGCGGATACACGGTCAGTCCGCAGGCCGGGCAGCGCTTGGCGCGCTCGCCGTCGGCGTTGCCGGTGGGCGTTCCGCAGGCGCCGCAGAAGCGGTGCGTGCGGTCCCACTCGAGCACCTGCACCGCGCGCATCGCGATCGACATCGTCGCGTCGTCGACGACGCCGAACCAGCTGCGCAGTCCCGCCGAGCGCAGCCCGTCGGGCAGCCGGACCGTGCCCGACGCGTCGTCGAGCCCGACCGCGACGTGCGCGCGCCCGCCGTGACGCCCGATCGGGTGCGCGCGCGCCGCGACCAGCCCCGCAGCGCGGTAGTGACGCCACGGAAAAGCGCCGGGGGAATCCCCGAATTGCACCAGGGCGTCCCGGATGAAGACGTGCGCGATCGCATCGTCGTCGAGCGCGACGCCGAGGTCCGCTTCGAATCCTTCGGGGGTCCGCAGCATCCGTCATTCCCGCGGGCACCGGCCCGCTCGCGGGGAGGGCGGGATCGCGCGGCGCGCGCCCTCCGTTGTCGCGGCGACACCGAGCCCGCCGCCGGTCCGCGCCGGGCGGTCGGCGACGCCGCGGTGTTTGCGCCGATTCATGTCTCGGACCATGATAACGGTTCGACTCGCCCGCGTGCGGCGCACGCTCCGCGGCGGGTGCCGATCGCCTCCCACACGCAAGCCCGCCCGATGAATTCCCCCGCCGACAACGCCCGTCCCACGCTGCTCGTCGTCGACGACAACTCCGAGAACCTCACGGTGCTCGGCGAGCTGCTGCAGCCCGACTACCGCGTGCTCGCCGCGAACTCCGGGCGGCGCGCGCTGCAGCTCGCGGCGGCCGAGCCGGCGCCCGACCTCGTGCTGCTCGACGTCATGATGCCGGAGATGAACGGCTACGAGGTGCTGCAGAAGCTGCGCGAGTCGCCGGGCACGCGCGAGATCCCGGTCATCTTCGTCACCGCGATGGACAGCGCCGAGGACGAGCAGTGGGGCCTCGGGCTGGGCGCCGTCGACTACATCACCAAGCCCCTGCGCCCTTCGATCGTGCTCGCGCGGGTGCGAACGCACCTCGAGCTCAAGCACGCGCGCGACCGGCTCAAGGACCAGAACGAGTTCCTCGAGGCCGAGGTGGCGCGGCGGATGCGCGAAACCCTCCTGATCCAGGACGTCACGATCCACGCGCTGGCGCGGCTCGCCGAGAAGCGCAACCCCGAGACCGGCAACCACCTGCGGCGCACGCAGGAGTACGTGCGCACGCTCGCGATCGGCCTGCGCGAGCACCCCCGCTTCGCGGCGCACCTGGGCGGCCACACGATCGAGCTGCTCGCGAAGTCGGCCCCGCTGCACGACATCGGCAAGGTCGGGATTCCGGACAACATCCTCCTGAAGCCCGGGCCGCTGACGCCGGCCGAGTGGGAAGTCATGAAGACCCACGCGGCGCTCGGCGCCGAGGCCATCGAGGAGGCCGAGGCCGACGCCGAGCGCCCGGTGGAGTTCCTGCGCGTCGCCAAGCAGATCGCGCGCCACCACCACGAGAAGTGGGACGGCAGCGGCTATCCCGACAGGCTCGCCGGCGACGCGATCCCGGTGTCCGCGCGGCTGATGGCGCTGGCCGACGTCTTCGACGCGCTGATCTCGCGCCGCGTCTACAAGGAGCCGATGTCGTACGAGCAGACGCACAAGCTGATCTGCGAGCAGCGCGGGCGCCACTTCGACCCGGCGGTCGTCGACGTCTTCGTCGCGCAGTTCGAGCAGTTCACGTCGATCGCCGAGCGCTACCGCGACACGCAGGAAGCGGTCGACGCGAAGAACCGCCGCGTCACGACCGGCCATGCCGGATGACGCCGGGCGGCGGGCCGGGCACGAGCCCCCGCCCGCCGAGCCCTCGCCGGCGGAATCGGCCGCACCGGAGCCCGCCGGGCCGGCCAGGCCCGCCCCTTCCGGACGCATCCCGACGCTCGCCGACAGCGCGATCGCCCGCGTCGTCCTGACGTACGCGGCGTTCGCCGCGCTCTGGATCCTCTTCTCCGATCGCCTGGTCGCGGCGTTCGTGGCCGACCCCGCGTGGATGCTCGTCACGGGCACGCTCAAGGGGTGGGCGTTCGTCGTCGTGACGTCGGTGCTGCTCTGGGTGCTGCTGCGGCGCGCCCGGCCCGTCCACGACGCGCGCTGGGCGCGCGACGACCGCCGCCAGCTCGTCGTGCCGGCGGTGCTGCTGGGGTCGATGGCGGTCGCGGTGACCGCCGGCGCGGTCGCGTTCACGTACGGCCAGGAGCGCTCGCGCGAGGCCGCGCGGCTGCAGGGGCTGAGCGCGCAGAAGGCGGTGCAGATCGCGGCGTGGGTCAGCGAGCGGCGCATCGACACCGAGTTCGTGCGCACGAGCCGCACCTTCGCGCAGGCCTACGCGCGCGCCGCCGGCGGCGACGCGGCGACGCGCGAGTGGCTCGCCGGCCGCCTCGACGAGTACGCCCGGCTCCAGGGCTTCGACGCGTTCCAGCTGGCCGACGCGTCCGGCGAGACCGTCGCCGCGTCCGCGCGCGCCGTCGCGGCCCCCGTGGACGCCCGCCGCGACGCCGTGCGGCGGGCACTCGCCTCGCGGCAGCTGGTCGTCTCGGGCCCCTACGCGAGCCGCGATCCCGACCGGCCCGACACGATCGACTTCGTCGTCCCGCTGCCGGCGGACGAGGGGCAGCCCGCCGCCGCGGTCGTCCTGCAGGTCGACTCGGCCCGGGCGTTCACCGCGATCCTGGCCCCGTGGCCGGTGCCGAGCGCGAGCGCCGAGTCGCTGCTGGTGCGGCGCGACGGGGAGCGCTTCCTGCTGCTCGGCGAGTCGCGCGCGACCCGCACCCCGGGGCCGTCGACGAACCCGGCGCTGTCGCGCCGCACGCTGCTGGCCGCGCAGGCGCTCGAGGACGCGAAGCGCTTCGGCGCGCCGCTCGACGGCACCGACGGCTACGGCCACGCGGTGATCGGCGTCGCGCAGCGCGTGCCCGCCACCGACTGGATCGTCGTCGCGAAGGTCGACCGCGCCGAGGTGTGGGCCAACGCCCTGGGCGCGACGACCTGGATCGTGCTCGCGGGCCTGGCGGCGATGTTCGCCGCGGCGGTCGCCACGTACCTGATGCGCGAGCGCCAGTCGCTGCGCGAGCGCGTCGAGCTGCAGGCGCGGCTCGCGCGCATCTCCGACTCCGTGCCGGGCGCGATCTTCGCCGCCGAGGTGCGCGCGGACGGCAGCGTGTGCGTGCCGTACGCGAGCCCCGCGCTCGTCGACGTGCTCGGCGTAGCCCCCGCCGACCTGGCGGGCGGGATCGCGCCGGCGCTCCAGGCGATGCACCCGGACGACGTCGGGGCCTTCAATTCGCGGCTGCGCGAAGCGGCACGCACGAAGTCCTCCTGGCAGGCGGAGTGGCGCACGCGCCATCCGGCGGGCGACGAGCGCTGGATCGAGGCGCGCGCGATCTTCGACCGCGAGGCCGGCGGCGTCGCACGCTGGCACGGCTTCGTCACCGACGTGACGCAGCGCCGGCACGCGCAGGAGGCGCTCGAGCGCAGCGAGGCGAAGTACCGCTCGATGGTGAACGCGCTGCGCGAGGCGGTGCTGATCGTCGCGCCGGACCGCCGGATCCTGGGCAGCAATCCCGCGGCCGAGCGCGTGCTCGGGACCCCCGAGGGCGGGCTGACGCGCCTGGACACGCTGCTCGCCGGCCGGCGCGTCGTGCACGAGGACGGCACCGTGTACTCCCCGGAGGAAACGCCGATCGGGCGCGCGTTCGCCACCGGCGAGCCCCAGCACGACGCGGTCGTCGGCGTGCTCGGCCCCACCGGGAACATGCGCTGGTTCCTGGTCAACGCCGACCCGATCCCCGGCGCCGGCGGCGCCGCGCCCAGCGGCGTCATCGCGTCGTTCGACGACATCACCGAGCGCCACGAGCAGGAGCAGATGCTGCGCAAGCTCTCGCTGGCGGTCGAGCAGAGCCCGAGCAGCATCGTGATCACCGACACCGAGGGCCGCATCGAGTACGTCAACCAGGCGTTCGTCCACGCGAGCGGCTACGCGCCGCACGAGGTCATCGGCGCGAATCCGCGCATCCTGCGCTCGGGCGCGACGCCGCGCGAGACCTACGCCGGGCTGTGGGCGGCGCTGCAGCGCGGCGAGGTCTGGAAGGGCGAGTTCGTCAACCGGCGCCGCGACGGCACCGAGTACGTCGAGCGCGCGCTGGTCGCGCCGATCCGCCAGCCCGACGGGCGGGTCACGCACTATCTGGCGGTCAAGGACGACATCACCGAGCACTCGCGCATCCTGGTCGAGCTCGAAGGCCACCGCCACCACCTCGAGGAGCTGGTCGCGACGCGCACCGCCGAGCTCGTCACCGCGAAGGACGCCGCCGAGGTGGCGAACCGCGCCAAGAGCGCGTTCCTCGCGAACATGAGCCACGAGATCCGCACGCCGATGAACGCGATCATCGGGCTCGCCCACCTGCTGCGTCAGGACATCGTCGACCCCCAGCAGCGCGAGAAGCTCGGTCGCATCACCGAGGCCGCCCACCACCTCCTCGAGGTGATCAACGACATCCTCGACCTGTCCAAGATCGAGGCGGGCAAGCTGCGCTTCGAGGAGGACGACTTCGAGGTCGACGAGGTGGTCGAGCGCGTCTGCGCGCTGGTCGCCGAGCGGGCGCACGAGAAGGGCCTCGAGCTCGTGATCGACACCGACGCGCTGCCGGCGCGCCTGCGCGGCGACGCGACGCGCGTCGCGCAGGCGCTGCTCAACTACCTCGGCAACGCCGTCAAGTTCACGCAGCGCGGCTCGATCCTGCTGCAGGCGGAGCGGCTGGACGAAGACGACGAGGGAATGCAGGTGCGCTTCACCGTGCACGACACCGGCGTCGGGATCGCGCCCGAGCAGGTTGCACGCCTGTTCGAAGCCTTCGAGCAGGCGGACACCTCGACGACGCGGCGCTACGGCGGCAGCGGGCTCGGGCTGGCGATCAACCGCCGGCTCGCGCAGATGATGGGCGGCGAGGTCGGCGCGCGCAGCGCGCCCGGCGAGGGCAGCGCGTTCTGGTTCACCGCCCGCCTGGGCCACGCGCGCGCGCCCGTCGAGCGCCCGGTCGACGCGCGGCTGCTCGGCGCGCGCGCGCTCGTCGTCGACGACCTGCCGCAGGCGCGCGAGGCGCTGTGCCGCGCGCTCGCGCACCTGGGGCTGCGTGCCGACGGTGCGCCCGGCGCCATGGAGGCGCTCGCCGCGATCCGCGAGGCGGCGGACGCGGGCGACGCGTACCGGTTCGTGCTGCTGGACCACGCGATGCCGGGGCTGGGCGGGATCGACGCCGCGCGCGCGATCGGGGCGCTGCCGGTGGCCGATCCGCCACGGCCGATCCTGCTCGCCGGCGCACGCGAGGACGTTCCGGTCGCGCAGGCGGCCGACGCCGGCTGCGGGCGCATCGTGTTCAAGCCGGCCACGGCGTCGGCGCTCGCCGACGCGCTGCTCGACGCGCTCGGGCAGGCGCCCGTCCGGCCCCGCGCCGCGCCGGCGCCGGAGTCAGGAGCGCAAGGCGTGCCGGGCAGCGGCGAGTCGCTGCGCCAGGACCACGAGGGCGCGCGCGTGCTGCTGGTCGAGGACAACGCGATCAATCGGGAGGTCGCGGTCGAACTGCTCGAGCTCGTCGGGCTCGACGTCGAGGTCGCGGTCGACGGCGTCGAGGCGGTGGAGAAGGCGCGCCGCGCGCGCTTCGACCTGGTGCTGATGGACCTGCAGATGCCGCGCATGGACGGCATGCAGGCCACGCGCGTGATCCGCGAGATCCCGGCCTACCGCTCGGTGCCGATCCTCGCGATGACGGCCGACGCGATGGAGGACGCCCGCCGCGCGACGCACGACACCGGCATGAACGACCACATCGCCAAGCCGGTGGACCCACAGACGCTGTACGCGACGATCGCGCGCTGGCTCCCGGCCCGCGGCCTGGACGCCGGGCGCACGCCGGCCGCACGGCCCCGGCCGGCGAAGGACGCGGCGGGCGCCGCCCCGGCCCGGCCCGACGCGCGGGCGCACGAGACGCGGCCCGCGCGCGCGCGGCGCGATGCGCAGCCCGCGCCGGAGGCGGACGCGCTCACGGAAGCGCTGGCGCGGATTCCCGGGCTCGACGCACCGCGCGGCGCGGCGGTGCTGGGCGGGAACCTGCGCTCGTACACCCGGCTGCTGCGCGAGTACGCGCATCACTCGCTGCGCGAGCTCGACGAGTTCGACACGGCGTACGCGAGCGGCGACCGCGAGACCGCGCGCAGGGTCCTGCACTCGATGAAGGGCGCCGGCGCGACGCTGGGCGCCGCGCGCATCAAGGGCATGGCCGCCGCGCTCGAGGCGGCAGTCGCGGCGCCGGGCGCCGAAGGCGGACCGAGCCCGGCGAAGCTCGCCGAGCTGAGGCTCGAACTCGACGCGCTCGCGGCGGCGGTGTCGATGCTCGAGCCCCCCGAGCCCGCCGCCGCCACCGGGCCGGCAGAGGTCCCGGCGCCGGTCGACGAACTGGCCGACCGGCTCGAGCACCTGCTGGAGCAGTCCGACTTCGGCGCGGTCGCGCTGGCACGCGAGTCCGGCACCGCGCTGCGCGCGCTGCTCGGCGCTCAGGCGGCGGACTTCGAGCGCCGCGTGCGCGAGTTCGACTACGAGGACGCGCTGGCGACGCTGCGCGCCGCACGCAGGGGGCGGCGCGGCCCGGCGCCGCGTGACGACCGCCGCGCGGGTGCCGTGCGACCCCGCCCGCGAGCCGCCCGCGCGCGAGCGCGAGCGCCAAAATCAGCGCGCCCCGCGCCCGCGCACCGAGCGCCTCGATGCCGGCGATCATCAGGTCGATGCTGAACTCGACGTCGGCGTCAGTTCCGCCGCCGGCGACGGCACGAGGCGGCGCGGCGCCGACGCCGAAGAGCGGACGCACCCGCACCCCGTGCGCCGCGACGCCCGTCAGCCCGCTCGCGTACGTGTAGATCGACCTCACCAGCCGCCCTCGCGCGCCCCCCTCGAATCCGACGTCTTCGAGGATGCGCGCGATCGCCCCCTGGATCTCGCGCTCGCGCGGCGTTCCGTACGGGCTCGCGAAGATCGCGGGCAGCACCCTGGGGTGGCGGCGCGCGAGCGCGTAGAAGCGCCGCGCGAGTTCGCGCAGCGCGTCCTGCCATTGCCCGGGGCCCGCGCGCGGGATCGGAAGCTCCTGGAGCACCTGCTGGTACACGCCCTGCAGCAGCGCCTGCTTGTTCGATACGTGGTGGTAGATCGACATCGGATCGACGCCGAGCGCGGAGGCGAGCTTGCGCATGCTCAGCGCCTCGACCCCGCCGTCGTCGATCATCGCCAGCGCCGCCGCGACGATGCGCTCGGTGGTGAGCGGCGTTCGCGCCGGCGAGGCGGCGGCCCTCGGCGACGTGGGGAACGATCGGTTCATGTCTGCTTCGTCGCGTGTCTGCCCGCGAGGCCGGCGATCATACATTGAATTCAATGCACGCCCGCGCGATGCCACGACGGGCGACGCGGTGCGCGAAACACGGGAGCGGGCTTGACCGGCCCTACGGCGTAGGATAGATTTTGCGCCCGTCCACCCGCGAGCGCCGTCCACGTGGTATCCGCCGTCTCCCCCCGCGCGCCGAGCCGCATTCCGCTTCCGCCGCGGCTGCCGCTGGTCGGCAACCTGCTGCAGATCCCGAGGGGCCGTCTCACGCAGCACCTGATGGGCGTCGCGCCGCGCTTCGAGGGCATCTTCGAGATCGACTTCGCCGGCCGGCGCGTTCCCTTCGTCACGTCGGCGGCGCTCGTCGCCGAACTGTGCGACGAGAAGCGCTTCCGCAAGCTCGTCGGCCCGCCGCTGTCGATGCTGCGCGCGGTCGCCGGCGACGGGCTGTTCACCGCCGACGGCGACGACCCGAACTGGGGCAAGGCGCACCGGATCCTCGTGCCCGCGTTCAGCCAGCGCGCCCGGCGCGCGTACGCCGACGCGATGGTCGAGGTCGCCGGCGGCCTGGTCGCGAAGTGGCGCGCGAGCGCGGGGCGCGACGTCGACGTCGACGTCGGCGAGGACATGACGCGCCTCACGCTCGAGACGATCGCGCTGTGCGGATTCGGCTATCGCTTCGACGCATTCGCCGACGGCCCGCTGCACCCGTTCCTGCAGGCGCTGGTCCGCGTGCTCGACGAGACGATGGGCCGCCTCACGCGGCTGGCGGCGATCTCGCGGCTGCGCGTGCGCGCGAACCGCCGCTTCGACGCCGACGTCGCGATGATGCACGCGCTCGTCGACGACGTGATCCGCGCCCGCCGCGAGCGCCCCGCCCCGGCGCGCGACCTGCTGGGGCTGATGCTCGACGCGGTCGACCCGGTCACCGGCGAGCGCCTGGACGACGCGAACATCCGCTACCAGGTGATGACGTTCCTGATCGCGGGCCACGAGACGACCAGCGGCCTGCTCGCGTTCGCGCTGCACCTGCTGATGGCGCACCCCGGCGTGCTCGCGCGCGCGGTCGACGAGGTCGACCGCGTGCTGCCCTGCGCGCGCGCGCCCGAGTACGACGACCTCGAGCGCCTCGAGCTCGTCGACCGGGTGATCAAGGAGACGCTGAGGCTGTGGCCGACCGCGCCCGCGTTCTCGGTGGCGCCCTACGAGGACACGGTGATCGGCGGGCGCTGGGCGCTGGCGCGCGATCGCCGCGTCACGGTGCTGCTGCCGGCGCTGCACCGCGACCCCGCGGTGTGGGCCGACCCCGAGGCCTTCGACGTCGACCGCTTCCTGCCCGAGCGCGAGGCGCGGATCCCGCCGCACGCGTACCGCCCGTTCGGCAACGGCCAGCGCTCGTGCATCGGCCGGCAGTTCGCGGTGATGGAGGCGAAGATCGCGCTCGCGATGCTGCTGCAGGCGTTCGAGTTCGACGATCCGCACGGCTACCGCCTCGCGGTGCGCGAGACACTGTCGCTCAAGCCGGACGGGTTCCGGATTCGCGTGCGGCCGCGCGGGCCGGCGTAGTCCCCGCGCGGCGATTCCCTATACTGCCCGCGGGGCGACGGCGACGCGGACGCGCCGCCCCCGCACGGCGCGCGCGCCGGGCCGGCGCGTCCGCGAACCAGGAGAGGAACGCACGATGGAATCGAACCGTCGCCGGGTCGCCGGCGCGCTGGGTGCGGTCGCCGCGTCGCTCGCGCTGCCCGCCGGCAGCGTGCGCGCGCAGGACAAGCCGCCGCTGAAGCTGATGGTGGGCTTCGCGCCCGGGGGCTCGGCGGACATCGTCGCGCGGCTGCTCGCCGAGCGCATGCGGGTCGAGCTGAACCAGCCGGTGCTCGTCGAGAACCGGCCCGGCGCCGCGGGCCGCATCGCGCTGGAGGCGGTGAAGAACGCCCCGCCCGACGGCCTGACGCTCGCGGTGCTGCCCAGCGGCCCGATGGTGGTGCTGCCGCACGTGTTCCGCAAGCTCGGCTACGACCCGTTCAAGGACTTCACGCCGGTCTCGCAGGTCTGCGCGTTCCAGTTCGACATCGTGTCGGGTCCCGGTTCGAACGTGAAGTCGATCGCCGAGATGGCGGCCCGGGCGAAGTCCGACCCCGCGAGCGCGACCTTCGGCTCGTCGGGCAACGGCACGCTGCCGCACTTCCTGGGCGTGATGCTCGCCGACGCCGCGAAGATCCCGCTCACGCACGTGCCGTTCCAGGGCGGCGCGCCCGCGGTGCAGGCGCTGATGGGCGGGCACATCGGCTACACGATCGACACCCTGGTCGAGACGATGGAGATGTACCGGGCCGGCAAGGTCAAGGTCGTCGCCGTCACCGGCCCGAAGCGCTCGCCGCAGATGCCCGACGTGCCCACGCTCAAGGAGCAGGGCGTCGACATGGAAGCGACCGGCTGGTTCGCGGTCTACGGCCCCGCGGGCATGGCCCCCGACCTCGTGCGGCGCCTGAACCAGGCGGCGAACGCGGCGCTCAAGGACCCCGCGGTGCTCGACAAGCTGAGCAGGCTCGGCCTGGAGCCCGTGGGCTCGACGCCCGAGCAGCTCGCCGCCGCGCACCGCGCCGACTACGCGCGCTGGGAGAAGCCGATCAAGGCGACCGGCTTCACGGCCGACTGACGAAGCGGGAGCGCCACGTGACCACGACGATCTACCCGGCCCGGCGGGTCATCACGATGAACCCGTCGCGGCCCGACGCCACGCACGTCGCGGTGCGCGACGGGCGCGTGCTCGGCGCGGGCAGCCTCGCCGAGCTGACGGGCTGGGGGCCGCACGCGCTCGACGCGCGCTTCGCCGACAAGGTGCTGATGCCCGGACTGGTCGAAGGGCACAGCCACGTCATGGAAGGCGCGCTGTGGCGCTACGTGTACACGGGCTTCCACGACCGCACCGACCCCGACGGCCGGCGCTGGCCGGGCGCCGCCTCGATCGCCGACGTCGTCGACCGCCTGCGCGACGCCGAGCGCCGCCTCGACGACCCCGGCGCGCCGGTCGTCGGCTGGGGCCTCGACCCGATCCACTTCGCGGGCGGGCGGCGCTGCAACCGCCACGACCTCGACGCGGTGTCGACCACGCGCCCGGTCGCGGTGATGCACGCGAGCGGCCACATCCTGAACGCGAACACGCGCGCGCTCGAGCGCGCCGGCTGGCTGCGCGCCGGCATCGACCACCCGGCGATCCCGCTCGGCGAAGACGGGCTGCCGACGGGCGAGCTCAAGGGGCCGGAGGCGATGACGCCGGTGTTCCTCGACGTCGGCCTCGACC
Organism: Burkholderiaceae bacterium; assembly: GCA_046348465.1. GTDB lineage: Bacteria > Pseudomonadota > Gammaproteobacteria > Burkholderiales > Burkholderiaceae_E > Quisquiliibacterium. The sequence goes on from JAXMEE010000011.1 coordinate 106,584, forward strand.
GCGCGGTGCTCGCCGGCGACGAGGCCGGGCTGCGCGCGTTCGCGAAGCTGTGCGTGCGCGCCGGCGTGACCACCGCGACCGACCTCGCGAGCCCGCTGCCGCCCGACGCGGTGACGATGATGCTCGCGGTCACCGGCGAGGACGCGTTCCCGCTGCGCGTGGTGCCGCTCTTGCGCTTCCTCGGCCAGACGCCCGAGCAGGCGATCGAGCGCGCGCTGGAGCTGCGCGCGCTGTCCACCGAGCGGCTGCGCCTGGGGCGAGTGAAGATCGTCGCCGACGGCTCGATCCAGGGCTTCTCGGCACGCCTGCGCTGGCCCGGCTACTACAACGGCGCGCCCAACGGCCTGTGGTACACCGCGCCCGAGCAGCTGCGCGCGATGTACCGGCTCGCGCTCGCGCGCGGGGTGCTCGTGCACACGCACACCAACGGCGACGAGGCGACCGAGCTCGTGCTCGACTGCGTCGAAGAAGCGCTCGCCGCGCACCCGGCGCGCGACCACCGCTTCACGCTGCAGCACTGCCAGCTCGCCGACGCCGCGCAGTTCCGCCGCATGGCGGCGCTCGGGATGTGCGCGAACCTGTTCTCGAACCACCACTGGTACTGGGGCGACGCGCACTACGAGACCACGGTCGGCCCGGAGCGCGCGACGCGCATGAACGCCTGCGCGACCGCGCTCGCCGCCGGCGTGCCGTTCTCGGTCCACTCCGACGCCCCGATCACGCCGCTCGCGCCGCTGTTCTCGGCGTGGTGCGCGGTGAACCGCGTCACCTCGTCGGGGCGGGTGCTGGGCACGCACGAGCGCATCGGCGTGCCCGACGCGCTCGCGGCGATCACGCTGGGTGCCGCGCGCACGCTGAAACTCGACGGCGAGATCGGCTCGATCGAGACCGGCAAGCGCGCCGACTTCGCGGTGCTCGACGCCGACCCGCTCGCGGCCGCGCCCGAGGCGCTCAAGGACGTCCCGGTGTGGGGCGTCGTGCAGGGCGGACGCGTCTTCGAGGCGGCGCGCCGCTAGCGCCGGCCCGGGGGGACGCCGATGCCGCCCGTCGACGAATCGCGCGCCGCGCCGGCCGCGCCCGACGGCGCGCGCGCCGCGCCCGCGCCCGTGCTGCCGGTCACGATCGTCGGCGGGTACCTGGGCGCGGGCAAGACGACGCTGGTCAACCACCTGCTGCGGCACGCGAACGGCCTGCGCATCGCGGTGCTGGTCAACGACTTCGGCGACCTGCCGATCGACGCCGACCTGATCGAGTCGGCCGACGGCGACGTGATCGCGCTGGCCGGCGGCTGCGTGTGCTGCGCGTTCGGCAGCGACCTGGTCGGCGCGCTGATCGCGCTCGCGCGCCGCGCCCCGCGCCCCGACCACGTGCTGATCGAGACCAGCGGCGTCGCGCTGCCGGGCGCGGTCGCGCGCACGCTGACGCTGGTCGGCGGGCTCGAGCGCCAGGCGGTGCTCGTCGTGGTCGACGCCGACGGCGTGCGCGCGCGCGCCGACGACCGCTACGTCGGCGACACCGTGCGCCGCCAGCTCGACGAGGCCGACCTGCTGGTGCTCAACAAGGTCGACCTGGTCGGCGACGACGCACGCCGCGCGCTGCACGCGTGGCTCGGGCGGGCCGCGCCGCGCGCGCGCGTGATCGAGTCCGAGCACGGCCAGGTCGCGCTGGAGGTCGCGCTCGGCACGCCGCTCGCGGGAGGCGCGCACGGAGCGGGGGACGTGTCGGACGATTCGCGCCCGACGCTGCGCCCGCCCGCGCCCGGCGCGCGCGCCGTGTTCGACAGCGAGAGCCTCGAATTCGCGCACCCGGTCGATGCACGGCGCCTCGCCGCGGCGCTCGCCGAGCCGGCGCTCGGCCTGGTGCGCGCGAAGGCGCTGGTGCGCGATCTCGACGGCACCCCGACCGAGGTGCAGGTCGTCGGCGCGCACTGGCGCGCACGCGCGTCCGCGCACCGCGACCCGGCCCGCGGGCGGCTCGTGTGCATCGGCCCGCGCGGACGCCTCGAGCGCGCGTCGCTCGAGGCCCTGGTGCGGGGCTGCGCGGCCTGCGCGCGCGAGCCCGGGAACGCATTGCCCGGGGGCACCCGCGCCGAGGAAGCCGCCGGCCGCTGACGGAACCGGATACGCTGTCGTCGGCGCGCGGCGACGAAGGTGTGACGAACTCGACAAGGGAGCGAACATGAACCACTGGACCCGCAGGGACGTCCTGCACGCGGCCGCGCTGGGCGGCGCGTCGTCGATCCTCGGATTGCCGCTCGACGCGGCGGCGCAGGCGGCACGCGGCGGCACGCTGGTGATCGGCTACCCGCAGACGCCGCGCAGCCTGAACCCCGCGATCCAGTCGGGCGCGGCGGCGATGATGCCGGGCGCGCAGCTGTTCGCGACGCCGCTGAAGTTCGACGGGAAGTGGCAGCCGCGGCCGTACCTCGCCGAGCGCTGGATCCTGTCGGACGACGCGCGCAGCGTCACGCTGTTCCTGCGCAAGGACGCGAAGTTCCACGACGGCCGCCCGGTGACGTCGGCCGACGTGCAGTTCTCGGTCGAGACCGTGCGCGACCACCACCCGTTCAAGACGATGTTCGCGCCGGTCAACGGCGTGACGCTGCCCGACGCGCACACCGCGGTGATCCGCCTGGCCGAGCCGCACCCGGCGCTGCTGCTCGCGATGAGCTCGGCGCTGCTGCCGATCCTGCCGAAGCACGTCTTCGGCGACGGGCAGCCGATCGCGACGCACCCGCGCAATGCGAACCCGGTCGGCTCCGGCCCCTTCAGGCTCGTCGAGTTCAAGCCCGGCGAGCACCTGATCCTCGAGCGCTTCGACGGCTACTTCGTCAAGGACCGGCCGCTGCTCGATCGCATCGTCGTGCGCTACTTTCGCGATCCCGCGAGCATGCTGCTCGCGCTCGAGCGCGGCGAGATCGACGCGCACACGGGCCTGGTCGACGCGCGCGAGATCGAGCGCGCGCGCAAGATCCCGGGCATCCAGCTGATCAGTGCCGGCGCGCCCGCGATCGGCCCGCTGAACTGGCTGGCGATGAACCTGCGCCACCCGCAGCTCTCGGACAAGCGCGTGCGCCAGGCGATCGCGTACGCGATCGACAAGGACTTCCTGCTCAAGACGCTGCTCGGCGGCGTGCACCCGCGCGCGACCGGCCCGATCTCGATCGACAGCCCGTTCTACTCCGCCGAGGTCGAGAAGTACCCGCTCGACCTCGCGAAGGCGGCGCGGCTGCTCGACGCGGCCGGCGTGAAGCCGAACGCGAGCGGGACGCGGCTCGCGCTCACCGTCGACTACCTGCCGGGCGTGTCCGACGCGAAGGTGATCGCCGAATACCTGAAGCCCGCGCTCGCGAAGGTCGGCATCGAGCTGACCGTGCGCGCGTCGCCCGACTTCCCGACGTGGGCGCGGCGCACGTCCACGTTCAACTACGACCTGTCGGTCGACTCGGCGTGGAACTGGGGCGACCCGGTGATCGGCGTGCACCGCACCTACCTGAGCTCGAACATCCGCGAGGGCGTGCCGTGGTCGAACACGCAGGCGTACTCGAGCCCGAAGGTCGACGAGCTGCTCGCGCAGGCGGGGCGCGAGCGCGACGCCGCCAGGCGCAAGCAGCTGTACCGCGAGTTCCAGCGCATCGTCGTCGACGACTGCCCGGTGGTCTTCCTGCACGAGACGCGCTTCCACGGCGCATACCAGCGCAAGATCGCCAACCTCCCGGCCGGGATCTGGGGCACGCTGGAGGCGATGGACGAAGTCGGCCTGCGCAAGGGCTGACCCCCGGCGCGCGCGATCAGCGCGCGGGCGCGGCGCGGGCGCAGACGTCCGCGCCGTCGGCCGGAACCTCGCGCCCGACGAGCGACTGCAACGGCACCCACACCAGCGAGGTCGCGAGCCGCGCGATCGTGGCGAGCACGTCGCCGGCGCTCACGCCGATCGACGGCGCCTCGAAGCTGCCGCCGACGGTGACCGGCGTCGCCAGGCTGAAGAACTGCGCGCGCTTCGGGTGCGGCGCGAACGTCATCGCGAGCGACTCGTCGCGAAAGTCCGCGCGGCCCTCGCCGAGCACGCGCACGCGCGTGGTGTCGAGCAGGATCTGGCGGCTCGTCAGGACGCCGTCGGCGAGCGTGAAGCGGCCGATCCCGCAGTTGACCGCCGACGCGCTGGAGGGATCCACGCGCGTCGCGAGCGCGACGAACAGGTTCGCCGCCCACAGGTCGAACACGCCCGCGCGCAGGTTCACCGGCCGCACGCTGAAGTCGACGCTGCCGTTGCCGGTCGCCATCACGCGCGCGAGCGACGGCGCGCGCGACTTCAGGTCGACGTCGAGGTCGAAGCTGCCGGCGAGGTCGCTGCCCGGAGCGATCCGGCGCGCGAGCACGCCGTAGTCGAAGCGCTCGGCCTGGATCCGAAGGTAGGTGTCGACGTCGCGCGCGCCGGGCGCGTAGCCGAGCCACAGCGACGCGCGCCCGCCGGGAACGTCGACCTGCACCGGGCCGATGTCGGCCCGGCCGCCGTCGACGCGCGCGACGAACCAGCCGCGCCCGAGCACGTCCGTGCCGGAGCGGACCCGCCCGACCTGCACGACGACGGTCGCGTCCTGTCGCGCGAGCACCTCGCGCGACAGCAGCTGCTCGGCGCGGCCGCTCGCGCGCGCGGCGCGCTCGCGCAGCGCCGCGACGTCGAGCGCCGCGTCGTGCTCGTCGGCGTCCGCGCGCTCGAACGGCCACCACCCGCGCAGCGCGAAGTCGTCGAGCTGCACGTCCGGCGCCTCGAGCGTGACGTCGACGCGCGGCGGGCGCTGCGTGGTGTCGAGCCGGCCGCCGCCGCGCAGCACGCTCGCGCCGACGCGCAGCCGCAGGTTCGACACCTCGTAGCCGCCGCGCCCGATGCGCAGCCTCCCGATCAGCGAGTACGGCCCCCAGGGGGGGAGCGCGACGCGCGCGACGCGGCTCAACGCGTCGAGCCGCTCGCCGCCGACGTCGAGCGCGAACTCGAGCTCGCGGTCCGACATCGGCCGTGCGAGGCTGCCGACCAGGCGCGCGTGCGCCTGCGCGAGCCGAGCGTCGACGTCGAACTCGACGCGCCGATCCGGCCGCGCGAGCTCGACGAGCGTCCCGGTCTTCAGCTCGAGCGTCAGCGGCTCGTCGTCGAGCCGGCCCTCGAGGCGTGCCGAAAGCGGCGCGCCGGCGTCCGCGCGCGCCTGCCCGCGCTCGATCGCGACGCGCGCCTGCGCGTCGGTGTTGCGGTCGCGGACGACGAGCCGGCCGCCCGTGAGCTCCGCGAGCACGTCGGCTCGCGCGAGCAGGTCGCCCAGGCGCGCGCCGCGCGCCTGCGCGTGGACGACGAGCCGGCCCACGGTCGCGTCGACGTTCTCGGCGAGCTTCAGCCGCCGCAATGCCTGCCCGACGTCGGCGTCGTCGGCCGACAGCCACAGCTCGGCGGACGGTGCGGCGCGCAGGTCGAGTGCGACGGCGCCGCCGAACGGCACGCCCAGCAGCACCGCCGAGAACGGCGACGCGAGCATCCGGCCGTCGCGCATCCTGGCGTCGAAGCGCAGGTCGGCGGCGTCGAGCTGGCTGCCGACGACGCGGCGCACGTCGACGTGCACGTCGGTGTCGGACAGGTCGAGTCCTTCGGGCAGGATCGGGAGCTCGAGCAGCGGCCGGCCCTCGGGCGCACCGCCGCGCGGCAGCAGCGCGTCGAGTTCGTCGAGGTCGATCGACTCGGCCGACAGCGACAGCCGCATCAGCGCCCGCCCGCCGGGGCGAGCCGCGTCGGCGGGCCCGCGCTCGAGGTGCGCGGACATCGCGTTGCGCCCGACGCGGATCCGGCCCGCGTCCAGGGTCCACGCGTTCGCGTGCCAGCTCGCGCGGCCTTCGAACGCGAGCGGGAGGTTCGCGCCGCCGCGCAGCTTCAGCCACGACGCGACGTCCGACGCGCGGTCCGCCGACAGCGAGATCGAGAGCTCGGAACCGCGCCCCGGCCCGGGCTCGGCGACGGTGCCCTCGACGCGCGCACGCACGCTGCGCGACGCGGCGTGCGCGACGATCGGCGCCGGCCCGTGCATCAGCGCCTGCAGCGTCGCGCCGCTCACGCTCGCGGTGAGCGGCTGCTCGAGCAGCGAGCCGGCGGCGCGCACCGACAGCGCGCCGCCCGCGGGGATGGTCAGCTCGAAGACGTCCAGGCCGAACGCGACCGGAGAGCCGCCCGCCGGCGCCGCGCCGTCCGCCCCCGCATTGCCGTAGGTCAGGCCGCCGCGCGTCACGACCATGCGCACGTCGAGGGACTTCAGCAGGTCGCCGACGCGCTCGCCCTGCCCGGTCGCGCGCAGCGCGAACCCGCCGAGCGCTCCCTGCAGCCCGCGGACCCCGAGCAGCAGCTCGGCGAGCCCGCCGAGCGGGCTGTCGCGCGCGCCGAGTGCCGAGCTCGAACGAAGGCGTCGGCGCGGACGCGTCGGCGCGCAGGTCGCCGGTCAGGTGCACGCCGGCGACGTCGACCGCCAGCGGCGCCTCGAGCCGCCCGGCGTCGAGGCGCACGCCCAGGCGCGCGTCGCCGACGTCGCCGGGCAGGCTCAGCCAGCGCTCGACGTGCAGCTCGAGGTCGGCGTCGAACGCGGCCAGCGCCGCGAGCCGCAGCTTCGCCTGCGCGGTCTCGCGGTACCACTGGGCGAGCGTGCGCGCCCGCGGCGCGCGCTGCGAGGCGTCGATCTCGAGGAACGGGCCCATGTCCAGCGCCGGCAGCGTGAGACGGCCGCTCACGCGCGGGCGCGCGCCGCCGAGGTCCACGCGCAGGTCGCCCGCGAGCGACGTGCGGCCCATCGACCCGACCAGCGACGCGAGCTCGACCGTCCCCGGCGCGAACGAGATCGTGCCGGCGAGCGCGGCCGCGCCGACCTTCGGCAGCTCGACGCCGAGCGCGCGCTCGAGCTCTTCGAGGTCGGGCGTTCCCAGGCCGAACGCGAGGCGTCCGCTCGGGCCCGCGGCCCCGCGCTCGAGCGTGCCTTCGGCCCGCAGCGTGGTGCCGAGGACGCCGACGGTGAGCTCGAGCGGCCACGCCCGCGCGCCGCCGCCGGGCGGCGCGAGCAGCGCGGAGATCGCGCCCGCGGTCGCGGAGAGCTCGAACGGCACGCGCCGGTCGATCGCGCCGCGCGCGCTCAGGCGGGCGGGCCCGCCGGACGGCGCCTGCGCGTCCAGCGACGCGAGCGCGAGCACGTGGACCGGGCCGTCGGCGCGCGAGACCTCGATCTCGACGTCGCGCAGTTCGAGCCGATCGATCGCGAGCGACGGCGAAGGCGCGGCGGCGGCGTCCTGCGCCGGGCGCGCGCCGGCCGGCGGCGATGGCGAATCGGCCGCGCGCGCCGGCGCAGCGGCGTCGGCCGGCGCCCCGGCGGCCGCGTCGAAGGCCCAGTTCACACGGCCGTCGGCACGCTGCACGAGCCGCAGCCGCGCGCCGCTCGCCCGGGCCTCGCGCAGGTGCAGCCGGTGCTCGCGCAGCCACGCCCACGCGTCGATCGAGAACCGGACCTCGCCGACGGCGAGCGTCGCGCCGGCCCCGAACCCCGGCGGGTCGTCGACGCGCAGCCCGCGCACCGACAGCGACGGCCGCGCCGACACCTCGAGCACCACGGGCCCGTCGATGGCGACGTGCCGGCCGCTGGCCCGTGCGAGCTCGGCCGCGAGCCGCTCGCGCAGGAACGCCGCGTCCAGGCGCACGCCGGCGGTCGCGACCGCGACGACCACGGCGACGACCCCGGCGACGAGGACGGCGAGCGCCGCCGCGACGCCCCGGGTGATGCGCTTTCGGGTGGTCGGGTTCAATGCGAGGACCGGCGCGAAGGGCGTTCGATTTTACATTTCGCCCGCAGGCTCGCACCATGGCGCGACACGGCGCGACGACGCCCCGCGAGGAGACACGAAGATGAACGCACCGGCGACCGACAACCGGCTGTCGATGACGCTCGAGGACCGCTACACGGTCGAGCGCGGCTGGCTGTACATGACCGGCACCCAGGCGCTCGTGCGCCTGCCGCTGCAGCAGCGCGCGCGCGACGCGGCCGCCGGGCTCGACACCGGCGGCTACATCTCCGGCTACCGCGGCTCGCCGCTGGGCCGCTACGACATGGAGTTGTGGGCGGCGGGCAAGCTGCTCGCCGAGCGCAACGTCGTCTTCCGCTCCGGCCTGAACGAGGACCTCGCCGCGACCGCGATCCAGGGCTCGCAGTACGTGGGCAGCTTCCCCGGCGCGAAGGTCCAGGGCGTGTTCGGCATCTGGTACGGCAAGGGGCCCGGCGTCGACCGCTCCGGCGACGCGCTGCGGCACGCGAACATGGCGGGCACGTCGCCCGCGGGCGGCGTGATCGCGATCGCCGGCGACGACCACGGCATCAAGTCGTCGACGGTCGCGAACTTCTCGGACCAGATGTTCATCTCGGTCGGCATGCCGGTGCTGTACCCGTCGAACACGCAGGAGCTGCTCGACTACGGCCTGCACGGCTTCGCGCTGTCGCGCTTCTCGGGGTGCTGGGTCGGGATGAAGGTCGTCACCGACGTCGTCGAGGGCGGCGGCTCGGTGTGGGTCGCGCCCGACGCGCCGCAAGTGACGATCCCCGCCGACTACGAGCCGCCGCCCGGCGGCCTGCACATCCGCGCGTTCGAGATGGGCGCGACGATGGAAGACCGCCTGTACCACCACAAGCTCTACGCGGCGCTCGCGTACGCGCGCGCCAACGCGCTGAACCGCGTCACGGTCAACCCGCCGGGCGCGCGCGTCGGCGTCGTGTCCGCGGGCAAGGCCTGGCAGGACACGCTGCAGGCGATGGCCTCGCTCGGGCTGACCGACGCGCGCTGCGCCGAGCTCGGCGTGCGCATGCTCAAGGTCGGCATGACCTGGCCGCTCGACCCCGAGATCGTGCGCGAGTTCGCGGCCGGGCTCGACACGATCGTCGTCGTCGAGGAGAAGCGCCCGGTCCTGGAGGACCAGGTGCGCGCGATCCTGTACGGCGGCGCGCACGCGCCGGCGATCGTCGGCAAGTTCGCGGGCGCGTACGCGTTCGACGCGCGGCGCGGGCCGGCGGTGTTCCCGAACGCAGGCGAGACGCACCCGACGCTGGTCGCGAAGGTGCTCGTCGACGTGCTCGCGCGCGCGAACCCGGGTTGCGGGCTCGAGCCGTTCGAGCTGCCCGCGGCGCCGCTCGCGCCGACCTCGCCGATGCGCCTTCCGGGCTTCTGCTCGGGCTGCCCGCACAACCGCTCGACGAAGGTGCCCGACGGCAGCCGCGCGCTCGCGGGCATCGGCTGCCACGGCATGGCGCTGCTGATCAACCCGATGCAGACGACGACGATCTCGCACATGGGCGCCGAGGGCGTCATGTGGCTCGGGCAGCAGCCGTTCACCGCCGAGAAGCACGTGTTCGCGAACCTCGGCGACGGCACCTACACGCACTCGGGCTTCCTCGCGATCCGCCAGGCGGTGGCCGCGCACGTGCCGATCACGTACAAGCTGCTGTACAACGGCTTCGTGTCGATGACCGGCGGCCAGCCGGTCGAGGGCGCGCTGTCGGCGCCGGCGATCCTGCACGAGCTCGCCGCCGAGGGCGTCGGCAGGATGGCGCTGGTCACCGACGACCCGTCCAAGTACCAGGGCGTGCCGCTGCCGGCCGGCGTCGCGGTGCGCCCGCGCGGCGAGCTCGAAGCGGTGCAGCGCGAGTTCCGCGAGTATCCCGACGTCTCCGTGATCCTGTACGAGCAGCCGTGCGCGACCGAGCGCCGGCGGCTGCGCAAGCGCGGCAAGTGGGCCGACCCGGACAAGCGCACGTTCATCAACGCCGAGGTCTGCGAGGGCTGCGGCGACTGCGGAAAGGTCTCGAACTGCATGTCGATCGAGCCGCTCGAGACCGAGTTCGGGCGCAAGCGGCGCATCAACCAGTCGACGTGCAACAAGGACTTCTCCTGCGTCGAGGGCTTCTGCCCGAGCTTCGTCACCGTGCACGGCGGGCGGCTGCGCAAGGCGCGCGCCGAGCCCGACGCCGCGCAGCGGCGCGCCGCGGTCGCCGCGAGCCAGACCGGCGCGCTGCCCGACCCGGTGCTGCCGCGCCCGCAGGGCACGTTCTCGGTGCTGATCGGCGGCATCGGCGGCACCGGCGTCGTCACGATCGGCCAGACGCTCGCGATCGCGGCGCACCTGGAAGGCTGGTACAGCTCGAACCTCGACGTGACCGGGCTGGCGCAGAAGTACGGCGCGGTGCTCTCGCACGTGAAGCTCGCGCGCCGCGCGTCCGACCTGCACGCGACGCGCATCGCCGCGCGCGAGGCGGACACGCTGATCGGCTGCGACCTGATCGTCGCCGCGGGCGACGAGTCGATGTCCAAGCTCGCGCCCGGGCGCAGCGCGGGCGTCGTCTGCACCGACCTCGTCCCGACCGGCGACTTCGCGCGCAACCCCGACTGGCAGCTCGACGCGGGCGCGCTGGTCGCGCGCGTGAAGGGCGCGCTCGGCGAGCGCGGCCTGCTGATCGAGGGGCAGCGGCTGGCGACCGCGCTGATGGGCGACGCGATCGCCGCCAACATGTTCATGCTCGGCGCCGCGTGGCAGCTCGGTCAGGTGCCGCTCGCGCTGGCGTCGATCGAGCGCGCGATCGAGCTCAACGGCGTCGCGGTCGAGATGAACCGGCAGGCGTTCGCGTGGGGGCGCCGCGCCGCGCTCGACCCCGCGGGCGTGGAGCGCAGCGCGCAGGAGGCGGCCGGCACCGCGCAGGTGATCGCGTTCGCGCCGCGCGCGGCCGAGTCGCTCGACGCGATCGTCGCGCGCCGCGTCGAGCACCTGACCGCGTACCAGGACGCCGCGCTCGCGGCACGCTACAGCGCGCTCGTCGAGCGCGCGAAGTCGGCGGCGGCGAAGGCCGGGCTCGACGACGCGTTCCCGAAGGCGGTGGCGCGCTACTACGCGAAGCTGCTCGCGCCGAAGGACGAATACGAGGTCGCGCGGCTGCACGCGAGCGACGCGTTCCGGCAGGCGCTCGAGCGCACTTTCGAGGGCGACTTCCGCCTGCACTTCCACATCGGCGCGTGGCCGTTCGCGCGCACCGACGCGGCCACCGGCAAGCCGATCAAGCGCGAGGTCGGCCCGTGGATGCTGCGCGCGCTGCGGCTGCTCGCGAAGGCGCGCGTCCTGCGCGGGAGCGCGCTCGACCCGTTCCGCGGCAATCCGGAGCGCGCGCTCGACCGCGCGCTACTCGCGCAGTACGAGGCCGACGTCGAGACGCTGCTCGGCGTGCTGTCGGCGGACGCGCAGGCGCTCGCGGTGCGCGTCGCGTCGCTGCCCGAGAAGGTGCGCGGGTTCGGGCACGTGCGCGCGGAGAGCGCGACGGGGGTCGCGAAGGAGCGCGAGCAGCTGCTCGCGAAATTGCGCTCCCCGGCAGCCGAGTCGGCGCGACAGGTGGCGTGAACCGGCCGGAGGCGCGGCGCCGTCACCTCCCCTGCCACCTCGGGGCGCGCTTCTCCCTGAACGCGAGCGGCCCCTCCTGCGCGTCTTCGCTCAGGTAGACCGGCTCGAACAGCGCGTCGGCCGCGCGGCGCGCGGCGCTCGCGCCCATCTCGGCGGCCAGGTGGACCATCTCGCGCGCCGCGCGCACCGTGAGCGGCGCGTTGCGCGCGATCGCGTTCGCCATCGCGAGCGCCGCCGGCATCAGCTCGGCCGACGGCACCACGCGATTGACGAAGCCGATCTCGTACGCGCGCTGCGCGCCGATCGGCTCGCCGGTGAGCAGCAGCTCCATCACCGCGCGCTGCTGCACCATCGACGCGAGCGGCGCCGCCCACGGCATGCCGCGGCCGACCTTCGCCTCGGTGATGCCGAAGCTGGCGTGCTCGGCGGCCACGCACAGGTCGCACATCTGCGCGAGCAGGAAGCCGCCCGCGAACGCGACGCCGTTGACCGCGGCGATCACCGGCTTGCTCGACGCGCAGTTCTGCCCGAGCACCGGGACCAGGCCCTTCGGCGGCACGCCCATCGCGCTCGCCGACATCTCCTTCAGGTCCATGCCGGCGCAGAACGCGCGCTGGCCCGAGCCGGTGAGGATCGCGACCTTCGCGCCGGCGTCCGACTCGAACGCGGCGAACGCGTCGAACAGGCCCTGGCGCACGCCCGCGGACAGCGCGTTCATCTGCTGCGGCCGGTCGATCGTGATCACCATGACCGGGCCGTCGCACTCGACGACCACGTCGCCCATCCGTTGACTCGCCATCGGTCCGCCTCCCGTCGTGTCGCCGCCCGGCCCGTCGGGGCGCGGCCCACGTCCGCGTCACGCGCGCGCCGGACGCGCGCGCCTCGTCTTCACTTCGGCTCGATGCGCGCCGCGTCGGCCATCGCCTTCGCGCGCACCGCCTCCTGCTGCTGGAACGCGCGCATCTGCTCGGCGTCGAGCTTCAGCGGCTCGAAGCCGGTCTTCTCGTAGTACTCGCGGATCTCCGGCAGCGCGAACAGCCCCTGGATCGCGGCCGAGAGCTTCGCGGCCACCGGCGCCGGCGTGTCGGCGCGGATCAGCAGCGCCGTCCAGGTGTTCGCGACGAATTCGGGATACTTCTCCTTCACCACCGGCACGCCGGGGTACATCGGATTGCGCTGCTCGGAAGACAGCGCGACCACCCGCAGGCGCCCGGACTTCAGCAGCGGCTGCACGCCGCTCATGTCGATGAAGCCGAGCTCGAGGTGGCCGCCCATCAGGTCGTTGGCGACCTGCGCGGCCCCCTTGTACGAGACGTTCTCGACCTTCGTGCCCGACAGCGCGCCGAGCCACGCCGCCGCGAGCTCGTAGAGCGCCGCGTAGGTGCCCACGGGCAGCGCGCGCCGGTCGCGCGCGGCCGCGGCGATCGCGTCGTCGAGGGTGCGGTGCGGCGACGCCGCGCCGACCACGAAACCGACGCCGGACTTCGCGACGCCGGACACGCAGACGAAGTCCTTGGGATCGTAGCCGAGGTTCTTCGTGAGCAGCGGGTTGATCACCATCACCGAGCCGCCGCCGAGCGCGAGCGTGTGGCCGTCGGCCGGCGCGGCCTTCAGCGCCTGCAGCCCGACCGCGCCGTTGGCGCCGGGCCGGTTCTCGACCACCACCGGCACCGAGAGCGCCGTCGACAGGTGCTGGCCGAACAGGCGCGCCTGGATGTCGGAGCCGCTGCCCGTGGCGTACGGCACGATGATCGTGACCGGCTTCGTCGGATACGCGACCGCCTGCGCGCAGGCCGAGGTGCACGTCGCGGCGAGCATCGCGCCCGCGATCCATCGCTTCAGCATCGAAGTCCTCCCGCGGGGTCGCCCCGCCGCACGATCACCGGACGATCACCGCACGCAGCGGCCGCCCGCCCGCACTGCGCCCGTCACTCCCACACGCGCTCGAGCCGCTCCCGGGTCTCGGCCAGCTCCTCGAGCATGCCCTGCACCACCTGGCGCACCGACGTCTCCTCGTTCATGTCGCCGACGAGCTGGCCGATCGGGTAGGTGAGGAAGTCCTTCGCATTGACGCGCTCCACGCGCGTGCGCCCCTCGCCCCACCACAGCAGCATCTGCAGCGGCGCCGGCAGCACCTTCGGCGCGCCCGGCGCGTCCCAGGCCTCGGAGAAGCGGTTGCGCAGCGTGCGGCAGGGCTTGCCGGTGACGGTGGGCGTGTGGATGGAGTCGTCGGGTCCGGCGGCGATGATCTTCTTGCGGATCTCGGGCTGCACCTCGCTCTGCTTCGTCGTGAGCCAGATCGAGCCGCACCACACGCCCTCGCAGCCGAGCGCGAGCGCCGCGGCGAGCTGGCGCCCGCGCCCGACGCCGCCGGCGCCGAGCACCGGCATCGGCGCGACCGCGTCGACCACGCGCGGCCACAGCACCATCGACGTCGTCTTGCCGGTGTGCCCGCCCGCCTCGTGGCCGACGGCGATGACGAAGTCGCAGCCGGCGGCCTTGTGGCGCAGCGCGTGCTTCTCGCTGCCGGCCATCGCGGCGACCTTGATGCCGCGCGCGTGCGCGCGCTCCACCAGCCCCGGCGGCGGCGAGCCGAGCGCGTTGACGATCAGCCTGATCGGGTGCTGCATCGCGATCTCGACCATCAGCTCGCTCTCTTCGCGCGTGAACGCGTTCTCCTTGAGCAGCGTCTGCTGGATCTCCTTCTCGTCCGACTGCGGCAGGCGCGGCACGCCGGCGTCGTCGAGCATCTTGCGCACGAAGCCCAGGTGCTCGGCCGGCACGACCTTGTCGAGCTCGAGCTTCTGCTCGCCGGGGTCCGCGTACGTGGTCGGGCTGAGGATGTCGATGCCGTAGGGCTTGCCGCCGATGTGCGCGTCGATCCAGCGCAGCTCCTCGCGCACGCGCTCGGGGCTCATGCGGCCCATGCCGAGCACGCCCAGGCCGCCCGCCTTCGAGACCTCGACGACGACGTCGCGACAGTGCGAGAACGCGAAGATCGGCGCTTCGATCCCGAACATCTCGCACATCCGGTTCTTCATCTCGGAAACTCCTCGGCGGGGGCGGCGCAGTCGAACATCGGCACGTTGTTCTGATACTGGCACCGAGGGGCGGACCCGTCAATCCGACTCCGGTACCCTTGTGGGGCGTCGCGGCGTGAATCGCGCATTCCGAGACCGGCCCGCGCAGGAGCATCCACGAGTCGAAGTAGGAATGACAGTCACCCATCACCCCCTTCACAGATCCGTGCGTGCGGCGCTACCGCACACGGCTCTTGCCTTGGGTCGTGACGATCAGACGTTGGCCCGGGTAGGGGTGGCAGATGCGGGGACGTGGCAGCCAATGTTCGACGATGCGGTGCATGCGCTTCCAACTCAGGTGCTTGGCCTGGCTGCGACGGCACAACGTGCGATGCCACAGCCGGGCGACCTGGAAGCGGAAGACCTGCACCCGCGCCCCGTTGCAGGGCACGGCGAAGTAGCGGCTATGCCCGCTGACGACCGCACGCAGGTACTGGCCCTGCTCGGCGATCGGTCGGTGCATGCGCCTTCGCAATTCGTCCTTGACCGCGTGCAGCTTGGCGCGCAGCCGTTTGGCACTGGTCAGCCTCAAGACCATGAACTTGCCCTTGCTGGTCTTGCCGCAGCAGTGCGTGAAGCCCAGGAAGTCGAAGGTCTCGGGTTTGCCTTGTCCGCGTCGGCTGCGGTTCTCGCGCGCGAAGCGCCCGAACTCGATCAGCCGCGTCTTGTTCTCGTGCAGCGCCAGCCCGAAGTTCTTCAGCCGCTGGGCCACGTCGCGCTTGAAGCGCTCGGCGTCCCAGCGGTGCTCGAACCCGGCCACCCAGTCATCGGCATAGCGCACGATGATCATCTGGCCCTTGGCGTGGCGCCGCCGCCACTGCTCAACCCACAGGTCAAACGCGTAGTGCAGGTAGATGTTGGCCAGCAGCGGGCTGATGCTCCCGCCCTGCACCGTCCCCAGCTCACTGCGCGTGACCTGCCTGTCTTCCAGCACACCCGCGTGCAGCCACTTCTTGAGCAGCCGGATCACGCGGGCATCGGCCACGCGATGCTCGATGAACTTGATCAACCAGTCGTGTTCGATGGTGTCGAAGAACTTGCTGATGTCCGCATCGAGTATCCAGTTCACCTTCCTCGCCGTCACACCCACGGCCACGGCGTCCAGCGCGTCGTGCGCGCTTCGGCCCGGCCTGAACCCGTAGCTGAACCCGATGAAGTCCTGCTCGTAGATCGCACCAAGGACTTCGGCCGATGCGCGCTGGACGATCTTGTCCTCCAGCGCGGGCACGCCCAGGGGGCGCTTACTCCCGTCGGCCTTGTCGATGTACGCCCGCTTCACAGGCTCGGGGCGGTAGCCCCCTCGGGCCAGCCGGTCCGACAGGTCCAGAAGGTTCGCTTCCAGATTCATGCCGTAACCCTGCCAGGTTTGACCATCGACGCCAGCGGCCGCGTCACGCCGGGTGGCGTAGTACGCAGCGCGCAGCCGCTCAATGGCGTAGATGTGGAACAACAGGTTGTCGAACCTCGCATCGCGACGGCCTCGTGCCGTCTGTCGTATGCCATCGAGCGCCGTTTGCACGTCGTAGACCCGGCTGGTTCTCCGGGACATGCGCGCCACGAAGGCATTTCCCTTGGCTCGCAGCCTTCCCTCCACCGCCTCCGCCGCCGCAGGAACTTCCCCCGTGGCCTTGTTCGGCAGCTTCTTCGGTACTACGCCGCGATCCGACTTCCCGCGCCGCTGGCTCATCGTCGTACGCCCGAAGGCTTCACGATGCGCGCTGCGGCAAGGCTCTCCCGAGCCGCCGCAGCAGGTCGCGGGATCTCCCGGTTCCCGTGCGAGATGTTTCCGCGCGTGCGCGGGGTCTGTGACCGCGCGGGGTCCGCTGCAGCCTCGCCAATGCGGCTGCACCGGTGTGGCCTTCGGCATGTCTCCACGGCCTCGGCACCCCGATCACCCCGGGACCGAAGTCCCAGGTCATGGATTACGCGGCTCAATACCCGGCCCGCGCGTACCCCTGTCAACGCTTCGCCCACGCCCTCGCGAACGTGCACGCATGACTCGGGGCCGCCGTAGCTGGCTAAGCCTTCAACGTATGACTCTTTCATTCACAACATCTCGCCGGTTTTGACCGGCGCACGGAGACCCCGATGACCGACCCGACCCTGCTCGCGAAGCTGCGCCACGCGCTGCCCGCCGAGGCGATCGTCGAGGGCGACGCGCTCGCGCAGCGCTGCGACGACGCCGGCCTGCGGCGCCCGACGCGCGCGGCGCTGCTGCTGCGGCCGTCGACCACCGCCGAAGTGTCCGCGATCCTGTCGGCCTGCCACGCCGCCGGCCAGCCGGTGGTGACGCACGGCGGGCTGACCGGGCTGGTGCACGGCACCGACACCTCCGAGGCCGACGTCGTGGTCTCGCTCGAGCGCATGCGCGCGATCGAGTCGATCGACCCCGTGCAGCGCGTGGCCGTGGTGGGCGCCGGCGCGACGCTGCAGTCGGTGCAGGAGGCGGCCGACGCGCACGGGCTGTCGTTCCCGCTCGACCTCGGCGCGCGCGGCACCGCCACCGTCGGCGGCAACGCGTCGACGAACGCCGGCGGCAATCGCGTGCTGCGCTTCGGCATGGCGCGCGAGATGATCCTCGGCGTCGAGGCGGTGCTCGCCGACGGCACCGTGATCCCGGCGATGAACCGGCTGATCAAGAACAATTCCGGCTACGACCTCAAGCACCTGTTCATCGGCTCGGAAGGCACGCTGGGCGTCATCACCCGCATGGTGCTGCGCCTGCGCGAGAAGCCGGCGCGCCAGGACGTGGCCTTCGTGTCGGTGCCCGGCTTCGCGCAGGTCGCGGCGCTGCTCAAGCACATGGACCGCGCGATGGGCGGCAGCCTGTCCGCGTTCGAGGTGATGTGGCCGGAGTTCTACGCGCTGGTCACGAACCCGCCCGCGAAGGGCCGCCCGCCGGTGCCGCCCGGCGCGGGGTTCTACGTGCTGCTCGAGTCGATGGGCGCGGACGCGCCGAGCGAGCCGCAGCCGTTCCAGTGGGCGCTGGAGCGCGCACTCGAGGAGGGCATCGTGACCGACGCCGCGATCGCGCAGTCGCAGGCGGACGCCGCCGCGATCTGGGCGCTGCGCGACGACGTGATGCAGACCGCGCGCTGGGGCCCGCCGTACACGTTCGACGTCTCGCTGCCGATCGCGGACATGCCCGCCTACGTCGAGCGCGTGCGCGCGGAGCTGTGCGCGGCGTGGCCGGCGGTGCGCCTGTTCGTCTTCGGGCACCTCGGCGACGGCAACCTGCACCTGCTGGTGAGCCCGGAAGGGCTGCCCGCGGACGCGCGCGCCGCGGTCGAGCGCGCGGTGTACGCGCCGCTGCACGCGGTGGGCGGCGCGATCTCGGCCGAGCACGGGATCGGTTTCGAGAAGAAGCGCTGGCTGCCGGTGTCGAGGAGCGAGGCCGAGATCGCGCTGATGCGCACGCTCAAGACGTCGATGGACCCCAAGGGGATCCTGAACCCGGGGCGCGTGATCTGAGGCCGTGCCGCCGGACGCGGCCCCGGCCCGATCGACCCCGCCGACGCCGACCCCACGGAGGTCCCGACATGCCCCGAGCGCTCGTCCCCGCCACCTACGCCGACTACCGAGAGAGGGCGCGCGCGTTCCTGCCGCGCCAGCTCTTCGACTACATCGACGGCGGCGCGTACCAGGAGGTCACGCTGCGCGACAACGCGCTCGACCTCGACCGCCTGCGCATCCGCCAGCAGGTGCTGCGCGACGTGAGCGCCGTCGACATGACGGCGCGCGTGCTCGGCCAGCAGTGGTCGATGCCGGTCGCGTTCGCGCCGGTCGGGCTCGCCGGCCTGTTCCGCCGCCGCGGCGAGGTGCAGGCGGTGCGCGCCGCCGAGGCCGCCGGCGTGCCGTTCTCGCTGTCCACGGTCGGGCTGTGCTCGATCGAGGAGGTGGCGCGCGCGGCGACGAAGCCGTTCTGGTTCCAGCTCTACGTGATGCGCGACCGCGGCTTCGTCGGCGAGCTCATCGACCGCGCGAAGGCCGCCGGCTGCGGCGCGCTGCTGATCACCGTCGACCTCGCGTACACCGGGGCGCGCTACCGCGACGTGAGGAGCGGGATGGCGGGCGGGCTGGGCGCGGGCGGAAAGCTCGCGGTCGCGCTCGACCGCGCGCGCCGGCTCGCGTGGATCCGCGACGTCGCGCTCGGCGGCCGGCCGCTCGTGTTCGGCTCGATCGCGTCGAAGCTGCCGCACGCGCGCTCGCTGCCCGAATTCGTCGAGTTCGTCGCCGGCAACTTCGACCCGTCGGTCACGTGGAAGGACGTCGAGTGGATCCGCGACCGATGGGGCGGGCCGCTGGTCGTCAAGGGCGTGATGGAGGCGGCCGACGCGCGCCTGGCGGCGGACGCCGGCGCGCACGCGGTGATCGTGTCCAACCACGGCGGGCGCCAGCTCGACAGCGTGCCCTCGACCATCTCCGCGCTGCCCGCGATCGCGGACGCGGTGGGCGACCGCGTCGACGTGATCTTCGACGGCGGCGTGCGCAGCGGCCTGGACGTCGTCAAGGCGCTCGCGCTCGGCGCGAAGGGCTGCCTGATCGGGCGCGCGTGGGTGTGGGCGCTCGCCGCGCAGGGCGAGGAAGGCGTCACGCGGATGTTGCAGACGATGCGGCGCGAGATCCTGGTCGCGATGGCGCTGTCGGGGGTGACGTCGGTGAGCGCGATCGACCGGTCGCTGCTGGTCGATTCGGATTGAATGTAGAGTGCGAGACGAGGGTCGGTCGATCGGATGATCGTCCAAGACTTGGCGAGTTAGCGTCCTCGCGCTAGACTCCAATTACTGGATATAAATACATATGCGCGTCGCTGGATTGTTCGCAGGGATCGGCGGTTTCGAGCTTGGCATGAGTCGTGCCGGGCATGAGGCCGAGCTGTTTTGCGACGTCTTGCCCGCATCTAGGGCCGTTCTCACACATCATTTTCCGGGCGTCGACTACGTGGACGACATTACGCGTCTGCGATCGCTTCCCGCCTCGATCGACCTGATCTGTGCCGGCTTCCCCTGCCAGGACTTGAGTCAAGCGGGCCGAACAGCCGGGCTGGATGGAGCGAGATCCGGGCTGATTGGCGAAGTCTTCAGGCTCCTGTCACGCCGGCGTGTCCCGAATGTCGTCGTCGAGAACGTGCCGTTCATGCTCCAACTCAACGGCGGCAATGCACTGCGGGCCATCATCGACGAGTTCCAGCGCCGGGGTTATCGTTGGGCGTACCGCGTCGTCGACACTTACTCGTTCGGCCTTCCTCAACGCCGGGAGCGAGTCTTCCTCTTCGCGTCGAAGGAACTAGACCCGTCCGAGGTATTGCTCGGCGACGACAACCCGATCGTACGTCCACGGTCCGATATCGGGCGGCGCTCGCACGGCTTCTACTGGACCGAAGGGCTTGGAGGACTCGGATGGGCGGTCGACTCCGTGCCGACCCTCAAGAACGGAAGCACCATCGGCATTCCATCCCAGCCGGCGGTGCTGCTTCCGGATGGGCGAATCGTGAAGCCGAGCATTCGCGACGGTGAACGGCTTCAGGGCTTCGACGCCGGTTGGACCGAGCCCGCGGAATCGGTCGCCCGAAGTTCGGCGCGCTGGAGCCTGGTTGGCAGCGCCGTGAGCGTGCCCGTCGCCCAATGGGTCGGAGAGCGGATCGTCGATCCGGCGCTCTACGATAGGCAGCGCGATATGACATTCCCCCCTCTGGGCAAGGCACCGCGAGCAGCGCGGTACGACGGTCGAAATCGCTACTCCGTGAGTATTGGAACCGATCCCGTCGGCACGGTGCCCCCGGCGGTCGCAGCATTCCTCGACGCCCCCGAGGACGCTCAACTATTGTCTGCAAAGGCCACGCGCGGATTCCTCGATCGAACTCGCCGCGCAAAGCTGCGCTTCGAGCCCGGATTCATCGAAGCCGTCGAACGACATCTGCTGCGAATGGGAGGCCAGATCCCTCCGCGGGTCAATCGGCCACAATTGGATCTGCTGGCGGCTTGACGTCGGGTTCTCGCCTGCCAAGTTACAGTCCGAATCGCGCCCTGTATTCCGAGCAGAGCCCTACGATCATTCGTTCGTAGTGAAGATGATTCGACCTCGCGGGCGCGGGGTCCCCTTCGACCACGCTCACCCTCGAGCCGTCATTGGCGCAGTTCAGGACGGTCGCTCCCATCACGTCGTACCCCAGAGGGGAGACATCCCTGGCGAGAGGGATCGCCCTGCCCAGCATTTCGATGACGTGCCGCGCGTCATCCGGCTGCGCATGAAGATTCCTCCTGCTGCTGCCACTCGGCGTGATGAACGATTCGGCGGCGTTGACCAAGGTATACGAAACGGTGATGCAGCGCGGCTGAGCACGCTTGGCGAGGTAGCCCGTCGCCAGAATCTCGGCGTGTAGTCGCGGCATAGACTTCGAATGCTCGGTCATGCAGGCCTTGGCCTCGAGCGCGATCATGACCTCGGCGACCTCGTCGGCTCCTGCGTCGGCCTCGAGTACGGGCAGGCCCGCAAGTTCGCGACTCTCGTCATCGTCGAGAACAACTCCATATCGTTCCACGAGATCCGAAAATTTCACCCGAACCGCATCGCCGCGAGCCCGCCGAACCCGCGTCACGACAAGGTCGAGCGTCTTGTTGATCGGACCGACCATCACGTGGTTGATCCCGAAACCCACGAGCCCATCGAGAGCGTGTCGTCTGAATACGTCACACTCGATCAGCAGATCGAGCAGAACGGCCCAACAGGCAACCTTCGAATGCGTGTCGCTGCGAGAGTGGTACTGCCAGGCGCGCTCGGCATTGCCCCTGCGTGTGGGCACACTCATCGTTCGTGCCAGAATTGCCGGGCCCTTCATGTCCCCCCGCGCCCCCATTCGTAAGAAGACAACCGATCCGCGCCGATCCGCGCTGATGAAAAGCGTCCGGCGTCAGGATACCGCCCCTGAGATCGCCGTGCGTCGCTTTCTGCACGCAAGCGGACTTCGGTTTCGCCTGCATGACCGAAAGTTGCCGGGTACGCCCGATATCGTTCTGCCGCACTCCAAGACAGTCGTCTTCGTGCACGGATGCTTTTGGCATGGGCACGATTGCGCTCATGGTCGAGTCAAGTCTCGGACGAATCCGGAGTACTGGGCGGAAAAGATCGATGCCAATCGAAGCCGCGATCAGCAAAAGAAGGCTGCGCTCGAAGTGGAAGGCTGGCGAGTCGAGATCATTTGGGAATGCGAGACCGGGGATCATTTCCAACTCGACGAACTGGTCGATCGGATTCACAAGAATCGTTTCGAGAAGCAGGGACTATCGGATCGCGATCTCTCTAGAATGATGACCCGCTCTTCGCGGCATCGCTATTCCCCACAGTTTCACCCGAATTTCCACGGAGACCTTCCCATGCCCCGCCTGCGTTCCGCCACCGCCCTCGCCGGCCGCGCCAACATCGGCGCGCGCGCGCTGCTGCGCGCCACCGGCGTGAAGGGCGCCGACCTCGGCAAGCCGATCGTCGCGATCGCGAACTCGTACACGCAGTTCGTGCCGGGCCACGTGCACCTGAAGAACCTCGGCGACCTGGTCGCGTCGAAGGTCGCGGCCGCCGGCGCGATCGCGCGCGAGTTCAACACGATCGCGGTCGACGACGGCATCGCGATGGGCCACGACGGCATGCTGTACTCGCTGCCGTCGCGCGACCTGATCGCGGATTCCGTCGAGTACATGGTCAACGCGCACTGCGCCGACGCGCTCGTGTGCATCTCGAACTGCGACAAGATCACGCCCGGGATGCTGATGGCCGCGCTGCGGCTGAACATCCCGACCGTGTTCGTCTCCGGCGGCCCGATGGAGGCCGGCAAGGTGAACTGGGGCGGCAAGACGATCAAGGTCGACGCGGTCTCCACGTTCATCGCCGGCAGCCCCGACGTCACGCCCGAGATGGTGCAGTCGCTGGAAGAGAACGCGTGCCCGACCTGCGGCGCGTGCGCCGGCATGTTCACCGCGAACTCGATGAACTGCCTGACCGAGGCGCTCGGCATGGCGCTGCCCGGCAACGGCTCGATGTTGGCCACGCACGCCGACCGCCGCATGCTGTTCGAGCAGGCCGGCACGCGCGTCGTGGACCTGCTGCGCCGCTGGTACGAGCACGACGACGCGCGCGTGCTGCCGCGCTCGATCGCGTCGTTCGCCGCATTCGAGAACGCGATGCGCCTGGACGTCGCGATGGGCGGCTCCACCAACACGGTGCTGCACCTGCTCGCCGCCGCGTGGGAGGCCGACGCCGGCTTCACGATCGCCGACGTCGACCGGATCTCGCGCTCGACGCCGCACCTGGCCAAGCTCTCGCCGTCGAGCGCGCTGTGGCACATGGAGGACGTGCACCGCGCGGGCGGCGTGATCGGGATCCTCGGCGAACTCGACCGCCTCGGGCTGGTGAACCGCGGCGTCCCGACGGTGAGCGGGGTCCCGCTCGGCGAGCTGATCGACGCGGCCGACGTGCGGCGCGCCCCGTCCGAGGGCGTGCGCACGTTCTACCGCGCCGCGCCCGGCGGCGCGCACTCGACGCAGGCGTTCTCGCAGGCGCGCCGCTGGGACACGCTCGACCTGGATCGCGAGAACGGCTGCATCCGCGACGCCGCGCACGCCTACAGCCAGGACGGCGGCCTGGCGGTGCTCTACGGCAACCTCGCCGAGCAGGGCTGCGTCGTGAAGACCGCGGGCGTCGACGCGTCGCTGCTGCGCTTTCGCGGCAGCGCGATCGTCTTCGAGGCCGAGGACGACGCCAAGCAGGGCATCCGCGACGGGCGCGTTCAGTCCGGCCACGTCGTGATCGTGCGCTACGAGGGCCCGCAGGGCGGCCCCGGCATGCAGGAGATGCTCAAGCCCACCGGGATGCTGCGCGCGCGCGGGCTCGACAAGTCCTGCGCGCTCGTCACCGACGGCCGCTTCTCGGGTGCGAGCTCGGGGCTGTCGATCGGCCACGTGTCGCCCGAGGCGGCCGAGGGCGGGCTGATCGGGCTGGTGCGCGACGGCGACGCGATCGAGATCGACATCCCGGCGCGCACGATCCGGCTCGACGTCGCCGACGACGAGATCGCGCGGCGCCGCGCCGACGAGCTCGCGCGCGGCGAGCGCGCGTGGCGGCCGGCGGCGCGCGAGCGCACCGTGTCGCGGGCACTGAGGGCGTACGCGGCGCTGGCGACGAACGCCTCCACCGGCGCGGTGCGCGATCCGGCGAAGGTCGGGCGCTGAGACGACGCGCGATCCGGCGAAAGCCGGACACAGAGACGATGCGCGGCCCGGCGAGGGCCGGGCGCCGAGACGACGCGCGGCCCGGCGGAGTTCGGGCGCTCTGGCGCGCGAGCGCGGCGCCCCGCCCCTAGCGCCTGCGGTAGATCTGGTCCAGCGGCGCCGAGTTCGACCAGATCCCGGTCGGCAGGTCCGCGAGGTCGTCGCGCACCGCGAACCCGCGCGACCACACGTGCGTGAACGCGGCCACCGCGTCGTCGGCGAGAATCTTCTGGAACTGCGCGTACAGCGCCGCGCGCTTCGCGGTGTCGCGCTCCTCGGTCGCGCGCGCGAGCAGCGCGTCGACCTTCGGGTTCGAGTAGCCCGCGGTGTTCGAGAAGATCACGCCCTGGCGGATGTTCGTCGACACCCAGGTGCGATGGATGCCGATCGACGGGTCGCCCCACATGAACGCGCCCATCGTGCTCGCGTCGTGCTCCCAGTTGCCGACGCGGCGCGCCCAGGTCGGGAAGTCGGGCGACGCGCGCACGGTCACGTCGACGCCGATCTTCGCGAGCTGCGGCTTCAGGTACTCGGCGACCGTCTGGTAGTTGTCCGGGTTGCCCGGCTGGTAGTCGACGGTGAACGCGAAGCGCGTGCCCTGCGCGTTGCGCTTGTAGCCCGCGTCGTCGAGCAGCCGGTTCGCGCGCGCGAGGTCCGCGCGGTACGGCTCGACCTTGTCGCTGTGGAACGGCGTGCCGGGCGCGATCGGCCCGGTCGCGACCTGCGTGACGCCCTGGTGCAGCTTGCGGACGATGAACTCCTTGTCGATCGCGGATGCGATCGCCTGGCGCACGCGCACGTCGTCGAACGGCTTCCTGCGGTGGTTGAACTCGAGCCAGCCCACCGGGCCGATCGCCTCGCCGCCCTTCTTGACGACGGCCACGTGCGGCACCTTCGCCAGCTGCGCCGACTGCGACACGGTCACCGGCCCCGTGAGCATGTCGACCTCGCCGCGCTCGAGCGCGAGCGCCTGCGCGGACATGTCGCCGATGATGCGGAAGATCACGCGCTCGAACTTCGGCCGACCCTCGATGAAGAAGCCCGGGTGCCGCTCCAGCACGATGCGCTCGCGCGGCGTGAACTCGACGACCTTGTACGGGCCGGAGCCGACCGGGTGCGTCGCGTTGCGCGGGTGGTTGCGGAAGTCCTGGCCGTCGCCGTAGACGTGCTTCGGCATGATCGGGCACAGCGCGGGCGAGAGCGCGAGCAGCAGCGCCGGGTACTCGTGCTTCAGGCGGATGATCGCGATCGTCGGCGACGGCGTGTCCACGCGCTCGACCGGCGCGAGCATCGTCGAGAACGGGTGGTTCGCCCTGATCGTCATGATCGAGAACGCGACGTCCTCGGACGTGATCGGCCTGCCGTCGTGGAAGGTCGCGTTCGGCACCAGCCGCAGCAGCAGCGATCGGCCGTCGTCCTGGAACGTCCAGCTCTGCGCGAGGTACGGCTGCGGGTTCCAGTCGCGGTCGAAGCGCAGCGGGCTGGCGAAGATCTGCGGCCCGACCAGCGTCACCGGCGCGGCCTGCAGCGCGGGATTCAGGTGGCGCAGCACGTACGAGGTGCCGACGACCAGCGTGTTGTCGGTGCGCTGCGCGAGCGCGGCGGCGGCCGGCGCGAGCGCCGCGAGCGCGAACAGGACCCGGGCGAAAGAGCGCGTCATCGACGGCCTCCTGGCGTGAAGCTTCGCGCGCGACGCGCACGCGGCGGCCCGCAGGCGCCGCGCGACGCCGCACCCCGGGGCGGGGCCGATTCTAGGGGGGCCGCCGCCCGGCTCGCTGACGCGCCGCGCCGTCGCGTTGACGATTTCCGCCACCCGTTCCGCGAAACACGCCCCGCCGCCGCGGCCGCCGCGCACGGCGCCTTGCCGCGCCGCGGGCGATCGGACAGACTGCGCCGGATGAAGATCCCGCTGCTCGTGCTCAAGCGTCTCGCGTACGCGCTCGCGCTGATCGCCGCGGTGCTCACGATCAACTTCGTGCTGATCCACGCGGCGCCGGGCGACGCGGCGATGGTCATCGCCGGCGAGATGGGCGGCGCCGACAAGGAGACGCTCGAGCAGATCCGCCGCACCTACGGCCTGGACAAGCCGGTGCTGCAGCAATACACCACGTACATGGGCAAGGCGATCTCCGGCGACCTCGGGCAGTCGTACCTGTACAACCAGCCGGTCACCGGGCTGATCCTGCAGCGCCTGGGCCCCACGATCCTGCTCGTGCTCACCGCGCTGGCCACCGCCATCGTCGCGGGCACCGCGCTCGGCGTGTGGGCGTCGCGCCGGCCCGAGAGCGTGGGCAGCGGCGTGATCACGGTGCTCGCGCTGGTCGGCTACGCGATGCCGGTCTTCTGGACCGGCATCCTGCTCGTGATCCTCTTCGGCAAGGTGATCCCGATCATGCCGATCGCGGGCATGCGCGACGTGCGCCTGTACGGCGACTGGACCGTGACCGTCCCCGACGTGCTGCACCACCTGGTGCTGCCGGCGTTCACGCTCGCGATCGTCTATCTCGCGCAGTACAGCCGGCTCGCACGCGCGAGCATGCTCGAGGTGCTCGGCTCGGACTACATCCGCACCGCGCGCGCCAAGGGCCTGGCGGAGAACGTCGTCGTCTACAAGCACGCGCTGCGCAACGCGCTGATGCCGGTGGTCACGATCGCCGGGCTGCAGTTCGGCGCGCTGCTCTCGGGCGCGGTGCTGGTCGAGACCGTGTTCTCGTGGCCGGGGCTGGGCACGCTCGCGTTCGAGGCGATCCTCGGGCGCGACTACCCGACGCTGCTGGGCGTGCTCGCGTTCTCGGCCACGCTCGTCATCGTCGCCAACCAGCTCACCGACCTCGCGTACCGCTGGATCGACCCGAGGCTGCGCACCCGATGAGCGCCGTGCCGCCGCCGTCGCCTTCCGTGCCGCCGTCGCCCGCCGCGGCGCCCGCGACGCCCGCCGCCGTCGCGGTGCTCTCGCCGACCGCGGAGGCGTGGCGCGTGTTCCGCCGCAACAAGGCGGCGCTGCTGGGCCTGACGGTGCTCGCGTCGCTGATCCTCACGATGACCTTCGGGCCGATGCTCTACCGCGTCGGCCCGTTCGACCTCACCGGCGCGCCGTTCACCGAGCCGTTCACCGACGCCGCGACCTGGCTCGGCACCGACTACCTCGGCCGCGACGTGCTCGCCGGCATGGTCGTCGGCGGGCGCGCGACGCTCGCGGTCGGGCTGGTCGCGGCGCTGATCACCGTGAGCATCGGCGTGACCGTCGGCTCGCTCGCCGGCTACTTCGGCGGCTGGATCGACGAAGTGCTGTCGCGGATCACCGAAGTCTTCCAGGTGCTGCCGCCGCTGCTGTTCGCGATGGTGCTCGTGACGCTGTTCACGCCGTCGCTCGCGACCGTGTCGGCCGCGATCGGCATGGTGAGCTGGACCTCGACCGCGCGCCTGGCGCGCGCCGAGTTCATGCGGCTGCGCCGGCTCGAGTACGTGAACGCGGCGCGCGCGCTCGGCGCGAGCCACCTGCGGCTGATGCTGCGCGAGATCCTTCCCAACGCGCTGCCGCCGCTGATCGTGTCGGCCACGCTGATCATCGGCGTGGCGATCCTGTTCGAGGCCGGGCTGAGCTTCCTCGGGCTGTCCGACCCCAACGTCATGAGCTGGGGCCTGATGATCGGGTCGAACCGCAAGAACATCCTCGAGTGCTGGTGGGCCGTGAGCTTCCCCGGCGCCGCGATCTTCCTGACCGTGCTCGCGGTGAGCCTGGTGGGCGACGGCCTGAACGACGCGTTCAACCCGAAGATGCACCAGCGATGAGCCCGCCCCCGCTGCTCGACGTGCGCGGCCTCGCGGTCGAGTTCCAGACGCGCAAGGGCGTCGCACGCGTGCTCGACGACGTGAGCCTGTCGCTGTCGCCGGGCCAGACGCTGGGCGTCGTCGGCGAATCCGGCTGCGGCAAGAGCATGACGGCGCTGGCGATCATGCGGCTGATCCCGAACCCGCCGGGACGGATCGTCGCGGGCGAGGTGGTGTTCGACGGCCGCGACCTGCTCGCGCTGCCGGACGCCCAGATGCGCGACATCCGCGGCAATCGCGTGTCGATGATCTTCCAGGAGCCGATGACCTCGCTGAACCCGGTGTACACGGTCGGCGAGCAGATCGCCGAGGCCGTGCGCCTGCACCAGCGAACCGACCGCAAGGCCGCGCGCGAGCGCGCGGTGCAGATGCTGGAGGCGGTCGGGATCCCGGCGGCGCGCCGGCGCGTCGACGAGTACCCGCACCAGTTCTCCGGCGGCATGCGCCAGCGCGTGATGATCGCGATGGCGCTCGCCTGCAACCCGGCGCTGCTGATCGCCGACGAGCCCACGACCGCGCTCGACGTCACCGTGCAGGCGCAGATCTTCGACCTGATCTCGGACCTGCGCACGAGCACCGGCGCGGCGGTGATCCTGATCACGCACGACATGGGCTCGGTCGCGGAGATGACCGACCGCGTCGCCGTCATGTACGCCGGACGCGTCGTCGAGGAGGGCACGGTCGCCGACGTCCTCTCCGAGCCGCTGCACCCGTACACGCGCGGCCTGATCGCGTGCGCGCCGGGCCGGCGCACCGCGGTGCGCGGGCAGCCGCTCGAGGAGATCCCCGGCACCGTGCCGTCGCTGCTCGAGCGCAATTCGGGCTGCGCGTTCGCCGACCGCTGCCGGCACGCCGAACCGCGCTGCCGGCGCGGGCTGCCGGCCGAGACCCGCATCGACGGCGGGCGCCACCGGGTGCTGTGCTGGCTGCACGCGGAGGCGGGCGCATGAGCGCGGCTTCGGGCGCGACTTCGGGCGCGACTTCGGGCGCGGGCGCGACTTCGGGCGCGGGCGCGGGCACGGTCGCGAACGACACGCCGCTGCTCGAGGTGCGCGACCTGCAGGTGCACTTCCCGCTCGGAGGCGGTCTGTTCGGCAAGCGTGCCGTGGTGCGTGCCGTCGACGGCGTCAGCTTCTCGGTGCGCCGCGGCAGCACCTTCGGCATCGTCGGCGAGAGCGGCTCGGGCAAGAGCACCACCGCGCTCGCGATCATGCGGCTGGTCAGGCACACCGGCGGCCGGATGCTGCTCGACGGCGCCGACGTCGGCGCGCTCGAGGGCGCCGCGCTGCGGCGCGCGCGCCGGCGCTTCCAGATGGTGTTCCAGGACCCGTACGCGTCGTTGAACCCGCGCAAGCGCGCCGGCGACGCGGTGCGCGAGGCGCTCGAGCTGATGGAGGTGGGCGACGCCGCGAGCCGCGAACTGCGCGTGGCCGAACTCTTCGCCCAGACCGGATTGCGCCCCGAGCAGCGCGTGCTGTTCCCGCACCAGTTCTCGGGCGGGCAGCGCCAGCGCATCGTGCTCGCGCGCGCGCTCGCGGCGAACCCCGACCTGGTCGTCTGCGACGAGCCGGTGTCCGCGCTCGACGTCGCGATCCAGGCGCAGATCCTCAACCTGATGGGGCGGCTGCAGCGCGACCTCGGGCTCACGTACCTGTTCATCTCGCACGACCTCGGCGTCATCCGCCACATGTGCGACGAGGTCGCCGTCATGTACCTCGGGCGCGTCGCCGAGCACGCGCCGGCCGAGACGCTGTTCGCCCGGCCGCTGCACCCGTACACGCTCGCGCTGTGGTCGGCGGCGCCGTCGTTCGACCCGCGCGCCCGAGGGCGCGGGCGTCGCATCCGGCTCGCCGGAGACCCGCCGAGCCCGATCGACGTGCCGCCCGGCTGCCGCTTCGCCGGGCGCTGCCCGTTCGCGCAGCCGCGCTGCGTCGCCGAGCCGCCGCAGCTGCGCGAAGTCGCGCCGGGCCACTCGGTCGCTTGCCACCGCGTCGACGCGAGCGGGCAGCCGGACTACGACGTCGCCGACGCGGTGCGCGTGGCGCCCGGCGCGGCCGGCCCGCGTTAGCCGCCCTGCCGGGCGAGCCCGCTTCGCCCGCTTCGCCCGCTTCGCCCGCCGAGCACGCCACGCCGGCGTGGAACGCCCCGCAGGCCCGCCGGCCGCGCGCGCACGGTATCCTTGCCGCCGAAGCGCCGCGCACCCGCCGGCGCGCCCCGATCGAACGAGGACACGACCATGGGTGCCAACGATTCCGCCGCAGCCATCGAGGCGCTCGGCCAGTACCTGACGCAGATGACCGAGTGGCGCCGCCACATCCACGCGAACCCCGAGACCGCGTTCGAGGAAGTGCAGACCGCCCGCTACGTCGCCGAGCGGCTGCGCTCGTTCGGCGTCGACGAGATCCACGAGGGAATCGCGAAGACCGGCATCGTCGCGGCGATCCGCGCCGGCACGAGCCCGCGCGCGATCGGCCTGCGCGCCGACATGGACGCGCTCGACATGCAGGAGGGCAGCGGCGTGCCCTGGGCGTCGCGCAATGCCGGCAAGCACCACGCGTGCGGCCACGACGGCCACACGACGATGCTGCTCGGCGCCGCGCAGCACCTGGCGCGCACGCGCAATTTCGACGGCACCGTCTACGTGATCTTCCAGCCGGCCGAGGAGAACGAGGGCGGCGCGCGCGTGATGGTCGAGGAGGGGCTGTTCGACCGCTTCCCGATGCAGGCGGTGTTCGGCATGCACAACATGCCGGGAACGACGGCGGGCCGCATGGCGGTGCGCCCCGGGCCGATGATGGCCTCGTACGACATCTTCGAGATCACGATCACCGGGCGCGGCGCGCACGGCGCGATGCCGCACCACGGCATCGACCCGATCACGATCGGCGCCGAGCTCACGCAGAAGCTGCAGACGATCGTCAGCCGCAACGTCGACCCGATCGAGCCGGCGGTGCTGTCGGTGACGAAGTTCCACTCGGGCTCGGCGTGGAACGTGATCCCGAACGAGGCGGTGCTCGGCGGCACGGTGCGCGCGTTCAGCACCCTGGTGCAGGACCAGATCGAGGCGCGCATCCGCCAGCTCTGCGAGGGCACGGCGGCGTCGCACGGCGCGAAGATCGCGGTGCGCTACGAGCGCCGCTATCCGCCGACGATCAACCACCCCGACGAGACCGCGCTGTGCGCGCGCGTCGCGCAGGAACTGCTCGGCGCGGAGAACGTGAACGTCGACCCGAAGCCCGTGATGGGCTCCGAGGACTTCGCGTGGATGCTGCTGAAGAAGCCGGGCTGCTACGTGTGGATCGGCAACGGCACCGGGTCGGCCGGCGGCTGCATGGTGCACAACCCCGGCTACGACTTCAACGACGCGATCCTGCCGGTCGGCGCCGCCTACTGGGTGAAGCTCGCGGAGACGGCGCTGGCGCGGGCCTGAAGCGCGCGCCGCGGGCACGGCCGCCCGGGGCCGTGCCGCCGGAGCGCCGGCGTCAGAAGCGCCAGCCCAGCCCGACCCCGATCGCGAGCGGGTCGACGCTCACGCGGCTCACCTTCGAGCCGCCGACCAGCACGTCGCTGCGGATCTGGATCTTCTTCACGTCGAAGTTCAGGTAGACGTTCTTCCCGACCTTGACGTCGAAGCCCGCCTGCAGCGCGAGCCCGAAGCTGTTGCTGTCGAGCGCGAGGTCGGCGCCCGCGACGCTCGAGTGCAGGTTCACGCCCATGAACTTGGTGAAGTTCACGCCGGCGCCGACGTAGGGACGGAACGCGCCGTCGGGCATGAAGTGGTACTGCAGCGTGAGCGTCGGCGGCAGGTGCTTCATCGAGCCGATCTTCTCGGCGAGCGGGCCGCTCGTGATATTCACGTCGTGGCGCTGCGGAACCGTCAGGATCAGTTCCGCTGCGACGTTCTTCGTGAAGAAGTAGCTGATGTCGACCTCCGGGATCGTCTTGTCGCTGACGCGCACCGCGTCGGCCGGCAGCAGCGCCGGCGTGAGCGCCCCGCTGCCCGCCTCGGAGTCGTGCTGCATCCCGAGGTTCACGGCGCGAACGCGCACCATCCAGGGCCCTTCGGCCTGCGCCTGCGCGGCTCCGGCGCACACGAGCGCCGCGCCGAGCGCGGCCAGCTTGAACGTCGACTTCATGCGAACTCCCTTCGCGTTGTGGATTTTATGAATGCACAATTCTGCTAAAGGGATCGCATTATCCATAAACAGCAGGCGCGCGCAAGCCGGCGTCGCGCGCGCGCCTCGGTGCCCGGAGCCGGCTCGGGCACCGAGGCGCGCCCCGGCGGCGCGGACCGTCGAAGGCCGGCCCGCGCCGCTTCCCGCTCACCCGATCGTGAGCTTGCGCCCGCCGGTGACGGCCTTCTTCGGCAGCACCAGCGTCAGCACGCCGTTGTCGTACTTGGCCTGCGCGCGCGCCTCGTCGACCTCGTTGGCCAGCGCGAAGCTGCGCGCCACCGAGCCGTAGTAGCGCTCGCTGCGCAGCACCCGCTCGCCTTCCTTCTGCTCGCTCTGGCGCTTGACCTCGCCGCTGATCGACACGCGGTTGCCGTCGATCTCGACGTGGATGTCCTCTTTGGGAATGCCGGGCACCTCGGCGTGCACCGTGTAGTCGTTGGCCGACTCCTTGACGTCGACGCGGATCTCGAGCGCGGTGCGCTCCTCGCCGCGCGCGGGCGCCATGAAGCCGCGGAACAGCTCGGGGAAGACCTCGGCGAACGGATCGTAGACGGACAGACGTGTCATGTTCATCGCTCCTTCCAGAGTGGGTTGATCGACCGGTACCCAGCAGTTGGGCACGGCTTCGCCGCTTTCAAGAGGGGGCGCTGCGCCGCCGCGCGGACCGCCGCGGGCGCCGCGCCGTGGGCGGCGGCGTCCGGGCCGCGCCGGCGCCGGCGGCCCGGTCAGGCGTAGACCGCGACCACCTGGTGGCTGAACGCCGCCGGCGCGCCGTCGGGCGCCCAGATCGTCGAGCGCTGGTTCGCGTAGCCGTCCGCGCTCGCGGTGAGCTCGGTGTCGGCGCGCCACCAGCCGTCGGCGGCCGCGCCCGCCCCCGCCGCCAGCACTTCGAGCGACCACGCGAGCGACGCCGCGTGCAGGCGGCCGGTCGCGGCGGCCATGATCGGGCTGGGCATCGCGTCGGCGAACAGGATCGCGCACAGTTCCGCCGGCGCCGGCTCGCCGCGCAGCTGCAGCCAGAGTCGGCTCGCGCGCGTGTCGCCGCCCGAGAACGGCAGGCCGCCCTCGGCCCAGCGCACGCGCAGCTGCCGCATGAAGCCGGGCATCGGCGGGCCGATGAACGGCACGTCGGCAAGTTCGTCGACGTCGCGCGCCGGCGGGCGCCGCGCCGCCGAGACCGGCAGCGCGCTCGCGCGCGCGTCGCCGAGCACGGCCAGCACGTGGCAGCCGGCGCCGTCGCCCGCGTGCGCCACCGCCCGCACCTGCGTGACGGCGCGGCCCTCGCGCAGCACGTCGACGTCGACCGCGAGCTCGCCCGCCGGCACCGGCCCGACGAACGCGACCTGCAGCGCACGCAGCGCTCGCGCGGGCCCGGCGACGTCGCGGATCGCGCACGCGGCGCAGGCCGCGACCAGCCCGCCGAACAGCGTTCGCCCGTGCTGCCAGTCGGCGCCCACGCGGAACGTGACGCGTGCGCCCGAGCGCTCGCGCCCCGCGATCAGCCCGGCGAAGTCCATCGTCGTCCTCTCACGCGACCAGCGCGTCCCACAACAGCTTGCATCCCGTCGCCAGCAGCGCCACCGTCGCGACCCGCACGAACAGCGCCGGCGACGCCTTGCGCAGCAGCACGAGCCCGAGCACGTAGCCGACCGGCACCGCGGGCATCAGCGCGAGCGAGGTCGCGAGCTGGGTCTCGTCGAGCAGCCCGAGCGCGCCGTAGGGGCCGATCTTGCTGACGTTGATCGCGGCGAAGTACCACGCCATCGTGCCGACGAAGATCTCGCGGTGCAGCTTCAGCGGCATCATCAGCTGCATCATCGGCGGGCCGCCCGCGTGCGACACGAAGCTCGTGAACCCCGAGACCGCCGACCAGAACGCGGCGCGCCCCGTGCGCAGCGGCCGCGGCGCACCGGTCCACGCCGCGGACCCCTCGAGAAGCCGCTGCAGCGCGAAGATCACCGCCTCGGCGCCGATCAGCCCCCGGATCCAGCGCTCGTCGACGGTGCGGAATAGCCACCAGCCGAGCACGGTGCCGACCAGGCCGGCGGGGATCGCGACGCGCAGCACCGCGCGGTCGATCTTGCCGC
Source organism: Burkholderiaceae bacterium (assembly GCA_046348465.1). GTDB lineage: Bacteria > Pseudomonadota > Gammaproteobacteria > Burkholderiales > Burkholderiaceae_E > Quisquiliibacterium. The sequence goes on from JAXMEE010000011.1 coordinate 140,459, forward strand.
GGAACGCGAACAGGCCCATCGCGTCCATCACGAGCAGGATCGGCAGCAGGATCGCCACCGCGCGCGGCGGCGCGATCGCCAGCGACATCACCGGCACCGCGAGCCCGCCGACCGCGCCGCCGAGCCCCGCCTTCGAGATGCCGGCCAGGATCACCGCCGGCACCGCCGCCGCGTAGAACGCGGGGTCGACGATCAGCGGCATGCGCGCACCGCGCCCGGCGGGCGGCCGTGCAGGGGGTCGGTCGCGGCCGTCACAGGACCTGGCAGACCTCGTCGAACTCGAAACGCGGGCTGCGCGCGAACAGCTTCGAGGGGTCGCCGCGGCCGACGTTGCACAGGAAGTTCGACCTGAAGCGGCCGTCGGGGAAGAACTCGGCGTCGACCTTCGCGTTGTCGAAGCCGGACATCGGCCCGCAGTCGAGGCCGACCGCGCGCGCCGCGAGGATGAAGTACGCCCCCTGCAGCGTGCCGTTGCGGAACGCGGCGAGCTCGCGGCCGGCGCGCTTTTCCTCGCCGTCGAACCACGACTTCGCGGCCGGATTGTGCGGGAACAGCCGCGGCAGGTGCTCGTGGAACAGCGTGTCGTGCGCGACGATCACGGTCATCGGCGCGGCCATCGTCTTCTCGAGGTTGCCCGGCGACAGCGCGGGGCGCAGCCGCGCGCGCGCGGCGGCGCTGCGCAGGAACACGAAGCGTCCGGGCTGCGAATTGCCGGAGGTCGGCGCCATCCTGAGCAGGTCGAACACCTGGCGCAGCTGCGCGTCGGTGACGGGCTCGGGGAGAAAGCCGTTGGCGGTGCGGGCGGTGCGAAAGAGCGCGTCGAGCGCGGTGTCGTCGATCATGTCGGGTCCGGTCGGATGAGGGTCGTGGGCGGGACGGGCGCGCGCTCGCGCAGGCTCGCGTGCGTGCGCGGCGAGCGGGCCGCGCGCGGCGTTCGATGCGCGTCAGCCGCCTCGCTCGGGGGCGAGCACGAAGTCGAAGCTCGCGGTGGAGAACTCGACGCCGCTCGCGCCGCCGTCGGGCGTCGGCCCCGGCGGGTGGCGGACGAAGTCGACGACCAGCGAGTCCTTGACGCCGAAGACCGCGTCCGAGCCGAGGTAGGCGTCGCCGCGCACGAACAGGTGCGTCGTGAGCGTGCGGAAGCCCTCGCAGCCGATGCGCGTGTGCACGTGCGCCGGCCGGTACGGATGGCGCCCCATCGTGAGCAGCATGCGCCCGACCGGGCCGTCGGTGGGAACCGGGTAGCTGACCGGCTGCACGGTGCGCAGCGCCCAGCGTCCGGCCGCGTCGGTGCGGACCTTGGCGCGGCAGTACGTGCCGCGCTCGGGCGCCTGGACGTCGTAGAGGCCTTCCTCGCCCTCGCACTGCCAGACGTCGATCACGGCGCCCGCCAGCGGCCGGCCGGCGGTGTCGAGCACGCGCCCCGACAGGAAGCAGGGCACGCCGCCCGCGCCGCCCGCGATGTCGGCCCAGTGCGCGACCTCGGGCGCCCCGTCGACGAAGAACGGGCCGACGACCGTGGTCTGCGTCGCGCCGGCGGGGAAGCGGTGGTTGACCGCGTCGACCAGCATCGAGACGCCGAGCGTGTCGGACAGCAGGATGAACTCCTGGCGCTTGTCGTCGCAGGCCTGGCCGGTGGCGGTGAGGAAACGGATCCCGGCGAGCCACTCGTCCTCGGTCAGCTCGACCTCGCGCACGAAGTCGTGCAGGTGGCGCACGAGGCTCGTCATCACGGTCCGGAAGCGCTCGGGCGCGTCGGGGCCGATGCGCGCGAGCACGGCGTCGGTGAGCGTGGTCTCGTCGAAGTTCATGGGCGACTTCCTGCGTGCGCGCGGACGGTCATGCGCGCCGCGGGGCACTCGGCGAGATCGCGAGCGGCGCGGCGGTCATCGCCGCGAGCTGCTCGAAGCTCAGCGCGTCGACCCACTCGAGCGCCTCGAGCCCGTTCGGGGTCACGTCGATCACCGCGACGTCGGTGTAGATCCGGCTCACGCAGCCGATGCCGGTCAGCGGGTACGTGCACGCGCGCACGATCTTGCTCTCGCCGGACTTCGTCAGGTGCTCCATCATCACGAACACCTGCCGCGCGCCGGTGGCGAGGTCCATCGCGCCGCCGACCGCGGGGATCGCGTCGGGCGCGCCGGTGTGCCAGTTGGCGAGGTCGCCGCGCTCGGAGACCTGGAACGCGCCGAGCACGCAGATGTCGAGGTGGCCGCCGCGCATCATCGCGAACGAGTCGGCGTGGTGGAAGAACGCCCCCCCGGGCAGCATCGTCACCGGCTGCTTGCCCGCGTTGATCAGGTCCCAGTCTTCCTGGCCGCGCGCGGGCGCGGGCCCCATGCCGAGGATGCCGTTCTCGCTGTGCAGGACGATCTCGCGCCCCTCCGGGAGGTGGTTCGCGACCGCCGTCGGCAGTCCGATGCCCAGGTTCACGTACGCGCCCTCGGGGATGTCGCGGGCGACGCGCGCGGCCATCTGGTCGCGCGAGTAGCGGGCGGGCGGGGTCTTGTCGTTCATCGCGTCGCTCCTCGGGTCAGGCGCCGGCGGGCGCGCGCACGACCCGGTGCACGAAGATGCCCGGCGTCACGACGGACTCCGGGTCGAGCGCGCCGAGCTCGACGATCTCGTCGACCTGCGCGATCGTGCACTTCGCCGCGCTCGCCATCACCGGGCCGAAGTTGCGCGCCGCCTTGCGGTAGACGAGGTTGCCCCAGCGGTCGCCGCGCAGCGCCTTGACGAGCGCGAAGTCGCCGTGGATCGGCGTCTCGAACACGTAGTGGCGGCCGTCGATCAGGCGGGTTTCCTTGCCCCTGGCGAGCTCGGTGCCGTAGCCGGTGGGCGTGAAGAACCCGCCGATGCCGGCGCCCGCGGCGCGGATGCGCTCGGCGAGGTTGCCCTGCGGGACGAGCTCGAGCTCGAGCCGGCCGGCGCGGTACTCGCGGTCGAAGTGGTGGGAGTCGGCCTGGCGCGGGAACGAGCACACGATCTTGCGCACGCGCCCCGCCGCGATCAGCGCCGCGAGCCCGGCCTCGCCGTTGCCGGCGTTGTTGCTGACGATCGTGAGCTCGCGCGCGCCCTGATCGATCAGCGCGTCGATCAGCGCATTGGGCATGCCGGCGCCGCCGAAGCCGCCGACGAGCACGGTCGCGCCGTCCTGGACGCCGGCGAGCGCCTGCGTCATGGTCTGTACGGTCTTGTCGATCATCTGGTGAGGACCTGCTTCGGGGCCGGGGATCGCGGCGAAGCGCGCCTGCCCGGCCGTGACGGGGGGATCACTCGACGCGCTCGATCACCCTGCGGATCTTCCCGAAGATCTCGTCGATCTGCGCCTTCGTGACGATCAGCGGCGGCGAGAACGCGAGGATGTCGCCGGTGAAGCGCACCAGCAGGTCCTCCTCGAAGAACGCCTTGACGTGCGCGTCGAACGCGCGCGCCCCGGGCGCCCCGGGCCGCGGCGCGAACTCGACCGCGCCCATCAGCCCGATGTTGCGGATGTCGACGACGTTGGGCAGTCCCTTCAGGCCGTGGATCGCCTGCTCGAAGTGCGGCGCGAGCTCGGCGGCGCGCGTGAGCAGGCCCTCGTCGCGATAGACGTCGAGCGTGGCCAGCGCCGCGGCGCACGCCAGCGGGTGCGCCGAGTACGTGTAGCCGTGCGCGAACTCGATCGCGTTCTCCGGGCCCTGCATGAACGTCTCGTAGACGCCCTCGCGCGCGAACACCGCGCCCATCGGGACGGTGCCGGAGTTGATGCCCTTGGCGACCGTGTACAGGTCGGGCGTGACGCCCAGCGCCTGCCAGCCGAAGGGCTTGCCGATCCGGCCGAAGCCAGTGATCACTTCGTCGAAGATCAGCAGGATTCCGTGCTTCGACGTGATCTCTCTCAGCTTCTCCAGGTAGCCGACCGGCGGCACCAGCACCCCGGCCGAGCCCGCGACCGGCTCGACGATGACGGCGGCGATCGTGGACGGGTCGTGCAGCGCGACGATGCGCTCGAGTTCGTCCGCCAGGTGCGCGCCCCAGGTCGGCTGGCCGCGCGAGAACGCCATCTCCTTCGGGTTCCAGGTCTGCGGGAGGTGGTCGACGCCGGGCAGCATCGCCGCGAACATCTTGCGGTTGCCCGGAATGCCGCCCACCGAGATGCCGCCGAAGCCCACGCCGTGGTAGCCGCGCTCGCGGCCGATCAGGCGCGTGCGCTGGCCCTCGCCGCGCAGCCGGTGGTACGCGAGCGCGATCTTCAGCGCGGAATCGACCGCCTCGGAGCCGGAATTGCAGAAGAACACGTGGTTGAACGGCTTGCCGGCGAGCGCGACCAGCCGGTTCGACAGCTCGAACGCCGCCGGGTGGCCGAGCTGGAACGGCGGCGCGTAGTCGAGCGTGGCGGCGGCGCGCGCGATCGCGTCGGCGATCGGCTTGCGGCAGTGGCCGGCGTTCGAGCACCACATGCCCGCCTGGGAGTCGAGCACCTTGCGGCCGTCGGGCGTGAAGTAGTGCATGCCCTCGGCGCGCTCGAGCAGCCGCGGCTTCGCCTTGAACTGCCGGTTCGCGGTGAAGGGCATCCAGAAGGCTTCGAGGCCGGCGCGCTCGGCCTGCTCGGGCACCAGGGTGCCGGGCTGGGCGATGTCGTTCATGATTCGTTCTCCAGGGGCCGTGACGGCCCCGACAAAGCGTCGATTGTCCGACGAAGCCACCTCAGCAGCAACAGCCCGGGCAGCGCCGCGACCACCGACCACAGGAAGAAGGCCGGCCAGCCGAGCGCTTCGACCATGACGCCGGAGGCCGGCCCGACGTACACGCGCCCGACCGCGGCGAGCGCCGACAGCAGCGCGAACTGCGCGGCCGAGAAGCGGCGGTCGGTCAGCGCCATCAGGAAGGCGACGAACGCCGCGGTGCCCATGCCGCCGCACAGGTTCTCGACGCCGATCGCTGCGGCCATCAGCGCGAAGCTCTTCGGCGACACCGACAGCAGCCAGTAGCCGAAGTTCGACACCGCCTGCAGCACGCCGAACGCGAGCAGCGCCGGGTACAGCGGCCGGCGCGCGAGCCACGCGCCGCCGGCGAGCGCGCCGGCGATCGTCGCCGCCAGCCCGAGGAGCTTGTTGACCGCGCCGACCTCGGTCTGGGTGAACCCGGCCGCGCGGATCAGGAACGTGGTCGACAGGCTGCCGGCGAATGCGTCGCCCAGCTTGTAGAAGACGATCAGCGCGAGCAGCGCGAGCGCGCGCTCGCGCGCGAAGAACGCGTCCCAGGGCCCGACGAACGACGGGAACCCGGCACGGCGCGCGGCCTGGATCGCGGCGGCAAAGGCGGCGAGCATCGTCGCGGTCTGCAGCGCGAGCCGCGCGCCGGGCCCGGTCTCCCAGCCGCCCCAGACGAGCCCGCGCAGGCCGAAGTACACCGCGAGCCCGGCGGCGAGCATCGCGGCGAAGCCGCCGAGCTCGCGCCGGACGTCGCTCGCGGGCGCCGGGACGGCGCGGGCGGCCGGCGCGAACAGGCTGGCGGCGGCGGTCAGCGCCATCAGCCCCGCCATCAGCCGGTAGGTCCCGGGCCAGCCGAGCCACTGGTCGGCGACGATCAGTGCCAGGCCGCCGGACACCAGCATCGCGATCCGGTAGCCGAGCACCGAGACCGCCGCGCCGGCGCCGCGCTCGCGTTCGTCGAGCAGGTCGCTGCGGTAGGCGTCGAAGACGACGTCCTGCGACGCCGACAGGAACGCGATCGCGACCGCGCACGCGCCCATCGCCTCGACCGAGCGCGCCGGGTCGAGCGTCGACATCGCGACGAACGCGGCGGCGAGCGCGAGCTGCGTCGCGACCAGCCAGCCGCGCCGGCGCCCGGCCCACGGCGGCTCGAAGCGGTCCAGCAGCGGCGCCCACACGAACTTGAACGTGTACGGCAGGCCGGCGAGCGCGAAGAAGCCGATCGTGCCGAGGTCGACCCCGGCGACCGTGAGCCACGCCTGCAGGCTGCCCGCCGACAGCGCGAGCGGCAGCCCGCTGGCGAAGCCGAGCGCCAGCATCGCCGCGACGCGGCGGTTGGCGAACACCTCGAGGTACGGGCTGCGCGGGCGGGCGGACATGGGCGGGCAACGGGCGCGCCGCCGAGGTCGGCGCGTCGCCGGCTCGCGCGCGGCGCGCGCCGGCCGAGTGTAGCAGCGGGCGGGGCACGCGCCGCGGGGCCGGTTCCGAGCCGGGTCGGCGCGAAGGGCGCAGGCGTACTGCCGCTTGAATTCGGCCGAGTCGGCTACCATCTCCCACCGATGAATCCCGAAAAGCGTCCCCTGGGTGCCTGGGTCGCCGCCCTCCTCGTGGCGGGCGCCGTCCTCGCGCTGCCCGCCGCCGCGGCCACCGCGCCGGCCGAGTCCGACGGCGTCAAGGTCGGCGAGAAGAGCCGGGTCGCGAACCTGGTCTCCGCGGAGAAGATCGAGCGCGAAGCCGCCGGGCAGTACGCGCAACTGCTGCGCGACGCCCGCTCGCGCGACGCGCTCGGCCCGGACAGCCACCCGCAGGTGCAGCGGCTGCGCCGCATCGCCGCCGAGCTGATCCCGAACGCCACGCGCTTCAATCCGCGCGCCGCGCAGTGGAAGTGGGAGGTGAACCTGATCGCGTCGAAGCAGGTGAACGCGTTCTGCATGCCCGGCGGCAAGATCGCGTTCTTCAGCGGCATCATCGACACGCTCAAGCTCACCGACGACGAGATCGCCACCGTGATGGGCCACGAGATCGCCCACGCGCTGCGCGAGCACGGCCGCGAGCGCGCGGCCAAGAGCGGGATCGCCACCGGCGTGACCTTCGCCGCGACGATCGCGTCGCACCTGCTCGGCTGGGGCGACGCCGGCCGCCAGCTCGCCGGCGCCGGCTCGCAGCTCGCGCTGCTCAGCTTCTCGCGCGGCGACGAGACCGAGGCCGACATCGTCGGCATGGACCTCGCCGCGCGCGCCGGCTACGATCCGCGCGCCGGCATCAAGCTGTGGGAGAAGATGGCCGCGGTCTCCAAGGGCCAGCCGCCGCAGTGGCTGTCCACGCACCCGTCGCACACGACCCGCGTCGACGAGATCCGCAAGCACCTGAAGGAAACGCTGCCGCTGTACGCGAAGGCCAAGGGCACCGACGTCGCGAGCCTGCCGCCGTACCGCTCGAACTACGGCGAGCCGGTGCGCTGAGCATCCTTTCGCGGGGGCCGCGCGCCGGCCGGGCCACGCCGGCGCCGCGCCGCACCCGCCGCCCCGAATGCCGCCCCGCGCCGTCTTCCTGTCCCCGCACCACGACGACGTCTGCTACTCGCTCGCGGGCACCGTCGCCGCGATCGGCGGCGGCGACCTCGTCGACCTGTTCACGCGCAGCACCTACGTGGAGCGCGCGATGCCCCTGCCCGCCGACCCCGCCGCGCGCGTCGAAGCGGTCACGCGGCTGCGCGCCGCCGAGGACGAGGCGTTCGCGGCGCGCTGCGGGCTCGAGCGCCACGACCTGGGGCTCGACGAGCCCGGGCTGCGGGGCCGGACCTCGTTCGACCTGCGCGCGCTGCGCTCCGAGGTCGAGCGCCTGTCGGCGCCGCTGCTGGGCCTGCTCGAGCGGCTCGCCGCGCGCGACCGATCGCAGCGCGCGATGCTGTTCTGCCCGCTGGGCATCGGCGGCCACGTGAACCACGTCGCGACGCTGGTCGCGGTCGCGGCGGCGCTCCCCCGGCTGTCGCCGTCGTACCGCGTCTACTTCTACGAGGACCTGCACTACGCGAGCCGCGCCGACGCCCGCGAGGCGGGCCTCGAGCGCGCGCGCCGCGCGCTGCGCGGCGCCGCGCTCGTGCGGCGGGCGGTCCCGCTGTCGCCGCGCCGGTTCGCCGACAAGATGGCGCTCGTCGCGCTGTACCGCTCGCAGCACCGCGGCGAGCCGGATCCGTCGCGGTTCACCCCGGCGGCGCCCGGCGCGGCAGGCCCGCACGAGGCGGTGTGGTCGTTCGCGGAGCCGCCGGGCGCACGCCGAGAACCTCACGCCCACCAGTCTTCGCGCACCGGCCCGGCGTGCAGCGAGAGCACGTAGCGCATCAGCTCGGACTGCACGCGATCGTCGCGCTTCGTGGCGCGCCAGATGCTGTCGGGCTGGTCGCCGTCGAGCCGCGTCAGCCACCCGGCGGGCCGCGCGACCGCCACCAGCGGCAGGCCCGCCCGACGCGCGTGCGCGGCCACGTAGAGGTCGTCCATGCCGCGGTGGCGCCAGGTGCGGGGGTCGGGCGCGAACGCCGCCGTCGCGAACGCGATCGTCCCGGTGCCGAGCACGTGCACCGGCGACTCGCGCTCGAGCGCGTCGACGAAGCGGACCGTCCGGCGGTCGCGCACGTAGCGCTCGTGCGGCGGCGTGAAGAGCCCGCCGTGCACGCCGACGATCGCGCGCCCGCCGTGCGCGGCCAGGCGCGCGGCGAGCCGGCGCGCGTAGTCGGGCGGGTAGAGGATGTCGTCGTCGAAGAGGCACACGATCGCGTCGCGGCCGAACAGTTCCGGCGCGAGGAACCGGCTCGACGCGTGCAGCGCCGCGTCGCGCCCGAGCAGGACCGCGTGGCACTTCGGGTTCGCGGCGACCTCCGCGGGCACGGCGTCGAAGCCGTCGAGGAACACGAACAGCCGCTCGACCTGCGCGGCGGCGCCCTCGAGCATGCGCGCGAGGGTGGCTGCGCGCGAGGGCATCGTCGCGAGGGCGCCGATGAGGGGGAGCGACACGAAGGGCCGGTACGGTGTTGTGGGCGGTGCGCGATCGTACCGCGCCGTGGCGGATCTCCGGCGCCGCGCGTTCGATGTCGATTCGCTCGCCGCGCCACGCGCCGGACACCTCCAATTCGGATAGCATCGAAGGTCGCGGGGGACGGCCCGCCGCGGGCCGAGCCCGCCCGGCCGTCCGACCCCCGCCCGCACGTCCATCACATGCGACCGAGACGACTATGACGCTGAAGAATCTGATGGTTCACCTGTCCCAGAGCCACCGCACGCCGCACCGGCTGGAGGTCGCGGTCGCGCTGGCCCGCAAGCACGACGCGCGCCTGGTGGGCGTGTTCGGTCAGCTCGCCGCGAAGGGCGGCGGCGGAACCTGGCCGCCCGAGGACTATCGTCACGCACGCGACGCGAGCCGCGCCGCGTTCCAGGCCGCGACCGCCGGGCTGCGCGCCGCCGAATGGGTCGACCTCGACCGCGGCACCGAGGCGCAGATCCTGCGCCACATGGTGGACCGTGCGCGCGCCTTCGACCTCGTCGTCATGGGCCAGTACAGCGAGCCGGGCATGTCGTTCGCCCCGCCCGACCTGTGCGAGGAGGTCGTCGTGAACTCCGGGCGCCCGGTGCTGATCATCCCGTACATCGGCAGCTACGTGGAACTCGGCAGGCGCCCGCTGGTGGCGTGGAACAACTCGCGCGAGTCGGCGCGGGCCCTGAACGACGCGCTGCCGGTGATCGAGGGATGCGAGGAAGTCGTGGTCTTCTCGGCCGGCGAGAAGGCCGGCGGCGGCGACCCGCACGCGGACGTCGCCGCGCACCTCGCCGCGCACGGGATGAAGAGCAAGTCCAACCAGGTCGTGCTCGACGAGGAGATCGGCGTGATGGACTTCCTCCTCGACCGCGCCAGCGACCTGAGCGTCGACCTCCTCGTGATGGGCGCGAACGCGCCCGAGTGGCGGCCGTTCGCGAGCCACGGCACCGGCACCCGCTACGTGCTGCGGCACATGACGGTTCCGGTGCTGATGTCGAATTGAGCGCGCGCCCCGACGACCTGCTCTTCACGCCGGAACAGCACGACGAGGCGGCACGCCTGCTGGACGCGTTCGCCTCGCGCTACCACGCGGGGCTCGAGCACCGGCCGGTGTTCCCGCCCATCGACCGGCCGGCGCTGCGGGCGCTGATCGCCGCCCCGATGCCCGAGCGGGGCACGCCGCTGCCGGAGCTCTTCGACGAGCTCGAGCGCGTGATCGTCCCGAATTCCACGCACACGGCGCACCCGCGCTTCCTGCCGTACGTCCAGCCGTCGCCGAACGCGCTGTCGCCGTACGCCGACCACGTCGCGGCGGTGCTGAACCAGAACTGCAACCTCTGGCACCTGTCGCCGGCCGCCAACGCGGTCGAGCAGGCGGTGCTGCGCGGGTTCGCGGATCTCTTCGGGCTCCCCGGCACCGCCGGCGGCCTGCTGACCAGCGGCGGCTCGATGGCCAACCTGGTCGGGCTGACGGCCGCGCGCGACCACGCGCTCGGCGCGGATGCGCGCACCCTCGGTCTGCAGGGGCGCGCGTCGCCGCTGGTGCTGTACGCGTCCGACCAGACGCACTCGAGCGTCGACAAGGCGGTCTCGATCCTCGGCCTGGGCACCGACAACCTGCGGCACGTGCCGAGCGACGACGCGTTCCGCGTGCGCCTGGACCTGCTCGCGCAGGCGGTCGCCGCCGACCGCGGCGCGGGCCGCACGCCGTTCTGCGTGGTCGCGAACGCGGGCACGGTCACGACCGGCGCGATCGACCCGATCGACGCGCTCGCCGACTTCTGCGCGCGCGAGGGGCTGTGGCTGCACGTCGACGGTGCGTACGGCGCGCTCGCCGCGCTGTCCGGGCGCTTCCGCCCGCCGCTCGCCGCGATCGCGCGCGCCGACTCCGTGTCGCTCGACCCGCACAAGTTCCTGTTCTGCGCGTTCGAGGCCGGCTGCGTGCTGGTGCGCGAGCGCGCACACCTGCGCCACGCGTTCGGGGCATCGGCGAGCTATCTGACGATGTCCGAGGACCCCGACTTCGTCGACTTCGCGAACCTCGGCCCGCAGCTGTCGCGCGCGTTCAAGGCACTGAAGGTGTGGTGGTCGCTCAGGCACTTCGGCACCGGGACGTACGAGCGCGTGATCGAGCGGATGGCGGACCTCGCGGCCGGGCTGGGCGAGCGCGTTCGCGCGCGGCCCGGCTTCGAGCTGCTCGCGCCGGTGGTGTTCAACTGCGTGTGCTTTCGGCTCACCGGGCTGGACGACGACGGCAACCGGCGCGCGCTGAAGGCGCTCGTCGACGGCGGGACCGCGTTCCTCGGCCCGGCGGCGGTGAAGGGGCGCACCGGCCTGCGCGCGTGCTTCATGAACCTGCGCACGACGCCGGCCGACCTCGACCTGATCCTCGACCGGCTCGAGGCGATCGCGGCGAGCGCCTGATCCTCGCGCAGTGGCCGATCGCCCCGTGACGCCCGCCGCCGCGAACGGGGCCGTGCCGTCGGGCGCGGCGCCCGGCGCCGGCTCGCCACCGCCGCACCCGCTCGTCACCGCGAACCTGGTCGCGCAGATCGCGTTCGGGCTGATCGCGATGACGATCTGCCTGCCGTCGATGCCGCAGTGGGGCGCGCTGCTCGGCGCCGGCCAGGCCGGCGTGCAGTTCACGTTCGGAGGGTACCTGCTCGCGTTCGGGTGCCTGCAGGTCGTCTACGGCCCGCTGTCGGACCGCCACGGGCGCAGGCGGGTGCTGGTCGCCGGGCTGGTGCTGGCGCTGGCGGGGTCGGTGCTGGCCGCGTTCGCGCACGACCTCCCCGGCCTCGTCGGGGCGCGCGTCGTCCAGGGCGCGGGGGCGGCGGCCGGCACGGTGGTCGGGCGGGCCTCGGTCCAGGACCTCTTCCACGGCCCGCAGCGCACGCGCGTGATGGCCTACATCGGCATGGCGATGGGCCTGTGCCCGCCGGCGGCGACGATCGTCGGCGGGCAGCTGCACGAGCGCTTCGGCTGGCAGTCGAACTTCGTGCTCGTCGCCGCGCTCGCGCTCGCGATGCTCGCCGCGGCGTGGCGCGGGCTGCCGGCCACCGGCGCGCGCCCGCCGGCGCGCTCGCACTGGCTGCGCGACATGCTCGGCGCGTACGCGCGGCTCGCACGCGAGCCGGGATTCGTGCTGCACGTGGCCGTGCTCGCGGCGACGGTCGCGACGTTCTACGCATTCCTGGGCGGCGCCCCGCTGGTGCTGAGCAGCTACGGCGTCGGCCCGTCGGGCGTCGGCGTCTACATCATGGCGGTGCCGTTGTCGTACATCGGGGGCAACTACCTCACCAGCCGGCTGGTGCGGCGCCTCGGCGAGCGCCTGCTGATGGCGATCGGCCAGGCCCTGACCGCCGCGGGCATCGCGCTCGTGATCCTGCTGGGCGTCGCGGGCACGGGCAGCCCGCTCGAATTCTCGCTGCCCCTCGTGCTGCTGGGCATCGGCCACGGGCTGCTGGTGCCGACCTGCATGGCGGGCACGGTCGGGCTGGTGCCGGCGCTCGCGGGCGCGGCGGCCGGCGCCGCGGGCCTCGCGCAGCAGCTCACCGGCGCGCTCGGCGGCTGGGCGGTCGGCTGGGTGCGCCACGACGGGCCGGTCAATCTCGGACTGCTGATGCTCGGCTTCACGCTGTGCGCGATCGGCGCGCAGGCGGCGCTGCATCGGCGGCCGCGGCGCGGCTGACGCGGTGCGGGTCCGGCGGACGCGGTGCGGGTCCGGCGGACGCGGTGCGGGTCCGGCGGACGCGGGCCGCGACGCGGCTGACGCGAGGCGCTCGCCTCCATCGCGTGCCGGCGCCGGCAGCCCGGCGTGCGATCATGCCGCGGCCGGCGCCTGCACACGCGCCCGTCGCGGAGGATTCGTCGAAATGATTCGCAGGCTGGCCCTCGCGCTGCTCGCCGCGCTCGTCATGCTCGCGGGCGTGCTCGCGTGGCGCGCGGCGTCCTTCGTCGCGCCCCGGCCCGCCCGGGCCGACGCCGCGGCCCAGCCGCTCGACGCCGCCCGTCTCGCGGCGCACCTGTCGCAGGCGGTACGGCTGCGCACCGTGTCGCCGCAGCCGCCGCAGCCGCCCGACGCCGCCGCGTTCGACGAATTCGTCGCGTGGCTCGCCGCCACGTACCCGCTGGCGCACGCGCGGCTGGAGCGAGAGGTCGTCGGCACGCACTCGCTGGTCTTCACCTGGCGCGGCAGCGAGCCCTCCGGCCGGCCGGCACTGCTCACCGCGCACTACGACGTGGTGCCGGTGGCGCCCGCGAGCGAGTCCGAGTGGAAGCACCCGCCCTTCGCGGGCGAGGTCGCCGACGGCTACGTGTGGGGCCGCGGCACGCTGGACGACAAGGGCAACGTGGTCGCGATCATGGAGGCGCTCGAGTGGCTGCTCGGCCAGGGCTGGCAGCCGCGCAACACGCTGGTCGCCGCGTTCGGGCACGACGAGGAGCTCGGCGGCCAGCACGGCGCCGCGGCGATCGCCGCGCACCTGAAGGCGAAGGGCGTGCGCGCCGCGTGGTCGCTCGACGAAGGCTCGTTCGTCATCGACGGCATCGTCCCGGGGCTGGCACGGCCGGTCGCGCTGGTGAGCGTCGCCGAGAAGGGCTACCTGACCGTCGAGATCTCGGCGCGCGGCGACGGCGGGCACTCGTCGATGCCGCCGGCGCGCACCGCGGTGGGCACGCTCGCACAGGCGATCGTGAAGCTGCAGGACGCGCCGATCCCCGGCGGCCTCGACGGGCTGACGCTCGAGTCGCTGGACGCGATGGCGCGCGAGATGTCGTTCGGCAAGCGCGTGCTGTTCGCGAACCGCTGGCTGTTCGGCCCGCTGATCGAGCGCGAGCTCGCGCGCTCGCCCGCGACCAACGCGCTGCTGCGCACGACCACCGCACCGACGATGCTGTCGGCGAGCGTGAAGGAGAACGTCCTGCCCACGCAGGCCAGCGCAATCGTGAACTTCCGGCTCCACCCGCGCGACACCGCGCAGGGCGTCGCCGAGCACGTGCGCCGGGTGACCGCGGACGAGCGGATCACGGTCACCGCGCGCGAGTCGCTGGAGGCGTCGCCGGTCTCGCCCGCGGACTCGCCGGCGTTTCGCGCGATGGCCGACGCCGCACGGCGCACGCACGGCGACGTCGCGGTCGCGGCGGGGCTCACGATCGGCGCGACCGACAGCCGCCACTACGCGGCGGTGGCCGACGCGTCTTACCGCTTCATGCCCGCGCGCGTCGGCCCGCAGGACGTCGCCGGGTTTCACGGCACCAACGAGCGGCTGTCCGTGGACAACCTCGTCCGGGCCACGCGCTTCTACATCGAGCTGATGCGAAGCGAGGCCCGGTGATCAGTGCTTGTGCAGGTCCGCGTTGAGGATCGACTCGCCGCCGTCGAGCTTGCGCGCGTAGTCCTCGTTGCGGCGCGTGCGCACGACCTCGAGCACGCCGTCGGCGTCGTTGCGGCGGAACGTGGCGGCGTTGATGCCGGCGAGGTCGGACGCCTTGACCGTGCGCCCCTGCTGCGGGTGGCCCTCGATGCCCACGCGGATGCGCGACGACGAGATGATCGCGGTGTCGGCCGCGATCACGACCGCATCGCCGACCGGGATGCCGAGCACGCAGTTCGCCTCGAGCAGGCAGTTGCGCCCGATCGAGATCGGCGTGTTGTTGCCGCCGGAGAGGGTGCCGAGCACGGACGCGCCGCCGCCGATGTCCGAGCCCTTGCCGACGAACGCCGACGAGCTGATGCGGCCCTCGACCATCGCGCCGTCGGTGCCGGCGTTGAAGTTCACGTAGCTCGCGCCCGGCATCAGCGTCGTGCCCTCGCCGAGGTACGCGCCCAGGCGCACCTTGTTCTGGTCGGTGATGCGAACGCCCATCTTCACCGCGTTGATCCGGTGAACGTAGAGCGGGAACTTGTCGACCATGATCGGCGCGTACGCGGCGCCGTCGAACGCGGCAGCCGAGAGCGCGGCGTCGATCTCGTCGCCGTCCATCGGCGTGTCGCCGGCCCACGCGACGTTGGGCAGCTTCGTGAAGATCTTCGCGAGGTTCAGCGTATTCGGCCTGAAGTGGCGGCAGCTCATGCCGTAGAGCTTGAGCGTGCTGTCCTCGACGCCCTGCGGCTCGACGTCGTCGAACAGGAAACTCGCGACCAGCCCGCGCGACGCGTCGTCCGGCGCCGCGCCGGCCAGCGCGGCGAGCGCGCGCTTCAGGGCGTCGAGGTTCGGGTGCGATCTTCCGTCGTTCTCGAACGGCGCGAAGTGCGCGATCGCGGCCTGCAGCTGGCGCGCGCTGAGCGACACGTTCTGCACGCCGCGCGGCTCGACGCCGAGCACCTTCATCAGGACCGCGGCGCTGCCGGTGTTCTGGCCCGGGCCGTTGACGACCGGGTAGCGCACCGACGCGAGCGTGCCGTTCTTCGTGAGCACGCGCCGGCCGACCGCGAACAGCAGCGGCGCGCGATAGCGGTCGGTGGCCTGGAAGTCGGCGACGAGGGCCTTGAAGTCGTCGGCGGTGCGCACGGGCGTCGAGGTCATGGCGGGTTCCCCAGCAAGGTCAGGGGCAGGACTTTACCCGAACGCGTCGGGAACGCGCAGCCTGGCACAGGACCGCCCGCGCGCCGGTTGCGCGCGCGACGACGACCGGGCGGCGGCGCCCGGCGAGGGCGCGCTCGCGCAGGAACGCCGCGGACTGGCGCACAATGCCCGTCGCGCACGCGCGCCGGGCCCGCCCGGCGACGCCTTCGACGAGCGCACCCCTCAGGAGACCCTCACCGATGTCGGCCAACCCCACCTACTTCGCCCCCGGTTCCGGCGAGACCGTCTTCTCGGTCAGTGCCGCGCCGATCAAGTTCGGCCCCGGCGCGCTGCGCGAGCTCGGCGACGACGCCGTCTCGCTCGGCATGAAGCGCGTCGCGCTGTTCGCCGACCCGCGCGTGCTCGCGAGCGCCGCCGGCGAGACCGCGCTCGCGGCGCTGCGCGGCGCGGGCCTCGACGTCGCGGTCTACGACCGCGCGCGCTGCGAGCCGAACAGCGAGTCGTTCGAGGACGCGGCGGCGTTCGCGCGCGACGGGAAGTTCGACGGCTTCGTGTCGCTCGGCGGCGGCTCGGTGATGGACACCGCGAAGGCGGCGAACCTGCTGTCGTCGTACCCGGACGAGCTGATCGCGTACGTGAACGCGCCGATCGGGCGCGCCAGGCCGATTCCCGGCAAGCTCAAGCCGCACATCGCCTGCCCGACCACCTGCGGCACCGGCAGCGAGACCACCGGCATCACGATCGTCGACCTCACCGCGGTCGGGCTGAAGACCGGCATCGCGTCGCCGCTGCTCAAGCCCACGCTCGCGATCGTCGACCCCACCACCACCGAGTCGCTGCCCGCGGGCGTCGTCGCCGCCACCGGCTTCGACGTGCTCACTCACGCGGTCGAGTCGTACACCGCGCGGCCGTTCACGAGCCGCCCGCGCCCCGAGCACCCGAGCCAGCGCCCGCCGTACCAGGGCTCGACGCCGTACAACGACATCGGCGCGCTCGCCGCGATCCGCATCGGCGGGCGCTTCCTCGCGCGCGCGGTGCGCGATCCATCCGACCTCGAGGCGCGCCACCAGCTGATGTTCGGGTCCACGCTCGCGGGCCTGGCGTTCGGCAGCGCCGGCGTGCACATCCCGCACGCGATGTCGTACTCGGTCGCGACGCTGCGCCACGAGTTCACCGCGAAGGGCTACGAGAGCCGCGACGCGATGGTGCCGCACGGCATCGCGGTCGTGATCAACGCGCCGGCGGCGTTCCGCTTCACCGCGCAGGCCAACCCGGCGCGCCACCTCGAGGCCGCGGCGGCGCTCGGCGCCGACGTCGCCGGCGCGCGCCCGGAAGACGCCGGCACGATCCTCGCGAACACGTTCATCGCGCTGATGCGCGAGACCGGGCTGCCGTCGGGCATCGCCGCGCTCGGCTACGGCGAGGCCGACGTGCCGGCGCTCGCCGAGGGCGCGTACGCGCAGCAGCGCCCGCTGGTGATGGCGCCGCGCGCGGTGTCGAAGCAGGACCTCGAGGGGCTCTACCGGGACGCGATGCGCTACTGGTGAGGCGTGCGCCGCGCGGCCGTCGCGCGGCGAGACGCGCGCGCGCCGCGCGACCACGGGGCCCGTCGCGAGGATCGCTACCCGCGCCGCGGCGGCAGCGGCGCCGGGTTCTCGATCGATTCCTCGACGACGAACGCCCCGCCCTGGTACATCGCGGCGCGCGGGTCGCCGGGCCGCTCGCGCGCGAGCACCTCGGCCGCGTACGCCTCGCTGTCGTCGAGGGGCCGGTACCCCAGGCGTTCGGCGTTCGAGTTGTCGTACCACGCGCGCGTGTTGCCGGAGATCCCGTAGACGATCTCGTGGCGCACGTCCGGGTGCTCGATGCCGATCGTCACCAGCTGCGCGAGATCGCGCGGGCTGATCCAGATCGACAGCCGGCGCTCGTCGATCGGCGCCGGCGCGACGTTGCCGATGCGGATGCAGAACACGCGCATCCCGTACTTGTCGGCATACAGGCTCGCGAGCGCCTCGCCGAACACCTTCGACACGCCGTAGCGGCTGTCCGGGCGCGGCACCACGTGGTGGTCGATCGTCTCGTCGCGCCGATAGAAGCCGACCGCGTGGTTGCTGGTCGCGAACAGCACGCGCGGCACGCCGTTGCGGCGGGCGGCCTCGAAAGCGTTGTAGGCGCCGACGATGTTCGCGTCCAGGATGTCCTGCCACGGCCCCTCGACCGAGTAGCCGCCGAGGTGCAGCAGCGCGTCGACCCCCTGCGTGGCGCGCAGCAGCGCGTCCATGTCGGAGAGGTCGGCCGGCACGAAGGTCTCGCCCGCGCCCGGTGCGAGCGGGCGCACGTCCGACAGGCGCAGCGCGTAGCGGCCGGCGAGCTCGCGCCGCAGGTGGGTGCCGATGCCGCCGGCCGCGCCGGTGATCAGGATCGTCTTCATCTCGAGGGCCGCTCCTTCGTTCGCGTGGACGGCCGCCACCCACCGGGGCCGTGTGCCATGATGCCCGGATCGTATCCGACCCCGGTGGCCCCGATGAACACGCGCCCGAATCCCGACGGCTCGCCCGACTGGTCGCCGAGCTCGCGCTACCCGGACCCCGCGGTGCGCGTGCTCGACGAGCGCTTCGCCGCGCTGCGGCTGCCGCTGGCGAAGATCGAGCGTCTCGCGACCGGCTGCCGCTGGGCCGAAGGCCCGGTGTGGGTCGGCGACGCGCGCTGCCTGCTGTGGAGCGACATCCCGAACGACCGCATCCTGCGCTGGGACGAGGAGACCGGCGCGGTGAGCGCGTGGCGCAAGCCGGCGGGATTCGCCAACGGCGCGACGCGCGACCGCACCGGGCGGATCGTCCATTGCGAACACGGCGGGCGGCGGGTCGTGCGCACCGAGCCGGACGGCCGCGTGACCGTGCTCGCCGACCGCTTCGACGGCCGGCGGCTGAACTCGCCGAACGACGTCGTGTGCAAGTCCGACGGCTCGATCTGGTTCACCGACCCGAGCTTCGGGATCCTCGGCTGGTACGAGGGCGAGCGCGTGCCGCAGGAGCTGCCGACGAACGTCTACCGGCTCGACCCCGACGGCACGCTCGCGGTGATGATCGAGGGGCTGAACCAGCCCAACGGGCTGGCGTTCTCGCCGGACGAGTCGGTGCTGTACGTGGTCGAGTCGCGCTCGGTGCCCCGGCGCATCCTCGCCTACGACGTGGTGCTGGGCGGGCGCGCGCTCGCCGGCGAGCGCGTGCTGATCGACGCCGGCCCGAAGGGCACGCCCGACGGCTTTCGCTGCGACGTCGACGGCAACCTCTGGTGCGGCTGGGGCATGGGCGAGGCCGGGCTCGACGGCGTGCACGTGTTCGCGCCCGACGGCACGCGCATCGGCTGCATCGACCTGCCCGAGCGCTGCGCCAACGTGTGCTTCGGCGGGCGGCACCGCAACCGGCTGTTCATGGCCGCGAGCACGTCGGTGTACGCGCTGTACGTGAACACGCAGGGCGTGGCGTATTGCTGAACGTCGGAGACCTCCGGGCATGACGAGGATTCCGATCGCGGGGCGATCCTGAAGACGACGCCGGCGGCGAGCCTGCCGGTCGTCGTGCTCGGCGTGGTCGCGCTCGCGGTCGCGATGGGCATCGGCCGCTTCGCGTTCACGCCGCTGCTGCCGCTGATGCTGCGCGACGGCACGCTCGACGCGGCGGCGGGCGCGGAGTGGGCGGCGGCGAACTACGCCGGCTACCTGGTCGGCGCGCTCACGGCCGCGCGCGTCTTCCCCGGCGAGCCGCGGCGCGGGCTCGCGCTGGCGCTGATCGGCGTCGCGCTCGCGACGCTCGCGATCGCGGCATTGCCCGCGCAGGGCGCGGGCCTCGCGGGCGCGGTGCTGCGCTTCGCCGCCGGCGTGCTCAGCGCGTGGACGCTGGTGCACACGAGCAGCTGGTGCCTCGCCGAACTCGCGCACCGGCAGGTGCCGCAGCTCGGCGCGTGGATCTACACCGGGGTCGGCACGGGCATCGCGCTCGCGGGGGCGCTGGCGTGGCTCGGCGGGCGGCAGAGCGCGCGCGCGCTGTGGCTCGAGCTCGGCGCGCTGGCGGCGGCCGGGGCGTGGTTCGTCGTCGCAAGGCTGCGGCGCGCGAACGCGGCGTCGACGCAGGGCGCCTCGGCCGGCGCCCGCGGCGGCGGCGCCGTCGTGTCGCCGGCCACGAAGCCCGCTCCTGCGCCCGCTTCGCCACCGGCCGAGTCGGCGGCGGCGAGGCCCGCCGCGGCCACGGCCTCGCCGGTCGCGTCGCCGCCCCCCGCCGCGGGCGCGCCGTCCACGCTCGGCCTCGTGCTCTGCTACGGCACCTTCGGTTTCGGCTACATCGTCCCCGCGACCTTCCTGCCCGCGATGGCGCGCGAGCAGGTGTCGGACCCGCTGGTGTTCGGCCTCACCTGGCCGCTGTTCGGCCTGGCCGCCGCGCTGTCGGTGGCCGCGGCGGCGAAGTGGCTCGCGCGCTGGCCGCGCGGCCGAGTGTGGGCCCTCGCGCAGGCGGTGATGGCCGCCGGCACCGCGCTCGCGCTCGCGACGCAGGCGCTGTGGGCGCTCGCGACCTGCGCGGTGCTGGTCGGCGGCACGTTCATGGTCGCGACGATGGCGGGGCTGCAGCGCGCGCGCGAGCTCGTGCCCGCGAACCCGACGCCGCTGCTCGCGCGCATGACGGTGGCGTTCGCCGCGGGGCAGATCGCCGGGCCGGTGCTGGTGCGCGCGATCGGCGCCGCGCGGCCCGCGGGGCTGGACGCGTTCGCGTGGGCGAACGTCGCGGCGACGGTGCTGCTCGCGGGGTCGGCAGCGTGGCTCTGGGTCGAATCGCGGACCGCCGCGTTCAGTCCGGCTGCAAACCGAGGCGCCTGACGACGGCCCCCCAGGTCCTCGAATCGGCTGCGAGTCGCGTTGCGGCCTCGAGCGGCGACGACGCGATTGCCGCCTGATCGCTCTGGCGCAGTCGCTCGGCGACGTCGGGCAGCCTGAGCGCCGCGCCGAGCGACCGGGACATTGCCTCGATGATGTGGGTCGGCACGCCTCTGGGCGCGAACAGGACCAGTGAGAAGGTGGCTTCGAAGCCGGGATAGCCGGACTCGGCCACCGTCGGAACCTCGGGCAGGAGCGCCGAGCGCGTTGCGCCCGAGACGGCGAGCGCCGTCAGCTTGCCTGCACGCACGTGCGCGAGCACCGTCGGCCCGGCGAGGAAACCGCAGTCCACCTGGCCCCCGATCACGTCCTGGACCGCCGGTGCCGGGCCCTTGTACGGCACGTGAGTCATGTCGATGCCGGCAATGCTCTTGAACAACTCCGTGCTGAGATGGCCGGGAGATCCCGCCCCGCCCGACGCATAGCTGAGAGGCTTCGATTTCGCCAGGCCCACCAGGTCGGTCACGGTCTTCAGGCCGAGCGCCGGATTGCACACCAGTGTCTGACTGAAGGCGCTGGCGCGCATCACGGGCGCCAGGTCCTCGGGCCTGAAGCCGAGTCTGGGATAGACGTGCGGGTTCACCGTCAGCAGCGTGTCGGTCGTCCACAACCAGGTCTGGCCGTCGGGGGCCGCGCGTGCCGCTTCGGCCGCCCCGATGTTGCCTGCCGCACCGGGCTTGTTGTCGATGATCAGGGGCTGCTTCAAGATGGGCTGCATCTTGTCGATGGCGGCACGCAACACGATGTCGGACGGGCCGCCCGGCGGCAGCGGCACGATGATGCGCACGGGCTTGTCCGGCCAGGCGTTCTGGGCCTGCAGACTGGCGGGGGCCGTCAGGGCGATGGCTGCCGCCATCAGAAGGTCGCTGAGCTTCATGGGGTGTCGGCCTGTCTCGGGATCGTGGCGCAGTAGATCAGAGTCTTGCCCGGCCGGTAAGACGGTCAGTGCTTGTTGGGCATAACCAGGGGCTATGGCATGAAGCTGGCGCAGATTCGGGACTTCCTGGCGGTGGTCGAATCCGGCAGCATCTCCGCGGCAGCCCGCAAGCTGGGGGTGTCGCAGCCCGGGTTGACCAAGAGCCTGGGTTTGCTCGAGGCCGAACTCGGCGCCGCATTGCTCCAACGCACGCCGACCGGCGTCACGCTCACGCGACAGGGCCAGGTCTTTCACGTGCGTGCGCGCGCCGGATACTCCGAGCTGGCGAAGGCGCGCGAAGAACTGTCTCGCGGTGCCGCTGCGCAGGTGGCGCTGGGGTTCGGGCCCTTCTTCGCCGCGACGGTCGTCCCGCAGGCCGTGCTGCGGTTCCGGGAGAAGTTTCCCGATGTCCAGTTGCGGCTGGTGGAAGGATTGAGGCACGCGACGGGCCCGATGGTGCGCGACGGCACGCTGGACATCAGCCTGGCGCCGCGCCCACCGAGCCAGGCGACCGATCCTGCCATCCGCTTCAAGCCGATTGCGCATCTCGATCAGATCGTGGTGGCGCGGCGTGGCCACCCGATGGCCGGTGCGCGCTCCGCCGGCGCGCTGTCAGCCGAGGAGTGGCTGAGCAACCTGAGGCGAGACGTGGCGGCGGGCGCTCTGCGTGCGCTCGGAGTCCCGGAACCGAATCGGATCACCGAGTGCGAGTCGTTCAGCACCCTGCTCGCCCTGCTGTCCGGCTCCGACATGCTGGCCGTCGTGCAACGCCCTTTCCTCGACATGCCGCGGGTGGCCGAGCACGTCCGGGAGATACCGATCGCGGAACGCCTGCCCGGACTGACGGTGGGCATGCACACCCGTGCCGACGCACCGCTGACCCGGCCGGCCGCCGCGCTGGCCCGCATACTGACGGAGGTCGGCCGGAGGTTGCTGCAGCGCGGCAGATGAAGCGCCGAACGGTCGCCTTGCGGCGCGCGCGAGCGCAAGGTGGCCCGCCCGCCGAGCCGGGCGGCCCGTGGCGCACGCCCGGCAGCCTCGGGGCTGCCGGGAACGCCCTCAGGGCATCATCGGCAGCAGCGTCGGGATCGCTTCCTGGATCTTCTGCCCGACCTGCAGCTCGGCGACGAAGCCCGGCGCGCGCGCACCGATGTACGAGATGCGCTTGCTCTGCACGACGGTGAACTCCGCCAGCGACGCATCGGGCACGTCGAACATGAACGCGGCGTGCCCACCCTCGCCGTCGAACCAGCCGATCGAGCCGAGCTCCTTCACGGCCTCGGGCCGCTTCGGGATGTCGGGCGCCATGAACGCCGCGGTGACCTGCTTGAACGCGCTCATCGGATAAGTGACCTTCAGCATCGCGATCATGACCTCTCCCCGGTCGAGGGCGATGAGACAAGGCTGCGCCCCGCGCGGGGCCGCGTCAATCGCGCGCCCCTCGGCACGCCGCACCGCGTCGCGGTGTTGCGCCGGATCGACGACGCGTGCACCGCGGGTCAGATCATGTGCATCGCACGCAGCGCGCCGATCACGTCCGGCCCCGCCGGCACGATCCCCGACGGGTTCAGGTGCCGGTGCGACGCGTAGTAGTGGTGGCGGATGTGATCGAGGTTCACGGTCTGCGCGACGCCCGGCAGCGCGAACACGCGCGCCAGCCATCGGTGCGTCGCCGGCATCTGTGCGACCAGGCGCCGGTTGCACTTGAAGTGCGTGTGGTAGACCGCGTCGAAGCGGATCAGCGTCGGGAACAGGCGCACGTCCGCTTCGGTGAGGCGCTCGCCGCACAGGTACGGCCGGGCCGCGAGGATCGCCTCGACGCGATCGAGCGCCGCGAAGAGCTCGCCCGCGGCGCGGTCGTACGCCGCCTGGCTGCGCGCGAACCCGCAGCGGTACACGCCGTTGTTGATCGCCGGATAGATCCAGTCGTTGACTTCGTCGATCTCGCGGCGAAGCGCGGCCGGGTACAGGTCGAGTTCCGGATGCCGCGCGCAGGCGTCGAACGCCGCCTCGAGCATGCGGATGATCTCCGACGACTCGTTGTTGACGATCGTGCGCCGCTCGCCGTCCCACAGCACGGGCACCGTGACGATGCCGTCGTACGCGGGGTCGGCCTCGAGGTACACCTCGCGCAGCCTCGCGCGCGCGCCGTCGCGGTCGCCGGTCGCGCCCGGAAAGCCGGGGTCGAACGACCACCCGCCCTCGCCGAGCAGCGGGTGAACGACGTCGACCGCGATCGCCTCTTCGAGGCCCTTCAGCGCGCGCACGATCAGCGTGCGGTGCGCCCAGGGGCACGCGAGCGACACGTAGAGACGGTAACGGCCCGGCCGCGGAGGATGCTCCGCGCCGGGCGCGCTCGAGATCCAGCGGCGGAAGGCGGTCGGGCGGCGCACGAACGAGCCGTCGTCGGCGATCTGGCGGGTCCAGGTGTTGCCGCCGACGGCGTCTCGTTCGATCACGGCCGGGCTCCTCGCGCGGGCTGCGGGTTCGATCAGGCGAGGCCCGGCACCGCGCGGACCGCACGACCGTCATTCTGGCGCGCGTCCAGGCTCCACGCACCGGCGCCGTTCGCGGCCAGCGCGAGCAGCCCGCCGACGATGCCGACGTTCTTGAAGAACAGCAGCTGCACGACGAAGGCCTGGTCGGCCGGCGCGGCCCAGTAGGCGTGGAAGAACACGCTCGCGAAGAGCGTGAACACGGCGAGCGCGAGCGCCGCGGCGCGGGTGCCGAAGCCGGCGAGCAGCGCCGCGCTGCCGAGGATCTCGACCGCGGCCGCGAGCGCGGCGCCCGCGACGGGCAGCGGCAGGCCGACCGACGCGATGTAGCCGACCGTGCCCGAGAAGCCGGTGAGCTTGGAGATGCCCGCGGGCAGGAAGACGGCGGCGAAGAGCAGGCGCGCGGCGAGCGCGAAGGTGTTCTGCAGGGGCTTGTTCATGGTGACGACCTCGTGGTGAATGGAAGCTGTGGGTGGAGAAATCGGGTTCGCGCTCAGGCGACCGCTTCGAGAATCTCGCGCTCGGCGCTGGCGATCCCCTTCGCGGCGGCCTCCGGCCCCATCGCCAGGCCTTCCGCGTAGATGAAGCGCAGGTCGGTCAGGCCGAGGAAGCCGAGCGCGGTCTTCAGGTACGGCACCTGGGTGTCGGTGCCGCTGTCGCGGTACATCCCGCCGCGGGCGAGCACGAGGTACACGGTCTTGCCGGTCAGCAGGCCCTCGGGGCCCTTCTCGGTGTAGCGGAAAGTGACGCCGGCGCGTGCGATCGCGTCGATCCAGGTCTTGAGCTGCACCGGCACGCCGAAGTTGTACATCGGCACGCCGATCACGATCGCGTCGTGCTCCTGCACTTCGGCGATCAGCGCGTCGTCGAGCGCGACGCGTGCCGCCTGCTCGGGCGTGCGCTCGCCGGCCGGGGTGAAGAGCGCGCCGAGCGCGGCTTCGTCGAGGACCGGGTGCGGCGTCACGGCGAGGTCGCGCACGGTCAGCGCGGCGCCGGGATGGGCGGCGCGCAGGCGGGCGACGATGCCGTCGGCCAGGCGGGTGGAGACGGAGCCTTCGCGGCGGGCGCTGGCGTTGACTTGGAGGATGTTCATGGCGAGTCTCGCGGTGAGGTGAACGATGGCGAGACTTTAGATCCGCGCTTCATGGACAACAATCCGACTACATGGATATCATTGTTCCCTTGATGGAACAATCAGTCGCGATCGCCCAGATCGACCCCAACGACCTGCTGCTGTTCGCCCGCGTCGCGGACCTCGGCAGCTTCAGCCGCGCCGCGGACCGCGCGGGGCTGCCCAAGTCCACCGTGTCGCGACGGGTCGCGGCGCTCGAGCACGCGCTCGGCGAGCGGCTGCTGTTGCGCACGACGCGGCGCCAGACGCTCACCGAGTTCGGCACGCTGCTGCTCGCGCACGCACGCCAGGTGGTCGCCGAAGTGGACGCGGTCGTCGCGCTGCGCGAGCACCGACAGGCGGCGCCGAGCGGGCGGCTGCGGGTGTCGATGCCCAGCGACGTCGCGTGCCTGCTGCTCGCGGACGCGCTCGCGAGCTTCGCCGCCGCGACCCCGGAGATCTCGCTCGAGCTCGACCTCTCCGCACGGCGCGTCGACCTGCTCGACGAGGGCTTCGACGTCGCGGTGCGCATGGGCGAGCTCGCCGACGACGCGCTGCTCGCCGCGCGCCTGCTCGCGATCCTGCCCGCGGGGCTGTACGCGTCGCCGGCGTACCTCGACGCGCGCGGCCGGCCGCGCACGCCGCAGGAGCTCGACGCGCACACCTCGGTGCGGCTGCTGCGGCGCGGCGGCGAGCCCGCGCCGTGGACGCTGCTGCGCGGCGACGCCCGCTGGCAGGGCCTGCCGCCGGGGCGGGTCGCGGCGAACTCGCCGGAGGTGCTGCTGCGCTTCGCCCGCGCGGGCTCGGGCATCGCCGCGCTGCCCGAGTACTTCTCGGCGCCGGACGTCGCGGCCGGCGTGCTCGAGCGCGTGCTGCCCGACTGGTGCCTGCCGGGTCAGCGGGCGTCGGCGGTGTTCCCGGGGCGCGCGCTGATGCCGCCCAAGACGCGGGTGTTCGTCGACATGCTGGTCGAGGCGTTCGGGTCGGACAACGGGCGAGTGCGCGCGAATGTCGATCGGCGACACTGAGTATTACAATCACACTATCGGTAATACCTCCGGAGCGCGAACGTGACGACACTCACGAGCAAAGGGCAAGTGACGATTCCGAAGCGGATCCGGGACGCCCTTCACCTGACACCCGGCACCTCGGTGGAGTTCTCGGTGAACCCGGCCGGTGAAGTCGTTCTGCATGCGGCGCGAGGTCGCGCGCCCAGGCGGCACCGCGACGTCTTCGACCAGGTACGCGGCAGTGCCGACGTTCGCTGGCGAACCGACGAACTGATGAAACTGCTGCGCGACGACGACTGATGATCCTCGTCGATACGAACGTCCTGGTGGACGTGCTCCAGGACGACGCAGAATGGGCAGAGTGGTCGACCGCGCAACTGCGCGCTCAGTCGAAGATCCACGCGCTCACGATCAACCCGATCGTCTACGCGGAAGTTTCGCTCTGCTTCTCGACGATCGAAGCACTCGACGCGACCGTCGCCCGCATGGGGCTCGAATTGCGCGAGATCCCGCGCCCGGCGCTCTTCCTGGCCGCCCGTGCATACTTTCGGTATCGCCGCAGCGGCGGCAGGCGCGCACAGGTGCTGCCCGACTTCTTCATCGGTGCACACTCGGCGGTCGAGGGCTGGCCATTGCTCACCCGCGACGCCGCGAGGTTCCGAACGTACTTTCCGACACTGGAGGTCGTCGCGCCCTGACGCCGCCCCGCTCAGCCCGCCTTCCCCACCTTGTCGAAGTCGCTCGCGTCGTGCCGCTCCGGCAGCTGGCTCTCCGGAGCGCCCCAGGTGCGATTGACCATGCGCCCGCGCCGCACCGCCGGGCGCTTGGCGATCGTGTCGGTCCAGCGGATCACGTTCCTGTACTCGTGCACGCTCAGGAACTCGCCCGCGCCGTAGATCTGCCCCTTGGCGAGTGCCCCGTACCACGGCCAGATCGCCATGTCGGCGATCGTGTACTCGGCCCCGGCGATGTATTCGTGGTCCGCGAGCTGGCGGTCGAGCACGTCGAGCTGGCGCTTGGCCTCCATCGCGTAGCGGTCGATCGCGTACTCGATCTTGGTCGGCGCGTACGCGTAGAAGTGGCCGAAGCCGCCGCCCAGGTAAGGCGCCGACCCCATCTGCCAGAACAGCCACGACAGGCACTCGGCGCGCTTCGACGGGTCCGTCGGCAGGAACGCGTTGCCGAACTTCTCGGCGAGGTAGACCAGGATCGCGCCGGACTCGAACACGCGCGTGGGCGTGGGCGTGCTGCGGTCGAGCAGCGCCGGGATCTTCGAGTTCGGGTTCACGGACACGAAGCCCGAGCCGAACTGGTCGCCTTCGCTGATCCTGATCAGCCAAGCGTCGTACTCGGCGCCCGCGTGCCCGGCGGCGAGCAGCTCCTCGAGCATCACCGTCACCTTGACGCCGTTGGGCGTCGCGAGCGAGTACACCTGCAGCGGGTGCTTGCCGACCGGGAGCTCCTTGTCGTGCGTGGGGCCGGCGATCGGGCGGTTGATGTTGGCGAAGCGGCCGCCGCTGCCCTTCTCCCAGGTCCAGACCTTCGGCGGCGTGTAGGCGGTGGTATCGGTCATCGTGGTCGTCCTTCCGGTGAGACGCGCATCGTATTCGATCGCCGGCGCGCGTGCCGCGCGCGCGTGTCGGGGATCGGATCGCGAACGCGAACGCCGGCCGTCGAGGCGCCGATCAGCGCGACATCGGCGCTGCATGCTGCGCAGACCGCGCCGAGTGTCGCGCACGGACCTCGGCGGGGGCTTTCGCGAAGCGGCGCGAGCGCCGATCATCGAGAGTCCGTCACCGGCGGGTGATCGGCTCGCCGCCCGGGCCGAGCCCGCCCGGCGCCTGCTCCACGAATGGCTCGAATGTCCCTGCCCCGCCCATTGCGCGCCTGTCTCGCCGACCTCCGACGCCGGCTGAGTGTGGCCGTGCTCGCGATCGTCCTGGCCGCGTGCGGCGGACCGTCGACCGACGACGCGTCGACCGCCGCCCCGGACGTCCGCCGCGAGAACCTGCTGCGGATCCCCCGCGCCGCGTCCGAGTACGTCCCGGCGGTCCAGCTGCTGTACGTCGGGCTCTTCGGCCGCCCCGCGGAGCCGGCGGCGATCGCGCGCTGGACCCCGGCGCTCGCGTCCAGCGGCGCCGCGCCCGATGCCTTGTCGCTGGGCGCGCTCTACCCGCTGAACGCGGTCGTGCGCGCGGTCACCGACTCGATCGGCGGCGGCGACGAGGCGAAGACGCTGCTCGGCGGCGACCCTTCCGCCGCGGTCGCGTCGATCTACCGCAACCTGCTCGGCCGGGCACCGACCGCCTCGGAGCTCGCGGCGCGGCTGCAGACGCTCACGCGGGAGCCGTCGACGCTCGCCCAGGCCGTGCTCGCGGTCGGCGCGACGGCGGCCGGTGCCGACGCCCGCGTGCTCGCCAGCCGGCTCGAGGTCGCGGCGCGCTTCACCGCCGGGCTGAGCACCGACGCGAAGCGCCTCGCCTACTCGGGCGACGGCGTCTACGCCCACGCCCGGATCATGCTCGGGCGCGTGGGCGCGGACGCCGACGCCGCGGTGGAAGCGGCCGCGCTCGTCGACGACCTCGACTACCCGCTCGTCGGGCCCGGCGAGCTGCGCGCCGCGGTCCCGCTCGCCACGGTCCGCGCCGCCGACGTCGCGGCCGCGATCGCCGCGGCCGGGGTGGCGGTCCCGTTCGCCCCCGCCTACGACGTCGCCGCGGTCCGGATCGAGTACCTGACGTCCGACGCCGACGGACAGCCGATCGTGGCCTCCGGGCTGGTCGCGGTGCCGGCCAAGCCCGCCGGGCGGCGCAGCCCGGTGCTCGGCTGGTCGCACGGGACGATCTTCCACGACGCCGAGGCGCCGACGAACCACGTGACGCCCGACGAGCTCGGCGTCGCGTTCGCGTCGCTCGGCTTCGTCGTGCTCGCGCCGGACTTCGTCGGCTACGGCGCGTCGAAGGGCGCCGCGCACCCGTACCTGCTCGCCGATCCGACCGCGGCCGCGGGCGTCGACTTCCTGTCGGCCGCGCGCACCTGGCGACGCCGCAACGGCGTCGCCGACAACGGGCAGCTGTTCCTGTCCGGCTACTCGGAAGGCGGCTACGCGGCGATGGCCGCGCACCGCCGGCTGACGTCGAGCGGCTCGCCGCACCTGCGGCAACTGCTCGCCGCGATCACCGGCAGCGGGCCGTACGACGTGATGTCGACCTGCGACGGCGTGCTCGACCGGGTTCGCGACGAACAGCCGCTGCTCGCCGCGCTGATCACGCCGGGGCTGCTGCGATTCCTCGGCGCGTCGGTGCGCGAGCGGGTCCGCGACACGATGCTCAAGTACCTGCTCCCCGGCGACGCCGACGTCCGCATCGACACCCGCTTCATCGACCGCTACCTCGCCGACGACGAGGACCTGATCGCGCAGCAGCACGACGTGCACGAGTGGAAACCGGAGCGCCCGGTGCGCCTGTTCCACGGCCGCGCGGACCAGACCGTCGCGTACAAGGTGTCGGTCAGCACGCTGGAAGCGATGCGCGACCGGGGCGTCGGGAACCTGGTGACCCTGACCGACTGCACGGCGCAATCGGCGGGGCACCTGGAGTGCGTGCCGCAGTACCTGGGGTTCCTGCTGACGCAGCTGGCGGGGCTGGCGCGGGATCTCTGAGGGACCGGCGTTCGGGCGCCGGCGCGCACCGAGGCCCGAAGCCGGCGCATATCGCTATTTCGCGCGCAGCCTCCCGTACGGGTCGCCGGCCTTCCACGCCGGCATGGCGTCGGCATTCGCCACTCGCCGTCCGAGGTTCAGCGTGAACTGGGCGTCCTCGGTCGTGCCCGCGAGATCCCAATTCGGGTCGAACTCGTCGTTGACCTGGTGATAGCGCGACGCGATGTCGAGCATCCTGCGCTTCGACACGATCGGATCGTCGATGAAATCCAGGCCCCAGTCGATCGAGAACGCGGGGATCCCCGCCTGCACGAAGCTGAAGTGATCGGCCCGGAAGAATTCGCCACGCACGTCGGGCCAGACCTTGGCGAAGGTTCGGTTCATCTCCTTCGCCGTCGCCGCCGCCAGCGCGTGCAGATCGCTGCGATCACTGCCCGGCACGCCGATGTCGCGCGTACGGCCGGCCGTGTTCATCGAATCCAGGTTCAGCGCCGCCGCGGTCCTGGCCAGCGGCCAGGGCGGCGAAGCGACGTAGGCCTTGGACCCCAGCATCATGTGCTCTTCGGCGGCCGGCCAGAGGAACATCTGCGTGCGGCGCGTCGGTGCCGCCACCGAGGCCTGCGCCATCGCCAGCAGCGCCGCCGCACCCGTGGCGTTGTCCCACGCGCCGTTGTAGATGACGTCGCCTTCGCCCGCCGTCCTGCCCAGGTGGTCCCAGTGGGCGCTGTAGATGACGAGCTCGTCCTTCAGGACCGGATCGGTGCCGGGCACGAGGCCGGCGACGTTGAACTGCTCGATCTCGCGCACGTCGGACACCATCCGGCCGCGGATCCGGGCATTCAGCACGACCGGTTGCATGTCCCTGCGTTCGGCGGCCGCGCGCAGGGTGTCGAAATCCCGCCCGGCCGCCCGGACGAGCCGGGCCGCCGCCTCGGGGGTCAGCAATCCCTCGACGCCGGTGCCGCCCTGGTCCTTCAGCTTGAAGACCTCGACGCTCCAGTTGTTCCTCACGGACGACCAGGGGTCGAACCGGGACTTGGCGTTGTACATCACGAGCACGCCGGCGGCGCCGCGACGCTTGCCCTCCTCGAACTTGTACGGGCCGCGTCCGTAGTACGTCATCGAACGTCCGCCGAAGCGATCGGGCTCGGCCGCCGTCGGCACCGGATCGTCGCCCAGCACGAGCAGCACCTTGCCGCGGCAGTCCAGCCCCTTGAAGTCGTCCCAGCCCTCTTCGGGGGCGGTGATCCCGTAGCCGACGAAGACGATCTCGGCGTCGAGCTCGTTCAGCGCGCGGCCGTCGCCGGAGCGCCACATCCAGTCGTCGCCGAACCTCAGCCCCAGCGCCTTGCCGCCGGCCTCGAGATCCACGGAGCTGTCGGCGATGCGCGACCGCACGCCGAACAGCCTGACCGACTGCCGGAAGCTGTCCCCGTGGGCGGGCTTCAGCCCGATGGATCGCGCGTGTCGCTCGAGGTAGGCGACGGTCTTGTCGCCTCCGGGCTGTCCGGTGCCGCGGCCCTCGAATTCGTCCGACGCGAGCGTGATCAGGTGGGTGCGCAGCACGTCCTGACTCACCCGGGGGCCGCCCGGACCGCCCTGACCCCACGCCGCACCGGCCAGCGCCCAGCCCGCCGCCAGCACCATCAGCATGCGTGCAGTTGTCGTCGTCATGATGGCTCCCTCGTCAGAGGTTGCCCGGCGCGAGTCCCAGACGTTCGACGAGGCCCGTTCGGGCAATCGATCGGAACTGCTCGCTTCCTACGCTACGCCTGCCCCGGCACGCGTCAATGCGGATGCGCAACCGGAGACTCGCGCCACGCTCAGCGCCCGATCGCGTAGTCGATGATCAGCGGCGCGTGGTCGCTGAAGCGGCTCGCCGTGTGGATGCGCGCCGCCTTCGCCTTCGCCGCGATGCCCGGCGTCGCGATCTGGTAGTCCAGCCGCCACCCCACGTTCTTCGCCCACGCCTGCCCGCGGTTGCTCCACCACGTGTACTGCTCGGGGCGCTGATCCAGGCGCCGGAACACGTCGACGAAGCCGACGTCGTCGAAGACCTTCGTGAGCCACGCGCGCTCCTCGGGCAGGAAGCCCGAGTTCTTCTGGTTCGAGCGCCAGTTCTTCAGGTCGATCTCCTTGTGCGCGATGTTCAGGTCGCCGCACAGCACGATCTCGCGCCCGCTCGCGACCAGCTGGCGCAGGTGCGGCAGGAACACTTTCATGAACCGGAACTTGGCCGCGAGGCGCTCTTCGGAACTCGTGCCCGAGGGCAGGTACAGCGAGATCACCGTGAACTTGCCGAAGTCCGCCTCGACGTAGCGGCCCTCGTCGTCGAACTCGCGGTGGCCGAAGCCGGCGACGACGTTCTTCACGCGCTTCTTCGCGTACAGCCCGACCCCGCTGTAGCCCTTCTTCTGCGCGAAGTGGAAGTGGCCCTTCATTCCGCCGACGCGACGCAGCTCGTCGCCGAGGTCGTCTTCCTGGGCCTTGACTTCCTGGACGCAGACGACGTCGGCGTCCTGCGCGGCGACCCACTCGAGCCAGCCCTTGCGCGCCGCGGAACGGATGCCGTTCAGGTTCAGCGTGATGATCCGTATCATGGAGCCCTCGATCACCGTATCCCGATCGGAGGCGACGTGCCACGCATCAAGGAACACCGGCTGTTCCGCGAAGAGTTTATCCGGTTCGCGCTGAACGCCGGCGTGCTCCGATTCGGCCAGTTCCGCACGAAGGCCGGGCGCGACAGCCCGTACTTCTTCAACGCGGGCCTGTTCAACGACGGCGCGACGCTCGGCACGCTCGCCGAGTTCTACGCGCGCACGCTGCGCGACGCGCACGCGGCCGGCCGCGTCGAGTTCGACATGCTCTTCGGCCCCGCGTACAAGGGCATCACGCTGGCGAGCGCCACGGCGGTCTCGCTCGCGCGCCACGAGCACAACGTGCCGTTCGCGTTCAACCGCAAGGAGGCGAAGGACCACGGCGAGGGCGGCGTGATCGTCGGCGCGCCGCTCGCGGGCCGCGTCGTGATCGTCGACGACGTGATCTCGGCGGGCACGTCGATCCGCGAGTCGGTCGACCTGATCCGCGCCGCGGGCGCGGAGCCGTCGGGCGTGCTGATCGCGCTCGACCGCCGGGAGCGCGGCGGCGACGCGGTGACCGTCGGCACGCTGTCGGCGGTCCAGGAGGTCGAGCGCGAGTTCGGCATCCCGGTGATCGCGATCGCGACGCTCGACGACATGCTCTCGTTCCTGGACTCGGGCAGCGAGCAGGCCACGTCGCTCGCGACCTACCGGACGCTGATCGCCGAGTACCGGATGCGCTACGGCGTGGCCGCATGACGGGCGGCGCGCCCCGCGGTCGCGCCGTTCGCCCGCCCTCGCGCTGCCCGATCGCACACCCCCACCGGAGCCCCCGATGGCCCTGATGCCGAAGATCGAATACGACGACGCCCCGCCCGCGGTGCGCGCCGTCTACGACGACATGCGCACGGTGCGCAAGACCGAGTACATCAACGACATCTGGAAGGTGCTCGCCAACGACCCGGTGCTGCTCGAGCGCTGCTGGACGCAGGTCCGCGACGTGATGCGCGCCGGCGCGCTCGACGCGCTGACCAAGGAGCTGATCTACGTCGCGGTCTCGATGACCAACGACTGCACGTACTGCATCAGCACGCACACCGCGTCGGCGCGCGCCAAGGGCATGACCGACGCGCAGTTCGGCGAGCTGCTCGCGGTGGTGGGGCTCGCGAACCAGATGAACAAGATCGTCGCCGGCACGCAGGTGGAGCTCGACGAGAAGTACCGCAGCTGAGACGGGCGGCGCGGCCGGTCCGGCCACAGGCAGGCCGGACTCGCGGCCTGCGCACGGCGCCCGACCGCGACAGCGCTAGCCGGCCAGCTTCCTGCGCAGCGCCTCGTTGACCTGCTGCGGGTTCGCCTTGCCCTTCGTGGCCTTCATCACCTGGCCGACCAGCGCGTTGAACGCCTTGTCCTTGCCGGCGCGGAACTCCTCGACCGACTTCGGGTTCGCCGCGA
Source organism: Burkholderiaceae bacterium (assembly GCA_046348465.1). Classification (GTDB taxonomy): domain Bacteria; phylum Pseudomonadota; class Gammaproteobacteria; order Burkholderiales; family Burkholderiaceae_E; genus Quisquiliibacterium. The sequence continues at coordinate 173,866 of JAXMEE010000011.1, forward strand.
GCACCTCGTCGATGATCGGGTCGATCGCGCCGGCGTCGCTGATCTGCTTCAGGCCGCGCGCGTCGATGATGCGGTCGGCCGCGTCGTCGCCCGCGGGGCGCTCGGTCCACAGCGCGTGGAAGACCTCGCGCGCGATCTTGCCGGAGATCGTGCCGTCCTGGATGCGGCGGATCAGCCCCGCGAGCTGCGCCGCCGGGACCGGGCACGCGCCGATCTCGACGCCGTCGCGGTTCAGCGCCGCGGCGACGTCCACCATCACCCAGTTCGCTGCGGCCTTGGCCTGCGCGCGCGCGGCGTCGTCGGACGCGGGCGGCGCGAGCGCGGCGAGCGCGTCGACCACGGCCTCGTAGTAGGCCGCGGTGTCGCGCGACGCGGTCAGCGTCGTCGCGTCGTAGCCCGACAGCCCGTGGCGCTCGACGAAGCGCGCCCGCAGCGCCGCCGGCAGCGGCGGCAGCGACGCGCGCACCGACTCGATCCACTCGGGGGCGATCGCCAGCGGGGGAAGGTCCGGGTCGGGGAAGTAGCGGTAGTCGTGCGCGTCTTCCTTGCTGCGCATCGAGCGCGTCTCGTCGCGGTCGGGGTCGTACAGGCGCGTCTCCTGGACCACGCGCCCGCCGTCCTCGATCAGCTCGATCTGGCGGCGCACTTCGTAGTCGATCGCGCGCTCGAGGAAGCGGAACGAGTTCAGGTTCTTGATCTCGCAGCGCGTGCCGAACTCGGCCTGGCCCAGCGGGCGCACCGACACGTTGGCGTCGCAGCGGAACGACCCCTCCTGCATGTTGCCGTCGCAGATGCCGAGCCACACCACGAGCCCGTGCAGCGCCTTCGCGTACGCGACCGCCTCCTTCGACGAGCGCATGTCGGGCTCGGTGACGATCTCGAGCAGCGGCGTGCCGGCGCGGTTCAGGTCGATGCCGGACATGCCGTGGAAGTCCTCGTGCAGCGACTTGCCGGCGTCCTCCTCGAGGTGCGCGCGCGTCAGGTGCACGACCTTCTCGCGCGGCTTGCCGTCCTCGTCCCAGGCGATCGCGAGCTCGCCGCCGGCGACGACCGGGATCTCGTACTGGCTGATCTGGTAGCCCTTGGGGAGGTCGGGGTAGAAGTAGTTCTTGCGCGCGAACACCGAGCGCGGCGCGATGTGCGCGCCGACGGCCAGCCCCAGCCGGATCGCGCACTCGACCGCCTGCCGGTTCATCACCGGCAGCACGCCCGGCAGCGCGAGGTCGACCGCGCACGCCTGCGTGTTCGGCTGCGCGCCGAACGCGGTGGACGCGCCCGAGAAGATCTTCGAGCGCGTCGCGAGCTGCGCGTGCGTCTCGAGGCCGATGACGACTTCCCACTTCATGTCGGGGTCCGCTCCTGAGGCGTTCGTTCAGCCCTGCGCGAGGCGCGCGCAGCGGCCGGTGTCGGGGTCGAACATGACCGGCCACGCCTGGTCGTAGATGCCGGGCGTGCAGCGGCGCTCGCAGCCCGCGTGCGCGAGCGTGACGCGCCGAGGGTCCTGCCAGATCATCAGCTTGCAGCCGCTGCCGTCGCGCGCGAGCAGCTCGATGTGCGGCGCGTTGCGGGTCTGGGAAAACTCGGCCTGCTCGAAGCGGCAGCTGCCGCGCTTGCCCACCCACAACTGCCACGCGAGCGCCTGCACGACGTTGTCGCGGACCTGCAGCGTGGCCTGCTCGCGAAAGCCGTCTTCCTCGGTCTGCGCGCACTGGCCCTGGAGGTTGATCGCGCGCGCGGCGATCGGGGCCGGGCGCCGAGGCTGCGACGCGCGCCAGCCGTCGGCTGGCGGGCCCACCGGCGCGGGCAGCTGCGAGCACGCGGCGAGCCCGAGCACGGCGACCGACGCCGCGGCCGCGGCGCGCGCGCCCGGGCCGCGCCGCCGGAATGCGTCGAGAAGTGCCGCGCCGGCCGCGCTCACCCTCGTGCGAAGCGCCGAACGAAGCGTCGAAACCGGCATCGCGACCTCCCTCGCGAGCGTCAGGCCGCCGCCGGGCGACGCCGGTGCCAGTCGGTCGCCGCCTGGAAGCGGTGGGCGACGTTCAGCAGCCGCGCCTCGGCGAAGTAGTTGCCGACCAGCTGCAGGCCGACCGGCAGTCCGCGCTCGCCGAAGCCCACCGGCACCGACATGCCCGGCAGCCCGGCGAGCGACGCCGGCAGCGTGAAGATGTCGGCGAGGTAGTTGCGCACCGGGTCGTCGACGCGCTCGCCGATGTTCCAGGCGACGGTGGGCGACACCGGGCCGGCGATCACGTCGACGTCGCGGAACGCCGCGGCGAAGTCCTGGGCGATCAGCCGGCGCAGCTTCTGCGCCTGCAGGTAGTAGGCGTCGTAGTAGCCGTGCGAGAGCACGTACGTGCCGACCAGGATGCGGCGCTTGACCTCGGCGCCGAAGCCCTGCGAGCGCGACTTCGCGTACATGTCGGCGAGGTCGCCGTAGTGCGGCGCGCGGTAGCCGTAGCGCACGCCGTCGAAGCGCGACAGGTTGCTCGACGCCTCGGCCGGCGCGATCACGTAGTACGCCGGGATCGCGAGCCGCGTGCGGGGCAGCGACACCGGCACGCGCGTGGCGCCCAGCGACACGAGCACGTCGAGCGCGGCGTCGATCGCGGCGCGGACGTCCGGCGCCAGGCCCTCGCCGAAGAACTCCTGCGGCACGCCCACGCGCAGGCCTTCGAGCGGCCCGTCGAGCGCGCGGGCGAAGTCCTCGGGCGCGCGCTCCAGGCTGGTGGAGTCGCGCGGGTCGAAGCCGGCGATCGCCGACAGAACGGCGGCGCAGTCCGCCGCGTCGCGGCCGAACGCGCCCGCCTGGTCGAGGCTGGACGCGTACGCGATCATCCCGTAGCGCGACACGCGCCCGTACGTGGGCTTGATGCCGGTGACGCCGCACATCGCGGCGGGCTGGCGCACCGAGCCGCCGGTGTCGGTGCCGGTGGCCACCGGCGCGAGGCCGGCCGCGACCGCGACCGCCGAGCCGCCGGACGAACCGCCGGGGATCGCGGACGGATCCCAGGGATTGCGGGCGGGCCCGAAGTGCGAGTTCTCGTTGGACGAACCCATCGCGAACTCGTCGCAGTTCGTCTTGCCCAGGCACACCGCGCCGGCGGCCGCGAGGCGCTCGACGACGGTCGCGTCGAAGGGGCTGACGTAGTCGGCCAGCATCTTCGAGCCGGCGGTGGAGCGCCAGCCGCGGGTCACGAAGATGTCCTTGTGCGCGATCGGCACGCCGAGCAGCGGCCCGTCCTCGCCGGCGGCGCGGCGGGCGTCGGCGGCGTCGGCCTGCGCGAGCGTGAGCTCCGGGCGCACGTCGACGAACGCGTTGAGCGGGCTGGCCTCGATGCGCGCGAGGAAGGCCTGCGCGACCTCGCGCGCGGAGGCCCGGCGCGCGCGCAGCGCGTCGACGAGCTCGCGCAGCGAAAGCGTGGTGACGTCCATCGCGGTGCGCCTACTCGATCACGCGCGGCACGAGGAACAGGCCCTGCTCGACCGCGGGCGCGTTGCGCTGGTAGTCGTCGCGGCGGTCGGGCTCGGCGACCTCGTCGGCGCGCAGCCGCAGCGTCATGTCCTGGGCGTGCGTCATCGGCTCGACGCCGGTGGTGTCGACCGCGCGCAGCGCCTCGATCAGCCCGAACACGTCGTTGAGCTGCGCGAGGGTGTGCTGCGCGTCGGCCTCGGAGAGCTCCAGGCGCGCGAGCTGGGCGATGCGGCGGACGTCTGCGGCGGTGAGCGACATGATCGGGCGGAGTCGGAGGTGGGCGGGGGGCTCGGCAGCCGGCGCCGTCGCGCGAGCGCGCCCTCGGACACGGGCGCCGCGACGGGCCCGTCCCGCCAGGGTAGCCGAAGATTATACGGTATGATTCCCTGCCGATCCGGGCTGCGATTCGCGGCGCGCCGGGCTCCGCCTTCGTTCCCCCTCGTGCATTCACCTACGGAACCGAGATGTTCGGGTTTTTTCGCAAGTATTTTTCGACCGATCTCGCGATCGACCTGGGGACCGCGAACACCCTGATCTACGTGCGCGGCAAGGGCATCGTGCTCGACGAGCCGTCGGTCGTCGCGATCCGCCAGGAAGGCGGCCCGAGCGGCAAGAAGACCATCGCCGCGGTCGGCACCGAGGCCAAGCAGATGCTCGGCAAGGTGCCCGGCAACATCGAGGCGATCCGCCCGATGAAGGACGGCGTCATCGCCGACTTCACCGTCACCGAGCAGATGCTCAAGCAGTTCATCAAGATGGTGCACGAGTCGCGGCTGTTCTCGCCGAGCCCGCGCATCATCATCTGCGTGCCCTGCGGCTCCACCCAGGTCGAGCGGCGCGCGATCCGCGAGTCCGCGCTCGGCGCGGGCGCCTCGCAGGTGTACCTGATCGAGGAGCCGATGGCCGCCGCGATCGGCGCCGGGCTGCCGGTCTCGGAGCCGTCGGGCTCGATGGTCGTCGACATCGGCGGCGGCACCACCGAGGTCGGCGTGATCTCGCTCGGCGGCATGGTCTACAAGGGTTCGGTGCGCGTGGGCGGAGACAAGTTCGACGAAGCGATCGTCAATTACATCCGCCGCAATTACGGCATGCTGATCGGCGAGCAGACCGCCGAGGCGATCAAGAAGAAGATCGGCTCCGCGTTCCCCGGCTCCGAGGTGCGCGAGATGGAAGTCAAGGGCCGCAACCTCTCCGAGGGCATCCCGCGCAGCTTCACGATCTCCTCGAACGAGATCCTCGAGGCGCTGACCGACCCCCTCAACCAGATCGTGTCGTCGGTGAAGATCGCGCTCGAGCAGACGCCGCCGGAACTGGGCGCCGACATCACCGAGCGCGGCATCATGCTGACCGGCGGCGGCGCGCTGCTGCGCGACCTCGACCGCCTGCTGATGGAGGAGACGGGCCTGCCGGTGCTGGTCGCCGACGACCCGCTCACGTGCGTCGTGCGCGGCTGCGGCATGGCGCTCGAGCGCATGGACAAGCTGGGAACGATCTTCACCAGCGAGTAGCGACGTGCCGCGCCGCCCCGGGACCCACGGCTGAGCGATGGACCGCAGCCCTCCCCCGTTCTTCAACCAAGGTCCCTCCGCCCACGCCCGCCTCGCCTTCTTCGCCCTGCTCTCGGTCGTGATGCTCGCGATCGACGCGCGCGTGGGCGCGCTCGCGGCGCTGCGCCAGGGCGTGGGCACGGTGCTCTACCCCTTGCAGCGCGCGCTGCTCGTGCCGCGCGACGCGCTCTCGCTCGGGCGCGACTACTTCTCGCAGGTCGACCGCCTGCGCGCCGAGAGCGCGGAGCTGCGCCGCATCGAGGCCGCGAACGCCAAGACGCTGCTGCAGGCCGAGCAGCTCGCCGCCGAGAACGCGCGCCTGCGCGACCTCCTCGGCGCGCGCGAGCGCGCCGCGATCCGCACCGTCATCGCCGAGGTGCTCTACGACACCCGCGACCCGTACACGCGCAAGCTCGTGCTCGACCGCGGGCTGCAGCACGGCATCCTCGCCGGGCAGCCGGTGATCGACGCGCAGGGCGTGGTCGGACAGATCACGCGCGTGCTGCCGCTGTCGTCCGAGGTCACGCTGCTCACCGACCGCAACGCGACGGTGCCGGTGGAGGTGCAGCGCACCGGCCAGCGCTCGATCGCGTTCGGAGGCGCCGGCCCCGACCTGCTCGAGCTGCGCTTCCTGAGCGCCGGCAGCGACCTGAAGGAGGGCGACGCGCTCGTCACGTCGGGCCTCGACGGCGTGTTCCCGCCGGGGCTGCCGGTCGGGCACGTGCTGCGCATCGAGCCCGCCGGCGCGTCGGCGACGTACGCGCGCGTGCTGGTGCGCCCGGTGGCCGGCGTCGACCGCAGCCGCATGATGCTGGTGCTGCTCGTCGACGCGTCGGCGCTCCCGCCCGCGCCCGCCCCGGAGCCGTCGCCCGAGGCGCGCAAGCGCCGCGCGCGCGAGTAGCCCGCGATGCAGCCGCGCCCCGAGTACCTGCTGCTGCCGGCGAACCGCGCGTTCATCGCGTTCACGCTCGCCAGCGGCTTCATCCTGAACCTGCTGCCCTGGGGGCGCACCGACTGGGTGCCCGACTTCCTCGCGCTCGTGCTCGTCTTCTGGAACATCCACCAGCCGCGCAAGGTCGGCATCGGCATCGCGTTCCTGTTCGGCCTGCTGATGGACGTGCACGACGCGTCGCTGCTCGGCGAGCACGCGCTCGCGTACAGCCTGCTGTCGTACGGCGCGATCAGCCTGCACCGGCGCGTTCCCTGGTTCGGCGCGCTGGGCAAGATGGTCCACGTGCTGCCGCTGCTGCTGGCCGCGCGCCTGGTCACGGTGCTCGTGCGCGCCGCGGTGGGCAGCGGCCTGCCGGGCTGGGCGTTCATGCTGTCGCCGTTCACGACGACGCTGCTGTGGCCGCTGGCCGAGGCGCTGCTGCTCGCGCCGCAGCGGCGCGCGATCGAGCGCGACGAGAACCGGCCGCTGTAGGAGAGCGCGGATGCACGCGTCGCGGCGGCCGGGAGCCCCCAGTCCATGATCGAGGTGCGCGACAGCGGCGAGGAGCTGCGCCGCGTGCGGGTGCGCCTGGGCGTGCTCTGGATGCTGGTGCTCGCGTGCTTCGGGCTGCTCGCCGCCCGCTTCCTGTACCTGCAGGTGTTCCGCTACGAGGACTTCCAGGCGCAGGCCGAGGACAACCGCATCGCGCTCGTGCCGATCCCGCCGCAGCGCGGCCTCATCTACGACCGCAACGGCGTGCTGCTCGCGGACAACATCCCGGCGTTCACGCTCGAGATCGTCCCCAACCGCGCCGGCGACGTCGAGCGCACGATCGACGCGCTGTCGCAGGTCGTCGAGGTGACCGCGCGCGACCGGCGCCGCTTCAAGCGCCTGCTCGAGGACGCGAAGAACTACGAGTCGATCCCGATCCGCACGCGGCTCACCGACGAGGAGCTCGCGAAGTTCGCGGCCGCGAAGTTCCGCTTCCCCGGCGTCGAGATCCGCGCCCGGCTGTTCCGCACCTACCCGATGGGCGAGGTCGCGTCGCACGCGATCGGCTACATCGGCCGCATCTCCGCGGACGACAAGCGCCGGCTCGACGAGCGCGACGAGCTCGCCGAGTACGCGGGCTCCACGCACATGGGCAAGGTCGGGGTCGAGCTGTCGTACGAGGACCACCTGCACGGGCAGGCCGGCGCCGAGGAGGTCGAGGTCTCGGCCGGCGGGCGCACGGTGCGCACGCTGTCGCGCACGGCGGCCACGCCCGGCTCGAACCTGATCCTGTCGATCGACATCCGGCTGCAGAAGCTGGTCGAGGAGTGGTTCGGCGACCGGCGCGGCGCGCTGGTCGCGATCGAGCCCGCGAGCGGCGAAGTGCTCGCCTTCGTGTCCAAGCCGACCTTCGACCCGAACCTGTTCGTCGACGGGATCGAGCCGCAGGTCTGGTCCGCGCTCAACGAGGACCCGGACAAGCCGCTGCTGAACCGCCCGCTGCGCGGCACCTATCCGCCCGGCTCGACGTACAAGCCGTTCATGGCGCTGGCCGCGCTGACCAGCGGCGCGCGCACGCCGCAGACGGTGATCTCCGACCCCGGCTACTTCCAGCTCGGTGCGCACCGGTTCCGCGACTCCCGGCCGGGCGGCCACGGCTCGGTCGACCTGCACAAGTCGATCGTCGTCTCCAGCGACACCTACTACTACAAGCTCGCGTACGACATGGGCGTGGACGCGATCCACGACTTCATGAAGCCGTGGGGGTTCGGCCAGCTCACCGGCATCGACCTCGACAGCGAGGCGACCGGCATCCTTCCGTCGAACGCGTGGAAGATGAAGCGCTACAAGCAGAAGTGGCTGCCGGGCGAGACGCCGTCGATCGGCATCGGGCAGGGGTACAACGCGTTCACGATCCTGCAGCTCGCCCACGCGACCGCCACGCTCGCCGCCGACGGCGTCGTGATGAAGCCGCACGTGGTCAAGGCGATCGAGGACCCGCTGCGTCGCGAGCGCACGCCGGTCGTGCAGACGGCGCAGGCGCGCCTGGCGCTGCGCCCGGAGCACCTGGCGCTGGTGAAGTCGGCGATGGTCGACGTGAACCGCTTCGGCACCAGCCACGCGGCGTTCGCGGGCGCCGAGTACACGTCGGCGGGCAAGACCGGCACCGCGCAGGTCATCGGCATCAAGCAGAACGAGAGGTACGACGCGCGGCGCATTGCCGAGCGCTTCCGCGACCACTCGCTGTTCATGGCGTTCGCGCCGGCGGAGGCGCCGAGGCTCGCGCTCGCGGTCATCGTCGAGAACGGCGGCTTCGGCGCGCAGGCGGCGGCGCCGATCGCGCGCCGCGTGTTCGACTACTACCTGCTCGGGAAGGTCGCCCGCGAGCTGCCCGGCGCCGCCGCGGCGGCCGCGCGCGCCGCCGAGCCCGACACCGACATGCGCGACGTGCCCGAGAGCGTCGAGCCCGAGCCGGTGCCGGCGGCGGAGGCCGGCAAGCCGTGAGCGAGTTCGGCAGCGTCTGGCAGCGCGTGCGCCCGCACGTCGCGGTCTTCGACGCGACGCTCGCGACGACGATCGCGCTGATCGCCGCGATCAGCGTGCTCACGATGTACTCGGCCGCGTACGACTTCCCCGGCCGCTTCGAAGGGCACCTGCGCAACCTGCTGCTGGCCGCCTTCGTGATGTGGGCCGCGGCGAACGTGCCGCCGTCGTGGATGATGCGCTCGGCGGTGCCGCTGTTCGTGCTCGGGCTGGCGCTGCTGGTCGGCGTCGCGCTGTTCGGCGACGTCTCCAAGGGCGCGCGGCGCTGGCTGAACCTCGGCTTCGGGCGCATCCAGCCCTCGGAGCTGATGAAGATCGCGATGCCGCTGATGCTCGCGTGGTACTTCCAGCGCCGCGAGGGTGGCCTGCGCTGGTTCGACTTCGCCATCGCGGCGGTGCTGCTCGCGGTGCCGCTGTGGCTGATCGCGCGCCAGCCCGACCTCGGCACCGCGGTGCTGGTGATGGCCGCGGGCGGGTACGTGATCTTCCTCGCCGGGCTGAGCTGGAAGCTGATCGCGCTGCTGATCGCGGGCGGCGCGGCGGCGATGCCGCTCGTCTGGTCGCTGCTGCACGACTACCAGCGCCAGCGCGTGCTGATGCTGCTCGACCCCAGCGCCGACCCGCTCGGCAAGGGCTTCCACATCATCCAGTCCACGATCGCGGTCGGCTCCGGCGGCGTCTGGGGCAAGGGCTGGATGGACGGCACCCAGGCGCACCTGGAGTTCATCCCCGAGCGCACGACCGACTTCATCTTCGCGGTGTTCTCCGAGGAGTTCGGGCTCGCGGGCAACGTCGTGCTGCTCGTGCTCTACCTCGTGCTGATCTCGCGCGGCATGGTCGTCGCCGGGCAGGCGACGAGCGAGTTCTCGCGGCTGCTCGCGGGCGCGATCACGCTGATCTTCTTCACGTACGCGTTCGTCAACATGGGCATGGTGAGCGGCGTGCTCCCGGTGGTCGGTGTTCCGCTGCCGTTCATGTCGTACGGCGGCACCGCGATGGTCACGCTCGGGCTGGGCGCGGGGCTGCTGATGAGCATCAGCCGGCAGCGCAAGCTGGTGCAGACCTGACGCGTTCGCCGTGCCCGGACGCCGCGGGCGCAGCGGGCGCGCCGATTCCCCGACAAATCGTGGGTGAATTCCGCGCGCGCCGCGCGAAACCGGTACAGTTCGCCCCGTTCGGGGAGTAGCTTCAGCGGCCGGAAGGCCGCACGCGCTTCGTCGTCAATTCGGGATGTGTCCCCGGCGAAGCGGCAGACGCCCAACGTCTGCAAGCGAGACCGTGCTCGTGGCACGGTTTCGCGACCCCTCGCTCCGTGCCGTCGTTTCAACGAACCGCATGGAGCCTTCGTGGAAATCTTCGATCTGTCCTGGTGGTCGGCGCTCGCCGCCATCGTCGTCATCGACCTCGTGCTGGCCGGCGACAACGCGCTGCTGATCGGCATGGCGGCGCGCCGCCTGCCGCCGGCGCTGCGCCGGCGCGCGATCCTGTGGGGCAGCGCCGGCGCGATCGTCGTGCGCGCGGCGCTCGCGCTCGTGGTCGTCTGGCTGCTGAAGGTGCCCGGCCTGCTGCTCGCCGGCGGCCTGCTGCTGCTGCCGATCGCCTACCGCCTCGCGGTGCCGTCCGGCGCGGGCGGGTCCGCGCACGACGACGCGCCGACGTCGTTCTGGGGCGCGATGCGCACGATCGTCGTCGCCGACGCGCTGATGGGGCTGGACAACGTCCTCGCGATCGGCGGCGCCGCGCACGGGCGCTGGGAGCTGGTCGTGATCGGGCTGGCGATCACGGTCCCGATGATCGTCGTCGGCAGCGGCTGGGTGGCGCGCGCGATCGAGCGCTGGCCGCTCACGCTGTCGGCCGGGGCCGCGGTGCTCGCGCTCACCGGCGCCGGGATGATCGTCAAGGATCCGCTGTTCGACCGCTTCGTCTTCGACCACGCGCTCGCCGACTGGGCCGCGAAACTCGGCGCCGCGGCGCTGATGTTCGCGATCTCGGCGACGGCGATGCGGCGCGCCCGCGCGCGGGGGCGGTCGTGATCCGCGCGGATCTGGAGGGGCCGGTGGCGGTCGTGACCCGCGCGGATCTGAAGGGGCCGGGCGCGGCCGTGAGCCGCGCGCGCGTGCCGGAAGCGTTCGCGCCCGGGTTCGGGCGCCGTCGCGGGACCGGGCGCGGGGCCGGACTCGGGATCGCGCTCTGTCTCGCCGCGTCGATCGCGGCGGCGCAGCCGGACCCGCGCCCGTCGTACTCGCTCGACGCGCTGGTCGAGCGCGCACTGCGCGAGAGCCCGGCGCTCGCGGTCAGCGCCGCGGAGACGCGCGTCGCGGCCGCCGGCGTGGTCACCGCGCGCGCTTATCCGAACCCCGAGATCGGCCTCGACTGGGGGCGCGCGACGGCGCGCGGCGACGGCACCGGCGGCCCGAGCCCGGCGATCACGCTGAGCCAGCCGATCGAGAACCCGTGGCTGCGCGAGGCCCGCGTGCGCGCCGCCGACACCGGGGTGCGCTTCGCGCAGTCGCGCGCGGCCTCGACCTCGTCGGCGCTGGTGGCGTCGATCCGGGCCCGCTTCCTCGACGTGGTGCGCCTGAAGGGCGAGTTGCAGGCGCACGCGGAGGACCTCGCGCTCACCGAGCAGATCCTCGACCGCGTCGCGGTGCGCGTGCGGGTCGGCGAGAGCCCGCGCTTCGACCTGGTGCGCGCCGAGAGCGAGGTCGCGGTCGCGCGCAAGAACCTCGAGACCGGCCGCCTGCGGCTTCGGCAGGCGAGCCTCGAGCTGCGCGCGCTCGTGGGCCCGACGCTCGAGGACGACTTCGACGTGCGCGTGCCGGCGCAGGAGACGCCGCCGCTGTCGGACGCCGACCGCGAGACGCTCGCGCTCGCGCTCGACGCACGCAACCCGGACGTGCTGCTCGCGCGCGAGCTCGAGACGCGCGCCCAGGCGCAGCTCGAGCTCGAGCGGCGCTCGCTCTGGCCGCAGCTCACGCTGCGCGCGTCGCAGGAACGCGACCCGGCCACGACGATCGCGCGCGTCGGGGCGTTCGTCACGGTTCCGCTGCTGAACCGGCGCGAGGGCCCGATCGGGGAGGCGCAGGCGCAGCTCGAGCGCGCCCGCCTGGCGCTGGCGCAGGCCCGCTTCGACGCGCGCGCCTCGTTCGACGCGGCGTGGGCCGCGTATCGCGCCGCCGGCACGCAGGTGCAGGCGCTCGAGGGCGGGATCCTGGAGCGCGCACGCTCGGCGCTCGCGATCGCCGAGGCGGCCTACCGGCTCGGCGAGCGCGGGATCCTCGAGTACCTGGACGCGCAGCGCCAGTTCCGCTTCGTCCGCAACGAGCTGATCGCCGCCCGCGTCGATCGGCAGAAGGCTCGCGCGGAGATCGCGCGACTCACAGGGAGCTGATCCGATGGGAATCTCGTTCGACCGGGCGATCGGCCCGGGGCTTGTTCACGCGCGCCCGGGCCGTCGGGCGCTGGCCGCGGCGCTCGCTTGCGGGCTCGCCGCCGCGCTCGCCGGCTGCGGGGAGCGCGCGTCTTCGCCCGCGGCGCCGGATTCGGTGTCGGCCGGCGCTGACGGTTCCGTGGCGGCCGGCACCGGTTCCGCGGGCGCGGGAAGCTCCGCCGGCGCGGGCTCCGCCACGCCCGGCGCGCCGCGCGCGAGCGACCCGATGGAGGTCGTCGCCGACGAAGCGCTCGCGCGCCGGCTCCAGGTCGGGACCGTGCTCACGCGCGGCATCGCCGACACGATCCGCGTCGCCGGCCGCTTCGAAGTCAACCAGAACCGCACGGCGCGCATCGGCGCGCCGGTCACCGGACGGCTGACGCAGATCGACGCGGTGCTCGGCCAGCAGGTGCGCCAGGGGCAGCCGCTGGCGCAGATCAACAGCACCGAGCTCGCGCGCGCTCAGCTCGACTACCTGCGCGCGCACTCGCAGCAGCAGCTCACGACCCGCGCCGTCGAACGCGCGCAGCTGCTGCTGTCGGCCGACGTGATCGGCACCGCCGAGCTGCAGCGGCGCCAGGGCGAGCAGAGCGTCGCGGTGTCGGAGAAGCGGGCCGCGTCGGACCAGCTGCGCCAGCTCGGGCTGTCCGACGATCGCATCCGGCGGCTCGAGGACAGCGGCCAGATCCAGCCGACCGCGGCAATCTCGGCCACGATCGGCGGCACCGTCATCGAGCGGCGCGTCGCGATCGGCCAGGTCGTGAACCCCGCGGACGTGCTGTTCGTCGTCGCCGACCTGGGCAACGTCTGGGCGTCGGCCGAGGTGCCCGAGCAGAGTGCTGCGTTCGTCAAGCACGGCCAGCGCGTGCTCGTCGAGGTGCCGGCGCTCGACAACGAGCGCTTCACCGGCAAGGTCGCGTTCGTCGGCGACGTCGTCGACCCGCAGACGCGCACGGTGCGCGTCGGCGTCGAGATGGAGAACCGGGCGCTGCGCTTCAAGCCGTCGATGCTGATCACGATGCTGATCGAGGGGCCGTCGCGCGCGCGCCAGGTCGTCCCGGCCGCCGCGGTGGTGCGCGACCACGACGCCGACCACGTCTTCGTCGAGGCGCGGCCGGGCGTCTTCCGGCTCGTGCCGATGGAGTTCGGGCCCGAGACCGACGGCGTGCGCGCGCTCGCGCGACCGCTGCCCGAGGGCACGCGCATCGTCGTCGACGGGGCCTTCCATCTCAACAACGTCCGCGCCCAGCAGGGCCTGGGCGCGAAGTGAACGCTCACAAGGAGATCTCGTGATCCGCTCGCTGATCAGCTGGGCGCTGTCCCAGCGCGTGGTCGTCGTCGCGCTCGCCCTGGCACTCGCGGGGCTCGGGCTCGCGGGAATGCGCAAGCTGTCGGTGGACGCCTTCCCCGACGTCACCAACGTGCAGGTGCAGATCGCCGCGGAAGCGCCGGGCCGGCCGCCCGAGGAGGTCGAGCGCTTCGTGACGGTTCCGATCGAGATCGCCATGCGCGGGATCCCGGGGCTGGTCGAGATGCGTTCGCTGAACCGCAACGGCCTGGCGCTGGTCACGCTGGTGTTCAGCGACGACACCGACGTGTACTTCGCCCGCCAGGTGGCGCTCGAGCGCCTGATCGAGGTCGCCCCGCGGATGCCGGACGGCGTCGTGCCGGTGCTCGGCCCGGTGTCGACCGGACTGGGCGAGGTCTACCAGTACACGCTCGAGCACCCGCGCGACGGCACGCAGCCGCTGACGGTCGCGCAGCTCAAGGAGCGCCGCGACCTGCAGGACTGGGTCGTGCGCCCGGCGCTGCGCTCGGTGCCCGGCGTCGCGGACGTCAACTCGCAGGGCGGGTACGTGCGCCAGTACCAGGTGATCCCGAACCCCGACCGCCTGCGCTACTTCGGTTTCACCGTGCGCGACCTGACCTCGGCGCTCGCGCGCAACAACGCCAACTCGTCGGGTGGCGCGCTGCCGGTGCGCGCGGAGCAGACGCTCGTGCGCGGCGTCGGCCTGATCACCTCGCTCGACGACATCGGCAACATCGTGCTGCGCGAAGTGGGCGGCATCCCGGTGACGGTCAAGGACGTCGCCGAGGTGCGCTTCGGCGAGGAGGTGCGCCGCGGGGCGATCCTGAAGAACGGCACGACCGAGGCCGTGGCCGGCATCGTCCAGATGCAGCGCGGCGCGAACGCGCGCGAGGTGGTGCGCGCGGTCAAGGCGAAGGTCGACGAGCTGAACCGCGGCACGCAGCTCCCCGGCGGGCTGAAGATCGTCCCGTTCTACGACCGCACCGAGCTCGTCGACGCGGCGCTCGCCAACGTCGCGAAAGTGCTGGTCGAGGGCGTCGTGCTGGTGATCGCGGTGCTGTTCATCTTCCTCGGCGACGTGCGCTCGAGCCTGATCGTCGTTTGCACGCTGGTGCTCACGCCGCTGGCGACCTTCCTGGTGATGGGGCGCACGGGCCTGTCGGCGAACCTGATGTCGCTCGGCGGGCTGGCGATCGCGATCGGGCTGATGGTCGACGGCGCGGTCGTCGTCGTCGAGAACACGTTCGCGCGCCTGGGCGCCGCCCGCCAGGACACGCTCGGGCGCGACCACCACGTTCTGCACGCGGCCGCCGACGTCGGCAAGCCGGTGCTCTACGGCGTGGGGATCATCATCCTCGTGTTCCTGCCGCTGCTCGCGCTGCAGGGCATGGAGGGCAAGATGTTCGCGCCGCTCGCCAAGACGATCGCGATCGCGCTGGCGATCTCGCTCGTGCTGTCGTTCACGCTGACGCCCGCGCTGTGCTCGCTGATCCTGAAAGGGGGGGCCGAGGAGGACACGCGGCTGCTGCGCTGGATCAAGCGGCCCTACCTGCGCGCCCTCGACGCGTGCCTGGCGCGCCCGCGCGCCGTGATCGCCGGCGCGCTCGGGCTGCTGGGCGCCGCGCTCGCGTGCATCCCGCTGCTCGGAACGGCCTTCATCCCGACGATGCAGGAAGGCTCGCTGACGCCGGTGATCGTGCGCGTGCCGAAGATCTCGCTGGACGAGTCCATGAAGCTCGAGGCCGAGGCGATGCGCGCGATCGCGGGCGTGCCCGGCGTGCGGCTGGCGATGTCGCGGCTGGGCGGGGGGGAGTCCGCGTCCGACCCGGGGCTGCCGCACGAGTCCGACCCGATCGTCTCGCTGCTGCCGCGCTCGCAGTGGCCGAAGGGCTGGACGCAGGACGACATCGCGAACGCGATCCGCGAGCGGCTGAAGTTCCTGCCCGGCGTCGAGGTCTCGATCAGCCAGCCGATCGCCGCGCGCGTCGACGAGATGGTGTCGGGCGTGCGCTCCCAGGTCGCGGTCAAGATCTTCGGCGACGACCTCGACGTGCTGCGCGAGAAGGGCGACGCGATCGCGAAGGTGCTCTCCGGGCTGGCGGGCACGACCGACCTGCGCGTCGAGCGCGTCACCGGGCAGAACTACCTGACGGTGCGCGTCGACCGCGAAGCGATCTCGCGCCACGGGATCAACGTCGAGGACGTCAACGACCTGATCGAGACCGCGGTGCGCGGCCGGGTCACGTCGACCGTCTACGAGGGCGAGCGCCGCTACGACCTGTTCGTGCGCTACCCGGCGTCGACGCGCGACGGGGTGGCGTCGATCGGCTCGCTGCTGCTGCGCTCGCCCGGCGGCGCGCAGGTGCTGCTCGAGGACGTCGCCGACATCCGGGTCGTCGACGGGCCGCCGCAGATCTCGCGCGAGGACGGGCGGCGCCGGCTCGTGATCGGCGCCAACGTCCAGGGGCGCGACCTCGGCGGCTACGTGGCCGAGGCGCAGGCGCGGGTCGCGCAGTCGGTCGTGCTCCCGCCCGGCGTCACGCTCGAGTGGGGCGGGCAGTTCGAGAACATGGAGCGCGCGCTCGACCGGCTCTCGGTGATCGTCCCGCTCACGATCGTGGCGATCTTCTTCCTGCTGTTCGTGCTGTTCGACTCGATCCGGCAGGCGGCGCTGATCATCACGGTGCTTCCGCTGGCGGCGATCGGCGGCGTGTTCGGGCTGCTCGCCGCGCGCGAGTACCTGTCGGTGCCGGCCGCGGTCGGCTTCATCAACCTCTGGGGCATCGCGGTGCTCAACGGCGTGGTGCTGGTCACGCAGGTGCGCGACCTGCTCCAGCAGGGCCAGCCGCTCGCGGCGGCGATCCGCCACGGCTGCGAGCACCGATTCCGGCCGGTGATGATGACCGCGACGGTGGCGATGCTCGCGCTGATTCCGATGCTGCTGTCGAGCGGTCCGGGCTCGGAGGTGACGCGCCCGCTGGCGGCGGTCGTGATCGGCGGGCTGGTCACGTCGACCAGCCTGACGCTGCTGGTGCTGCCGGTGCTCTACTCGATGTTCGGCGTGCCCAAGGGTGCGTACGAGGCGCCGCCGATGCACAATGGGAGCCCGACCGTCCGGCGGCCCTCGTCATGAACCCAGCCCTCGACTTCTGCCTGCGCACCGACCCGCGCGTCCCC
This sequence comes from Burkholderiaceae bacterium, assembly GCA_046348465.1. Lineage (GTDB taxonomy): Bacteria > Pseudomonadota > Gammaproteobacteria > Burkholderiales > Burkholderiaceae_E > Quisquiliibacterium. The sequence continues at coordinate 190,267 of JAXMEE010000011.1, forward strand.
GAGATCGACAGCGTCGCGCGCTGGTGGCCGCGGCACCGGCAGGCGTACGCGCGCTGGCGCGCCCCGATCGAGCGATCGATCGCCGGCGGCTTCGACGCCGACCGCGTCGCGTGGGCGTTCGCGAGCGGATACCAGGGGGCGCTGCGCGCGCTCGCGCCCGATCTGCCCGACGACGTGATGGCGGCGATGTGCGTGACCGAGGAAACCGGCAACCGCCCGCGCGACATCCGCACGCGGATCGACGCGAGCGGCGACGCGATCGTCGTCACCGGCGCCAAGCGCTGGACCACGCTCGGGCCGGAGAGCACGCTGCTGCTGGTGGCGGGAACGAGCGCGGCGGGCGCGCCCGGCGAGCGGGCGTCGATCCGCATCGTGCGGGTGCCGGCGGCCGCGCCCGGCGTGCGCATCGAGCTCATGCCCGAGACCCGGTTCGTTCCCGAGGTGCCGCACGCGCGCGTTCACCTGGACGCGGTGACGCTGCCGGCGTCGGCGCTGATGCCGGGCGACGGCTACGACGGTTGCGTCAAGCCGTTCCGCACGATCGAGGACACGCACGTGACCGCGGCGGTGCTCGCGTACCTGCTGCGCGAGGCGCGCGCCCGCGGGTGGGCGCACGCGTTCGTCGAGCGCGTCGCCGCGGCGCTCGCGGCGTTCGCCGGGATCGCCTCGGGGCCCCCGGACTCCCCGGTCACGCACGTGGTGCTGACCGGCGCGCTTCACTGGGCGCACCAGCTGTACGCGGAGGCGTCGGTGCACTGGGCGTCGGCCGGCGACGCCGACCCCGGCGCGCAGCGCTGGCGGCGCGACTCGGCGCTGTTCGAGGTCGCGGGCGGCACGCGGACGCAGCGCGCGGCGCGTGCGTGGGAGCGGCTCGCCCGGCCGGCCCCCGACGCCTGACGCCTGACGCCGGCCGCGCGGGCGCTCAGGTCCCGCCGCCCACCTGCAGCATGATCTTGCCGATGTGCTGCGACGATTCCATCAGCGCGTGCGCCGCGCCCGCGTCCTCGAGCGGGAACTCGCGGAACACGTACGGCAGCATCTGGCCGTTCTCCAGCTTCGGCCAGACGTGGGCACGCAGCTCGCCCGCCAGGCGCGCCTTGTCGGCGGCCGGGCGCGCGCGCAGCGTCGAGCCGGTGAACGTCAGCCGCTTGAGCATCAGCGGCATCCAGTCGACGTCGACCTTCGACGGCTGCAGGAACGCGATCTGCACCAGCCGCCCCTCGAGCGCGAGGCTGCGCAGGTTCTTCGCGACGTACTCGCCGCCGACCATGTCGAGGATCAGGTCGACGCCGCGCTTGTTCGTCAGGCGCATCACCTCGTCGACGAAGTCCTGGCGGCGGTACTCGATCGCGTAGTCGGCGCCGTGCACGCGGCACGCCTGCGCCTTCTCGTCGTTGCCGACGGTGGTGTAGACGGTCGCGCCCCAGGCCTTCGCCATCTGGATCGCGGTCAGGCCGATGCCCGACGAGCCGCCGTGGATCAGGATCGTCTCGCCGGCGCGCAGCCGGCCGCGCTCGATCACGTTCGTCCACACCGTGAAGTACGTCTCGGGCAGCGCCGCCGCCTGCACCAGCGACAATCCGCGCGGCACCGGCAGCACCTGCCCGGCGGGCACGTTCACGTATTCGGCATAGCCGCCGCCGTTGCACAGCGCGCAGACGCGGTCGCCGACGCGAAACTGCGTGACGCCCGCGCCGAGCGCGACGACCTCGCCCGACACCTCCAGGCCCAGCAGCTTCGAGGCGCCCGGCGGCGGCGGGTAGCTGCCGGAACGCTGGAGGACGTCGGGACGATTCACGCCGGCCCACGCGACGCGAATCAGGACGTCGCCGTCCTCCATCTTCGGCACCGGGCCGGTCGCGATCGCGAGCACCGACGGCGGGCCGCCCGCACCGTGATCCACGTAACGCATCGTCTCGGGCAGGCCCATGCTCACGCCCCGTTAGTGATGAACAGGTGGCAGCAGCCCGCGCGCCCGGGCTGCCAGGTTTCGCTGCGGAACTCGAAGCCCGCCGACTCGAAGGTGCCGTTGTCGACGACGCCGGCGATCTCGCACAGGTGCGCGACGTCGGCCTCGGGCAGCCCCGCCTCGCGCCACGCGTCCTGCAGCGGACACGCGTGGAACTGGATCTCGAGCTCGCGGCCGTCGTTGCGCAGCACCTCGGGGGCGAACATGCGCCCGCCGTCCGGGAGGAACTCGAGGAACGCCTTCGCGAGGCCGGGGAGATCGGTCGGGCCGAACGGCTTGAAGTGCGCGCCGACCTCGCAGCCGCGGCGGTAGATCGCGCGCTTGAGCAGCTCGGCGGCGCGCGCCTTGCCGAACTCCTCCTCGAGCACGCGATAGACCTCGAGGTAGACCATCGCGCGGTTCTTGAACGACGCGCGCAACTGCGCGCGCAGGGTCTCGACTTCGCTCATCGCTGCATCACTCCGGGAAGCACGGCATCGGCGGCAGTGTAGCGCTTTCGGCGCGGGGCGCCGGCCCGCCGAGGCCCTGCGGACGATTGGCGCGGGCCGGGGCCGCTGCTATTCTGGCCGCCATGGGCTCGTTCGACGTCGCACTGCTCGAGGCGCTGCTGTCGGCCGGCGTCTCGCACGAGCGCGCCCGCGCGGTCGTCGATCTCTTCGACAGGTCGGTGGATGAGCGCTACAGCCTTCACGCGCAGGTGCTCGCCACCCGACGCGACGTCGCCGAACTCGAGACGCGGCTGGACGCGCAGGTGCTCGCCACCCGACGCGACGTCGCCGAGCTCGAGACCCGGCTGGTCAAGGACGTGGCCGCGCTCGAGACTCGCCTGGCCAAGGACATCGCCCAGACGCAGTCCTGCATCGCCGAGACCAAGGCCGACCTGGTCAAATGGACGCTCGCCGCGCTCACCGCGCAGACCGCGCTGCTGCTCGGCGCGATGAAGCTCTTCTGAAACGGCGGCGCGCCGCCCGCGCGCCTCAGCCGCCCGGCGCCCGCGCGCCGAATCGTTCCACCACCTTGCCGAGGATCCCCTTCGGCATGTAGATGATGAACAGGATCAGCATCAGGCCGTAGACGGTCGTGTCCACGCCGTGGATCTCGTTGCCGACCAGCACCCGCAGGCCCTCCGAGAGCAGCAGCAGGAACACCGCGCCCACCGTCGGCCCGAGCATCACGAACATGCCGCCGGCGATCACGCCGAACACCATCTGCAGCGAGATCCCGATGCCCGAGACCGTCTCCGGGTTCACGTAGAGCTGGTACTGCGCGTAGAGCGCGCCGCCCACGCAGGTCATCGCCGCCGACAGCAGCGTGATGCCGAGCTTGGTGCGGCTGACGTCGATGCCCACCGACGCGGCCGCGTCCTCGTCCTCGCTGATGGCCTCGAGCGCCATGCGCTGCATGCTGCGGTCGACGCGGTGCCAGATGTACAGCGCCGCGAGCCAGCACGCGAGCATCAGGTAGAACCACACGACCTTGCTCGAGAACTGCATCGCCGCGAGCGACATGCTCGCGCCGTCGGCGAGCGCGCCCTTGGGCGTGACGCCGAGCGAGCCGCCGGTGTGGTCGCGCAAGCCGACGATGACGAGCCGCACCACTTCGGAGAGCGCGAGCGTCACCAGCGCGAAGTAGTGCCCGACGATGCGAAAGCGAAAGCACGGCCACCCGATCATCAGCGCGACCGCGAGCGTGACCGCGAGCGAGACCACGAGCCCGATCCACGGCGACACGCCCCACAGGTTCCACATCATCACGACGCCGTAGGCGCCGATCCCGAGGAACGCCCCGTGACCGAAGCTGACCATGCCGAGGCGGCCCATGATCGACCAGCTCGTGTAGATGAAGCCCCACAGCAGCGCCATCACCATCAGGTGCAGCGTGTAGTTGCCCAGGCCCGCGGCGGGCGCGGCGGCCAGCAGCGCGAGCAGCACGAGGGCGACGATTCGCAGGTTCACGGTGCGCACCCCGTCCGGTCAGCGGCGCCGGGCCAGCAGGCCCTCGGGCTTCCAGAACATCACGACGATGAAGAACGCGAACGCGATCACGTAGCCCCACTCGAGCTGGAAGAAGAACCCTCCCACCGAGATGAACTGCGCGAACACGAACGCGGCGACGAACCCGCCGATCAGGTTGCCCAGCCCGCCGAGCACGCAGATCATGAACGTGATCGGGCCGAACGACAGCCCGATCGCCGGGTGGACGTCGTACTGGAGCACCAGCAGGCACGACGCCAGCCCCGCGAGCGCGCCGCCCATCGCCGACGTCATCAGGTAGATGCGCGACGGGTTCACGCCCATCAGCGGCATGATCGTGCGGTCCTGGCTGATCGCGCGGATCGCGGTGCCGATGAAGGTGCGCGACAGGAACAGGTACGTCGCGGCGATCGCCGCGATCGCCACCCCGAAGGCGACGATGCGCGCCACCGAGAAGCTCATCTCGCCCATCGCGAGCGACGGCAGGCGCACGCCGATGTTGCGGAACTCGACGCCGAACGCGACGGTCGCGGCCGCCTGCAGGAAGAAGAGCACGCCGCCGGTCACGAGCAGCTGGTTGATCGGCTCGGCGGCGAGCACCGGCCGGATCACGAAGTGGTGCATCGCCGCACCGAGCGCGCCGACCGCGACGATGCCGGCCGGCATCGCGATCGCCAGCGGGACGCCCAGCTTCGCGTACAGGAACCAGATGCAGTACATGCCGACCATGATCAGCTCGGCGTAGCAGATCCAGACCACGTCGATGACGCCGAACACGAGGTTCAGCCCGAGCGCGAGCAGCGCGAGCAGGCCGCCGAGCAGCACGCCGTTGAGCACCGCCTCCAGCAGGAAGATGTCGAGGAATTCCATGGAGCGTCCGTCGTGTGGTCGCCGCGGCCGGTCAGGCCATGCCCAGGTACGCGCTGCGGATCTCGTCGCTGTCGAGCAGCTGCGAGGCCGGCCCGCTCGAGCGGATGCGCCCGGTTTCGAGCAGGTAGGCGCGGTCGACGACCTTGAGCACCTGCTGGACGTTCTGCTCGACGATCAGCACCGTGTAGCCTTCGGCGCGGATCTTGCGGATCAGCTCGAAGATCGACTGCACGACCACCGGCGCGAGCCCCGCTGACGGCTCGTCGAGCAGCAGCAGCTTCGGCCCCGACATCAGCGCGCGCCCGATCGCGCACATCTGCTGCTCGCCGCCCGACATCGTGCCGGCGAGCTGCAGGCGCCGCTCCTTCATGCGCGGGAAGAGCGAGTACACGAACTCCAGCCGCTCCTCGTAGCTCGCGCGCGCCGCCGGGATGAACGCGCCCATGCGCAGGTTGTCCTCGACCGTGAGGCGCGGGAACAGCCGCCGCCCCTCGGGCACCTGCGCGATTCCCAGCGAGATCACCGCGTGCGCCGGCAGCTCGTTGTACGGCTGGCCGTCCATCACGAGCGCGCCCTGCGTCGCCGGGATCAGCTTGGAGATCACGCGCAGCAGCGTCGTCTTGCCGGCGCCGTTGGGCCCGATCACCGCGACCGCCTCGCCCGGGTCGACGTGCAGCGTGACGCCGAACAGCGCCTGGAACCCGCCGTAGCCGGCGGACACGTCGGTGACCTGCAGCATCGCGCTCACGACTTGTCTCCCGACTCGCGCGCGCGCGTCTGCTGCTGCACCGCGTGGGCGTCGGTGCCGAGGTAGACCTCGACGACGCGCGGGTCGTGCGCGACCTCCGACGGGCGGCCCTGCGAGATCAGCTCGCCGTGGTCGAGCACCAGGCAGCGGTCGATCACCTTCATCAGCACGCCCATGATGTGCTCGACCCAGATGATCGTGACGCCGCGCTCGTCGCGGATCCGCTTGAGCATCAGGGCGGCCTGCTCCATCTCGGACTCGTCCAGGCCGCCCAGGCTCTCGTCGGCGAGCAGCACCTTCGGGCGCGTCGCGAGCGCGCGGGCCATCTCGAGCTTCTTCAGGCCCGCGGCCCCGAGCCCGTCGACGCGTGCGGCCGGGTCCGACGGCAGGCCGATCAGCTCGAGCGCCTCGCGGGCGTTCTCGCGCGCCTGCGCGCTCGTGAGCGGCTGCGAGGCGCCGAAGTACGCGGCGACCGTCGCGTTCTCGAGGATCGAGAGCTTGCGGAACGGGCGCGGGATCTGGAACGTGCGCGCCACGCCCATCCGGCAGATCCGGTTCGGCGGCAGCCCGCCGATCTCGCGGCCGTCGAGCTTCACCGAGCCCGACGACGGCGGGAACGTCCCGGCGATGAGGTTGAACGTCGTGCTCTTGCCGGATCCGTTCGGGCCGATCAGCCCGAGGATCTCGCCGCGCTCGAGCTCGAACGAGATGCCGTCGACGGCCGTGAAGCCGCCGAAGCGCTTGGTGAGTCCGCTGACCTGGAGCATGGGGCGGGCGCGCCCCGCGGCCGCCCGCCCCGGCAGGGGCGGCGACGCGCGGCGGCGGCGCTCAGGTGGACGTGGGGGCCGGCGTCACTGCGGCGCGTACGCGTGCCCCTTGGGCAGCGGGAGCACCGCATCCTTGGTCTTGATCGCGGCCGGCCACACGACGAAGGTGTCGTTCGCGTTGTACTGCATCACGACCGGCGACGAGCGCTCGTTCTGGCCGGCCATCTGCGTGCCCGGCCCGAAGAACTTCACGCCGTAGCCCTGGATCGTGCCGCCCACCGGGATGTCGGTGTCGAGCGCGGCCTTGCGCAGGGCCTCGGAGTCGATGCCGCCGTACTTCTTCACGGCCCGCGGCATGACGTCGGTGAAGAAGATCCACGACTGGTTGAAGCCCATCGACACGTGCGGCGGCACCTCGTCGCCCTTCACCTCGGCCTTGTAGCGGCGGACCATCTCCTTGGTGACGTCGCCCAGCCCGGGCGCGAGCGACGCCGGGTTGAGCAGCTGCGCGGCGACCGGGTCGACGTTGAAGAGCAGGTTCGCGTCGTCCTTGAACGTGGCGTAGAGCTTGTCGAACTGGCCGTGGCCGGCGCCGTGCCCGATCAGCGCGCCCCACTTCAGGCCCTGTTCCTTGGCCTGGCGCATGAACAGCGTGATGTCCGGGTTGTAGCCGGTGTGCAGGATCACGTCCGGGCGCGCGCGCTTGAGCTTGGTGACCAGCGGCGAGAGGTCGGGCGCGGTGGCCGCGTAGCCCTCCTTGAGCACGACCTGCATGCCGAGCTTCTTGCACGCGGACTCGTTGCCGGCGGCGACGCCGGCACCGTAAGGCCCGTCCTCGTGGATCACCGCGACCTTGAGGTCCTTGGGATCCTTGCCCAACTTGGCCTTCGACTGCTCGGCGAGGAACACGCACGAGGCCTCGCCGGACTGGTCGGAGTGGATCTGGGCGCGGAACGAGTAGTTGAAGTTCTTGCCCTTGAGCACCGCCGAGGACACGCACACGTTCATCCAGAAGAACTTCTTCGCGGTCTCCAGCTTCTGCGCCATCGGCACGCAGTGGGCGCTCGAGAACACGCCCATGATCATGTCGACCTTCTCCTGGCTGAGCAGGCGCTCGGTCTCGTTGATCGCGACGTCCGCCTTCGACTGCGCGTCGACGTAGACCGGCTTGATCTTGTAGCCTTCGACGCCGCCGCGCTCGTTGATGATGTCGATCGCGTACTTGGTGCCGAGGTACGACGCGTTCGACCCGCCGGCCGCCAGCGGCCCGGTGAGGTCGTAGACGACGCCGATCTTGATCTCCTTGACCTGCGCGAAGGCGCCGCCGGCCGCCAGGCCGAGCACCAGCGCGGCGATGACTTGTCGCATGGGTGTGTCTCCTCGTCGTTGTTTCGTCGGGGCCGCGTTTGCCGCTCGGGCCCCGGGTTCTTGGCCGGCGTGAATCTACCCGAGCCCCGGGGCCGGCGCAACGTGGGCATTACCCGCACGCCCGGCAACGCGGCGGCGAACCCGGGGGCCCACGACCGCGGCCGGGTGCTAGATTCGCCGGATGCACGAGAAGGTCATCACGTGGGCGACGCCGGTGTTCTTCGCGCTGATCGCCGTCGAGCTCGCCTGGGGCTGGCGGCGCGGGCGCACCGGCTACCGGCTCAACGACGCGATCACGTCGCTGTCGCTGGGCGCGATCTCCCAGACCGCGGGCGTGTTCACGCGCGTCTTGCGCGTCGGCCTCTACGCGGCGGTCTTCGAGCACGTCGCGCTCGTGCGCTGGCCGGCCGGCGCGTGGTGGTCGCTTCCGGCCGCGCTGCTCGCCTACGACTTCTGCTACTACTGGCACCACCGCTGGATGCACGAGATCGGCGTCGCGTGGGCCGCGCACGTGGTGCACCACTCGAGCGAGGACTACAACCTGACGACGGCGCTGCGCCAGACCGGCACCGGGGCGCTGCTCGGCTGGATCCCGTACCTGCCGCTCGCGGTCGCCGGCGTCCCGCCCGCGCTGTTCGGCGCGGTGGCGCTGATCGACCTGCTCTACCAGTTCTGGATCCACACCGAGGCGATCGGCCGCCTGGGGTGGTTCGACCGCGTCTTCGCGTCGCCGTCGAACCATCGCGTGCACCACGCGGTCAACGACCGCTACGTCGACCGCAACTACGGCGGGCTGCTGATCGTCTGGGACCGGGTCTTCGGCACGTTCCAGGAGGAACGCGACGACGACCCCCCGGTCTACGGCACCCGCAGCCCGCTGCGCAGCTTCGACCCCGTCCGGGCGAACCTCGAGGTGTACGCGCGGCTCGCCCGGGACAGCTGGCGCACGCGGCGCTGGGTCGACAAGCTGCAGGTGTGGGTGCGCCGCCCCGGATGGCAGCCGCCGGACCTCGCGCGCGAGCATCCGAAGCCGCCGTTCCGGATGAGCGACGTGCGCCGCTACGACCCCCGGGTTTCGGCGGGCGCCGGCGCCTACGCGCTGGTTCAGTTCGTGGTCGCGCTGGCGTGCTCGGTTCACCTGCTGCAGGTGCACGCGCGCGCCGGCACGCTGGAATCGGCCGCCTACCTGGGCTGGACCGTACTCTCGTTCGTCGCGGTGGGAGGCGTCCTCGAGGCGCGCCGCGCGGTGCTTCCGGTCGAGGTCGCGCGCCTCGCGCTCGCGGCGGGCGTCGTGCTCGCGACGGGACGCTGGTTCGGCACCGGCGCGCTTCCACCGATCCTCCAGGCCGCGCTGTGCGCGGCCGCGCTCGCGTCCGCCGCGGCCGCCTGGCGGGTGACGCGCGCGTTCCCGCCGGCGCGGTTCGGACGTACCGGCACCGGCGATCCCGCGCCGATCCGGCACCGATCCGGCGATGTCAAACCAAACTAGAAATGTCCCCTTGTTGGCCCAGATAGAGATGTCCCCGTCAGGGCACGATTGGCGGACGTGTAGCGGGCTGCATTCGATCGCGCAGGGCGGGCTTGATCGCGAGCCGCCAGGGGTGGTTCGAGGCGGGCTTCTCGGGCTTGGATGGAACGCGTTGGCGCTGTAGGGCTTGTTCGACTGCGGCGTCTAGGGTCTTGTCGTCGGCGCAGCGCTCGGGTAGCGGTACGCCGCGTTCGAATGCGCGGTAAGGCAGGGCCTTGCCGTTGTAGACCATCTCGATGGTGTCGCTGAGCCCGTCGTCGCAGACGGTGACGTGCGCGCCGCGCAGGTGGTAGGCGGGGTCGCCGCCCGTGTCCACGACGAACATGCGGCCGCGGAACTGGCAGGTCAGCGAACGCGAGAGCGTGCGGGTGAACTGTTCGCAGGTGATTCGGTGCAGTTGCTGCGGGCTGCAGCCCGCAGCACGGTGGGCGTCGCGAGGGTTGGCCGGTACGCAGCCGAAGCGTTCGTTGTAGTGCTCGATGAAGCTGGGCAGCACCTCGTTGCCCTGAGCCAGCGTGCAGGCGCCGGCCAGGCGCAAGCCCTTGACCAGCCGATCCTGCAGGGTCTGGAAGCTGCGCTCGACGCGCCCTTTGGCCTGGGGCGAGAGCGCCAGGATCGGCTCGATCTCGAGGCTCTTGACGGCCCGCTCGAACTGCGTGGGGGCGGGATCCTCGGGGTCGTGCTTGGTGAAGATGCTGTGGCGGTCACTGTACAGGGCCACGGGGCGGCCGTAGCGGGTGACGTAGCTGCGCAGCGCCTGCAGGTACGCGCGGGTGGTCTCGGCCGGAACGAAACGCGCGTACAGGATCCGGCCGGTGGCGTCGTCGACGAACACGATCAACGTGCAGCGCTCGCCGCGCTTCTCGAACCACGCGTGCGGCGAGCCGTCGATCTGGACGAGCTCGCCGAACCGGGGGCGGCGCTCGCGCAGTTGGAAAGCGCGTTTGCGCCGCTGGCGTCGCGGCTGCCACAGTCCGCATCCGGTCATCCAATGGCGCAGCGTCTCGGTGCTGTGCCTGAAGCCGTGCTGGGCGCGCAGATACTCGGCGGCCAAGGTCGGACCGAAGTCGGCGTAGCGCTGACGCACTACGTCGAGCACGCGCTCGCGTTCGCTCGCCGCGATCAGCCGGTTGCTGGGCCGGCCGCGCTTGAGCGACACCAGGCCGGCTTCACCTTGCTCACGCACCCGGCGACACAGGCGCTTGATCTGGCGCACCGAGAGCTCGAGCCGCTCGCCGGCGGCCTGCTGACCCATCCGGCCCTCGAGAACCGCCTCGATCACGCGCAGCCGATTACGCTCGCCCTGCGTCATCGCAATCACCCCCTCCATCCCCGCCCCCCACAACGATCCGAGGGGACACTTCTATCTGGTTAAGAGGGGACATTACGATCTGGGGCTAACACGGCACCGATCCGGCGATTGACCGCCGCGCGCGACCGGTCTAATCTCATGCTCGAAGCGCTCGCGCACTGCGCGAGACGCCGGTTCCAACGACGGACCGGCCCGCCGGGGGCTCACGGCGCCGAAACGGCGTCGCCCCGCGGCCCACGTCCGCACGCGGAGAGCAGCCGCCACTCGCGGCTCAGGGGGCGCGGAAACAACCCGCGCCCCTGTCTTTTTCGGCGCCTGCGCGCACCTGTGATCCCGCGCGGCGCATCCGCTCCCGGTCGCGGCCCGCGCTTGCGCACGAGCGTCGATTATGATGCGCGCCCATGACCGACCACACCGCGAACGATCCGGGGCCCGCCGCGCGGCTGCGCGACGCGGCGCTCGCGCTGTCGCGCGCGTGCTCGGCGCTGCGCTTCGGCGCGCCGGTCGCGCACGTGTACAACCCGCTCGAATACGCGTGGGCCCCCTACGAGCAGTACCTGCGGCGCTTCGGCGACACCCGCAAGCGGGTCGTGTTCCTCGGCATGAATCCCGGCCCGTTCGGCATGATGCAGACCGGGGTGCCGTTCGGCGAGGTCGCCGCGGTGCGCGACTGGATGGGGATCGCCGCGCCGGTGTCCGCGCCGGCGCACCAGCACCCGAAGCGCCCGATCGAAGGGTTCGCGTGCCCGCGCTCGGAGGTGAGCGGACGGCGCCTGTGGGGCTGGGCCGCCGGGCGCTTCGGCGGCGCGCCGAGCTTCTTCGCCGAGTGCTTCGTTCTGAACTACTGCCCGCTCGTGTTCCTCGAGGCGTCGGGAAAGAACCGCACGCCCGAGCAGATGCCGGCGGCCGAGACCGCGCCGCTCTACGAAGCGTGCGACCATCACCTGCGCGAGGCGATCGCGGCGCTCGCGCCGCAGTGGGCGATCGGCGTCGGCGGCTTCGCCGCGAAGCGGCTCGAGGCCGCGCTCGGCCCGGCGCCGGGGCCGCGGATCGCGCAGGTGCTGCACCCGAGCCCGGCGTCGCCGGCCGCCAACCGCGGCTGGACCCAGGCCGCCGACCGCACGCTGGACGCGCTCGGCGTGTTCGCCCGCGCCTGACGAGGTCTCCCCGTGAGCCTGTACGCAAGCTGCATCGCCCTGTCGGCGTTCCTGCTGTTCCTGGTCCAGCCCGTGATCGCCAAGCAGATCCTGCCCTGGTTCGGCGGCTCGGCCGCGGTGTGGACCACCTGCATGGTGTTCTTCCAGATGGTGCTGCTCGCCGGCTACGCGTACTCCGACTACGTGATCCGGCGCTTCACGGCGCGCCAGCAGGCGATCGTTCACACCGCGCTGCTGGTGGCGAGCCTCGCGTTCCTGCCGATCACGCCGGGCGAAGGCTTCAAGCCGGTCGACGCGTCGAACCCGATCGGGCGCATCCTGCTGCTGCTCGCGGCGACGATCGGCCTGCCGTACCTGATGCTCTCGACCACCGGCCCGCTCGTGCAGGCGTGGTTCGCGCGCCGCCGCGCCGGCGGCCAGGTCTGGCGGCTGTATGCGCTGTCGAACGTCGCGTCGATGGTCGCGCTCATCGGCTACCCGCCGCTGATCGAGCCGATGGCGTCGAACCTGCAGCAGTCCGTGGGCTGGAGCGTCGGCTACGCGCTGTTCGCACTGCTGGCGATCGCGTCGGCGTGGTCCGCGACGCGGCCGGCGGCGGCCGCGTCGCAGGCGCCCCCCGTCGCCGCACCCGCCGCCGACCTCGCCGCAGACCCGACCGCCGCGCCCTCCGCCGCCGCGCCCTCCGCCGCCGCACCCGCCGCGCCCTCCGCCGCCGCACCCGCCGCGCCCTCCGCCGCCGCACCGCCGCCTGCACCCGCCGCTGCACCCGTCGCCGCGCCCGCCGCGACCGACGCGCCGCCCGGCTGGCGCGACCAGGGCCTGTGGCTGCTGCTCGCCGCGCTCGGCTCGGTGCTGCTGCTCGCGGTCACGACCCACGTGACGCAGAACGTCGCGTCGATCCCGTTCCTGTGGGTGCTGCCGCTCGCGATCTACCTGATCACGTTCATCCTGTGCTTCGACGGCCGCGGCTGGTACCGCCGGCACTGGTACGTTCCCGTCGCGTGCGTGATGCTCGCGCTGATGTTCGCGGGCCTGAGCTGGCGCCCCGACTGGGACGAGCGCACGGTCGAGCGCGGGCTGATCCCGATCTCCGAGGCGGTGCCGCTGTACGCGATCGGGCTGTTCGTGCTGTGCATGGTGTGCCACGGCGAGCTCGTCGAGCGCAGGCCGTCGCCGGCGCACCTGACGCGCTTCTACCTGATGGTGTCGCTGGGCGGCGCGCTCGGCGGGCTGTTCGTCGGCATCGTCGCGCCGCTCGCGTTCGACTGGTACTGGGAGTTCCCGCTCGCGCTGACCGTGCTGGGCCTGGCGCTGATCTTCATCACGGCGGGCCGGCTGAGGTGGCTCGCGACGCTCGTGTTCTGCGGGGCGCTGGTCGGCCTGTGGGACTACCGCCAGTACGTGCGCAACGACACCGTCGAGCTGTCGCGCAACTTCTACGGCGCGCTGCGCGTGAAGGCGATCGACACCGACAGCGCCGAGAATTCGCGCCTGCGCCTGCTGCACGGCGTGATCACTCACGGCGAGCAGTACGCGACGCCCGCGCTGCGCAGCAGGCTCACCACGTACTACGGCGAGACCTCGGGCGTGGGCCGCGCGATCCGCGGCCTGCGCGACCTCGGCCCGCCGCGCGCGCAGCGCGTCGGCCTGATCGGCCTCGGCGTGGGCACGGTCGCCGCCTACGGGCGGGCCGGCGACGCCTACCGGATCTACGAGCTCAACCCGGCGGTGCTCGAGCTCGCGCGCCGGCGCTTCTTCTACCTGAACGAGAGCGCGGCGGCGATCGAGACGCCGCTGGGCGACGCGCGGCTGGTGCTCGAGCGCGAGCCCGCGCAGAAGCTCGACGTGCTCGCGGTCGACGCGTTCTCCAGCGACTCGATCCCGGTGCACCTGATCACGCGCGAGGCGATCCAGGTGTACCGGCGCCACGTCGTCGACGGCGGCGTGATCGCGTTCCACGTCTCGAACCGCTACCTGTCGCTCACCGGCGTCGTGCGCCAGCTGGCCGACGACATCGGCTGGCAGGCGGTGGAGGTCGTCGACGATCCGCCCGAGGAGAGCTGGCTCTACCGCTCCGACTGGGTGCTGATCACCGCGAACAAGGCGCTCGTCGAGCGGCTCAAGGCCGAGAAGGCGGGCGTGGACGTCGAGCGCCGACCCGGACTGCGGCCCTGGACCGACGACTTCAACAACCTGTTCGCGGTCCTGAAGTAGCGCCGCGGGTCAGCGCGCGCGGAAGCGGATCACGCCGTCGTCGTCGACGACGCGCTCGAGCCGGCCGTCGAACCACAGCGCATTCAGGTGCGCGAGCGACTCGCCCATCGCGAACGACGACTGGTGGGTGTCGAGCTGGCGCTTGAACATGATCGGGAGGATGTCGGCGGCGGTGTGCGGCCGCTCGCGGCACGCGACCAGCACTTCGTCCAGCCGCGCCGCGTGGTGCTCGCGCAGCTGGCGCAGCCGCACGTGCAGGTTGCGGAACGGCCGCCCGTGGCTGGGCAGCACCAGCGTGTCCTCGCGGCAGCCCTCGAACTTCTCGAGCGACGACAGGTACCAGGCGACCGGGTTCGACTCCGGCTCGAGCTCGAACACCGACACGTTGGTCGAGATCCGCGGCAGGACCATGTCGCCGGAGAGCATCAGCGAGTCTTCGTCGCAGTACAGGGTCGCGTGCTCGGGCGAGTGCCCGATGCCGACGATCACGCGCCAGCGCCGGCCGCCGATCTCGATCGTGTCGTGCTCGCGGATGCGGTGGAACGCCAGCGGCATCGCCGGCACCAGCGTCGAGAAGTAGCGCCCGCCGCGGTGGCGCAGCGCCTCCAGCCCCGGCCCGCGCGGGATGCCGTGGCGGCGGAAGTGGTCGGCGTCGGCGGCGCCGTCGGCGCCCGGCAGCGTCGCCGACCAGACCCGGCCCATCGCGTACTCGCCCAGCGTCATCCAGAGCGGGGCGTCGAAGCGCTTGCACAGCATGTGGGCCAGGCCGACGTGGTCCGGGTGCGTGTGCGTGCACAGGACCCTGCGCACCGGCAGCCCGTCGAGGCCGTCGGCGAAGATCCGGTCCCACAGGTCGCGCGTGGCCTGCGTCGCGACGCCGCAGTCGACGACGGTCCAGCCGTCGCCGCCGAGATCGTCGCGCAGCAGGTACAGGTTGATGTGGTCGAGCTCGAACGGCAGCGGCATCCGGACCCAGAAGATGCCCGGGGCGACCTCGATGCGCTGCGCCGGCGCGGGCAATCGCGCGCCGAACGGGTAGTCGAGCTGGGATTCGAGCGGGTTCATCGGTACCTGCCTCCCGGCGGCCCGGGGGAATAGAATTGACGTTTACGTAAAGTGTAATCGGACGGACGGAACCCCCACATGTCCACGTTCACGATCACGGAACTCGCGCGCGAGTTCGAGGTGACGCCGCGCGCCATCCGGTTCTACGAGGACCGGGGCCTGCTCGCCCCGGCGCGCGCGGGCACCGGGGCACGCCAGCGCGTGTACTCGCAGCGCGACCGCACGCGCCTGAAGCTGACCTTGCGCGGCAAGCGGCTGGGGCTGTCGCTGTCCGAGATCCGCGAGCTGGTCGACATGTACGAGTCGCCGGCCGACACCGCGGCGCAGCTCGCCCGGTTCCTGTCGCTGCTCGGGCAGCACCGCCGCACGCTCGAGCGGCAGCTCCAGGACCTGCAGGAGACGCTCGCCGAGATCGGCGAGCACGAGCAGCGCGCACGCGCGCTGCTCGCCCGCCAGGCGCAGGCGCCGCTGCCGGTCGCCCCCTGATGCCGGCGCCGCCGATCGCCCGCACGCCCCCTTCATCGGAGACTCACCCACCATGCTGAACATCCCCGGCCTGCAGTTCGACCTCGGCGAGGACGTCGCCATGCTGCGCGACTCGCTGCAGCAGTTCACCGCGCGCGAGATCGCGCCGCGCGCCGCCGCGATCGACCGCGACGACCTCTTCCCGGCGGACCTGTGGCGCAAGTTCGGCGACCTCGGCGTGCTCGGGATGACCGTGAGCGAGGAGTACGGCGGCACGAACATGGGCTATCTCGCGCACGTCGTCGCGATGGAGGAGATCTCGCGCGGATCGGCGTCGGTCGGCCTGTCGTACGGCGCGCACTCGAACCTGTGCGTCAACCAGATCCACCGCAACGGCACCGCCGAACAGAAGCGGCGCTACCTGCCCAGGCTCGTCTCCGGCGAGCACGTGGGCGCGCTCGCGATGTCGGAACCGGGGGCCGGCTCGGACGTGGTCTCGATGAAGCTGCGCGCCGACTTCAAGGGCGACCGCTGGGTGCTCAACGGCACCAAGTTCTGGATCACCAACGGCCCCGACGCCGACGTGATGGTGATCTACGCGAAGAACGACCTCGAGGCCGGCCCGCGCGGGATCACCGCGTTCCTGGTCGAGAAGTCCTTCAAGGGATTCTCGGTCGCGCAGAAGCTCGACAAGCTCGGCATGCGCGGCAGCCACACCGGCGAGCTCGTCTTCCAGGACTGCGAGGTGCCGGCCGAGAACGTGCTCGGCGGCCTGGGCGACGACCCGATGACCGGCGTCGGGCGCGGCGTCAACGTGCTGATGAGCGGGCTGGACTTCGAGCGCGCGGTGCTCGCCGGCGGCCCGCTGGGCATCATGACCGCGTGCATGGACGCGGTCGTGCCGTACGTGCACGAGCGCAAGCAGTTCGGCCAGCCGATCGGCGAATTCCAGCTGATGCAGGGCAAGCTCGCCGACATGTACACGACGATGATGGCCACGCGCGCGTACGTCTACGAGGTCGCGCGCCAGTGCGACCGCTCCCGCCAGGGTAAGGTCGACGTAAGGACGCTGCGCAAGGATGCCGCCGGCGCGATCCTGTGGGCGGCCGAGAAGGCGACCTGGATGGCCGGCGAGGCGATCCAGTGCCTGGGCGGCAACGGCTACATCAACGAGTCGCCCACCGGCCGGCTCTGGCGCGACGCCAAGCTCTACGAGATCGGCGCGGGAACGTCCGAGATCCGGCGCATGCTGATCGGGCGCGAGCTGTTCGCGGAGACGGCCTGAGCGGAAGGAAGCGGCGCGCCCCGGGGGCGCCGGCAGATCGAGACGACGAAGGGTTCCACCGACATGACCAGGGAGACGGCCGGCGCGATCGCCCGCGCGATCCTCGCGGGGTTCGACCGGCACTACGGGCTGTTCCGCTACAACGCGCAGCAGGCGAAGTCCTGCTACGAGCGCGGCGACTGGCACGGCATCCGCCGCCTCGCCCGCGAGCGCATCGCGTTCTACGACAAGCGCGTGCTGGAGGCGGTCGGCCGCCTCGAATCCGAGTTCCGCGCGAGCGACCTCCAGGACCGCGTCTGGCCGCAGGTCAAGCGCGACTACGTCACGCTGCTCGCGTCGCACCACCAGCCCGAGCTCGCCGAGACCTTCTTCAACTCGGTGTCGACGAAGATCCTGCACCGCTCGTACTTCCACAACGACTTCATCTTCGTGCGCCCGGCGGTCTCCACCGAGTACCTCGACGGCGAGCCGCCCTCGTACCGCGTCTACTACCCGACGCAGGTCGGCTGGACGCGCGCGCTGCGCGAGCTGATCATCGACATGGGCTTCGCGAGCCCGTTCGTCGACGTCGAGCGCGACCTCGCCCTGCTGCGCGAGGCCGCGCGCGAGCAGCTCGAGTCCGACTTCGCGCCCGCCACCGACTGCCAGGTCCACGTGCTGCGCACGCCGTTCCTGCGCAACAAGGGCTGCTACCTGATCGGGCGCTTCATCAACGACGGCGAGGTGCTGCCGTTCTCGATCCCGATCCTGCAGGACTCGCGCGGGCGCCTGTTCCTGGACACGATCCTGCTCGGCACCGAGCGCATCGAGGCGCTGTTCAACTTCTCGCGCGCGTACTTCATGGTCGACATGGACGTGCCCGCCGCGTACGTGCAGTTCCTCAAGACGCTGATGCCGACCAAGCCCGAGTCGGAGCTGTACACGATGCTCGGGCTGCACAAGCAGGGCAAGACGCAGTTCTACCGCGACCTGCTCCACCACCTGCGCCACTCCACCGACAAGTTCGTGACCGCGCCCGGCATCAAGGGCCTGGTGATGGCGGTGTTCACGCTGCCGTCGTTCCCGTACGTGTTCAAGGTGATCAAGGACAAGCGGCGCAAGGAGATGACGCGCGAGTTCATCAAGGCGCAGTACCAGCTGGTGAAGTTCCACGACCGCGTCGGGCGCATGGCCGACACCTGGGAGTACGCGGACGTCCCGTTCCCGAAGTCGCGCGTCGACGCGGCGCTGCTCGAGGAGCTGCGCGACGTCGCACCCTCGCTGATCGACGACGACGGCGAGTCGATCGTGCTGCGCCACCTGTACATCGAGCGGCGCATGGTGCCGCTGAACATCTACCTCGAGCGCTCGGGCTCGGCCGAGCGCGAGCGCGCGGTCATCGAGTACGGCGACGCGATCAAGCAGATGGTCGCGGCCAACATCTTCCCCGGCGACATGCTGTACAAGAACTTCGGCATGACCCGCCAGGGGCGCGTGGTCTTCTACGACTACGACGAGGTCGCGTACCTGACCGACTGCAACTTCCGGCGCATCCCGCCGCCGCGCACGCCCGAGGACGAGATGTCGTCCGAGCCCTGGTACTCGGTCGGGCCCAACGACGTCTTCCCCGAGGAGTTCGCGACGTTCCTGCTCGGCGATCCGCAGGTGCGCGAGGTGTTCACCCGCCACCACGGCGACCTCCTCGACGCCGCGTACTGGCAGGCGCGCCAGGCGCGCATCCGCGAGGGCATCCTCGAGGACGTCTTCCCTTACCCGGACGCGCTGCGCTTCAAGCACCGCCTCCCTGCGGAGGCGCTCGCGTGAGCCCCCGCCCCGCTTCCCCTCCCGCGACCGCGACCCGGCGCGTTCCTCCCATCACACCACGGAGTCATCCATGAGCGATCCCATCGTCATCGTTTCGGCCGCCCGCACCCCGATCGGCGGCATGCTCGGCGATTTCAGCAACCTGGCCGCCTGGGAGCTCGGCGCGGTCGCGATTCGCGCGGCGGTCGAGCGCGCGGGCGTCAAGGGCGAGGACGTCGGCGAGGTGCTGTTCGGCAACTGCCTGATGGCCGGCCAGGGCCAGGCGCCCGCCCGCCAGGCGACGCTCGCCGCGGGGCTGCCGAAGTCCGTCGGCGCGGTCACGCTCTCGAAGATGTGCGGATCGGGCCTGAAGACCGTGATGCTCGCCAACGACCTCCTGACCTGCGGCACGCACGACGTGATCGTCGCCGGCGGCATGGAGAGCATGACCAACGCGCCGCACATCCTGCTGAACGCGCGCAAGGGCTACCGCTACGGCGCCACCACGGTCTACGACCACATGGCGATCGACGGCCTGGAAGACGCCTACGAGCGCGGCAAGGCGATGGGCGTGTTCGCCGAGATGTGCGTGTCCAAGTACGAGTTCACGCGCGAGGCGCAGGACAAGTTCGCGATCGCGTCCACCGAGCGCTCGCTGAAGGCGAACCAGGACGGCAGCTTCGACTGGGAGATCGCCGGCGTCACGATCCGGGGCAAGGGCGGCGACACGGTGATCACGAAGGACGAGCAGCCGTTCAAGGCCAAGCTCGACAAGATCCCCGGCCTGAAGCCCGCGTTCAAGAAGGACGGCACGATCACCGCGGCCAACGCGTCGTCGATCTCCGACGGCGCCGCCGCGCTGGTGCTGATGCGCCAGTCCACCGCCGAGAAGCGCGGCCTGAAGCCGGTCGCGAGGATCGTCGCGCACTCGACGTTCGCGCACGAGCCCGAGTGGTTCACGACCGCGCCCGTGGGCGCGATCCGCAAGGTGCTCGAGAAGTCCGGATGGGCCGCCGGCGCGGTGGATCTCTGGGAGGTCAACGAGGCGTTCGCCGCGGTCACGATGGCCGCGATGAAGGAATTCGACCTGCCGCATTCCAAGGTCAACATCCACGGCGGCGCCTGCGCGCTCGGCCACCCGATCGGCGCGTCCGGGGCGCGCATCCTCGTGACGCTGCTCGGCGGCCTGCGCAAGACCGGCGGGAAGAAGGGCGTCGCGTCGCTGTGCATCGGCGGCGGCGAGGAGGTCGCGGTGTCGGTGGAGATGATGTAAGTGCCGACCGCGCTGATCCTGGGCGCCTCGCGCGGGCTCGGCTTCGAGTTCGCGCGCCAGTACCTGGCCGACGGGTGGACGGTGTACGCCACCCATCGCAGCGAGGCCGACCGGGTGAAGCTGCGCGACCTGGGCGCGCAGACGCTGCGCCTGGACGTGCTCGACGTCAAGGACCTCGCCGGCATCGCGTGGCAACTGGACGGCGAGCGCCTCGACGTCGCGGTGGTCAACGCCGGCGTGTACGGGCCGCGCGCGAGCGCGCTGCAGCACCCTCCGGGCGACGACGCATTCGACCTGGTCATGCGCACCAACGTGCTGTCGTCGCTGCGGCTCGTGCCGGTGGTCGCGCCGCTGCTCGCGCCGGCGCGCGGCACGCTCGCGTTCGTCTCCAGCCGGATGGGGTCGATCTCCGAGGCCGGCGCGAGCTACGGCACGCTGTACCGCGTCTCGAAGGCGGCGGTGAACATGGTCGCCAAGCTCGCGCACGTCGAGTACGCCTCCCAGGGGGTGCGGGTGCTGTCGCTGCACCCCGGCTGGGTGCGCACCGACATGGGCGGGCCGAACGCCGACGTCGACGTCGGCACGAGCATCGCGGGGCTGCGCCGCGTGATCGCGGACGCTCCCGCGTTTCCCGGCGGCTGTTTCTACGATTACCGCGGGCAGTCGCTCGCCTGGTAGGGCGGCGAGGGCGCGGCAGCGGCGCCCCCCGCCCCCACCGACGGAGGGCCGCATGGCCGAGAGAAGGCTGATTTCGTCCGGATCGTCGTTCGAGGCGGTGGCCGGGTACTCGCGCGCGGTCGTCGACGGCTCGGACGTGTTCGTCTCCGGGACCACCGGCTTCGACTACGCGCGCATGACGATCGACGACGACCCGCTCGCGCAGGCCCACCAGTGCTTTCGCAACATCGCGCAGGCGCTCGGCGAGGCCGGGTGCACGCTCGACGACGTCGTGCGCGTGCACTACCTGCTGACCGACGCGTCGCTGTTCGGCACGCTCGCGCCGGTGTTCGGCGAGTACTTCGCGCGCGCCCGGCCCGCCGCGACCGCGATGGTCGTGGGGCTCGTCGATCCGCGCATGAAGGTCGAGATCGAAGTCACCGCGCGCCGCCGCGCGCTTGCCTGAACCCCGCGCCGCCGGCCCGCGTGCCGGCGGCCGCCCCCGAGGACCCTCGAGATGCGCCTGTCCGAAGAGCAGACCATGATCCGCGACGCGGTGCGCGAGTTCGTGCGCGGCGAGATCGCGCCGCACGCCGCGCGCTGGGACAAGACCTGCGAGTTCCCGGCCGCCGCGCTGAAGGGGCTGGCCGCGCTCGGCTGTTACGGCGTCGCGGTGCCCGAGCGCTGGGGCGGCGCCGGGCTCGGCTACGTGGCGCTCGCGCTGGTGCTCGAGGAGATCGCCGCCGGCGACGGCGCCACGTCCACGGTCGTGTCGGTCAACAACTGCCCGGTGTGCTCGATCCTGATCGCGTTCGCGAACGACGCGCAGAAGGCGCGCTGGCTCGTGCCGCTGGCGCGCGGCGAGAGGCTCGGCGCGTTCTGCCTGACCGAGCCGCACGTGGGCTCCGACGCCTCCGGCCTGCGCACGATCGCGCGCCGCGACGGCGACCACTACGTGCTCGACGGCGTCAAGCAGTTCATCACGTCGGGCCGCAACGCCGACGTCGCGATCGTGATGGCCGTGACCGACAAGGCCGCGGGCAAGCGCGGCATCTCGGCGTTCCTGGTCCCGACGTCGACACCCGGCTACACCGTCGCGCGCGTCGAGGACAAGATGGGCCAGCACGCGTCCGACACCGCGCAGGTGGTGTTCGAGAACTGCCGCGTGCCGGCGGAGAACCTGCTCGGCGAAGAGGGACAGGGGTATCGCATCGCGCTCTCCGGGCTCGAGGGCGGGCGCATCGGCATCGCGTCGCAGTGCCTGGGCATGGCGCGCGCCGCGTTCGAGGCGGCACTGCGCTACTCGAAGGAGCGCGAGGCGTTCGGCCAGCCGATCTTCCAGCACCAGGCGGTGCAGTTCCGGCTCGCGGACATGGCCACGCAGCTCGAGGCCGCGCGCCAGCTGATCCTGCACGCCGCCGAGCTCAAGGACGCCGGCGAGCCCTGCCTGAAGCAGGCCGCGATGGCCAAGCTCTTCGCCTCCGAGATCGCCGAGCGCGTGTGCTCGGACGCGATCCAGGTGCACGGCGGCTACGGTTACCTGTCGGACTTCCCGGTCGAGCGCATCTACCGCGACGTTCGAGTGGCGCAGATCTACGAGGGAACGAGCGACATCCAGCGCATCCTGATCGGCCGCGCGCTCGCCGGCGAGGGCTGACCCGCCGTGGGCGAGTCCGCCGGGCGCAGCGAGGTCTTCGACCGCATCGCCGGCCAGGTGCTGGGGTTCATCCAGGACCACCGGCTCGGGCCCGGCGACCGCCTGCCCTCCGAGCGCGAGTTCGCACTGCGCCTGAACGTGAGCCGGCCGGCGCTGCGCGAGTCGCTCGCGACGCTGGAGGCGATGCGCGTGATCGCGCGGCGCCCGAATGCCGGGATCTTCGTCGCCGGCGACGGCGCGTCGCCGAGCTTCGAGAGCATGGTGCTGCGCGGCGGCCTCGGGCTGCCGCTGGACCCGGCGACGGTGATCCAGTCGCTGGAGGTGCGCAACCTGCTCGAGCTGCAGGCGGTGGACCTCGCGTGCGAGCGGCGAACCGACGAGAACCTCGCGCACCTCGACGCGATCCTCGCCAGCACCCGCGCGCGCCTGCGCGAGGGGGGCAGCATCATCGACCTCGACGAGGCGTTCCACCTCGGCGTGGTGGCCGCGACCGGCAACCCGGTCTTCGTGCAGATCGTCCAGGCGTTCTACCGGCTCTCGAAGCTGCGCCGCGAGGTCTACTTCTCGGACCTGGGGCGATGCCGCCGCTCGCACCGCCAGCACACCGCGATCCTTCGCGCGATCGCCGCGCGCGACCGCGCCGCCGCGCGCGAGGCGATGCACGCCCACATCCACGAGGGGCTGCTGCGCAGCCTGGTCGAGCAGCCCGGCGCGGTCCGGGGAGACGCATCCGCGCCTTGACGCGCGCCGGCCCTGTGCTAGATTCTGGTCAAACCAATCTGGTCAGACCAGATCGACGAGAGCGAGGGAGAACCGACGTGAAGAACGGATTCCGTGTCCTGCGCGCAGTCGCGTACGCGCTCGCGCTGCTGGCGAGCGGCGGCGCGCAGGCGCAGGCGTATCCCGAGCGGGCGATCCGCTGGGTCGTCCCCTACCCGCCCGGCGGCAGCACCGACATCCTCACGCGGATCATCGGGCAGAAGATGAACGAGTCCTGGGGACAGCCGGTCGTCGTCGAGAACCGCGGCGGCGCGAGCGGGATCATCGGCGTCGAGGCGGCGGCGAAGGCCGCGCCCGACGGCTACACGCTGCTGATGACCGCGAGCGGGCCGCACGCGATCAACCCGAGCCTGTTCCCGAAGGTGCCGTACGACCCGCTGAAGAGCTTCTCGTCGATCACGCTGGTCGCGAAGCTGCCGATGCTGCTGCTCGTGCACCCGGGCATCCCCGCGAACAACGTGCGCGAGTTCGTCGCGTGGGCGAAGGCCCAGCAGGGCAAGGCGGTGTTCGCGTCGATCGGCTCGGGCACGCCGTCGCACCTCGCGATGGAGCTGTTCAAGCAGATGGCCGGCGTCGAGCTCACGCACGTGCCGTACAAGGGCAGCGGCCCGGCGCTCACCGCGCTGATCGGCGGCCAGGAGGCCCCGGTGATGTTCGACAGCGTGCTGTCGTCGCTGCCGCACGTGAAGTCGGGCAAGCTCAAGGCGATCGCGGTCAGCACCGCGGAGCGCCTGCCCGCGCTGCCCGACGTGCCCACGGTCGCCGAGGGCGGGCTCGCCGGCTTCGACGCGTACACCTGGACCGCGGCGGTCGCGCCCGCGGGCGTGCCGGCCGACCGGATGGACAAGATCGTGAACGAGATCGTCCGCATCCTGAAGCTGCCCGACGTGCGCGAGAAGATCGCGGGCCAGGGCGCGATTCCGGTCGGCAACAGCCCGCAGGAGTTCACCGCGTTCACCCAGTCCGAGATCGAGAAGTGGGGCAAGGTGATCCGCTCCGCGAACGTCAAGCCCGACTGAAGGCGCGCGCGTCGTGAGCGATGAAGGATTCGCCCCGGGCGAGGCGCCCGCCCGCGCGCCGGACGCCGCGCCGGGCGCGCGCCGCGTGATCGCGGTCGACCCGCGCGACAACGTCGCCAACGCGCTCGAGCCGCTCGCGCCCGGCGACACGATCGAGGCGCTCGGCCGGCGCGTGACGGTGCGCGGCGCGGTGCCGATGGGGCACAAGGTCGCGCTCGCGCCGATCGCCGCCGGCACCGCGGTGCTGAAGTACGGCGAGCCGATCGGGCACGCGCGAGGCGCGATCGAGCCCGGCGAGCACGTGCACGTGCACAACGTCGAGAGCCTGTTCACCGACTGGCTCGCCGCGCGCGGGCTGGCGGGCGCCAGGCCCTGACCCGTCCGCGACGAGGCCCCGGAAAGATGAAGACCCTGCTCGGCTATCGGCGACGCGACGGCCGCTTCGGCGTGCGCAACCACCTGCTGGTCGTCTCGACCGTGAGCTGCGCGAACCGCGTCGTCCAGCGCATCGGCTTCGAGTTCCCCGACGTGATCTGCGTCGAGCAGGCGGCCGGGTGCATGTCGCTGGACGACGACCGCGTCGTCGTGCACCGCGTGCTCGCGGGGCTGGCGCGCAATCCGAACGTCGGCGCGGTCGTCTTCGTCGGGCTCGGCTGCGAGAACACGACCGCGGCCATGCTGCGCGACGAGATCGGCGACGACAAGCCCGCGCACGCGGTCTCGATCCAGGACTGCGGCGGCAGCGAGGCGGCCACCGCGCGCTGCCGCGAGTTCGTCAACCTGCACCGCGACGCGCTCGCCGCGCAGCCGCGCGAGCCGTTCGGGCTGGAGCAGCTCACGATCGCGAGCAAGTGCGGGGGCTCGGACTGGACGTCGGCGATCGCGTCGAACCCCGCGGTCGGCGTGGTCTCCGACCGCGTCGTCGCGGCCGGCGGCACGTCGCTGATCGGCGAGAGCGCCGGCTGGTTCGGCGCCGACCACATCCTGCTCGAGCGCGCGCGCGACGACGCCGTGCGCGCGCGCATCCTCGAGGTGCTGCGGCGCCTGTACGAGGCCGCGCGCCACCGCGGCAAGCGCATCGACGAGGCGAACCCGTCGCCCGGCAACATCGCCGGCGGCCTCACGACGCTCACCGAGAAGGCGCTGGGCGGCGTGCGCAAGGCCGGGCTCGCCCCCATCGAGGGCATGCTCGCCCCGGGCGAGGCGCCGCGCGGCAGGGGCCTGTGGCTGCTCGACAACCCGAGCCTGGACGCCGCGTCGGTCGCCGGGATGGCCGCCGCCGGCGCGCAGGTCGTGCTCTTCACCACCGGCCGCGGCACGCCGCTGGGCTCGCCCATCTGCCCGGTGATCAAGCTGTGCGCGTCGCCCGACGGCATGGCGCGCGTGCCCGCGCACATCGACCTCGACGTCACCGACCTCGTCACCGGCGGCGCCCCGATCGCGTCGGCGGCCGACCGCCTCGAGGCGATGCTCCACGACGTCGCCAACGGCGCGCTCACGCGCTCCGAGACCCTCGGCCACCGGGAGTTCGTCATGCCGCAGGCAGGTGTGCTGTGACCGACGCGACCAAGCCGCTCGCCGGCATCCGCGTGCTCGACTTCACGCGGATCTACGCAGGCCCGTACTGCACCATGCTGCTCGGCGACCACGGCGCCGACGTCGTCAAGGTCGAGGCCCCCGACGGCGATCCCCTGCGTCGCCAGGGCCCGCCGTTCCACCACGGCGACGGCATGAGCTTCCTGTCGGCGAACCGCAACAAGCGCTCGATCGTGCTCGACCTGAAGCGCCCCGAGGATCGCGCGCGCGCGCTGGCGATGGCCCGGCGCGCCGACGTCGTCGTCGAGAACTTCCGGCCCGGCGTGATGGAGCGGCTCGGGCTCGGCTACGACGCGCTCGCGGCCGAGAACCCGCGGCTCGTGTACGCGTCGCTGTCCGGGATGGGCGCCGACGGCCCCGACGCCGAGACCGGCGCGTTCGACCTCACGATCCAGGCGGTCGGCGGCTTCATGAGCATCACCGGCGAGCGCGGCGGCGCGCCGATCAAGCTCGGCACCTCGGTGTTCGACCTGCTGTGCGGCCTGAATGCGTACAGCGGCATCGTGCTGTCGCTGTACCGGCGCCGCGAGACCGGCACCGGCCAGCGCGTGGAGACCAGCCTGCTCGAGAGCGAGGTCGCGTTCCTCGTGGACGCCGCGATGGAGTACCTCGTCACCGGGCACAGCCGCACGCGCTGGGGCTCCGAGCACTCGCACCTGGTGCCGTACAAGGTGTTCGACACCGCCGACGGCATGGTCGCGATCGGCGCCGGCTACGAGGACGTGTTCCGGCCGTTCCTGGACGTGATCGGCCGGCGCGACCTGCTCGACGACCCGCGCTTCGCGACGCTCGCCGCGCGCGTGAGCCACCGCGACGCGGTCTACGAGGTGCTCGACGCGGAAGTCCGCAAGCACCCCACCGCCGAGCTCGCGCAGCGCATGGAGCGCGCCGGCGTGCCCTGCGCGCCGGTCAACGACATGCAGCAGGTCTTCGCGCACCGGCAGGTGCTGCACCGGCAGATGCTGCAGCGGCTGATTCACCCGCAGTACGGCGAGCTGCCGAGCATCGGGCCCGCGGTCAAGTTCTCGGGCTTCGACGTCGCCGGCGGGTGGCAGGCGCCGCCGCTGCTCGGCGAGCACACGCGCGACGTGCTGGCCGACTGGCTCGGCGAGGACGCCGCGCCTTCGCCGGGCTGACCCGCCGCGACCCGCGCCGGCGCGCGCGCGGCCACCCTCGGGCCCGCGTTGCGCCGGTCCCTTCCCCCGCTCATGCCCCGATCGCGATGAACACCGACACCTCCCCCCGGGATTGCGACGCTCCCCTGAACTTCGAGCCGCCTGCCGAAGACCGCCTCGCGGTCGACGGACTGCGCCGGTTCCTCGAACGCGAGATCGCGCCCCGCCTCGCGAAGCACGGCGACGGCGTGTTTCCCAAGCCGATGGCGCACGAGCTGCTCGGCGCGCTGTGCGGCTACGGGATCGGCAGCGGCTGGGTGCCGCAGGACGGCGGCGGTCTCGGGATCCGCTACGTGACCAGCGGCCTGCTCTACGAGGAGCTGGCGCGCGTGAGCGCCGACTGCGCGGGCCTGGCGTACGTGCACGAAGGCGCCGCGATGAAGCTCTTCCGCGGCGGCTCGAAGGCACTTCAGGAACGCTACCTGCCCGGGCTCGTGTCGGGCGCGCTGATCGGCTGCTCGGCGGTGACGGAGCCCGGCGGCGGGTCGAACGTGCGCGCGATGCGCACGCGCGCCACCCGCGACGAGGGAGGCTGGCGCGTCAGCGGCGAGAAGACCTTCATCTCCAACGCCCCGATCGCCGACGTGATCATGCTCACGGCGCTGACCGGCGAGCAGGAGTTCACGATGTTCCTGGTCGACCCGCGCGAGCACCGGATCGAGACGCGCGAGATCTCGAAGCTCGGTCTCACCGGGTGGTCGCTCGGCCAGATCCACTTCGCCGACACGTTCATCGCCGACTCGCACGTGATCGGCCAGCCGGGCGGCGGGCTGCGCGAGACGATGCGCGGCTTCGAGCGCGCGCGCGTGTTCATCGCGGTGCTCGCGCTGGGCATCGCGCAGGCGGCGCTCGACGCGAGCGTGCGCTACGCGAAGGAGCGCACGCAGTTCGGCCGTCCGATCGCCGCGCACCAGCTGATCCAGGAGCTGATCGCCGACATGGCCACCGAGCTGCACGCGGCGCGCCTGCTCGTGTACCGCGGGCTGGCGCTGCTCGACGCGGGGCGGCGCAGCAACCTCGAGGCCGCGATGGCCAAGGCGTACGCGACCGAGGCGGCGTTGCGCATCACGAACAAGGCGATCCAGGTGCACGGCGCGTACGGCCTGACGCGCGAGTTCCCGCTCGAGCGCCACATGCGCGACGCGCGCATGCTCACGGTCCCCGACGGCACCACGCAGATCAACCAGCTCGTGATCGGCCGCGAGCTGCTCGGCGTCGAGGCGTTCGGCGGGTAGCGCGCACCGCGGCTCGCCGCGGGCGGGCGACGCCCGCACGGCGCGGGACGGCGCGGGCCGGCGATTGCGGTCGCCGCCCGCCTGCCGCACACTCACGGCCTCGCCGGCTCGCCGGCCCCCGACCGACCCCAAGGAGGAGCACCGATGGGCGAACGCATCACGATCACCTCGAGCGACGGCGCGAGCATCCCCGCGTGGCTCGCGCGCCCCGCGGGCAGCCCCAAGGGCTGCGTCGTGGTGGTGCAGGAGATCTTCGGCGTCAACGACCACGTCCGCTGGGTGTGCGAGGAGCAGTACGCGCGCGCCGGCTACGTCGCGGTCGCGCCGTGCGTGTTCGACCGGCTCGAGGCCGGCGTCGAGCTCGCGTACAACCCGGAGTCGGTCGCGCGCGGCCGCGAGCTCGTCGACCGGCTCGGCGTCGACGCGCCGCTGCGCGACATCCGCGCCGCCGCCGACCGCTTCGGCGCCGGCCTGAAGACCGGCGTCGTCGGCTACTGCTGGGGCGGCACGATCGCGTTCCTGGCGAGCACGCGCCTGGGCCTGCCGGCGGTCGGCTACTACGGCGGGCGCACGGTCCCGTACCTGCACGAGCGCCCCCAGGCGCCGCTGATGCTGCACTTCGGCGAGCTCGACGCGATCATCACCGCGGACGTGGTCGCGAAGACACGCGCCGCGCTGCCGCAGGCGACGGTGCACACGTATCCGGCAGGCCACGGCTTCAACCGCTTCGGCCACCCCGACTGGCACGACGAGTCGGCCCGGCTCGCGTACTCGCGCACGCTGGAGTTCTTCGAGCGCCACCTGCGCTGAGCGATGGGGGCGAACGCGCGCGCGGACGGGCGCTTCGCCGCGATCGCGGCACGGGCGTCGCGCGCGGCCGCCCGCGTGCCGGCGATCGCCGCACTGCTGCCCGCGATCGTCGCGCTGCTCCCGGCCCTCGCGGCAGCGCAACCCGCCGGCGAGCTCGACGCGACGCTGAACGAGTCGGTCGTCATGATCCCGAAGAAGGCGGTGATCGGCACGGTCGAACTGCAGACCACGCTGTTCAGGCCACCCGGCGACGGCCCCTTCCCGCTGGTGGTCATCAACCACGGCAAGTCGCCCGGCGACCCGAAGTTCCAGTCGCGCGCCCGCTATCCGGTGGCGGCGCGCGAGTTCGTCGCGCGCGGATACGCGGTGGCGGTGCCGATGCGACAGGGCTTCGCCGGCTCGCAGGGTTACTACATCGGCAGCGGGTGCAACGTCGGCGGCAACGGCGAGGCGCAGGCCGACGACGTGCGCGCGGTGCTCGACTGGCTGGTGCGCCAGCCCTGGATCGACGCGACGGCGATCGTCGTGATCGGCCAGTCGCACGGCGGCTGGACCACGCTCGCATTCGGCGCGAAGCCGGCGCCCGGCGTGCGCGCGCTGGTGAACTTCGCCGGCGGCCTGCGCCAGGAGAGCTGCGTCGCGTGGGAGGACGGGCTCGTGCGCGCCGCGGCCGACTACGGCGCGCGCAGCCGGCTGCCGAGCCTGTGGTTCTACGGCGACAACGACAGCTATTTCCGGCCCGAGGTCTTTCGCGCGATGCACGAAGCGTACGCGAAGGCCGGCGGCCCGGCGAAGCTGGTCGCGTTCGGGGCCTGGCCGCACGGCGACGCGCACGGCATGTTCGCGAGCCGCGCGGGCCGCGCGCTCTGGCTGCCGGAGCTCGAGGCGCTGCTCGCGCAGGTGGGGCTGCCGGTGCGCGTCGTCGCGCCGGTGGCGTCGCCCGCGCACGCGGCGCCGGTGCCGCGGGCGAGCGGGTTCGCGCCGGCCGACGACCCGCAGGCCCTGCCCGGCGCCAGTGCCGCCGCGCGCGCCGGGTTCTCGAAGTACCTCGAGGGCGAGCCTCCCAAGGCGTTCGCACTCTCGCCCCGGGGCGCGTGGGCGTGGGTGTCTCGCAACCCGAACGCGATGGCGCTCGCGATCGAGCGCTGCAACGGCCACGCGCGCGAGCCGGCCTGCCGGCTGTACGCGGTCGACGAGGCGGTGGTGTGGACCGGCGGCGACTCGCCCGCGAGGCCGCGCGAGTAGCGGGCGGATCGGGCCTGGCTTCCCGCCCGCGAGCCCCCGCCCTGCGAAAATCGACTGTCCGCGAGCGCAACGTCCTTCCATGCTTCGCAGCCTGGAGCACCCCGTGACCACCCTCGACTTCAGCGGCCGCCTGCTCTTCCTGACCGAAGACCCGGACAGGGTGCACGCCCAGCTGAGCGGGCAGGACCTCTCGCGCGCCGACGCCGGCCCGCTGCGCAACGAGGTGTCGACCGA
Organism: Burkholderiaceae bacterium; assembly: GCA_046348465.1. Classification (GTDB taxonomy): domain Bacteria; phylum Pseudomonadota; class Gammaproteobacteria; order Burkholderiales; family Burkholderiaceae_E; genus Quisquiliibacterium. The sequence goes on from JAXMEE010000011.1 coordinate 220,451, forward strand.
CGAGATCGTCCCGGTCCCGAAGATGACGTTCCACGACGAGCGCCTGGGCAGCTACGCGCTGACCGGGTTCAAGTCGGGCGGACGCTCGCCGATCGGCAAGGACGCGGTGAAGAACGCCGGCGTCACGGTGATCGTCGCGGGCGGGCGCTACGGCAAGGGCTCGTCACGCGAGCACGCGCCGTTCTCGGAGCGGCACGCCGGCGTGCGGCTCGTCGTCGCCGAGAGCTTCGAGCGCATCTACCGGCAGAACGCGGACAACATCGGCCTTTTCACGTCGACCGACTTCGGGCTGATCGCCCGGATCCGCGCCGGCGAGCCGATCCCGCTCGACGAACTCCTGCGCCCGCGCGACCGGCTGACCGCCGCGATCCTGCGCTCCGGGGGGCTGCTCGCGTACGGCCGCGCGCACGCGTTCGACGACGTGCCGGCGCCGGGCGACGGCAGCGCGGCTGGCGCGATGACCTACGCCGAGAAGATCGTCCGGCGCCACCGGATCGTCACCGCCGACACCGACGGCCCGCTCGAGCCGGGCGCGGGGATCTTCGTGCGCCCCGACTGGCGCTACGTGATCGACATGTACACCGGGATGGCCACGCACATGCTGCACCGGGCGTTCGGCGAGCGGATCCCGCTGCGCAATCCCGGCTCGATCGTCGCGTTCGAGGATCACCTGTCGTACGCGCACCGCAGCGCGGCGTTCCAGACCGGCGTGCTCGGCGACTTCAGCGGGCTGTCGAACACGCACCGCGACTTCGTGAAGACCTACGGCCTGCGAAGCCACGGCGTCCTCGACGGCAGCGAGGGCTCGCAGGGCATCTGCCACCCGATGATGACCGAGCGCTACGCGCTGCCGGGCCAGCTGATCGCCGCGACCGACTCGCACACGCCGCACAGCGGCTCGGTCGGCAGCCTCGCGTTCGGCGTCGGCACGACCGACATCGCGAACGCGTTCGTCACCGACGCGGTCCGGATGACGATGCCGAAGTCGCTGCTCGTGAGGCTGGACGGCGCGCTTCGCCCCGGCGTGTCGTCGAAGGACCTGGTGCTGCACCTGCTCGCGCTGCCCGAGGTGCGCGCGGGCGCGTGCGTCGGCAAGCTCGTCGAGTTCGCGGGCCCGGCGCTCGCCGCGCTGTCGACCGACGAGCGCGCGACGCTGACGAACATGACCGCGGAGCTCGGCGGCTTCACGGGGCTGGTCGCGCCCGACGCCGAGACTGTCCGCTTCCTGAAGGAGCGCCGCGGCGTCGACCTGGTGCTCGAGGACTGGATGCGCAGCGATCCCGGCGCGGTCTTCGACCACACGATCGCGGTGGACTGCTCGTCGATCCCGACGATGGTCGCCGCGCCCGGAGACCCGGGCAACGGGCGCCCGATCGACGCGATCGCGGACCGGCCGCACGTCGACATCGCCTACGGCGGCTCGTGCACCGGCGGAAAGCGCGCCGACTTCGACCAGTACCACGCGGTGCTCGCGTGGGCGGCCGAGCACGGGCTCGCGGTGGCCGGGGGCACGGTCCTGTACCTGCAGTTCGGCACCGTCGGCGTTCGCGACTGGTGCGCCGAGCGCGGCTACCTGGCGACGTTCGAGCGCGTCGGTGCGCAGCTGCTGATGCCCTCGTGCGGGGCGTGCGCGAACCTCGGCCCCGGCGGCTCGACGCGCGCCGAGCAGGTCACGGTCAGCGCGCAGAACCGCAACTTCCCCGGCCGCTCCGGGCCCGGCCAGCTGTGGGTCGCGAGCCCGGCGACCGTCGCCGCGAGCGCGATCGCGGGGCGGCTGTGCGCGTTCGACGAACTGGTCGCGCAGGTCGCGGCGGGCGGGGCCGTCGGGCGCGGGCCGTCCGCGAGCCCCTGACGCGCGCCCGAACGCGCCGCCGCGGCATCGGGGCCTCGCCCGCGGCCCCCCGAAACGGATTCCCCTGCCGCCGGGAATTAAACGGCCGCCCGTTCAATTCCCTGCGGTAGAATCCGCAGCTTTCCGCCCCCGCCCCCACCGACGGCCCCACCCGAATGGCCCGCACCACCGGCTCCGACGGCGCCCGCACGCAGGACGCGATCCGCGAGGCCGCG
>JAXMEE010000012.1:0-214629 GCA_046348465.1 Burkholderiaceae bacterium
CAGGTCGGCCGCTACTACAAGGACCTGCAGGACCCGCGCTTCGTCTCCGCGCTCGCGCTCGTGCACCAGCGCTACTCCACGAACACGTTCCCCGAGTGGCCGCTCGCGCACCCGTACCGGTTGATCGCGCACAACGGCGAGATCAACACGGTCAAGGGCAACTACAACTGGCTGCGCGCCCGCGAGGGCGTGCTGAAGTCGCCGGTGCTCGGCGAGGACCTCAGGAAGCTCTACCCGATCGTCTACGCGGGCCAGTCCGACACCGCCACGTTCGACAACTGCCTCGAACTGCTCGTGATGGGCGGCTACCCGGTCGCGCACGCGATGATGATGATGATCCCGGAGGCGTGGGAGCAGCACACGCTGATGGATCCGAAGCGGCGCGCGTTCTACGAGTTCCACGCGGCGATGATGGAACCCTGGGACGGCCCGGCCGCGATCGCGTTCACCGACGGCCGCCAGATCGGCGCGACGCTCGACCGCAACGGGCTGCGCCCGGCGCGCTACTGCGTCACCGAGGACGACATGGTGATCATGGCGTCGGAGGCCGGCGTGCTGCCGATTCCCGAGAGCAAGATCGTCAAGAAGTGGCGCCTGCAGCCGGGCAAGATGTTCCTGATCGACCTCGACCAGGGCCGCATCATCGACGACAAGGAGCTCAAGGACCAGCTCGCCAACAGCAAGCCCTACCGCGAGTGGATCGAGTCGGTGCGCGTGAAGCTCGACGACGTCGACGCCCGCTGCGGCGACCTCGTCCGCGCCAAGGAGGCCTGGAAGCCGACCGCGTCGCTGCTCGACCGCCAGCAGGCGTTCGGCTACACGCAGGAGGACGTCAAGTTCCTGATGACGCCGATGGCGGTGTCCGGCGAGGAGGCGGTCGGCTCGATGGGCAACGACTCCCCGCTCGCGGTGCTGTCGGCCAAGCCCAAGCCCCTGTACAGCTACTTCAAGCAGCTGTTCGCGCAGGTCACGAACCCGCCGATCGACCCGATCCGCGAGCAGCTCGTGATGTCGCTGGTGTCGTTCATCGGGCCGAAGCCGAACCTGCTCGACCTGAACAACATCAACCCGCCGATCCGTCTCGAGGTCTCGCAGCCGGTCCTCGACGTCGACGACATGACGCAGGTCCGCTACATCGAGCACTACACGGACAACAAGTTCCGCTCGTACGAGCTCGACGTCTGCTACCCGGTCTCGTGGGGCGCCGAGGGCATCGAGGCGCGGCTGGCGTCGCTGGCCGCCGAGGCCGAGGACGCGGTGCGCTCGGGCTACAACATCCTGATCGTGTCCGACCGCAAGGTCGACGCCGAGCGCGTCGCGATCCCCGCGCTGCTCGCGTGCAGCGCGATCCACCAGCACCTCGTCAACAAGGGGCTGCGCACGAGCACGGGCCTGGTCGTCGAGACCGGCTCCGCGCGCGAGGTGCACCACTTCGCGCTGCTCGCCGGCTACGGCGCGGAAGCCGTCCACCCGTACCTCGCGCTCGAGACGCTCGCCGAGCAGTTCAAGGACAAGCCGGGCGACGTCGGCCCCGACAAGGCGCTGAAGAACTACGTCAAGGCGATCGGCAAGGGCCTGAACAAGGTGATGTCCAAGATGGGCATCTCCACGTACATGAGCTATTGCGGCGCGCAGATCTTCGAGGCCGTGGGGCTGTCGCGCGCGCTGGTCGACCAGTACTTCTCGGGCACCGCGAGCAACGTCGGGGGCCTGACCGTGTTCGACGTCGCCGAGGAGGCGATCCGCCTGCACCGCTCGGCGTTCGGCGGCGACCCGGTCCTGCGCAACGCGCTCGAGGCGGGCGGCGAATACGCGTTCCGCATCCGCGGCGACGACCACATGTGGACGCCCGACTCCATCGCCAAGCTGCAGCACGCGACCAAGACCGGCAGCGCGGCCACGTACAAGGAGTACGCGGCGCTGATCAACGACCAGAGCCGCCGGCACATGACGCTGCGCGGGCTGTTCGAGTTCCGCTTCGACGCCTGCACCCCGGTGCCGATCGCCGAGGTCGAGCCGGCGGCCGAGATCGTGAAGCGCTTCGCGACCGGCGCGATGTCGCTGGGCTCGATCTCGACCGAGGCGCACACGACGCTCGCGGTCGCGATGAACCGCATCGGCGGCAAGTCGAACACCGGCGAGGGCGGCGAGGACGCGATGCGCTACCGCGCCGAGATGCGCGCCGGGCGCCCGGTCGTCGCCGACGGCGACACCGTGGGCAAGGTCATCGGCGCCGACCGCGTCGAGGCCGACATCCCGCTGCGCGCGGGCGACTCGCTGCGCTCGAAGATCAAGCAGGTCGCGTCCGGGCGTTTCGGCGTCACCGCCGAATACCTGTCGTCGGCCGACCAGATCCAGATCAAGATGGCGCAGGGCGCCAAGCCGGGCGAGGGCGGGCAGCTGCCCGGCCACAAGGTGTCCGACTACATCGGGATGCTGCGCTATTCGGTGCCCGGCGTCGGCCTGATCTCGCCGCCGCCGCACCACGACATCTACTCGATCGAGGACCTCGCGCAGCTGATCCACGACCTGAAGAACGCGAACGGGCGCGCGTCCATCTCCGTGAAGCTGGTCTCGGAGGTCGGCGTCGGCACGGTCGCCGCGGGCGTGTCCAAGGCGAAGGCCGATCACGTCGTGATCGCCGGCTACGACGGCGGCACCGGCGCGTCGCCGCTGTCGTCGATCAAGCACGCGGGAACGCCCTGGGAGCTCGGCCTGGCCGAGACGCAGCAGACGCTGGTGCGCAACCACCTGCGCGGGCGCATCGTCGTGCAGGCCGACGGCCAGATGAAGACCGGCCGCGACGTCGTCGTCGGCGCGCTGCTCGGCGCCGACGAGTTCGGCTTCGCCACGGCGCCGCTGGTCGTCGAGGGCTGCATCATGATGCGCAAGTGCCACCTGAACACCTGTCCGGTGGGCGTGGCCACGCAGGACCCCGTGCTGCGGCGCAAGTTCCGCGGCAAGCCCGAGCACGTCGTCAACTACTTCTTCTTCGTCGCCGAGGAAGTCCGCGAGCTGATGGCGCGCCTGGGCATCCGCAAGTTCGACGACATGATCGGGCGCGCCGAGCTGCTCGACACGCGCAAGGGAGTCGAGCACTGGAAGGCGCGCGGGCTGGACTTCTCGCGCGTGTTCCACCTGCCGGCCGCGGCGCACGACGAGCCGCGCCACCAGGTCGCGACGCAGGAGCACGGGCTGGACAAGGCGCTCGACAACAAGCTGATCGAGCTCGCTCGCCCGGCGCTCGACGGCAAGGAGAAGGTGTCGTTCATCCTGCCGATCCGCAACGTGAACCGCACCGTGGGCACGATGCTCTCGGGCGAGGTCGCGCGGCGCCACGGGCACGACGGGCTCGCCGACGACACGATCCACGTGCAGTTCAACGGCACGGCCGGCCAGAGCTTCGGTGCGTTCCTGGCGCGCGGCGTCACGCTCGACCTCGTCGGCGAGGCCAACGACTACGTCGGCAAGGGCCTGTCCGGCGGGCGCGTCATCGTGCGCCCCACCAACGACTTCCGCGGCCGCGCCGACGAGAACATCATTGTCGGCAACACCGTGCTGTACGGCGCGATCGACGGCGAGGCGTTCTTCTCCGGCGTCGCCGGCGAGCGCTTCTGCGTGCGCAACTCCGGCGCGACCGCGGTCGTCGAGGGCACCGGCGACCACGGCTGCGAGTACATGACCGGCGGCACGGTCGTCGTGCTCGGCGGCACCGGGCGCAACTTCGCCGCCGGCATGTCGGGCGGCATCGCGTACGTGTATGACCCCGACCGCCACTTCGAGGCGCGCTGCAACCTGGCGATGGTCTCGCTCGAGCCGGTGCTCTCGACCGCCGAGCAGCTGGTGCAGACCGACCCGGCCACCTGGCACCGCGGCGAGTGCGACGAGATCGTCCTGAAGTCGCTGGTCGAACGGCACTTCAAGCACACCGGCAGCGAGAAGGCGCGCACGATCCTCGACGACTGGGACCGCGCGCGCACGCACTTCGTCAAGGTGTTCCCGTCGGAGTACCGGCGTGCGCTCGGCGAGCTGCACGCGGCGAAGCAGCAGCAGCGGCAGGCGCAGGAGAAGGCGGCGGCGTGAGCCGCGCGCGTCGCGCAACCCCCCAGGGCGGCAGGGGCCGCCCGCTCACCGATCGGAAGCTGAAGGCATGGGCAAGGTCACCGGGTTTCTCGAGTTCCAGCGGCTGCAGGAGGCGGCGGAGGGCGCGGACGAGCGCGTGAGTCACTACCGCGAGTTCGTCCTGCACCTCACCGACCAGGAAGCGTCGCAGCAGGGCGCGCGCTGCATGGACTGCGGCATCCCGTTCTGCCAGAACGGCTGCCCGATCAACAACATCATCCCCGACTGGAACGACCTGGTCTACCGCGGCCAGTGGAAGGCCGCGATCGAGACCCTGCACTCGACGAACAACTTCCCCGAGTTCACCGGGCGCGTGTGCCCGGCGCCCTGCGAAGCCGCGTGCACGCTGAACATCAACAACGACGCGGTCGGCATCAAGTCGATCGAGCACGCGATCATCGACAAGGCGTGGGAGGCGGGCTGGGTCGTGCCGCAGCCGCCGAAGGTCAGGACCGGGCGCAAGGTCGCGGTCGTCGGCTCGGGGCCCGCGGGGCTGGCGGCGGCGCAGCAGCTCGCGCGCGCCGGCCACGACGTCACCGTGTTCGAGAAGAACGACCGCGTCGGCGGCCTGCTGCGCTACGGCATCCCCGACTTCAAGATGGAGAAGCGCCACATCGACCGCCGCGTCGAGCAGATGCAGGCCGAGGGCGTGACCTTCCGCACCGGCGTGCTCGTGGCGCGCAGCGCCGACCTCGGCCCGGTCGCGCACTGGGCGAAGGAAACGGTCGCGCCGGACGAGATCGTCGCCGGATTCGACGCGGTGGTCCTCGCGGGCGGCGCCGAGCAGCCGCGCGACCTCCCCGTGCCCGGGCGCGAGCTCGACGGCGTGCACTTCGCGATGCAGTTCCTGCCGCTGCAGAACAAGGTCGTCGCCGGCGACACCGTGCCGGGCCAGATCCTGGCCACCGGCAAGCACGTCGTCGTGATCGGCGGCGGCGACACCGGCTCCGACTGCGTCGGCACGAGCAACCGCCAGGGCGCGGCGTCGGTGACGCAGTTCGAGCTGCTGCCCCGGCCGCCGGAGCAGGAGAACAAGCCGCTGACCTGGCCGTACTGGCCGACGAAGCTGCGCACCTCGTCGTCGCACGAGGAGGGCTGCGCGCGCGACTGGTCGGTCACGACCAAGGCGCTCAAGGGCGACGGCACGGGCAAGGTCAAGTCGCTGGTCGCCGCACGCGTCGAGTGGGTCAGGGACGACGCCACCGGCCAGATGAAGATGGTCGAGGTGCCGGGCTCGGAGTGGGAGATCCCGGCCGACCTGGTGCTGCTCGCGATGGGCTTCGTGTCGCCGATCGCGTCCGTGCTCGACGCGTTCGGCGTCGCCAGGGATCCGCGCGGCAACGCGCGCGCCACCACCGACGGCGCCGGCTGCTACGCGACCGACGTGCCCAAGGTGTTCGCGGCCGGCGACATGCGGCGCGGCCAGTCGCTGGTCGTGTGGGCGATCCGCGAGGGCCGCCAGTGCGCGCGCGCGGTCGACGAGTTCCTGATGGGGGCGAGCGAGCTGCCGCGCTGACGCGCAGCTAGCGGCGCCGGGCGCGCCTCGCGACGACGGCCTGCCGGGGCGACCCGCAGGCCGTCGGCGTTTCCGGGGGGCCGCCGTGTGTCCGGGGACGTCGGCGGGGCACCGCCGGCGCGGCGGCGGGACCGCTCGTCTCACGGTCCGGCTTCGTTCGCGCCTTCTCCGGGCGATTCGCGCCACCCCGCACGCGTTTCGTCGCAACCCCCGGCGGCCCCGGCGCCCGGTCTCCAGAATGCCTCCATCGACCCACGCATTCCCGGAGACCGACGATGAACACCGCCACCCTGATCCACCTGACCTCGGCGCTCGCCGCCGTCGGCCTCGGCGCCTGGCAGCTCGCCGCCGCCAAGCGCGGCCTGCGCCACCGCGGCGTCGGCTACGCGTGGGTGCTCGCGATGGCGCTCGCCGCCGGTTCGTCGTTCTGGCTGAAGAGCTCGCTCGGGTTCGAGTGGCTCGGCGGCTTCTCGCCGATCCACGCGCTGTCCGCGTACACGCTCGTCGCGCTGGTGCTCGCGATCGTGTTCGCGATCCGGCGCGACTTCGCGCGCCACCGCCGCTTCGTCGTCGGTGCCTACACGGGGCTGGCGATCGCCGGCGTGTTCGCGATCGCGTCGCCGGGGCGCGCGCTGAACTCGCTGATCTTCGTCGAGCTGCCGCGGCTGCTCGCCGGCGAATGGTCCGGCGCGCTGCTCGCGCTGATCTGACCCGGGCGCCGTTCACGATCCGTCCACAGCCCGTCCACAGCCCGTCCACAGCCCGTCCACATCTCGTCCACCGTTCATCCACAAGGAGTCCGCCATGTCCCGCCGTCACGATGCCTTCGATCCCCGCCGCGCCGCCCGCCGCGCCGCCGACCGCAAGCTCGGCTTCTTCATCCACCTGACCGTGTTCGTGCTGGTGAACGCCGGCCTCGTCGTGCTGAACCTCGCGACCGGGCGCTTCGCGTGGTCCGCGTTCCCGCTGCTCGGCTGGGGGCTGGGGCTTGCGATCCACGGGCTGGTCGCGCTCGGGCCGATCGAGCAGCTTCGCAAGTCTCTGATCGCGCGCGAGGAAGCTCGCATCTCTTCCGAACAGTGAGCGCTCGCATCGAGACGCATCGCCGGTCCGTCGCTTAGACTTCCCGGATGAACCCCGCGAACCTGTTCCCGTCGATTCGGCGCTCGCTGGGCACCGCGTGGACGAAGCAGCCGGAAGGCCCGAGGTGGGCGCCGTGGGCGTGGACCGCGGCGCTGAACGTGGTGATCGCCGCGCTGATCACGGTGCTGGTGCCCCGGAGCGGCGGGTTCTGGCTGAACCTGGTGGCGAGCGAGGCGATCGGCATGACGATCCACGCGCTGTTCGTCGGGCTCGGCCGCGCGCTGCAGCTGAACCAGTTCGCGATGCCGCTCGCGCTGCGCCTGGCGTACGTGGTCGCGGTCGTGATGGCCGGCAGCTGGATCGGCTACGTCGCCGCGTTCTGGCTGCTGCTCGGCGACATCGGTCGGCTGATGGAGCACATGTCGCACGCGTCGCGCTACCTGATCGTGCTGCCGGCCTTGTGGGCGGCGATCGCGACCACGGCGTTCGCCGGGATCGGCAGGCTGCGGGCGCGTGCGCTGGCGCGCGAACGCGAGCGCGGCGAGGCGATCCGCGTGCAGCGCGAGGCGATCGCCGCGCGGCTCGCGCTGCTCAACGCGCAGATCGAGCCGCACTTCCTCTACAACACGCTGGCGAGCGTGAGCGCGCTGATCACCGCGGACCCGCCCGCGGCCCGCGCGCTGCTCGACGCGCTGGTCGGCTACCTGCGCGCCTCGGCGCGCAACATGGCCCGAACGCTGGTGCCGCTGGCCGACGAGCTCGAGTCGGTGCGCGGCTATCTCGCCGTGATGCAGCGACGCCTGGGGGCGCGGCTGACGGTGCGCGTGGAGGTGCCGGCGGACGCCCTGACGCTGCGCGTGCCGCCGGCGGCGCTGCAGACGCTGGTCGAGAACGCGATCAAGCACGGCATCGAGCCCGCGACGCGCGGCGGCGAGATCGCCGTGCGCGCGCGCCCCGACGATGGCGGCTGGCGCATCGAAGTCGCCGACAGCGGCGTGGGCCTGCGCGACGCCGCGACGCCCGGCGCGTCGACGGGCACGGGGCTGGCCAATCTCGGCGAGCGGCTGCGCCTGGCGCTCGGCCCCGGGGCGGGCGTCACGCTGCAGTCGCGCCCGGGCGGCGGCGCGCTCGCCGAGATCGTGCTGCCGGCGTCCGCCGCGTCCGCCGCGTCCGCCGCCGGCGCGGCGGGCGACGCCGCGCCGGCCGACCGCCGTGTCGACGACGCCTCTCCGGCACCACCGCCGGCACGGGCGTAGCCCCGGCCTGCGCGACCCCGCCACCGCCACCGCCACCGCCACCGCCACCACCACCGCCACCGCCACCGCCACCGCCACCGCCACGATGACCACGCCGACCAAGCCCACTTCGACGACCGCGCTGATCGCCGAGGACGAGCCGCTGCTCGCCACCGCGCTGCAGGCGATGCTGGCGCAGGCGTGGCCGGATCTCACGGTCGTGCGGATCGTTCACGACGGCGAGAGCGCCGTCGACGCGATCGCCGCGCTCGATCCCGACGTCGCCTTCCTCGACATCCGCATGCCGGGACTCACCGGACTCGAGGTCGCGCAGCGCGTGGCGGCCGCCGGCGCGGTGCCCCCGCAGATCGTCTTCGTCACCGCGTACGACCAGTACGCGGTCGACGCGTTCGAGGCCGCGGCGGTCGACTACCTGCTCAAGCCGGTCGCGCCCGAGCGCCTGGAGCGATGCGTCTCGAGGCTGCGCGCCCGCCTCGCGCGGCCCGCCGGCGAGCCTGCGGCCCAGGGCATCGACGCGCTGCTCGCGCAGCTGCAGCAGCGGCTCGCCGCGCCGGACGGCGCGGGCGCGCCCGTGCACCTGCGCTTCATCCGTGCGAGCCTGGGCGACGTCACCCGCCAGATCCCGGTCGCGGACGTGCTGTACTTCGAGGCCCAGGACAAGTACGTGTCGGTGGTCACGCGCGACGCGTCCGCGCTGGTGCGGGTGCCGCTGTCGGAGCTGCTCGCGGGCCTCGACCCGGACAAGTTCGCGCAGATCCACCGCTCGACCATCGTCAACCTCGACGCGATCGACACGATCCGGCGCGACTTCGCCGGGCGCGTGTACGTTCACTTGCGCGACCAGGCCTCCGGGCGCGACGTGAAGCTCGCGGTCAGCCGGCAGTTCGCCGCTCAGTTCAAGGGCATGTGAGGCGCTCGCCGGCCGACCCGGCGGGCGAGCGTCGGCGGCCCCACGGGCGTGTCGCCGGGCCGCGTCGCCGGCCCGGCGACACGCGCGAAGCGCAGGCGCCGCGTCAGGTGATCGGGATCATCACCGCGTCGCGGTACGCCGGCCGCTCGGCGAGCCGCGCGTACCACGCCTGCAGCGCCGGCTGAGCCGGGCGCGGGTGGCCGGCGCCCGCGAAGTCCAGGTTCAGCCAGCGGTAGGTGTTGATGCCGCAGACGACGTCGGCGAGCGTGAGCGCGTCGCCGCACAGGAAGGGCCGGTCCGACAGGCGCGCGTCGAGGATCGCGGTTGCCTGCGCGGTCTTCGCCGCGCTCGCCGCGATCGCGGCCGCGTCGCGCTGCGCCGGCGGCGTGCGAACCAGCTGCCAGAACGCCGGCGTGATCGCGGGCGCGAGCACCGACGTTCCCCAGTCCATCCAGCGCTCGACGTCGGCGCGCGCGCGCACGTCGGCCGGGTAGATCGACACGGCCGCATGCTTCGCGGCGAGGTAGCGAACGATCGTGTTCGACTCCCACAGCACGAAGCCGTCGTCGTCGATCGTCGGCACCAGCCCGTTCGGGTTCATCGCGCGGTACGCGGGCGTGTCGACGACGCCGAACGCGCCGCCCGCGTCGACCCGCTCGTACGGCAGCCCGATCTCGCCGGCGAGCCACAGCACCTTCTGGACGTTCGACGAGGTCGTGCGACCCCAGATCTTCAGCATCTCACGGCGCCTTCGGGTCGCGGCACAGGTACATGCCCCAGCTCTTGATCGTCATCACCACCTCGCCGTTCTGGTTGATCGCCTCCTGCTGCACGAGCACCGACCCGCGATCGGGCTTGCTGCGCGAGCGCCGCGTCTCGGCGATGGTCACGCGCACGCGAAGACGGTCTCCGGGCCGCACCGGCTTGAGCCAGCGCACCTCGTCCATGCCCGGCGAGCCCAGGCCGGCGTTGCGCGGCACGAAGTTGTCGACGAGCATGCGCATCACCACCGAGCCGGTCATCCAGCCGCTGGCGATCAGGCCGCCGTACATGCTGCGCTCGGCGGCGGCCTTGTCGACGTGGAACGGCTGCGGGTCGTAGCGCTTGGCGAACTCGACGATCTCCTCCTCGGTGATCAGCGCGTCCCCGTACTCGATCACCTCCCCGGCGCGGAAGTCCTCGAAATAGCGCTCCTTCGGCGGAATCGGCACGTCGTCGTCCTCTCGATGCTGCGGCCCGCGCGGGCCATGCACGAGTATGCCTAAAATACGCGACGACCCCGACCCGACATGCTCGACCCCGACTACATCAAGCGCCGCATCCGCACGGTTCCGGACTGGCCCGAGCCGGGCGTGATGTTCCGCGACATCACGCCGCTGCTGCAGGACCCGAAGACGCTGCGCGTCCTCGTCGACCTGTTCGTGCACCGCTACATGGACTACGACCTCGACCTCGTCGCCGGCATCGACGCGCGCGGGTTCATCGTCGGCGCGATCGTCGCGTACGAGCTCAACCTGGGCTTCGTGCCGATCCGCAAGAAGGGCAAGCTGCCCTTCGAGACGCTCTCCGAGGACTACGAGCTCGAGTACGGCAGCGCGAGCGTCGAGGTCCACTCCGACGCGTGCCGCGCAGGCGACCGCGTGCTGCTCATCGACGACCTGGTCGCCACCGGCGGGACGATGCTCGCCGGCTGCCGCCTGATCGGCAAGCTCGGCGGCAACGTCGTCGAGGCGGCCTCGATCATCGACCTCCCCGATCTCGGCGGCTCGGCGAAGCTGCGCGCGGCCGGCGTGTCGCTGCACGCGCTCGCGAGCTTCGAGGGGCACTGACGGTGGGGGAGCGCGCGCCGCGCAGTCCGGCCGCCCCGTCTCGCCGGTCGCCGGCGCCGGGCTGAGCGTGCACGACGACGACGTCCGCATCGACAAGTGGCTGTGGGCCGCGCGCTTCTTCAAGAGCCGCGGGCTCGCGCAGGAGGCGATCGACGCCGGGCGCGTGCTCGTCGACGGCGAGCGCGTCAAGCTCGCCCGCCCGGCGCGCGTCGGCGCGCGGGTCTGGGTGCGCGTCGGCGACTTCGAGCGCACGGTGATCGTGCGCAGCGTCACCGACCGCCGCGGCTCGGCGACGCTCGCGCAGGCGATGTACGAGGAGACGCCCGAGTCGGTTCGCAAGCGCGTCGAGGCCCAGGCGCGCCGCGCGCTCTACAGCGAGCCGTCGGACGCGATCGAGGGCGGGCGCCCGACCAAGCGCGACCGCCGGCGCATCGGACGGCTGCACGAAGGGTGATGTCCGGCGTCGCGATCGTCACCGGCGGCGGCCGCGGCATCGGCGCCGCGACCGCACGGCTGCTCGCGCAGCGCGGCTGGGACGTGTGCGTGAGCTGGGTGTCGAACCCGGGCGCGGCCGACGAGGTCGTGCGCGACGCGCGGGCCGCCGGCGTGCGCGCGCTCGCGGTGCGCGCCGACGTCGGTGTCGAGGCCGACGTGCTGCGGCTGTTCGCCGAGACCGACGCCGCGCTCGGGCGCGTCGGCGCGCTCGTGAACAACGCCGGGATCGTCGCGCCGTCGCGGCGCGTCGACGAGTACGACGCGGCGCGGCTGGAGGCGATGTTCCGCACCAACGTGATCGGCGCCTTCCTGTGCGCGCGCGAGGCGGTGCGGCGCATGTCGACGCGCCACGGCGGGCCGGGCGGCACGATCGTCAATGTGTCGTCGGTGGCGTCGCGGCTGGGGTCGCCGGCGGAGTACGTCGACTACGCGGCGTCGAAGGGCGCGATCGACACGATGACCGTCGGGCTGGCGAAGGAGGTCGCCTCGGAGGGCATCCGGGTCAACGCGGTGCGGCCCGGCCTCACGTACACCGACATCCACGCGAGCGGCGGCGAGCCGGGCCGCGTCGACCGGCTCAAGGACGCGATCCCGATGAAGCGCGGCGGCGAGGCGATCGAGGTCGCGCGTGCGATCGCGTGGGTGCTGTCGGACGAGGCGTCGTACGTGACCGGCGCGGTGCTCGACGTGGGCGGAGGGCGCTGAGGCCCCTGCGCGCGCCGCGCGGCCGGGCCGGCCGCCAAAGCACGCTCGGGCCGTGGCGCGCAACCGCCGGCGTCGGGCGGGCCGCGGTCTCAGCCGGCGTCGTTGCCCGGCAATCCCGAGCCGCCCAGCGTCAGGAAGAACGTCAGCGAGCTGCAGGCGCTGAACAGCGCCCAGAACACGAAGAAGCCGATCGTGTACGCGGCCTCGCGGCTGTCGGCCAGGTGCAGGCCGACGACGTCGAGCTCCTGCGGGTCGATCATCGAGAAGAACACGCCGACCGCCACGACCGACATCAGGAACGCCGGCCACAGCACGTACATCAGGAAGCGGCCCAGCTTGCGGGACCCGACCGGCGGGTTCGCGGTCTGTGTGTTCACGTCGTCTCCTCCCACAGGATCAGGGGGTCGCGGACTCGAATGCGACCGGTTTCGTGAAACCCTTGGCCGATGCGACCAGGCGCCAGCGTCGCTCGGGCTCTTCGATCTGGATGTTCCAGTGGCCGCCATCCGGCAGCGCCCCGTCGGCCGCAGTGTAGACGCCGTCGGTGCCGGCGGCCAGCGAGAAGCTGCGGTCGAGCTCGGCGCGCGTGGCGTGCACCAGCCGCATCGTGAGCGTCGGGCCGAGCGCGGCGTTCGCACGGCTGACCACGCGCAGCCGCGGCCGCCCCGCGCCGTCGCGGTCGAGTGTCGCCGACAGGCCGAGTTCGGTCGCGCGCCTGTCACGGGCGAGCTCGCGATTGATCGCGCGCCCTTCCTTGTAGTAGTCGTCGACGACCAGGGAGTCGTTCGTCGTCGCGGCGAGCCAGAACGTGATGACGCCACCGACCAGCGCGGTGGCGGGCATCAGCATCAGCAGCCACGGCCAGACCTGCCGGTACCAGGGCGGCTCGACGGCCGGCGAGGAGGGGGTGTCACTGCGGGACATAGAACGTCGACTTCTCGTTGACGGCGACGGAGGCGTCGTCGGTGGCCTGGACGTGGAACTCGATCTTGTTGGTGCCGGGCGCGGCCACGCCGGGGCGCACGCGCACGCGCACCGGGAACATGCGCGTGCCCGCGCGCTCGACGTCGACCTCCGGCGCCGACGCCACGAACGCCCCGTCGATCCCGCCCACGCTCACCCTGAAGCGGCGCTCGCGCTCGGCCGTGTTGATCACCTGCAGCCGGTACACGTTCTCGATCTGGCCGTCTTCGACCTCGCGCCCCAGCACCCCGCGGTCACGGATCACGTCCACCTTCAGCGGCGTGCGCAGCGCCATGTGCGTGAACAGCGCCACCGTCACCACCGCCAGGATCGTCGCGTACACCAGCACCCGCGGGCGCACCGCGTGCCGCAGCAGCTCCCCGCGCCCCCAGTGGTTGCGCATCCCGTTCTCGGTGTCGTAGCGGATCAGCCCGCGCGCGTACCCCCACCGGTCCATCACCTTGTCGCACGCGTCGATGCACCCCGCGCACCCGATGCACTCGTACTGCAGCCCCTTGCGAATGTCGATCCCCGTCGGGCACGCCTCCACGCACGCGTTGCAGTCCGTGCACGCCCCCAGCCCCAGCTTGGCCGGGTCCGCCTTCCTCGAGCGCGGCCCCCGCGGCTCGCCCCTGTCCGGGTCGTACGTGATGATCAGCGTGTCGCGGTCGAACATCGAGCTCTGGAAGCGCGCGTACGGGCACATGTACTTGCACACCTGCTCGCGCATGAACCCCGCGTTGCCCCACGTCGCAAACCCGTAGAACAGCACCCAGAACGTCTCCCACCCCGTCGTCGAGAACGTCGCGATCTCCCCCAGCAGCACCCGGATCCCCGCGAAGTACCCCACGAACGTGATCCCCGTCCACAGCCCGATCCCCACCCACACCGCGTGCTTGGCCGCCTTCAGCCCGACCTTCCTCGCCGACACCGGCTCGCGGTCCAGCAGGATCCTCCTCGGACGGTCCCCCTCGATCACCCGCTCCACCCACATGAAGATCTCGGTGTACACCGTCTGCGGGCACGCGTAGCCGCACCACAGCCTTCCCGCCACCGCCGTGAACAGGAACAGCGACATCGCCGAGATGACCAGCAGCCCCGTCAGGTAGATGAAGTCCTGCGGGTACAGCACCGTGCCGAACAGGTAGAACCTGCGCGCCCCCAGATCGAACAGCACCGCCGGCCGATCGTTCCACGTCAGCCACGGCAATCCGTAGAAAATCAGCTGCGTGATCCACACCAGCGCCCAGCGCCAGCGCGTGAACACCCCGCTGGTCGTGCGAACGTAGATCTTGCGCCGCGCCTCGTACAGGGTGACGGGCTTGACTTCGCCGCCGCTGGCCGCGACCGCCGGTTGGGGGGTGCCTGGGTTCATGCTGATCGGGAGGAGTTTACTGGCAGTCCCCGGCCCACGCCGGAGGAAAGGAAAACCGGGGCCGGGCCTGCGGCCCGTGCCCCGGTCGGGTGCTGCGCGGGCGTGCCGCCGGCCGCGCGGGCCGGCGCCGCCGCCCGGTCACTTCGACGCCGCGGCGCCGTTCGACAGGCCCCACACGTACGCGGCGAGCACGCGGACCTTGCCGGTGCCGAGCAGGTCCTTGAACGACGGCATCTGGTTCGTGCGGCCCGCGTTGATCGTCTCGGTGATCGAGGCGAGGGAGCCGCCGTACAGCCAGGTCTTGTCGGTCAGGTTCGGAGCGCCGGTGGTGGATACGCCGTTGGCGCCCGGCAGCGACGCGCTGCCCTTGCCCTCGGGGCCGTGGCACGCGGCGCACACGGCGAACTTCTCCTTGCCGAGCGCGGCCTTCGCGGCGTCGTGCCCGCTGCCGGACAGCGACAGCACGAAGTTCGCGACGTTCTCGACGTCGGCCGCGCCGCCCAGCGCCGCGCCCATCGGGGGCATCGCGGCCATGCGGCCCTCGAGGATCGTCTTCTCGATGGTCGCGGGATCGCCGCCCCACTGCCAGTCGGTGTCGGCCAGGTTCGGGAAGCCCTTGCTGCCGCGGGCGTCCGAGCCGTGGCACTGCACGCAGTACGTGAGGAACAGGCGCTCGCCCATCGCCTTCGCCTGCGGGTCGGCCGCGACCTTCTGGATGTCCTGCTGGAGGTACTTCGCGAACAGCGGCTCGTACACCGCCTTGGCCTTGTCGACCTCGGCCTCGTACTGCCCGACCTGGCTCCAGCCGAACGAGCCCTTGTTCGCGCCGAACCCGGGGTACAGCACCAGGTAGACGACCGCGAACACCAGCGTGATGTAGAACAGGTAGATCCACCAGCGCGGCAGCGGGTGGTTGAACTCCTCGAGCGTCTCGTCCCACTTGTGCCCGGTGGTGTCGATCTTCTCGCCGGGCGCGCGGCCCTTCGAGAGCGTCATCGTCAGCCAGAAGCAGGCCACGATCGAGACCGCCGTGACCACCATGATGTAGGTGCTCCAACCGGAGCTGAAGAAGTCAGCCATTTTCTTGTCCTCCCGTCAGGCGTGGCCGGTGCGGTCGTCGTCGGCGAACGGCAGGTTCGCCGCCTCCTCGAACCGACGCTTGCGCCCGGAGCCGTAGGCCCAGACGACGATTCCGATGAAAGAGATCAGGCTCAGCACCGTGATCAGCGAGCGCAGGTCGTTGATGTCCATGGCTCACTGCGCCTTCTTCAGCGACGTGCCCATCACCTGCAGGTACGCGATCAGCGCGTCCATCTCGGTCTTGCCCTCGAGCTCCTTCGGCGCGTTCGCGATCTCGTCGGGGCTGTACGGGTGGCCGACCAGCGTGAGCGCCTTCATCTTGGCCTGGATCGTGGCGGCGTCGGCCGCGGCCTTCGCGAGCCACGGGTAGCCGGGCATGTTGGATTCGGGCACCAGGTCGCGCGGGTTCATCAGGTGCAGCCGGTGCCAGTTGTCGGAGTAGCGGCCGCCGACCCGGGCGAGGTCCGGGCCGGTGCGCTTGCTGCCCCACTGGAACGGGCGGTCGTAGACGAACTCGCCGGCCACCGAGTAGTGGCCGTAGCGCTCGGTCTCGGCGCGGAACGGGCGGATCATCTGCGAGTGGCAGTTGTAGCAGCCCTCGCGGATGTAGACGTCGCGGCCCGTGAGCTGCAGCGGCGTGTACGGCTTGAGGCCGGCGACCGGCTCGGTGGTGGACTTCTGGAAGAACAGCGGGACGATCTCGACCAGGCCGCCGAAGCTGACCAGGATCAGGATCAGGACCATCATCAGTCCGACGTTCTTCTCGATCGAGGCGTGCGAGAAACTCATGATCGATCTCCGAGGTCAGGTCAGGCGTGGGCGGCGACGGCGGGGATGCGGGCGTCTTCGGCCTTGCCCACGCGGATCGTCATCACGGAGTTGTAGAGCATGACCACCATGCCGACCAGGTAGAGCAGGCCGCCCAGGAGCCGGATCACGTAGTACGGGTACGTCGCCTTCAGCGCCTCGACGAACGCGTACGTCAGCGTGCCGTCGGGGTTCGTCGCGCGCCACATCAGGCCCTGCATCACGCCGGCGATCCACATCGCGGCGATGTACAGCACGATGCCGATGGTCGCGATCCAGAAGTGGATCTCGATCAGGCGCTTGCTGTACATCTCGGTGCGGCCCCACAGGCGCGGCAGCAGGTAGTAGATGGCGCCCATCGACACCAGGCCGACCCAGCCCAGCGCGCCCGAGTGCACGTGGCCGACGGTCCAGTCGGTGTAGTGCGACAGCGCGTTGACGGTCTTGATCGACATCATCGGGCCTTCGAACGTCGACATGCCGTAGAACGACAGCGAGACGATCAGGAACTTCAGGACCGGGTCGTTGCGCAGTTTGTGCCACGCGCCCGACAGCGTCATGATCCCGTTGATCATGCCGCCCCACGACGGCGCGAGCAGGATCAGGGAGAAGATCATCCCGAGGCTCTGCGCCCAGTCGGGCAGCGCCGTGTAGTGCAGGTGGTGCGGGCCGGCCCACATGTACGTGAAGATCAGCGCCCAGAAGTGGACGATGGACAGCCGGTACGAGTAGACGGGGCGCTCGGCCTGCTTCGGGATGAAGTAGTACATCATTCCCAGGAAGCCCGCGGTCAGGAAGAAGCCCACCGCGTTGTGGCCGTACCACCACTGCACCATCGCGTCGTGCACGCCGGCGTACGCGGAGTACGACTTGGTCAGCGTCACCGGGATCTCGGCGCTGTTGACGATGTGCAGGATCGCGATCGTGATGATGAACGCGCCGAAGAACCAGTTCGCGACGTAGATGTGCGGCGTCTTGCGCTTGATGATCGTGCCGAAGAACACGATCGCGTAGCTGACCCACACGACGGCGATGAGGAGGTCGATGGGCCACTCGAGCTCGGCGTACTCCTTGCCCGTGGTGATGCCCAGCGGGAGCGTGATCGCCGCGAGCAGGATGATCAGCTGCCAGCCCCAGAACGTGAACGTGGCGAGCGGCCCGGCGAACAGGCGCGTCTGGCAGGTGCGCTGGACGACGAAGTACGAACTCGCGAACAGCGCGCAGCCCCCGAACGCGAAGATCACCGCGTTGGTGTGCAGCGGACGAAGACGGCTGTAGGTGAGGAACGGAATGTCGAAGTTGAGTGCCGGCCAGGCGAGCTGCGCGGCGATGATCACGCCGACCAGCATCCCGACCACGCCCCACACGACCGTCATGAAAGCGAACTGCCTTACAACCGAATAGTTGTAGGAGCTCGCGCCCGCGGCGACAGGCTGACTGCCCATGAGCTTTTCTCCCGGAAAATTTTTATGGCGCCTCGCGGCGCCTCATAAAGAGTATCGCGGTCTGGGGAAACCCGCATTGACAATGATCAAGTGAACCCGCGAAGAGCCCCGTGCGGCGGGGCTTTGCGGCCGGCGGACGGGCCGCGCCGATCAGCGCGGGCGGTCGCCGGGGGGCGCCTCGCGGGCCGCCTGCGGGCGGTCGTCGTCCATCAGGATGCTGTGCGCCGGCCCCTCCATGTCGTCGAACTGACCGGAGTCGGACATCCTGAAGAACAGCCAGACCGCGAAGGCGACCACGGCCAGGCTGAGCGGGATGAGGAGGTAGAGCGCTTCCATCGTCGCGGATCGCGGGGGTCGGGCCGGGGGCCGCTCACGCGCCCTTGCGGGCCGGCAGCCGCAGCCGAAGCGCGTTCGCGACCACGAGCAGCGAGCTGGTGGACATCCCGACCGCCGCCAGCCACGGCGGCACCCAGCCGAGCGCGGCCGCCGGAATCGCGACCAGATTGTACAGGGTCGCCCAGGCGAGGTTCTCCGCGATCACGCGCCGCGTCTTGCGCGCGATGCGCGCCAGCGCCGGCACCAGCGCGAGCTCGGGCGACAGCAGCACGGTGTCGGCGGCGGTCCGGGCCAGCGCGCTCGCGGCGCCCACCGCCAGCGACGCGTCCGCGGCGGCCAGCACCGGCGCATCGTTGATCCCGTCGCCGACCATCAGCACGATGCGGCCCTCGCGCTGCAGCGCCTTCACGGCGTCGAGCTTGTCGGCCGGCGTCGCGCCCGCGCGCCAGTCCTCGATCCCGAGCTCGCGCGCGACCGCGGCCACGGTCTCGGGGCGGTCCCCCGAGAGCAGGCGCACGACGAGGCCGGCGTCGCGCAGCGCGTCGACCGCGGCGCGCGCGTCGTCGCGCAGCGCGTCGGCGAGCTCGAAGCGCGCCAGCACGCGGCCGCGCTCGACGAGCCAGGCCTCCGATCCGCCTTCGTCGCGCCCGGCGCCGGGCTCGCGCCCGCCGGGCGAGGCGGCGGCACCGGCGCCTTCGCGAGCGCCGACCGCCAGCGGCGCGCCCGCCAGCCACTCGCCGGCGAAGCCGCGCGAGCCCAGGCGCAGCTCGCGGCCGTCGACGGTGCCCTCGACGCCGCGGCCTGCCGTCAGCACGATGCCCGTGGCCGCGGCCGCGGGCAGCGCGCGCGCCGCGTCGCGCAGCGCCTGCGCGAGCGGGTGCGTCGCGCCCGCCTCGAGCGCCGCGGCCAGGCGCAAGCCCGTCGCCGGGCGCGCCGAGCCCGGGCGCGTCCACCGCGACGACGCGCGGGCGGCCCAGCGTGAGCGTGCCGGTCTTGTCGAACACGACGTCGGTGCACGCGGCGATCGTCTCCAGCGCGCGCGAGCTGGCGACCAGGACGCCGCGCCGCGTCACCGCGGCGCTGGCCGCCGCGAGCGCCGCCGGCGTCGCGAGCGACAGCGCGCACGGGCAGGACACGACCAGCACCGCGATCGCGATCGGCAGCGCGCGCGCGGGCTCGACGAACCACCACGCCGCGAAGACGCCGGCGGCAAAGACGAGCAGCGCGAGCACGAACCACGCCGCGACGCGGTCGGCGAGCTGCGCGATCGCGGGCTTGTCGAGCGCCGCGCGCTCGATCAGGCGCTCGATCGTCGACAGCGTGCTGTGGTCGGCGGTCGCGGTGGCGCGCAGGAACACCGGGCTGCCCGCGTTGATCGCGCCGCCGGGCACCGCGTCGCCGGGCACGCGCGGCACCGGTCGCGATTCCCCGGTGATCAGCGACTGGTCGATCGCCGTCGAGCCCGCGACGACGACCGCGTCGACCGCGATGCGCTCGCCCTCCGAGACGCGGAAGAGCTCGCCGGGCGCGAGCCGCGCGGCCGGGATCGTCTCGAGCGCCGCCGCGGCGAGCGCGGCCTCGTCGAGCCCGGCGGGCGCGGCGGCGACGCGGTGCACCTGCTCGGGCAGCGCCGCGGCCATCATGTCGACCGCCCGGCTCGCGCGCCGCCGCGCGAGCCACTCGAGGTAGCGCGCGCCGAGCAGCAGGAACACGAACATCGTCACGGAGTCGAAGTAGACCTCGCCGCGGCCCGACCACGTCGCCCACGCGCTCGCGAGGAACGCGGCGCCCACCCCGAGCGCGACCGGGACGTCCATGCCCGGGCTGCGCGCGCGCAGGTCGCGCAGCGCGCCGGCGAAGAACGGCTGCGCCGAGTACATGACGACCGGGACCGTGAGCAGGAAGCTCGCCCAGCGCATCAGGTGCTCGTACTGCCACTCGATGTCGCCGGGCGCGGCGGTGTAGACCGGCACCGCGTACATCATCACCTGCATCATGCCGATGCCGGCGACGAACAGGCGCCTGAACAGCGAGCGCGCGACGCGGGCGAGCTGCGCCTCGCGCTCCTGCGGGTCGTAGGGCAGCGCGCGGTAGCCGATCGAGGCGACGCGCGCGAGCAGCTCCGACAGGCGCGCGCGCGCGGGGTCCCAGCGCAGCACCGCGCGCTCGGTCGCGAAGTTCACCGACGCCCCGACGACGCCGGGCTGCGCCGCCAGCGTGCGCTCGATCAGCCACACGCAGGCGCCGCAGCGCAGGCCCTCGAGCAGCAGCGTGGTCTCGCGGCAGTCGCCCTCGCCGCGCACGTAGCGCGACTGGACCTCGGGCTCGTCGTACAGGCTGAGCGCGGCGAGCTCGGGCGGCACCGCGCTCGGCCCGCTCGCCGGCTCGCGCCGGTGGCGGTAGTAGTCGTCCAGGCCGGCGTCGACGATCGCGCGCGCGACGGCCTGGCAGCCGGCGCAGCACATCTCGCGCGCCTGCCCGTCGATGGCGAGCGTCCAGCGCCCGGGCGCGTCGACGTCCTGGCCGCAGTGGAAGCAGGCCAGCGGCTTCAGAACAGGCTCAGGCACGCGTCGACGACCTGGTGCAGGTGGGCGAGCGGGTCGATGCGCGCGAGCCCCGCCACGCCGAACGCGACGACGAGCACGCCGGCCGCGACCCGCAGCGCGCGGTGCCCGAGCCAGCGGCGCGCGGCCGCGGCCGACCAGCCGAGCGCGAGCAGGTTCGGCAGCGTGCCCAGTCCGAACGCGAGCGCGAGCTCGGCGCCCTGCAGCGCGCTGCCGCTCACCAGCGCGGCGACCAGCACGCCGTAGACCATGCCGCACGGGACCCAGCCCCAGACCAGCCCGGCGGCGAGCGCGCGCGGGAAGTCGCGCGCCGCGAGCGCGCGCGCGGCGAGCGGCTGCAGCGCGCGCCACAGGCCCCTGCCCGCGACTTCGAGCACCGCGACCGAGCGCAGCACGCCGGTGAGGTAGAGCCCCATCGCGATCAGCACGAGATTGGCGGCGACGAACGCGACCTGCTGCACCGGCAGCACGGTTCGCACCAGCGCCGCGCTCGAGCCCAGCGCGCCGGCGAGCGTGCCCGCGGCGACGTAGCTGGCGATCCGGCCGGCGTTGTAGCCGAGCAGGACCGGCCACGCGGGCGCGGCGTGCGCGGGGCGGATCGGGATCGTGCGGCCGGCCGGGCGGCTCGCGCCGGCGCCCATCACCGCGACGATGCCGCCGCACATGCCCGCGCAGTGCAGGCCGCCGAGCAGCCCCACGAGGAACACGGACAGCAAGGTGACGTCGGTCATGGATTCGGGTCGGGGTTCGCGCGCGGCGCGACGGCCCCCGTACAATCGCGGGAGTGTAACCGTACGCGGAGCGCGCGCGCAGCTTAAGGCGGCCGGGCGCCGCCGCACCAAGACAATCCTCAATCGGCATGGCGCGCACTCTCTGGCTGGACGAAGACGGTCGGCTGCTCACGCTCGACCAGACGCGGCTTCCCTTCCTGCGCGAGGTCGTCGAGCTCGCGACGTGCGCGGGCTGCGAGCACGCGATCCGCACGATGCAGGTGCGCGGCGCGCCGCTGATCGGCGCGGTGGGCGCGTACGGCCTGGCGTTCGCGCTGCGCGAGGACGCCGGCGACGCCGCGCTCGACGCCGCGCGCGCGTCGCTGCTCGCGACGCGCCCCACGGCGGTGAACCTGCGCTGGGCGCTCGAGCGCGTCGCCGAAAGCGTGCGCCCGCTGCCCGCGGCGCAGCGCGCGCGCGCCGCGTGGGAGGCGGCGTGCGCGATCGCCGACGAGGACGTCGAGTGCAACCACGCGATCGGCCGCCACGCGGCGGCGCTGCTCGCGCCGCTGCGGCGCGCGGACCGCCCGCTGCAGGTGCTCACCCACTGCAACGCCGGGCGGCTGGCCACCGTCGACCACGGCACGGCGCTCGCGGGCATCTACGCGCTCGCGGACGCCGGCGTCCCGCTCCACGTCTGGGTCGACGAGACGCGCCCGCGCAACCAGGGCGCGAGCCTGACCGCGTGGGAGCTCGGCGAGCGCTCGGTGCCGCACACGCTGATCGCCGACAACGCGGCGGGGCTGCTGATGTCGCAGGGCCGCGTCGACGCGGTGATCGTCGGCTGCGACCGCGTCGCCGCCAACGGCGACGTCGCCAACAAGATCGGCACGTACACGAAGGCGCTCGCGGCCTGGGACAACGGCGTCCCGTTCTTCGTCGCCTGCCCGGTCTCGACGATCGACGCCTACACGCGCGGCGGCGACGCGATCCCGATCGAGGCGCGCGCCGAGCGCGAGGTCACGCACGCGACCGGCCGCACCGCCGGCGGCGAGCTCGTCGAGGTGCAGCTCTCGGCCGACGGCACGCGGGCGTTCAATCCGGCGTTCGACGTCACGCCGGCGCGGCTGGTGACCGCGCTCGTCACGGAGCGCGGGCGTTGCGACGCGTCGTCGGCCGGGATCCGGCGCCTCCTCGCGGCGCTGGCGTGAGCGGCGCGATGGCCTCGCCGGCGCCGTTCCCGACCGAGGACGACGCGCGGGCCGCGATCGTCGCCGCGTGCCTGCGCATGAACGCGCTCGGGATCAACCAGGGCAAGGCCGGCAACGTGTCGCTGCGCTGGGACCGCGGCGCGGCCGACGGCATGCTGATCACGCCGTCGGCGCTCGATTACGAGTCGACCACCCCCGACGACGTCGTCTGGGTCTCGATCGCCTGCCGCGACGCCGAGCCCGGCGCCGACCCGCAGCCGGGCGTCGTCGACGGCGTTCGCAGACCGTCGTCGGAGTGGCGGATGCACCGCGACGTGTACGCGGCGCGCGCCGACGCCGGCGCGGTGATCCACACGCACGGCCCGTACGCGGCGACGCTCGCCTGCCTGCCGCGGATCCAGCGCGAGGGCATTCCCGCGTTCCACTACATGATCGCGACGGCCGGCGGCGACGACCTGCGCTGCGCCGAGTACGCGACCTTCGGCACGCAGGCGCTGTCGGCGAACGCGCTCGCCGCGCTGGCGGGCCGGCGCGCGTGCCTGCTCGCGAACCACGGGCTGCTCGCGCACCACGAGACGCTGGCGTCGGCGCTCGCGCTCGCCGCCGAGGTCGAGTCGCTGTGCCGGATGTACTGGCAGGCGCTGCAGGTGGGCGAGCCGGTGGTGCTCGACGCCGACCAGATGGCGCAGGTGCACGCGCGCTTCGCGGGGTACCGCTGACGCCGGCGCGGCGCCGGCCTCAGGTCTTCGCCGAGTGCCGCGCGAGCGCGCGCGCCAGGTGCCGCCCGGTGTGGCTCGCCGCGCACGCCGCGACGTCCTCGGGCGTGCCCGCGACCACCACGCTCCCGCCGCCGGCGCCGCCCTCGGGCCCGAGGTCGATCACCCAGTCGGCGGTCTTGATGACGTCGAGCGCGTGCTCGATGACGACGACCGTATTGCCCTGGTCGCGCAGCGTGTGGATCACGCGCAGCAGCATCGCGATGTCGTGGAAGTGCAGGCCGGTGGTGGGCTCGTCGAGGATGTACAGCGTACGCCCGGTGCCGCGCTTGGAGAGTTCCTGCGAGAGCTTGACGCGCTGCGCCTCGCCGCCCGAGAGCGTGGTCGCGCTCTGGCCCAGGCGGATGTACCCGAGGCCGACGTCGAGCAGCGTCTGCAGCCGGCGCGCGATCTGCGGCACGCTCGCGAAGTACCCGGCCGCCTGCTCGACCGTCATCTCGAGCACCTCGGCGATCGTGCTGCCCTTGTAGAGCACCTCGAGCGTCTCGCGGTTGTAGCGCCGGCCGTGGCAGGTGTCGCAGGGCACGTACATGTCCGGCAGGAAGTGCATCTCCACCTTGATCATGCCGTCGCCCTCGCAGGCCTCGCAGCGGCCGCCCTTCACGTTGAACGAGAAGCGGCCGGCGCCGTAGCCGCGCTCGCGCGCGGTCGGGGTCTCGGCGAAGAGCTCGCGGATCGGCGTGAACAGCCCCGTGTACGTCGCCGGGTTCGAGCGCGGCGTGCGCCCGATCGGGCTCTGGTCGACGCTGATGACCTTGTCGAGGTGCTCGAGGCCGTCGATCGCGTCGTGCGCCGCCGGCTCGGCCTGCGAGCCGTACAAATGACGCGCCACCGCGTGGTGCAGCGTGTCGTTGATCAGCGTCGACTTGCCCGAGCCCGAGACGCCGGTCACGCACACCAGCAGGCCGAGCGGGACCTCGACGTCGATCGATTTCAGGTTGTGGCCGCGCGCGCCCCGGATCGCGAGCCGGCGCTCGCCGGCGGGAACGCGCGCGAAGGGAATCTCGATGCGGCGCCGGCCCGCGAGGTACTGGCCGGTCAGCGACGCGTCGTTGGCGGCGATCTCGTCCGGGCGCCCCTGCGCGATCACCTGCCCGCCGTGCTCGCCCGCGCCCGGGCCCATGTCGACGACGTGGTCGGCGCAGCGGATCGCGTCCTCGTCGTGCTCGACGACGAGCACCGAGTTGCCGAGGTCGCGCAGGTGCTTGAGCGTCGCGATCAGGCGGTCGTTGTCGCGCTGGTGCAGGCCGATCGACGGCTCGTCGAGCACGTACATCACGCCGGTCAGCCCGGAGCCGATCTGGGACGCGAGCCGGATGCGCTGCGACTCCCCGCCCGAGAGCGTCTCCGCGGAGCGGTCGAGGGAAAGATAGTCGAGCCCGACGTTGTTCAGGAAGCGCAGCCGGCTCACGATCTCCTTGACGATGCGCTCGCCGACGACCTGCTTGGCGCCCGGCAGCCGCAGCGACTCGAACCACGCGAGCGCCTCCTTCAGCGTGCGGCGCGAGACCTCCCAGATCGGGCGGTCTTCGCCGCGCGGGCCGACCTTGACGAAGCGCGCGTCGGTGCGCAGCCGGGTGCCGTCGCAGGTGGGGCAGGGGCGCGTGTTGCGGAACTTCGCGAGCTCCTCGCGGATGTGGACCGACTCGGTCTCCTTGAAGCGGCGCTCCAGGTTCGGGATCACGCCCTCGAACGCGTGCTGGCGGGTGGTGATCGCGCCGCTGCCCGCGAGGTACGTGAAAGTCAGCTGCTCGGCGCCCGAGCCGTACAGCACCACGTGCTGGACGCGCTCGGACAGCGACTCGAACGGCGCGTCGATGTCGAAGCCGTAGAACGCCGCGAGGCTCTGCAGCATCTGGTAGTAGAACTGGTTGCGGCGGTCCCAGCCCTTGATCGCGCCCGACGCGAGCGACAGCGCCGGGAACTGCACCACGCGGCGCGGGTCGAAGAACTCGATCGTGCCCAGACCGTCGCACTCGGGGCACGCGCCCATCGGGTTGTTGAACGAGAACAGGCGCGGCTCGAGTTCGCGCAGCGACCAGTTGCACACCGGGCAGCCGAAGCGCGTGGAGAACAGGTGCTCGGCGCCGGAGTCGGCGTCGACGACGACCGCGCGCCCGTCGGCGATGCGCAGCGCGGTCTCGAAGGAGTCCGCGAGCCGCTGCTTGATCTGCGCGCCGACCTTGACGCGGTCGACGACGACGTCGACCGAGTGCTTCTGGTTCTTGGCGAGCGCGGGCGGCTCGTCGTCGAGGTTCACGATGCGCGCCGGGCTCGCGGCACGCTCGTCGCCCGTGCGCTCGGTGCGGATGCGCACGCGCACGAAGCCCTGCGCGCGCAGGTCCTCGAAGAGCTCGGCGTGCTCGCCCTTGCGGTTCGCGAGCACCGGCGCGAGGATCATCAGGCGCGCCTGCGGCGTCATCGCGAGCACCGCGTCGACCATCTGCGAGACCGTCTGCGCCTCGAGCGCGTTGTCGGGGTGGTACGGGCAGTACGGCGTGCCCACGCGCGCGTAGAGCAGGCGCAGGTAGTCGTGGATCTCGGTGACCGTGCCCACCGTCGAGCGCGGGTTGTGGCTGGTCGCCTTCTGTTCGATCGAGATCGCGGGCGACAGCCCCTCGATCAGGTCGACGTCGGGCTTTTCCATCAGCTCCAGGAACTGGCGCGCGTACGCCGACAGCGACTCGACGTAGCGGCGCTGGCCCTCGGCGTACAGGGTGTCGAACGCGAGCGACGATTTCCCCGACCCCGACAGCCCCGTGATCACGACCAGCCGGTTGCGCGGCAGCTCGAGGCTCACGTTCTTCAGGTTGTGGGTGCGGGCGCCGCGGATGCGGATCTCGTCCATCGGGGCGGTGGGGCGTCGGCTCGAAGGCGCGCGACCGGCGGCGCGTCGTGCGAATGGGCAATCGGCTAATATACCGCGTTGCACCATCGCCCGCCCCCGCCTCCCGTGAACTCCCCCGAATCGCAGCGCATGACTGCCAGCGAGCTGCGCGCGAGCGCCGCGCTCGCGTCGATCTTCGCGCTTCGACTGCTCGGCCTGTTCATGATCCTGCCGGTGTTCGCGATCCACGCCCGCGGCCTGCCGGGCGGCGACAACGGCTTCCTGGTGGGCCTGGCGCTCGGCATCTACGGGCTGGCGCAGGCGATGCTGCACCTGCCGCTGGGCGCCGCGTCCGACCGTTTCGGGCGCAAGCCGGTGATCGTCGCCGGCCTGGCGACGTTCGCCCTCGGCAGCTTCCTCGGCGCGGTCTCGACGACGGTCACCGGCGTCGTCGTCGCGCGCGCGATCCAGGGCGCCGGCGCGATCTCCGCGGCGGTCACCGCGTTCATCGCCGACAGCACCCGCGACTCCCAGCGCACCAAGGCGATGGCGATGGTCGGCGGCTCGATCGGCGTCACGTTCGCGCTCTCGCTGGTGGGGGCGCCGGCGCTGTACGCGGTCGTCGGCATGGACGGGCTGTTCGAGATCACCGGCGTGCTCGCGCTCGCGGCGATCGCGGTGGTCGTCTTCGTCGTGCCGGCGGCGCCCGCGCAGCCGGCCCCGTCGATCCGCTCGCGGCTGCGCGACGTCGCGCTCGACGGCGACATGCTGCGCCTGAACTTCGGCATCTTCACGCTGCACGCGGTGCAGCTGGCGATGTTCGCGGTCGTGCCGCGCTGGCTGATCGAGCGTGCCGGCATGCCGGTGGCCGACCACTGGAAGCTCTACCTCGGCGTCGTGGTCGCGTCGTTCGCGGTGATGGTGCCGCCGATGATCTGGGGCGAGCGGCACGGAAAGCTGCGGCCGGTGTTCCTCGGCTCGATCGTGCTGATCGCCGGCGTGTCCGTGCTGCTGACCCTGGAGCCGTCCGGCCTAGTGCCTCTGACGGTCTTGCTGTTCGGGTTCTTCGCGGGGTTCAATATCCTGGAAGCGGTGCTGCCGTCGGTGGTTTCGCGGCTGGCCCCGCCTGACGCCAAGGGCGCGGCGCTCGGCCTGTACAACACCACGCAGGCGCTCGGGCTCTTCGCCGGCGGCGCGCTCGGAGGCTGGCTGCAGGCGCGCTTCGGCGGGGCGGCGGTGTTCGGGGTGTGCACGGCACTGCTGGTGGTATGGTTGGGCCTCGCGGCCGGTCAGCGGCGCTGGCCCGCGGCGCGTGCGGGCCGCGGCTGACGCACCCGCCGCCGGCGCGGGGCGGCCGGGGGCCTGGCGGGAGGTCCGGGGATCGAATCGGGCGGGCGTGCCGCCCTGGAGGAAGACATGGCTTCGGTGAACAAGGTGATTCTCGTCGGCAACCTCGGTCGCGATCCCGAGACCCGTTTCTCGCCCAACGGCGGCGCCATCTGCAACGTCTCGATCGCCACGACCCGCAACTGGAAGGACAAGGCCTCCGGCGAGAAGCGCGAGGAGACGGAGTGGCACCGCGTCGTCTTCTACGACCGCCTCGCCGAGATCGCCGGCGAGTACCTCAAGAAGGGCCGCGCGGTCTACGTCGAGGGCCGCCTGAAGACGCGCAAGTGGCAGGACAAGGAAGGCCAGGACAAGTACACCACCGAGATCATCGCCGAGGAGATGCAACTGCTCGGGTCGCGTGAGGGCGGCGGAGGTGGCGGCGGTGGCGGCGGCGGCGACGAAGGCTACTCGCGCGAGCCGGTCTCGTCGGGCGGCGGCGGCGCGCGGCCGGCGCCGAAGAAGCCGGCGTCCAACTTCGACAACATGGACGACGACATCCCGTTCTAGCCGCTATCCCCGGGCCGCCGCGCAGGGCGCGGTGGCGATCGCGGCCGACTTCGACGCCGCGGTCCAGTGCAGAACGGTCTCGATCAGCTCCGAGCGCCTGAACGGCTTGCTCAGGTAGTCGTTCATTCCGGCCGCGAGGCACTTCTCCCGGTCACCCGACAACGCATTGGCGGTCAGTGCGACGATCGGCACCGGGGTGTGGCCGGCGGCTTCCAGCGCCCGGATCTCCCGCGTTGCGCCGAAGCCGTCGAGTTCGGGGAGCTGGCAGTCCATCAGGACGAGGTCGAACGCGGCGTTCCGGCACGCGTCCACGGCCGCCCGGCCGTCCGCCGCGAGCGTCACGCGGCAGCCCGCGCTCTCGAGCATCGCGCGCGCGATCACCTGGTTCACCGGGTTGTCCTCGACCAGCAGCACCCGCGCTCCCTGGGCGTCCAGCCGGGGCGGCGCCGGGGACTCGTCGTGCCGGGAGGGGCGATCTTCCGCCCCGGGCACGCGCGCGGCCGGGGTCTCCAGCACCTGTGCCGGGATCGTGAACCAGAACGTCGAGCCCTCGCCGGGCACGCTGTCCACCCCGATTGCGCCGCCCATCATCGTCACCAGCTGGCGTGACACCGCCAGGCCGAGCCCGGTGCCGCCGAACCGGCGCGCCATCGATCCGTCGGCCTGCACGAAGGG
The DNA here is from genome assembly GCA_046348465.1 of Burkholderiaceae bacterium. GTDB lineage: Bacteria > Pseudomonadota > Gammaproteobacteria > Burkholderiales > Burkholderiaceae_E > Quisquiliibacterium. Next base: position 28,582 of record JAXMEE010000012.1, read on the forward strand.
CTGGAAGAGCCGCGCGCGCGTGGGCCCGTCGATGCCGATCCCGGAGTCGCGCACGCGGACGCGCAGCGTGCACGCCCCGTCTTCGGCGGCCGGGACCGCGTCCACGCTCACGCGCACTTCACCGCGCTCGGTGAACTTGACGGCGTTGCCCGCCAGGTTGAGCAGCACCTGGCGCAGCCGGCCGGGGTCCGCGAGCACGCGCGCGGGCACCCGCGAATCGATGTCGCACGTGAACGCGAGCCCCTTCGCGCGGGCGCCGACGGCCAGCGGGTGCAGCGCCTCCTCGAGCGCGGCGCGCGGATCGATCGCGATCGGATCGAGCTCGAGACGGCCGGCCTCGATCTTCGACAGGTCGAGCACGTCGTTGATGATCGCGAGCAGGGCCTCGCCCGAGCTGCGGATCGCCCGCACGCACTGCCGCTGCGGATCCGACAGCGGCGTGTCGGCGAGCAGGTCGGCCATGCCGAGCACGCCGTTCATCGGCGTGCGGATCTCGTGGCTCATCGTCGCGAGGAACTGCGACTTCGCGGCGTTGGCGGTCTCGGCGGCCTCCTTGGCCCGGACCAGCTCCTCCCCGATCAGCGTCTGTTCGGTGACGTCGCGCGCGACGCCGCGGTAGCCGAGGAAGCGTCCTTCTCCGTCGAACACCGGCTCGCCCGAGACGCTCACGTAGTGGACCGCGCCGTCGAGGCCGCGCCTGCGCAGCAGCAGGTCGTGGAACGGCATGCGCGCCTCGAGCTGCGCGCGGTGCTCGCCCCAGTCGCCGTCCAGCGGCTCCGTGTCCGGCAGTTCCCAGCGGAACTTGCCCAGCCACCTCTCACCGTCGCCGCCGGCGCGGTGTGACGTGGTGGCCGTCGTGGAGACGTAGCGGAGCGTCTCGTCCTGCTCCCAGTACCAGTCTGAGATCAGCCCGGTGAGACTGCGGAACTTCGCCTCGCTCGCCTCGATGCGGGCGCGGGCCGCCTCGCGCTCGCGGATCAGGTCCTGCATCAGCGACGACAGCGCGTCGATGTCGTGCCCGCCGTCGGGGAGCTCGCTCAGGCCGCTGGAACGCAGCATCCGGTTGGCCGCGTCGCGCAGCGTCCCGATCCCGCGCTCCAGGCTCGCGGACTGCGTGCGCAGCCGATCGATCGCCTCGGTGAGCTCCTGGCTGCTGAGCGCCAGGCTGCGCGTGCGCAGCGCCAGGTCGCGCTCGGCCTGCTGGTAGGACTGCTCGACCGCGCCGAGGAACGCCGGCAGCCCGCGCACGAGCTGCTGGACCTCGGGCGCCGCGCCGGCGCCGGCCGCGACGCGCGCGAGCTCGCCGAGCAGCGCGCCGAGCGCCTGCGGATCGGCCGCCCCGAAGTGACGCCGGATCTGGCGGGCGAGCAGCTTGTCGATCATCGCGGCGGCGTCACGCGGGCGCGCATTCGTACAGGTGCGTCACGGTCATCGTCTGGTTGTGCAGCTTGCACTCGGGCCCCGCGGCCGACGGGCCGATCTCGCCGTTGGAGTAGAAGCCCGCGATCGTCGTCGCGTCGCCCAGCGCGGCGCTCACCGCCTCGACCTCCTCCTCGACGCGATCGCCCATCGTCAGGCGGCGCCCGATGCAGCTCACCAGGATCGCGAGCGCGTCCCCGTCGCGCGGGCCGGTGGCGCGTGCGGCGTGTGCCGCCGACTCCGCGCCCGCGACGAGCCGGTCGACGCTCGCGTGCATCAGGCGGAGATAGCCGCCGTCGACCAGGTCGCCGGCGAGGGTCAGGCTGCGGGACGCCTCGTCGACCCCGAGGATGGTGCGGATGAGGCCGAGGTCGCTGCGGGTGTCGTCGAGGAGCTCGAACGGGAACATCAGCCCCGACGCCGGCAGGTCCTGCGCGTACTCGCCGAGGTAGCGCTTGTAGAGGTCGAGCGCCGGCGCGCCGTCGAGTTCGTAGAGGACGTTGCCCTCGGCACGCGTGATCCTGCGCGGCGGGCCGAACGGCTCCCAGCCGCCGTAGCACCCGTGGGCGAAGCGCAGCGAGCGCCCGTAGAACCCGACGCCGACGATCGCGTCGGAGGCGAGGTCGTCGTCGTACACGACGAAGGTGCGCCGGAACGCGCCGTCGTCGCCCGCGAGGCCCCCGCTGATCGGCACGTCGGGGCCGATCGCCTCGGCGACGCCGCGGATCACCGCGCTGCCGTTGATGCGCACGCCCTGGCCGTAGACCATCACTGCGCGCAGGTCGGGTGCGGCGAGCGCGCGGCCGAGCTCGCGGCCGCTGTCCGCCGACCGATCCATGTCGGCCAGCGCTGCGCGCGCAGTGCGCAGCGCCGGGGTGGTGAAGCGCACGGCCGTGACGACGGCACCGTCGCGGCCGACGCCGCTCGACGAGATCTCGCCTGCGGTGCTGCAGCCGATCCGGCGGGCGCGAGGCAGCGCGCAGCCGAGTGCCGAGACCAGAGCGCCGTCCTCGAGCATCGCGGGCGAGGCGAATACGAGAACCAGGTGGGGATCGATCGGCGCGAGTTCCGCCAGCCTTCCGGGAAGGGGTTCGTCTCGCGCCAGCGTCACCTGCCGGATTTCCATCGTCGGGCTCCCCGAGTGGGTGGGGGGTGGTCCGCCGGGCGCGTGGCGTCGCCGGTGGCACCGGGTCCGGACGCGGGCGCACCGGACCCGGCCGGCAGCCCCCCGCTCCGGGGTTCCCCGAATTCTGGTGGGTCGGCGCCCGAGCCGGCGTGAAGAAGTGCGGCGGCCCGACGAGCCAATTCGAGCGACCGATGAACGGCGGCGGCAGGCGGCGCGGCGGACACCGTTGCCCGGGGCGGCGGGGCGGGGCGGCGGACACCGCTGCCCGGGGCGGCGGGGCGGGGCGGCGGGGCGTGGTGGTGCGGCGCCCCGGTGCCCGCCGGTTCGACCCTAGGGCCCGGTCGCGGCCGGTGGCCTGACCAGCGCGAGTGCCAGCGTGCCCGTCAGCGCGATGGCCGCCGACAGCCACAGGACGTCGGCGCCCCAGCGGTCCATCAGGGCCCCGAAGACGAAGGGCGCGAACGCCGGCGCGATGCGCGCCGGGATCATCAGGACCCCCTGCCGGGCGCCGTACCCGTGCGGACCGAACAGCGCCAGAGGCAGCGTTCCCTTGGCGATCGTCATGAGACCGTTGCCTGCACCGTGCAGCAGGCCGAAGGCCCACGCCGCCGGAGCACCGGCGACGAGGAACACGAGCGCGCCCAGCGGATGCCCCAGCGAGGCGGCGCGCGCCGAGCGAAGCGGATGGAACCGGCGCAGCAGGCCGTACTCCGCGATGCGCGCCGCGACCTGCGCCGGGCCGACCAGCGCGCCGACCGCGACCGCGCTGGCGAGACTCGCGCCGCCGAGCTGGAGCAGCCGCGGCAGGTGCGCGGCCATCGCCGTGCTGATGAACCAGGTCGTTGCGAACGCGAACGCGATCAGCGCGAGGCTGCGGCGGCGTCCATTCTCGTCCGGGGGCCGGCGGGCCGCTTCGCCGGACGTCGAGGCGGCGGACGTGGAGGCGGCGGACGTGGAGGCGGCGGACGTGGAGGCGGCGGACGTGGGGGCGGCGGACGTGGAGGCGGCGGACGTGGAGGCGGCGGACGTGGAGGCGGCGGACGACTTGGCGACGACCGGCGATTCCTCGGCCGTGTCGCCGGCGGCCGGCGACCCTGCCGACGAGGATCCGGTGGGGTCGGCCACCTGCGACGCCTGCGGCGGCGCCCGCGGGATCGAGGCGTTCAGCGGCAGTCCCGCCGCCAGGTGCGCCAGCGCCCATCCCCAGCACGCGCCGCGCCAGCCGAACTCGCCCAGCATCAGCGTCGACAGCGGCCAGCCCACCGTGCTCGCGAAGCCCGCGATCAGCGTGATCCCGGTGATCGCGTCGCGCGAGTCGCGACCGTAGAGCCGGACGAGCGCGGCGAACGCGGCCTCGTACAGGCCGCTGCCCATCGCGATCCCGATCACGATCCACGCGGCGAACAGCGACACCGGCCCGCGCGCCAGCGCGAGCGCCGCCAGCCCGGCGGCGAACACCACGTTGGTCGCGAGCAGCACCGGCCGGCCGCCCCAGCGGTCGATCGCCCGGCCCGATACCGGCCCGAACGCCGCCGACACGAGCATCGCGCCCGACACCGCGGCGTAGACCGTGGTCGTGCCGACACCGAGGTCCACGGCCATCGGCGCGGCGAGGATCGCGGGCAGGTAGTACGACGAGCCCCACGACAGCGTCTGCGCGCTGCCGAGCGCGGCGACGGTCAGGATCTTGCGGTCGATCGGCATCGCGCGAGCTTACGACGGCGGCGACGCACGCGCGCGACCCCCGTCGCGGTATCGCGAAATCCGGAATTTCGCTTACAATTCAAGGTTTTCCAAAAAACTCCTCTCCGATTTCAGCCATGCCGATCTTTGCCTACCGATGCGAGAGCTGCGGATTCGAGAAGGACGTGCTCCAGAAGCGCTCCGACCCGCCGCTCGAGAGTTGCCCGTCTTGCGGCAAGGACGCTTTCCGCAAGCAGATCTCGGCGCCCGCGTTCCAGCTGAAGGGGTCCGGCTGGTACGTCACCGACTTCCGCGACGGCGGCAAGAACAAGGCTGGCGGCAAGGGCGAGGACAAGGGCAAGGGCGAGGACAAGAGCGATGCGCCGAAGCCGGCGTCCGAAGGCGGTGCGTCGGCCGGCGCGGACACCGCGGCGGCCAAGCCCGCCCCGGCCGCGCCCGCGCCCGCCGCCGCGCCGAGCACGCCGGCGTCGGGCTCGAAAGCCGCCTGAGTTCGGCGCGCGTCGAGCCGTTCCCGCCCGCGCAAGCGGGTCCATGCACCGGACACCATCGTGATCCAAGACCCGACCCCGGAAGACATCCCGCTGCCGCCCGCGGGCAGCGTGGCGCCGCCGCCGAAGCTGCGCAGCTACTTCGTCACGGGGCTGCTGATCTGGGTCCCGCTGGTCATCACGCTGTGGGTGCTCGACCTGATCGTGAGCACGATGGACCAGAGCCTGCAGCTGCTGCCGGCGCAGCTTCAGCCGCAGGCGCTGTTCGGGTTCCGCGTGCCCGGCATCGGCGCGATCCTCACGGTCGTCGTGATCTTCCTGACCGGCCTGGCCACGCGCAATTTCGTCGGCCAGACGCTGGTGAAGTTCTGGGAAGGCCTGCTCGAGCGGATCCCGATCGTCCGGTCCATCTATTCGAGCGTCAAGCAGGTCAGCGACACGGTGCTCTCGCCGAACGGGCAGGCGTTCCGCAAGGCGATGCTGGTGCAGTACCCGCGCGCCGGCGTCTGGACGATCGCGTTCCAGACCGGGTCGCCCGCCGACGAAGTGCGGGCGGCCACGGCGCAGGACATGGTCTCGGTCTACGTCCCGACGACGCCGAACCCGACGTCGGGCTTCTTCCTGATGATCCCCAGGAGCGAGGTCATCGAGCTGAAGATGAGCGTGGACGAGGCGCTGAGGTACGTGGTCTCGATGGGGGTGGTCGCTCCGGGCGGCGGAAGGCCGCAGCGGCCGGCGAAGACGCCCCAGGGCGAGGACCGGCCGCGCGCCTGACGCGCGCCGCACGAAGGATTTCTGGAGAAGAGAAGATGCGCACTTGCTACGTCGGCCAGGTCTCGACGGAACACCTCGACCGGGTCGTGACGCTGTTCGGCTGGGCCCACCGCCGCCGCGACCACGGCGGCGTGATCTTCATCGACCTTCGAGACCGCGAGGGCCTCGCGCAGGTCGTGTGCGACCCCGACCGCCCCGAGACGTTCCGCGTCGCCGAGCGCATCCGCAACGAGTTCTGCGTGCGCGTCGTCGGCAAGGTGCGCCGTCGCCCGCAGGGCACGACCAACGCGAACCTGAAGAGCGGCGAGGTCGAGATCCTGTGCCAGGAGCTCGAGATCCTGAACCCGTCGGTGACGCCGCCGTTCCAGCTCGACGACGAGAACCTCTCCGAGACCACGCGCCTGACGCACCGCGTGCTCGACCTGCGCCGCCCGCAGATGCAGAACAACCTGATGCTGCGCTACAAGGTGACGATGGAGGTGCGCAAGTACCTGGACTCGCTCGGCTTCGTCGACATCGAGACGCCGATGCTCACGAAGTCCACGCCCGAGGGCGCGCGCGACTACCTCGTGCCCTCGCGCGTGAACCCCGGCCAGTTCTTCGCGCTGCCGCAGTCGCCGCAGCTGTTCAAGCAGCTGCTGATGGTGGCGGGCTTCGACCGCTACTACCAGATCACGAAGTGCTTCCGCGACGAGGACCTGCGCGCGGACCGGCAGCCGGAGTTCACGCAGATCGACTGCGAGACCTCGTTCCTGTCCGAGGTCGAGATCCGCGACATCTTCGAGAAGATGATCCGCCAGGTCTTCCGCACGGTGCAGGGCGTCGAGCTCGACGACCCGTTCCCGCAGATGACCTACGGGCAGGCGATGGCGCTGTACGGGTCCGACAAGCCCGACCTGCGCGTGAAGATGCAGTTCACCGACCTGACCGACGTGATGAAGGACGTCGACTTCAAGGTCTTCGCGAACGCCGCGACGATGGACGGCGGGCGCGTCGTGGGCCTGCGCGTCCCGGGCGGCGCCGAGATGCCGCGCAGCGAGATCGACGCCTACCAGCAGTTCGTCGCGATCTACGGCGCCAAGGGCCTGGCGTACATCAAGGTCAACGACGCGGCGCGCGGGCGCGAGGGCCTGCAGTCGCCGATCGTCAAGAACCTGCACGACGCCGCGATCGCGGCGATCCTCGAGCGCACCGGCGCGGCCACCGGCGACCTGGTCTTCTTCGGCGCCGACCGCGAGAAGGTCGTCAACGACTCGATCGGCGCGCTGCGCGTGAAGATCGGGCACTCGGAGTTCGGCAGGAAGCGCGGGCTGGTCGAGGGCCAGTGGAAGCCGCTGTGGGTCGTCGACTTCCCGATGTTCGAGTACTCGGAGGAGGACGCGCGCTGGGCCGCGTGCCACCACCCGTTCACGTCGCCGAAGGAGGGCCACGAGGACTACCTCGAGACCGACCCGGGCCGGTGCCTCGCCAAGGCCTACGACATGGTGCTCAACGGCTGGGAGATCGGCGGCGGCTCGGTGCGGATCCACCGCGAGGAGGTGCAGAGCAAGGTCTTCCGGGCGCTGAAGATCGGGCCCGAGGAGGCGCGCGCGAAGTTCGGCTTCCTGCTCGACGCGCTGCAGTACGGCGCGCCGCCGCACGGCGGGCTCGCGTTCGGGCTGGACCGCATCTGCACGATGATGACCGGTGCGGAGTCGATCCGCGACGTCATCGCGTTCCCGAAGACGCAGCGCGCGCAGGACCTGCTCACGCAGGCGCCGTCGCCGGTCGACGAGAAGCAGCTGCGCGAGCTGCACATCCGGCTGCGTACGCCGGATCCGGCCAAGGCCGCCTGAGTGCGGCGCGGTCGCGGGGCCCGGGAACCCGGGCGCCGCGCGCGCGGCCGTGCGCACGCAGTCGCTCGACCGACATGGGCACCAAGATTCCCGAGTCGGTGCTGGTCGTGATCCACACGCCGGACCTGCGCGTGCTCGTGCTCGAGCGCGCCGACCACCCGGGCTTCTGGCAGTCGGTCACCGGCAGCAGGGACCGCGCCGACGAGCCGCTCGACGAGACCTGCCGCCGCGAGGTGCTCGAGGAGACCGGCATCGACGCGTCGCGCCACGAGCTCACCGACTGGCGGCTCGTCAATCGCTACGAGATCTACGCGCACTGGCGTCACCGCTACGCGGACGGCGTCACCCACAACACCGAGCACGTGTTCGGGCTGCTCGTGCCCGGGCCGCTGCCGGTGACGATCGCGCCGCGCGAGCACCTGCGCTTCGAGTGGCTGCCCTGGCGGGAGGCGGCCGAGCGCTGCTTCTCGTGGTCGAACGTCGAGGCGATCCGCCAGCTGCCGGCGCGCGCCGGCGGCGCGCGGACGCGGGAAGGCGCGCCGTGAGGCTGCGCGTCGCCACCTACAACATCCACAAGGGGGTCATCAACGACCTCTTCGGCCTGCGCCGCGTCCCCACCATCCACGGGCTGCGCGCCCGACTGCACGAGCTGCACGCGGACCTCGTGTTCCTGCAGGAGGTGCAGGGGCAGCACGAGCGCCACGCGAAGCGCTTCGAGCACTGGCCCGCCGAGCCGCAGGACCAGTTCCTCGCCCGGTCGCCCGGCCTGCGCTCCACGTTCGAGACCGCGTACGGACCCAACGCGAACTACCTGCACGGGCACCACGGCAACGCGCTGCTGTCGCGCTTCCCGATCCTCCACCGCGACAACCGCGACGTCTCCGACCACGCGCTCGAGAGCCGCGGCATCCTCCACTGCGTCGTCATGTTGCAGGGCCAGCGCGTGCACTGCTTCGTCGTTCACTTCGGGCTGCTCGCTCGAAGCCGCGCGCGCCAGGCCGACGCGCTGATCGACTGGATCGAGCGCGAGGTCCCGCCGGACGCGCCGCTGATCATCGCGGGCGACTTCAACGACTGGCGCAATCAGCTCAACGCGCAGCTGTGCGACCGGCTGCGCGTGCAGGAGGTGTTCGACGCGGTGCGCCCGCGCCGGCGCATCGTGCAGCGCGTGGCGCACTTCGTGCACGCGCGCATCGCCGACGCCGCGGGCGTGGGGCCGGTGCCCGCGCCGTCGCCGCCGCTGCGCAAGGTGCGCAGCGCGCGCACGTTCCCGTCGCTCGTCCCGTGGCTGCGCATGGACCGCATCTACCTGCGCGGCTTCGAGGTGCGGGGCGCGCGCGCGCTCGGCGGGCCGTCGTGGGCGCAGCTCTCGGACCACAGCCCGCTCGTGGCCGACCTCACGCTCAGGCCATGAGCCGCCGCGATCGAACGCCGGCACGGTCGGGTTCGCGGCATCCGGGCCCGCGCACGTGCCCGCCGACGGCCTGATTCGCGGGGCGCCCGACGAAGGTGCCCGCGCGGGCGTGCGCACCGCGACGGACGAACGGCCGTATCCGGTCGAGCGCGACGGCAACGAGGTGCTGCTGCTCGAGGGCGGCGACCAGTTCTTCCCGGCGCTCGAGCTCGCGCTCGCGCAGGCGCGCGCCCAGGTCTTCGTCGAGACCTACATCTTCCACGACGACCCCGCGGCCTCGCGCGTGGCCGGCGCGATGTGCGAGGCGGCGGCGCGCGGCGTGCGCGTGCACCTGGTCGTCGACGGCTACGGGACCCCGCGGATGCCGGCCGGCATCGAGCGCGCGCTGCGGGCGGCCGGGGTGCGCGTCGAGACGTTCCGGCCCGACCGCGGACGCTTCGCGCTGTCGCGCTCGCGCCTGCGCCGCCTGCACCGCAAGATCGCGGTCGTCGACGACGCGGTCGCGTTCGTCGGCGGGATCAACTTCGTCGACGATCGCGCCGACCCGCGCCTGGGGGCTCTGGACGCGCCGCGCTTCGACTTCGCGGTGCGCGTTCGCGGTCCGCTCGTCGCCGACGTGCTGCGCGCGGCGCAGCGGCTCTGGACCGAGGTGTCGATCCGCAACCGCCCGCTTCGCGCGCTGCGCGAGGCGGCGCTGCAGTGGCGCCTCGGGCCGCCGGCGCCCCCGGCGCACGCGGGCCGATTGCGCGCGATGCTGGTGCTGCGCGACAACGTTCGCTTCCGGCGCACCATCGAGCGCGAGTACCTGCGCGCGATGCTGCGCGCGCGCCGCGAGATCACGATCGCGAGCGCGTACTTCTTCCCGGGTGCGCGCTTCCGCCGCGCGCTGGTTCGCGCGGCCGCGCGCGGCGTGCGGGTCACGCTGCTGCTGCAGGGGCGCGTCGAGTACGCGATCCAGCACTACGCGTCGCAGGCGCTCTACGACGAGCTGCTGCGCGCCGGGGTCGAGATCGTCGAGTACCGCGCGAGCTTCCTGCACGCGAAGGTGGCGGTGATCGACGACTGGGCCACGGTCGGCTCGTCGAACATCGACCCCTTCTCGCTGCTGCTCGCGCGCGAGGCGAACGTCGTGGTGCGCGACGGCGAGTTCGCGTCGGCGCTGCGGGCGCGGCTGGCGCAGGCGATCGCGAGCGCGGGCACGCCGGTGCAGCTGCGCCGCCACGCGCGCCGGCCCTGGCCGGTGCGCGTGCTCAACGTGATCGGCTTTGCGCTGCTGCGGCTGGGCGTCGCGATCACCGGTGTCGGCGGGCGGTACTGACGTGGAGCGCGCGCCGGCCTCGACGGCCACGGGCACGCCGCTGCTGGCGCTCTCGCCCGCGGGGCTGTACTGCGCGGCGGGCGACTTCCACGTCGATCCCTGGCGGCCGGTGGCGCGGGCGCTGATCACGCACGCGCACGCGGACCACGCGCGCCCCGGCCACGCCGCCTACCTCGCGGCGCGGCCCTCGCTCGAGGTGCTGCGCGCGCGCCTGGGGGGCGTCGAGCTGTCGACGCTCGCGTATGGCGAGCGCCTGCGTGTCGGCGACGCGACCGTCTCGTTCCATCCCGCGGGCCACGTGCTCGGCTCGGCACAGGTGCGCGTGGAGCGCGACGGCGAAGTCTGGGTCGTGTCGGGCGACTACCGCGTCGAAGCCGACGCCACCTGCGCGCCCTTCGAGCCGGTGCGCTGCCACACGTTCGTCACCGAGTCGACGTTCGGGCTGCCGATCTACCGCTGGGCGCCGCAGGCGGACGTCGTCGCGCGGATCCGGCGCTGGTGGGAGTGCAATGCGGCGGACGGACGCGCGAGCGTGCTCTACTGCTACTCGCTGGGCAAGGCGCAGCGCGTGATCGGCGCGCTCGGAGAGGGGCCGGGCCCGATCGTCTGCCACGGCGCGGTCGAGACGATCAATCGTGCGTACCGGGCGGGCGGCGTCGCGCTGCCGCCGACGCTGTCGGCCGACGCGCTCGACGGGCCCGCGGCGTCGCGAAGCGCGCTCGTGATCGCGCCGCCGTCCGCCGCGCGCTCGCCCTGGCTGCGCCGCTTCGGCGACGCCGACGAGGCGTTCGCGTCCGGCTGGATGCAGCTGCGCGGCGTGCGCCGGCGGCGCGGCCTCGCGAACGGCTTCGCGCTGTCGGACCACGCCGACTGGCCGGGCCTGCAGCGCGCGATCGACGCGAGCGGCGCGCCGCGCGTGCTGGTCACGCACGGCTACGTCGCTCCGATGGTGCGCTGGCTGCGCGAGCGCGGGCTCGACGCCGCCGCGCTCGACACCGAGTTCGGTGGCGAGGACGGGGACGACGCGGCGCGCGAGCGCGCGTCGACCGACGCCCCGTCCGAGGCCGCGAACGGCGGCCGCGGAGGCCCGCGATGACCGAAGACTGGTTGCGTGACGCGCGGGCGCGGCTGCGCGAGCGCTTCGAGGCCGGCTGCTGGCTGGCGCTGGTGGTGCGCGCGATCGAGCCACGTGCCGATCCCGGGACCGGCGAGCGCACGCCCGCGCACTTCCTCGTCGGCGCCTGGAGCCCCGGTGCCGACGGCCTGTACGCCCGCCTGCCCGAGTTCGCCGCGATCGCCTCGCCGGACGCGACGCGGGCGCTGCGCGAGCTGTTCGTGCACCTGCCCGCGACTGCGACGGTGCACCTGACCGACGAGGAGCACGCGGACCCGGCGCTGCTCGCGCGCATGGTGCTCGTGTGCGACGGCCACCTCGAACCGTACCAGCGCGACGCGCTCGAGGCCTTCGAACGGGCGGCGCGCGAGAGGCTCGCACGCACGATCGCCGCGCGCTACACCGATCGCGACAGCGGCTTCGTGCGCTTTCGCGAGCGCTTGCCGGGCGAGTGGCCGCGCGAGCCCCGCGACGCCGAGGGATCCGGGTGAAGCGATTCGCCGCCCTGTACGAGACGCTCGACGCGACGAACTCGACGCGTGCGAAGGTCGACGCGATCGCCGCGTACCTGCACGAGGCACCGCCCGCCGACGCGGCGTGGGGCGTCTACTTCCTCGCCGGCGGCCGGCCGCGCCGCCTGGTCGCGTCGCGCGCGCTGCGCGAGGCCGCGTGCGCCGCCGCCGCGGTGCCGCCGTGGCTCTTCGACGAGTGCTACGAGGCGGCCGGCGACCTCGCAGAGACGATCGCCCACCTGCTCGACGCGCCCGCGCTTCCCGACGCGCTCGGGCTCGCCGAGTGGATGACGCAGCGGCTGCTGCCGCTGCGCACGGTTCCCGCGGGCCGCCTGCCGGGCGCCCTCGCGCACGTCTGGTCCGCGCTCGACGCGCGCGGCCGCTTCGTCGTCAACAAGCTGATCACCGGCGCACTGAGGGTGGGCGTTTCGAGGGCCCTGGTCGTGCGCGCACTCGCGCAGGCGTTCGGCCAGGACGACAAGCGCGTCGCGCAGCGGATGATCGGTTACACCGACGACTCGACGCCGCCGACCGCGCAGCGCCTGCTCGCGCTCGTGAGCGATCACGTCGACGCCGACGGCGATCTTCGCCCGTTCCCGTTCTTCCTCGCGCACCCGCTCGCGGGCGAACCGGGACTGCTCGGCGAGCGCGCCGACTGGTTCGCGGAGTGGAAGTGGGACGGGGTCCGCGCGCAGGTCGTGCGCCGCGGCGACGCGGTCGCGGTCTGGTCGCGCGGCGAGGAACTCGTCACCGAGCGCTTCCCGGAGCTCGCTCAGGCGGCGATGCGGCTGCCGACCGGCGTCGTCGTCGACGGCGAGATCGTCGCGTGGGACGCCTCGCGCGAGAGGCCCTTCCCGTTCGCGCGGCTTCAGACGCGCATCGCCCGCAAGCGCCTGACCCCCAGGGTGCTGAGCGACGCGCCGGCGGTGCTCGTCGCGTACGACCTGCTCGAGGACGGCGGCGAGGACCTTCGCGAGCACCCGCTGCGCGAGCGGCGCGCGCGACTGGACCGGTACCTGGCCGCCGCCGCGCACGAGCGCCTGCGGGCCTCGCCGCTGCTCGACGCGGGCGACTGGGCCGCGCTCGCGCGCTCGCGCGACGAGGCGCGAGCGCGCGGCGTCGAAGGCCTCATGCTCAAGCGCGCCGCATCGCGCTACGGCGTCGGGCGAACGAAGTCGAACCCCGCGGGCGACTGGTGGAAGTGGAAGCTCGACCCGCTGTCGGTCGATGCGGTGCTGGTCTACGCGCAGGCCGGGCACGGACGCCGCGCGAGCCTGACCACCGACTACACGTTCGCGGTCTGGGACGCGCCGCCCGGCGCGCCGCAGCGCCGCCTCGTCCCGTTCGCGAAGGCGTACTCGGGGCTGAGCGACGACGAGATGCGGCGCGTCGACGCGGTCGTGCGGCGAACGACCGTCGAGAAGTTCGGCCCGGTGCGCAGCCTCGCGCCCTCGCTGGTGTTCGAGCTCGGCTTCGAGGCGATCCAGCGCTCGCCGCGCCACAAGTCGGGACTCGCCGTGCGCTTTCCGCGCATGCTGCGCTGGCGCGAGGACAAGACGGTCGAGGACGCCGACACGCTGGAGACGCTGCGGGCGCTGCTCGACGCGACGTAGCGCGGTGCGGCGCAATACCGCGCCACTCGACGCGACGTGCGCCGACCGCCGCGGGGAGACGCCGCCCGCCGCGGGGAGACGCCGCCCGCCGCGGGGAGACGCCGCCCGCCGCGGGGAGACGCCGACCGCCGCGAGCGCGCCCCGCGCGACGCGATATAGTCGCCCGGCCAGCGTCCGCGCATCCACCGTCCCGACCATGGCCGCCTTCAGGATCTACGGCATCGACTTCACCAGCGCGCCGCGCCGCGCCAAGCCGATCACGATCGCGTCGGCGCGGCTCGCCGGCGGGCGGCTGCGCGTCGACGGCATCCTGCGCGCGCCCGCGTTCGCGGAATTCGAGGCGTTCCTGCGAACGCCGGGTCCGTGGGTCGCCGGCTTCGACTTCCCGTTCGGGCTGCCGCGCGAATTGTTGCGCGGGCTCGGCTGGCCGTGCGAGCCCGCCGGCGGCGAGAGCGCGTGGGCCCGGCAGGTGCGGCACCTGCGCGCGCTGCCGCGCGCCGAGATGGTCGCGGCGTTTCGCGCGTGGTGCGACGCGCGCCCCGCCGGCGCGAAGTTCGCGCACCGCCCGACCGACCTGCGTGCCGGCTCGAGCCCGTCGATGAAGTGGGTGAATCCGCCGGTGTCGTTCATGCTGCAGGCGGGCGCGCCGCGCCTGCTCGACGCGGGCGTCGATCTGCCCGGCCTGCACGACGGCGACCCGTCGCGCGTCGCGCTCGAGGCGTATCCGGGCGTGCTCGCGCGCGCGATCGTCGGGCGCGTCTCGTACAAGAGCGACGCGCGAGCGGGCGCGACGCCCGATCGCCTGGCCGCGCGCCGGCGCATCGTCGCCGGAATCGAGCGCGGCTTTCCGCTCGAGGTGCCGGTGGACCTACCTTCGCCGTGGCGCGACGCGTGCGTGCACGATCCCAGCGGCGACCACCTCGACGCGGTGCTGTGCGCGGTGCAGGCCGCGTGGGCCCGGCAACGCAAGCGGCAGCGCTACGGCATGCCCGACGACGTCGATCCGGTCGAGGGCTGGATCGTCGCGACGTGAGCGCGCGCCGCGTGCGCGCGCCGCTGGCCGCGTGGCTGCGCGCCCGCGGCTGGCGTGCGTTCGGCTTCCAGCGCGAGGTCTGGGACGCGATCGCGCGCGGCGAGAGCGGGCTGCTTCACGCGACGACCGGCTCGGGCAAAACTTACGCGGTCTGGCTCGGCGTGCTCGCGCGAGCGCTCGCCGATCCGGCCTGGATCCCGGCGGCGCGCGCGCCGCTGTCGGTGCTGTGGATCACGCCGATGCGTGCCCTCGCCGCGGACACACAACGCGCGCTCGCCGAGCCGCTCGAGGCGCTCGGGCTCGACTGGGAAGTCGGCCTGCGCACCGGCGACACGTCTTCCGCGCAGCGCCAGCGCCAGGCGCGCAGGCTGCCCCCGGCGCTCGTCACGACGCCCGAGAGCCTGTCGCTGATGCTCGCGCGCGCCGACAGCGCGCAGGCGCTCGGCGCGGTGCGCACGGTCGTCGTCGACGAGTGGCACGAGCTGATGGGCAACAAGCGCGGCGTGCAGCTGCAGCTCGCGCTGGCGCGCCTGGCACGCTGGAACCCCTCGCTCGTCGTCTGGGGGCTGTCGGCGACGCTGGGCAACGTCGAGCACGCGATGGACGTGCTGCTCGCCGGCCGCCCCGGCCGGCTCGTGCGCGGGCGGGTACCCAAGGCGCTGGTCGTCGACACGCTGCTGCCGCCGGGCACCGAGCGCTTCCCGTGGGGCGGGCACCTGGGCCTGCGGATGCTCGGTCCGGTGGTGCGCGAGATCGAATCCTCGGCGAGCACACTGGTCTTCACGAACACGCGCTCGCAGGCCGAGCTCTGGTACCAGGCGCTGCTCGGCGCGCGTCCGGACTGGGCCGGGCTGATCGCGCTCCACCACGGCTCGCTCGACCGCGAAGTTCGCGAGTGGGTCGAGCGCGGCCTGAAGGAGGGGCGGCTGAAGGCGGTCGTGTGCACGTCGAGCCTGGACCTCGGCGTGGACTTCTCGCCGGTCGAGCGCGTGCTGCAGGTCGGCAGCGCGAAGGGGGTCGCGCGCCTGCTGCAGCGCGCCGGGCGCTCGGGCCACTCGCCGGGGCGCGCGTCGCGCGTGACGCTGGTGCCGACGAACGCGCTCGAGCTGATCGAGGCCGCCGCCGCGCGCGACGCGGTCGCGGCCGCGCGCGTCGAGCCGCGCGAGACGCCGTCGCGTCCGCTCGACGTCCTGGTGCAGCACCTGGTGACGATCGCACTGGGCACCGGCTTCGTGCCCGCGGACCTGTTCGACGAGGTGCGCGGCTGCAGCGCGTACCGCGAGCTCTCCGGCGACGAGTTCGCGTGGGCGCTGGACTTCGTCACGCGCGGCGGGCCGAGCCTGGTCGCGTACCCGGAGTACCGCCGGGTGGTGGCCGACGACGCGGGCGTGCACCGCGTGCCGGAGGCGGCGATCGCGCGGCGCCACCGGATGTCGATCGGGACCATCGTCGCCGACGCGTCGATGTCGGTGAAGTACCTCACCGGCGGGCGGCTCGGGACGATCGAGGAGAGCTTCGTGTCGCGGCTGCGGCGCGGAGACCGGTTCCTCTTCGCGGGGCGCGTGCTCGAGCTCGTGCGCGTGCACGAGATGACCGCGTACGTCCGGCGCGCGGGCGACGCGCGCGGCGCGGTGCCGCGCTGGGGCGGCGGGCGGATGCCGCTGTCGAGCGAGATGGCCGGCGCGGTGCTCGCGCGGCTCGCGCGCGCCGGCGCCGGCGAGTTCGACGGACCCGAGATGGCGATGGCGCGCCCGCTGCTCGAGCTGCAGTCGCGCTGGTCGGCGCTGCCGGGGCCGCAGACGCTGCTGGTCGAGGCGCTCGCGTCGCGCGAGGGTCACCACCTGTTCGTCTATCCGTTCGCGGGCCGCCACGTGCACGTCGGGATTGGCTCGCTGCTCGCGTGGCGGCTCGCGGGCGGGCGCGGGGCGACGTTCTCGATCGCGGTCAACGACTACGGTCTGGAGCTGGTGTCGCCGGACCCGGTCGACTGGGCGCCGGTGCGCGACGCCCGCGCGTTCTCGGCCGACGGGCTGCTCGACGACGTGCTCGCGAGCCTGAACTCCGGGGAGCTCGCGCAGCGGCGCTTTCGCGAGATCGCCCGCGTGTCCGGCCTCGTGTTCCAGGGCTTTCCCGGCGCGCCGAAGAGCACGCGCCAGCTGCAGGCGTCCGCGGGCCTGTTCTTCGAGGTCTTCCGCAGGCACGACGCGGGCAACCTGCTGCTCGGGCAGGCGCAGCGCGAGGTGCTCGAGCAGGAGCTCGAGCTCGGGCGCCTGCGGGCGACGCTGGCGCGGATCGCGGCGTGCGAGACGCGCTTCGTCGAACTCGCGCGGCCGACGCCGTTCGCGTTCCCGCTGATGGTGGAGCGGCTGCGCGAGAAGCTCACGACCGAGAAGCTCTCGCAGCGCGTCGCGCGCATGGTCGCCGAGCTCGAGCGGGCGGCGCAGCCGTGAACGCGCCGCCGGAACGCCGTGCTCGACCCCCGCGGACAGCGCGGCTGCCGGCCGCGAGGCCGGCGCGCGCGGCGATAGAATCCGTCGATGGCCCTCCCACTGCCACCACCCGATGCCGGGCTGCGCGTCGACGCCGGCGGACGCGTGCTGCACCTGCTGCCCGAGCGCGCCCTCTGGCTCGAGGATTCGCGCACGCTGCTGGTCGCCGACGTCCACCTCGGCAAGGCGGCGAGCTTTCGCGCGCTCGGCGTGCCCGTGCCCGGCGGCACGACCGCCGCGACGCTCGAGCGCCTCGCGCGCGTCGTCGCCGCGCTCGCGCCGCGCCGCCTCGTCGTGCTCGGCGACCTGCTTCACGGCCCCACCGCACAGCACGCGGGCGCGGTCGACGCGCTCGCGCACTGGCGGGCGCGCCACGCCGCGCTCGACGTGGTGCTGGTGCGCGGCAATCACGACGACCGCGCCGGCGATCCGCCGCCGCGCTGTGCGATCGACGTCGTCGGCGAGCCGCTCGTCGGCGACGGCCTCGCGCTGCGCCACACGCCCGGCGAGGACGACGGACTCGTCACGGTCGCGGTGGAACGGGACGTTCGCCTCGATGCGGCCGCCGCGCAAGACGGCGCGTATGTGATCGCCGGGCACGTCCACCCGGCGTACCGTCTCGCGGCGCGCGGCGACGCGGTGCGCCTGCCGTGCTTCGTGATCGGCGCGCAGCGTGCGCTGCTGCCCGCCTTCGGGGAGTTCACCGGCGGCGCCGCGATCGCTCCGCGGCCGTCGGACCGGATCTTCGTCACCGACGGCGAACGGGTGCACGCGGTGCCGCCGCGCCCGGACGCGCGCGCCGTGCGCGGGCCGGCGCACGCCGGGAGCGCGGCGCGGTGAGCGCGCGCCGTGCGGCCCGCGCCGCGATCGCGCTGGCGATCGCGCTCGTCACGCCGGCCGCGTTCGCGTTCGACCTGCAGGCCCACCGCGGCGGGCGCGGGCTCGCGCCTGAGAACACGCTGGCCGCGTTCCGCAACGCGCTGCGGCTCGGGGTCACCACGCTCGAGTCCGACCTCGCGGTCACGCGCGACGGGCACCTCGTGCTGTCGCACGACCCGCGGCTCAACCCCGACCTCGTGCGCGGCCCCGACGGCCGCTGGCTCTCGGCGCCGGGGCCGGCGCTGCACGCGCTCACGCTCGACGAAGTGCGCCGCGTCGACGTCGGACGCCTGAATCCGGCGTCGCGCTACGCGGCCCAGTTTCCGCAGCAGCGGCCGAGCGACGGCGAGCGCATTCCGACCCTGGACGAGCTCGTCGCGCTGGTCTCCGCGCATCCGGGCCCGGTCCGGCTCAACCTCGAGACGAAGATCACGCCGACGTCCGGCGACGAGACCCCGCCGCCGACGCAGTTCGCGCGCGTCGTCGTCGATGCGATCCGCCGCCACGGCCTGGCGGCGCGCGTGACGGTGCAGTCGTTCGACTGGCGAACGCTGGTCGAGGTCCGCCGCCTCGCACCCGAGATCGAGACCTCGTGCCTGACGATCGTCTCCGCCGGCATGGACACCGTGACCCCGGGGCCGGACGGCGCGTCGCCGTGGCACGCGGGGTTGCGCGCGGCGGACCACGGCGGCTCGCTCGCGGGGCTCGCGCGCGCCGCCGGCTGCGGCAGCTGGTCGATGTTCTGGCGCAACCTCGCGCCGGAGCACGTCGGGCAGGCGCGTGCCGCCGGGGTGAAGCTGCTGCCCTGGACCGTCAACGAGCCGGCCGACATGGCGCGGCTCGTCGAGCTGGGCGTCGACGGGATCATCACCGACTACCCGGACCGGCTGCGCAAGGTCCTGGCCGAACGCGGGGTCGCGCTGCCGCCGTGACGCCGCCGGAATCGCCCGGCGCGCGGCCGGTGCGATGCCGCGCGCACGGCCGCCGACGCCGCGCGAACGGGGACACCCCGTATTGACAGGCGACGGCGCGGCGCCACACTAGCGCTCGGGCGCGCAACCCGCGTCGCCGGCATCGGGCCGGCGGGCGGGCGCGCCCACGAACCGGAGACACGCGGATGACCGATCGGCGCAACTTCATCGCGAGCGGCGCGGCGGGCGCGACGGCGCTGGCACTCTCGCGCGCGGGCCACGCCCAGCCGGCGCCGGTCAAGGTCGGGATCCTTCACCCGGTGACCGGCGCGCTCGCGTTCTCCGGCCAGCAGTGCCGCGAGGGCGCCGTGATGGCGATCGACGACGTCAACGCCGCGGGCGGCCTCCGCTCGCTGGGCGGCGCGAAGCTGCAGGCGGTGCTCGGCGACGCGCAGTCGCGGCCCGAGGCGGGCGCGGCCGAGGTCGAGAAGATGAACGAGCAGGGCGTCGCCGCGATCGTCGGCGCGTACGCGTCGGCGATCTGCCTGGCGACGACGCAGACGGCGGCGAAGTACAACCTGCCCCACGTCGTCGACGTCGGCGTCGCCGACCAGATCGTCGAGCGCGGGCTGAAGAACACGTTCCGCTTCGGCCCCGGCTACCGGATCTGCGCGCAGGTCGCGGTCGCGAACCTGCACGTGCTGAACACCGCCGCCGGCAAGCCCGCGAAGACCGTGATGATCATCCACGAGGAGTCGCTGTTCGGCACCGGCACGGCGCAGCTGCTCGCGCGCGAGCTCCCCGGCTACGGCTACGAGGTCAAGGAGGTCGTCAAGCACGCCAACCCGACGCGCGACTTCAACAACATCGTGCTGCGGATGAAGGCGCTGAACCCCGACATCGTGATCCCGGCGAACTACTACAACGAGTACGCGCTGCTCGTGCGCACGATGCGCCAGCAGAACGTGCGCCCGAAGGCGATCTACTCGGTGCTCGGCGGCGCCGCGTCGAGCTACAAGTTCCTGAAGGAATTCCCCGACGCCGCCGACGGCATCATCGACTGCAACCACTGGTTCAACCCGCGCGACAAGCGCTCGCTCGCGCTGCGCAAGCGCGTCGAGGCCAAGGGGCTGTTCTTCACGTACGAGGTGTTCAACACCTACACCGCGGTGCGCCTGCTCGCCGACGCGATCGAGCGCGCCGGCTCGGCCGACCGCGCGAAGATCACCGACGCGCTCGCCGCGAGCGCGTGGAACGACCACTTCATGCCGTACGGGCCGACGAAGTTCGTCGCCGGGCAGAACATCGGCGCCCAGCCGCTGATGACGCAGGTGCTCAAGGGCGACATCCGCGTGATCGTCCCGCGCGATTTCCGCGAAGCCGAGCCGGTGTTCCCGCTGCGCGCCTGACCCCGCGCGAGTGCGGCGGCGCCCCGCCGCGCCGCCGCGTCCAGGATGCTCGAGTTCCAGATCCTCTTCCCGGCCGTCCTCAACGGCCTGACGACCGGCGCGGTCTACGCGCTGATCGCGCTCGGGCTCACGCTGATCTACGGCGTGCTGCACATCATCAACTTCGCGCACGGCGCGGCGCTGATGGTCGCGCTCTACGGCGTGTACCTGCTCAAGGAGCGCCTGGGGATCGACCCGTACCTGGCGCTGCCGATCGTCGTGCCGGCGATGTTCGCGCTCGGCTACGCGCTGCAGCGCGTCGTGATCGAGCGCGCGAGCCACGGCAAGGACGAGAACATCCTGCTCGTCACCCTCGGCCTGTCGATCGTGCTCGAGAACCTGGCGCTGATCGCGTTCAAGTCCGACACCCGCGTCGTCGACACGCCGTACACGCTCGCGACCGTGCCGATCGGCCCGGCGATGATCGCGCTGCCCAAGCTGGTCGCGTTCGGCGGCGCGCTCGCCGCCGCGGCGCTGCTGCTCGCGGTCGTCGCGCGCACCGACCTCGGCCGTGCGATCCGCGCGGTCGCGCGCGAGAAGCACGGCGCGCGGCTCGTCGGCATCGACGTCGAGCACATCTACGCGATGAGCTTCGGCATCGGGCTGGCGTGCCTGGGCGCGGCCGCGTGCTTCCTGCTGCCGGCGTACTACGTCAACCCGCACGTGGGCGCGGGCTTCGTGCTGGTCGCGTTCACGATCGTCGTGCTCGGCGGCATGGGCAGCTTCGCCGGCGCGCTCGCCGGCGGGCTGCTGATCGGGGTCGTCGAGTCGCTGGGCGGGCTGCTGCTCGGCGAGTCGCTCGGGCAGATCGGCATCTTCGTGATCTTCATCGCCGTGCTGCTGTTCCGGCCCCAGGGCCTGTTCGGCGCGCGCGGCGCGTGATGCGCACGGTCGCGGCGATCGCCGCGTTCGGGATCGCGGTCGCGGCGCTGCCGCTGGCGACCGGCTCGGGGGTCGTGCTGAACTTCGCGATGATGGCGCTGTACGCGACGCTGCTCGCGCAGTCGTGGAACGTGCTGGGCGGGTTCGGCGGGCAGTTCTCGTTCGGGCACGCGCTGTTCTTCGGCACCGGCGCCTACGTGCAGGCGATCGCGCAGATGCGCTGGGGCGTGAACGCGTGGCTCGCGCTGCCGATGGCGGCAGCGGCCGCGGCCGCGGTCGCGGCGGCGGTCGGCGCGCTGTCGTTCCGCTACGGGCTGCGCGGCTCGTACTTCGCGCTCGTGACGCTCGCGTTCGCCGAGACGTTCCGCATCCTCGCGACCGCCGCGCCGTTCACCGGTGCCGGCGTGGGCCTGATGCTGCCGCTCGCGCCGTCGGCGGCGAACCTGCAGTTCGAGTCGCGCGCCGGCTTCGTGTGGCTCGCGCTCGTGCTGGTGCTCGCCGGGCTCGCGCTCAGCGCGTGGCTGACGCGCTCGCGCTTCGGCGCCTACCTGCAGGCGGTGCGCGACAACGAAGACGCCGCGCGCGCGGTCGGCGTCGACCCGACGCGCGTGAAGGTGCGCGCGATCGCGATGTCGGCCGCGCTGATGGGCGCGGCGGGCGCGTTCTACGTGCAGGTGTTCCAGTACGTCGACCCCGGGATCGCGTACGGCCCGGCGGTGTCGGTCGAGGCGCTGGTCGCGGCGATCGTCGGCGGCATGGGCACGGTGTGGGGGCCGGTGCTCGGCGCGATCGCGCTGCAGCTGCTCGCCGAGCTCACGCGCAACCTGTTCGGCGAGCTGCCCGGCGTCAACATGGTGGTCTACGGCGCGGTGCTGGTGCTGATGGTGATGTTCATGCCGCGCGGGATCGCGGGGTCGGGCCGGCCGCTGCCGGCGTGGCTCGCGCGGGGTCGCCCGGGCGGGGCGCCGCGATGACGCTGCTGGCCGCACGCGGCGTCTCGATCTCGTTCGGCGGGCTGCGCGCGCTCGACGACGTCTCGATCGACGTGGACGCGGGGTCGATCACCGCGCTGATCGGGCCCAACGGCGCGGGCAAGACCACGCTGTTCGCGGCGCTCGCCGGGTTCCTGCGTCCGTCGGCGGGCCGCGTCGCGCTCGAGGGGCGCGACGTCACCGGCCTGCCGCCGCACCGGATCGCGGCGCTCGGGATGACGCGCACGTTCCAGATCGTGCAGCCGTTCGCCGGGCAGACCGTTCGCGAGAACGTCGCGGTCGGCGCGCACCTGCGGCTGGCGTCGCGCGCGCGGGCGCTCGCGGTCGCGGACGAGGTCGCCGGCGCGGTCGGGCTGGCGAGCCAGCTCGACAAGCCCGCGTCGGACCTGACCGTGGCGGGTCGCAAGCGGCTGGAACTGGCGCGCGCGCTCGCGACCCGGCCGAAGCTGCTGCTGCTCGACGAGGTGCTCGCGGGGCTGAACCCGCAGGAGATCGACGAGATGATCCCGGTCGTGCGGCGCATCCGCGACGGCGGCGTCACGGTGCTGATGATCGAGCACGTGATGCAGGCCGTGATGCACCTGGCCGACGTCGTGCACGTGCTCGCGCAGGGCCGCACGATCGCGCGCGGCACGCCGGGCGAGGTGACCGCCGACCCGGCGGTCGTCGAGGCCTACCTGGGCCACGGCAGCGCCGCGCGGCTGCGCGCGATGGCCGGGGCGCCGCGGTGAGCCTGCTCGAGGTGCGCGCGCTGCGCGGCGGCTACGGGCGCGTCGAGGTGCTGCGCGGCGTGAACCTCGACGTCGGCGAAGGCGAGATCGTCGCGCTGCTCGGCAGCAACGGCGCCGGCAAGACGACGCTGAACAACACGGTGAGCGGCGTGATCGCGCCGTTCGCCGGCGAGGTCCGCTTCGACGGTCGCGACGTCACGCGCGCGCGCTGCCGGCGCGTCGTCGAGGCCGGGCTGATCCAGGTGCCCGAGGGGCGGCGGGTGTTCCCGAACCTGACGGTGCTCGAGAACCTCGAGCTCGGCGCGTACGCGCGGGCGCGCGAGCGGCGCGCGCGCAACCTGCAGCGCGTGTTCGACGTCTTCCCGCGGCTGGCGGAGCGCAGGACGCAGAAGGCCGGGACGATGTCCGGCGGCGAGCAGCAGATGCTCGCGATCGGCCGTGGCATGATGGCCGAGCCGCGGCTGCTGATCCTGGACGAGCCGTCGCTCGGGCTCTCGCCGCTGCTGGTCGAGGAGCTGTTCGCGCTGATCGGGCGCCTGAACCGCGACGGGCTGGCGATCCTGCTGGTCGAGCAGAACGTCGCGCAGTCGCTCGAGATCGCGAACCGCGCGTACGTGCTCGAGAACGGGACGGTCCGCTTCGACGGCACGCCCGCGGCGCTGCTCGCGAGCGACGCGCTGCGGCGCGCCTACCTGGGGATCTGAGCGTGCGGCGGCGCAGGACGAACCCGATGGAGCGGCCGTGCACGCGGCCGGCGAGGATGGGCCGATGACGACACTGGACAGGATCACGCTCGCGGTGCTCAAGGGCCGGCTCGAGCAGATCGCCGACGAGATGGACGCGACGCTGTATCGCAGCGCGTTCAACCCGATCATCGCCGAGGCGCACGACGCGTCGCACGGGCTGTACGACGCGGCGAGCGGCGACACGCTGGTGCAGGGCAAGTCGGGCCTGCCGGTGTTCGTCGCCGCGATGGCGTTCGCGGTGAAGGCCGCGATCGCGGCGGCCGCGCGCCGCGGGGGCCTGCGCGACGGCGACGTCTGGATCTTCAACGACCCCTACGAGGGCGGCACGCACCTGAACGACTTCAAGCTCGTGCGCCCGTTCTTCCACGACGGCGAGCTCTTCTGCTGCCTGGCGTCGGTGGGGCACTGGCACGACGTGGGCGGTGCGGTGCCGGGCAACTACAACCCGGCCGCGACCGAGTGCTGGCAGGAGGGGATGGTGATCCCGCCGGTGCGCCTGTACGAGGACGGGCGCCTGCGCGACGACGTGCTCGCGATCCTGCAGGCGAACACGCGACTGCCCACCAGCCTGTACGGCGACCTGAGCGGACAGGTCGCGGCGCTCGAGATCGGCGCGCGCCGGCTCGCGGCGCTGCTCGGCGAATACGGCGCGGCGACGGTGCGCGAGGCGTTCGCCGAGTTGCGCCGGCGCGCCGCGACGCTGATGCGCGCGAACATCGCGACGCTGCCCGAGGGCCGCTACGCGTGCGAGGACTTCCTCGACAACGACGGCATCGCGCCCGACGCGCTGAAGATCGCGGTCGCGATCACGGTGCGGCACGGGTCGCGATCCGGCGAAGCGGGCGGTTGCGGCGACGCCGACGGCGCGGGTGGCGCGGACGGCTCGGGCAGCGCGGGCGACCCGGCAGGCTCGGGCGGCGCGGGCGACCCGGCAGGCTCGGGCGGCGCGGGCGACCCGGTCGACGAAGGCCCGCGCCTGACGCTCGACTTCACCGGCACGTCGCCGGCGTGCGCCGGGCCGGTCAACATCGCGCGCTCGACCGCGATCGCCGCGTGCTACGTCGCGCTCAAGCACCTGTTCCCCGACGTGCCGGCCAATGCCGGCGTGCTCGAGCCGATCGACTTCGTGATCCCGCCGGAATCGCTGATCAGCGTGTCGTCGCCGCGTCCGGTCGGCGGCTACACCGAGACGATCCTGCGCATGATCGACGTGATCTTCGGCGCGGTCGCGCAGGCGGCGCCTGCGCGCTCCAACGGCATGGCGTACGGCACGATCAACGCGCTGTCGATCGCCGGCACGCGCACGCGCGGGCCCGACGCCGGGCGGCCGTGGGTGATGTTCAGCTTCTTCGGCGGCGGCCACGGCGCGCACCCGCACGGCGACGGGCTGTCGCACGGCAACGCGCCGATCTCGATGGCGACGATCCCGCCGCTGGAGATCCTCGAGGCCGCGTACCCGGTGCGCTTCACGCAGTGGGCGCTGCGCCCGGGCTCGGGCGGCGACGGCCGCCACCGAGGCGGGCTCGGCGCGGTCTACGAGATCGAGCTGCTCGACGAGCGCGCCACCGCGTTCGTCTTCGGCGAGCGCGGGCGCTTCCCGCCGCAGGGCGCCGCCGGCGGCGGCCCGGCCGCGACGAACCGCATCGCGTGGTGCGCGCAGGGGCGCTGGCACGTGCCGGCGCTCGTGTCCAAGCAGGTTGGCATCGCGCTCGAGCGAGGCGACCGCGTGCGCATCGAGTCGCCGGGCGGCGGCGGCTACGGGCCGCCGCAGGCGCGCGACGAGGCCGCGCGCGCACGCGACCAGCGGCTCGGGTACGTCGACGCGAAGGGCGCGGTGGACGCGGGCAACGCGACCCGTGCCGCCGGCGCCGCGGAGGCGGCGCACGCGGCGGACGCCGCCGCCACGCCGGGCGTCGCGCCCGCGCCCGCGGGAGCCGCGCGATGAGCGCGCGAGTCACGATCGGTGTCGACGTCGGCGGCACCTTCACCGACGTGTTCCTGCACGACGAGGGCACGGGCGAGGTGCGCATCGCGAAGGTCGCGACCACGCGCGACGACCCGTCGCGCGGCTTCGTCGAGGGCCTGGCGCGCGTCGCGCCGCGGCTCGCCGAGGTCGCGACCATCGTCCACGGGACGACCGCCGGCACCAACGCGCTGCTCGAGCGCAAGGTCGGGCGCACCGGCGTAATCACCACGCGCGGCTTTCGCGACGTGCTCGAGATGCGCCGGCGCGACCGCCCCAGCACCTGGGGCCTGTGGGGCACGTTCGAGCCGGTGGTCGAGCGCAGCGCCCGGCTCGAGGTCGACGAGCGCGTGCTCGCCGACGGCACCGTGCTCGTGCCGGTGTCGCCCGACGAGGTCGAGGCGCGTGCGCGCGAGCTGCTCGCGGCGGGCTGCGAGGCGGCGTGCGTGTTCTTCGTGAACAGCTACGCGAACGCGGCCAACGAAGCGGCGGCGGTCGCCGCGGTGCGCCGCGTGTGGCCGAACGCGCACGTGACCGCGTCGCACGAGATCCTGCCCGAGGTGCGCGAGTTCGAGCGCGCGTCGACGGCGTCGCTGAACGCGGCGCTGCAGCCGGTGGTCGGGCGCTACGTCGCGAAGCTGCAGCACGCGCTCGACGCGCGCGACTTCGGCGGGCGGCTGCTGATCGTGCAGAGCAACGGCGGCGTGATGTCGGTCGCCGACGCGTGCCGGCGCCCGGTGCGCACCGCGCTGTCCGGGCCCGCGGCGGGCGTGATCGCGTGCGCGCACATCGCCGCCGGCGCGGGATTCCCGAACGTGATCACCGGCGACGTCGGCGGCACGAGCTTCGACGTCTCGCTGATCGCGGGCGGGCAGACCGCGTTCGCGGCGCAGAAGTCGATCGACTTCGGGCTCGTGATCCGCACCCCGATGATCGAGATCCAGACGATCGGCGCGGGCGGAGGCTCGATCGCGCGCGTCGACGCGTCCGGGCTGCTGCAGGTCGGGCCGGAGTCCGCGGGGTCGAGCCCGGGGCCGGTGTGCTACGGGCTGCGGCCGGCCGACGACCCGATGGGGCCGACGGTCACCGACGCGAACCTCGTGCTCGGGCGCATCAACGCGCGCCGCCCGATCGGCGGGCAGCTCGCCGCGCTCGACGTCGACGCCGCGCGCCGCTCGATCGAGCGCCACGTCGGCGCGCCGCTCGGCGTCGACGCGTTCGCCGCCGCGCTGGCGATCCTCACCGTCGCGAACGCGAAGATGGCCGGCGCGATCCGGCTCGTGTCGATCGAGCGCGGCCACGACCCGCAGAAGTTCGCGTACATGCCGTTCGGCGGCGGCGGCGCGCTGCACGTGTGCGCGATGATGCGCGAGGTCGGCGTCGCGACCGGGCTGGTGCCGCGCTATCCGGGCGTGAGCTCGGCGCTCGGCTGCGCGATCGCCGACATGCGGCACGACTTCGTGCGCACCGTGAACCGCGCGTTCGACCAGCTCGACACGGCTGCGCTCGCGGCGGCGATCGCGGACTTCGACGGCGAGGGCCGGCGCGCGCTCGCGTCCGCCGGCATCGACTTCGCGTCGATCGCGACCGACGTCGAGCTCGACATGCTCTACCAGGGCCAGACGCACACGGTCGCCGTGCCGCTGCCGGGCGCCGGCGCCGCGGCGCCCGAGCGGGCCGCGATCCGCGCCGCGTTCGACGCCGCGTACCGTGCCGCGTTCGGCCAGCTGCTCGACAACGTGCCGGTGCGCGTGCTGAACCTGCGCGTGTCGGTGACGGGCGCGCGGCGCCGTTTCGACCTCACGGCGCTCGCCCCGCCCGCGGGCGCCGCCGGTGCGGGCGCGCCGCGCGAGCGCCGGCCGGTCTGGCACGACGACGCGTGGCTCGACGTGCCGGTCTTCGAGCGCCTGCCGCTCGCGTCCGGGACGCGGATCGCGGGGCCGGCGCTCTTCGAGCAGCCGGACGCGACCGTCTGGCTCGAGCCCGGCTTCGACGCGCGCGTCGACGCGCACGGCAACCTCGTCATCGCACGGACATGATCCCCGAACGCACCGCGCTGCTGATCGTCGACCTGCAGAACGACTTCCTGCACCCGCAGGGCGCGTACGCGCGCGGCGGCGTCGCCTCCGACGAGATGGCGCGCCTGCCGGCGCGGATCGCGCCGCTCGCGCGCGCCCTCGAGGCGCGCGGCGGGATGCTCGCGGCGAGCCGCTTCACGCTGTGGCCGGACGCGCGCGGCGAGCCGATCGTCACCGCGCACCTGCGCGCGCTGCGGCCGTTCCTCGCGCGCGGCGACTTCGCCGCCGGCACCTGGGGCCACGCGGTCGTCGACGAGCTGCCGCGCCCGCGGGTGGCGGTCGACAAGGTCGCGTACTCGGCGTTCTTCAACACCCAGCTCGAGTGGGTGCTGCGCCACGCCGGCGTCGACACGGTCGCGGTCGCCGGCATCGTCACCAACGGCGGTGTCGCGAGCACCGTGCGCGACGCGTACCTGCGCGAGTTCGAGATCGTCGTGCTCGCCGACGGCTGCGCGGCGTTCCGGCGCGAGTCGCACGACGCGGCGCTCGCCGACCTCGCCGGCATCGCGCGCGTGATGCGCTGCGACGCGTTCGCCGCGGCGCTGTGAGACATCCTGTGTCAACCCCCGGCCGCTTTGAGCAAGGTCTGGGCGCCGCGATGGGCTTCGAGGTCGTATGGCTTGCGATCGGTCCACGCACGCCAGATGACGCGAACCCAGGCTCGGGCGAGGATGCGCACGGCGTGCGGGTGGTCGCATCCGCGGGCGCGGGCCTTGGTGTAGAGGTTGTTCGCCCAGGCGTGCACGTGGCGGGAGTTGTCGGCCATGCAGGTGATCGCGGCGCGCAGGCGGTGGTTGCAGGCCCAGCGGAAGGCGACGGCCCGGGACTTGCCGGACTGGTAGGTCAGGGGCGCGACGCCTGCCTCGGCGGCCAGGTGATCGTCGCTGTCGAAGCGCTCACGCACGTTGCCCAGTTCGGCCAGGATTTGGGCGGCGCAGACGCGACCGGCGCGCGGGAAGCTCATGACGAGCTTGCCGTCGTCGAGCTCGGCGACGTCGTGCTCGATGCGGGCGGTCAGTTGGCGGATCTGCGCGGTGAGCGCAAGCAGAGTCTTCACGAAGCTGAGAACGAGCGTGCGCTTGGCCTCCATCTCGAGCTCGGCGGCGACGGACTGGGGCGGGCGGTGCAGTCGTTCGAGCAGTTCCTCGGGCGAGCGCCGGCCGCAGTAGGCGTGCTGGGCGCAGAAGCTGGCCATTCGCTTGGGGCCCAGGCGAGCGGCGCACTCGGGGCTGGGATAGCGCTCGATGAAGGCCAGCGCGATCGGCGAGTCGATGTCGGCGAAGACCTCGGCGGCGCCGGGCCAGAACGATTCGAGCAGGCCGCGCAGCTGATTGGCCAGCTGCACGCGCGTGGCGACGAGGTCGTCACGGCCGCGTACGAGCGCGCGCAGTGCGCAAATCTCGTCGCTTTGCGGAGCCAGGGGCGTGAAGCGATGGCCATCGGTGCGCAGCAGATCGGCCAGAAGGTACGCGTCGGAGATGTCGCTCTTGGCGCCGTGGCTGCGGTAGCGCGGGCGGGTGGCCTTGACGACGTTGGGATGGATCGGCACGACTTGAATGCCGGCCTGCATGAGGGTGTCCACGAGCATCCCCGAGGGGCGCTCGATGGCCACGGGGGCGCTGCCGAAGCGGGCCAATCGCCGAATCAGGCCGTGCAGATCTGCGGCGGTGTGATCGACCTCGAAGCGCTCGACGACGGTCGCGTGCTCGTCGATGACGCACACGGCGTGCGTCTGGCTGGCCCAGTCCAACCCGATGAAGAAAGTGGTCATGGGCGTACTCCTGCGAGTTGCGGTATGACTATCCGTGCCGGAAGCCCGTGCGGGTCGCTCATTGATAGGCGCTCTCGGCTTCGACACCTGGCGCTACATCCTGTTGCCCGTCTGGGTCTTCCGGCGCCCCGGGGGCTGCGGGTCTCACAGGGGCCGTCGAGCGGCCAGCGGCACTGGCAGTCTCCCCGGGGGCACGGAAGTCGATTCCAACCATCGGCGCGACGTGAAATCCACGTCAAGACGTGCGGCCAATCAGGCCTGATCGCTGAACACGGGTTGCCCACCGCGGCGTTCGGTCGGTACGTCGCAAGCGCCGACCGACCGCCGCCGTGGACAACCCTGCATCGCGTCACGCTCGCCCTGGCTCACGAAGCGAAGGTAGTCCAATGAGCGGCGGGCGCGTCGAAGTCGAGCCGGGCTTCGACGCGCCGGTGCGCGTGCCGGTCGCGATCGTCGGCGCCGGCGCGTGCGGGCTGGTCGCGGCGCTGCGCGCGCGCGAGGCGGGCGTCGAGTGCGTGGTGCTCGAGCGCGACGCCGTGCCGTCGGGCTCGACCGCGCTGTCGTCCGGGTTCGTGCCCGCGGGCGGCACGCGCGTGCAGCGCGCGGCGGGCGTCGACGATTCGCCGGCGCGCTTCGCGCGCGACATCCGCGACAAGGCGAAGGGGAGCGCCGCCGAGCACCTGGTCGTCGCGTACGCCGACGCCATCGCGCCCGCGATCGACTGGCTCGGCGAGCGCCACGGCCTCGCGTTCGAGCTGCTCGACGGCTTTCTCTACCCGGGTCATCGCGCGCGCCGCATGCACGCGCTGCCCGAGCGCACCGGCGCAGCGCTCGCGCACGCGCTCGAGGCGGCCGCGCGCACGGCCGGCGCCGACCTGCTGTGCGACGCGCGCGTCGACGCGCTGGTCGTCGACCGCCCGGTGCCGGACCCGCGAGCCCGCGTGCTCGGCGTGCGCTTCGCGCGCCCCGACGGCGACACGCAGTCGCTCGCGTGCGACGCGCTGGTGCTCGCGTGCAACGGCTTCGCCGGCGACCCGGCGCTGGTCGCGCGCCACCTGCCGCAGATGCGCGACGCGGTGTTCGCCGGCCACGCCGGCAACGACGGCAGCGCGCTGCGCTGGGGCGAGCGGCTGGGCGCCGCGCTCGCCGACCTGCACGCCTACCAGGGACACGGCTCGTGGGCGGTGCCGCACGGCGTGCTGATCACGTGGGCGGTGATGGTCGACGGCGGCGTGCAGGTCAACGCGCGCGGCGAGCGCTTCCACGACGAGACGCGCGGGTATTCGGAGGCGGCGGTCGACGTGATCGCGCAACCGGGCGGGGTCGCGTGGGCCGTGTTCGACGCGCCGGTGCTCGCGCTCGCGCAGGCCTTCCCGGACTTCCTCGACGCTCAGGCCGCCGGCGCCGTGCGCCCCGCGGACGACGTCGCGTCGCTCGCCGCGACGATCGGCTGCGACGCCGGCCGGCTCGCGGCGACGCTCGACGCGGTTGCCGCGAGCGCCGCGACCGGCACGCCCGACCGCTTCGGACGCCGCTTCGCGCGCGCGCTCGCGCCGCCGTACCGCGCGATCCGCGTGACCGGCGCGCTCTTCCACACGCAGGGCGGGCTCGACGTCGACGCGCGCTGCCGCGTGCTCGCGCGCGCCGGCACACCGCTGCCGAACCTGTTCGCCGGCGGCGGGGCCGCGCGCGGGGTCTCCGGCGACGCGGTGTGGGGCTACCTGTCGGGCAACGGCCTGCTCAGTGCGATCGCCGGCGGCTGGATCGCGGGGGCTCAGGCGGCGCGCTACGCGACGACCGGCAGCGTCTCCACCCGGTAGCGGTGCACGATCCGCCGCCCGAGCGCCGGGTCGTCGATCTCGATCTCCATCTGCGCCGCCGGCCGGATGCCGGTGCCCGCCGCGTTCGGGATCGCGCCGAGCGTCCCGCACGACACGAACGTCCCGGGCGCGGGCGCACGCCCCTGCAGCCACCCGTCGCGCAGCGATTCCAGCGGCCGGATCGACGCGAGCGTGCCCTCCTGGTACGCGAGCCAGCGGCCGTCCTCGTGGATGCGCGAGCGCAGCGCGATGCCGTCCTGGCGCTCGGCGACGTCGGCCCAGCGCCACGCGTGCCGCGCCACCGGCTTCGCGCACATCTGCTTGGACACCGCGACCGAGTACGACTCGACCTTGCGGTCGGTGTGGTCGGAGCCGACGGTCAGCCACCACTCGCCGGCGGCGAAGAACAGCACCGGCTCGGCCTCGCCGGAGCTGTCCGGCCCGAGCGCCTCGATCGCGTCGTCCTGCGTGAGCAGCGCGCGGCTCGCGCGGTAGTACAGCGGGAACGTCGACGGGCGGGGCACGCCGAGCCGCTCGAGCTCGGCGATGTGGTGCTCGATTGCGTGCACGTCGCGGCCGGTCCAGCCGGCGACGACGAGGCACGACGGTTCGATCGCCACGTGCCCGGTGACTCCACGGCCGTCGCCCGACAGCCGCTCGCATTCGAAGTTCAGCATCTCCACTCCGCGCGCCCCCGGGGCGCAAGGTTCACATCAGCCGCGCGGGCAGCCACAGCGCGATCCCCGGGAACGCCATCAGCACGAGGATCGCGAGCATGTACACCGCCATGAACGGCATCACGCCGGCGAACACGTCGGTGATCGGGCCGGGCTGGCGGCGCATGCCCTGCAGCACGTACAGCACGGTGCCGTCGGGCGGGCTGATCATCGCGATCTCGACCAGCATCGTGATCACGACGCCGAACCAGACCGGGTCGTAGCCGAGCGCCTTGACCACCGGGAAGAGCAGCGGGATCGTCGTGATCACCATCGACATCCCCTCCATGAACGTGCCCAGCGCGAGGTAGAAGCCGATGATCACCAGCATGATCGCCCAGCCGGGCAGCGGCAGCCCGGTGAGGAACTTCGCGAGCATCTGCGGGATGCCGAGCGACGACAGGATGTAGTTCAGGAAGTACGCGCCGAACAGGATCAGCGCGACCATCGACGTGGTGCGCGCGGTCGCGCGCACCGACTCGGCGAACACCGGCCACGAGAGCTTGCGCTCGACCAGCGCGAGCACGACGCTGCCGGCCACCCCGAGCGCGGCGGACTCGGTCGGCGTCGCCCAGCCGGCGTAGATCGTGCCGAGCACGAGCCCGATCAGCAGCGCCGTCGGCACCAGGTCGGACAGGCTCGCCAGGCGCTCGCGCCAGCCCGCGCGCGCCGCGGCCGCGTCGCCGGAGAGGTTCAGGCGCACGCTGTACCAGAGGATCACCGCGACGAAGAGCAGCACGACGAGGACGCTCGGCCCGATCGCGGCCAGGTACAGCGCGCCGACCGAGGTCTCGGTGATGAGGCCGTAGATGATGAACGTGATGCCGGGCGGGATCAGGTTGCCGAGCGCGCCGCCGGCGGCCAGCGAGCCGAGCACCAGCTTCGGCGGATAGTGGCTCTTCTCGAAGTACGGCAGCGCCACCGATCCCATGGTCGCGGCGGTCGCGACGCTCGAGCCGGCGACCGCCGAGAACACGCCGCAGGCCATCACGTTCGTGTGCAGCAGCCCGCCGGGCAGGCGCCCCATCCAGACGTTGAGCGCGCGGTACAGGCGCTCGGAGAGCCCGGCGCGCAGCATGATCTCGCCCATCAGCAGGAACAGCGGCACCGACACCAGCACGAAGTTGGTCGACGGCGCCCAGATCATCTCGCCGATGAAGTTCCAGAACGGCCGGTCGGACAGCCCGAAGCCGGCGAGCAGCGCGAGGATCGCGAGCGCCGCGCCGACGTGGATGCCGCCGGCGAAGAACGCGACGAACGCGCCGAGCACCGTCGCGAGCGCCCACCACGGCACCGCGCCGGCGGCCGTCGCCGCGTGGCCCGCGGGGCCGAACATCGAGACGGCGCCGATCACGAGCGCCATCGCGACCAGGAAGACGACCGCGATCACGCGCGCGGCTCCGCGGGCGCGTCGCGCGCGCCTGCCTGCCCGACCGCCTCGAGCGTCTCGGCGGCCTCGTCCTCGTAGCTGCGCGCCATCAGCATGCGGTCGAGGTCGTCGAGCCGGCGCTCGCGCAGCTGCGCCAGCGCCCGCGCGCCGAGCGCCACGACCGCGAGCGCGAGCAGCGCGAGCCCGGCGGCCCACAGCCCCTGCGGCAGCGCGAGCGGCGTCCGCAGCGCGGAGAGGTCGGTCGCGCCGAGCTCGAGGGAGTCGCGCGCGAGCGACACGGCACCGTAGACGAAGAAGCCGGCCGTCGTGGCCAGCGCGGCGAGCGACGCCAGGTGCAGCCACACGCGCACGGCGAGCGGCAGCTTCTGCACGAGCACGTCGATGCGCACGTGCCCGCGCTCGATCAGCGTGCCGGCCATGCCCCAGGTCATGCCGATCGCCATCAGGTAGCCGGTGAGCTCGCTCGTCGCCTCGCTCGAGAAGCCGAGCAGGCGCCGGGCGACGATGTCGAAGCAGATCAGCGCGGTGATCGCGACGTACGCCCACCCGGCCACGCTCATCGCGTGCCGGGCGGCGACCTCGACCAGGCGGAACACGCGCGGCTCGCGCGGGCTTGGGCTACTGGCCCGTGAAGCGGATGCCGGTGATCGGCGCGATCACGTCGTTGTAGACCTGGCCGCAGCGCGCGCCGCAGCGCTTGACCCAGCCCGGCAGCACGTCTTCGGCCATCTCCTTCTGCAGCGACGCGGCGACGTTGCCCTGCGGCTTGACCTCGGCCATCGGGCGCTTGACCAGCGTGTGCAGCTTGCAGCCGTCGGCGCGGCCGACGTTGCACGCGACGCCGTCGTTCGTCGCCTCGACGCCGAGCTTCCACTGCGCCTCCTGGACCTCGCCGAGCGTCTTCTCGAACAGCGCGCGCACCGCGGGGTCGAGCTTGTTCCACCACGCGAGGTTCACGAAATACCCGGACACCGACCACGACAGCGCCTGCGTGAACAGGTGCGTCGTGACCTCCGGCCACTTGACGCTGTTGCCCGAGCCCGAGCCGGTGATGCCGCAGTCGACGGTGCCGCGCTCGAGCGCGGTGTAGACCTCGCCGAACGCGAGCGAGACCGGCTGGCCGCCGAGCGCCTTGACGAGGTCGGCCGCCGACGGGCCGTTGGTGCGCACCTTCAGCCCCTTGAGGTCCGCGAGCCCGGCGATCGGCTTGCGGCAGAACAGCATCTGGCCCGAGAACGGGTACGTCGCGACCAGCCGGATGCCGAGCCGCTCGAGCTCCTTGTTCGCCACCGGCACCATCGCGTCGGCGACGCGGCGCGCCTGGCGGATGTCGAGGTTCATCCCGGCGAGGTCGACGCCGTCGAGGATCGGCACGTCGCCCGACACCGTCGTGAGCGGCGCGGCGGCGAGGTCGACCTGCCCGGAACGCACCAGCCTGAGCACCTCGGGCCCGTTGACGTTGCGCTCGGGCCAGGACGCGAGCGACACCTCGACGCGGCCGTTGCTCGCCTTCTGGATCGAGTCGCGAATCAGCGGCACGTCGACCGCCGTGTACTGCGGCATGTTCGGCGCGACCTGCGTGACCGCCTGGACCGAGATCTTCGGGCCGGGCGGGATCGACTGCGCGTGCGCGGCGAAGGCCAGCGCGACCGACGCGAGCACGGCGGCGTGCGACGGGCGGAACGGTGAAGTCATCGTCTTCTCCTCGGGAAAGATCCAGTGGGGACCGGTGCCCGGCCGATGCGGGCTACAGGCTCGCGATCCGGTGGTTGAGCAGGTCGGTGACGAGCATGCAGCCGGGCGCGTGCGTGATGCACAGCGGCGGCTTCGTCGCCATCACGACCGCCTGCGGCGTCACGCCGCAGGCCCAGAAGACCGGCAGCTCGTCGTCGTGGACCGGGACCGCGTCGCCGAAGTCGGGCGCGGCGAGGTCGCGGATGCCGATCATCGACGGCAATCCGATGTGGACCGGCGCGCCGTGCACGCCGGGGAAGCGCGACGTGACCTGCACCGCGCGGATCGCGTCGGCGGGCCGCAGCGGGCGCATCGAGACGACCATCGGCCCGTGGAAGGGCCCCGCGGGCACCGTCGGCACGCTGGTCCGGTACATCGCGACGTTGCGGCCGAGCTCGACGTGCCGCAGCGCGATCCCGGCCTCGACGAGCGCCTGCTCGAACGAGAACGAGCACCCGAGCACGAACGCGACGAGGTCGTCGCGCCACGCGGCGAGCAGGTCGCGCGGCTCGTCGACGAGCTCGCCGTCGCGCCAGACGCGGTAGCGCGGCAGGTCGGTGCGCACGTCGATGTCCTCGCCCAGCGTCGGAAGCGCCGGGTCGCCGGGGTCGGAAACCGCGAGCACCGGGCACGGGCGGGGATTGCGCTGGCAGAAGCGCAGGAAGTCGCCGGCGAGCGCGGCGGGCAGGATCACCAGGTTGCCCTGCACGAAGCCGGGCGCGGCGCCGCTCGTGTGCCCGTCGAGCAGGCCGGCACGGGCGAGGCGGCGCGCGTCGCGCCCGGTGACGGCGGCGCCGGCCGGCGCGCCGGGGGAGGCGACGGTCACGGGCGCGTCACTCGTAGTACTGGGTTTCGAGCATCACGCAGCCGCCGCGCGACGCGAACGGGCCGTGGACGATGCCCGGCGGGCGCGTCGCGAACGTGTACGGGCCGAACGCCTCTCCGCCCAGGCCGTCGGCATCGCAGCCGACGACGAGGTCGCCCTCGACGATGAAGACGTCCTCGGACCACGCGTGCACGACCGCCTGAGAGAGCCGAGCGCCGGCGCTCCAGCGCACCAGGCGGGTGCGCGAGCCGCGCCGCCGCTCGGGGTCGAAACTGTCGACGAGGACTCGCTCGTCGATGGTCCCGGCCGACGAGGGCGTGCGCGTCCAGCCGGACGCGAGGTCGACGCGGAAGAATTCGCGGTGAGGCCGGGCGCGGGCGGGCGGGTCGTCGTGCATGCCGGGCAGTGTCGAGGCCGCCGGTGCCCGCGGTCAATTCGGAAATTGCTTCCGACTTCGATAGCGAATCGCGATCAGGGCACCGGCGCCCGCGTGCCCGCGGCGAGGAAGTCGTCGCAGGTGGCGCACGCGAGCTCGGCCAGCGACTCCGCCAGCGGCGACGAGGGCTCCGCGCGCACGCTCGCGACCAGCGGCAGCGCCTCCGGCTCGGGCGCGACGTCGAGCGCGACCAGCCGGCCGGCGGCGAGGTCGTCGCGGATCACCGGCAGCGGCAGCTGCGCGACGCCGAACCCGGCGCGCGCGAGGTCGACCATCGCGGCCAGCGAAGAGAAGAAGTTGACGCGCAGGTTCGGGCACCCGGAGGCGCCCTGCGCGATCGCGCGGTAGACCCGCGACTCTCGGTGGAACGAGATGATCGGGTGCTCGGCGATGTCGGCGAACGACAGCGTGCGCGACGGCAGCCGCGGCGCGAGCGCGGGGCCGGTGGTCCAGCGCATCGGCAGCTCGGCGACGCGGCGGTTCTCGACGAACCCCTGCGTGATCTCCTCGGTGGTGATCGCGCAGTCGAGTGCGCCGTGCAGCAGCGCGTCGCGCAGCCGCGGGGTCAGGTCCGACGTGAGCTCGACGGTCACGTTCGGGTAGCGCCGTGCGAAGCGCGACAGCAGCTCCGGCAGCCAGGTGTGGACGACGGTCTCGATGACGCCGATGCGCAGCGTCCCGGAGTGCGCGTCCGGCCGGCCGACCGCGGCGCGCATGCGGTCCTGCAGCTCGAGCATGCGCTCGGCGTGCGGCAGCAGCACGGTGCCGTCGTAGGTCAGCGTGACCGCGCGCCGGTCGCGCTCGAACAGGCGCACGCCGAACTGCTCCTCGAGCGTCGCGATGCGCCCGGAGATGCCCGCCTGCGTGGTGTGCAGGCGGTCGGCCGCCGCCTTGAAACTGCGCAGCCGCGCGACCCAGACGAACGCCTGGAGGAAGCGCAGGTTCACGCCGGATCAGCCGCCGCGCACCGTCTCGATCGACTGGCGTGCGGCCTGCGCGAGCAGCGCCGCGTCGTTGGAGAGGACGATGAAGTCGTAGCCCATGCGCTTCATGTCGCGGGCGAAGTCGGTGCTGACGCAGAAGATGCCCGCCATCCGCCCCGCGGCGTGCGCGGCGTCGAGGATTCGCTTCAGCGTTCCCGCGAGCGGCTCGTCGCGCCAGCGAGGGTTCGGCGCCACGCCGAGCGCGAGGCTCAGGTCGCTGGGCCCGACGAAGATCCCGTCCAGGCCCGGCACCGCGCAGATCGCGTCGAGGTTCGCGAGGCCTTCGGGCGTCTCGACCATCCCGTAGGCGACGATCGTGTCGTTGGCGTGCTCGAAGTAGTCGGGACCGCCGTACAGCGTGCCGCGCGTGGGCCCGAACGAGCGCCGGCCCTGCGGCGGATAGCGGCACGCGTCGACGAACGCGCGCGCGTCCGCGGCGGTGTCGATCATCGGGCAGACGATCCCGTACGCGCCCGCGTCGAGCAGCTTGTTGATCTCGAAGAAGTTGTTCGCCGACGAGCGCGCGAGCGGTGTCGCGCCGGTCGACGACAGCGCCTGGAGCATCGGCACCGCCGCGTCCAGGTACAGCGGCCCGTGCTGCAGGTCGACGACGACGGCGTCGTAGCCGGCGTGTCCCATCACCTCCGCGCCATAGGGGCTGTTGATCGCGAGCCAGCCGCCCAGGGCGGTCTGGCGCGCCGCGAACATCTCGCGCAGTCGGTTCGGTCTCATCGTTCCTTCCGGTCGGGGGGCGGGCTGGGGGGCGTCGTGCGGCACGCCGGGGGCGCGCGAGCTTCGATGATGCCCGAAACCGGCCGTCCGGCTGTCCGGTGCCGGCGAAAAGCGGCACAATCCCGCGCGGGACGCGCCTCGCGCGCGACACGCCCCGTCCCCGCGCGCGACGCGCCCCGGGCCGCGGCCGCCTCGGCGGCGGGCGGCCGCCCCACCGACCTGCCCGAGACCCATGAACCTCTCGAACCTGATCCTGCAACGCGCGGCGCGCGACCCCGAAGCGGTCGCCGTCATCGAGGACGGCCACCACCTGCGCTACGCGGACCTGTCCGCCGGCGTGCTGCGGGTGTCCGCGGCGCTCGCCGCGCGCGGCGTGGGCAGGGGCGTCGTCGTCGGGCTGCTGTCGGCGCACGTCGTTCCCCACCTGATCCTCACGCTGGCGATCGCGCGCGCCGGCGCGGTGTCGATGCCGGCCGGCTCGGGCGCGACGCTCGACGAGCGCCTGCGCCCGCTGCGTGCCGCGGGCGCGCGCCTGGTCCTGTGCGAGCGCGTGCCCGCCGCCGACGAGGGCGGCGAGGGCTTCGAGTTCGTCGCCGCCGACGAGTCGCTGCTGCGCGCCGGCAGCGCCGACGCTTCTGCCGGCTGGGTGCCCGACGAGGGCGACTCGGTCTGGCGGCTGACGCTGTCGTCCGGGACCACCGGCGAGGCGAAGATCATCCCGCTCACGCACGAGCACTCGATCACGCACCTGCTCGCGCACAACACGGTGCTGCGCTACGGGCCGGACACGCGCCTGTTCTTCCTGCTCGGCATGAACACGTCGTTCGCGCTGCTGCACTGCCTGCAGCAGCTGCTGCACGGCGGCGGCGTCGTCGCGTACTCGTCGCAGCTGATCGACGCGATCGCGCTGTGCAGGGCGCACGGGGTGACGCACATGCTCGCCTCGCCGGCGTCGGCGGCCGCGCTCGCCGACCGCGTCGCGGACGCATCGGTGGCCGACGGGCCGCCGCTGCCCGACCTGCAGCTGTACCTCGGCGGCGGCGCGGTCTCGGACGCGCTGCGCGCGACGCTCGCGCGCAAGGTCACGCCCCGCGTCGGCATCGTGTACGGATCGAGCGAGCTCGGGCTGGTCGCGATCGCGGACGCGCAGACGTTCGCGCGCCACCCGCGCTGCGCGGGGCGCCTGGTGCCGTGGGCGCTGGCGGAGGCGGTCGACGCGCAGGGCAAGGCGCTGCCGCCCGGCACGCGCGGCGAGCTGCGCTTCCAGTTCCTCGGCCGCTTCGACGGCTACCTGGGAGACCCGCAGGCCACCGCGCGCCACCTGCGCGACGGCTGGTACTACCCGGGCGACCTCGGGCGCGTCGAGCGCGACGGCCTCCTCTACGTGGACGGGCGCGTCAACGAGCTGGTGAACGTCGGCGGCGACAAGTTCCTCGCGTCGTCGGTCGAGCAGGCGCTGGAGACGCATCCCGACGTCGTCGAGGCCGGCGTCGTCGCGGCGGACCTGCCGACCGGCGGCCGCGTGCTGCTCGCGGTGGTCGTCAGCCGCGGCGCGTTCGACGAGGCGGCGATCCTCGAGCACGTGCGGCCGCGCCTGGGCAGGCGCACGCCGGCGCGGGTCTTTCGCGCCGATGCGCTGCCGCGCAACGAGATGGGCAAGCTCGTGCGCGCCCGGCTCGCGCAGGGCCTGAGCAACGCACTGGGCGGGCGTGCGGGCTGATCGACGCGAACGCCCCGGCGGATTCGGACCGCGGGGCGCGTGACGACGCGCCCGCCCGCGCGTAATCTCGGCGGCTCGTCCCATCCGGCGGAGGCCGACCCGTGGCAACGACATTCGACCTGGTCATTCGCGGCGGCACGCTCGCCGACGGCACCGGCGCGCCGCTGCGCGACGCCGACGTCGGCGTGCGCGCCGGACGCATCGCCCAAGTGGGGGCGGGGCTCGCCGCCGGGCGCGAGGAGATCGACGCGCGCGGCCTGCTGGTCACGCCCGGGTTCGTCGACATCCACACCCACTACGACGGCCAGGCCGCGTGGGACCCGTGCTTCGCGCCGTCGAGCTGGCACGGGGTGACCACCGCGGTGATGGGCAACTGCGGCGTCGGCTTCGCGCCGGTGCGGGTTCCCGACCGCGACCGCCTCGTCGAGCTGATGGAGGGCGTCGAGGACATTCCCGGCGCGGCACTGCACGAGGGGCTCGGCTGGCAGTGGGAGTCGTTCGGCGAGTACCTGGACTTCCTCGCGGCGCGCCCGCACGACATCGACTTCTGCGCGCAGCTGCCGCACGGCGCGCTGCGCGTCTACGTGATGGGCGAGCGCGGCGCGCGCCTGGAGGCCGCGACCGGCGACGACATCGCGCGCATGCGCACGCTGACCCGCGACGCGATGCGCGCCGGCGCGATCGGCTTCTCGACCTCGCGCACGCTCAACCAC
The DNA here is from genome assembly GCA_046348465.1 of Burkholderiaceae bacterium. Classification (GTDB taxonomy): domain Bacteria; phylum Pseudomonadota; class Gammaproteobacteria; order Burkholderiales; family Burkholderiaceae_E; genus Quisquiliibacterium. The sequence goes on from JAXMEE010000012.1 coordinate 68,892, forward strand.
CGCACGCTCAAGGGCGACCCGACGCCGTCGCTGCGCGCCACCGAGGCGGAGCTCGCCGGCATCGCGCTCGGCATGCGCGACGCCGGCCACGGGGTGTTCGAGCTGATCTCCGACTTCCGCGACCTCGACGACGAGTTCGCGATGGCGCGCCGCCTCGTGCAGGCGTCGGGGCGGCCGATGACGGTGTCGCTCGCGCAGACGCACGCCAAGCCCGAGCGCTGGCGCGACATCCTCGCGCTGATGGAGGCCGCGTGCGCCGACGGCCTGCCGATCCGCGGGCAGGTCGCGCCGCGCCCGATCGGCCTGCTCTACGGCCTGCAGGCGACGCTGCACCCGTTCTGCCGGCACCCGAGCTACCGCCCGATCGCGGGCCTGCCGCTCGCCGAGCGAGTGGCCGCGATGCGCGACCCCGAGCTGCGCCGGCGCCTGCTCGCCGAGGCGCCCGAGGAGGGCACTCAGGTCCTCGGGCGCCGGCTCACCGACTGGGAGCGCATCTTCCCGCTGGGCGAGGTGCCGGACTACGAGCCGCCGCGCGAGCAGTCGCTCGCCGCGATCGCGCTGCGCGAGGGGCGCACGCCGGGCGAGGTCGCGTACGACCTGCTGCTCGAGGACGGCGGGCGCAATTTCCTGTCGACGCAGTTCGCGAACTACGCCGACTTCCACCTCGACGCGTGCCGCGAGATGCTCGCGAGCGGCGCGACGCTGCCCGGCCTGGGCGACGGCGGCGCGCACGTGGGGATCATCGCGGACGCGAGCTTTCCCACCTACCTGCTCACGCACTGGGGCCGCGACCGCCGCGAAGGGCGCTTCGACCTCGCCTGGCTCGTGCGCCGCCAGACCCTCGACACCGCGCGCGCGGTCGGGCTCACGGACCGCGGCACGGTCGAGCCGGGCATGAAGGCGGACCTGAACGTGATCGATTTCGCCAGGCTGCGCGCCGAGCGTCCGTTCATGGCCTTCGACCTGCCGGCCGGCGGGCGCCGGCTGATGCAGCGCGCGCGCGGCTACACCGCGACGATCGTCTCCGGCGTCACGGTCTACCGCGACGGCGAGGCGACCGGCGCGCTGCCGGGCGTGCTGGTGCGCGGGAAGGCGGCGGCCGGGGCGACGGCGGCGCACTGACCGGGCGCGCCGGCCGGGCGCACCCACGTCGGCGCGCGCGCCGGCGCGAAAAGCGCGCCGGCGTGACATCCGTCACTCCAGCGCGGGCGGCGCGCGCCGATAGATCGGACACCATGAACGTCACCTCCACCGCGCTGTCGGGGATGAGGGCCGCGACGACCCGCCTCGACGTTGCCGCACACAACGTCGCCAACGCCGGCACCGAGGGCTACGTCCGCCAGCAGGTGATCCAGGCCGAGCAGCCCTCCGGCGGCACGTCGACGACGGTCGTGCACGCGGCCAGCGGCGGTGCCGACCTCACGCAGGATCTCGTCGCCGAGCGCACCGCCACCTACAGCTTCGTCGCGAGCCTGCAGGCGATCCGCACCGAGCAGGAGATGCTCGGCAAGCTGCTCGACACGCGCGCCTGACGCGCGGCGTCGGCGGCGTCCGCGGCTTTCGCGGCGCGCGCGGTGTGCCGTGCCGCCGCGCGATTCGCGCGCCTCGCGTGGCGCTCCCGGCGGCACGCGGGCCTCACCGCGCGCCCGAGCGCCTCAGAACGTCACGACGCTGCGGATCGACTCGCCCGAGTGCATCAGGTCGAACGCCCGGTTGATGTCCGACAGCGGCATCACGTGCGTGATCAGGCTGTCGATGTCGATCTTGCCGTCCATGTACCAGTCGACGATCTTCGGCACGTCGGTGCGCCCGCGCGCGCCGCCGAACGCGGTGCCCTTCCACTGGCGGCCGGTGACGAGCTGGAACGGCCGCGTCCTGATCTCCTGGCCCGCGCCGGCGACGCCGATGATCACCGACACGCCCCAGCCGCGGTGGCAGCACTCGAGCGCCTGGCGCATCAGCTCCACGTTGCCGACGCACTCGAAGCTGTAGTCGGCGCCGCCGCCGGTGAGCTCGACCAGGTGCGCGACCAGGTCGCCGCCGACCTCCTTCGGATTGACGAAGTGCGTCATGCCGAACTTCTCGGCGATCGCGCGCCGGCCCGGGTTCAGGTCGACGCCGACGATCATGTTCGCGCCGACCATGCGCGCGCCCTGGATCACGTTCAGGCCGATGCCGCCCAGCCCGAAGACGACGACGTTGGCGCCCGGCTCGACCTTCGCGGTGTTGATCACCGCGCCGATCCCGGTGGTCACGCCGCAGCCGATGTAGCAGACCTTGTCGAACGGCGCGTCCTCGCGGATCTTCGCGACCGCGATCTCGGGCAGCACCGTGTAGTTGGAGAACGTCGAGCAGCCCATGTAGTGGTGGACCGGCCGGCCGCCGATCGAGAAGCGGCTCGTGCCGTCGGGCATGAGCCCCTTGCCCTGCGTGCCGCGGATCGCGGTGCACAGGTTCGTCTTGCGCGACAGGCACGACTTGCACTGGCGGCACTCGGGCGTGTAGAGCGGGATGACGTGGTCGCCCTTCTTCACCGAGGTCACGCCCGGCCCGACGTCGACGACGACGCCCGCGCCCTCGTGGCCGAGGATCGCCGGGAACAGCCCCTCGGGGTCGGCGCCCGAGCGCGTGAATTCGTCGGTGTGGCACACGCCGGTCGCTCGGATCTCGACCAGCACCTCGAACGCGCGCGGGCCGTCGAGCTGAACGGTCTCGACGACCAGCGGCTTTCCGGCCTCCCACGCGACGGCGGCTTTCACGTCCATCTTCTTCTCCTCTTCGTTGTCGGATTCTCAGGCGGGACGCGTGACGTCCGCGGGCGCCGCGAGCACGCGCAGCGTGCGCGTGCCGGGGTCGATCTCGACCCTTGCGCCGTCGGGCACCTGCGTGGTGATGTCGCCGTCGAACCCCGCGAGCATCGTCACGCCGCCGAACGCGGCGCCCTGCGCGAGGATCGGGTTCACGCTGTTGAAGACGAGCGCGAGCGGCACGACGCCGCGCTCGGCCATCTCGCGCAGCATCCACGCGGTCGCGACGCCGCCCTTGGACGTGTCGAGCACCAGCACCTTGCCGACGTACGACTGGCCGGCGAGCTTGTGCGACGGGCGCGAGAACGTGCCGCCGATGCGGTCGAGGTCGTAGCGGGCCGAGAAGCCGTCGCTCGCGACCCGCGCCTGGCCGACGACCTTGCGGCCGATCGCGTGGCGGGCGGTGAATTCCATCGTCGTTCCTTTCATCGCGGTGAGCGGGCGGCGGCGCTCACGCGAGCCGGCCGGTCTGCGCGGCCTCGACGCAGCGCTGCATCGACGCGAGCATCGGCACGTACCCGTAGCCGCCGAGGATGTTGACCAGTTTCGCGCTGTTGGTGGCCAGGCGCTTCCAGCCGTTGGCCTGCGCGATCTCGCGCGCGTACGACTGGTAGAAGCACATCCCGGTCAGGACCTGGCCGCCCGCGGCTTCGATGCGCCGCGTGTAGCCCATGCGGTCGGCGTCCGGCTTGACCTGAGGGCTCGTCACCGCGAGCATCGGGCGCACGAAGCGCCGTCCGTCGCACAGCGCGGCGAGCGCGCGCAGCTCGTACAGGCTGAGTTGCGGCGCGGAGAACACCACCACGTCGACCTCGTCGTCGACCGCGTACGCCCGCTGCAGCGCCTCGACCTCGGCGCGGCCCACGCGGTGCGCCACCGGCAGCCGGTCGCCGCCGACGTCCCGGATCCGGTAGGCCTCGGGCGTGATCCCGGCCAGGTGGTACAGCGCGCTCGAGCCGAAGCTGGCCATCGCGGCGCCGAAGTGCTTGAGCGCGTCGGACCCCGGCGCGCCCTCCAGCCCCTCGACGACCGGTACCGCCCAGTAGTTGCCGGCGAGCCGGCCGATCACGCCGCCGAGCGCGCCCCAGTCGTTCAGGCTGCTCGGGGTCCAGTCGACGCGCACGCGCAGCGTCGCCTGCCGCTGCGCGTCGAGGTGGAATCCGTAGCGCGGCGTGCGCCCCGTGAGCCCCGCCGACAACGCCGACGGCCCGCCCTCGAAGTTCGAGCGCGCGCCGCACACCGAGTTCGCGTAGATCACGACGCCGGTGTCGCCGAACGCGACGCTCTCGCCGCGCACCGGCGCCTGGATCGTCTGGTAGTTGATGCAGGTGTCGGTCATCGACACGCCCAGCCGCACGAACGCTTCGATCGCGCGCCGCTCGAGCGCGAGCATCCACGCGGCCTGCCCGAGCTTGCCGGCGTGGGCGAAGTCGGTGCCGCGCGGGTCGGTGATCGTGGGCACGCGCACCTGCGCGCGGCCGTCGTCGGCGCCGGCGAGCGACTCGAGCCAGCGCACGCCGGCCTCGCCGAGACTCTCGGTGTCGGCCATGATGTGCGCCTGCGTCACCTCGACGAAGTCGTTCGCGCCGAAGAAGTCGCCGACCTGGATCTGGTGCTCGAGCGCGAGCTTCGGCACGGTGCCGAGCTCGCCGGCGAGGATCGCGCGTTCGGTGTCGTTCAGTTTCATCGGGGGGCTCTCACGCGGTTCAATCCAGCGTCGCGCCGGAGTCGCGCACCGCGCGCCCCCACTTCGCGAGCTCGGCGCGCTGGAACTCGGCGAACGCGTCGCGCGCGAGCGCGGCCGGCAGCACGCCGAGGTTGCCGAGCCTCTCGCGGAACGCCGCCGACGCGACGACGCGCTCGATCTCGGCGCCGAGCTGCGCGGCGACGGGCGGCGGCAGGTTCGCCGGCGCGAACACCGCCCACCACGCGGTGGCCTCGAAGTCCTTCAGCCCGGCCTCGGCGAGCGTGGGCACCTGCGGGAGCACCGGCGAGCGCGCGCGCCCGCTCACCGCGAGCGCGCGCAGCTTGCCGGCGGAGATGTTTCCGAGCACCGACTGCACCGGGTCGAACATCAGCGGGATCTGGCCGCCGACGAGGTCGGTGACCGCGGGCGCGCTGCCCTTGTACGGCACGTGGCGAAGGTTCACGCCCGCGGCCTTCGCGAACAGTTCGCCGGTCAGGTGTCCGGGCGTGCCGTTGCCGGCCGACCCGAACGCGATCGCGTCCGGCTCGCGCCGTGCGGCGGCGACGAGGTCGGCGACGCTCGCGAACGGCGACGCGGCCGGCACGACCACCGCGACCGGTGCGCTCGCGACCAGCCCCAGCGCGGTGAAGTCCTTCACCGGATCGTACGGAAGCCTGCGGTACAGGCTCGCGTTGATCGCGTGGGTGCCGACGGTGCCCATCAGCAGCGTGTAGCCGTCGGACGGCGCCTTCGCGACCGCGTCCGCGCCGATCGAGCCGCCGGCGCCGCCGCGGTTGTCGACGACGACCTGCTGCCTGAGTGCGTCGGCGAGCAACTGGGCGAGCGGTCGCGCGACGATGTCCGTGGGGCCGCCGGGAGGGAACGGCACGACCAGGCGCAGCGGGCGCGCGGGGAACGCCTGCGCGCGCGCGCGCCCGGCGGCGGCGAGCAGGACGGCGGCGGCGGCCTCGACGGCGCGCCGGCGGGCGGGTGCGCGCGGCGCGCCGTGCGGCGACGATCCGGGACCGGCGTGCGCTTCGAAGGCGAGGGGCGTTGCGAGGTGTTTCATGCGGGCGGGCGGATCGGTTCGCAGGTTCGGGCACGCGGTGGGCGCGGTCGCGCTGCGGCGCCGTCGTCCGATGCCTCGCGCCGGCCGGCGACGCGAGCCCGCACACTAGCATGGCCGATCGCGGCCCGTGCGAGCGCTCGCGCGTGGTCGCCGGCCGCGGGCGCGCGGGCTGTTGCGACGCACCAATAGAGCGGCATCTCTAAAACCCCCCCGTCCCGGCGGCGGAGTCGTTGACAAGCGGGCGTCGCGCAAGAATAGTACGACCGTTCGAAAATCGAGGGCCCATGAGGAAAGGTGAGCAGACGCGCGCGGCGATCGTCGACGCGGCACTGGAGATGTCGGCGCGCGACGGGCTGGAAGGCCTGACGATCGGCGCGCTCGCCGAGCGCATGCGCATGTCCAAGAGCGGCGTGTTCGCGCACTTCGGCTCGCGCGAGGACCTGCAGATCGCGGTGCTCAAGGCCTACGAGCGGCGCTTCGTCGACGACATCCTCGTGCCCGCGCTGAAGGAGAAGCGCGGGCTGCCGCGGCTCAGGGCGGTGTTCTCGCGCTGGCTCGACCGCACCGCGATCGAGGCCGCGAGCGGCTGCATCTGGATCTCGGGCGCCGTCGAGTACGACGACCGCCCGGGCAGCGTGCGCGAGGAACTGGTCGCGATGGTGAGCTCGTGGCAGCGCGAGCTCACGCGCGCGATCCAGCAGGCGATCGACGCCGGCGACCTGCGCGCCGACGCGAGCGCCGCCGACGTCGTCTTCGACCTGTACGGCGTGATCCTGGTGCTGCACCACGACGCCCGGCTGCTGAACAGCCCCGACGCGAAGGAGCGCGCGCGCAAGGCCTTCGAGCGCCTGCTCGCCGCGTACCGCAATCCCCGCCGCACGTCCGCGCCCCGAAAAGAGCACGAACGTTCGCACGTATCCCCATCCAACTGACCCGTCCGACGCGAGGAGCGCCATGACCTACACCCCGCCGATCCGCGACATGCAATTCGTCCTGCACGAGCTGCTCGAAGTCGACAAGACCTACGCGATCATGCCCCCGCACCAGGAGGTCGGCCGCGAGCTGATCGACCAGGTGCTCGAGGAGGGCGGCAAGTTCTGCGCCGAGGTGCTGCACCCGCTGAACCGCAGCGGCGACGAGGAGGGCTGCACGTACGCCGGCGACGGCGTCGTGACCACGCCCAGGGGCTTCAGGGAAGCCTGGCGGCAGTTCGCCGAAGCCGGGTGGCCGGCGCTCTCGTGCGACCCCGCGTACGGCGGCCAGGGCCTGCCGCACGTGGTGCAGACCGCGTTCCAGGAGATGCTGAACTCCGCGAACCAGGCGTGGACGATGTACCCCGGCCTCACGCACGGTGCGTACAACTGCCTGCGCGCGCACGGCACCGACGCGCAGAAGTCGCTGTACCTGCCGAAGATGGTCTCGGGTGCCTGGACCGGCACGATGTGCCTGACCGAGCCGCACTGCGGCACCGACCTCGGGCTGCTGCGCAGCCGTGCCGAGCCGCAGGCCGACGGCAGCTGGCGGATCACCGGCACGAAGATCTTCATCTCGTCCGGCGAGCACGACCTGTCGGAGAACATCGTGCACCTGGTGCTCGCGCGGCTGCCGGACGCGCCGGGCGGCACCAAGGGGATCTCGCTGTTCATCGTGCCGAAGTTCGTGCCGAATGCCGACGGCAGCGTCGGCGCGCGCAACGCGGTCAAGGCCGCGCGGCTCGAGAACAAGATGGGCATCCACGCGAACGCGACCTGCGAGATGCAGTTCGACGGCGCGCAGGGCTGGCTGGTCGGCGAGCCGAACAAGGGCCTGAACGCGATGTTCGTGATGATGAACGGCGCGCGCCTGGGCGTGGGCATGCAGTCGCTGGGGCTGCTGGAGGCGACGTACCAGGCGTCGGTCGCGTACGCGCGCGACCGCCTGCAGATGCGCTCGCTGACCGGGCCGAAGGCGCCGGACAAGCCGGCCGACCCGATCATCGTCCACCCGGACGTGCGCAGGATGCTGCTCACGCAGCGCGCGTGGACCGAGGGCTGCCGCGCGCTCGCGTACTGGGTCGCGTTCATGCTCGACCAGTACGAGCACCACCCCGACGAGAAAGTGCGCCAGGACAACCTCGATCTGGTCACGCTGCTCACCCCGGTGGTCAAGGCGTTCACGACCGACAACGGATTCCAGGGCGCGGTCCTCGCGCAGCAGGTGTTCGGCGGCCACGGCTACATCCGCGAGACCGGCATCGAGCAGTACGTGCGCGACGCGCGCATCAACATGATCTACGAGGGAACGAACTCGATCCAGGCGCTCGACCTGCTCGGGCGCAAGGTGCTCGGCGACGCCGGCGCGAAGCTGCGCAAGTTCGGCGCGCTGGTCGCGGCGTTCGTGAAGGCCGAGGCCGGCAACGCGGACATGGCCGAGTTCGTGACGCCGCTGGGCGACATCGCCGGCAAGATCGAGAAGCTCACGATGGACATCGGCATGAAGGCGTTCAAGGACCAGGACGAGGCGGGCGCGGCGGCGGTCGACTACCTGCGCATCGTCGGCCACCTGGTGCTGTCGTACCTGTTCGCGCGGATGGCGAAGATCGCGCTGGCGAAGGCGGGCAGCGACGACTTCTACCGCGCGAAGCTCTCGGTCGCGCGCTTCTACTTCGCGAAGCTGCAGCCCGAGACCGCGTCGCTGATCCGCTCGGCGCTCGCGGGCGCGAAGCCGCTGATGGAACTCGAGGCGGAACTGTTCTGACGGCCCGGCACGAGACGAGACAAGGAGACCTCCGATGAGAATCGAACCCGCCGCCGCGCGCCGCGCGGCGCTGGCCGGCGCCGCGCTGGCCGCGTCGCTCGCGTTCGCGCCCGCCGCGCTCGCGCAGAACCTGGGCTCGCCCGTGGGCCTGTGGAAGACGATCGACGACGACACCAAGGAGCCGAAGTCGCTGGTGCGCATCGTCGAGAAGGACGGCGTGCTCTCGGGCCGCGTCGAGAAGATCCTCACCGCCGGCAAGGCCGACGCGAAGTGCGAGCAGTGCACCGACGAGCGCAAGGACCAGCCGGTGCAGGGGATGACGATCATCTCCGGCATGAAGCGCTCCGGCGAACAGTGGGAGCACGGCTCGATCCTCGACCCGAACAACGGCAAGGTCTACAGCAGCCGGATGAAGCTGCTCGAAGGCGGGAAGAAGCTCGAGGTGCGCGGCTTCGTCGGCGTGTCGCTGTTCGGGCGCTCGCAGACCTGGATCAGGGAAGAGTAAATGTCGAATTTCATCGTCAGGAAGGTCGCGGTGCTCGGCGCCGGCGTCATGGGCGCGCAGATCGCCGCGCACCTGGTCAACGCGAAGGTCGACGTCGTGCTGTTCGACCTGCCCGCGAAGGAAGGGCCGAAGAACGGGATCGCGATGAAGGCGATCGAGGGCCTGAAGAAGCTGAACCCGGCGCCGCTCGGGCACCCGTCGCTCGCCGCGTTCATCCGGCCGGCGAACTACGACGACGACCTCGCGCTGCTGGCGGGCTGCGACCTCGTGATCGAGGCGATCGCCGAGCGCATGGACTGGAAGCACGACCTCTACGCCAAGGTCGCGCCGCACCTGGGCGCGGATGCGATCTTCGCGACCAACACGTCGGGGCTGTCGATCGCGCGGCTCGCCGAAGGCTTCGACGCCGGGCTGCGCGGGCGCTTCTGCGGCGTGCACTTCTTCAACCCGCCGCGCTACATGCACCTGGTCGAGCTGATCGCGACGCCGTCCACGCAGCCCGAGATCGTCGACCGGCTCGAGACGTTCCTCACGACCGTGCTCGGCAAGGGCTGCGTGCGCGCGAAGGACACGCCGAACTTCATCGCGAACCGCATCGGCATCTTCGGGATCCTCTCCACGATCCTCGAGGCCGAGCGCTTCGGGATCACGTACGACGTCGTCGACGACCTGACCGGCAAGCGCATGGGCCGCGCGGGCTCGGGCACGTTCCGCACCGCGGACCTGGTCGGCCTGGACACCGTCGGGCACGTGATCCGCACGATGCAGGACACCCTGAAGGACGACCCGTTCCACCCGGCGTACGCGACGCCGAAGGCGTTCGAGGCGCTGATCGGCCTGGGCGCGCTCGGGCAGAAGACCGGCGGCGGCTTCTACCGCCGCGAGGGCAAGGCGACGCTGCGCTTCGACGTCGCGACCGGCGGCTACGTGCCCGCGGGCGCGAAGGCCGACGACGCGGTCGTCAAGCTGCTGAAGACGAAGTCGATCGCCGAGCGCGTTCGCGCGCTGCGCGCCAGCGAGCACCCGCAGGCGAAGTTCGTGTGGGCGATCCTGCGCGACTCCTGGCACTACGCGGCGGTCAAGCTCGCCGAGATCGCCGGCAACGCGCGCGACGTGGACCTCGCGATGCGCTTCGGCTTCGGGATGAACGAGGGGCCGTTCGAGGCGTGGCAGCAGGCGGGCTGGCTCGAGGTCGCGGCGGCGATCCAGGCCGACGTCGACGCGGGCCTCACGCTCGCGAAGGTGCCGCTGCCGGCGTGGGTCACGTCCGGCAAGGTCGCCGAGCGCGGCGGCCCGCACCAGAAGGACGGCTCGTACTCGCCGGCGCGCGACGCGTTCGTGCCGCGCGCCGAGCAGCCGGTGCACCGGCGCCAGCTCTTCCCGGTCGCGGTCGCGGGCGAGGGCCGCTCCGCGGGCCACGACGCGGGCAACACGCTCTTCGAGGACGACTCGATCCGGCTGTGGACCCTGAGCGAGCGCGGCGTCGACGACGTCGTGATCGCGTCGATCCGCACCAAGGTGCACGCGATCGGTCCGGGCGTCGTCACGGGGCTCCTGAAGGGCATCGAGCTCGCCGAGCGCGAGTACAAGGGGCTCGTGATCTGGTCGCCGGACGACCCGTTCTCGTACGGCGCCGACCTGCAGGCGATGATGCCGGTGTTCATGTCCGGCGGCGTCGACGCGATCGGCGACGTGGTCAAGGGGCTGCAGGACGCGATGCTGCGCATCCGTTACGCGCACGTGCCGTCGGTCGCGGCGATGGCCAACATGGCGCTGGGCGGCGGCTTCGAGATCGCCGCGTACTGCTCGCGCCGGGTCGCGCACCTGGAGAGCTACATCGGGCTGGTCGAGGTCGGCGTCGGGCTGGTGCCGGCCGGCGGCGGGCTCGCGTTCGGCGCGCGCCGCGCGGCCGAGGAACACGCGCTGGCACCCGAGACGCCGCTGCTGTCGTTCCTCGTCAAGTACCTGATGGCCGCCGCGACCGCGCAGGTCTCGCGCTCGGCGATCGAGGCGCAGGCGATGGGCTACCTGCTGCCGGACGACCGCATCGTGTTCCACCGCCAGGAGCTGCTGTACGCGGCGATCCGCGAGGCCAAGGCGATGAGCGACGCCGGCTACCGGCCGCCGCGCAGGGCGACGTTCGAGGTCGCCGGGCGCTCCGGCATCGCGACGGTGTCCGCGCAGCTGCTGAACATGCGCGAGGGCGGCTTCGCGTCCGCGCACGACCAGCACCTGGGGCGCACGATCGCCGAGATCATGTGCGGCGGCGACGTCGAGCCGGGCTCGCAGGTCGACGAGGCGTGGGTGATGGCGCTCGAGCGCAAGGCGTTCGTGTCGCTGCTGAAGAACCCGAAGACCCACGAACGCATCGGCGGCATGCTGCAGACCGGCAAGCCGGTGCGCAACTGAGCGCGCGAGGAGAGACATCCATGAGCAAGCAAGTGCAGGACGCCTTCATCGTCGCCGCGAAGCGCACGCCGATCGGCAAGGCGCCCAAGGGCGCGTTCAGGAACGTGCGTCCCGACGACCTGCTGGTGCACGCGATCCGCGGCGCGCTCGCGCAGGTGCCGGGGCTGGACCCGGCCGCGATCGAGGACGCGATCGTCGGCTGCGCGATGCCCGAGGCCGAGCAGGGGCTGAACGTCGCGCGCGTCGCGGCGCTGCTGGCCGGGCTGCCGGACACGGTCGGCGGCGTCACCGTCAACCGCTTCTGCGCGTCGGGCCTGACCGCGGTCGCGATGGCCGCGGACCGGATCCGCGTCGGCGAGGCCGACGTGATGATCGCCGCCGGCACCGAGTCGATGAGCATGGTGCCGATGATGGGCAACAAGCCGTCGATGAACCCGCACGTCTTCGACCGCGACGAGAACCTGGGGATCGCGTTCGGGATGGGACTCACCGCCGAGAAGGTCGCGCAGCAGTGGAAGGTGAGCCGCGAGGCGCAGGACGCGTTCGCGCTCGCGTCGCACCAGAAGGCGATCGCCGCGCAGATGATCGGTGAGTTCGCCGACGAGATCGTGCCGGTCGACGTCGTCGAGCGCTTCCCGAACCTCGCCACCGGCGCGGTCGACGAGCGCGCGACGAAGGTCGCCGCCGACGAGGGCCCGCGCGCGGACACGACCGCGCAGGCGCTGGCGAAGCTGCGCCCGGCGTTCGCATCGCCGAAGGACCCGGGCGGCAAGCCCACCGGGCTGGGCAGCGTGACCGCGGGCAACAGCTCGCAGACCTCGGACGGCGCGGGCGCGCTGATCCTGGTCTCGGAGCGGGCGCTGAAGCGCTTCGGCCTCACGCCGCTGGCGCGCTTCGTGTCGTTCGCGGTGCGCGGCGTGCCGCCGGCGATCATGGGCATCGGGCCGAAGGCGGCGATCCCGGTCGCGCTCGCGAACGCGGGCCTGAGGCAGGACGACATCGACTGGTTCGAGCTCAACGAGGCGTTCGCCGCGCAGTCGCTGGCGGTGATCGGCGACCTCGGGCTGGACCCGGCCAAGGTCAATCCGATGGGCGGCGCGATCGCCCTCGGGCACCCGCTGGGGGCCACCGGCGCGATCCGTTCCGCGACGGTCGTCCACGCGCTGCGCCGCCGCAGCCTGAAGTACGGGATGGTGACGATGTGCGTGGGCACCGGCATGGGGGCGGCCGGGATCTACGAGCGCGTCTGACGCGGCGGTGGTCGTGGCGCTCGGCGACGCGGCGAAGGCGCCGGCCGGACACCGCGGGGGCGGGCCGGGCGGCGGTGCCGGGCGCGGCGGCGGTGCCGGGGCGCCCGCGGGCCGGCCCTTCGAGCTGCGCGCCGCGGACGGCCTCGCACTGTCCGCGTGCCGCTTCGAGGCGCACGAACCGCGTGCCGTGGTGGTGGTCGGCGCCGCGCTCGGCGTGCGCCAGGACTTCTACGCGGACTTCGCCGGGCACCTCGCCGCGCGCGGGCTCGACGCGATCACGTTCGACTGCCGCGGGATCGGGCGGTCGGCCCCGCGCTCGCTGCGCGGGTTCCGCGCGAGCCTCGACGACTGGATCGCGCTCGACTACGAGGCCGCGATCGCGCACGCGGCGAGCGCGGCCGGCGGCCGGCCCGTGTTCGTCGTCGGTCACAGCATGGGCGCGCAGCTGCCCGCGCTCGCGCCGTCCGGGCGGCAGGTGCGCGCGATGGTCGCGGTCGCCGGCGGCGGCGGCTACTGGGGCGGTCTCGCCCCGGCGCTGCGGCCGCTGATGCTCGCGATGCTGGTCGGCGTCGCGCCGGTCGCGATCCCGCTCGCGGGCTATTTCCCGGGGCGCCGGCTGCGCCTGCTCGGCGACCTGCCGGCCGGCGTGATGCGCCAGTGGCGGCGCTGGTGCCTGCACCCCGAGTACCTCGTCGGCGTCCAGCCCGGCGCGCGCGACGCCTACGCGCGCGTGCGATTCCCGATCCTGTCGCTCTCCTTCACCGACGACCGCATGATGCCGCAGCGCAACATCGACACCTTGCACGCGCACTTCACCGGGACGGCGCGCACCGCGCGCCGGCTCTCCCCGGCCGACGCGGGCGGCCCGATCGGGCACACCGGGTTCTTCCGCCGCCGCTATCGCGACACGCTCTGGCCGATCGTGAGCGACTGGCTGCTCGAGCGCGCGGCACAGGCGCGTCCCTAGGGCCTGCGAATGAGCCGGGCTCGTTCGTAGGGTGAGCAGAGGCCATCGCGTGGACGAGCGCCGGGCCGGCGTCCGAACCGGGCGGCGCGAGGGCGTCGCCGGCGGCCGCGGCGCGACCTTTCCCGCGTGGCCGCTGCTGGTCGCGGCGCCGCTGCTCGTCGCGCAGGGCGCGTGGGTGCGCCGGGTCACGCCGAAGCTGCCCGAGGCGGACGGACCGCGCGAGGGACGCCGCGGCGACGGCGCATCGCTGCGGCTGCTGATCGTGGGCGACTCGTCCGCGGCCGGCGTCGGTGCCGACCACCAGGACCGGGCCCTCGCCGGACGGCTCGCCGACGCGCTCGCACGGCGCGGGCGGGCGGTGCACTGGCGGCTGGTCGCGCGCACCGGGGTCGACGCGCGCGAGCTCGCCGGGCTGCTCGACGAGTGCCCGACGGGGGAGTTCGACGTCGCGCTGCTGGTCGTCGGCGTCAACGACGTGACCGGACGGCGATCGGCGTCGGCGTGGCGGCGCGACCTCGACGCGCTGCGCGCGCGGCTCGCGGCGGGCGCGCCGGGTGCGCCGGTGGTCGCGAGCGGGCTGCCGCCGATGCACCGCTTTCCCGCGCTGCCGCAGCCCCTGCGTGCCTATCTCGGCGCCCGCGCGCGGGCCTTCGACGCGGCGCTCGCGCACTGGGCGGCCGAGACGCCGCGCACCGTCCATCGGCCACTGCCGGACATGACCGACCCCGCGATGGTCGCGAGCGACGGATTCCACCCGGGGCCAGGTGCGTACGCCGCGTGGGGCCTGGATCTGGCGCCGGTGATCGACGCGCTCGCGCGCCGGCCGGACGAGCACGTGCGGGAGGGCAAGCGCGTGTAGCCGTTCCGGCCGCGGGGCGGCGAGTCGACCCGCGAGCACGCGGTTCAGGCCATCTCGAGCACCCGCCCGGTGTCTCCGCGCACGGCGACCCGCGCCGCGCGCGGTCCGATCCGCACCGCGGTGCCGGGGGCGACCGGCGCCCAGTCTTCCGAATCGTCGTCGAAGGGCTCGGAGGCCACCACCACGCCCGTCGCCGAGCGGCGCACGTACAGCGACGGCGGTGCGCCGTGGCTGGCGACGCGGAACGCCCACAGGTCGCGGCCGTCCGAGAGCGCCGCGGCGAACGTCAGCGGCTGCGACACGCCCTCGACCACCATCGCCTCGTGGGCGTCGTCGAGCGCGCGCATCACCGCGTGCGCCGGCGCGAGGCCGTCGGCGGCGCGCGCCATCGCGAGCAGGAAGATCAGCTCGGAGTCGGTTCCGCCCTCGCGGGCCGCCTGCAGCGAGGCCGGCAGCCGCGCCTCGAGCGCGGCGCGCACGCTCGGGTAGCCGCCGATCTGACCGTTGTGCATGAAGAGGTGACGCCCGAGCCGGAACGGGTGGCTGTTGCGCGGTGCCACCTCGGTGCCGGTCGCCGCGCGGACGTGCGCGAAGAACAGTCCCGCCCGGATCCGTTCGCACAGCGTGCGCAGCCCGTCGCCCGACCACGCCGGCACCGCGGCGCGCCGCACGCTCGGCGTGCCCCCGGCGTCGTACCAGCCGACGCCGAAGCCGTCGCCGTGGATCGCGCTCGGCGCGCGACGGGCGTGCCGCGCCTGGCGCAGCAGCGAGTGACGCGGGCGGCAGACGATCGCGTCGAGCGGGACCGGCTCACCGAGATAGGCGACGAAGCGGCACACGGAATCCTCCGGATGCCGGAGCTATCGGCACCCGGAGCGCCGCCGCGAGTCCTTGGGGGCCGGGTGGTCGGCGCTCGCCGCACCGGCGGCCGGACCACGCGCCGGGACGGGCCCAGGCCCCACGGGCGGACCCTCGCGCCGGGGCCGTCCCCCGCCCCCCGGGGGGCTCGCCCGCGCACCGCGGCGGGCGGGCCGCGCCGGCCTACGCCGGCGGCACCTCGCGCTTGCCGCCGCCGCGGTCGATCGCGACGTAGGTGACGCTCGCCTCGGTGACCTTGACGACCACCGGCGCCGACGGATTGCGCTCGGCGATCACCTCGACGTGCACGGTGATCGACGTGCGCCCGACGCGCTCGATGCGCGTGTAGAACGAGACCACGTCGCCGATCGAGATCGGCTGCCTGAACTGGAATGCGTTGACCGCGACGGTCGCGACGCGCCCGCGCGCGCGCCGCGCCGCGGTGACTCCGCCGGCGATGTCGACCTGCGCCATCACCCAGCCGCCGAAGATGTCGCCGTTGGCATTGACGTCGGCCGGCATCGGCGCGACGCGCAGCGCGAGCTCGTGGTCGGCGGGGGCGTGCACGGCGGACATGGCGACAGGCTACCAGACGCCGAAGCGGCGCGCGCAGGCCGGGGCGTGCGCCGGCCCGGCCCGCCGCCGGTGCGGCCCGGTGGCTCGCCCGTGAAGCCCGCGTCCCCGGTGCTACCATCGGACGGCACGCGCGCACCGGCGCGTCGTCGTCACTCCACACGAGGCCTCGGGGCGGGCACATGAACGGATTCGTCGTCGTCGGGCCGTGCCGGCGCCCGCGGCGCGCGCAAGCGGCGTGCCGATGAGCTGGCACGGGCTCTACATCAACCTCGACCGCGCGCCCGAGCGGCGCCGCCGGATCGAGGCCGAGCTCGAGCGCCACGGGCTCGCCGCCCGCTACGAGCGCCTCGCCGCGACCGACGGCCGAACGCTCGAGACCGCGTCGCCGCGCAGCCGGGCCGAGGTCGGGATCTTCCGCTCGCACCGCGCGGCGCTCGCGCGCGCAGCCGACTCGACGCCTGCCACGCACGTGATCGAGGACGACGTCCTGCTGTGCGACCTGACCGCACCGGCGATCGAGCGCACCGTCGCGCAGGGCGGGCTCGAGCGCTTCGACGTCGTCTTCCTCGACACCTTCGTCGCACTGCGGCCCGGCGCGCTGCGCGCCTGGCGCGAGCTCTTCGAGCGCTGCACCGGCGGGCAGTGGCCGATCGACGGCGTCGGGCGCATCCGCCTCGTCGACCTGGGGCGCGACTACCTGTTCGGCGCGACGTCGTACCTCGTGGGGCCGGGCGGCGCGCGGCGCCTGCTCGCCCTCGCCGACGAGGAGCTCGGGCGCGGGCCCGCGGTGCCCTTCGACGACATGATCCAGGCCGCCGCGCGCGGCGGCCGGTTGCGCGTCGGCTGCCTCTTCCCCTTCGTCACGACGGTCGACCTCGAGACCGCGAAGGCGTCGAGCGCGGAGCGCGCGGACGAGACGCCCGGCTACATGCGCGTCGAGCACCTGGTGCGGCACTCGCTGTTCGCGCGGCGCGACCTGCAGGGCGTCGTCGTCCCCGGACTGGAGGCGGTCGTCGCGCCGCTGCGCTCGAGGGCGCGCCCGCAGACGCACGCGATCGACCTGCAGGTCATGGAGTACCTGTGCCTGCGCTGATCGAAGGGCGGGCGGCCGCGTCCGCGCCCGAAGGCGTGCCCCCGGCGCCCGACCTGGGCTCGGCGCCCGCGCCGCCTCCGGTCACGCGCCGCCGCGCCGCCCGGGCCGAGCGCCCGGCGTTCGTGGCCGACGACGCCGCGTTCCTCGCGCAATTGCCGCTGCACGCGGCGATCGCGCTGCTGGTTCCCGAGCGGTACTGGGAGGGCGCGTGCGTCGCGATCGAGCGGGTCGCGTCGCTGCGCCCGAACCCGCGCGACGACGCGGTCGTGCGCGCGATGCGCCGGCTCGGCCCGGCCGGCCCGGGCGACGCGCTCGCCTCGCGCGCGGTCCGGCGCGAGCACACGCTGCAGGTGCTGCGCGAGCGGATCGCGGGCTGGGCGCCCGCGCTCGAACTCGCGGGCGCCGAGCACCTGGAGCGCGCGCGCTCGGCGGGAGCCGGCGCGGTGCTGTGGGTCGCGCACTTCGGCTTCAACGCGCTCGCCGGCAAGATGGCGATCGCCCGCGCCGGCTTCGAGGTCGAGCACGTCAGCCGCCCGGAGCACGGGTTCTCGAAGTCCCGCTTCGGGATCCGGGCGCTGAACCCGATCCGCACCGGCGCCGAGCGACGCTACCTCGCGCGCCGCATCGTGTTCGATCGCGCGGATCCGGCGGCGAGCATGCACGAGGCGCGCCGGGCGCTGCGCGAGAACCGCTTCGTGTCGATCACGGCCGGGGCGTGGGAGGGGCAGCGGCTCGCGCGCGTCGACGTCGGCGGCGCCGGGTGGCCGCTGTCGATCGGCGCGCCGCGCCTGGCCGCGGTCGCGGGCGCGCCGCTGATACCGGTCTTCGTCGTGCGCGACCCCGCGACGCGGCGCCTCCGCGTCGAGGCCGAGGCGCCGATCCCGCTCGCGCGCGGCGCGCGTCCCGACGCGATCGCGCGCGCGGCGCAGGCGTTCGCCGACGCGCACCTGCCGTACCTGCGCCGCTGGCCGCGCCAGTGGCGCGAGTGGGAGAAGCTCTCGAGCCCCGCGCCGGCGACACCGGAGCCCGGCTGCTAGCATAGGGCGGATGCGCCGAGCCCTGCCGTCCTCGTTCGAACCCGCGTCGCCCGCCGGCGCGCGCGCCGCGCCCGCGCGCACCCGCCGCACCGACTGGCAGACGATCCGGATGCTGCTGCCGTACCTGTGGGCGTACCGGGTGCGCGTGGTGGTCGCGCTCGGCTGCCTGGTGGCCGCGAAGGCGGCCAACGTCGGCGTGCCGGTGCTGCTCAAGGGCATCGTCGACGCGCTGACGCCGTCGTCGGCTCCGGCGGCCGCGCTCGCGGTGCCGCTCGGGCTGGTGCTCGCGTACGGCGCGCTGCGCCTGTCGACGACGCTGCTGACCGAGCTGCGCGAGCTGATCTTCGCCAAGGTCACCGAGAGCGCGGTGCGCACGGTCGCGCTGCAGGTGTTCCGCCACCTGCACGCGCTGTCGATGCGCTTCCACCTCGAGCGCCAGACCGGCGGGCTCACCCGCGACATCGAGCGCGGCACGCGCGGGATCTCGTCGCTGGTGTCGTACACGCTCTACAGCATCCTGCCGACGCTGGTCGAGATCTCGCTCGTGCTCGGCTACCTGTTCGTGCACTACGACCCCTGGTTCGCCGGCATCACGGTGTGCGCGCTCGCGGTGTACGTCGTCTTCACGGTCAGGGTCACCGAGTGGCGCACGCACCACCGGCGCGAGATGAACGAGCTCGACTCGCGCGCGAACACGCGCGCGATCGATTCCCTGCTGAACTACGAGACCGTCAAGTACTTCGGCAACGAGGCCTTCGAGGCGCGCCGCTACGACGAGACGCTGCAGCGCTACGAGCGCGCGCGCCTGAAGAGCCAGACCTCGCTCACGCTGCTGAACTCCGGGCAGTCGCTGATCATCGCGTGCGCGGTGACGCTGATGGTGTGGCGCGCCACGCTCGGGGTCGTCGAGGGGCGGATGACGCTCGGCGACCTGGTGCTGGTCAACGGCTTCATGATCCAGCTCTACATCCCGCTGAACTTCCTCGGCGTGCTCTACCGCGAGATCAAGCAGAGCCTGACCGACCTGGAGAAGATGTTCTCGCTGCTCGACGCCAACCGCGAGATCGCCGACGCGCCCGACGCGATCGCGCTGCCCGGCGGCGCGCACGCGGGGCCGGGCGGGCGCGAGCGCGCCGCGCGCGGCCCGCAGGTGCGCTTCGACCAGGTCTCGTTCGCCTACGAGCGCGAGCGCGAGATCCTGCACTCGGTCAGCTTCACGATGCAGCCCGGGACGACCACCGCGGTCGTCGGCGCGAGCGGCGCGGGCAAGTCGACGCTGTCGCGGCTGCTGTTCCGCTTCTACGACGTGACCGGCGGGCGCATCCTCATCGACGGCCACGACCTGCGCTCGGTCACGCAGGCGAGCCTGCGCGCCGCCGTGGGCATCGTCCCGCAGGACACGGTGCTCTTCAACGACACGATCCGCTACAACATCGCGTACGGGCGCCCCGGCGCCACCGACGAGGAGGTCGAGGCCGCGTGCCGCGCCGCGCAGCTGCACGACTTCATCGGCTCGCTGCCGGCCGGCTACGATTCCCCGGTGGGCGAGCGCGGCCTGAAGCTCTCCGGCGGCGAGAAGCAGCGCGTCGCGATCGCGCGCATGCTGCTCAAGGACCCGCCGATCCTGATCCTCGACGAGGCGACCTCCGCGCTCGACACCCGCAACGAGCAGGCGATCCAGGAGGCGCTCGGGCGCGTGATGGCCGGCCGCACCACGCTGGTGATCGCCCACCGGCTCTCGACGATCGTCGACGCCGACAACATCCTGGTGCTCGAGCGCGGGCGCGTCGTCGAGTCGGGCACGCACGCGGAGCTGCTCGCGCGCGGCGGCGCCTACGCGCGGATGTGGGACGCGCAGGTCAGCACCGCGCCGGCGTGAGCCCGCCCCCGGACGGGGCACGGCGCGCACGCGCCGTGCACGCGCGCCCCGGCAAGCCGCCGGCACGCGACTTGCATGCCGCCCGAGGGTAGACCCTCGACGACGGGGGGTCGCGATTTCTTTATACTTCGCGGCATCGATGTCCAGGAGATCCCGATGAAATTCCACACGCTCGCCGTCGCATTCGCGCTGGCCGGCCTGGCCGCGGGCGCCGGCGCCCAGGACCTGACCGGCACGCTGAAGAAGATCAAGGAGACCGGCACGATCACCGTCGGCCACCGCGAGTCCTCGATCCCGTTCTCGTACCTCGACGACAAGCAGCAGCCGATCGGCTACGCGATGGACCTGTGCATGAAGGTCGTCGACGCGGTCAAGGCCGAGCTGAAGCTGCCGAACCTGAAGGTCGCGCTGCAGCCGGTCACGTCGAGCAACCGCATCCCGCTGCTGCAGAACGGCACCATCGACATGGAGTGCGGCTCGACGACGAACTCGGTCCAGCGCCAGCAGCAGGTCTGGTTCGGGCCGACGTACTTCGTGATCAACGTGACCGCCGCCGTGAAGAAGAACTCGGGGATCAACTCCCTGGCCGAGCTCAACGGCAAGAACATCTCGACCACCTCGGGCACCACCTCGGTGCCGCTGCTCAAGGCGTACGAGAAGACCAAGAGCGTCGACGTCAAGGAGATCTACGGCAAGGACCACGCCGAGTCGTTCCTGCTGATGGCCGACGACCGCGCGGTGGCGTTCGTGATGGACGACATCCTGCTCGCCGGCCAGATCGCGAACTCGAAGTCGCCCGCCGACTACAAGATCCTGCCCGAGTCGCTGCGCCAGGAGCCGTACGGCCTGATGCTGCGCAAGGACGACACCCAGTTCAAGGCGCTCGTCGACAAGACGCTGGGCGCGGTGATGAAGTCCGGCGAGATCGACAAGATCTACGCGAAGTGGTTCACGAGCCCGATCCCGCCCAAGGGCATCAACCTGAACTTCCCGCAGACGCAGCCGATCCGGGACGCGTTCAAGAACCCGAACGACAAGGGCGTTTGAGCGCGCCCGTTCCCCAGTCACGAAGCCGGCTGCGACACGCCGGCTTTTTTTTCGAGCGGCGGCGGACGGCGCGCCCGGCGCGCCGACGCGGCGCGGCGGCCGGGCCGGCCCAAGACGGAGGCGCACCCCGATGAACCTCGGCATCTTTCTCGAGCTCACCGCGGACGGCGACAGCACCTGGTGGCAGTCGCTGGCGAGCGGGCTCGGCTGGACGGTCTCGACGGCGCTGCTGTCGGGCGTGATCGCGTTCGTCATCGGCTCGCTGCTGGGCGTGGCGCGCACCACCAGCAAGGTCTGGCTGGTTCGGATCGGCAACGGCTACGTCGAGCTGTTCCGCAACATCCCGCTGATCGTGCAGTTCTTCGTCTGGTACTTCGTCGTGCCGGGGCTGATCCCGCCCCTGAAGCGCTGGGTCACGTCGATCGACCCGACCGACTACCAGTTCATCACCGCCGTGGTCTGCCTGGGCCTGTTCACGTCGGCGCGGATCAGCGAGCAGGTGCGCTCCGGGATCCTCTCGCTGCCGCGCGGCCAGCGCGCGGCCGGCTACGCGATCGGGCTCACCGAGGCTCAGACCTACCGCTTCGTGCTGCTGCCGATGGCGTACCGGATCGTGATCCCGACGCTGACCTCGGAGTCGATGAACCTGTTCAAGAACACCGCGGTCGCGTACTCGATCGGCCTGACCGAGCTCTTCTTCCGCACGCGCGAGATGGGCGAGATGACGTTCCGGTACTTCGAGGCCTTCGGCGCCGCGACCCTGATCTACACGCTGGTCGCGCTGACCGCGAACCGCGTGATGGCGTGGGTCGAGCGCCGCGTCGCGGTGCCCGGCTACATCACCGGAGGCAAGTGATGCAAGGCCTCGAATTCGACGTCATCGGCCGCACCTGGCCGTACCTGCTCGAAGGGCTGCAGTACACGCTGCAGCTCACGCTCGTGTCGGCGATCGGCGGGACGATCTTCGGCACGCTGCTCGCGATGGCGCGGCTGTCGTCGAACCGCGCGGTCGCGCTGGTCTCGTCGGGCTACGTGAACCTGATGCGCTCGATCCCGCTGCTGCTGGTGATCTTCTGGTTCTACTTCCTGGTGCCGGTGATCCTGCAGGCGATCACGGGCGCCGAGCGCCCGCCGCAGATCGGCGCCGAGCGCTCGGCGTACGTCACGTTCATCATGTTCCAGGCCGCGTACTACTGCGAGATCATGCGCGCGGGCATCCAGAGCATCTCGAAGGGGCAGGTGGGCGCGGCGTTCGCGATCGGACTGGACTACTGGCAGGCGATGCGCCTGATCGTGCTGCCGCAGGCGTTCCGCAACATGCTGCCGGTGCTGCTCACGCAGACGATCATCCTGTTCCAGGACGTGTCGCTGGTGTCGCTGCTCAACGTCACCGACTTCGTCGGCGCCGCGGGCAAGATCGCGCAGCGCGACAGCCGGATCGTCGAGATGTACCTGTTCGTCGCGATCGTCTACTTCGTGCTGTGCTCGCTGCTGTCGTACGGGGTCGAGCGCCTGCAGAAGCGGATCGCGATCATCCGCTGATCGCGGCGGCGAATTTCCGGAGATCCAGGACATGGCCATCATCGAATTCAGGAACGTCAGCAAGTGGTACGGCAGCTTCCAGGTGCTGGCCGACTGCTCCACGTCGATCGAGAAGGGCGAGGTCGTCGTCGTGTGCGGCCCGTCCGGATCGGGCAAGTCGACGCTGATCAAGTGCGCCAACGGCCTGGAGCCGTTCCAGAAGGGCGAGGTCATCTTCAACGGCACCTCGGTCGGCGCCAAGGAGACGAACCTGCCGAAGCTGCGCTCGCACATCGGCATGGTGTTCCAGCACTTCGAGCTGTTCCCGCACCTGTCGATCACCGAGAACCTCACGCTCGGCCAGACGCGCGTGCTCGGGCGCAGCAGCGACGAGGCGCTGGCCAAGGGCATGAAGCTGCTCGAGCGCGTCGGCCTGACGGAGCAGGCTCACAAGTTCCCCGGCCAGCTGTCGGGCGGCCAGCAGCAGCGCGTCGCGATCGCGCGCGCGCTCGCGATGGACCCGGTCGCGATGCTCTTCGACGAGCCGACGTCGGCGCTGGACCCCGAAATGGTCAACGAGGTGCTCGACGTCATGGTCGCGCTCGCGAAGGAGGGCATGACGATGATGGTCGTCACGCACGAGATGGGCTTCGCGCGCAAGGTCTCCGACCGGGTCATCTTCATGGACCAGGGCCGGATCGTCGAGGACTGCACGAAGGACGAGTTCTTCGGCACCCCGCGCGGGCCGCGGGCGCAGGAGTTCCTCTCCAAGATCCTGTCGACGCACTGACCCGCGGGCCCGCGGCGGCCGCGGGGGGGGCGGCCCGGGGCGCGGGCGGCCGCGGCGTCTCGGTGGCCCGGCGTCTCGGTGGCCGGACGGCCCCGGCGGACGGGCGCCCCGGCTAGCCCGGATATTTCACCGGGCCTCGCTGCTGCTCATTTTTCGAGCAACGAGGTTCGGTGACGACGTAGCTTGGGCAGCGCAGGTTCACTGCCGGCCGTTTTCGTCGCCCTGCGGACATAGTTCCCCCTTACCCCCGTTGTTTGTCAACGTGCCGGGGACAGCACTGGGCGGGTTCTACGGGATCGCGGCGAGCCGCTGCGCGGCCAGGCGATAGACCTCGCGCATCGGGTGGTGCGAGGCCAGCGCCAGTCGGATGCGTCGCGTGTTGCGCCAGATCTGCGCGCCGATCTTGAGCAGGCGCACGCGGATTGTCGCGGCGCTGCAGGCGGCCAGCTCGGTGCCGTGCAGCGCGGTCGCCCGCAGCCGCGTCATCAGCGTGTAGGCCAGCCCCGCCAACAGCAGCCGCATCTGGTTGGCGGCGAATCGGTGGCAGCTGGCGCGCGTGCCGAACAGATCGAGCTGCGCCTCCTTGATCCGGTTCTCGGCCTCGCCGCGCGCGCAGTAGATCTCGTCGTAGAGTTCTTCGGCACGCTCTTCGAGGTTGGTCACTACGAAGCGCGGATTGACCCCTTGCTCGCCGTACTCCAGGCGCGTGACCACGCGCCGCTCGCGATCCCAGGTGTCGGCCGCGTAGGTGAACTCGCCGATCTCGCGCTGCTTCACGCCGCTGCGCTCGTAGGCCTCGCGCATGGCCATCTGCACCATCGCGACCTGGGCCTCCAGGCGGCTGTTGCGCGCCAGCCCGACCACGTAGCCCACGCCGGCTCGCTCGCACCAGCGGATCAGCGGCTGGCGGCAGAACCCCGAGTCGCCCCGCACCACGATCCGCACCTCGGGCCAACTGCGCCGGATACGATTGACCAGCAGCCGGATCACCGCCCCCGCGTGCTTGGCCCCATCGATCTTGCTGTTACGCAGGTAGCACGCCAGCATCGCCTGGCCGCAGAACACGTACAACGGCAGGTAGCAGTGATGGTCGTAGTACGCGTGGAACTCGCGGCGCTGCTGCTCGCCGTGCAAGGGCACGTCCGAGGCGTCGATGTCGAGCACGATGTGCTCGGGCGCCGACGCGTACGACCCGATGAACTGATCGAGCAGCACCCCGTGCAGCGCGAGCGCTTGAGCGCGCGAGGCCCGGTTCTCCAGCCGGCACAGCGTGGGCGCCGAAGCCATCGTGTCGTTCACGCCCACCGCCGTCTGCATCAGCATGTCTTCGCGCAGCGCCGCGTGGTCGTTCAGATCCTCGTAGCCGCAGCACATCGCGTACACGCGTTGCGCAAGCAGGTCGCGCAGCTCATGCGTGATCTGCATCGGATTGCGCACATCGCCCAGCGCCGCGGCCGCGGCCCGCGTCAGGCCCAGCCGCTCGTCGAGCTGGCGCAGCAACATCACGCCGCCGTCACTGCCCAGCCGACCGCCGTCGAAATCGGCCTCGATCACTCGCCGGCCGATCCGCCCAAACTCCACCTTCGCATCGGTACAATCTGGCATCGGCGCATCTCCTCTGAATTCGTTGGTCGAAACGGCCTAAGCACCTGTTTCAACGGATGAATCCATGAATGCGCCGACCCATTTCTATGCGGGCCGGTGAAATATCCGGGCTAGCGCCGGCCCCGGAAGCCTCCCGAGAACCCCCGGTATCCGCCGGAGAACCCGCGCGACACGCCGCCGCGCGGGCCGGGGGAGAATCCGTGCCCGCCCGGGCGAGGCGGCGCGATGCGCGGCCCGTGGAGCGGGGCGCGGCTCACCCACCCCAGCCCGATCCCGACGCCGAACGGGAACCAGGAATAGGCGGGCGACGCGGTGTACGCCGGGACGCCGCCCGCGGCGGCGAGCACGCCGACGTCGCCGGAGACGACCGACGCCGGCGCGTACGTGGGCGCACCCTGCGCGGCGATGATCAGGTCGGGCTGGGCGCCCGCCGCGAGCAGCACGTCGATGTCCGCCGGCGCGAGCGCCGTGCGCAGCCCCTGCGCGTGGAGGTCGGCGGCGATCTCGGCCTGGGGCCGGCCGGCGGCGAGCATCTGCAGCAGCGCCTGGACGGTCAGGCCGGGCAGCGGCGCCGCGGGCGCCTGCGCCGCGACGCCGGCGCCGGGCCCGCTCCAGGCGCCGCCCTGGGGATCGTACGGCACGTAGGCGGCACAGCCGCCGAGCGACAGCAGGGCCGCGGCGACGAGCCAGGACGCGAGACGGGGAACGAGCATGGCGGACCTCCCTGCGGTCCGAAACGAGGCGCGGCGCCTCGCGGTTGACCGGGCCGCATCCGGCGCGGCACGGCGTGCCGGCGCAATACAATGCGCATTATGTTCCCGGACTTCGAGCGCGGCGAGACCGTCGTCGGCGGCGTGCGCATTCCCTGGGTCAGGGGCGGGCACGGCCCGGCGCTGCTGCTGCTGCACGGGCACCCGCAGACGCACGCGATCTGGCACCGCGTCGCGCCGCGCCTGGCGCGCCGCTACACGGTCGTCGCGAGCGACCTGCGCGGCTACGGCGACGCCGGCAAGCCGCCGTCGGACGCGTCGCACGCCGCGTACGCCAAGCGCGCGATGGCCGCCGATCAGGTCGGACTGATGCGCGCGCTCGGATTCGAGCGCTTCGACCTCGTCGGCCACGACCGGGGCGCCCGGGTCGCGCACCGGCTCGCGCTCGACCACCCGTCCGCGGTGCGCCGCCTGGCGCTGCTCGACATCGCGCCGACGCTCGCGATGTACGAGCGTACCGACATGACGTTCGCGTCCGCCTACTGGCACTGGTTCCTGCTGATCCAGCCGGCGCCGTTCCCCGAGCGGCTGATCGGCGCCGACCCCGAGTTCTGGCTGAAGAGCCTGATGGGCGGGCGCAGCGCCGGCCTGGCACCCTTCGCGCCCGGCGCGTGGTCCGAGTACCTGCGCTGCCTGCGCGACCCCGACACCGTGCGCGCGATCTGCGAGGACTACCGTGCCGCCGCCACGATCGACCTCGAGCACGACCGCGCCGACCGCGCGGCCGGGCGCCGGGTTCAGGCCCCGCTGCTCGTGCTGTGGGGCCGCCACGGCGTGATCGAGCGCTGCTTCGACGCGCTCGCGCTCTGGCGCGACGCCGCCGACGACGTCCGCGGGCACGCGCTCGACTGCGGCCACTACATCCCCGAGGAAGCGCCCGACGCGCTCGCCGCCGAGCTCGAGCGCTTCCTCGCCCCCGACCCCACGGAGACGACATGAGCAAGCACAGGATCGCGGTGATTCCCGGCGACGGGATCGGCAAGGAAGTGATGCCCGAGGGCGTTCGCGTGCTCGACGCGGCGGCGCGCAAGTTCGGCATCGACCTCGCGTACGACCACTTCGACTTCGCGAGCTGCGACTACTACGCGAAGCACGGCAAGATGATGCCCGACGACTGGAAGGACCGCATCGGCACGCACGACGCGATCTACTACGGCGCGGTCGGCTGGCCGGCGACGGTGCCCGATCACATCTCGCTGTGGGGCTCGCTGCTGCTGTTCCGGCGCGAGTTCGACCAGTACATCAACCTGCGCCCGGTGCGGCTGATGCCGGGCGTGCCCAGCCCGCTCGCGAACAGGAAGCCCGGCGACATCGACTTCTACGTGGTGCGCGAGAACACCGAAGGCGAGTACTCGTCGGTGGGCGGCAAGATGTTCGCGGGAACGGATCGCGAGATCGTGCTGCAGGAGTCGATCTTCACGCGCACCGGCGTCGACCGCGTGCTGCGCTACGCGTACGAGCTCGCGGCGAGCCGGCCGAAGAAGCACCTGACGTCGGCGACGAAGTCGAACGGCATCTTCATCTCGATGCCGTACTGGGACGAGCGCGTCGCCGAGATGGCGAAGGACTATCCGCAGGTGCGCACCGACAAGTTCCACATCGACATCCTCACCGCGCACTTCGTGCGCAACCCGCACTGGTTCGACGTGGTCGTCGCGTCGAACCTGTTCGGCGACATCCTGTCGGACCTCGGCCCGGCGTGCACCGGCACGATCGGCATCGCGCCGTCGGCGAACATCAATCCGGAGCGGCGCTTCCCGTCGCTGTTCGAGCCGGTGCACGGCTCGGCGCCCGACATCGCCGGCAAGGGCATCGCCAACCCCATCGGACAGATCTGGTGCGGCGCGATGATGCTGCAGCACCTGGGCTACCCGCAGGCGCACGACGCGATCCTGGCCGCGATCGAGCAGGTGACCGCGAACGGGCCGCGCACGCCGGACATGGGGGGCAGCGCGAACACCGCCGACGTCGGGCGCGCCGTCGAGTCGGCGCTGGGCGGCCGATAATTGTCATCGACAAACGGACCGGATACGTTCCAGAGTCTGCGGGTTTCGCGATTCGAAACGAGACAAGGAGACTTCCCATGAACCCGTTCCGATCCCTGCGTGTTCTGGCCGCGGCCGCGGCCGCGACCCTTGCAACGGGCGGCGCGCTCGCGCAGTCCCAGCCCTATCCGTCACGCCCCATCTCGATCGTCGTGCCGTTCGCGGCCGGCGGCCCCACCGACACCGTCGCCCGCTCGATGGCCGAGGCGATGCACCGCGCGCTGCCCGGCTCGGCGATCGTCGTCGAGAACCTCGGCGGTGCGGGCGGCACGATCGGTGTCACCAAGGTCGCGAAGGCCGCGCCCGACGGCTACACGCTGCTGATCCACCACATCGGGATGTCGACCGCGCCGGCGCTGTACCGGAGGCTGCAGTTCGACCCGCTCAAGGACTTCGAGTACATCGGCCTGATCAACGAGGTGCCGATGACCCTGCTGGTGAAGAACGGACTCCCCCCGAGCAACCTCAAGGAGCTGATCGCCTACCTGAAGGCGAACGCGTCGAAGGTATCCTTCGCGAACGCCGGGCTCGGCGCCGCGTCGCACCTGTGCGGCCTGTTGTTCATGAGCGCGATCGAGACCGACCTCACGACGGTCCCGTACAAGGGCACCGCGCCGGCGATGACCGACCTGATGGGCGGGCAGGTCGACATGCTCTGCGACCAGACGACGAACACGACGCAGCAGATCCGCGCCGGCAAGGTCAAGGCGATCGCGATCACGAGCCCGAAGCGCATCGAGACGCTCAAGGACCTGCCGACGATGAGCGAGGCGGGGCTGCCGGGCTTCTCGGTCGGCATCTGGCACGCGATGTACGCGCCCAAGGGCACGCCCAAGCCGGTGCTCGACAAGCTGGTCGCGGCGCTGCAGAGCGCGCTCAAGGATCCGGGCGTCGTCAGGCGCTTCTCCGAACTCGGCGCCGAGATGGTTCCGCTCGACAAGGCGACGCCGGAGGCGCTGCAGAAGCACCTGGCGGCCGAGATCGCGCGCTGGTCGCCGGTGATCCGGAAGGCGGGCGTGTACGCGGACTGATCCGCGCGGCCGGCACGCGCGGGCGCGGGCCCGCGCCGGCGGTTTCGAGGACGCGGGGGCCGGCGGCGGCGTCCGCGTTCGTTTTTTCGAGGCACGCGCGCCCGGGCCCGGGCGCGGTGGAGGAGGTCGGCGATGAAAGGCAATCACTCGAGGTCGATCGGTCGCGGCGCGGCGGGCGTGCTGGTGCTGGCGGCGGGCGCGGCGTGGGCGCAGGCCCCCGCCCCGGCGAAGCCGCCGATCGCCCAGTACTGGATGGACGTCGCGACCGGCAACATGTCGATTCCCGGCATGCGCGGCGCGGGCGGCGGCGGGCTGCTCGGGGGCCTGATGGGCGGGATGGGGGGCATGGGCGGCGGCCCGGGCGGCGCCGCCGGCTTCGGCGGCACCGGCAAGACGCTCGATCTCGGCCTCTACACGCGCAACAAGCCGCAGGGGGCCGACGGCCGGCACGGCACACCCCCGCCGGCGCGCTTCGACGCGCCGCTGCCGCTGGTGCCGCCGCGCGCGGTGGCGTCCGAGTCCGGCCGGCCGGTCGATCGCGAGCCGGGCGAGCCGGTCGAGAAGCCGCGCGCGCGGATGCTGATGTACTGGGGTTGCGGCGAGACGGTGCGCCCCGGCCAGCCGCGCGTGATCGACACCGCGACGATGAGCCCGGCGGAGTTCGGCAAGGCGCTCTCCTCGCGCGGCGCGCCGGACCGCGGCGCCGCGCGCGCGGCCGGCCGCAGCGTCTGGCCCAATCCCACCGACCCGCGCCGCGTGCCGCAGGACGCGTCGCTGGTCGGCGCGCACCAGGTCTCCGGTGACGGCGTCCCCGACATCCGCTTCACGCTCGGCGCGAACCAGGACTTCATGGCGCCGCTCGACATCACGCTGACGGGGGCGCCGTCGGCGAGCGTCGGCGTCGAGTGGCGGCCGGTGCCCACCGCGCGCGCGTTCTTCGCGCAGGCGATGGGCTCCAAGGGCGGCGCCGAGACGATCATCTGGACGTCGAGCGAGAGCGCCGAGACCGGCTTCGGGCTGTTCGACTACCTCCCGAACAACCTCGTCGACCGCTGGGTCGGCGAGCGCGTGCTGATGCCGGCGTCGACGCTGAAGTGCGCGATCCCGGCGGGGATCTTCGAGGGCGTGCAGGGCGCGATGGTGCGGATGATCGCGTACGGGCAGGAGCTCAACCTCGTGCACCCGCCGCGCCCCGACGACCCGAAGGTGCCGTGGGAGCCGATCTGGGCGGCGCGCGTGCGCGAGAAGTCGACCGGGATGGCGATGGTCGGGATGTCGGACGGCCGTGGCGGCGCCTCCGACGACGCGCCGCGCGGGCGCGGCGCGCAGGAGGCCCCCGGCGGCACCGCGTCGCAGGGCGAGGCGCCGGCACAGGGCGAGGCACCGTCGCAGGATCGCGGCGGCGGCGGGATCCTGCCCGGCGGCGTGAACCCGGTCGACGTGCTGCGCGGCATCTTCCGGCGATGAGCGCGGGCGCTTGCGTCGCGGATCCCCGCCGGCTGCTGCTCGAGAGCTTCCGGGCCGCGGTCGCCGCGGCCGATCCGCTCGAGGTGCTCGCGCCGCACCTGCCTGCGCGCGACGCGATCGCGCGGCTGCGGCGCACGGTCGTCGTCGGCGCGGGCAAGGCCGCCGCGAGCATGGCGCTCGCGGTCGAGCGCCACTGGCCGGCCGACGCGCCGCTCGAGGGCGTCGTGATCACCCGTTACGCGCACGGCCTGCCCTGCGAGCGCATCCGCGTCGTCGAGGCCGGCCACCCGGTGCCCGACGAGGCGGGCGAGCACGCGGCCGCCGAGATCCTGTCGCTCGCGGCCGGGCTCGGTCCCGACGACCTGCTGCTCGCGCTGGTCTCGGGGGGCGGCTCGAGCCTGCTCAGCCTGCCCGTCGACGGAGTGCCGATGGCCGAGCTCAAGGCGGTGACGCGCGCGATGCTCGCGAGCGGCGCGCCGATCCAGGAGATGAACGTGGTGCGCAAGCACCTGTCGCGCATCCAGGGCGGGCGGCTCGCGCAGGCCACGCGCGCGCGGGTGCTGGCGCTGGTGGTCTCGGACGTCGCCGGCGACGACCTCTCGGCGATCGCGTCCGGCCCCTGCGCGCCGGACCCGAGCACCTACCGCGACGCGCTCGACGTCCTCGCGCGCTGGGACATCGCCGCGCCGCCCGGCGTCGACGCGCACCTGCGCCGCGGCGCCGCCGGCGGCGTCGACGAGACGCCGAAGCCGGGCGACGCGGTCTTCGCGCGCGTCGAGCAGCGCATGATCGCGACCGCCCACGCGAGCCTCGAGGCCGGCGCGCGCGTGTTCGACGCCGCCGGCGTGCGCGCGGTGGTGCTCGGCGACACGATCACCGGCGAGGCGCGCGACGTCGCCCAGGTGCTGGGCGCGATCGCGCGCGAGATCGACCGCCACGGCGCGCCGTTCGCGCGCCCGGTCGCGCTGGTCTCGGGCGGCGAGTGCACGGTGACGCTGCGCGGCAGGGGCCGCGGCGGACGCTGCACCGAGTTCCTGCTCGCGCTCGCGCGCGAGCTCGACGGCGTCGCGAACGCGTGGGCGCTCGCCGCCGACACCGACGGCATCGACGGCAGCGAGGACAACGCCGGCGCCGTGCTCGCGCCGGACACCCTCGCGCGCGCCGCGGCCGCGGGCCTGGACGCCCGCCGGCGCCTCGACGACAACGACGGCTACGGCTTCTTCGGCGCGCTCGGCGACCTCGTCGTCACCGGGCCCACGCGCACCAACGTCAACGACTACCGGGTGATCCTGCTGGCGCCGCGCTGACGCCGCGCTCGCCGACCCGCCGAACCACGCCCACGACCACGCTCCGATGGACAGACTGACACTCACGCGGCCCGACGACTGGCACCTCCACCTGCGCGACGGCGACGCGCTCGCCGCCGTCGTCGGCGCGAGTGCGGCGCAGTTCGCGCGCGCGATCGTCATGCCCAACCTCAAGCCGCCGGTGACCACGGTGGCTCAGGCGGCGGCCTACCGCGAGCGCATCCTGGCGGCGCTGCCGGCCGGCAGCGTCTTCGAGCCGCTGATGACGCTCTACCTGACCGACAACACGACGCCCGACGAGATCCGCGCCGCGAAGGCGAGCGGCTTCGTGCACGCGGTCAAGCTCTACCCCGCGGGCGCGACGACGAACTCCGACGCCGGCGTGACCGACGTCGCGCGCGTGGCCCGAGCGCTCGAAGCGATGCAGGCCGCCGGGCTGCCGCTGCTCGTGCACGGCGAAGTCACCGACCCCTCGGTCGACGTGTTCGACCGCGAGCAGGCGTTCGTCGACCGCGTGATGGTCCCGCTGCGGCGCGACTTCCCCGCGCTGCGGATCGTGTTCGAGCACATCACGACGCGCGAGGCGGCCCACTACGTGCGCGACGCCGCCGACGGCATCGGCGCGACGATCACCGCGCACCACCTGCTGTGGAACCGCAACGCGATCTTCACCGGCGGCCTGCGCCCGCACTGGTACTGCCTGCCGGTGCTCAAGCGCGAGACGCACCGGCTCGCGCTCGTCGAGGCCGCCACCGGCGGCAACCCGCGCTTCTTCCTCGGCACCGACAGCGCGCCGCACGCGCAGCGCCTGAAGGAGCACGCCGCGGCGTGCGCCGGCTGCTACACCGCTCCGCACGCGCTCGAGCTGTACGCGGCCGCGTTCGAGCTCGCCGGTGCGCTCGACCGGCTCGAGGGCTTCGCGAGCCGGCACGGGCCGGCGTTCTACGGGCTGCCGGTCAACGCCGGCACGGTGACGCTCGAGCGCGCGCCGTGGACGATCCCCGAGTCGCTGCCGTTCCCCGGCGACGCGATCGTCCCGCTCGGCGCGGGCGAGACGCTGGCGTGGCGCCTCGTCGCGCCGCGCCCCTGAGAGCGTGCCGGCGCAGACCGTCGTGACCGCGGCGAACCCGCCCGCGATGCCCGACGTGACGCCCGACGTGACGCCCGACGTGACGCCCGACGTGACGCCCGACGTGACGCCCGACGTGACGCCCGCCGCGCTGCCCGCCGCGCTGCCCGCCGCGTCGACCGCCACGTCCCCCGCCCCGGCGACGCGCTGGGGCGGCCCCTGGCTCGCGCCCGTACGGCGCGGCCTGGCCGAGGTCGGCGACGCCGCGCTCGCCGGTCGCTGGGACGCGTGCGCGGCGCGCCTGTCGGCGCTGGCGGCCGAGCGCGGGATCGTCAACGAGGACGGGCACCCGATCCGCTTCGTCGACGCCCGCGGCGTGCACGCCGACGCGTACGAGGCGCACATCTGGCGCACCGGCGAGGTGCCCACCCGCGCCGACGCCGCCGGCGCGTGGCACGACTTCTTCAACGCGCTGGTCTGGCTCGCGTTCCCGCGCACGAAGGCGCGGCTGAACCGGCTGCAGGCGCGGCGCATCGAGACCGACGGCGTCGGTGCTCGCCGCGGCGGCGTTCGCGACGCCGCGACGCTGTTCGACGAGAACGCGGTGCTCGTGCCCTGCGCCGATGCGCGCGCCGCCGCCGCGCTGCGCGCGTTCGACTGGCGCGCGCTCTTCGTCGCGCGCCGCGCCGAGTTCGCCGACGGGATGGCCGTCCTCGGCTTCGGCCACGCGCTGATGGACAAGCTGCGCGCACCGTTCAAGGGCGTGTGCGCGCACGCGTGGGTGCTCGAGGGCGGCGAGGCCGCCGCGATCGTCCGCGCGCTGCGCGACGCGCCGCTGGGGGCGGGGCTCGAACCCGCGCTCGCCGCGCGCCTCGACGCGCTCGCGGCGGCGAGCCTCGACGAGGCCAGCCTGCGCCCCGAACGCTTCACGCCGCTGCCGGTGCTGGGCGTTCCCGGCTGGTGGCCGGGCAACGCCGACCCGGCGTTCTATGATGACGTCCGCGTCTTCCGCCCCGGCCGCGCCCGGCGTGCGGGCGGGCGGGCGCCGCAACCCGCGCCGCGCCGCCAGCCCGATTCGCCGCGCGCGGGCCCCTGACGGCGGGCACACCTGGAGACATCGACGTGAAGATCCTCATCACCGGCGGGGCGGGCTTTCTCGGCCAGCAGCTCGTCCGCGCGCTGCTCGATCGCGCCCGCGTGCGCCTGGACGGCGTCGAGCACGCGTTCGATCGCATCGTCTGCTTCGACCAGGTCGAGGGCGCGATCTCGGACCCGCGCGTCGCCAACGTCGCCGGCAACATCGCCGATCCTTCGGCGCTCGCGGCGCTGGTCGACCGCGACACGCGGCTCGTCGTCCACCTCGCGGCGGTCGTCAGCGGCACCGCGGAGGCCGACTTCGACCTCGGCATGCGCGTGAACCTCGACGGCACGCGCCACCTGCTCGAGGCGTGCCGGGCCGCCGGCTCGCAGCCGCGCGTGCTCTACTCCAGCTCGATCGCCGTGTTCGGCGGCACGCTGCCCGCGGTCGTCACCGACGCGACCACGCCGACCCCGCAGGGTTCGTACGGCACGCAGAAGCTGATCGGCGAGCTGCTGGTGCAGGACTTCACGCGCAAGGGATTCGTCGACGGCCGCAGCGTGCGCGTGCCCACCGTCGTCGTGCGTCCCGGCCGGCCCAACGGCGCCGCGTCCGGCTTCGCGTCCGGGATCATCCGCGAGCCGCTCGCGGGCGTCGACGCGGTGCTGCCGGTCGACCCGTCCACCGAGATGTGGATCGCGTCGCCGCGCGCGGTCGTGCGCATGTTCCTGCACGCGGCCGACCTGCCCGCGTCCGACTGGGGCTGGCACCGCACGCTGAACCTGCCGGGGCTGGTCGCGACGATGCACGACGAGCTCGCCGCGCTGCGCAAGGTCGGCGGCGAGGCCGCGCTCGCGCACGTTCACCACGCGCCCGACCCGCGCGTGATCGCGCTGGTCAGCACCTGGGCCGGCCGCTTCGACACGAGCCGCGCGCGCGCGATGGGCTTCACCGCCGACGCCGATTTCGAGTCGATCGTGCGCGCGTACGTCGAGGACAACCGGGCGGCGGTCCGGGTTCCGCTCGCGCGCGGCTGAGCGCGCCGTCCGGGGCCGCCGCCGGAGATTGCGGCGTCGGCATCGGCGCGGCGTCCGCGTCGTCGTCCGCGTCGTCGTCGGCGTCGGCGTCGGCGTCGGCGTCGGCGTCGGCGTCTGCAGCCCCCGGGCGCCCGTCCGCGTCGTGCCCTCGCATCGGCAGGCGCCGAATCGCATTGCGCGCTCCCGAGGCCGGTAGTAAGTTGGATCGGGCCAGTGAAGGCGCGGGCCCGACCTTCCCGCGCCCGGCGGTATGCAGCCGCGGGGCGCGCGCGGGTCCGGGTCCGGCCACGTCCATTCCATCGAAGCGCAGCGGAACCCTCCAGGGAGGCTCTCCTCATGTCGTTCATCCTCGGCACGTCCAACGACGACACGCTCACCGGCAGCGCCGGTTCAGACACGATCCAGGGGCTCGGCGGCTTCGACGACCTCACCGGCGGCGACGGTGCCGACACCCTGTTCGGCGGCGCGGGCAGCGACCTGCTGCGCGGCGGCCCCGGCGTCGACTTCCTCTACGGCGGCGCGGGGCTCGACCTCGCCGTCTACGACACCGCCACCGGGCCGGTCACCGCCAACCTCGCGACCGGGGTCGTCACCGGTCCCGACGGTGCCGACGTCCTGCTCTCGGTCGAGGCGCTCGCGGGCTCGGCGTTCTCCGACCGGCTCACCGGCAACGCCGGCGACAACCTGCTGATGGGGCTCGCCGGCAACGACACGATCGACGGCGGCGACGGCTTCGACCTCGCCGGCTACCTCTTCGCGAGCACGCCGGTGACGGTGAACCTCGCGACCGGCGTCGTCAGCGGCGGCGGCGGCTTCGACACGCTGATCGCGATCGAGGGGGTGCTCGGGTCGGACCTCGCCGACACGCTGACCGGCGACGGCAACTCCAACGTGTTCGTCGGCATGGAAGGCAACGACACGATCAGCGGCGGCGGCGGGGTCGACACCGCGTCGTACGAGTACGCGCCCTCCGCGGTGACCGTGAGCCTCGCGACCGGCACGTCCAGCGGCGGCGACGGCGCCGACCTGCTGATCTCGATCGAGTACGTGACCGGCTCCGGGTTCTCCGACACGCTGACCGGGGACGCCGGCGCCAACTATCTCCTCGGCGGCGACGGCGACGACACGCTGACGGGCGGGCTCGGCAACGACACGCTCGAGGGCGCCGGGGGCTTCAACCTCGCCGACTACCGCGGCACCGCCGGCCCGGTGTCGGTCGACCTCGCGCTGAACAGCGCGACCAGCGTCGACGGCACCGACCTGCTGATCGGCATCGACGGCGTCACCGGCTCCGAGTTCGACGACCGCCTCACCGGCGACGCCAACCTGAACTGGTTCACCGGCCGCGGCGGCAACGACACGATCGACGGCGCCGGCGGCCCGGACTGGGCGAGCTACGCGCAGACCGCGCTGGCGATCGTCGCCAACCTGGGAACCGGCACCGTCAACGTCGCCGACGGCTCGCACGACACGCTGCTGAGCATCGAGGCGATCCTGGGGTCGAGCGCGAACGACTCGATCGTCGGCTCGGCGGGCGGCGACTCGATCGAGGGCTTCTCGGGCAGCGACACGCTCGACGGCGCCGGCGGCGTCGACCTCGTCGTCTACCGCTACGCGACCAGCGCGGTCAGCGTCAACCTCGCGAACGGCGTCGCGTCCGGGGGCGACGGCGCCGACACGCTGTCGAACTTCGAGGGGATCGTCGGCAGCCTGTTCTCCGACACGCTGACCGGCGACGCGAAGGACAACACGTTCGAAGGGCGCAGCGGTGCCGACACGATCAACGGCGGCGACGGCGCCGACACCGTGACGTACGCGAACGCCACGTCGGGCGTGAACGTCAACCTGGCCACCGGCGTCGTCGGCGGCGGCGAAGGCGCCGACCGGCTCACGTCGATCGAGAACGCGATCGGGTCCGCGAACGGCGACACGCTCGTCGGCAATTCGGGCGCGAACCAGCTGACCGGGCTCGCGGGCAACGACGTCCTCGAAGGCGGCCTCGGCGCCGACACCCTCGACGGCGGCGACGGCTTCGACTTCGCCAACTACGCGAACGCGAGCGCCGCGGTCACGGCGAATCTCGCGACCGGCGTCGTGACCGGCCCCGACGGCGGCGACACGCTGATCGCGATGGAGTCGCTGATCGGCAGCGCGTTCGCCGACACGCTCACCGGCGACGCCGGCACGAACTTCCTGCGCGGCGGTGCGGGCAACGACACGCTCGACGGCGGCGACGGCAGCGACTTCGCCGACTACGCGAGCGCGACCGGCGCGGTGCAGGTGAACCTCGCGACCGGCGTCGTGAGCGGTGCCGACGGCGTCGACACGCTGATCTCGATCGAGCGCCTGCGCGGCTCGGCGTTCGACGACACGTTCGTCGGCAACGCCGGGTCGAACTGGTTCCGCGGCGGGGCGGGCAACGACACGATCGACGGCGGTGCCGGCGACGACTGGCTGGACTTCATCAACGTCAACAACGGCGTGTTCGTCGACCTCGTCGCCGGCGTCGCGTACGGGGAAAGCCCCGACCGGGACGTCTTCGCGAACATCGAGCACGTGCGCGGGTCGAACCTCGACGACTGGCTGATCGGCAACAACGCGACCAACGTCCTGCGCGGCAGCACCGGCGACGACATCCTCGACGGCGGCCGCGGGATCGACCTCGCCGACTACACCGAGGCGGAGGGCGGCGTCACCGTCGACCTCGTCCGCGGGTTCGGCTACGGGCTCGACGGCTACGACACGCTGCGCCGGATCGAGGGGGCATACGGCTCGGCGTACGCCGACATGCTGATCGGCGACTCGGGCGACAACGTCTTCCAGGGCGGTGGCGGCGTCGACACGATCATCGGCGGGGGCGGCCTCGACATCGCCCGCTACGTCGACGCGAGCGCCGCCATCACGGCGAACCTCGCGGCGCACCTGTTCACGGGGGCCGCGGCCGACGACGTGCTCCAGGACATCGAGGGCATCCAGGCGACGAACTTCGCGGACCTGCTGGTCGGCGACGACGCGGACAACGTGTTCCGCGGCAACCTCGGCGACGACACGATCGACGGCGCCGGCGGCACGGACGTCGCCGACTACCGCAACGCGGAGTCCGCGGTCGTCGTGAACCTCGTCGCCGGCACCGCGACCGGCGGCGACGGCAACGACACGCTGATGCACATCGAGAGTGCCTGGGGCTCGTTCTTCGACGACCGGCTCACCGGGAACGGCGGCGACAATCTGCTGCGCGGCCGCGAGGGCAACGACACCCTCGACGGCGGCGCGGGGGTCGACACCGCCGACTTCGGCAGCGCGGTCTCCGGCGTCACGGCGAGCCTCGCGCTGGGCACGGCGAGCGGACCCGACGGCGCCGACGTGCTGATCTCGATCGAGAACCTGAACGGATCCGAGCACGACGACGTCCTCGGCGGCGACGCCGGCGGCAACGTCCTCTACGGGGGCGCCGGCAACGACTCCCTCACCGGGCTCGATGGCACCGACACCGCGCTCTACGACGGCGCCCGCAGCGCGTACACGGTCTCCAAGGTCAAGCAGAACTTCGTCGTCGAAGACAGGAGCGGCGTCGACGGGCGCGACACCCTGGCGTCGATGGACCGGCTGCAGTTCTCCGACAAGACCTTCGAGCTCGTGAACCTGCCGCGCACCGCGGCGCCCGATTACGGCAAGGACCCCGGCTTCCTGTTCGACGGCGTGTTCTACCTGCTCTCGAACCCCGACAAGGTGCCGACGGTGACGCTGCAGACGGCGCTCGCGGACTACTTCGCCAGCGGCGCGGCGCAGCACCTCGACCCGAATTCGTGGTTCGACGCCGCGTACTACTCGGCGAAGTGGGCCGACCTCGCGCCGCTGCACCTGGACGACGCGACGCTGTTCATGCACTACAACCTGTACGGCGTCTGGGAGGGCCGCTCGGCGGGGCCGAAGTTCGACCACTTCGACGGCAACCGCTACCTGACCGACTGGCCCGACGTGGCCGCGTACGTCGACGCGAACCTGCCCGCGTTCCTGGGCAGCCGCACGAACGGCGCGATCGCGCACTTCATCATCTACGGCGCCAACGAGCAGCGCACCGCCTACGACACCGAGGGCGCGCTGATCGACATGGGGTACGTCGTGTGAACGTGTCGCCGCCGTCCGAGGCCCGCGCGCCGGCCGCACCCGCGGCCCGGCCGGGCGACGCCGGCGGCCACCCGCCGCACCCGATCGTCGACGCGGCGCGCGCGCGCGGCATCCCCGTGCGGCGCGTCCCCGGCGCGTCGCCGCCGCTGCTGCTGCTCGGGCACGGGCACAAGCGCCGCCTCGCGTGGCGCCACTTCACCGCGTCGACGTCGCACGTCGGCACGATCGCCTCCACGAGCAAGCCGCTCGCCAAGTCGCTGCTCGTCGGCGCGGGGCTGCCGGCGCCGTCGGGCGCGGTCGCGTCCGACGTCGACGGCGCGCTCGCGATCGCCCGCCGCACCGGCTGGCCGGTCGTGGTCAAGCCCGTGGGCACCGACCACGGCGTCGCGGTGTTCACCGACCTCGCGGGCGAAGCGGCGCTGCGCGAGGCGTTCGCGATGGCGTGCGTTCACGGGCCGGTGCTCGTGGAGAAGCACGTGCCCGGCGAGCACGTGCGCCTGCTCGTGATCGGCGGCCGCTGCGTGGCCGCGGTGCTCACGCTGCCGGCGCGGGTCGTCGGCGACGGGCACGCGAGCATCGCCGAGCTGGTCGGGCGCGCGAACGTCGGCCGCGCGGACACGCTCTCGCCGCAGGGGCGCAGGATCGAGATCGACGACGAGGCGCGCTGGGTGCTCGCGCAGCAGGGGCACGTGCCGGGCTCGGTCCCGGGGGCCGGCGAACTCGTGCGGCTGCGCACCGCGTCGAACCTCTCGCGCGGCGGCACGTACGAGCCGGTGACCGATCGCGTCCACCCCGAGAACCGCGCGCTCGCCGAGCGGGCCGCGCGCGTGTTCGAGCTCGACGTCGCCGGCGTCGACCTGATCGTCGCGGACATCGCGCGCCCGTGGCAGGCGCAGCCCTGCGGGATCGTCGAGGTCAACGCCACGCCGGGCATGATCATGGGCGGGCCGCCGGGATGGATCGAGGGCCTTTGGCTGGACACGATGTTCCCCGGCGGCGACGACGGCCGAATCCCGGTGGTCGCGCTGCTGGGCACGCAGCCGGCCGTGACCGCCGCACTCGAGGCGGCGCTCGCGTCGCGCGGCGAGCGGGTCGCACTGTGCGATGCGCGCGGCGTGCGCGTCGCGGGCGCGGTGCGCGCCGCCGGCGGGCTGCCGATGGCCGCGCGCATCGGCGCCGCGCTCGGCGACCCCGACGCGAGCGCCGTGCTGTTCGACTTCGGCACCGACGCGCGCGACGCGCCGGCGGCGTTCGCGGGCCTGGCCGACGCCGGCCTGGACCGCGCCGACGTCGCGGTCGTTCCGGACAGCCCGAGCGTTCCGGCGGGGCCGGCGCAGGCGCTGGCCGCCGTCGCGCGCGTGCTCGTCACGAGCGCACCGCCCGCGGGCGAATCGTCGCGGCCCTGGGTGGCGCGGCATCCGCGCGCACGCCGCGTCGACCCCGCCGCCGGCGTGGACGCGCTCGTCGACGCCGTGCTCCGGGCCTGCCCCGGTGGGTCTACAATCGAACCGGGAGCGGGTCGGACGGTCGCCGGCGGGGTTTCCCCGCCGGAGGAAGGTCCGGACTCCATCGGGCAGGGTGCTGGCTAACGGCCAGGCGCCGGGCGCCGCGAGGCGCAAGGCGACGGAAAGTGGCACAGAGAACAGACCGCCGACGTCGGCGCGGCGTTCCTGGCGCGCGGCGCGAGCCGTTCGCACGGGCGTTCGGGCCGGCGGGCAAGGGTGAAACGGCGAGGTAAGAGCTCACCGCGCGCGTGGCGACACGCGCGGCACGCCAAACCCCACCCGGAGCAACACCCCATAGGCACGCGTTCCGGCGTTCGCGCCGGGCAGGGCGGCCCGCCCGAGCGTGCGGGTAGGTGGCACGAGCGCCGGAGCGATCCGGCGCCCAGAGGAATGACCGTCAGCCGGGCGACCGGCGGACAGAATCCGGCCTACAGGCCCGCTCCCCCTTCCGTCCGGGCTGCGCCCTGAATGAGAAGTTACATTCAGATTCGCGCCTAGATCCCTCATTTCGTTGGACAATGTTGCGAACGGCTTCGCGCGACCTGGGCGTCCGACTCGAAGTTTCCACGCTAAGTCCTTGTCCGGATTGAAAAAACCG
Source organism: Burkholderiaceae bacterium (assembly GCA_046348465.1). Taxonomy (GTDB): domain Bacteria; phylum Pseudomonadota; class Gammaproteobacteria; order Burkholderiales; family Burkholderiaceae_E; genus Quisquiliibacterium. The sequence goes on from JAXMEE010000012.1 coordinate 109,622, forward strand.
CGGGATCGGCTTGACCCCGGCAATCCGTTTTCGGTAAAGTGGGAACTTGTGCAAATTTGTGGTGATTTGTGGGGTTCCGCCCCGCATCCACGATCTTTTTTTCCCTCGCCCCGAGACGCCAGACGACCATGTTCCAGGGCAGTTCCGCGCTCTCGCTCGACGCCAAGGGACGGCTGACCGTTCCCACGCGCCACCGCGACGCGCTGGCGGTCCAGTGCGAGGGGCGGCTGACCCTGACGCGCGGCCCCGACGGCTGCCTGTGGCTGTTTCCGCGCCCGGTCTGGGAAGTCCATCGCGAGCGCATCGCGGCGCTGCCGATGAGCGCGCGCCAGTGGCAGCGGATCCTGCTCGGCAGCGCGTGCGACGTCGACATGGACGCGACCGGCCGGATCCTCGTCTCGCCCGAGCTGCGCCAGGCCGCCGGGCTCGCGAAGGACGTGATGCTGCTGGGCATGGGCAGCCACTTCGAGGTCTGGGACGCCCAGCGACTGGAACAGAAAGACAAGGAAACGATGGCCGCCGGCATGCCCGATTCGCTCGCGAACTTCTCGTTCTAGGAAGTGCGTTGAACGGCAAGCGCGATGCGCTCGGGCACCGGCCGGTCCTGTTCGAGGAGACGATGCAGGCGCTCGCGATCCGGCCCGACGGCGTGTACGTGGACGGCACCTTCGGCCGTGGCGGGCACAGCGCGGGCATCTTCGCGCGTCTCGGTCCCGGCGGCCGCCTGCTCGCGCTCGATCGCGATCCGGAGGCGGTCGAGGCGGCGCGGTGCTGGGGGCGCGAGCACGCCGACGCGCGCTTCGCCGTCGAGCACGCGCGCTTCTCCGAGCTCGAATCGGTTCTCGACCGGCACGGCGTCGACGGTGTCGACGGCGTGCTGCTCGACCTGGGGGTGTCGTCGCCGCAGCTCGACGACCCGTCGCGCGGGTTCAGCTTCCGCGAGGACGGTCCGCTCGACATGAGGATGGATCCGACGCACGGCATGTCGGCGAGCGAGTGGCTGAACAACGCGTCGGAAGGCGAGATCGCGGAGGTGGTGAGGGACTATGGGCAAGAACGGTCTGCTGTTCCGATTGCAAAGGCGATTGTTGCTCGCCGCAGGGGCGCCGATGGCGTCGCGTTTCAGACCACCGGAGAGCTTGCCCGCCTCGTGGCGGGCGTCGTCCGCCGGCGCCAGCGCAAGCCGGAGGTGGGCAAGGACCCGGCCACCCGCACCTTTCAGGCTGTACGGATTTTCGTCAATCAGGAGCTTGAGGAGCTCGAAAGGGCTCTAGAAGCCGCGGTGCGCCGCCTGCGCGTCGCCGGGCGGCTCGCGGTCATCAGCTTCCACTCGCTCGAGGACCGGATCGTCAAGCAGTTCATCGCGCGCGAGAGCGGGCGCGACGCGCCGCGCGACCCCGTGCGCGGCACCGTGCTCCCCGGCACGCGCATCCGGCTGCGGCCGGTCGCGCGCGTATTGCCCGGAGAGGAAGAGGTCGCCGGCAATCCGCGCGCACGCTCGGCGGTGCTGCGCGTGGCCGAGCGCGTGGCGCGGGTCACCGCGGAGGCCGCGCGGTGACCCGGCTGAACCTGCTGCTCGCCGGGCTGCTCGTCGTGTGCGCACTCGGCCTGGTCACGTCGCAGCACCGTGCGCGCCGCTACTTCGTCGAGCTCGAGCACGCGCAGAGCCAGGCGCGCCAGCTCGACGTCCACTGGGAGCAGCTGCTGCTCGAGCAGTCGGGCCTCGCGAAGGCCTCGCTGATCGACGCGAAGGCGCGCCGCGGGCTCGCGATGCAGCCGATCTCGCCCGAGCGCACGCTGCACCTGTCGGTCGAGTCCTCGCCCGAGAAGACCGCGATGGGGGCGGGCCGGTGACGCGCGCGGCGCACGGGCGCCGGCGCGCCCGCGACGGCGAAGAGGGCCCCGCGAAGTGAGCCGCGCCGTCCCGTTCGCGACCAACCGCCTGCTCGACGTGAAGCTGCCCGCGGTGCGCTCGCGCATCGTCATGCTGCTGATGGCGATCGCGTTCATCGCGCTCGCCGGGCGCGCGATCTGGCTGCAGCTGATGACGCGCGACTTCCTCCAGAAGCAGGGCGAGTCGCGCTACGGGCGCACGATCGAGCTGCCCGCTTCGCGCGGCAAGGTCCTCGACCGCAACGGGCTCGTGCTCGCGTCGAGCCTGCCGGCGAGCGCCGTGTGGGCCGTGCCCGAGGACGTCAAGGCCACGCCCGAGCAGCTCGCGCGCCTCGCGAAGCTGCTCGAGATGCCCGAGGCGGAGCTGCGCCGGCGCGTCTCGTCGGACAGCGACAAGACCTTCGTCTACCTGAAGCGCCAGGTCGAGTCCGACCTCGCCGCGCGCGTCGAGGCGCTCGCGATCCCGGGCATCCACCTGCGCAAGGAGTACAAGCGTCACTACCCCGAGGGCGAGACGCTCGCGCACGTCGTCGGCTTCACGAACGTCGAGGACGTCGGCCAGGAGGGCATCGAGCTCGCGCAGGAGAAGGCGCTCGCCGGCCGCCTCGGGAGCCGGCGCGTGATCCGGGACCGGCTCGGACGCATCATCGAGGACGTCGGGATCCTGCGCGAGCCGCAGGACGGGCACGACCTGCAGCTCGCGATCGACAGCAAGGTCCAGTACCACGCGTTCGCGGCGCTGCGCGACGCGGTGCGCGAGCACCGCGCGAAGGCCGGCGCCGTCGTCGTGATCGACGTGCGCACCGGCGAGGTGCTCGCGCTCGCGAACCTGCCGACGTACAACCCGAACCAGCGCGGGCAGCTGTCGGGGGCGCAGCTGCGCAACCGCGTGATCACCGACACCTTCGAGCCCGGCTCGACGATGAAGCCGATCACGCTCGCGCTCGCGCTCGACCGCGGCGTCGTGACGCCGCAGACCGTGGTCAACACCGCGCCGGGCAGGCTCACGATCGGCAGCGCGACGATCGGCGACGCGCACACCTACGGCGCGCTCACGGTCGAGCAGGTGCTGCAGAAGTCGTCGAACGTCGGGACCGCGAAGGTCGCGCTGTCGATGTCGCCGCAGCGGATGTGGGAGATGTTCACCGCGGTCGGATTCGGCCAGGCGCCGTCGATGGGCTTTCCCGGCGCGGTCGCGGGCCGCGTGCGCCCCTACAGGAACTGGCGCCCGATCGAGCAGGCGACGATGTCGTACGGCCACGGGATCTCGGTGTCGCTGGTGCAGCTCGCGCGCGCCTACACGATCTTCGCGCGCGACGGCGACATGGTCCCGCTGTCGATGGTGAAGGCCGGCGCGCCCGCGCCCGGCGTGCCGGTGATCGCGCCGCGCACCGCGCAGGCCGTGCGCAAGATGCTCGAGATGGCCGCGGGGCCCGGCGGCACGGCGCCCAAGGCGCAGGTCGCCGGCTATCGCGTCGCGGGCAAGACCGGGACCGCCTACAAGCAGGAGGGCGGCCACTACGTGAAGCGCTACATCGCGTCGTTCGTCGGCTTCGCGCCGGTCTCCGATCCGCGCATCGTCGTCGCCGTGATGATCGACGAGCCGTCGGCCGGCAAGCACTACGGCGGCGAGGTCGCCGCGCCGGTCTTCTCGCAGATCGTCGGCAACTCGCTGCGCGCGCTGCGGGTCGCGCCCGACGCGCCGCTGTCGACCCAGGTCATCCCCGACGAGCCGGTCGAGGAAAGCCTCTGAGCCGGCCGCCCACGATGCGCGAAATCATTGCCGGCACGCCCGACGCGCTGCTGCCTCCCGCGGCGCGCGAGCTCGCGGCGTGGCTCGCGGCGACGCTGCCCGCGGGCGCGGCGCTGCGCGGCGACAGCCGGCAGGTGCGCCCCGGCGACGCCTTCTTCGCGGTGCCGGGCACGCTCGCCGACGGGCGCCGGTTCGTCGGCGACGCGCTCGCCCGCGGCGCCGGGGCGGTGCTCGCCGAGGCGGGCGACCGCGGGCCCGAGGTCGCGACGGGCGCGGTGCCGGTGCGCGCGGTCGCCGGGCTGCGCGCGCTCGCCGGCGCGATCGCCGCCGAGTTCCACGGCCGCCCGAGCGAGCGGATGCACACGGTCGCGGTGACCGGCACCAACGGCAAGACCAGCACCACGCAGTGGGTCGCGCAGGGCGCGGCGGCGATGGGGCGGCTGGCCGCGGTGATCGGCACTCTGGGCAGCGGCGTCGTCGGGCAGCCGCTCGCGGCCGGGCTCACGACGCCGGACGCGCTGGAGCTGCAGGCGCTGCTCGGCGGATTCGCCGGCGCCGGCGTCGAGCTGGTCGCGGCCGAGGCATCGTCGATCGGGCTCGAGCAGGGGCGCCTGAACGGCACGCGCATCGACGTCGCCGCGTTCACGAACCTGACCCGCGACCACCTCGACTACCACGGCACGATGGACGCGTACGCGGCGGCGAAGGCGCGCCTGTTCGCGTGGCCGGGCCTGCGCGCGGCGGTCGTCAACGGCGACGACGCGCTCGCGACCCGGATGCTGCGCGAGCTGCCCGCGGCCGACGGCGGCCCGACCACGCGCGTGATCTACGGGTTCTCGCCGGGGCAGTACGGCGCGCGCGGCGACGCCGTGCTGATCGCCGAGCGGGTGGTCGACACCGGGTCGGGCCTCGTGGTCACGCTCGGCGGCGACTTCGGCCGCGCGGAGATGCGGCTCGGGCTGCTCGGCCGCTTCAACGCGTCGAACGCACTCGCGGTCGCCGGCTGCTGGCTCGCGCTCGGCTTCGAGTTCGACGTGGTCGCGCAGGCGCTGCAGACGCTCGCGCCCGTGCCGGGGCGCATGCAGCGCATCGAGCGCGACGGCCACCCGCTGGTCGTCGTCGACTACGCGCACTCGCCGGACGCGCTGGCGAGCGTGCTCGCCGCGCTGCGCCCGGTCGCGATGGGCCGCGGCGGCCGGCTGTGGTGCGTGTTCGGCGCCGGCGGCGAGCGCGACTCGGGCAAGCGTCCGATGATGGGCCTGGTCGCCGAGCGCAACGCCGACGTGCTCGTGATCACGAGCGACAACCCGCGCGGCGAGTCGCCGTTTCGCATCGTCTCCGACATCCGCGCCGGGCTCTCGCGCGAGCCGTCGCTCACCGAGCTCGACCGCGGCGCCGCGATCCGCGCGGCGATCGCGCGCGCCGAGCCGGGCGACGTCGTGCTGGTCGCGGGCAAGGGGCACGAGCCCTACCAGGAGGTGGGCGGCGTGCGGCTGCCGTTCTCGGACGCCGACTCGGCGATCGCCGCGCTCGAAGCGCGCCCTCGCGGCGCCGAGCGCTTCGCGGTCGGCGAGCCGCCGGAGGCCGGCGATGCTTAGCCTGCGCGACGCGTTCGACTCGCTGTCGGCGGCCCGTCTCGTCGGCGACGGCGCGGCGCGCGTGTCCGACGTGTGCACCGACTCGCGCGCGATCCGCCCGGGGTGCCTGTTCGTCGCGCTGCGCGGCGAGCGCTTCGACGCGCACGAGTTCGCCGCGCAGGCGCTCGCGCAGGGCGCCGCGGCGGTGCTCGCCGAGCGCTGGATGCCGGGCATGCGCGCGCCCGCGCTGCTCGTGCCCGACACCCGGGTCGCGCTCGGCGAGCTCGCCGCCGGCTGGCGGCGCCGCTTCGAGATGCCGGTGATCGCGGTCACCGGCAGCAACGGCAAGACCACCGTCAAGGAAATGGTCTCCGCGATCCTCGCGCAGCGCTTCGGCGAAGCGGCGCGCCTGGCGACCGCGGGCAACCTGAACAACGACGTCGGCGTGCCGCTCACCGTGTTCCGGCTGCGCGACAGCCACCAGGCCGCGGTGTTCGAGCTCGGAATGAACCGGCCCGGCGAGATCGCGTGGCTCGCCGCGGTCGCGCGGCCGACGGTCGCGCTGGTGAACAACGCGCAGCGCGAGCACCAGGAGTTCATGGGCACGGTCGAGGCGACCGCGCGCGAGAACGGCGCGGCGATCGCGGCGCTGGCCGCCGACGGCGTCGCGGTCTACCCCGGTGACGACGCGCACACGCCGATCTGGCGCGGGCTCGCAGGCGCGCGCCGGCGCGTCGAGTTCGGGCTCTCCGAGGGCTGCGCGGTGCGCGCCGCGCCCGACGCCGCGCCCGGCGGCTTCGAGATGGCGGTCGGCGCGGCGCGCGTGCGCGTGGCGCTGGCGATCGATGGCGCTCACAGCGTTCGCAACGCGCTGGCCGCCGCCGCGTGCGCGCACGCGATCGGCATCGACGCGGACACGATCGTGCAGGGGCTCGCGCAGTTCCGCCCGGTGCGCGGGCGGCTCGCGCGGCTGCGCGGCGCGTCGGGCGCCGCGGTGATCGACGACAGCTACAACGCGAACCCCGACTCGGTGCGCGCCGCGATCGACGTGCTCGCGGCGTGCGCGACGCCGCGCGTGCTCGTGCTCGGCGACATGGGCGAGGTCGGCGAGCACGGCGCGCAGTACCACGAGGAGGTCGGCGCGTACGCGGCGCAGCGCGGCGTCGGGCACCTGCTCGCGCTGGGCGACGCGACGCGCGCGAGCGTCGCCGCGTTCGGCGCCGGCGGCGAGCACTTCGACGACGTCGGCGCGCTCGAGGCGCGCGCGCAGGCGCTCGCGGTCGCGGACGCGACGGTGCTGGTCAAGGGCTCGCGCTTCATGCGCATGGAGCGCGTCGTCGCGGCGCTGGTGCGCCCCGGCGAGCCCGCGCAGGGAGCGCACTGATGCTGCTGGAACTGTTCCAGTGGCTCGCGCGCGACGTGCGCGCGTTCTCGGTCTTCAACTACATCACGCTGCGCGCCGTGATGGCCACGCTCACGGCGCTGGCGATCGGGCTGGTCGCGGGGCCGGCGCTGATCCGCAAGCTCTCGGCGCTCAAGATCGGCCAGGCGGTGCGCCTGGACGGCCCGCAGACGCACCTGACGAAGTCCGGCACGCCGACGATGGGCGGCGCGCTGATCCTGATCGCGATCGGCGCGGCGACGCTGCTGTGGAGCGACCTCGAGAACCGCTTCGTGTGGGTCGTGCTGATCGTCACGCTCGGGTTCGGCTGGATCGGCTGGGTCGACGACTACCGCAAGGTCGTCCACAAGGACCCGCGCGGGATGCCCGCGCGCGAGAAGTACTTCTGGCAGTCGCTGGTCGGACTGATCGCCGCGGTCTACCTCGCGTTCGCGGTGCCGGCGCAGTCGAACGCGCAGGCGGTCGACCTCTTCTTCCAGTGGATCTCGAGCGGCTTCGCGTCGAACCTGCCGCCGAAGGCCGACCTGATCGTGCCGTTCTTCAAGAACGTCGCGTACCCGCTGGGCGTGTTCGGCTTCATCGCGATGTCGTACTTCGTGATCGTCGGCACCAGCAACGCGGTGAACCTGACCGACGGTGCCGACGGGCTGGCGATCATGCCGTCGGTGCTGGTCGGCGCCGCGCTCGGCGTGTTCGCCTACGTGACCGGCAACGCGGTCTTCTCGCGCTACCTGCTGATCCCGCACATCCCCGGCGCGGGCGAACTCACCGTGTTCTGCGGCGCGATCGGCGGCGCCGGCCTCGCGTTCCTCTGGTACAACGCCTACCCGGCGCAGGTCTTCATGGGCGACGTCGGCGCGCTGTCGCTGGGCGGCGCGCTCGGCACGATCGCGATCATCGTGCGCCAGGAGATCGTGCTCTTCATCATGGGCGGGGTCTTCGTCGCCGAGACCGTGTCGGTGATGATGCAGGTCGGCTACTTCAAGTACACGAAGCGCCGCTACGGCGAGGGCCGGCGCATCTTCCGCATGGCCCCGCTGCACCACCACTTCGAGGTGGGCGGCGTCAAGGAGAGCCAGGTCGTCGTCCGGTTCTGGATCGTGACGATGATGCTGGTGCTGTTCGGCCTGTCGTCGCTGAAGCTGCGCTGAGGCCGGGGAGCGACGACACCGTGGCCCAGCGCAAGCCCACCCCCGCGGCGATGCCGGAACCCGCTCGCCAGCTGCCGCTGTTCGACCTCGCCGGGCGCCACGCGCTGGTGGTCGGGCTGGGCGCGTCGGGGCTCGCGATGGCGCGCTGGGCGGCGTTCCGCGGCGCGCGCGTGCGCGTCGCCGACACGCGCGCGGCGCCGCCGCGGCTGGCGGCGCTGCGCGACGCGGTGCCCGGCGTCGAGTTCGCCGGCGGCGCGTTCGACGAGCGGCTGCTCGACGGCGTCGACGTGCTCGCGTGGAGCCCGGGGCTGTCGATCGAGCTCGGCGATTCGGCGGCGTTCTTCGCCGCGGCGCGCGCGCGCGGGCTGCCGGTGCTCGGCGAGATCGAGCTCTTCGCGCAGGCGCTCGCGCTGCTGCGCGACGAGGGCTACCAGCCGGCGCTGGTCGCGGTGACCGGCACCAACGGCAAGACGACGACGACGCGGCTGGTCGGCCACCTGTGCGAGCACGCGGGCCGCAGCGTCGCGGTCGCCGGCAACATCGCGCCGGCCGCGCTGGACGCGCTGCGCGACGCGATGCAGGCGGGCGCGCTGCCGCAGGTGTGGGTGCTCGAGCTCTCGAGCTTCCAGCTCGCGCTCACCGACAGCCTCGCCCCGGACGCCGCGGTCGTGCTCAACATCAGCCAGGACCACCTCGACTGGCACGCGTCGATGGACACGTACATCGCGGCCAAGCAGCGCGTCTACGACGCCGCGCGCGTGTGCGTGTTCAACCGCGACGACCCGGCGACGCTGCCGCGCCGCGCGCCGCGCGCGCAGGCGAGCTTCGGCCAGGGCCTGCCCGGCGCGCCGGGCGAGTACGGCGTCGCGCACGACGCCGGCCTGCGCTGGCTCGCTGCCGCGCAGCCCGACGAGGACCCGCCGCCGGCGCGCCGCCGCGGCGAGCCGGTCGCGGTGCCGGTGAGCGTCAGGCGCCTGATGCCGGCCGACGCGCTGAAGATCCGCGGCACGCACAACCAGATGAACGCGCTCGCCGCGATCGCGCTCGCGCGCGCGATCGGCGTGCCGATGGCGACCATGCTGCACGGCCTGCGAGCGTTCGAGGGCGAGCCCCACCGCTGCGAGCGTGTCGCCGTGATCCGCGACGTCGAGTACTACGACGACAGCAAGGGGACGAACGTCGGCGCGACCGTCGCGGCGCTCGCCGGACTGGGCCGGCGCTGCGTGCTGATCGCCGGCGGCGAGGGCAAGGGCCAGGACTTCTCGCCGCTCGCGCAGCCGGTGCGCGGCCACGCGCGCGCGGTGCTGCTGATCGGGCGCGACGCGCCGCTGATCGAGCGCGCGATCGCCGGCGGCGGCGTCGACGTCGAGCACTGCGCGAGCCTCGAGGACGCGGTGCGGCGGGCGGCGGCGGTCGCGCAGCCGGGCGACGCGGTGCTGCTGTCGCCGGCGTGCGCGAGCTTCGACATGTTCCGTGACTACGGCCACCGATCCGAGGTCTTCGTCGCGGCGGTGCGCGACCTGGCGCTGGACGCGGGGACGCCGTGCTGAGCCTGCGCATGACCCGGCCCGGCGCGCGGCGCGGCGAACGCACCGTCGTTCGCGATGCGCTCGCCGGCGGCGTGCAGACCGTCGACGTCGCGATGATCTGGTCGGTCGCGTCGCTGCTGCTCTTCGGCCTCGTGATGGTGTACTCGGCGTCGATCGCGCTGCCGGACTCGCCGCGCTTCGCCAACTACGCGTCGACCCACTTCCTCGTGCGCCACGCGGTCTCGATCGTGCTCGGCGCGGCGCTCGGCACGGTCGCGTTCGCGGTGCCGGTGCGCCACTGGCAGCGCTGGGCGGGGCCGCTGTTCCTCTTCGGGCTGGTGCTGCTGGTGCTGGTGCTGATCCCGGGCGTCGGCAAGGTGGTCTACGGCGCGCGCCGGTGGCTGTCGCTGTACGTGCTGAACCTGCAGCCCTCCGAGCTCATGAAGCTGTTCGTCGTGCTCTACGCGGCCGACTACACGGTGCGCAAGCAGGACTACATGCAGCAGCTCAAGAAGGGCTTCCTGCCGATGGGCGCCGCGGTGATCGCGGTCGGCGAGCTGCTGCTGCTCGAGCCGGACCTCGGCGCGTTCATCGTGATCGCCGCGATCGCGATGGGCGTGCTGTTCCTGGGCGGCGTGAACGGCAAGCTGTTCGCGGGGCTGGTCGTCACCGCGGTCGCGGCGTTCGGCCTGCTGATCGCGATCTCGCCGTGGCGGCGCGAGCGCATCTTCGCCTACCTCGACCCGTTCGCCGACCCGCTCGGCAAGGGCTACCAGCTGACGCACTCGCTGATCGCGTTCGGCCGCGGCGAGCTCACCGGCGTCGGCCTCGGCGGCTCGATCGAGAAGCTGCACTACCTGCCCGAGGCGCACACCGACTTCCTGCTCGCGGTGATCGGCGAGGAGCTCGGCCTGGCCGGCGTCATGGTCGTGATCGTGCTGTTCTACTGGCTCGTCAAGCGCGCGTTCGAGATCGGCCGCCAGGCGGTCGCGCTCGACCGCGTGTTCGCAGGGCTGGCCGCCAAGGGCATCGGCCTGTGGGTCGGCTTCCAGGCGTTCATCAACATGGGCGTGAACCTCGGCCTGCTGCCGACCAAGGGCCTGACGCTGCCGCTGATGAGCTACGGCGGCTCGGGCATCCTGGTGAACTGCGTCGCGGTCGGCATCCTGCTGCGGATCGACTTCGAGAACCGCAAGATGATGCGGGGGGCCGTCACGTGAGCGACCCCACCCTCGTGATCATGGCGGGCGGCACCGGCGGACACGTGATGCCCGGCCTCGCGGTCGCGCAGGCGATGCGCGCGCGGCGCTGGAACGTCGTCTGGCTCGGCAACCCCGACGGCATGGAGGCCGGGCTCGTGCCGCGGCACGGCATCCCGATGCGCCCGGTGCGCTTCGGCGGGCTGCGCGGCAAGGGGCTCGCGGCGAAGCTGCGGCTGCCGTTCACGCTCGCGCGCGCGCTCGCGCAGTCGCTCGCGGCGCTGCGCGCCGAGCGCCCGGCGGTCGTGCTCGGGATGGGCGGCTACATCGCGTTCCCCGGCGGGCTCGGGGCGGCGCTGCTGCGCATCCCGCTGGTCGTGCACGAGCAGAACTCGATCGCCGGGCTGACCAACAAGGTGCTCGCGCGCCTGGCCGCGCGCGTGCTGGTCGCGTTCCCGGACGCGCTGCCGGGCGCGCGCTGGTGCGGCAACCCGGTGCGCGAGGCGATCGCCGCCGCGCCGGCGCCGGCCGAGCGCTTCGCCGGCCGCGCGGGGCCGCTGCGCGTGCTCGTCGTCGGCGGCAGCCTGGGCGCGCAGGCGCTCAACGACGTCGTGCCGCAGGCGCTCGCGCTGATCCCGCCGTCCGAGCGCCCGCGCGTCACGCACCAGAGCGGGCGCGCACAGCTCGAGCGGCTGCGCGAGAACTACGCGCGCGCCGGCGTCGACGCCGACGTGGTCGACTTCATCGACGACATGGCGCGCGCGTACGGCGACGCCGACCTGGTCGTGTGCCGGGCGGGCGCGATGACGGTCGCCGAGCTCGCGGCGGTCGGCGCCGCGGCGGTGCTGGTGCCGTTCCCGTTCGCGGTCGACGACCACCAGACGACCAACGCGCGCTTCCTGTCCGAGCGCGGCGCCGCGGTGCTGATGCCGCAGCCGGAGCTCACGCCGCAGCGGCTCGCGCAGTGGATCGCGCAGGCCGACCGCGCGCGCCTGCTCGAGATGGCCGGGCGCGCGCGCGCCGCCGCGCGCCCCGACGCCGCCGACCGCGTCGCCGACGCGTGCGAGGAGGTCGCCCGGCGATGAAGCACAAGGTCAGGCACATCCACTTCGTCGGCATCGGCGGCTCGGGCATGAGCGGCATCGCCGAGGTGCTGCTGAACCTCGGCTACAAGGTCAGCGGCTCGGACGTCGCCGACAACGCGGCGACGCGCCGGCTCGTCGGCCTGGGCGCCGCGGTCGCGCTCGGCCACGCGAGCGCGAACATCGACGGCGCCGACTGCGTGGTGACGTCGACCGCGGTGCGCGGCGACAACCCGGAGGTGATCGCGGCGCGCGCGCGGCGCGTGCCGGTGGTGCCGCGCGCGCTGATGCTCGCCGAGCTGATGAAGCTCAAGCAGGGGATCGCGATCGCGGGCACGCACGGCAAGACGACGACGACCAGCCTGGTGTCGTCGGTGCTCGCGCGCGGCGGCCTGGATCCCACGTTCGTGATCGGCGGGCGGCTGAACAGCGCCGGCGCGAACGCGCGGCTCGGCGGCGGCGACTACATCGTCGTCGAGGCCGACGAGTCGGACGCGTCGTTCCTGAACCTCTCGCCGATGATCGCCGTGATCACGAACATCGACGCCGACCACATGGAGACGTACGGCCACGACTTCGCGCGCCTGAAGCAGGCGTTCGTCGAGTTCACGCAGCGCCTGCCGTTCTACGGCGCCGCGGTGCTGTGCGTCGACGACCGCAACGTGCGCGAGATCATGCCCTTCGTCTCCAAGCCGATCCTCACGTACGGGTTCGCCGCCGAGGCCCAGTTCCGCGCGGTGGGCGCGCGCGCAGACGGCGCGTGCATGCGCTTCAAGCTGCTGCGCGAGGCGGGCGAGCCGCTCGACGTCGTGCTCAACGCGCCCGGGATGCACAACGTGCAGAACGCGCTGGCGGCGATCGCGGTCGCCGACGAGCTCGGCGTGCCCGACGACGCGATCCTCGCGGCGCTCGCCGAGTTCACCGGCGTGGGCCGGCGCTTCCAGCGCTACGGCGAGGTCCCGGCGAACGGCGGCGGGCACTTCACGCTGATCGACGACTACGGCCACCACCCGGCGGAGATGGAGGCGACGCTCGCCGCGGCGCGCGGCGCGTTCCCCGGCCGCAGGCTCGTGCTCGCGTTCCAGCCGCACCGCTTCACGCGCACGCGCGACCTCTTCGAGGACTTCGTGCGCGTGCTCTCGACGCCGGACGCACTGCTGCTCGCCGACGTGTACCCGGCCGGGGAGCCGCCGATCGTCGCCGCCGACGGGCGCTCGCTCGCGCGCGCGGTGCGCGTCGCCGGCCGCGTCGAGCCGGTGTTCGTCGAGGCGATCGCGTCGATGCCCACGACGATCCTCGACGTCGCGCGCGACGGCGACGTCGTGCTGTGCATGGGCGCGGGCTCGATCGGCGGCGTCGCCGCGCAGGTGCGCGAGCTCGCCGCGCCCCGGGAGGACGGTCATGGCCGCTGACACGCCGCGCACGCGCTTCGGGAAGGTCGCCGTGCTCTTCGGCGGGCGCTCGGCCGAGCGCGAGATCTCGCTGCGCTCGGGCGGCGGTGTGCTCGCGGCGCTCCTTCGCCAGGGGGTCGACGCGCACGCGTTCGACCCGGCACAGCGCCCGATGGACGACCTCGCGCGCGAGGGCTTCGAGCGCGCGTTCATCGCGCTGCACGGGCGCTACGGCGAGGACGGCACCGTGCAGGGCGCGCTCGAGCTGCTCGGCATCCCGTACACAGGCTCCGGCGTGATGGCGAGCGCGGTGGCGATGGACAAGGTGTTCACCAAGCGCGTCTGGGTCACGCACGGGCTGCCGACGCCGAAGTTCGAGGTCGTGCGCCGCGGCGACGTGCTGCGCGAGCTGCCCGACCGGCTCGGCCTGCCGCTGATCCTCAAGCCCCCGCACGAGGGCTCGACGATCGGCGTGAGCAAGGTCGCCGGCTACTCGCAGGTCAAGGACGCGTTCGAGCTCGCCGCGCGCTACGACGACGAGGTGCTCGCCGAGCAGTTCATCGAGGGCCGCGAGCTCACGGTCGCGCTGCTCGGCCGCGGCGCGGGCACGCGCGCGCTGCCTGTGATCGAGATCGTCGCGCCCGGCGGCAACTACGACTACCAGAACAAGTACTTCGGCGACCAGACGAAGTACCTGTGCCCGGCGCCGCTGCCCGACGCGGTCGCGGCGCGCGTCCGGGAGGTCTCGGTGCTGGCGTACCGGGCGCTCGACTGCGAGGGCTGGGCGCGCGCCGACCTGATGCTCGACCGCGAAGACCGGCCGTGGCTGCTCGAGATCAACACCTCGCCGGGGATGACCGACCACTCGCTGGTGCCGATGGCGGCGCGCGCGGTCGGGATGTCGTACGACGCGCTCGTGCTCGAGATCCTCGCCGGCGCTCGGCTGAAGGTGGAGTCGCACGCGTGACGACGAGCGCCGTCCGAAGGGGGCCGCCCCGATGAACCCGCTGCTCGCCGTCTGGCACGACGTCCGCGTGCTCGACGCGATCGCCAACACGCTGCTCGCGCTGGCGCTCGCGGCGGTCATCGGCGCGCTCGGCGTCTGGGTCGTCGAGCGCCCGGCGTTCACGCTGCGCGCGGTGCGCATCGAGGCGGCGGAGGGCACCGAGCTGCGCCACGTCTCGACGCCGCTGCTGCGCAGCTCGGCGCTGCACCGGCTCAACGGCAACTTCTTCACGGTCGACCTCGCCGCCGTGCGCGTCGCGTTCGACCGCGTGCCCTGGGTGCGCCGCGCGACCGTGCGGCGCGTGTGGCCGAACCGGCTGCTGGTCGGCATCGAGGAGCACCGCCCGCTCGCGCTGTGGGGCGACGGGCGCGTGGTCAACACGTACGGCGAGCTGTACTCGGCGAACCTGGCGGAGGCCGAGGAGTACGGGCCGCTGCCCGAGTTCTCCGGCCCGCCGGGCAGCGAGGCCTCGGTGCAGGCGCGCTACGAGGAGCTCACGCGCTGGCTGGCGCCGCTCGGGCGCAAGCCCGAGGCGGTGCACCTGTCGGCGCGCTACGCGTGGTCGGCGCGCCTGGACGACGGCACGACGCTGCTGCTCGGGCGCGACCAGGGGCTGCCGATCGAGGAGCGCGTCACGCGCTGGGTGTCGGTCTACCCGCGCGTGAAGGCGCGCCTGGACCGGCGCGCCGAGGTGATCGACCTGCGCTACCCGAACGGGTTCGCGGTGCGCTCGGTCGCGCTGCTCGGCGACGGGACGAAGAAGCGCGAGCCGCTGCCCGAGGGGCTCCTCGACGCGGCGCACGAGCAGTGATCGCGGGGCGCACGGGAACGAACAGGACCGGGAAACGGACGGAAAGCGAGAAATGGCCAGGGACACCACCGATCTGATCGTCGGTCTCGACATCGGGACCTCGAAGATCGTCGCGATCGTCGCGCAGATCCTGCCCGACGGGCGCTACGAGATCGTCGGCCTCGGCCAGCACGAGTCGCGCGGCCTGAAGAAAGGCGTCGTCGTCAACATCGAGTCGACGGTCGCGTCGATCCAGCGCGCGCTCGAGGAAGCCGAGCTGATGGCCGACTGCAAGATCCGGACGGTCTACACCGGCATCGCGGGCAGCCACATCCGCAGCTTCAACTCCAGCGGGATGGTCGCGATCAAGGACAAGGAGGTCACCGAGGCCGACATGGCCCGCGTGATCGAGACCGCGAAGGCGGTCAACATCCCGACCGACCAGCAGATCCTGCACGTGCTCGCGCAGGAATTCATCATCGACGGCCAGGAGGACATCCGCGAGCCGATCGGCATGAGCGGCGTGCGCCTGGAGGTCAAGGTGCACATCGTCACCGGCGCGGTGTCGGCGGCGCAGAACATCGTCAAGTGCGTGCGCCGCTGCGGGCTCGAGGTGCAGGACCTGATCCTGCAGCCGCTCGCGTCCAGCCTGTCGGTGCTCACGCAGGACGAGAAGGAGCTCGGCGTGGCGCTGGTCGACATCGGCGGCGGCACCACCGACATCGCGATCTTCACCGGCGGCGCGATCCGCCACACCGCGGTGATCCCGATCGCGGGCGACCAGATCACCAACGACATCGCGATGGCGCTGCGCACGCCCACGCCCGAGGCCGAGGAGATCAAGCTGCGCCACGGCATCGCCAAGCAGGTGCTCGCCGACCCGAACGAGCGCATCGAGGTGCCCGGGCTCGGAGACCGCGGCCCGCGCCAGCTCTCGCGCCAGGCGCTCTCCGCGGTGATCGAGCCGCGCGTCGAGGAGCTCTATTCGCTGGTGCACCAGGTGATCCGCGAGTCCGGCTACGAGGAGCTGCTCTCGTCCGGGATCGTCGTCACCGGCGGCACCGGGCTCATGGCCGGAATGGTCGAGCTCGCCGAGGACATCTTCCTGAAGCCGGTGCGCCTGGGCCTGCCGCAGTACGCCGGCGGCCTCGCCGACGTCGTGCGCAACCCCCGCTTCGCGACCGCGGTGGGCCTGCTCGAGGAGGCGCGCCAGCAGCGCCTGCGCGGGCGCAAGGCCGCGGAGCAGTCCGGCTCCTTCAAGGAGACGATGCGCCGGATGAAGGACTGGTTCCTCGGGAACTTCTGAACACGCAACACGAACGACTTCCCCTTTCCCCCGCAGTACGAACAAGGAGGCCACAAAGATGACGTTCCAGCTGATCGAGACCGAAGTCGAAGGCGCTGTGATCAAGGTCGTGGGCATCGGCGGTGCCGGCGGCAACGCGGTCAACCACATGATCGGTCGCGGCGTCCAGGGCGTGGAGTTCATCGCCCTGAACACCGACCGCCAGGCGCTTTCGCGCTCGCAGGCCGAGCGCATCATCCAGCTCGGCGACCAGGGCCTGGGCGCCGGCGCCAACCCGGGCGCCGGCCGTGCCGCGGCCGACGCCGCGCGCGACCGCATCCGCGACGCGCTCGCCGGCGCGAACATGGTGTTCCTCACCGCCGGCATGGGCAAGGGCACCGGCACCGGTGCCTCGCCCGTGGTCGCCGAGATCGCCAAGGAGCTCGGCGTGCTCACCGTGGGCGTCGTCACCAAGCCGTTCCACTTCGAGGGCGCGCGCAAGATGCAGATCGCCGAAGCCGGCATCGACGCGCTCGTCGAGCACGTCGACTCGCTGATCGTCGTGCTCAACCAGAACCTGTTCGACGTGATGGACGAGGACGCGAGCCTGGAAGACGCGTTCAAGCGCGCCGACGACGTGCTGCACAACGCGGTCGCCGGCATCGCCGAGATCATCAACGTGCCGGGCCTGGTCAACGTCGACTTCGCCGACGTGCGCACCGTGATGGGCGAGCAGGGCAAGGCGATGATGGGGATCGGCGAGTCCGCCGGCCTCGACCGCGCGCGGCTCGCGGCCGAGCAGGCGGTGGCGTCCCCGCTGCTGGACGGCGTGGACCTCTCGGGCGCGCGCGGCGTGATCGTCAACATCACCGCGAACCGCAGCCTGAAGCTGCGCGAGACCAACGAGGTGATCAACACGATCAAGGCGTTCTGCGCCGAGGACGCGACGATCATCCACGGCACGGTCTTCGACGAGGACATGGGCGACAAGCTGCGCGTGACGGTGGTCGCCACCGGCATCGGCCGCAAGGCGAGCCCGGCCAAGCCGGTGCTGGTCACCGCGCCGCCGGTCCTCAAGCGCACCGGCACCGACGACGCGACCGGCGCGCCGGCGGCCGGCGCGGGCAGCGGGCCGAACTTCGGGGAGCTCGACCAGCCGGCGATCTGGCGCAACCCGCGCAGCACCGCGGCCGCGCAGATCGCGGCGCTCGAGGAGAGCGGCGTCGAGCGCTTCGACATTCCCGCGTTCCTGCGGCGGCAGGCGGACTGAGGCGTCGGGCGGCGCGCGGCGTCGGGCCGCGCGCCGGCGGGGGCACCCGCGGGCGGGCCTTGGGGAAGGGCCGCCCGCGAGGGGGCGGGCGACGGCCGTATGTGGCCCGGTCGTCGCCCCGTCCCCGCCCGGCGCAAGCTCCCGGCTTTCGCACTACAATCGCCGCTCTCACTGACACCCCTCACTCCCAGGAGCTCCCCCCATGACGATCAAGGTCGGCGACACGCTTCCCGATGCCACGCTGCGCGAATTCATCGAAGTCGAAGGCAACGGCTGCTCGATCGGCCCGAACGCGTTCAAGGTCTCCGACATGGTCAAGGGCCGCAAGATCGCGATCTTCGGCCTGCCCGGCGCGTTCACGCCGACCTGCTCGGCCAAGCACGTGCCCGGCTACGTGAAGAATTTCGAGGCCCTCAAGGCGAAGGGCATCGACGAGATCTGGTGCGTGTCGGTCAACGACGCGTTCGTGATGGGCGCGTGGGCGCGCGACCAGAAAACCGCCGGCAAGGTGCGCATGCTCGGCGACGGCGCCGCGGAATTCGCGCGCGCGCTCGGCCTGGAAGCCGACCTGTCGGCCGCCGGCATGGGCATTCGCGTGCGCCGCTTCTCGATGCTCGTCGACAACGGCGTCGTCAAGACGCTCAACGTCGAGGCGCCGGGCAAGTTCGAGGTGTCGGACGCCGACACCATGCTCGCGCAGGCCTGAGGCGCAACTGCCGCGCAGCCCGACGCGCCGACCATGATGCGCCAGCGCACGATCAGGGCACGGGTGTCGACCACCGGGGTCGGGCTGCACTCGGGCCAGCGCGTCGAGCTCACGCTGCGGCCCGCGGCGGCCGACACCGGCATCGTCTTCCGGCGCGTCGACCTCGACCCGCCGGTCGACATCGCCGCGTGCGCGGATCGCGTCACCGACACTCGCATGGCGTCGACGCTGACCGCCGCCGACGAGGGCCCGGGTCGCGACGTGCGCGTCGCCACGGTCGAGCACCTGATGTCGGCGCTCGCCGGCCTGGGCATCGACAACCTCCACGTCGACGTGACCGCGCCCGAGATCCCGATCCTCGACGGTTCGGCGGGCTCGTTCGTGTTCCTGATCCAGTCGGTCGGCGTCGTCGAGCAGGCGGCGCCCAAGCGCTTCATCCGCGTGAAGCGCCGCGTCGAGGTCCGCGACGGCGACAAGTGGGCGCGCCTCGACCCGCACTTCGGCTTCAAGCTCGGCTTCTCGATCGAGTTCGGCCACCCGGCGATCGACGCCACCGGCCAGGCGTACGAGATCGACTTCGCCGAGACCTCGTACGTGCGCGAGATCGCGCGCGCGCGCACCTTCGGATTCATGCACGAGGTCGAGGCGCTGCGCTCGGCCGGCCTCGCGCAGGGCGGCAGCTTCGAGAACGCGATCGTGATGGACGAGTACCGCGTGCTCAACGCCGAGGGGCTTCGCTACGACGACGAATTCGTCAAGCACAAGATCCTCGACGCCATCGGCGACCTGTACCTGGTCGGCCACCCGATGCTCGCCGCGTACGGCGCGTACAAGTCCGGCCACGCGCTGAACAACCGGCTGCTGCGGGCGCTGCTCAGCGAGGCCGACGCCTACGACATCGTCACGTTCGCCGAGCGCCGGCAGGCGCCGCGGCTGTTCGCCCTCGACTGGAGCCCGGCCTGAGCGCGCGGGCGCGCCCGGCCCCGGCACCGTGCTCGCACTCCGGCTCCTCGTCCTGCTCACCGCGGTCGCGGTCGCGGTCTGCGCCGCCGGCTACCTGCTGAGCGGCGAGCGTCGCTACCTCGGCTGGGCGGTGCGCGTGATCAAGTACGCGGGCGCGGCGGCGCTGATCTTCTTCGCGATCCTGCTGCTCGAACGCATCGCCTGACGGGCGGGGCCGGCCCGCGCCGGGCTCAACGGCGCGCGCGCGCGCCGGTGCGCGAACGTACGAGATGAGTGAGCGCTTCCTTCAGCCGGGGGCTCGATGCCTGCTCGCTCAGCACCGACAGTTCGGCCAGCGCTCGGGCGGGGATGTCGGCACGCGGACGCACCGGCGGCGGCGGCGGCGCCGAGCCGCGCGGTTGCGGGCGGAACCGGATTCGCTTAACCTGCCAGCCCCGGCCGTTCAAGCCGGCGAGGATCGTCGGCGCCTGTTGCCGCAGCTTCGCCGCCACCGCCGCGCCGGGGGTGCCCACCGTCAGGGTCTCCTGCTCGACGCCCATCGCCACGAGGTCGAGCGCGGGCGCGATCCGGCGGAGGTCCGCCTGCAATGCGAGCAGGCGCTCGGCACGGTCGGTCAGCGCGCGAAACGCCGCTTCCCGTTCGAGCCAGCCGAGTGCGTGATCGGTTGCCGCGGGCTTCATGGGGCCGGAGAGATGGGTCGGGCCGGGTCGCAAGCCGGAAGAAGAAGAGCGCGCCTCGCGGCGCGGGAGAACCGCGTGCAGATTATCATCGTCCACCCGCGACTGCGGCAGGCGCGCACGCTCACGCTGCGCCCGTCGTGGCTCGCCGCGACCGCGCTCGCGGGCATGCTCGTCGTCGCCGCCGCGTCGGGGCTGCTGTCGTACGTCACCCTTCGGCTGGGCCTGGAGGCCCGGCTGCCGGTCGTGCAGAACTGGATCGCGTCGTTCGCCGCGCAGCCGGGCGAGCGCGACCCCTTCGTGCGCCAGAACATCGACGCGCTCGCGGTCCGGCTCGGCGAGCTGCAGGCGCAGCTCACGCGGCTCGACGCCGTCGGCGAACGCGTCGCCGGCATGGCCGGCATCAAGCCGGCCGAGCTCGTGCGCACGCCGCCCGGGCGCGGCGGCCCCGAGCCCGCCGAGTCGCGTCCGCTGTCGCTCGACGAGCTCTCGGCCGCGATCGACCAGGTCTCGAAGGCGGCGGAGCGGCGCGGCGACGCCCTGTCGCTGCTCGAGTCCGAGCTCGTGCTGCGCCAGGTGATGGCGCGCCTGCTGCCGAGCGGCCAGCCGCTGGAAGACGGCATGCTCGGCTCGCGCTTCGGCTGGCGCATCGACCCGATCACCGGCCGCTCGGCGCTGCACGAGGGCATCGACTTCAACGCGCCCGCGGGCACGCCGATCTTCGCCGCGGGCTCGGGCGTGGTCGTCGTCGCCGGGCCGCACCCGGCGTACGGCAACCACGTCGACGTCGACCACGGCAAGGGGCTCGTCACGCGCTACGCCCACGCGTCGCGGCTGCTGGTCAAGGAGGGCGACATCGTCAAGCAGGGCCAGCGGATCGCGGAGGTCGGCTCGACCGGCCGCTCGACCGGCACCCACGTCCACTTCGAGGTGCGCATCGACGACCAGCCTCAGGATCCCCTCAAGTTCCTGCGTCAGGGCATGGGCGCCCCCGCGACCGACGCGCTGGCGGGCTTCGGCTGGGGCGGGCCGCCGCGCCGCTGAACGGTGCGGGGGCGCGCGGCGCCCCCGTGCTACCATTTTCGATTTACCAGGGTCGGGGCGCAGCACCCGGCGCACTCCCGATGATCCAGGGATTCCTCACCAAGATCTTCGGCAGCCGCAACCAGCGGCTGCTGAAGGGCTACCGCCGGACGGTGGCCGCGATCAACGCGCTCGAGCCGAAGTTCCAGGCGCTGTCCGACGACGATCTCGTCGCGTGGACGCCGCTGCTCAAGGAACGGGCCGCCGCCGGCGAGACGCTCGACGAGCTGCTGCCGGAGGCGTTCGCGGTCTGCCGCGAGGCCTCCAAGCGCGCGCTCGGCATGCGCCACTTCGACGTCCAGCTCGTCGGCGGCATGGTGCTGCACTCGGGCAAGATCGCCGAGATGCGCACCGGCGAAGGCAAGACGCTGGTCGCGACGCTCGCCGTGTACCTGAACGCGCTCGCGGGCAAGGGCGTGCACGTGGTCACGGTCAACGACTACCTCGCCGCGCGCGACGCCGAGTGGATGGGCCGGCTCTACCGCTTCCTCGGGATGTCGGTCGGCGTGATCCTGTCGCAGCAGTCGACCGAGGACAAGAAGGTCGCGTACGCGGCCGACATCACCTACGGCACGAACAACGAGTTCGGCTTCGACTACCTTCGCGACAACATGGAGTACGCGGTCGGCGACCGCCGCCAGCGCGGCCTGTCGTACGCGATCGTCGACGAGGTCGACTCCATCCTGATCGACGAGGCGCGCACGCCGCTGATCATCTCGGGGCAGGCGGAAGACCACACCGAGCTGTACATGCGCATCAACGCGCTGCCGCCGCTGCTCACGCCGCAGACCGAGGAGCCGAAGTCCGGCGAGGCCGAGCCCCCCGGCGACTACTGGGTCGACCGCAAGGGCCACCAGGTCCACCTGTCGGAGGCCGGCCACGAGAAGGCCGAGCGCATCCTGACGGAGTTCGGCCTGCTGCCGCCGGGCGTGAGCCTCTACGACCCGTCGAACATCGGCCTGATGCACCACACGATGGCGGCGCTGCGGGCGCACACGCTGTACTTCCGCGACCAGCA
Organism: Burkholderiaceae bacterium; assembly: GCA_046348465.1. GTDB lineage: Bacteria > Pseudomonadota > Gammaproteobacteria > Burkholderiales > Burkholderiaceae_E > Quisquiliibacterium. The sequence continues at coordinate 131,397 of JAXMEE010000012.1, forward strand.
GTACGTCGTGCAGAACGGCGAGGTGATCATCGTCGACGAGTTCACCGGCCGCCTGATGCCCGGGCGGCGCTGGTCCGACGGCCTGCACCAGGCGGTCGAGGCCAAGGAGAACGCGAACATCCAGGCCGAGAACCAGACGCTCGCGTCGATCACGTTCCAGAACTACTTCCGCATGTACGGCAAGCTCGCCGGCATGACCGGGACGGCCGACACCGAGGCGTACGAGTTCCAGGAGATCTACGGCCTCGAGACCGTGGTGATCCCGACGCACCGGCCGATGATCCGCGACGACCGCCAGGACCAGGTCTTCCGCACGCTGCGCGAGAAGAACGAGGCGATCATCGCCGACATCACGGACTGCTACGCGCGCAGCCAGCCGGTGCTCGTGGGCACGACCTCGATCGAGAGCTCCGAGCTGCTGTCGGGGCTGCTCCAGAAGGAGAAGCTGCCGCACCAGGTGCTCAACGCCAAGCAGCACGCGCGCGAGGCCGAGATCGTCGCGCAGGCCGGGCGGCCGAAGATGATCACGATCGCGACGAACATGGCCGGCCGCGGCACCGACATCGTGCTCGGCGGCAACGTCGCCAAGCAGGTCGACCTGCTGCGCGCCGACGAGTCCGTGCCCGAGGAAGACAAGCAGGCGCGCATCGACAAGCTGCACGGCGAGTGGCAGTCGCTGCACGACCTCGTCATCACCGCGGGCGGGCTGCACATCATCGGCACCGAGCGGCACGAGTCGCGGCGCATCGACAACCAGCTGCGCGGGCGCTCCGGGCGCCAGGGCGACCCCGGCTCGTCGCGCTTCTACCTGTCGATGGACGACCCGCTGCTGAAGATCTTCGCCGGAGACCGCCTGAAGGCGATCATGGACCGCCTGAAGCTGCCCGACGGCGAGGCGATCGAGGCGGGCATCGTCACGCGCTCGATCGAGAGCGCGCAGCGCAAGGTCGAGGCGCGCAACTTCGACATCCGCAAGCAGCTGCTCGAGTACGACGACGTCGCCAACGACCAGCGCAAGATCGTCTACGCCGACCGCAACTCGCTGCTCGAGTCCACCGACTTCTCCGAGCGCGTGCGCGACCTTCGCCACCGCGTCTTCACCGACCTGTTCCGCCAGCACGTGCCGGCCGACACGGTCGAGGAGCAGTGGGACCTCCCCGGCCTGGAGAAGGTGCTCGCCGCCGAGTGGCAGCTCGAGGTCCCGCTCGCCGCGATGATGAAGGAGATGCCGAACGCGGACGACGAAGACCTCCTCGAGACGCTGCTGAAGGCGGCCGACGACCACTACGCGGCGAAGGTCGAGCAGGTCGGCGCCGAGACCTTCGCCGGGTTCGAGCGCTCGATCATCCTGCAGGCGATCGACCAGCACTGGCGCGAGCACCTGTCGTCGCTCGACTACCTCCGCCAGGGCATCCACCTGCGCGGCTACGCGCAGAAGAACCCGAAGCAGGAGTACAAGCGCGAGGCGTTCGAGCTGTTCGGGCTGATGCAGGATCGCATCCGCAACGACGTCACGCGCGTGCTGATGACGGTGCGCATCCAGTCGGCCGAGCAGGTCGAGAAGGCCGAGGAGGAGGTCGCGCCGAACTACTCGAACGTGCAGTACACGCACGCGAGCTTCGACGAGGCCGCCGCCGCGTCCGACTCACCCGACCCGGAGTCGGTCGCGCTCGCGGTCCAGCAGGGGCCGCAGTCCGACGAGCCCGCGCAGCAGCCGTTCCGGCGCTTCGGGCAGAAGGTCGGGCGCAACGACCCGTGCCCGTGCGGGTCGGGCAAGAAATACAAGCAGTGCCACGGCAAGCTCGGGTAGCGGCCTGACGCGCCCGCGGCGCGCTCGCGCCGCGGCAGGCAGGGCCGGCGCGGCAGGCGCGGCCCGGCGCGCCGGACGTGCGGCGCGCCCGGACGTCACTGCGGCTGGATGCCGGCGGCGCGGATCATCTTCGCCCAGGTCGCCGCGTCTTCGCGCAGGGTCTTCGCGAACGCGTCGGGCGTGCTCGCGACCGGCACCAGCGTCTGCTCGGCGAGCCGGGCCAGCGTCTCCGGGTGGTTGGTCGCGCGGATCACGTCGCGCGCGATCGCGTCGACGAGCGGGCGCGGCGTCGCGGAGTGGACGAACACCCCGACCCAGCCGAGCGGCTCGTAACCCGGGTAGCCGCTCTCCGCGAGCGTGGGCACCTTCGGCAGCAGCGGCGTGCGCTTCGGGCCGCTGACCGCCAGCACCTTGAGCTTGCCGGCGTTGATGTGCGGGATCGCGGTGCTGACGTCGGCCCAGCCGATCGGGATCTGGCCGCCGAGCAGGTCGGCGAGCATCGGCGCCGACCCCTTGTACGCGACGTGATTCACCTGCGCGCCGATCGCGCGCCCGAAGCTCTCGCCGACGATGTGCGACGACGAGGCGGTGCCGAACGAGCCGAACGTGTACGCACCCGGGTTCGCCTTCACGTGCGCGACGAACTCGCCGATCGTGTTCGCCGGGTGCTCGGGGCGCACGACCAGGCCCAGGTACGAGAGCGCCGTCTGCGAGACCGGTGCGAAATCGCGCAGCGCGTCGTACGGCAGCTTCTGGAACAGCGACGGGTTCTGGATGTGGGTGGTGATCGACACCATGATCGTGTAGCCGTCGGCGGGCGCGCGCAGCACCTCCTGCGCGCCGATCATCCCGCTCGCGCCGGGGCGGTTCTCGACGGTGACCGGCTGGCCCCAGAACTCGGACAGACGCACCGAGAGCAGGCGCGCCGACAGGTCGGTGGCGCCGCCGGGCGCGAACGGAACGACCAGGCGCACCGGGCGCTTCGGGAACTCGGGCGCGCCGCCGCCCTGGGCGCGCGCGAGGCCCGACGCGGCGGACGCGACGGCGGCGGCGAGGAACGCGCGCCGGCGGGCGACGATGTCTGCGGGATCGATCATGTTTCGAGGACTCCATTGGGAACGGGCGCGCGGATGATAGCGCGCCGCGGCGCCGGCACCGCCCGCGCCCGGCGGCGCCGCGCGCCATCGGCGCATTCAGCCGAGCCCGAAGAAGCGCAGCACGTCGGCGCCCGCGGCGCGCGCGTCGCGCCGGCCGAGCGCGATCAGCCGACGCGTGTAGCGGCGGTCGAACAGCAGGTACGAGCTCAGGCCGGCACCGCGGGCGTCGGTCGCGCCGAGCACGCGCAGCGTCGCGCGCGTCGGCCACGGAAGGTGGCGCACGTGACGGGTGGCCAGCGCGTCGAGCCGGCGCGACGGCGAGATCACCAGCAGGTCGACGTGGCGCAGGCCGCTGCGCTCGCGCTCGGCCGGCGGGATCAGCGCGAGCGTGCGGTTGATGCGAACCAGCCGCTCGATGTCGCTCGCGAGCGCGTCGAGGAAGATGCTCGACATCGCGTGGCCGCCGATCTGCGCCAGGCTCGGGTACGTGAACTGCGAGCCGGTGTGGTCCGCGTGCAGCGCCGCGCGCTGGATCTGCCCGGCGCCGATCACGAGCAGCCGGTCCGCGCCGAGGTGGATCGCGGGCGCGAGCGGGGACGTCTGGCGGATCGAGCCGTCGCCGAAGAACTCGCTGCGCTCGCCGAGCGCGAGCGGCACTGCCGGGAACACGAACGGAATCGCGCTCGACGCGAGCAGGTGCTCGACCCCGATCTCGGCCGGGCACGAGAGCCGCTGCGTCCGGTACCACGGCGGCACCGGGTCCCGGCTCTCGTAGTAGGTCACGTGCTGGCCGGACGTGTAGCTCGACGCCGTGACCGCGAGCGCGTCGACGCAGCCGGCGCCGATCACGCGCCGCAGCTGAGCGGGGTCGATCATCCGCGCGAGCAGCTGCGCGAGCGGCGTGTTGTCGAACAGCGAGCGCGGCCGGCTGCGCACCGCCCACCCGAACGCGAGCGTCGAGATCCAGTGCGCGGCGTTGCGCGCCGAGCCGCGCGCGTCGACCCGATAGACCTGGCCGGGCGAGAACGACGCCCACACCGACACCAGCCGCTCGACGCTCTCGGGCCACGTGTCGGCGCGCGCTGCGAACGCCGCGGCGTTGATCGCGCCGGCGGAGGTCCCGGTCACGACGGCGAACGGATTGCGCTCGCGCGGCCAGCCCGCGCCGAGCAGCAGGCGGCGCACGCCGTCGAGCACGCCCGCCTGGTACGCGGCGCGCGCGCCGCCGCCGGTCAGCACCAGTCCGGTTCGCGTCTGCATCGCGCGATTGCAGCACCGCTCGCGGGCGCGGGCAACGTCGCGCACGCGCGCTGCGGGCCGTTTCGTCGCCCGCGCCGATTAGAATCATGCCTTTTCGGGACCGAACCGATGGCCGTCAACCTGTCCGCACCGGCGCCCGGGAGCCTGCACCCGGTGGCCGGCCTCGAGCTCGGCACCGCCCGCGCCCACATCCGCAAGCCCGGGCGCCGCGACGTGCTCGTCGCGCGCTTCGCCCCCGGCGCGACCGCGGCCGGCGTGTTCACGCGCAACCGCTTCTGCGCGGCGCCGGTGCGCGCCTGCCGCGAGCACCTCGCGTCGTCCGGGGGCTTGGTGCGCGCGCTGGTCGTCAACACCGGCAACGCGAACGCCGGCACCGGCGAGCAGGGGCTGGCGGACGCGCGCCGCACCTGCGAGGCGCTCGCCGCGCGGCTCGGCTGCCGCGCCGACCAGGTGCTGCCGTTCTCCACCGGCGTCATCCTCGAGCACCTGCCGATGGATCGCCTGCTCGCGGGCCTGCCCGACGCGGTCGCCGACCTCGCACCCGCGCACTGGGCCGAGGCCGCCGAGGCGATCATGACCACCGACACCGTGCCCAAGGCCGCGTCGCGCCGCGCGACGATCGCCGGGCGCGAGGTCACGGTCACCGGCATCGCCAAGGGCGCCGGCATGATCCGCCCGAACATGGCGACGATGCTCTCGTTCGTCGCGACCGACGCGGCGGTGCCGCAGGCGCTGCTGCAGCGCTGGGTGCGCGAGGCGGCCGACGCGAGCTTCAACCGCGTGACCGTCGACGGCGACACCTCGACCAACGACTCGTTCGTGCTCGTCGCCACCGGCGCGGGGGCGCTGCGCGTCGACGACGACGCGAGCCCCGGCGCGGCCGAGCTGCGCGCGACGATCACCGACGTCGCGCGTACGCTCGCGCAGGCGATCGTCCGAGACGGCGAGGGCGCGACCAAGTTCATCTCGGTCGTCGTCGAGGGCGCGGCGAGCGCCGACGAGGCCGCGGCGGTCGCGTACGCGATCGCGCACTCGCCGCTCGTGAAGACCGCGTTCTTCGCGTCCGACCCGAACCTCGGGCGCATCCTGTGCGCGATCGGCTACGCCGGCATCGACGACCTCGACGTCGACCGGCTCGAGCTGTACCTCGACGACGTCCGCGTCGCGTCCGCCGGCGGGCGCGACCCGGCGTACCGCGAGGAGGACGGCCAGCGCGTGATGAAGCAGCCGGAGATCACGGTGCGCACGGTGCTGAACCGCGGCACGGCGTCCACCACGGTCTGGACCTGCGACTTCTCCCACGACTACGTGTCGATCAACGCCGACTACCGCTCGTAGCGGCCCCGCGCGCGAGGCGCGCCCGGCGCGCGCCTCGCCCCGTCTCCGGAACACCCGCATGACCGAACTCGACTCGCTGATCACCCGTGCCCAGGCGCTGCTCGGCCGCCTGGAGCAGCTGCTGCCCGCCGATCACGTGCCGCGCTGGGACGACGCGATCGCCTGGCGCTGGCGGCGCCGGCGCGGCGGCTTCGGCGTGCGCGCGTACCTGCAGCCGGTGCGCAACCTCGCGCCGATCCGCCTCTCGGACCTGAAGAACGTCGACGCGCAGAAGAGGGCGATCGAGCAGAACACGCGCCAGTTCGTCGCCGGGCGTCCGGCGAACAACGTGCTGCTGACCGGCTCGCGCGGCACCGGCAAGTCCTCGCTGATCAAGGCCTGCCTGAATGCGTACGCGCGCCGCGGCCTGCGACTGATCGAGGTCGACAAGGACGACCTCGTCGACCTGCCCGACATCGTCGAGCTGGTCGCGGGGCGCCCCGAGCGCTTCATCGTCTTCTGCGACGACCTCTCGTTCGAGGAGGGCGAGGCCGGCTACAAGGCGCTGAAGGTCGCGCTCGACGGCTCGGTGGCCGCGCAGTCCGAGAACGTGCTGATCTACGCGACGTCGAACCGGCGCCACCTGATGCCGGAGTACATGGCCGAGAACCTCGAGGCGAAGCACCAGGAGGACGGCGAGATCCACCCCGGCGAGCGCGTCGAGGAGAAGATCTCGCTGTCCGAGCGCTTCGGCCTGTGGGTGTCGTTCTACCCGTTCCGCCAGGACGACTACCTCGGCATCGTCGCGCACTGGCTCGCGAGCTTCGGCTGCGGCGCCGCCGAGATCGACGCCGCACGCGGCGACGCGCTGCGCTTCGCGCTCGAGCGCGGCTCGCGCTCGGGCCGCGTCGCGTGGCAGTTCGCGCGCGACTGGGCCGGGCGTCACGCGCGCGGCGAGCCCGCGGGTGCGAAGAATCCGGCCGCGAAGACGACCGTCACCGAGGTCTCCGCGGCGAGGTCGCTGGCCGCGAAGAAGCCGGCCGCGAAAAATCCGGCCGCGAAGAAGCCGGCCGCGCCCCGGCGCCGCCGCGGCGCGACCGGGCCGGACGCCCCTTGACGCCGGCCGCGGCGCCGGTCGAAGTCGCGGTCGGCGTCGTGATCCGCGCCGACGGCTCGGTGCTGCTCGCCCAGCGCCCCGACGGCAAGCCGTACGCGGGCTGGTGGGAGTTCCCCGGCGGCAAGCTCGAGCCCGGCGAGGCGGCCGACGCGGCGCTCGCCCGGGAGCTCCACGAGGAGCTCGGGCTGGACGTGCGCGCGTCCTGCCCGTGGGTCGTGCGCGAGTTCGTCTATCCGCACGCGCACGTGCGGCTGCACTTCCGGCGCGTCTTCGAGTTCGACGGCGAGCCGCGCTCGCGCGAGGGACAGGCGTTCGCCTGGCAGCGTCCGGGCGCGGTCGCGGTCGCGCCGCTGCTGCCGGCGAGCGTGCCGGTGATCGAGTGGCTGACGCTGCCCGAGGTCTGCGCCCGCTCGGCGGGGGCGTCGATGGGCCCGGACGCGTTCGTCGAGGCGCTCGCGCGGCGCCTGGCCGCGGGCCTGCGGCTGCTGCTGCTCGACGAGCCCGCGCTGCCGGCGGCGGCGTTCCAGGCGCTTCTCGCGCGGGTCGTGCCGATGTGCCGCGACGCCGGCGCGCGGGTGCTGGTCGGCGCCGCGCACGGCGAGTCCGTCGGGGCCGGCGCCGACGGCGTCCTGCTCGACGACGATGCGCTCGCGCGTGCCGCCGCTCGCCCGGCCGGGCGGCTCGCCGGCGCGACGTGCGCCGACGCCGCCGGGCTCGAGCGTGCGTTCGCGCTGGGGCTGGACTTCGTCGTGCTGCCGCGCACGGCCGCCGCGCCGATGCCCGGCGTGCCGTTCTACCGGGCGGCGGACAGCGCGGCGCCGCACGAACTGGCGGCGGCACGCCGCGCGGGCGCGCACGGCCTGGCGGTGGGCGAGCGCTACTGGCGCGAGGCGGCGCCGGGCGAGACGGGCGACTGAAACGCGGGGAGGTGCCGCGGCGCGCGCGCCGCGGGCGGTCAGCGCCCCGGTGCGCGGTCGTCGCGTTCGAGCGCGTCCGACGAGGTGTCGTCGAGCGCGCCGCCCGCGATCACGTAGCGATCGCTCGCCCACGCGCCGAGGTCGACGAGCTTGCAGCGTTCCGAGCAGAACGGCCGCCAGCGGTTGCCCGGGCCGTACTCGGCGCGCCGGCCGCACGCGGGGCAGTCGACCTTCACGGTCATCGGTGCGCCCCGGGGTTCGCGCGGCCGCGCGGCGCCCGTGCGACGGGCGTCAGAGGTTGCACAGCGACAGCTCGAACGCGACCGTGCCGTCGAACGGGCGCGGACGCAGGTCGCCGTCCTGGATCGTGAACCGGATCCACAGCAGGTACTTGTTCGCGCTGATCTCGGGAATCGCGCCGGTGGCCGGGTCGAGCCGAACCTGGACCATCTGGTAGGTCTTGCCGCCGAGCGGCTGCTGGAAGCTGCCCTGCTGGGCGACGAGCGTCGAGCGCTGCGCGCTCTCGCGCAGCAGCCGCAGCACGATCGAGAGGGAGTCGTAGAGCGGCCGGAACGGCGCGCCCCACGCGGCGATGTCGCGCTGGCGGACCTCCGGCGCGCGGTTCTGCCACGCGTAGTACGAGGGCAGGTCGAACTCGCACGCGCCCCCGGCGATGATCGTGCGGCTGCGGATGCTCATCAGCCACTCGTTGTCGCGCAGGTGCTGGCCGGTCTTGCCGGTGGTGGCGTTCAGGCTCGCCCAGGCCTCGTCGATCTGCGCGAGGATGCGGTCGAGCGCCTCGAGGGACACGTCGGGGCTGGAGCGGAACTGCGTGAGCGCCTGGCGCTGGCGGTCGAGTTCCTGGAGCAGGTCCGACTTGACGTCGGCGCGCGCGGAGATGTCGAGGATGTCGAACAGCGTGGTGAGCGCGACGTGGTGGTCGAGCGAGTGCTCGCGGCGCGCGAAGAAATCCAGGCGATCGAAGAGATCTTCGAGCCGCAGCAGGGTCCGGACGCGTTCGTTGAGGGGATATTCGTAAAGGATCAAGCCGGTCGACCCTGCGTCATCTGGAAGGCGAGCCCGACACCCGTCGATTGTGAATCAAAGCTCACCCGTTGACAAACGAACGGCGCGATCCGGGCCCGTGCGTCGGGCGGGCCCGACGCCCCGGGCGGGCCTCGGCCACGCGCGGCGTCTCGCGAGCGCTGCGAGGGCGCCCGAAGCTTCACGCGAGCGCTTCGGGGGCGCCCGACGCTTCACGCGCGCGCCGCGCGCTCGACCGACAGCCGCAGGTACTGCTCGTGGATGCGGCGCACCTGCGCGTCGAGCCCGTCGGGGCTCGCGCCGCCGTTGTCGACCACCTCGGTCGCGGCCGCGAGCTTCTTCTCGCGCGGCGCCTGCACCGCGATGATCGCCTCGACCTGCGCGCGCTCGAGGCCACTGCGGCGCATCACGCGCTCGATCTGGACCTCGACCGGGCAGTCGACGACCAGCACGCGGTCGAGCCAGTCGGCCCAGCGCCCGCCCTCGACGAGGAGCGGGATCACGACGATCGCGTACGGCGCGCTCGCGGCCGCGGCGATCCGGCGGTCGGTCTCCTGCCCGATCATCGGGTGCAGGATCGCCTCCAGGCGCTTGCGCGAGCCGGGGTCGGAGAACGCGAGCGCGCGCATCGCGGCGCGGTCCAGGCGGCCGTCGGGCGCGATCACCGCGCGGCCGAACTCGCGCTCGATCGCGGGCATCGCGGCGCCGCCGGGGCCCGTGAGATCGTGCGCGATGACGTCGGTGTCGACCAGCGGCACGCCCTGCGCGGCGAACAGGTTCGCCACGGTGGTCTTGCCGCTGCCGATGCCGCCGGTCAGTCCGACCAGCAGCGCGGGGCGTATCGGGGCTCTCATCGTGCCCCGAAGATATCAGAGCCGCGGGCCGCGGCTCACGCCATTCCGAACCAGGCCGACAGCGGCTTGCCCGCGTACAGCGCGAGCACGCCCGCGCCGGCGAGATACGGGCCGAACGGGATCGGGACGTCGCGGCGGTGGCGCCGGAACAGCATCATCGAGATCCCGACCACGGCGCCCACCACCGACGAGAGCACGATGACCGCCGGCAGCGCCTGCCAGCCGAACCACGCGCCGATCGCGCCGAGCAGCTTGAAGTCGCCGTAGCCCATGCCCTCCTTGCCGGTGGCGAGCTTGAACAGCCAGTACACCGACCACAGCGACAGGTAGCCCGCCATCGCGCCGACCACCGCCGTGGACAGCGGCACGTAGACGCCCCACAGGTTGAACAGCAGCCCCAGCCAGAGCAGCGGAAGCGTGATGTCGTCGGGGAGGTACTGCGTGTCGAGGTCGATGAACGCGAGCGCGACCAGCGCCCACGTGAACAGCAGCGCGCCCGCGCCGGCGGCGGTGGCGCCGAACTGCGCGATCGCGAGCGCGGACAGCAGGCCGGTGCCGAGCTCGACCAGCGGGTAGCGCGCCGGGATCGACCACCCGCACGCGCGGCAGCGTCCTCGCTGCAGCGTCCACGACAGCAGCGGGATGTTCTCGAACGCCCCCAGCGTGTGCCCGCACGACGGGCAGCGCGAGCGCGGCCGCACCAGGTTGAACGCGGGCAGCTCCGGCGGCTCGCGGCCCGCGAGCTCCGCCGCCTGCAGCTCCCACTCGCGCTCCATCATCTTCGGGACGCGGTGGATCACCACGTTCAGGAAGCTGCCGACGAGCAGCCCCAGCACCAGCGCCGTCGCGGCCGCGAGTGCCGGGGAGTCGGCGAGCACGGAGAGCGCCTGCACCGTCGCGGCCCTTCCTCAGACGACCTGGCCCAGCTTGAAGATCGGCAGGTACATCGCGACCACCAGTCCGCCGATGACCACCCCCAGGATCGCCATGATCAGCGGTTCCAGCAGGCTCGACAAGCTCTCGACCGCCTCGTCGACCTCGCGCTCGAAGATGTCGGCGGCCTTGCCGAGCATCGCGTCCAGCGAGCCCGACTCCTCGCCGATCGCCGACATCTGCAGCACCATGTTCGGGAACACGTTGACGTTCTGCATCGCGATCGTCAGGCTCACGCCGGTGGCGACGTCCTGCTGGATCTTCTTGGTCGCCATGAAGTAGACGTAGTTGCCGGACGCGCCGCCGACGGAGTCGAGCGCCTCGACCAGCGGCACCCCGGCCGCGAACATCGTCGACAGCGTGCGCAGCCAGCGCGCGATCGTCGCCTTGCGCAGCACCTCGCCGAAGACCGGCGCGCGCAGGATGCCGCGGTCGAACGCCATCTGGATCTTCGGCGACCTTCGCCACGCCTGCATGCCGAAGTAGCCGATCGCGCCCAGCCCTCCGAACAGCAGGTACCAGTAGTTGACGAAGAAGTCCGAGACCGCGATGACCATCATCGTCGGCGCCGGCAGGTTCGCGCCGAAGCTCTCGAACACCTGCTTGAACGCCGGGATCACGAACAGCATGATCACGGTGATCACGACCGCCGCGACCACCATCACCGCCGCCGGGTAGAAGAGCGCGCTCTTCACCTTGCCGCGGATCGCCTGCATCTTCTCCTTGTACGCGGCGAGGCGGTCGAGCAGGTCGTCGAGGATCCCCGCCTGCTCGCCGGCGCCGACCAGGTTGCAGTACAGCGAGTCGAAGTACAGCGGGTACTTGCGGAACGCCTGCGACAGCGCGGTCCCGGTCTCGACGTCGGAGCGGATGTCGGTGAACAGCTTCTGCACGGCGCCGTTGGTGCTGCCCTTGGCGACGATGTCGAACGACTGAAGCAGCGGCACGCCGGCGCGCAGCATCGTCGAGAGCTGGCGCGTGAACAGCGTGATGTCCTTGTCCCTGATCTTGCCGCGCAGCTTGTAGCGGCGCTTCTGGATGCGCGTGACCAGGATCCCCTGGCGCCGCAGCGCGGAGTTGACGACGGCCTCGCCGCCGGCGCGCATCTCGCCGCGCACGGTCTTGCCGGCGCGGTCCCTGCCCTCCCACGTGAACGTGAATTCGCGGACGGGATTCGCGATCGCTTTGGTGGCCATGTCGTCGTGCCTCTCTCGTGCAGCCCTATTCGTTCGTGACGCCGAGGACTTCCTCGATCGTCGTCACCCCTTGCATCACCTTCACGAGCCCCGAGCGGCGCAGGTCGCGCACGCCCTCGGCGCGCGCCTGCGCGGCGATCTGGACCGCGTTCCCGTTGGCGAGGATGATCTTCTGCGTCTCTTCGGAGACCGGCATCACCTGGTAGATGCCGACCCGCCCCTTGTAACCGGAGCCGTTGCAGCGCTCGCACCCGACCGGCCGGTACGGCTTCCAGGCGTCCTCGAAGTCGGACTCGAGGAACCCGGCCTTCAGGAGCCCGTCCTCGTCGATCTCGAGCGGCTCCTTGCACGTGCACAGCCGCCGCGCGAGGCGCTGCGCGGTGATCAGGATCACCGACGACGCGATGTTGAACGGCGCCACGCCCATGTTGAGCATCCGCGTGAGCGTGGTCGGCGCGTCGTTCGTGTGCAGCGTCGACAGCACCATGTGGCCGGTCTGCGCGGCCTTGATCGCGATGTCGGCGGTCTCGAGGTCGCGGATCTCGCCGACCATGATCACGTCCGGGTCCTGGCGCAGGAACGACTTCAGCGCCGCGGCGAACGTGAGCCCGGCCTTGTCGTTGACGTTGACCTGGTTGACGCCCGGCAGGTTGATCTCGGCCGGGTCCTCGGCGGTGGAGATGTTGATGCCCGGCTGGTTCAGGATGTTCAGGCAGGTGTACAGCGACACCGTCTTGCCCGAGCCCGTCGGCCCGGTGACCAGGATCATCCCGTAGGGCCGGTGGATCGCGTCGAGCATCAGCTGCTTCTGGTCCGGCTCGTAGCCGAGCGCGTCGATCCCGAGCTTGGCCGAGCTCGGGTCGAGGATCCGCATCACGATCTTCTCGCCGAACAGCGTCGGCAGCGTCGAGACGCGGAAGTCGATCGCGCGGTTGGCCGACACGACGAGCTTCATGCGGCCGTCCTGCGGGATGCGCTTCTCCGAGATGTCGAGCCGCGAGATCACCTTGATCCGCGACGCGAGCTTCTCCTTGATCGCGAGCGGGGGCTGCGCGAACTCGCGCAGCTCGCCGTCGATGCGCAGGCGGATCCGGTAGAACTTCTCGAAGGGCTCGAAGTGGATGTCGGACGCGCCGGCCTGGATCGCGTCGAGCAGCACCTTCTGCAGGAACTTGACCACCGGCGCGTCGTCGACCTCGGACGCGCTGTCGACGCCGGTCGCGGGCTCGTCGCCGGCCATCTCCAGCTCGAGGCTCTCGTCGACCAGGTCGGCGAGCTGCTGCGACGCCGAGCGGCCGAGCTTCTCGACCAGCTTCACCAGCTTGTCGTGCTCGACGATGATCGGGTCGATCGTCGACTGCGTCTGGAACTTGATCCGGTCCAGCGTCTGCAGGTCGGTCGGGTCGGAGATCGCCACCGAGAGCCGGCTGCCGCGCTTGCCGAGCGCGATCACGCGCGTCTCGGTCGCGAGCTTGCGGTCGATCAGGTCGTCGGGCAGGTTCGCGGCGTCGATCGTCGCGAGGTCCAGCAGCGGGTGGCCGAAGGTCTCCGCCGCGAAGCGGGCGAGCTGCTTCGCGCTGACCGCATTGCTGCCGACCAGCTCGTCGATGAACAGCGTCTGCGCGGCGTCAGCCTTCTTCTGGATGGCGAGCGCCTGGTCCGGGCGCAGGATCTGATGCTGCACCAGGGCGCGAGCCAGTCCGGCGAGCACGGTCTGCTCGGACGCGTGCGTCGGTAGTGTCACGACCGCCATGGAGGTTCGTCGGGGGCATGGTCCCGTGTATGGTGTTTGCCATGATGCGGTTCCGGCGGCCTGCGCGGAAGGCTCCGGCCGGGTGTCTGGACGAGCGGCGGGCCGCGGCGGGTCGAACGGCGCCCGGATCGTGATTTAGGACACGGCGGATTCCGTGCCCTCGCCCCCGGCCGGGCGCAGCCGGCGCAGGCGCACGCTGCGGATCGTCCGGCCCTGGATCTGAAGCACCTCGACGACGTAGTCGCCGAAGCGCACGCTGACGTTGCCCTCGGGGAGGTCCTGGAGCGCCTCGAGGACCAGCCCGGTGAGCGTCCTGGGCCCGTCCAGCGGGAACTGCGTGCCCAGCCGGCGGTTGAGCTCGCGCAGCGGCGACGCCCCCTCGAGCACGATCTCGTCGTCGTCCCACGCCAGTTCGCCGTCGCCGCGCGGCACCGTCGTGGTGAAGTCGCCGATGATCTCCTCCAGGATGCCCTCGAGCGTGACCAGCCCCTGGACCTCGCCGTACTCGTCGACGACCATCGCGATCCGCTGGCGGTTCTCCTGGAAGAACTGCAGCTGCGTGAACACCGGCGTCCCGCTGGGGACGAAGTACGGCTCGCGCAGCAGCTCGCGCAGCTCGCCGACGTCGAACTCGCCGCGCGTGAGCAGCGACAGCGCGCGGCGCACGTGCAGCACGCCGATCGGCTTGTTGACGTCGCCCTCGTGCACCGGAAGCTTGCTGTGCCAGCTCGTCGCCAGCTGGTGGCGGATCACGTCCGGCGCCGCGGCGACGTTCAGCGACTCGATCCGGTTGCGCGGGATCATGACGTCGTCGACGGTGATGTGCTCGAGGTCGAAGAGGTTGACCAGGATCGACCGGTGCTTGGGCGGGATGAACGCCCCCGCCTCGAGGACGATCGTGCGCAGCTCGTCGGCGGACATGCGCGCCGACTCGCCGCCGGTGTCGACGCGCGCGAGCGCGAGCAGGCGCCCCACGAGCAGGTTCACGAGCCAGACCGCCGGCGCCGAGACCTTCATCAGCAGGTTCAGCACGAACGCGGCGGGCAGCGCGACCCGCTCCGGATACGTGGCGCCGATGACCTTCGGGGTGATCTCGCAGAAGACGATGATCAGCAGCGCCACCAGCGTCGTCGCCGCGACCAGCGTGGTGTCGTTGTCGCCGAACTGGCGGATCGCCAGCGTCGTGACGACAGCCGTCAGTGCCGTGTTCGCGACGTTGTTGCCGAGCAGGATCGTCCCGAGCAGCTTCTCCGTGCGGCCGAGCATCTCGGCGGCGAGCTTGGCGCCGCGGCGGCCCTTGCTGACCAGGTGGCCGAGGCGGTAGCGGTTGAGCGCCATCATGCTGGTCTCGGCGATGGAGAAGAACGCCGAGATCAGCAGGAGCACGAGCAGCGCGAGCAGTTGCGCCCAGAGAGGGATCGATTCCAACGCGGGACGAGGGGATTGCGGTGATTCGCAGCCTACCCGAAACGCCCCCGCCCGGGATAGGCCGGCCGAGTTGATAAACTGCCCGCGCGGCGCGAGCACCGCGCCGCGCGCGAAGCGAGGAGACGCGACGATGAGCGGCGCACACCCGAAGAACCCCCCCGAGCGGCTGCGCTCGCGAGCCTGGTTCGACAACCCCGACAACCCCGGCATGACCGCGCTCTACCTCGAGCGCTACATGAATTTCGGGCTCACGCTCGCCGAGCTGCGCGAGAGCGGCAAGCCGGTGATCGGGATCGCCCAGACCGGCAGCGACCTCTCCCCGTGCAACCGCCACCACCTCGACCTCGCCAGCCGGGTGCGCGACGGGATCCGCGACGCGGGCGGGATCCCGATGGAATTCCCGGTGCACCCGATCCAGGAGACCGGCAAGCGCCCCACCGCGGCGCTCGACCGCAACCTCGCCTACCTCGGGCTGGTCGAGGTGCTGCACGGCTACCCGCTCGACGGCGTCGTGCTCACCACCGGCTGCGACAAGACCACGCCGGCGATGCTGATGGGCGCGGCCACCGTCGACATCCCCTCGATCGTGCTGTCCGGCGGGCCGATGCTCAACGGCCACTACAACGGCGGCCTCGCGGGCTCGGGGACCGTGGTGTGGTTCGCGCGCCAGGAGCTGGCCGCCGGCCGCATCGACTACGACGAATTCCTGGAGATGGTCGCGTCGAGCGCGCCGTCGGTGGGCCACTGCAACACGATGGGCACCGCGCTGTCGATGAACAGCGTCGCCGAGGCGCTCGGGATGTCGCTGCCGGGCTGCGCCGCGATCCCCGGCCCGCTGCGCGAGCGCCAGCAGATGGCGTACTTCACCGGCCGGCGCATCGTCGAGATGGTGCGCGAGGACCTGCGGCCGTCGCGCATCCTGACGCGCGAGGCGTTCGAGAACGCGATCGTCGCCTCGAGCGCGCTCGGGGCGTCGACGAACTGCCCGCCGCACGTGAACGCGATCGCGCGCCACATGGGCGTGCCGCTCGACATCTTCGACTGGGACCGGATCGGCTACCACGTGCCGCTGCTGGTCAACCTGATGCCCGCCGGGCAGTACCTGGGCGAGGAGTTCCACCGCGCGGGCGGGGTGCCCGCGGTGATGCACGAGCTGCTCGCGGCCGGCAAGCTGCACGCCGGCGCGCTCACGGTGTCGGGGCGCACGATCGGCGAGTGCTACCGCGACACCGCGACGTCCGACCGCGACGTGATCCGCGCGTACGACGCGCCGCTGCTGCCCGAGGCCGGCTTCGCCGTGCTGTCGGGCAACCTCTTCGAGTCGGCGGTGATGAAGACCTCGGTGATCACGGCCGAGTTCCGCGACCGCTACCTGAAGCGCCCCGGCGACCCGGACGCGTTCGAGGGCCGCGCGATCGTCTTCGAGGGCCCCGAGGACTACCACGCGCGCATCAACGACCCCGCGCTCGCGATCGACGCCGACTGCGTCCTGTTCATCCGCGGCACCGGCCCGGTCGGGTACCCGGGCGCGGCCGAGGTCGTCAACATGCTGCCGCCCGACGCGCTCGTCAAGCAGGGCATCACGCTGCTGCCGTGCGTCGGCGACGGCCGGCAGTCCGGCACCTCGGGCAGCCCGTCGATCCTGAACGCGTCGCCGGAGTCGGCGGTCGGCGGCGGGCTCGCGCTGCTGCGCACCGGCGACCGCGTCCGGATCGACCTCGGCCGGCGCCGGGCCGACATGATGATCTCCGACGACGAGCTCGCGCGCCGGCGCGCCGCGTGGACGCCGCCCGAGCTCGTGAACCAGACCCCGTGGCAGGAGCTGTACCGCCGCCACGTCACGCAGCTGCAGGAGGGCGCGTGCCTGGACTTCGCGATCAGGCACCAGCGCGTGGACGCGACGCACGGCGTCCCGCGCGACAACCACTGACGGGCCGCGCCCCGCGCGCGGCGCAGGAGAGCCTTCGATGAACCCTGGCCAGACCCCGTTGCGCGGACTGCGCGTGCTCGACTGGACGCACGTGCTCGCCGGCCCGTTCGCCGCGTACAACCTCGCGCTGCTGGGCGCCGACGTCGTGCGCGTCGAGCGCGTGGATGGCACCGAGCTGATCCGCGACAAGGGCCTCGACCCTCAGCTCGCGGCCGCGGGGCTCGGCGAGAGCTTCGTCGTCCAGGGCTCGGGCAAGCGCTCGCTCGCGATCGACGCGCGCGACGCCCGCGCGCGGGCCGCGCTGCACGCGCTGATCGCGCGCGCCGACGTGCTGGTCGAGAACTTCCGTCCGGGCAAGCTGCGTGCGCTGGGCTTCGATCCGGCCGAGCTCGTGCGGCGCCACCCGCGCCTGATCGTGTGCTCGATCACCGGGTTCGGGCAGGCGGGCGCGTCGTCCGGACGGCGCGCGTACGACCACGTCGTGCAGGCGGCCAGCGGCCTGATGAGCGCGAACGCCGACGCCGACGGCGTACCGCAGCGCGTGGGCTTCCCGATCATCGACTACGCGGTCGGCATGCAGGCGGCGCTCGCGGTGCTCGCGGCGCTCGCGCGCCGCAACGCCCAGGAGGCCGCGGGCGCGGCGCGCGAGCAGGGCGAGTGGCTCGACGTTTCCATGCGCGACGCCGCGCTCACGCTGCTCGCGCCGGTCTACGCGACGCACGCGGTCAGCGGCCGCGAGCGGCCGCGCACCCGCTCGACCGCGTTCTCCGGCAGTCCGCTGTCGGGCACGTTCGCGACGAACGACGGGCACCTCGCGATCGTCTGCAACAGCGTGGTCCAGTCGGTGGCGCTGCTGCGCTCGCTCGCGCGTGCGGGCGCTTCCGCGGCCGAGCTCGAGGCGATCGAGTCCGGCGCGCGTTCCGGCGACGTCGACGGCGCGCAGGCGGCGCTCGCGCGCGTGCTCGCGGCGCGCGGCGCGGCGCAGTGGGAGGCGTGGCTGTCCGAGGACGGTGTGCCGGCGGCGCGCGTGCTCTCCGCGAGCCAGGCCTACGACCACGCGCGCGCCGACGCCGCGCGCTGGCCGCGCGTCGAGCTCGCGCACGCGGACGGCCGCGCGGTTCAGGTGCCGGGGCCGGGCTTCGGCTCCTCGCTGCCGCTGGTGCCCAGCCCTCTGGGCGCGCCGCCGGTGCGCGGCGAGCACAGCCGCGCGGTGCTGCGCGAAGCCGGCCTCGACGACGCGAGCATCGACGCGATGATCGCCGACGGCGTCGTGCGCCAGCACGGTGCGGCGGGCGCCCGGCACTAGCGTAAACCCCCGGATTGCCGGCCCGGGAGGCATCCGCGATAATCGCCCGTCCGACAGGCGGGCGGCGCGACCGAAGGGGGGGCGCGCCCGGCCCGTCCAGCCCGAGCCATGTCCGAATTCATCCTGGAGACGCGGGACCTCGTCAAGGAGTTCAAGGGCTTCGTTGCCGTCGACGGAGTCAGCCTGCGCGTGCGCTCGGGCCAGATCCACGCGCTGATCGGCCCGAACGGCGCGGGCAAGACGACGGTCTTCAACCTGCTCACGAAGTTCCTGATCCCGACGCGCGGCCAGATCCTCTACAAGGGCCAGGACATCACGACCGAGAAACCGCCGCAGGTGGCGCGGCGCGGCATCGTGCGCTCGTTCCAGATCTCCGCGACCTTCGCTCACCTGACCGTGCTCGAGAACGTTCGCATCGGCCTGCAGCGCGCGCTCGGCACGTCCTTCCACTTCTGGAAGTCCGAGCGCTCGCTCGACGTCCTCAACGAGCGCGCGATGCAGCTGCTCGACACCGTCGGGCTCGCCGGATTCGCCGACGTCGTCACGGTGGAGCTGCCGTACGGGCGCAAGCGCGCGCTCGAGATCGCGACCACGCTCGCGACCGAGCCGCAGCTGATGCTGCTCGACGAGCCCACGCAGGGGATGGGGCACGAGGACGTCGAGCGCGTCACGCAGCTGATCAGGAAGGTCGCGGCCAACCGCACGGTGCTGATGGTCGAGCACAACATGAACGTCGTCGCGAGCATCGCCGACACGATCAGCGTCCTGCAGCGCGGGCAGGTGATCGCCGAGGGCCCGTACGACGTCGTGTCGAAGAACCCGCAGGTGCTCGAGGCTTACATGGGCACCGACGCGCAGGAACTGCGGGGGGGCCATGGGCACTAGCGGCCACGGCGTCGAGTACCTGCGCATCACCGACCTGCACGCGTTCTACGGCGAGTCGCACATCCTGCACGGGGTCGACCTCACCGTGAACCGCGGCGAGGTGGTGACGCTGCTCGGGCGCAACGGCGCCGGCCGCACCACCACGCTGAAGTCGATCATGGGCCTGGTCGGCCGGCGCACCGGCTCGATCATGATCAACGGCACCGAGGCGGTGAACCTGGCGCCGCACGCGATCGCCCGGCTCGGGCTCGGCTATTGCCCCGAGGAACGCGGCATCTTCGCGAGCCTGTCGTGCGAGGAGAACCTGCTGCTGCCGCCCGAGGTGGCGTCCGGCGGTATGGCGCTCGACGAGATCTACGCGATGTTCCCGAACCTGCAGGAGCGGCGCGCGAGCCCCGGCACGCGGCTGTCGGGCGGCGAGCAGCAGATGCTGGCCGTGGCGCGGATCCTGCGCACGGGCGCCAAGCTGCTGCTGCTCGACGAGATCTCCGAGGGCCTGGCGCCGGTGATCGTGCAGGCGCTCGCGCGCACGATCCGCATGCTGCGCGAGAAGGGGTTCACGATCGTGATGGTCGAGCAGAACTTCCGCTTCGCCGCGCCGCTCGCGGACCGCTTCTACGTGATGGAGCACGGGCGCATCGTCGAGGGCTTCGAGGCTTCGCAGCTCGACGAGAAGATGCCGATGCTCCACGAGTACCTGGGTGTCTGAGCACGGGCTCAGTCCCGGCCCGATTGTCCGATCAACGGAGGAACGACGATGAAACGCAAGCTTTCCGCAGTGCTGGTCTCGGCGGCGCTCGCCGCCTTCTCGGGGGCCGCCGCGGCCCAGGTCTCCGACGGCGTCGTCAAGATCGGCGTCATGAACGACATGTCGGGCCTCTACGCCGACATCGCGGGCCCCGGCTCGGTGATCGCCGCGAAGATGGCGGTCGAGGACTTCCAGAAGACGTCGAAGGCCGGCCTGAAGGTCGAGATCGTGTCCGCCGACCACCAGAACAAGCCCGACGTCGGCTCGAACATCGCGCGCCAGTGGTTCGACACCGACAAGGTCGACGCGATCGTCGACGTCCCGACCTCGTCGGTCGCGCTCGCGATCAACCAGATCGCGCGCGAGAAGGGCAAGGCGCTGCTCGACACCGGCGCCGCGACGTCCGACCTGACCGGCAAGGCCTGCTCGCCGAACACCGTGCACTGGCTCTACGACACCTGGATGCTCGCGCACGGCACCGGCAGCGCGGTCGTGAAGACCGGCGGCAACACCTGGTTCTTCCTGACTGCCGACTACGCGTTCGGCCACGCGCTCGAGAAGGACACCGAGGCGGTCGTCGTGGCCAGCGGCGGCAAGGTGCTCGGCAAGGTGCGCCACCCGCTGAACACGCAGGACTTCTCCTCGTTCCTGCTGCAGGCGCAGGCGTCGAAGGCCAAGGTCATCGGCCTGGCGAACGCCGGCGGCGACACGATCAACTCGATCAAGCAGGCGGCCGAGTTCGGCATCATGAAGGGCGGGCAGAACCTCGCCGGCCTGCTCGTGTTCCTGACCGACGTGCACGGGCTCGGGCTGGAGAAGGCACAGGGCCTGATGATCACCGAGACGTTCTACTGGGACCTGAACGACCAGACGCGCGCGTGGTCCAGGCGCTTCGCCGCGGCCAACGGCGGCAAGTACCCGTCGATGGACCACGCCGGCGTCTACGGCGTCGTGCTGCACTACCTGAAGGCGGTCGAGGCGGGCAAGACCGACGACGGCACCAAGACGATCGCGAAGATGAAGGAACTGCCC
The DNA here is from genome assembly GCA_046348465.1 of Burkholderiaceae bacterium. GTDB lineage: Bacteria > Pseudomonadota > Gammaproteobacteria > Burkholderiales > Burkholderiaceae_E > Quisquiliibacterium. The sequence continues at coordinate 152,024 of JAXMEE010000012.1, forward strand.
ACCGACGACCCGCTCTTCGGCAAGGGCACGATCCGCGCCGACGGCCGCAAGCTGCACCCGGCGTACCTGTTCGAGGTGAAGAAGCCTTCCGAGTCCAAGGGCCCGTACGACTACTACAAGCTCAAGGCGACGATCCCGGCCGACCAGGCGTTCCGCCCGATCGACCAGGGCGACTGCCCGCTCGTGAAGAAGTGATCGGGGACTGATTCCGACGTATCCTCGGTCCTGGGGGCCGGCGCCGCGCGCCGGCCCCCGCGTCCCGAATCCACGAATCGACGACAGGTCATGGAGATCTTCGGCGTACCCACCCAGGCGCTGTTCGGCCAGTTGCTGATCGGGCTGATCAACGGCTCGTTCTACGCGCTGCTGTCGCTGGGGCTGGCGGTCATCTTCGGCCTGCTGAACATCATCAATTTCTCGCACGGCGCGCAGTACATGATGGGCGCGTTCTGCGGCTACTTCCTGCTCACCAAGCTCGGCATGGGCTACTGGTGGTCGCTGCTGCTGGCCCCGATCGCGGTCGGCGCCACCGGCGTCGTCGTCGAGCGGCTGATGCTCTCGCGGCTGTACAAGCTCGACCACCTCTACGGGCTGCTGCTGACGTTCGGGCTGGCGCTGATCATCCAGGGCCTGTTCAGGAACGAGTTCGGGTCCTCCGGCCAGCCGTACCCGATCCCGCCGGAGCTCTCGGGCGGGCGCAACCTCGGCTTCATGTTCCTGCCCAACTACCGGGCGTGGGTGATCGTGGCGTCGCTGATCGTGTGCCTGGGCACCTGGTACATGATCGAGCGCACCAAGCTCGGCGGCTACCTGCGCGCCGCCACCGAGAACCCGTCGCTGGTGCAGGCGTTCGGCATCAACGTGCCGCGCATGATCACGCTCACGTACGGATTCGGCGTCGGGCTGGCGGCGCTGGGCGGGGTGATGGCCGCGCCGATCTACCAGGTCAGCCCGCAGATGGGCTCGGACCTCATCATCGTCGTGTTCGCGGTCGTCGTGATCGGCGGCATGGGATCGATCCTCGGGTCGATCGTCACCGGATTCGGGCTCGGCCTCGTCGAGGGCCTGACCAAGGTGTTCTACCCGGAGGCGTCCAACACCGTGATCTTCGTGATCATGGCCCTGGTGCTGCTGGTCAAGCCGGCCGGCCTGTTCGGCACGCAGAAGTAAGGAGGCCCACGATGTCCGCATCCGTCTCCCACGCGCTCGCGGCCCACGGGTCCGGCGACGCGCGTCCGCTGAGGATCGCGTTCGGCGTCATGCTGGCGTTCTTCGTGCTCGCGCCGGCGGTGATCTATCCGGTCTTCCTGATGAAGGTGATGTGCTTCGCGCTGTTCGCGTGCGCGTTCAACCTGCTGATCGGCTTCGGCGGCCTGCTGTCGTTCGGTCACGCGATGTTCCTCGGCACCGCCGGGTACGTCGCCGCGTACTCGGCGAAGTCCTGGGGCGTCTCGCCGGAGATCGCGATCCTGCTGGCGACCGCCGCCGCGGCGCTGCTGGGCTGGGTCGCCGGCCTGCTCGCGATCCGGCGCCAGGGGATCTACTTCTCGATGATCACGCTGGCGCTGGCGCAGATGGTGTTCTTCTTCTACCTGCAGGCGCCGTTCACCGGCGGCGAGGACGGGATCCAGGCGGTGCCGCGAGGCCGGCTGCTCGGGCTCGTCGATCTCTCCGACATGGCCGCGATGTACGTGTTCGTGACCGCGATCTTCGTGTTCGGCTTCCTCGCCATCTACCGCATCGTGCACTCGCCGTTCGGGCAGATCCTGAAGGCGATCCGCGAGAACGAGCCGCGCGCGATCTCGCTCGGCTACGACACCGACCGCTACAAGCTGATGGCGTTCGTGCTCTCGGGCACGATCGCCGGGATGGCCGGCGCGACGAAGTCGCTCGTCTTCCAGCTCGCGTCGCTCACCGACGCGCACTGGTCGATGTCCGGCGAAGTCGTGCTGATGACGCTGGTGGGCGGGCTGGGCACGATCTTCGGCCCGGTGGTCGGCGCGGCGATCATCATCACCATGCAGAACTACCTCGCGCAGCTCGGCGCCTGGGTCACGGTGGTGCAGGGCGTGATCTTCGTCGTCTGCGTGCTCGCGTTCCGGCGCGGCGTCGTCGGCGAGATCGCGAACCTGATCCGAAAGCCGCTCTGACGGCGGGACCCTCCGGGGCCCGTCAGGGATTCGACAGGTCCGAGGGGCTACGGTCACTCGCCCGGGCATTCCGCCCGGCCAGGAGACCGCATGTCCACCGCCGCAGTACCCGCCCCCGCGCCGAGCAGGAGCCTCTACCAGCTCGTCCTGACCATCGTCCTCGTGCTGGTCGGGGTCGACGTCGTCACGCTGTTCGTCGCCGGCGCGCTGCACATGACCGCGGTGCTGAACGTCGCGCTGGGCATCTTCGTCTGGGTGCAGATGGCGATGACCGGCGCCAGCGCGCTGTCGATCCCGGTCACGCTGGTGCGCCGGGCGGTGCGCAAGTAGTGCCGGGCGGCGCGCGCGGCCCGGCGCCCGCGCGCTACTCGACGACCGTCTGCGACTGCTCGCGCAGGTACAGCGGCAGGTACCAGTAAGACCCGATCGCCTTGCCGGTGCTGCCGCTGCCCTTCCAGCCGCCGAACGGCTGGTAGCCGGGCCAGGCGCCGGTGGTCGCGCCCTGCGGCCGGTTCACGTAGGTGACGCCGGCCTCGATGCGCGCGAGGAAGTCGTCGACCTCGTGCGCGCCGCCGTAGAAGCCGGCGGTCAGGCCGTAGTCGGACGCGTTGGCGCGCACGATCGCCTCGTCCACCGACTCCACCTCGCCGACCAGCACCAGCGGAATGAACTTCTCTTCGCGCCAGAGGCTGTACTCGAACGGCGCGCTCGCGACCGTCGGCGCGACGAACCAGCCGCGCGCGCGCTCGCCGTCGCGCAGTGCCCGCCCGCCTTCGTCGATGCGGCCATGGCGCGCGAGGTTCTCGCAGCACTTGCGGTAGCGCTCGAACGCGGCCTCGCTGATCACCGGGCCCATCCAGTTCGCGCGCAGCGTCGGGTCGCCGACCGCGATCGCGCGCGTGAGCTCGACCACGCGCTCGCGCAGCGCCTGCGCGACCGGCCGCTCCACGTACACGCGCGAGCACGCCGAGCACTTCTGCCCCTGCAGCCCGAACGCCGAGCGCACGATGCCGGTGGCCGCGCGCTCCAGGTCCGCGTGCCGGGTGACGATCGCCGCGTTCTTGCCGCCCATCTCGGCGATGCACGGCCGCGGCCACGCGCCCTGCGCGAACGCGCGCACGATGCCCATGCCGACCTCGTAGGAGCCGGTGAACGTCGCGCCCGCCACCTCCGGGTGGCGCACGAGCGCGTCGCCGACGACCGACCCCGCGCCGGTCAGGTAGTTGACCGCGCCCTCCGGGAGTCCGGCGTCGAGGAATGCGTCCATCAGCAGCCGTCCGCTCCACGCGGTGTCGCTCGCGACCTTGAAGACCACGGTGTTGCCCGCGACCAGCGCCGCGCCGAGCGGGCCGCCGGCGAGCGCGAACGGGAAGTTGAACGGCGCGATCACGGCCCACACGCCGTGCGGCTTGAGCAGCGTGCGGTTGCGGCTCGTCCAGCCGGCGAGCGGGTCGTCGGGCAGGCGGCGGTCGAAGCCGTCGTTCGCCTGCATCTGGTCGCAGTACCACGTGATCAGGTCCGCGGTCTCCTGGACCTCGGCGATCGACTCCATCCGGTTCTTGCCGACCTCGAGCGCGACCGCGGCGGAGATCTCGTAGACGCGCGCCTCGATGTTCGCGGCGGCGCGGCGCAGCAGGCGCACGCGCTCGGCCCACGGCGTGCGCGACCAGGCCGGATACGCGGCGCGCGCGGCGCGCACGGCGTCGTCGACGTCGCCGGCGCCGCCCGCGGGGAAGCGCGCGAGCAGCCAGTCGCGGTCGATCGGCGAGCGCACCTCGAAGGTCGCGGGCGCGCCGCGGTCGCGCCCGCCGACCGACATCGCGTGCTCCGTGCCGCGGCGCGCGTGCACCTGCGCGAGCGCGGCCTCGAAGCGCTCGTGCAACTCCGGCGGCGGGTCGAACATCGTGCCGTAGGTGAGCTTGAAGGGAGCGGTCGTCGTGCTCATGGCGGTGCTTCCTGGGAGGGGCGGCGCGCCATCGTGCGGCGCCGGCCCCCCCGTCGTCAAGGAGTTCGGCCTCGGGGTTCGGCCTCAGGGCTTTCCGAAGAAGAGGTTCGGGAAGAAGAGCGCGATGTCCGGCACCAGGACGACGATCAGCACGCCGATCATCGTGACGATCACGTACGGGATCACCGACGTGTAGATCTCGCCCATCGTCACCCCGGGCGGCGCGACGCCTTTGATGTAGAACAGGTTGAAGCCGAACGGAGGGGTCATGTAGCCGACCTCCATCATGATGATGAAGATCACGCCGAACCAGATCGGGTCGAACCCGGCGGCGTCGATCACCGGCAGGAAGACGGGCAGCGTGATGAGCATGATCCCGACCGGGTCGAGCACCATCCCCAGGACGAACAGGACCAGGATCATGAACGTGAGCGCTCCCCACTTGCCGCCCGGGATCAGCTTCATCAGGTCCTGGATGAAATCGTGGGCGCCGAGCGTGGTGTACGCGGTGGAGAACGCGTGCGCGGCGAACAGGATCCACATGATCAGTGCCGTGAGCCGCAGCGTCTGCAGCGCCGACGTGCGCAGGACCTCGATCGAGAGCTGGCGATTGATCGCGGCGGCGATCATCGCGCCCAGCACGCCGATCGCCGCCGCCTCGGTCGGCGTGGCGAGCCCTCCGAAGATCGCCCCGAGCACCATGAGGACGATCATGATCGGCAGCAGCACGGCCTTCAGCGAGCGCATCTTCTCGGAGAAGTCTCCACGCTCCTCGGGCGGCAGCGCCGGCGCGATCGACGGCTGCAGCCAGGCGCGCACCGCGATGTAGATCGAGACGAGCACGAACAGCAGGATGCCCGGGCCGATCCCCGACGCGAACAGCCGGCCCACCGAGACCTCGCTGATCATCGCGTACAGCACCATCGGGATCGACGGCGGGATCAGGATGCCCCAGCCGCCGCCCGCGTTGATCGCGCCCAGCGACAGTTTCGTGTCGTATCCGCGCTCGAGCATCCGCGGCAGAGCGATCGTGCCCATCGTCACCACGGCCGCGCCGCTGATGCCGCTCATCGCCGCGAAGATCGCGCAGATCGCGACGGTGCCGATCGCGAGCCCGCCGCGCATTCCGCCGAACCACAGGTGCATCATCGAGTACAGCGCCCGCGCCACGCCCGATCGCTCGAGCAGCATCGCCATGTACACGTAGAGCGGGATCGCGATCAGCGTGAAGCTGGTCATCGAGTCCCAGAACTTCGACGCCACGATGTAGAAGCTGACCGGGCCCATCGAGAAGAACAGGAACACGATGGAGACGCCGCCCAGCACGAAGGCCAGCGGCACCCCGAGCAGCAGGAACAGCAGCAGCGACCCGAAGAACAGGAAGGTGAGGAGTTCTACCGACACGTTCGCGGCCCCCGCTCAGTGCGAAGGCTCGTCGGAGGCCTGCTTGCCGAACGTCGCCTCGTCGTTCGGCAGCCCCATCAGCACGCGGACGTCGGAGACAAGCCGCACGATGCCCTGCAGCAGGACGAGCACGCCGGCGACCGGTATCGCAATCTTGACCGGCCAGACGTGCGGGTTCCAGATGCTCTGCGACGTCTCCAGCTTCATCGTCGACTCCCACGCCATCGACGTCCCCTGCCAGAGCAGCACGCCGACGAACAGGAAGAAGAGGACCGACGTGCACACGTCGACCAGCGCCTTGCGCCGCATCGAGTAGCGGCCGTAGAAGATGTCGACGTTGACGTGCGCACGCTCCGCCAGCAGCCAGCCGCCACCGATCACCGCGTAGACGCCGAACACCAGCTGCGTGAGCTCGGTGGTCCAGATCGTGGGGCGGCCGACCGCGTATCGCATGGCCACGTCGAAGATCAGCATCGCGAACATCGGCAGGATGAGCCAGGCGAAGGTGCGGCCGATCCAGTGATTCAATTGGGTGATCGCGCGAGCGAGCCGGAGCATGCGGAGAACTCCTGTCGTGGTCGCGAGCGGGCGTGGTGCGCAGGCGCACGGCTGCCTGACCGCCGCGCCCGTCGGGACGAGGTCGAACTCCCGGCGCGCGCCGCGCGCCGGGGGGGCGGGTCAGACGTAACCGAGGTCCTTCATGAAGGCCGTGAGGATTCCGGCGCCCTTCGCGCCGAGCTCGCCCTTGGAGGCTTCCTTGGCGAGGATCGCCTGGGAGGCTTCGCCGAACTTCTTCAGGACGGCGTCGGGCCAGCGCACGACTTCGACCTTCATGGTCGCACGCCCCTTGGTCAACGCGACTTCCTCCTTGTGCTGGTACTCGACGGTACGGCTGAAGAAGCGTTCCTCGGCCAGCGACATCAGCTGCAGCCGCAGGTCGGCGGGCAGCTTGTCGACCGCGGCCTTGTTGAAGACGTAGGCGTCGGTCGTGACGCCGAGCGCCGGCTTCATGTGGTAGCGCGCCACCTCCCACAGCTTCATCGTCAGCGCTCCCTGCGCCGCGCCCCAGTGCGCGCCGTCGACGACGCCGGTGGACAGCGCCTGGTAGAGCTCGGGCCCGGCGACCTGCGTCGGAGAAGCGCCGGCGGCCGCGAGGTAGTCGAGCATCGTACCGGCCGAGCGCAGCTTCAGCGACTTGAAGTCGTCCATCGTCGCGATCTTCTTCTTCACGACCAGTTCGGTCGAATAGGCCTTCTCGGTACGATAGATCACGCCCTTGGGCTCGAGCTCGCGATTGACCAGCGCCTCGCCGCCGAGATTCTTGAGGTAGTGCGCGAGCTCCCAGGGCTCGCGCAGCGAGCCGGGCACCCCGTAGGCCAGGCCCATCGCCTGGGCCTCGCCGAGGATGTACGCCGCCGACAGCGTGCCCATCTCGACGACGCCGCGGCTGACGATGTTGTAGATCTCGCGGTCCTTCGCGAGCTCGCCGGCGCCGAACAACTGCATCTTGAAACGGCCGCCGGTGCGCCGGCCGAGTTCGGCGGCGAACCACTCGAGGCTGTCCTTGAACGACGCGGAAGCCTTCGGCCAGTGCGCCTGGACCTTCCAGTTGACGGTGGACTGCGCCCGCGCGCTGCCGATGATCGCCGGCGCACCGGCGATCACGAGCGAAGTCTTCAGGATCGCGCGGCGATCGGGAGTTCCAGAACGTTCTTTCATATGTGTGTCTCCTCCGGAGAGCGTTGCGGTTGCGCACGCACGGTGCGCCCTGTCGTCGTGGAATCCGGGCGCTTTGGACGGCGACCATACATGCATCGCGACGCGCTTGTCCAATCAGGGGTCTTGCCCGCCGCGACGCGGGCGACGGTGACCCTCGCCCCGCATCGTCGGGAAAACCTCCGCTGGTGAAAGCGGGAGCATTGTGAAAATATTCGCACGAATGCGGTTGTCCGCCCGGATCGCGCCTCGCACGAACGCGGCGCGCGCGTCGGGGCGGCCGGGGGGTTCGGTTCAGCCGGGGCGCACGACCCCGGCAATCTCGACGGAGGGAGACGCGAATGGAGACGAAGCGGCGGGACTACCTGAAGGGCGGCGCGGGCATCGCGACGGCCGGGATTCTCGGCACGGGCAGACTGGCGCGGGCACAGACGGCGCTTGCGGGTCTGCCGTCGACGATGATCTGGAGCACCTACGACGTCGGCTCGACCGGCTACGTCGAGGCGTCCGCGGTCGCCGAGGCCTTCGGCAAGAAGTACGGATCACGCGTGAGGCTGCAGCCTTCCGGCAGCGCGATCGGGCGGGTCAAGCCGATGACGGACGGGCGCGCATCACACGCCTGGCTCGCCAACGAACTGTACTTCGCCGTCGAGGGCCTCTACGAGTACTGTGCGCAGGAGTGGGGGCCGCAGGACCTGCGCGTCCTCATGGGGAGGCTGAATTCGTTCTCGATCGCGGCGACCCGCACCAGCGGCATTCGCGCGCCGAAGGACCTCAAGGGCAAGCGTTTTGCGATCGCGCGGGCCAACAGTTCGGTGAACGTGAAGGTCGAGCCGATCCTGGCCTTCGCCGGGCTGACGTGGCGCGACCTGCAGCTGATCGAATTCCCGAGCTACGGCGCGACGCTGAAGGCGCTGGTCGAAGGCAAGGCCGATTGCGCAGGGGTCGCGCCGGCGGCGGCCACGCTTCGCGAACTCGAGGCGAGCCCGCACGGCATCGGTTGGGTGGCGCTCGATCCCGCGAACAAGGAAGGCTGGCAGCGCGTGCGCGGCGTGGTGCCGTTCGTGGAGCCTTTCCAGGAGACCATCGGCGCCGGCCTTTCGGCGTCGAACCCGGTGTGGATGATCGGATACCGCTATCCGATGATCACCGTTCCGGCGAACGCGAAGGAGGCCGAGGTCTACGCGATGACCAAGGCGGTGGCCGAGACCTTCGATCTCTACAGGAACGCGAACCCGATCATGCCGCGCTGGCAGCCCGACAAGGCCGGCACGCCGCCGATGGACGCCGCGTTCCACGACGGCGCGATCCGCTACCTCAAGGAAGCCGGCATCTGGAAGCCCGAGCACCAGGCGTGGCAGAGCGGCATGCTCAAGCGCCACGCGGCGATGCAGACCGCCTGGAAGGAGATGATGACCAAGGACCCGATCGCGAGGTCGCTCGAGTCGACCGCCCTGCAGAAGGTCTGGGAGATCCGTCGGGCAGAGGCGCTGCGCAAGCTCTGATCCCGTGCGCGCGCCGCCGCCGGAAGGCGGCGGCGACGCTTCGGGGCGTTCCCGCATTCCCCTCCAGGCCCTTCCCATGTCGATTCCCCCCGGCGCGACAGCGCCCGTCGTCGAGGACCCGGACGCGCGCTCGGTGCGCCTGACCGGCGCGCCCTTCTGGGTGGCGTTCGTGCTGACTTCGATCGGCCTGCTGTGCTCGATCAACCAGATCTTCAACCTCGGGATCGCGGGCTTGCGGATCGTCAGCACCGGCTACTACTACCTGATCATCGGCCTGTTCGCGGGCGTCGGATTCCTCGCGTTTCCCGCCCGCAAGGGCCAGGCGCGCGTGCGGTGGTTCGACTGGCTTCTCGCCGCCGCGACGCTCGGCGCTTCGGCGTGGATGGCGTCGCGCGCGCAGACGATCATCGACCAGGGCTGGAACCTCGACGCGCCCGCGCTGCCCACGCTGGTGGCCGGCCTGTACGTGGCGCTCGCGCTCGAGGGCGTGCGGCGCACCGGCGAAACCATACTGTTCGTCTTCTGCCTCGTGTTCGCCGCGTATCCTCTGTACGCCGGCCACATGCCGGGCTTCCTGTGGGGCGTGCAGCTCGACCTCGGGCAGGCCGTGCGCGAGCACGTGTACGGGCTCGAGAGCATCATCGGCATCCCGGTGCAGGTGGTCTCCGACGTGCTGATCGGCTTCGTCGTGTTCGGGGTCGTGCTCGCGAACACCGGCGGCAGCGCGTTCTTCATGAACTTCTCGTCGGCACTGCTCGGGTCGGCGCGCGGCGGGCCCGCCAAGGTCGCGATCGTCTCGTCGGGACTGTTCGGGATGCTCTCGGGCAGCCCCACGTCGAACGTGCTCACGACGGGCACCCTGACGATCCCGACGATGAAGCGTTGCGGCTACGACCCGGTGTACGCGGGCGCGGTCGAGGCCTGCGCCTCGACCGGTGGAAGCCTGATGCCGCCGGTGATGGGCGCGGCCGCGTTCATCATGGCGAGCTTCCTGAACGTGCCGTATGCCGACGTCGTCACCGCGGCGTTCCTGCCGGCGATCCTCTTCTACCTCGCGCTGCTGGTGCAGTCGGACCTCTACGCGGCGCGACGCGGATTGCGCGGGGTTCCGGCGGAAGAGGTTCCGCGGCTTGCCTCGACGATCGCGTCCGGGTGGCACTACGTCGTCGCACTGGTCGCGCTCACGCTGCTGCTGCTGGTGTGGCGCGTCGAGGCCGAGGCGCCGTTCTGGATATCGCTCTTCCTGCTCGTGCTCGCGGTGCTGCGCCCGGTGGCGGGCCGATTCCGGTTCCGCGACTTCGCGCGGCTGGTCGTCGACGTGGGCCAGGCGGTCGCGCAGCTGATCTGCCTGATCGCGGGAATCGGGCTGATCGTCGGCGCGATGTCGGTGACCGGCGTGGCGAATTCGTTCTCGCGCGAGCTGGTCCAGTACGCGGCGGGCAACCTGTGGCTGCTGCTCGCGGCGGGAGCGCTCACGAGTTTCGTGCTCGGCATGGGCATGACCGCGTCGGCGTGCTACATCTTCCTCGCGATCGTGCTCGCGCCGGCGCTGATCCAGACCGGAATCGACCCGATGGCGGCGCACCTGTACATCTTCTACTGGGGCATGGTCTCGTTCATCACGCCGCCGGTCGCGCTCGCTGCGATCGCGGCCGCGTCGATCGCCAAGGCGGACGCCATGGCCGTCGGGTTCCGCGCGTTGCGCATCGGCAGCCTGCTGCTGCTGCTGCCGGTGTTGTTCGTGCTGCAGCCGGCGCTGATACTGAAGGGGCCGGTGCTGCAGGTCGTGCAGGCGAGCGTGACCGCGCTCGCTGCGGTCGTTCTGCTGGGCGCGGCGTTCGAGGGCTACCTCTGGCGGGTCGGCGTGCTGCGCGGGTGGGTGCGCGCCGTGTTCGGGGCGGCGGGGCTGCTGCTTTTCATTCCCGAGGCCAACACCGACATCCTCGGAGTGGCGCTCGCCGCCGGGGGATTCGTGGCGGCCTGGCTCGCACGCGCGGGAGGACGCGCCGCAGGCGCGTGAGTTCGCCCGCGACGCGTCGCGGGCGTCAGTCCGGCGCGCCCGCCTGCGCCGCGCGCAGCGTCTCGGCGCGGATCTCTTCGGTGAGCCGCGCCTTGTGCTCGGCGAAGCGCGCGCTGGTCTTGATCCGGTAGCCGCGCGGGTGCTCGAACTCGACGCGCTCCTCGTGCTTGATGCGCCCCGGGCGCGCGGTCATGACGACGACGCGGTTGGCCATGAAGATCGCCTCGTCGATGTCGTGGGTGACGAACAGCACCGTCTTCAGGTGCTTCTCCCACACCGACAGCAGCAGCTCCTGCATCAGCTCGCGCGTCTGGTGGTCGAGCGCGCCGAAGGGCTCGTCCATCAGCAGCACCTTGGGGTCGTTGGCGAGCGCGCGCGCGAGCGCCGTGCGCTGCTGCATGCCGCCGGAGAGCATCTTCGGGTAGTGGTCCTCGAAGCCGCGCAGGCCGACCTGCGCGATCAGCGTGTCGCTCACGTCGCGCTGCACGGCGTCGGACGCGCCCTTCTCGCGCAGCCCGAAGCAGATGTTCTGGCGCACCGTGAGCCAGGGGAAGAGCGTGTAGCTCTGGAACACCATGCCGCGGTCGGCGCCCGGCCCGGCGACCGGCTCGCCGTCGAGCAGCACCTCGCCGGCGCTCGCGAAGTCCAGCCCGGCGACGATGCGCAGCAGCGTCGACTTGCCGCAGCCCGAGGGGCCGAGGATCGTGATGAAGTCGTTGTCGCCGACTTCCAGGCGCGTGGCTTCCAGCGCCCGGGTGTCGGGCTGGCCGCGAACGCCGGGGAACACGCGCGAGACGTCGCGGATCGAGAGTCGGGCCATGGTGTGCGGGCGGAGGCGGTGATCGGGCGGACGTGCGGGGCGTGGCGTGCGTGCGCGGGGCGAGCCGGCCGGCGCTCAGCGCAGCGCGGCCCAGGGGTAGAGCCGCCGGTTCGCGGCCTTGAACGCGAAGTCGGTGACCAGCCCGATCAGCCCGATCACGATGATGCCGAAGATGATCTGCCCGGTGGCGAGCAGCGCCTGGCTGTCGGTGATCATGTGACCGATGCCGGACGACGAGCCCACCAGTTCGGCGACGATCACGTACGTCCAGGCCCAGCCGAGCACCAGGCGCAGGATCTCGGCGATCTCGGGCGCGGCGTTCGGCATCAGTACGCGCGTGACCAGCGTGCGGTCCGACACGCCCAGCGTGTACGCGGCCTCGACCAGGTCGCGGCGCGTGTTGCCGACCACGACCGCGACCATCAGCACGAGCTGGAAGAACGAGCCGATGAAGATCACCAGCAGCTTCTGCGTCTCGCCGATGCCGGCCCACAGGATCAGCAGCGGGATGAACGCCGACGCCGGCAGGTAGCGCGCGAACGACACGAAGGGCTCGAAGAACGCCTCGACCGGCTTGTACGCGCCCATCAGCACGCCCAGCGGCACGGCGAACACGGCCGCGAGCACGAAGCCGCCGACCACGCGCCAGATCGTCACGCCGATGTCGAGCGCGAACCCGTGGACCGTGACCAGCGTCCACCCGTCCAGGAGCATCGTGAGCGGGTCGGCGAGGAAGGTCTTCGACACGAAGCCGCCGAGCGTGGCGAGCGCCCACGCGGCGACGAACACGACGAAGAACCCGATCCCCAGCGCGACCCGCGCCGGCGCCCCGACCGGCGTGAGCGGCTTCATCGCCCGCGCGTCACTTCACGAACGAGGCGTCGATGATGGTGTCGATGTTCGGCACCGTCTTGATGATGCCGGCGTCGAGCAGGACCTCGGCGGCCTCCTTCGAGAACTGCTGGAGCTCGCCCGAGAAGAACTTCCGGTTCGCGTCGCGGTCCTGCCAGCGCAGGTACGACGCCGACTTGCCGAACGCCTCGCCGCTCTGCTTGACGTCGGCGCCCATGATCTCGTAGGCCTTCGCCTGCTGCGACCTGATCATGTCGAGCGCGTCGAAGTAGCCGTCGGCCAGCGCCTTGGCCGCCTTCGGGTTCTCGGCGATGAACTTCGGCGTGCAGCCGACGGTGTCCATGATCATCGGGTAGTCGAGCGTGGTCGCGATGATCTTGCCGGCCTCGGGCTTGTCGCGCACCGACGAGAGGTACGGCTCGTAAGTCATTGCGGCGTCGATCCCGGCCTGGCCCGAGACGAACGCCTGCGCGGCCGGGTTCGGCTCCATGTTGACGACCTTGACGTCCTTCGGCGAGAGGCCGTTCTTCTTCAGCATCCACGCCATCGTGAAGTAGGGCGCGGTGCCGGGCGCGGAGGCCGCGATCGTCTTGCCCTTGAGGTCGGAGATCTTCGCGATGTTGTTGCGCACCGCCATGCCGTCGGCGCCGTAGCTCTTGTCGAGCTGGAAGAGCTGCTTCGTCGCCACGCCGGCGGAGTTCCAGACGATCCAGGTCTCGACCGTGGTCGCCGCGCACTGGATGTCGCCGGAGGCGATCGCGAGGTGGCGGTCCTTCTGCGGGATCTTCTTCAGCGTGACGTCCAGGCCGTGCTTCCTGAACAGGCCGGCCTCCTTGGCGAGCGTGAGCGGCGCGAAGCCGGTCCAGCCGGAGATGCCGATCGCCACCTTCGTCTCCTGGGCCTGCGCGCCCGTGCACATCGCCAGTCCGAGCGCGGCGGCGGCCGCGATTCGCTTCGGTTCCATCGTTTCCCCTCTCGTGTCGACGTTCGGTCGTTGGTGGTTCGTGATTCGTCGGGTCGTTGCGCGGATCGCCGCTCAGCGCGGCCGGAACCGGCTGTACAGCCGATAGCGGTCGCCGGGGTGGACCAGCCGCGCGTAGCTCGCCACGCGCGCACCCGACCACGTCCGGCGCAGAATCGTAAGGCATGGCGAGGCTTCGCGGATGCGCAGCCGGCGTGCGGACTCCTCGTCGGCGCCTTCCGCGACGATCGCGTGCTCGACCTGGCGCAGCGGATAGTGCTCTTGCAAGTACTGTGCCGGCGTCGTCGCGCTGAAGTCGACCTCGGCGTACTCGGGCACCACCCGCGGGTTCACGTAGCGGTCCTCGTACTGGATCGGCTCCCCGTCCTCGAGGTGCACCACTCGGGAGCGGAAGACCTTCGTTCCGGTGCGAAGCTCGAGGCGTTCGGCGACGTCGGCGCTCGCCTTCTGAGCGCTCACCTCGAGCACCTCGGCGCTGTAGCGGTGGCCTCGGTTCGCGATCTGGCGGTCGATCGGCTCGACCGTGATCGGCGAGGACTGCGCCTTCAGCTCGGCGACGAAGCTTCCGCGCCGGCGAAAGCGCACCAGGACGCCCTCCAGCATGAGCTCGCGCAGCGCCCGGTGCACGGTGAGGCGCGACAGGCCGAGCTCGCGCGCCCACGCCTCCTCGGAGCCGACCGCGTCACCGGGGTGCAGCGCGCCGCTCGCGATCCGTTCGCGGACCAGCGACTTGACGCGCACGTAGTGGGGCTCGGCCGGCACGAAGACTCCCGGGGGCTCGGATCCCGGCGCCCGCCGGGATCCGCAATTGTATAGACAAATGCGGGGCCTTGTGCAAGGATCCGTGACGTCGCGCGACACGCCCGGCCCGCGCGCGCCGCAGCGGCGCGGGCCGCGCGGTGTGCGCATTCCCGCCGAGCGTCCGACAGGAGGTTGACCGATGAACGCCCCCGCGTCCCCGCAGGATCTCGCCCGCAGCATCCGCGCGCCGCGCGGCACCGCGCTGAGCGCCCGCAGCTGGCTCACCGAGGCGCCGCTGCGCATGCTGATGAACAACCTCGATCCGGAGGTCGGGGAGAACCCGTCCGAGCTCGTGGTCTACGGCGGCATCGGGCGCGCGGCGCGAAACTGGGCGTGCTACGACGCGATCGTCGCCGCGCTGCGCCGTCTCGGCGACGACGAGAGCCTGCTGATCCAGTCCGGAAAGCCGGTGGGCATCTTCAAGTCTCACCCGGACGCGCCTCGCGTGCTGATCGCGAACTCGAACCTGGTCGGCAAGTGGTCGACGTGGGAGCACTTCGACGAGCTCGACCGCAAGGGCCTGATGATGTACGGGCAGATGACCGCGGGCTCGTGGATCTACATCGGCAGCCAGGGCATCGTCCAGGGAACCTTCGAGACCTTCGTCGAGCTCGGCCGGCGTCACTACGCGGGCGACTGGTCGGGCCGCTGGATCCTCACCGCGGGGCTGGGCGGGATGGGCGGCGCGCAGCCGCTCGCCGCGGTGCTCGCGGGCGCGTCGTGCGTGGTCGTCGAGTGCCAGCCCTCGCGCATCGAAAAGCGCCTCGAGACCCGCTACCTCGATCACCAGGCACGCGACATCGACGAGGCGCTCGAGATCATCGGGCGCGCGCACCGCGAGGGCCGCGCGGTGTCGGTCGGCATCCTCGGCAACGCCGCGGAACTGCTGCCGCAGTACCTCGCGCGCGGCATCCGCCCCGACGCCGTCACCGACCAGACCAGCGCGCACGACCTGGTCAACGGCTACCTGCCGATCGGCTGGAGCGTCGAGCGCTGGTGGCAGGTGCGCGAGCACGGCGGCGACACCGAGCGGCGCGCGCTCGCCGACGAA
Organism: Burkholderiaceae bacterium; assembly: GCA_046348465.1. Classification (GTDB taxonomy): domain Bacteria; phylum Pseudomonadota; class Gammaproteobacteria; order Burkholderiales; family Burkholderiaceae_E; genus Quisquiliibacterium. The sequence goes on from JAXMEE010000012.1 coordinate 167,270, forward strand.
GCACGTGCGTCGGCCGTGAAGCACGTGCGCGCGATGCTGGGCTGGCACCGTGCCGGCGTTCCCGTCATCGACTACGGCAACAACCTGCGCCAGGTCGCGAAGGACGGCGGGGTGGCCGACGCCTTCGACTACCCCGGGTTCGTGCCCGCGTGCATCCGCCCGCTCTTCTGCGAGGGCAAGGGGCCGTTCCGCTGGGTGGCGCTCTCCGGCGATCCCGAGGACATCTACAAGACCGACGCGAAGGTCAAGGCGCTGTTCCCCGAGGACCGGCACCTGCACCGCTGGCTCGACGAGGCGCGCCACCGCATCGCGTTCCAGGGGCTGCCGGCGCGCATCTGCTGGCTCGGGCTGGGGCAGCGCCACCGCGCGGGCCTCGCGTTCAACGAGATGGTGCGCACGGGCGAACTGAAGGCGCCGATCGTCATCGGCCGCGACCACCTCGACACCGGCTCGGTCGCGAGCCCGAACCGCGAGACCGAATCGATGCGCGACGGCAGCGACGCGGTCGCCGACTGGCCGCTGCTGAACGCGATGCTCAACGTCGCGGGCGGCGCGACCTGGGTCTCGATCCACCACGGCGGCGGCGTCGGCATCGGGTATTCGCAGCACGCCGGCGTCGTGATCGTGTGCGACGGCACCGACGCCGCGGCGCGCCGCATCGAGCGCGTGCTGTGGAACGACCCGGCCATGGGCGTGATGCGCCACGCGGACGCTGGCTACGAGGACGCGATCGCGTGCGCGCGCGCCAGCGGGCTCGATCTGCCGATGATCGGGCGTTGACGCGCCGTGTCGCGGCGGGGCGCTCGCTCGTGACCCCGGCGACGTGGCGCGCGGTCCGCGTCGACGCGATCGCGCCGGCGGCGTGGCGCAACGGCGGGGGCACCACGCGCGAGATCGCGCGCTGGGCCGGCGCCCGACTGAGCCTCGCCGACATCGACCGCGCCGGACCGTTCTCGGCGTTCGCGGGACTGCGCCGCTGGATCGCGGTCCTGCACGGGCGGGTCGGGCTGCGCTTCGCCGGCTCGACGATCGGGCTCGACGCCGGCAGCGATCCGTTCGCGTTCGACGGCGCCGACGCGCCGCACGCGGACCCCGGGCCGGTCGGCGGCTGCCGGGTGCTGAACCTGATGCTCGCGCCGGAGCGCGCCCCCGGCGGCGGCCTGCGCCGCGTCGAGCTGCGCGCCGGCGACGTGCTCGACGCGGGCGGGGCCTGCGCCGCCTACGTGTGCCGCGGCACGCTGATCGCCGGCGAGGCCCGGGTCGCCGCGGGCGACGCGCTCGTCGGAGACGCCCGGGTCGCCGCGGGCGACACGCTCGTCGGGGACGACACGGTCGCCGCGGGCGGCGCGCACGCCGGGGACGACACGGGCGCCGCGGGCGGCGCGCACGCCGGGGACGCGGACGTCGAGTGGCGCGCGGGCGAAGACGCCGTCGTGCTCGTGGCGCGGCTCGGGGACGGCCCCGTGCGCCCGCGCGCGGAAGTCCGCGCGTGAGCCCGCCGCGCGTCGTCCTCGATCCCGCCGGGCCCGCGCTCGCGGCGCTGCGCGCGGTCTATCGCGGGCCGGCGCGCGTCGCGCTGCCGCGCGGCTGGCGCGCGCCGGTGGCCGCGGGCGCCGCGGCGGTGCGCCGGATCGTCGCGCGCGGCGAGCCCGCGTACGGCGTGAACACCGGCTTCGGCAAGCTCGCGCAGACGCACATCGAGCGCGACTGCCTCGGGCAATTGCAGCGCAACCTGATCGCCTCCCACTGCGTGGGCGTCGGCGAGCCGCTGCCGGCGGCGGTCGTGCGCCTGGCGATCGCGCTGAAGATCGCGAGCCTGGCGCAGGGGTTCTCGGGCGTTCGCCCGTCCACCGTCGACGCGCTGCGCGCGCTGCTCGACGCGGACGCGCTGCCGGTGATCCCGTCGCAGGGCTCCGTCGGCGCGAGCGGCGACCTCGCCCCGCTCGCGCACCTGACCTCGGCGCTGCTCGGCCTGGGCGAGATCGAACTCGGGGGCCGGCGCGTGCCGGCGGCGCGCGCGCTGGCCCGGATCGGGCGCGCGCCGCTGGAGCTCGCGCCCAAGGAAGGGCTCGCGCTGATCAACGGCACGCAGGTCTCGACCGCGCTCGCGCTCGGCGCGCTGTTCGACGGCGAGGCGGTCTTCTGCGCGGCGATCGCGGCCGGTGCGATGACCGTCGACGCGGCCGCGGGCTCCGACACGCCGTTCGACGCGCGCATCCACGCGCTGCGGCGACAGCCGGGCCAGGCCGACGTCGCCGCGTGCCTGCGCGGGCTGCTCGCCGGGAGCGCGATCCGCGAGTCGCACCGCCGCCACGACTCGCGCGTGCAGGACCCGTACAGCCTGCGCTGCCAGCCGCAGGTGATGGGGGCGTGCCTGGACCAGCTGCGCCACGCGGCGCAGGTGCTCGCGCGCGAGGCCGGCGCGGTCACCGACAACCCGCTGGTGTTCGCCGGCACGGGCGAGGTGCTGTCGGGCGGCAACTTCCACGCCGAGCCGGTGGCGCTCGCGGCCGACGCGCTGGCCGTCGCGCTCGCCGAGGTCGGCGCGCTGGCCGAGCGGCGCATCGCGCTGCTGATCGACGCGAACCTGAGCGGACTGCCGCCGTTCCTCGTGCGCGACGCGGGCCTGAACTCCGGCTTCATGATCGCGCACGTGACCGCGGCCGCGCTCGCGAGCGAGAACAAGTCGCTCGCGCACCCCGCGAGCGTCGACAGCCTGCCGACCTCCGCCAACCAGGAGGACCACGTCAGCATGGCGACGTTCGCGGCGCGGCGACTGCACCCGCTGGTCGCGAACGTGCGCCGCATCGTCGCGATCGAGCTGCTCGCCGCCGCGCAGGGCATCGACCTGCGCGCGCCGCTCGCGACCGCGCCGGCGCTCGCGCGGGCGCACGCCGCAGTGCGCCGCCGCGCGGCGTTCTACGCGCGCGACCGTCGCTTCACACCGGACATCGAGGCGGTCGCACGAGCGATCGCCGACGACGAATTCCTCCACCTCGACCGGGCGCTCGCCGCGCTCGCACCGTCCGCCCCGCCATGAGTCCCACCGACGCCGACCCCCCGCTCTACCACCTGATCCGCGGCGACGCGCCGCTGCTCGTGTCGATGCCGCACGTGGGCACGCACGTGCCCGCGGCGCTCGCCGCGCGCATGACGCCGGCCGCGCTCTCGCTCGCCGACACCGACTGGCACCTGCCGCTCGTCTACGACTTCCTCGAGGCGCTCGGCGCCACGGTGCTGGTCGCGACGCACTCGCGGCTGGCCGTCGACCTGAACCGGCCGCCGTCGGGCGAGAACCTCTACCCGGGGCGCGACACGACGACGCTCGTGCCGGTGGACACGTTCCGCAAGGAGCCCGTGTACACGGGCGCCCCGCCCGACGCCACCGAGATCGCGCAGCGTGTCGAGCGCTATTGGCAGCCGTACCACGAGGCGCTCGCCGCCGAGCTCGCGCGCCTGCGCGGGCGCCATCCGCGGGTCGCGCTCTGGGACGCGCACTCGATCGCGTCCGAGCTGCCGCGCTTCTTCGACGGGCGCCTGTGGGACCTGAACTTCGGCACCGCGGGCGGCGCGTCGTGCGATCCCGGCATGAGCGGCGCGATCCTCGCGCCGGTGCGCGCGCAGCGCGACTACACCTGGGTGCTGAACGGGCGCTTCACCGGCGGCTACATCACGCGCCGCTACGGCGATCCGGCGGCGGGCGTGCACGCGATCCAGCTGGAGATGTCGCAGGTGGTCTACATGGACGAGACCGCGCCGTTCGCGCTGCGCGAGGACCTGTGCGCGCCGCTCAGGCCGCTGCTGCGCGAGTGCCTGCGGGCGGCACTCGCCTGGATCCGTTGAACCAGCGCTCGCGCAGCGGGTTCGCGCCCATCGCGTAGGCGAGCTCCGCCGGGCGCTCGACCTGCCACAGGCAGAGGTCCGCGAGCTTGCCGGCCTCGACGCTGCCGCACTCGCGGCCGCGCTGCAGCGCGCGCGCCGCGTGCGCGGTGAAGCCGGCGAGCGCCTCCTCGGGCGTGAGCCTGAACAGCGTGCACGCGAGGTTCATCGCGAGCAGCGGCGACACCAGCGGCGACGAGCCCGGATTGCAGTCGGTGGCGAGCGCGATCGGCACGCCCGCGTCGCGCAGCGCCTGCACCGGCGGCGCGTGCGTCTCGCGCAGGAAGTAGTACGCGCCCGGCAGCAGCACCGCGACCGTGCCCGCGGCCGCGAGCGCGCGCACGCCGTCGGCGCTCGTGTGCTCGAGGTGGTCGGCCGAGATCGCGCGGTGGCGCGCCGCGAGCGCCGCGCCGCCGCCGTCGGAGAGCTGGTCCGCGTGCAGCTTCACCGGCAGCCCGGCGGCGCGGGCGGCGTCGAACACCCGCTCGCACTGCGCCGGCGTGAACGCGATCGACTCGCAGAACGCGTCGACCGCGTCGGCGAGCCGCTCGCGCGCCGCCGCGGGCACGATCTCCCCGCACACCAGCGCGACGTAGTCGTCGGCGCGTCCCGCGTACTCGGGCGGCACCGCGTGCGCGGCGAGCAGCGTCGTGACCGTGCGCACCGGCATTCGCTCGCCGAGCGCGCGCGCCACGCGCAGCAGCTTCGTCTCGGTGCCGGTGTCGAGGCCGTAGCCGGACTTGATCTCGACCGTGGTCACGCCCTCGTCGATCATGCGCGCGAGCCGGCGCGCGGACGCCTGCCCGAGCGCGTCGTCGGACGCGGCGCGGGTGGCGCGCACCGTGGACGCGATGCCGCCGCCGGCGCGCGCGATCTCCTCGTACGTCGCGCCCGACAGCCGCATCTCGAACTCGCGCGCCCGGTTGCCGGCGTACACCAGGTGCGTGTGGCAGTCGACCAGCCCCGGCGTGATCCAGTCGTTGCCGGCGTCGAAGACCGTGGCGGCCGCGAAGCGCGGCGCGTGCGCGCGCGGCCCGACCCACGCGATGCGCGTGCCGCGGATCGCGATCGTCGCGTCGTCGATCGCGCCCCAGCGGCCGCCGATCATCGTCGCGACGCGGCAGTGCTCGATCAGTTCGTCGGCGTGCGCGTCCATCACCGTATGATAAGAGCATGCGAAGCCTGCACGCGCGCTGGATGATGACCGGCAATGGGTGGCTCGCCGACGCGATGGTCACGATCGTCGGCGGGCGGGTGTTCGAGGTGCGCGGCGGCGTCTGGCCGCGCCCGGCGCAGGCGCGCCCGGTCGACCTGCTCGTTCCGGGCATGCCGGACGCCCACTGCCACGCCTTCCAGCACCAGATCGCCGGCCTCGCGGAAGGCGCGAGCGGCAGCGGCGACAGCTTCTGGACCTGGCGCGAGCGCATGTACGAGGCGGTCGATCTCCTGTCGCCCGAGCGCCTGCGGGTCGAGGCAACCCGCGCGTACCGCCGCCTGCGCGCGAACGGGTACACGTCGGTCGCCGAGTTTCACTACGTCCATCACGCGGGCGGCGCGCACCCGCTGGAGTCCGCGCTCGCGCTCGCCGAGGCCGCGCGTTCGGCCGGGCTGCGGCTGCTGCTGCTGCCGGTGCTCTACCGGCGCGGCGGGTTCGGCGGCGAGCCGCTGTCGGACCGACAGGGCGCTTTCGCGCTCGACCCCGACGCCTACGGCGCGCTGCTGGCCGCGCTCGCCGCCCGCGCCGACGCTGCGTTCACGCTCGGCGTCGCGCCGCACTCGCTGCGCGCCGTCGGCGCCGACGACCTCTGGCGCCTGATGGAGATCCGCGCGCAGGTCGTGCCCGGATGCCCCGTGCACATCCACGTGAGCGAGCAGGCCGCCGAGGTCGAGGCCGCGCGCGCGCACCTGGGAACGACCCCGATCGACTGGCTGTGCGTGCACGCGCCGGTCGATTCGAGCTGGACGATGGTGCACGCCACGCACGCGACCGGCGCCGAGCTGCGCGAGCTCGCGCGCCGCGGCGCCACCGTCTGCGTGTGCACCACCACCGAGGCGAACCTCGGCGACGGCGCCTTCGACATCGACGCCTGGTGGGCGCTCGGCGGCGGGCTCGCGGTCGGCAGCGACAGCAACGTCGGCGTCGACCCCGCCGAGGAACTGCGCTGGCTCGAGTACCAGGCGCGCCTGAGGAAGCAGCGGCGCGCGCTGCTGGTCGACGCGGCGTCGCCGCACCCCGGCAGCGCGCTGTGGCGGCGCGCGGTCGCGGGCGGGCGGCGTGCCTTCGGGATCGTGCAGCGCGGCATCGAGGTCGGCGCGCCGGCCGAACTGCTGGCGCTCACCGTCGACGATCCGCGCACGACCCCGGACGAGGCGATGGACGATTTCGTTTTTGCGCGGCGGGCCACGCGGATGCTCGTCGAGGACGCGCGCCGGTGATGTAATGGCGCGCCCCGGGCGGCGCGCCCCGGGCGCGCTCCGGCGGGCGGCAGGTGGGGAGCGCGGCGGGCCGCGCGATTCCGTGAGGGTTTTCACGTCCCTCGCGAACCGGAAACCCGACATAATCCAGGGTCGCCCGCCGGGCCGTACGTCGGCGCTCGTCCAACGTTCGAGGTCTTCGAGCCGTCCCAATGAGCATTGCGTCCCGCGTCGTCTCCGTCGTGATCCTCGCCGGCATCGCCGCCGGCGGATACGCGTTGTACCAGCAGCAGCAGGTCCAGAAGCAGGCCGCGGACGCCGGCAGGAAGGGGGCGTCGAAAGGGGGCGGCGGGCAGCCCCCGGTGCCGGTCGTGATCGCGCCGGTGGAGACGCGCAGCGTGCCGGTGAAGCTGAACCTGGTCGGGCGCGCCGAGGCGTTCTCGTCGGTGACGCTGCGCGCGCGCGCCGACGGGCAGGTGGTCCAGACGCTCTACACGCCGGGGATGCACGTCCGCAAGGGCCAGGTGATGGTGCGCCTGGACTCGCGCGCGATCCAGGCTCAGGTCCAGCAGGGCGAGGCGAACCTCGCGCGCGACCGGGCCCAGCTCGACAAGGCGAAGTCCGACCTGGCCCGTTACACCGACCTGCTCGCCAAGGGCTTCATCTCGCCGGCACAGCTCGAGACCTACCGGGCCACCGTCGACACGCTCGACGCGACCGTCAAGGCCGACATCGCGTCGCTCGAGCTGCTGCGGGTGCAGCTCACGTACACGACGATCGAGGCGCCGATGGACGGCGTCGCGGGCGCGGTGCTGGTCTTTCCCGGCGGCGGGGTGAAGGCCAACGACACGCCGCTGGTCGTGATCAACCAGCTGCGCCCGCTGTACGTCACGTTCGCGGTGCCCGAGACGCAACTGCGCGAGGTGAATCGCGACCGCCTCGCCGAGCGGCTGCGCGTGGACGCGCGCATCCCCGGACCGGGCTCGGAGCCGGTGAGCGGCCAGCTCGTGTTCGTCGACAACGCGGTCGATTCCACGACCGGCACCATCCAGATGAAGGCGCGCTTCGACAACGCGAACGAGCGCCTGACGCCCGGCCAGTTCGTCGAGGTCTCGATGACCCTGCGCAACATCGACGACGCGCTGGTGATCCCGAACGAGGCGCTGCAGACCGGGCCCGAGGGGACCTACGTCTACGTCGCGAAGACGGACCAGACGGTGGAGGTTCGCAAAGTGCAGACGCGCCCGGCCGATTCGCAGCGGCTGATCGTGCTGCAGGGGCTGGGCGCCGGCGAGAAGGTGGTCACCGACGGCCAGGTCCGGCTGACGCCGGGGTCGCGCTGGGCGTCGCGCGAGACCCCGAAGGGCGGGCCCGGAGGCGAGAAGGGGTCCGCCGCCGCGAAGGGTCCGGGCGGCGACCCGGCCAGGGGCGACCCGGCCAAGTCCGACGGCGCTGCGCCCGGGAAGCCGGCGGAGACCTCCGTGGGCAAGACCGAGGCGCCGCCCGCGAAGGGCTCCGAGGCGACGCGCGAATACGGCAAGGGCAAGGGCAAGGCGTAACGCCGGTCGGGGCGCGGTGATCTCGACGGCCGGATTCGGCCGCGCCGCCGACGGATACGACGGGACGACGAGCCGTTCCGCACCAGGAGAGCAACGATGAACCTGCCCGAGTTGTGCATCCGAAGGCCGGTGATGACCACGCTGCTGATGGCGGCGTTCGTCGTGTTCGGAAGCCTCGCGTACTTCAGGCTGCCGGTCAGCGAGCTGCCGAACGTCGACTTCCCGTCGATCTCGGTCACCGCGCAGTTGCCGGGCGCGTCGCCCGAGACGATGGCCGCCGCGGTCGCCACGCCGCTCGAGGGCCAGTTCTCGACGATCGCCGGCCTCGACTCCATGAGCTCGGTCAGCGGCCAGGGCGTCACCGCGATCACGCTCACGTTCGCGCTCGAGCGCAACATCGACGCCGCGGCGCAGGACGTGCAGTCCGCGCTCGCGACCGCCGCGCGCAAGCTGCCGGTGGAGATGACGGTCCCGCCGTCGTTCCGCAAGGTCAACCCGGCCGACTCCCCGATCTTCTACCTCGCCCTGAGCTCGCCGACGCTGCCGCTGTCCACCGTCAACGAATACGCGGAGACCCAGCTCGCGCAGCGGCTCTCGACGGTGTCGGGCGTCGCGCAGGTGCTGGTGTTCGGCTCCCAGAAATACGCGGTGCGCGTCCAGGTCGACCCGAACCGGCTGGCCGCGATGGGCGTGGGCATCGACGAGGTGCAGCAGGCGATCGCGCAGAACAACGTCAACAAGCCCACCGGCATCCTGGAGGGGAGCCGGCAGGCGCTCGCGGTGCGCTCGAACGGCCAGCTCGAGAACGCGAAGGCGTACCGGCCGCTCACCGTCGTCTACCGCAACGGCGCGCCGGTGCGGCTGGGCGAGGTCGCGAACGTCATCGACAGCGTCGAGAACACCAAGGTCGCCGGCTGGTTCAACGGGCAGCGCGCGATCGTGCTCGCGGTGCAGCGCCAGCCGGGCTCGAACACGGTCGCGACGGTCGACGCGATCAAGAAGGTGCTGCCGGCGTTCCAGGCCAAGCTGCCGGCGTCGATCTCGCTGAACGTGATGTACGACCGCACCGAGTCGATCCGCGAGTCGGTGGACGACGTCAAGTTCACCCTGGTGCTCGCCGGGGTGCTGGTGGTGCTCGTGATCTTCCTGTTCCTGCGCAACCTGTCGGCGACGGTGATCCCCAGCGTCGCGCTGCCGATCTCGGTGATCGGCACGTTCGCGCTGATGTACGCGCTCGGCTACAGCCTGGACAACCTGTCGCTGCTCGCGCTCACGCTGGCGGTCGGCTTCGTCGTCGACGACGCGATCGTGATGCTCGAGAACATCGTGCGCCACATCGAGAACGGCGAGCCGCCGATGCAGGCGGCGTTCAAGGGGTCGAAGGAGATCGGGTTCACGATCATCTCGATGACGCTGTCGCTGATCGCGGTGTTCATCCCGGTGATGTTCATGCGCGGGATCGTCGGGCGGCTGCTGCACGAGTTCGCGGTCACGATCTGCATCGCGATCCTCGTCTCCGGGCTGGTGTCGCTGACGCTCACGCCGATGCTGTGCAGCCGCTTCGTGCGTTCGCACCACGGCGAGAAACACGGATGGCTGTTCAACCTGTTCGAGCGCGGCTTCGACCTGATGCGCCGCGCGTACGACGTGTCGCTGCGCTGGTCGCTCGACAATCGCGTGGTCGTCATGATCGTGTTCGTCGCGACCTTCGTCTTCACCGCGATGCTCTACGGGATGGTCTCCAAGGAGTTCCTGCCGCCCGGCGACACGGGGCAGCTGCTCGCCTACACCGAAGGCGGCCAGGACACTTCGTTCCGCGCGATGGTCGAACGGCAGATGCGGGTCGCCGAGATCGTCTCGAAGCACCCGGACATCGAGTCGGTGAACTCCACGGTGGGCCCGGTCGGCGGGCGCGTGAACTCCAACAGCGGCACCATCTTCATGCGGCTGAAGCCGCACGCGGTGCGCCAGCACACGCCGGTCGAGATCATCCAGGATCTGCGCCGCAGGGTCGCGCCGGTGCCGGGCATCCGCGTGAGCTTCCAGAACCCGCCGCCGATCCGCATCGGCGGGCAGCTCACGAACGCGCAGTACCAGTACACGCTGCAGGGCAGCGACCTCGCCGAGCTCTCGCAGTGGTCCAACGTGCTGCTGCGCCGCTTCCGCGAGATTCCCGGGCTGCAGGACGTGGTCTCGAACCTGTACAACAACAGCCCGACGATGACGCTGGAGATCGACCGCGACCGGCTCGCGCCGCTCGGGCTCACCGCGGGCCAGGTTCAGGACGCGCTCACCAGCTCGTTCAGCACGCGGCAGGTCTCGACGATCTACGGCACGCTCGCGCAGTACCAGGTGATCCTGGAGGTCGCGCCCGAGTTCCAGCTCGACCCGGCGGTGCTCTCCAAGATCTACGTGCGCTCGTCGCAGGGACGGCTCGTTCCGCTGGACACGGTCGCGCGCTTCAGGCGCTCGAACCAGGTGCTCACGGTCAATCACCAGGGGCAGCTGCCGTCGGTGACGATCTCGTTCAACCTCGCGCCCGGAACGTCGCTGGGCGACGCGGTCGACCGCGTGCGCGCGGCCGAGCGCGAGATGAACCTGCCGGTGTCGCTGAACGGCAGCTTCCAGGGCACCGCGCAGGCGTTCCAGGACTCGCTGCAGGGCATGGGCGTGCTGCTGATCGTCGCGGTGCTGGTCATCTACATCGTGCTCGGCATCCTCTACGAGAGCTTCTACCACCCGCTGACGATCCTCTCCGGCCTGCCGTCGGCGGGCCTGGGCGCGCTGCTCACGCTGCTGATCTTCAAGATCGACCTGAGCCTGTACGCGTTCGTCGGCATCATCATGCTGATCGGGATCGTGAAGAAGAACGCGATCATGATGATCGACTTCGCGATCGAGAAGGAGCGCCACGAGGGCGCCACGCCCGAGGCCGCGATCTACGAGGCCTGCCTGATCCGCTTCCGGCCGATCATGATGACGACGATGGCGGCGCTCGCCGGCACGCTGCCGGTGGCGATCGGCATGGGCGCGGGCGGCGAGTCGCGCACGCCGCTGGGCATGGCGGTGGTCGGCGGTCTGGTGGTCTCGCAGCTGCTCACCCTGTACCTGACGCCGGTCATCTACATCTACATGGACAAGCTCGTGAAGCGGCTGCGCGGCGGGAAGAAGCGCGCGACGGTGATCGCGCCCGCGATCCCGCCGGTGTCGGCGTCGCCGGATCCGATCGTGGCGGGGGGCGCGGGCGGCGGGAGCTGAGCGGCCGCGGGCGGGCCGTCTACTCGAGCCGGATGCCCGCCGCGCGGATCACGCGCGTCCACTTCTCGATCTCGGCGCGGATCAGCGCGTCGTACTGTGCCGGGCTCGAGCCGACCGCCTCGGCGCCGAGGCTCGCCATGCGCTCGACGACGTCGGGCGCGCGCGCGGCGCGCGCGACGTCGGCGCCGATGCGTTCGACGATCTCGCGCGGCGTTCCCGCGGCGACGATCACGCCGATCACGCTGACCGCCGAGAAGCCGGGCAGGGTCTCGGCGATCGTCGGGATGTCGCGCGCGACCGACGCGCGCGTCGGGCTCGCCAGCGCGATCGGCCTCAGGCGCCCCTGCGTCACGAACGGCAGCGCCGACGCGAGCACGTCGATCAGCAGCGGGACGCGCCCGCCGACGACGTCCTGCTGGGCTTGCGCGCTGCCCTTGTACGGCACGTGGACGAGGTCGATGCCGGCGGCCGCCTCGAGCAGCTCGCCGGTGAGGTGCGTGCCGTTGCCGATGCCGGTCGACGCGAACGCGATCCGCCCCGGCGAGCGCTTCGCGAGCGCGATCAGCTCGGGCAGCGTACGGGCCTCGAACGACGGGTGCGCGAACACGCCGAAGTGCGTGAACGCGACCTGCGAGACGCCGGCGAGGTCGCGCAGGGTGTCGTAGGGCAGGCTCGGCTGCAGCGCCGGGTTCGTCAGGTGCGAGAGGATCGCCATGCCGAGCGTGTAGCCGTCGGGTGCCGCCTTGGCGACGGCGTCGGTGCCGACGATGGTTCCGGCCCCCGGCTTGTGGTCGAGGGTGACCGGCTGCTGCCACCCCTTCTGCAGCTCGTGGGCGATCAGGCGTGCGATCGTGTCGGTCGCGCCGCCGGGCGGGAACGGCACGACGAGGCGCACCGGGCGCGAGGGCCACGCGTCCGCCGCGCGCAGCGGGCGGGACAGCGTCGCGGCGGCGGTCGCGAGCAGCGCGAGCGACGCGAGGCGCCGGCGCGCGAGGCAGGTCGGGTGGATCGACATCGGGCGACTCCTCGCCGGGCTCGCGCCGAATTCCCAAGCGGGGCCCGCCAGGCGTATTCTACGCCATAGGCTCAACACGGCCGGCGGGAACCCGGGGCACCGCCGGCGCCGTGCCGATCCGGCGCCCGGCCGCGAGCGAGCGTACCGATGAACATCGCGGATCTCCTCGGCGAGCAGCACGCGTTGCGTCCCGACGCGCCTGCGGTGATCCGCGGCGGCGAGACGGTCGGCTACGCCGCGCTCGACGACTGGGTGTGGCGCACGGCGGCGGCGCTGCGCGATCGCGGCGTGACCCCCGGCGAAGTGGTCGCGACGCACTTCGTCGACGAGCTTCACGGGCTGGTCGCGACGCTCGCGCTCGCCCGCGTCGGTGCGAGCGTGTTCACGCTCGCGGTGTCCGATCCCGCGCTCGCCCGCGAACGCGAGGCGGCTTCGGTGGGCGCCGCCCGGCTGCTCACCGACGACGCCGGCGCGCACGCCGCCGGTCTGGCGCCGTGCGTGGTCGACCTCGACGCGATCCGCTCGGGCACGGCGCCCGTCGACGCTTCGGTGCGCGCCGACGCCCCCGCCGCGCCGTGGCTGATCCTGACCGGCTCCGGTTCCACCGGCCGCCCGAAGCGGATGCACCTGCACCACCGCACGACCTTCGAGCGCAACGCGGTGCAGCGCGACGCGATGCCGATCGCGCCCGGCGAGCGCGTCCTGTGCATGGCGTCGGTCGAGTTCGGGCTCACGAAGCAGCGATACGTCGAGGCGATCGCGTTCGGCGCGACCGTCGTGATGTACGACCGTGCGACCGAGGGCCCGCTCGCGGTCTGCCGCGCGCACTCGGTCGACGTGCTGCACGCGTCGGTCTTCCACGTGGAGTCGCTGCTCGCGCGGGTGCCGGCCGATCGCGTCCGCGTGCTCGAGGGCCTGCGCGTGCTGCGCATCGGCAGCTCGTTCGTGAGCGACTCGCTCAAGCAGCGCGCGATGCGCACGCTGACGCCCAACGTCTACGTGATCTACGCGCTCAACGAGCTCGGCATCGCGAGCGTCGCCCGGCCCGAGGACTTCACGCCGGGCCGGACCCGGCCCGGCAGCGTCGGCCGCCCGCCGTCGCTGATCGAGCTCCAGGTCGTCGACGCGCAGGGCGAGCCGGTGCCGGACGGCACGGTCGGGCTGATCCGCGTCCGCGGGCCGGGCCTGGTCGACGGATACGCCGGCGACCCCGAGGCGAGCGCGAGTGCCTTCCGGGGCGGCTGGTTCTACCCGGGCGACCTCGGCGTGCGCTCGCCGCAGGGCGACCTCGTCTTCTCGGGACGGGCCGACCAGATGATGATCCTCGACGGCATCAACATCTACCCGGCGGAGATCGAGAACGCGCTGATGTCGCACCCCGCGGTTCGAGACGCGGCGGCGTTTCCGCTCGCCTCCGAGCTGCACCACCAGGTGCCGGTGTGCGTGGTGGTGCTCGACGACGCGGCGGGCGTCGACGCGAATTCCCTTCGGCAATGGGCGCGCGAACGGCTCGGCGCGCGCGCGCCGCGGCGGGTCATTCGGGTCGCGGAGATCCCGCGCAACGAGTCCGGAAAGCTGCAGCGCGCGGAGCTCGCGCGCGTCCTCGGCGCCGCGTCGGGCGGCTGAGGCGCGGCCGGTGGCTTGCCAGCGCGCGGCCGAGCGGAGATCATCGCGAGTCCCGAACGCAGCAGGAGACCGAAGCATGCCGAATCGTGTGACGTCGCGCGACAGGCGCGGCTGGCTCGCCGCCGGTGCGGCACTCGCCGCGCAGGGCGCTCTCGCCCCGCGCGCCTTCGCGCAGTCGGGCTACCCGTCGAAGCAGGTGCGAATCATCGTGCCGTTCCCGGCGGCCGGCGGCGCCGACCTCGGCGCGCGCCAGCTCTCGACGCACCTGGCGGCCGCGCTCGGCAAGCCGGTGGTGGTGGAGAACCGCGCCGGCGCCGACGGCGCGATCGCGGCGCAGGAAGCCGCGCGCTCGGCGCCTGACGGCCACACGATCTACTTCGCGACCGCGAGCTCGCTGTCGTACCTGCCCGCGGTGCGCAAGTCGCTGCAATTCGACCCGGTCGCGGACTTCGCGCCGGTCACGAAGTTCGTCACGTTCACGTTCTTCCTGATGGTGCACGAGAGCGTGCCGGGGCGCACGCTCGAGGAGGTGCTCGCGCACGTGCGCGCGAATCCCGGCAAGCTCAGCTTCGGCACCGCCAACTCCACCGGCATCCTCGCGAGCGCGCAGCTCGCCAAGAGCGCGAACCTCGACATGGTCCACGTGCCGTACAAGGGGGAGTCGCAGACCGTCGTGGACCTGACGACGGGACGCATCCAGCTGTTCTGGGCGACGCCGGCGATCACGGCGACGCTGCTCAAGGACAACAAGACGCGCGCGCTCGCGGTGCTTCTGCCCTCGCGCAGCGCGCTGATGCCCGACGTGCCGACGATCGCCGAGGCCGGGCAGCCGCTGGTCGACATCTCGCCCTGGGGCGCGATGTTCGTGCCGGCGAAGACGCCGCGCGAGATCGTCGACCGCCTCAACCGCGAGATCAATTCGGTGATGAACCGTCCGGACCTGCGCGAGCAGATGGACAAGCTCGGGCTGCCGATGAAGGGCAGCACGCCCGAGGAGTGCGGCGCGTTCCTGAAGGACCAGATCGCGGCGTTCAACCGCGCGGCGCGCCAGGCGGGCATCCCGCAGGAGTGACGGGCGGGGTCCCCTCTTGACCGACCCTCACGCGCCGCCGGATCCGCCCGCGGCCTTCGTCGCCGTCGATGCGCGCGTCGTGCGCCCGACCGCGCTCACGCGCGGCCCCTGGCACCCGGACCACCAGCACGCGGGCCCGCCGATCGCGCTGGTGTGCCGCGCGCTCGAGCAGGCTGCGCGCGAACACGGGCTCACGCACCTGGCGCGCGTCACCGCCAACCTGCTGCGGCCGGTGCCGATCGCCGACCTCATCGTCGAGGTGATGACCGACTACGTCGGGCGCAACGCGGCGCACTTCTCGGCGCACCTGATGGCCGGGAACAAGGACGTCGCGCGCTTCACCGCGCTCGCGCAGCGCCAGGCGCACGTCGAACTTCCGCCGAACCTCCAGGGGCATCCGCTGCCGACGGCGCCCGCCCCGCCCGAGGATTCGCCGCCGTGCCGGTTCCCGTTCGCCGGCCGGCGCCTCGGCTACGCGGACCTGGTCGAGACGCGGCTCGCGCGCGGCCGGTTCTGGGACGGCCCGTGCGCCGTGTGGTTCCGCCTGCGCCACCCGCTCGTGCAGGGCGAGGTCCCGAGCCCGGCGCAGCGCGTCGCGGTGGCCGCCGATTCCGGCAACGGCATCAGCGCGATCCTCGACTACGAGCGCTTCGGCTTCGTGAACTCGGACCTCACGATCAACCTGCTGCGCCCGCCTCGGGGCGAGTGGGTCTGCGTGGACGCGCGCACCTTCCTGGGGGGCGAGGGCGGGGGGCTGGCGGAGTCGTCGCTCTACGACGTCTTCGGGCTGATCGGGCGCGCGACGCAGAGCCTGGCGGTGCGGGCGCGCTGACGCGGTCAGCCGGCGGCGCCCCGGCCGGGCGCCGCGCCGGCGTCCGGCGACACCCAGCCGCCGTCGCCCAGCCCCTCGAGCCGGCGCAGCGCGACGTGCTCGCGCACGACTTCGCTCACGCGGAACTGCCCCGCGTAGCGGTCGAGCAGCTTGCGAACGCGCGGCGTCGCGTAGCCGAGCTGGACGAACGCGCCGCCGCGATCGAAGGTCTCCGCGTAGTGCTCGATCAGCCCGTTGGAGAGCCGGAAGCGCGACGTGCCCTCGAACACGACCAGGGCGCCGGCGCTCTCGGGCTCGCGCGACAGGTAGCTGAAGCAGTAGCGCGCGTAGCCTAGGGTGTCGCTCGCGAGCGGCTCGACGAACTGCCAGCGGAAGCGCTCGCCGCCGACGTGGAAGCGCTCGAGCATGTGCGCGATCGCGTCGCGGCCGCGGTGCTCGCCGAAGAAGTAATCGTCGTACGCGCCGTCGGGCGTGAACAGCGACGCGAATCCGGCCGCGTCGCACGCGGCGACGGCGGCGCTGAAGCGATCCAGAAGGGACTCGAAGCTCATCGTGCTTGCTCCTGTCGAAGGGGCGGCCGGCGCCCGTGCGCACGGCTTTTTCAGGGCGACTCGATCCGTTCGAACATCGTGCGGCGCGTATTGCGGAAGGCGGGCCGCACGCGCGAACTCCAGTCGGTGGCGCGCACCGCGAGCCACGGCGGGCTGCCGAAGGTCTCGCGCGACGCGAGGTCGTAGCACGCGTGATAGCGCGGACCGTCGTCGAGATTCAGATAGCGCGCGGCGCGCACGGTGCCGGGCACGGCCGCCAGACCCGGCAGGTGCTCGGTGTCGTACCACGCGTTGAAGTCCGCGTCGGCCTCGGGCAGCACGTCGGTCTCGACCACGTAGTGCCAGGGCGCGCGAGTGCCGGCCGCGGCGCCCGCGAGCACCGTCAGGGGTCGCAGCCGCAGCGCGCGCGCGCCGGCGCCGAGCGCGGCGCCGAGCGACGCGCGCAGCGTGGCGGCGTGCGCGTCGTCGACCGCGTCGAGGTACGCATACGCGAGCGGCTCGTCGAGCGCGCGGTACGTGCGCACGCCGGCGGCGGCGATTCCGGCCCGCGCCAGCGCCAGGCGCAGGCGCGCCGTCGCGCCGTCGTCGGCCCACGCGAACTTCAGGACCAGCGGGTGTGCGAGCGACACGCTCAGGGCCCCTTGATCCGCTTGGCGCGCACGATGCGCGCCCACTTCTCGGTGTCGCGCGCCAGCAGCGCGGCGAGTTCCTGCGGCGTCGAAGGGGCCGGCTCCGCCCCGCTCGACATCAGGCGTTCGTGCACCGCCGGATTCGCGAGCGCCCGGCGCAGCGCCCTGTTCAGCGCGTCGACGGTCTCGGGCGGTGTTCGCGCGGGCGCGAACAGCGCGTACCAGTTGTTCGAGTCGACGCCGGGGATGCCCTGCTCGGCGAGCGTCTTCACGTCCGGCAGCACCGGGTGGCGCCGCTCGGCCGCGATGCCCACGGCCTTGAGCCGGCCGGCGCGCACGTGCGCGATCAGCCCCGGGATGTCGCCGAAGAAGCCGCTCACCTGTCCGCCCATGAGATCCGTGATCGCGGGTGCGGCGCCCTTGTACGGGACGTGGAGCAGGTTCGCGCGCGTGGCGTCGGCGAGCTGCTCCATCGCCAGGTGCGGGATGCTGCCGATGCCGGTGGACGCGATCGTCGTCGGTTCGGCGCGCCGGCGCGCGGCCGCGATGAAGTCCGCCGCGTTGTCGGCCGGATCCCTCGGGTTCACCACGAGCAGCTCGACGTTGTTCACGACCAGCGACACCGGGACGAAGTCGCGCGCGACGTCGTACGCCAGCTTCTCGTAGAGCGAAGGGTTGATCGCCGCCGCGCCCACGCTGGTGAACCACAGCGTCGTGCCGTCGGGCGGCGAGTGCGCGACGTACTCCGCGCTGATGCCGCCGTTGGCGCCGGCCTTGTTCTCGACGATCACGCGCTGGTCGAGCTCGCGGCCGAGCTGCTCGGCGACGACGCGCGCGACGATGTCGACCGGCCCGCCCGGCGGGAACGCGACGACGAGGCGCGTGACCTTCGCGGGCTGAGCGAGTGCGGACGTCGCCGCCGCGACGGTCGCGAGCGTCGACAGGGCTGCGGTCGCGAACGTTCGCCGCGTGAGGGTCCCGCTTGCGGGCATCGATGTCCTCCAGGTGATCCCGGCCGCCGCGAGCACGCAGCCGCGCGGCTTCGCGCGCAGCTTACACGCGCGCGGAGCGCGCCGCCGGATCGCGCACTCGCGCGACGCGTGTTGCAGGGGCCCAGCGTTCCAGCGCGTCGGGCGGCGGGTCCTCGAGGACCTCGTCGGCGACCGCGGCGATCACGGCGGCGAGCGCGTCTGCGTCGGCCCGCGCGAGCGCTGCGTCGCCGGTCGCGACGAGCGCCAGCGCGCAGCGTTCGAACGGCAGGCCTTCGTCGAGCACGTCGTGCGGCGACAGCGCGACGACCGCGGCGTCGACGCATCGGTCGTCGAGCAGGACGCGCGCGGCGCCGGCGGCGGAGCTCGCAGGGGGGCTCGCGCGCAGGCCGCCGATGCGCAGGCCGTCGGCCGACGCGACGCCGACCCGGCCGCCGAGTGCGGCGAGCCGTTCGTGTGCCGCCCGAGCCCACGCGGCGCGTGTCGGCGCGTCCGGCGCGACGACCAGCACGACGGGGATCCGCCCGTCGGCGGGCGGCGGGAAGAAGCTCGCGAGGACGCGTTCGCCGCCGTCCACGCCCGACCACACGTGCGGTGCCGAGTTGACCTCGCAGATCGCGCCGCCGGTGTGCGCCCACGGCCGGCTCGGGTCCGTCGTGAGGAAGTCGACACCGGCCAGCCCGAGCCCCAGCGTCGCCGCGGCCCGCTCGGCCATCAGCGCGTTCTCCGGGTGCAGGTCGTCGATGTGCGTGTACTCGCCGCCCGTCGCGAGGTTGGAGTTCGTCCTCAGCGCCACGCGGCGGCCTTCGGCGGGCACGTCGCCGTCCGACAGGCCCTGGCGCGCGAGCAGGCGCCGCGATTCGTCGTCGAGCACGATCGGGTCCGAGCGAAGCTGCGGGTCGGCCCGCCGGCGCGCGTTGGCCGCACGCACGAGCGTCGCGATGTCGTCGCGCCCGTTGCCGGTCACCCCGGCCGGGTCGCGGCGAGTCGCTCGCCACAGGCGCCCGCCGACCACGGTCAGGCGGTACTCCTCGCCGGGGACGTGGCGCTCGACGAGCACGCCGCCGTGCGCCGCCGCCCGCGCGTACGCGCTCTCGAGCGTGGCGTCGTCGCGCACGTCGGCGGTGACGGCGGTGCCGCGGTCGGTGGCGGCCGGCTTGACGACGACCGGGTAGCCGATCGCGGCCGCGGCGCGGCGCGCGCCGTCGAGGTCGGCGACCCGGTGCTGCTCGGGCACCGGCAGTCCCGCCGCGCGCAGCAGCGCGTGCGCGACGTCCTTGCGCTTGGCGAGCGTCGCCGCCATCACCGTCGTGTCGGGCGATTGTCCGCCCCAGGTCCAGCGCTGGCGCGCGCCCTCGCCCAGGCGAACGATCGGCGTGGTCGCGTGCGCGCGCCTTGCCGGGATCGCGCGGCGGCGCGCCGCGACGACCAGCTCGAGGCAGATCGGGTCCAACGTGCCGCCCGCCGACCACTGCGCGAGGGCGTCGAGCAGCGCCGCCGCCCGCTGCGCGCGCGGCGGCCCGTGCACAGGTTGCGCGAGCAGTTCCACGAGATCGAGCGCGGTGCGCCCCGCCCGCTGTCCGAGGGCGTCGTCGAGATAGCCGAAGACGCAGACGCCGGGGGCGGGCGGCGTCGGCGCGGGTGCGCGCAGCGGGTCGACGGCGAGCTCGTGGAGTGCGCGCTGCAGCACGACCGCGACGCGCGCGGTGGCGGCGGACGGGTCGAAGACGGGGCCGGACGCGTCGGGCGCGATCCCGGCGGCCGCCTCGCCCGGGATGACTCCGGCGGCCTTCTCGCCCGCGACGAACCCGGCGGCTGTCGCGCCCGCGACGATCCCGGCGCCGGCCGCGCGCGCGAGGATCCGGTGCCCGGCGACGAGCGCTCGCAGTTGCGCCCACGCGTCCGCGGGGAAGCGCTGCGCGGACGGCCACGCGACGCGCATCTCGATCGCCGGCTCCGGCGACCAGCGGCTGGCCGAGCGGTGCACGACGATGCGCTCGATGCGGGCGTGCGCGGGTTCGCTCATCGTCGTTCCGGGGGGGCGGTCCATCGGGTTCGGGGCGACGCGATTCTCGCACGGCCGGCGGTTACCGGACCGCCTGCGCGCGGGCGTTGACGACCGGACGCGGACGAGTGTGCGATGCTCGCGGCTCCCGCACCCGCGAAGCCCGGGAGGCCCGCATGAGACATCCCGCACCTGCCCGCGCGAGGAGCGCCCGATGAGCGCCGAGCGCGACGTCTACACCGGGCGCGAGCTCGCGCGAACGCTCGCACCGCGCTCGGTCGCGGTCGTCGGCGCCTCCGAGAAGGAGGGCAACTTCGGCCGGCGCACGCTCGACAATCTCAAGGACTTCGCCGGCAGCGTGGTCGCGGTGAACCCGAACTACGAAACGCTCGGAGGGCGGCGCTGCGTCGGCTCGCTGGCCGAACTGCGCGAGCCGCCGGACTGCGTCGTGATCGCGGTGCCGGCCGAGCGCGTCGAGCCGGTCGTCGAGCAGGCCGCCGCGATCGGCGCGGGCGGCGTCATCATCTACGCGTCCGGCTACGCCGAGACCGGCCGCGACGACATGCGCCGCGCGCAGGAGCGCCTGGCCGCGATCGGGCGCGCCGCCGACATGCGCGTGATCGGGCCCAATTGCCTGGGGATCATCAATCACGGCATCCGCTGCGGCATGACGTTCATGCCGAACTACCCCGAGGTGCAGGCGCTGCCCGGGCGCGTCGCGCTGGTCTCGCAGTCGGGCGCGATGGGCTACGTGGTCGTGCAGGCGCCGATGCGCGGCATGGGCTTCACGTACTACCTCGCGTCGGGCAATTCCTGCGACGTCGACGTCTGCGACTTCGCGTCGTACCTGGTCGACGACCCGCACACGAAGGCGATCGGGCTGCTGTTCGAGGGCCTGCGCGACGGCCACCGGCTGGTGCAGGCCGGCGAGCGCGCGCGCGCCGCCGGCAAGACGATCGTGATCTACAAGATGACCGCGGGCGAGGCGAGCCGCCGCGCGGCGATGTCGCACACCGGCTCGCTCGCCGGCAGCGACGCCGCCTACCGCGCCGCGTTCGAGAAGACCGGCATGGTCGTCGTCGACGACATGGAGGCGGTGCTCGAGGCCGCGGCGTTCTTCTCGAAGGCGCCGGCGCCCTCGGGCAAGGGGCCGGCGATCCTGGTCGGCTCCGGCGGCGCCGGCGTGATCGCCGCGGCCAAGGCCGAGGCCGCGGGGCTGCTGCTGCCGCAGCCCGACGAGACCACGCGCGCGCTGCTCGCCGCCGAGGTGCCCGACTTCGGCTCGACCGCGAACCCCTGCGACGTGACCGCGCAGGTGCTCAACAAGTTCGACTCGTTCGCGCGCTGCATGTCGGCGTTCCTCGACCGGCCCGAGTACGACGCGATGGTGATCCCGGTCGCGTACTCGCACCCGGAGCTGACGATCCGCCGCTACGACCAGGTGCGCACGTACGCGGCGAAGTACCCGGACAAGATCGTGTGCGCGATCTGGTTCGCCGAGTGGCTCGAGGGCCCGGGCAGCCGCGAGTACGAGGGCGACCCGCACATGGCGCTGTTCCGATCCACCGCGCGCTGCATGAACGCGCTCGCGCAGTGGCACGCGCGCGCGGCCCGTGCCGCGTGGCCGGTGCCGCCGCGGCGCTCCGTTCGCTCCGAGCTCGCGCTCGTGCCGGGCACGATGACCGAGCGCGCGTCGAAGGCGGCGCTCGCCGCGTACGGCCTCCCGGTCACGCGCGAGACGCTCGCCGCGGACCTCGACGCCGCGCTCGCCGCGGCCGACGCGATCGGCTGGCCGGTGGCGCTCAAGATCGAGAGCCCCGACATCGCGCACAAGACCGAGGCCGGCGTCGTGCGACTGAACGTTCGCGACGCCGCCGAGCTGCGCGTCGCGTACGAGGAGATCACCGCGGCCGCGGCACGCGTGAGCCCGCCGGCGCGCATCGCCGGCGTGCTGGTCGCCGAGATGGCGCGCCCGGGCCTGGAGGTCGTCGTCGGCGCGCGCCGAGACCCGCAATTCGGCCCGCTGGTCACGGTCGGCATGGGCGGCGTGCTGGTCGAGCTGCTGCGCGACGTGCAGGTCGCGCTCGCGCCGGTGACGCCCGCCGAGGCGCGGCAGATGATCGACCGGCTGAAGGCGCGCGCGCTCTTCGACGGTTTCCGCGGCTCGAAGCCGGCGAGCATCGACACCCTCGTCGACATCGTCGTGCGGCTGTCGGAGCTCGCGGCCGACCACGCCGACCGCATCGCCGAGATCGACGTCAATCCGATCCTGCTGCGCGAGGACGGCGGCGTCGCGGTCGACGCGCTGCTGGTCGTCGACGCGTGACGATCGTTTCAAGGGAGAACAAGGCATGCCATTCCTCGATCGCGACGGCGTGAAGATCGCCTACGAAGTCCACGGGCAGGGGCCCGTGATCCTTCTCTCGCACGGCTACTCGAACACGCAGAAGATGTGGCGCGGGCAGATCGGCGCGCTCGCGCGCGGGCACACGCTCGTGACCTGGGACATGCGAGGGCACGGCGAGTCCGATTCGCCGTCGGACCCGTCCGCCTACAGCACCGAAGCGACGATGGGCGACATGGCGGCGCTGCTCGACGCGGTCGGCGCGAAGCAGGCGATCGTCGGCGGGCTCTCGCTGGGCGGGTACATGTCGCTGATGTTCAACGCGCTGCACCCGGAGCGCGTGCGCGCGCTGCTGATCATCTCGACCGGGCCGGGGTTCCGCAAGGACGCGGCGCGCGAGGCGTGGAACGAGACCGCGCGCGGACGCGGCGAGCGCTTCGAGCGCGAGGGCGACGCCGCGCTCGCCGCGATGAACCCGGCCGCGACCGGCGGCACGCACCGCTCGGCCGCCGGCCTCGCGCACGCGGCGCGCGGCATGCTCACGCAGCGCGACGCCACCGTGATGGAATCGCTGCCGGGCATCCGCGTGCCGTCGCTGGTGATCGTCGGCGACGGCGACACCGCGTTCCTGCAGTCGGCCGACGTGATGGCCGCGAAGATTCCCGGCGCGCGCAAGGTGGTGCTCGCGGGCGCCGGGCACATGTCGAACCTCGACCAGCCGCAGGCGTTCGACGACGCGGTGCTCGCGTTCCTCGCGTCGCTGCGCTGAGCGCGGCGGCGCCCGGCGCGGCGCGCCCGCCGCGCCCGCGGCGGGCGGCGGGCGGCGGGCGGCGGGCGGCGGGGCGGCGCCGGTGCGCGCGCGGTGCCCGCTACGGCGCCGATTCGACGCGCACGAAGCCGGCGCCGCCCGACTCGCCGTTCTGCGACCACGTCGACGGGTCCGAGTCGATCACCGTGTAGGTGCCCGGCGGCAACGGCACGTTCGGGCGCGCGGTCCAGTTGACGTTCGGCGCTCCGCCCTGGCCCGGCGTGGCCGCGACCGGCCACGGCCCGTACGTGCGGCCCGCCGCGTCGCGCAGGCCGATGCTGCCCGGCGCCGCGCCGCGCCCGTCGTTCCAGTGGTAGGTGCGGATCATCGTGATCGTGCGTGCCGCGGCCAGCGTGAACGTCGTCGCTCGCGTCGGCGCGTTGCCGACGCCACCGATGTTGCCGTTGTCGAACACGACGTTGCCGCTCGGCGCCGGTGGCGCCGCCGCCGACGCGGGCGCCGTGCCCGCGGACGGTGCCGCGCCCGCGCGCACCTGTGCGATCTGCGAGGCGCCGAGCGCGTCGCCGTACAGGCGCACGTCGTCGATCGCGCCGACGAAGTGCTCGCCGAAGCCGGGATTGCGCCCGAGGTTCAGCGTCCGGCCGCCGCCGCCGAGGCTGCCCGGCCGCTCGACGACCCAGTCGTCGACCTGCAGCCGAACCTTGCCGGCGGGCTGGTCCCAGACGGCCGCGACGAACACCCACTGGCCCTTCTGCGCCGGGCGAAAGCCCACGACCCCGCTGGTGCCCGCGAACAGCGACCAGCCCACGCCGCCGCCGCGCCCGTCGATGCCCAGCGAGCGGTCGAATCCGCCGTCGTCGTGCGACATCACCTGCTGGATCGCCGCCGGCGCGTCCGCACGCACCCACGCGGTGAACGTGAGCCTGGGCACCGCCGACGGGTTGACGTCGAGCGGCAGCTCGATGAAGCCGCGCCCGTCGAACAGCATCGCGCCGCCGGCGCGCCCGGCGCGATCGGCGGTCGGCTGCGCGCCGCTCACCTTGCCGTGCAGCCCGCGGCCCGACGCGTCCTGCGCGTTGCCGTCGAGCGGATAGTGCGCGAGCAGCCCTGCGGCGGCCGTGCCGGGCGGCGCGCCGGGGGGCGCGCTGGACGGCACGCCGGGTGGCGCGACCGCAGTCGGACCGGCCGGCGACGCTCCCGCGCCGGTCCCCGCCATCGACGCCGAGGCGGCCGCCGCCGCCTCGGGCGGCAGCGAGGCGCCGGTGACCAGCGTGATGCCGCGCAGGCAGAACCCCGGCGCCGCGCCCATGTGGTAGAGCTTCGGGTCGGTGTCGCGGTGATCGAAGCGCAGGCCGGTCACCACGGCGCCCGCGGGCAGCGCGAACACGGCCATCCAGCGCGCGTCGCCGATCGCGGTCGCCTTCGGGTATGCGTGATCGGCGCCGCCGGTCTCGCTGCGGTTCCACTCCGACGAGTGGACCCCTGCGCGGAACTCGAACGTGCGGTCGCCTGCGGTCGTGCGCACGGTCAGCACCGTCGTCGCGAAGCCGTCCTTCAGGTAGTGCGCGTTGTCGAGATTGGACACGACCGCGATCGCGCTCGCGCCGACCCGCTGTGCGAGCGGGACGTCGAGCGCGAGCCGCTTCTCGTCGGTGGCCTTCAGCCGCACCCACGAGCCGTCGTCGACGCGCAGGCCCTTGACGGTGCGCGCCGCGCCCTTCTTGCCGCCGACCGGCGTGAGGTCGACGAGGAAGAAGCCCGCGTCGGCGCTCGCCGGCGCCGCGGGGCTGCCCTGAGACGCGGGCCGCGAGGGCGCCGCGACCGGGGGCGGCGTCGCCGGCGGGACCGCACCCGGCGGGAACGCACCCGGCGGGAACGCACCCGGAGGGAACGCGGCCGGCGGCACGACCGGCGCCGGCGCGACCGGCCGCACGGCGGCCGCCTGCGCGGCCAGCGCCGCCTCCAGCTGCTCGACGTAGCGCGCGTTCGCCGCGTCCGGCCACGCGCGCAGGCTGTCCCTGAACTTCGCGAGCGCCTCGCGCGGGCGGCCGGCGTCGTACAGCGCGCGGCCTTCGTTCCAGAGTCCGGCCGCGGCGGCGCGCGCCTGCCCGATGCGCGCCTCGAGGTCGGCGACGTAGCGCTGGTTCGCGTCGTCGGGCCACGCGCGCAGGCTCTCCTTGAACTTCGCGAGCGCGCCGAGCGCGTCGCCGCCCTCGTACAGCCGCCGGCCTTCGTTCCACAGCGCGGCGGCGTTCGCGCGTGCCTGTGCCTGCGCGTCGAGCTGCCTGAGCTTGTCTGCGATGCGGTTGCGGTAGATCTGGGCGTCGGTATTCGTCGGCTGCAGCCGCACCACCTCGTCGGCCTCGCCGAACGCCTGCTCGAGGGTCGCCTTCGCTGCCAGGCCCGGATCCATCGCGATCGGCGCGATGCGCGGCATCAGGGTCGCGATCCGCCGTGCGCGGTCTTCGGCGTCCTGGCGCTTGCGCTCGTACTTCGCGATGTCGGGATCGGCGGGGTCGCCGTTCTCGCGCAGCGCCTTCAGGCCGGCGGCGTACTCGCCCGCGGCGGTGACGTAGTCGTACGCCGCGAGCATGCGGTCGCCGCTGGCGAACGCGACCGCCGCGTAGCCCCTGGCCGCGAGCACGCGCTGGTGCCGCTCGAGTGCGGCGATCGTGTCGCGGACCGGCTGGCCGCGCGGATCCTGCGCCTTGAACCGGCCCGCGCGCGTGCGCAGCTCGCCGATCACGCGCTGCGGGTCGCCGAGCTGGCCCGACGCGAGCGCGGCGCGGATCTGCGTTGCGTAGTCGAGCGCCTCCTTCTGGCCGGCGAGCTGCTGCTCGGCGAACGCGAGCCGCGAGCGCGCCTCGTTCACCGACGCCGGCGAGAGCTCGCGTGCGAGGGTCTCGCGCGCGTTCTTCAGCATCGCGTCCCAGTCCTGCTCGACGAACGTGCGCCGGTGCTCGTCGGTCTTCGCCTGCCAGAAGACGTTGTATTCGGCCAGTGCGCGGTTCGACGCCTCCATCACGCGCCGCGACAGCGGATTGCCCATCCCGGAGGGCATGTCGTGCTGCAGGTTCTGCATCTGCAGCATCGTCTCGTACGCCGAGAAGGGCTTGAGCGCGGCGATCTGCGCGTCGAACTCGCGCGCCTTCGCCTCGACCTGCGGCCAGGTCGCGGCGAAGCGCTTCGCCTGCGCGAGCCGGTCGCGCGCGTCGGCGTCGGCCGGCGCGAAGCGCGTCGCGAGCTCCAGGCGCGGGACGGCGCGCGCGAAGTCGCGGTCGTTGACCGCGGCCCAGCCCTGCTTCTTGGCCTCGTACGAGACCTGGTTCACGACCTGCGCGGCCGCCGCGGGGTCGAGCTGCGCCGCCTGCTGCGCGCTCGCGGCCGCGGCGTCGACGTCGCCTTTGGCGAGCGCCGCCTGCGCGGCCGCGACCAGCGTCTGCACCTGTCGTGCGCGCTCGGCCTCGCGCTGCGCGATGCGCTGCGCGGCCTCGGCGACCGGACGGTACTTCGGGTGCGCGGCCTGCGCGACCGCGAGCTGCTTCTTCGCGTCGGCGATGCGCCCGGCCGCGAGCGCGGCGTCGCTCGCGGCGACCTGCCGCGTCACGGTCTGCCGCTCGGCCTGCCACTGCGCGCCGAGCGTCGCGGCCTCGGCGAGCGAGGCGTCGGTGCGCACGGCCTCGCCGGCGCCCGCGATGCCTTCGTCGAGCTGTCCGGCGGCGACCGCGGCCTTCGCCTTCGCGAGCAGCTCGGCGGCCTGCTTCGCCCTGGGTGGCGCGCCGCCGCCGTCGGGGCCGCCGCCGCCGGACGTCGTCGCCGCGCCCGTGGGGTCGAACCGCGCGGACAGCTGCGCCACCGTCTGGTCCGACGCCTTCGCGCGCACCTCGACCTCGATCGCGGTCGGCTTGTCGCCGGCCTTGAAGCGGATCGTCCCGGGGGCGACCTCGTCGCGCTGCGTCGTCGACGGCTGCGTCCACACGTAGTAGACCTGCGCGGGGTCGGGCGGCGGCGTGAGCTCCACGCGCGCGCTGACCTCGCCGCCGGGCCGGCTCGTCGCCGGCTCGAACGCGACCCGCGACGCGGGCGCGACGACGTCGACCTCGACGGGATCGGTCGAGCCGAGCTTCGAGAGCGTGCCGTCCTTCGGCACCATCACGTCGCCCCAGACCTTGACGCGGCCCAGGCGCGTGAACGTCACCTGGCCGCGGCCGTCGGCGGACTCCGGCTTGTCGAACGCGAGCGCGGGCGACGACTGCCACTGGAGGCTGCGCCCGCCCTCGAGCGCCGCGGCGAGCGCGCGCGACGTGCCGAACGTCTCGGTCGCCGCGAGCCCCTCGAGCAGCGGCAGCGCGCGATCGACGCCGAACGTGACCGTCTCCTTCGCGCTCGCGCCGGTCGCGTCGGTGGCCGTGACCGTGAGCGTCGGCGCGGCCGCGGTCGGCCGGTAGATCACGGCCGGCCCCTCGCCGTCGACCGCCGGCGACCACGCGAACGAGAAGGGCGGCTTGCCGCCGCTCGCGATCGCGTTGACCAGCACCTGGTCGCCGGTGGCGACGCTGCGCCGGTCCGGCAGCACGATCACGCCGAGCTTGCGCGGCGCGGTCTTCGGACCCTGGCAGACCGTGTTGCCGCCCTCTTCGCGGCAGGTGACGTGCAGCCGGTGGCTGGCGCCGGCGACCTCGCCGGCGATCGACTCGCCCATCACGCGCGCGAGGATCGTGAAGTCGCCCGCCGACGGCGGCGTCCAGCGCAACGCCGGCCCCTCGCCGAGCAGCTCGTAGCCCTGGAAGCCGATCTCGCTCGGGTCCTCGTCCGGGCCGCCCATGCGCCACAGGTACCAGTAGACCTGCCGGATCTTCGCCTTCAGGTGCTCCGGCGCCTGCACGCTCGCGGACAGGTCGGCCGCGCCGCCGACCTTGATCTCGGCGGGCCCGGAGACCGTGATCGCGACCTTGCCGTCGTTGCGCGCGTCGGCGAGCGAGGACTCGACGGTGACCGTGTGCCGGGCCTGCGCCACCGGCTTGGGCTTGATCTCGCTCACCGTCCCGAAGTCGGCGCCGTCGAAGACCTCGAGCGAGACTTCGTAGCGCCCGGGCCGATACCAGATCACCTTGGGCTCGGGCACGTCCGCCTGCGTCTGGACGTTGCCGTCGGGGAAGTTCCACGCGTAGCGGAACGCCTTCGGGTCGCGTTGGGTCGCGAGCTCGACCGCGAAGGAGAGCGCCTTGCCGGTCTCGGCCTTCTCGGGGGGCGAGGCCTTCTTCGGCCCGGTAATCTTCGCGGTGATCTTCTCGACGCCGACGTCGACCATCGCGTCGATCGTCGTGCACGCGGTCTTGCGGATCTTGCCCGACATCTCCTCGGGCGTGAGCGCGGTGGGGGCGCCGATCACGCCGTACTCGAGCTCCCAGTCGACGCACACCGTGCTCGATCCCGCCTTCGGGAACTCGAACGGGCGCGAACCGACGCGCGTGCCGCTGTCGACCTCCTTGCCGTCCTGGCGCCAGACGACGCGCTCGTAGACGAAGGGCCTGGCGACCTTGCTGCCGGCGCACTGCAGGCCGCCCTTGCTCACGTCGCCCTTCAGCAGTCCGATCGCGTCCTGGTACGCGGGCTCGATCGCCGCGGTCACCGTGACCGTCGTGCCCTTCGCGGGGTCGCGGATGATCGCCTGCTCGGGGTCGAAGCTCGCGGCGAGGCTCACGTTGGCGATCGCGTCGGTGATCATCGAGACCTCGCCGAGCACGACGTCGCGCTCCTGCAGCCACTTGGGCAGCACGTCCTGCACGCAGCGATTGACGAGGAAGTCCTGCACGCCCTTGTCGGAGGACTTCGTCTCGTCGCTGCGGTACGACGCGTTCTCCGCGTGGCACTCGATCATCCCGCGCAGCTGCGACGGGATCGAGCGCGCGTCCGGCTTTGCGCCGCGGGCGATGGTCCCGCGCAGGTCGCCGGTGTCGTAGACGTCGCACGCGAGCTGGCGCAGCGACGGGCTCGCGTGGCAGGTCTTCGTTCCCACGCCGAGCACCTGCACCTCGCGGCCGTAGACCGAGTAGTGGCCGGCGACGAGATCCAGGCAGTCCTGGCGCGACGCGACCGCCGAGTAGCCGAACGCCTTGACC
Source organism: Burkholderiaceae bacterium (assembly GCA_046348465.1). GTDB lineage: Bacteria > Pseudomonadota > Gammaproteobacteria > Burkholderiales > Burkholderiaceae_E > Quisquiliibacterium. The sequence goes on from JAXMEE010000012.1 coordinate 196,335, forward strand.
TCGTCGACCGCGTACTCGGCGATGCCGATCGCGATCAGCCCGAGCAGCTCGCCGATGGCGAGCTCGGGCACCGCGAGCGTCGCGAGCCCCTTGGCGAGGCGCACGCTCGCCATCGTCGTGCCCTCCTTCTCGTAGTTCCACGGGAAGCTGTAGAACTCGTAGAGCGCCGAGACGATGTTCAGGTAGCCGATCTTCTTCGCGCGCTCGTTGATGCTGGCCATCTGTTCGCGCATCGACGCGAGCGTGCCGACCCACTTGCCGCTGCCGGACATCAGCAGCCGGTAGAAGCGGGCGACGACCGGTTGGCCTTCCTCGATCGCGCGCGCCATGTTCTGCAGGATCAGCGACTCCTCGGTCGCCACGCGCAGCGCGCGCCGGATCTCGTCGCCCATCGACTGCATCTCGGCGAGGATCTGGTTCTGCGTCGCGATCTCTTCGGCGGTCTTCGCGCGCGGCACGCGATTGCCGCTGATCGCGTCGGCGACGCCGAGCTTGGGCTCGGCCGCGTCGAACCGGTCCTTCATCGCGGTCAGCTTCTTCGACAGCTGGCCGAACGCGGTGTCGTCCTGCGGCAGCGGCACGCGCAGCTTGTCGGCCGCGCCCGCGGGCACCGCGCCGCTCTTCGCGGGGTTCAGCCGCAGCTTGTCGCGCGCCTCGGCCATGTAGCGGCTGGCGCGGTCGGTGTACTTCGCGACGTCCTTGAGGTTGCGCGCGTTCGCCTCGAGCGCGTGCAGCGCGTCGTCGAGGTTGTTCGTCGCGGCGAAGGCGAGCCCGAGCGGCCGGCGCGCACCGTACCCCTCGATCATGTGGTTGAGGTCCGACAGCGCGGTGAAGCGCGCCCGCCCGCCCGACGCCGTGATCACTCGCACGCGCTCGCCGGTCTCGAACTCCTGGCGCGCGAACTTCTGCAGCTCGCCGTAGGCGCCGCGCGCGGCGTCGTCGCTGGCGTCGATCAGGTTCGGGCGCGTGCCCAGGCGCCGGAACAGCGCGACCGCGTCCTCGGACGAGTTCACGCCCGCCATCAGCTGCTCGGGCGGGTAGACGTTGATCGAGCGGCGCACGACGTTGAGCTCGTCGGCGCGAAGCACGCCCGCCTGCACCAGGCGGTTCAGCTCCTCGTCGACGAGGTCGCGGTAGCGCCGCCAGACCTTCGTCGCGCGCTCGCGGAACGCGGCCGCCTCGGCGGCGGTCTGCCCCGCGGGCGACGGCATGAACACGCGCATGTCGTGGTCCGACGCGCCGCCGATCATCTGCTGGAAGCGCGGGTCGTTGTACCCGGACGCCTTGTTCCACGAGCCCTGCGTGACGATCTCGACGCCGGGCTCGTAGAGACGCTCGAGCGCGCGCATCGCCGCGCCGCGCACGAGCACGTTGGTGGGCAGGCGCTGCGCCTGCGCGGGCGGCGGCGCGAGAACGAACGCGAGCACGAGCGCCGTCAGCGCCGCGGCGGCGCTGCGCGCGATGATTCGCCAGTTCATCCGGACTCCCCGCCGGCGCGCTGCGCCGAGGCTGCGCGCGAAGACCCGGCCGCCGGCCGGCCCGGCCCGCGGCCGCCCGCCGCGTTCACTTCACGATGAAGACCTTGTGCTTCTCGAGCACCTTGCGGAACTCGGGGTGCTTGCGCGCGTTCGCGAGGTCGGGGTCGAGCCGCAGCGCGTCGTATTCGGAGAACCCGCGCGCGAGCGCCGTGTCGACCTCGTCGAGCGCGAGGTCGACGTTGCCGTTCAGCGAGTGCAGGCACGCCATGTTGTAGTGGATCGCCGGCGACGCCGGCGCGAGCTCGAGCGCCTTCTTGAGGTCTTCGCCCGCCTTGTTGAACTTCTTCTGCTGCATGTAGGCGACCGCGCGGCTCGAGTACGCCTCGGCGTACGCCGGGTCGATCTGGATCGCCTGCGAGAACTCGCGGATCGCGTTGTCGACGTTCTCGTCGAAGTTCGTCCGGTTGCTCGCGTTCTTCGCGTTCGCGATGTACGAGAAGCCCTGGCGCACGCGCGCCTGCGCTTCGGCGCTCGGGGCCTTCGGCGCCGCGGCCGGGGCCGGAGCCGCCGGTGGAGCGCCGCGGGCGCCGGCGCCGTCGAGGGGGCCGCCGCCGCGGAGGCCGCGCCGGCCTCCGTGCCGGCGGGCGCCGCCGCGGCGGCGGGGGCCGGCGCCTGGGCAGGTGCCGCCGCAGGGGCGGGGCCGGCGCCTGGGCAGGTGCCGCCGCAGGGGCGGGGGCCGGCGCCTGAACGGGAGGCGCCGCGGGGGCCTGCGCCGGCGCGGGCGCCTTCTCGCATCCCGTGAGCGCCGCCGCCATCAGCAGGGTCGTCAAGAGCGTGTTCCTGTGAGCCATGATCAAGCCTTCCGCGTGGTCGGTTCGGGGACGGTCAGCGCGCCGGCGCCAGCCGCATGTTCCAGTTCGGCTCGGTCGCCATCACCTGGGGGCTCTGCTCGATGTCCTGGCCCTTCTCCTGGCGGACGCGCTCGCTCACGCGCGGGCGCGCGTAGTCGAATGCGTTCTGCACCGAGCCGCCGCTGCGCTTCAGGCCGTCGAGGAAGTACCAGGTGAAGATGCTGTTGCCCAGGGAGTCCGATTCCCACGAGCGCTCGCCCGCGCCGCTTGCGCCGATGAGCACCCTGCCCCACGCGTCGTCGGTCTCGCCCAGCCGAAAGCCCTTCGCCGCGGCGGGCCGGGGCGCGTCCTCGAGCACGATGTCCTTGGCGCCCAGCAGGCGTCGCCCGGACTCGCGCGACACGCCGTAGCCCTCGTCGTCGGAGGCGCCGAGGGACTTGCCGCCCGGGGGCAGGAAGCCCGGCACCGAGCGGTAGGCGCCGTTGCTGTAGCAGGTGTCGAGCACCATCACCAGGCGCTGCGCGCGCAGCCCGGCGACGAAGTCGCGCATCGCGTCCTCGGTGATCGACGTGTGCCAGATGCGCTCGCGCGGCTTGATCTCGGAGTCGTAGGTGACGATGTTGACCGCGCCGCGCTTGTCCGGCGGCGAGCCGTGGCTGCTGATGTAGACGACGACGAGGTCGTCCGGCTGGGCGAGCGTCCGGATGCGGTCGAGTGCCGCGAGCACGTTGGCGCGGGTGGCCGTCTGGTTCGCGAGGTAGGCGACGTTCTCGCGCGGAAAGCGCCCCGTCGCCGGGTCGGTGAGGAAGCGGTAGAACGACTCCGAGTCGCGCGTCGCGTACGCGAGCGGGTTGATCCCGTAGAGGAACTGGCCGACGCCGACGACCAGCCCGTAGCGCTGGCGCACCGGGCCCGGCGCGCCCGAGCGCGGTGTCGGCGCCAGCACCGCGGCGCGGGAGAACAGCGACCCCAGCCGGCGTTCCCACTCCTTGACCTTGACGTTCTCGGGCGTCACCGGCGAGACCCAGCGCACGCCGACCACCGTCTGCGCGATCGAGAACGCGCGATCGACTTCGCGCTCGTCGGCGTAGCCGCCGCGCAGCTCGAGGCGGCCGTTCGCGTCGAACGCGACGTCGGCGCCCGCCAGCCCTTCGCGGGCGAACTGCGCGCGGACCTCGGCCAGGTGCGCCGGCGTCACCGGCGAAGGCGCACCGTCGGCCTGCGCCGCGGCGAGCGGCGCCGCGCCGGACAGGATCAAGGCCAGCATCCAGGCGAGCAGGCGCTTCACGATGATCTCCCTTGCTGCGACGCGCGTGCCGACGCCGCGGCCGCGCTCAGCCCTTCCTGACGACGATCTCCTGGCCGACCTCGTCGCTGCGGCCCAGCGCGGCGACCTTCAGCGACACGCGGTAACGGCCCTCGGGCACGTCGGCGGGGAGGTCGAAGCGGCCCTCGGCACGGCGCGTTCCCAGCGCGGCGGTCACGTTCTGGTCGACCGAGCCGAGCTCCTTCCACTGCTTCTCGCCGGGGTCGTAGAAATGGACCGTCCGCGTCTCGGTGACCTTGACGTCGCGCGTGCCCGCCGGGCCCATCACGTAGTAGCTGCCGCCCAGGTCGACCCCGCCGCCGGGCCGGACCTCGCGCGGGCTGATCGCGAAGTTCTGGATCTTGACCTCGTTGCCGCGCGCGGGCTGCCAGCCGACCTGCTGCGCGGTCTGCTGCGCGTCGGCGACCGGGAAGCTCGACAGGTTCGAGTAGTGCGACAGGCAGTGGCCCCACGCGACCGCGTAGCCGAGCGCCGACCCGGCGACCGCGCCGATCACGGTGCTGCGCGTGTTGCCGCCGAAGAGGTTGCCGAGCAGCGCGCCGCCGATGCCGCCGACGACCGTGTACTGGATCATGCAGTCGCGCTGCGCCTTCTGGCGCTGTTCCGGGGTCAGCGGCGTTCCCGGCTCGGGCAGGGTGGCGCAGCCGTTGGCGAGCAGCGTGGCGGCGACGGCCAGCGAGACCGTCGCGGCGATGGGTCGTTTCATCTCCCTTGTCCCTTCTTCTTCACGGGGCGGCGTCGAGCGCGCCCGTCACTGGTGGCGAAGCTTGATCTCGAGCGTCAGGATGCCGCCGCGCGCCATCGCCGACACCGGAACGACGCCGTACTGCACGCCGCCCTCGGACTCGAGCACCACGTCCTTCATGCCCATCTGGCGCGGCTTCCAGGCGTCCTGCGGCGAGATCACGCTGTAGCTCGAACTCATGGAGTCCTCGACGACGAGGTCCTTCGCGCCCTTGAGCGACTTGGCGCCGTCGATCTGCGCGAGCATCACCGGCGGGGGCGGCGGCAGGCCGGCGCTCGCCGAGGCGGGGTCGCCCGACGACGCCATCGGGGGCGGGTACGCCGGCGGGGGCGAATACGCCGGCGCGGGCGCGGGGGCCGAGCCGTACGCGGGCGCGGGGGCCGACCCGTATGCGGGCGCGGGGGCCGACCCGTACGCGGGCGGCGGCGCGACCGGCGCCGGGTACGGTTGCACCGCCACGGGGGCGGGCGGCGGCGGCGCCGAGGCGCTCGTCATCGGCGCCTGTGCCGGCGCCATCGGGTTCGGCTCGTTCGACAGCATGAACAGCAGCCGCTCGGTGCCGGGGGCGCCGACCATGCGCAGGTTGGAGTTGCGCGGCACCTCGACCATGCGGAACGGCTCGACGAACTCGCTGAACAGCACGTGCGTATTGCCCGTCGGGCCGACGTTCATCACCGTCAGGTAGCCCGGCCGGTTCGTGCGCGCCAGGATCTTCAGCCGCTCGCCGCTGCGGAACACCCGGTTGCGGGTCACGGGCAGGATCTGCCCGTCTTCGGCGAGCGCGAGGATCTGGTACGAGATGCCGACGTAGCCCGACGCGGGCTCGCGGGCCGCGACCGCGGCCGGCGCGCTCGCCGGGCGCGCGGCCGACATCGCGATCGACCCGCCCTGACCGCTGTCGAAGATCGCCTTCGCGCCGGTCGGCCCCGCGGCCGCCTGGGTGCCCGCCAGCGCGAGGCAGGCCAGCGTCGCTGCGCGCGCCATGGTTCGAACGTTCACGATGCTCTCCTGTGAGACGAGAATCGAACGTCCGGGGCGCGGCCCGCGGACCGCCGAGCCCGTGCGCCCCGACACGACACGATTTTCGCGCGCGCGTGCACCGGAGCCATGACAAATGTCTCTCAACGGATCCATTTGTCGTCAATTAGAGGCCGGCCACGAGGCCGGCGCTTGACGGCGCCGTTCCTCGCCCGGGTGAAACCCCGTCGGTGGATCGCTGCCGGCGGCCGGGCGATAATCGCGGTTTCGCCCACGAAAAACGAGGAGACTCACGCATGGCAGCCACCGACTCCGTCTCGACGCTCGTCGTCGAAGGCGACATCGCCGTCCTGACCCTGAATTCCCCGCCGGTGAACGCGCTGTCCGCACCGGTGCGCCAGGCGATCCTCGACGGCATCAACGCCGCGGTCGCGAACCCCGCCGCGAAGGCCATCGTCCTGATCTGCGACGGCCGCACGTTCATCGCCGGCGCCGACATCTCCGAGTTCGGCAAGGCGCCCAAGGGCCCGGCGCTGCAGGACGCCCAGAACGCGATCGAGAACTCGCCCAAGCCCGTGGTCGCCGCGATCCACGGCACCGCGCTCGGCGGCGGCCTGGAAGTGGCGCTGTGCTGCCACTACCGCGCCGCGGTCCCGTCGGCGAAGTGCGGGCTGCCCGAGGTGAACCTCGGCCTGCTGCCGGGCGCCGGCGGCACGCAGCGGCTGCCGCGCATCGTCGGCGCCGAGAAGGCGCTCGACATGATGACCACCGGCCAGCACGTGGGCGCGAAGCAGTGCCTCGCGATGGGCCTGGTCGACGAGATCGTTCCCGAAGGCGAACTGCGCGCCGGCGCGATCGCGTTCGCGAAGAAGCTGCTCGCCGAAGGCCGGCCGCTGAAGAAGGTTCGCGACTCCGACGAGAAGATGGTCGCCGCGCGCGGCAAGCCCGAGCTGTTCGCCGAGTTCCGCAAGGCGAACGCGCGCAAGTTCCGCGGCTTCCTCGCGCCCGAGAACATCATCCGGTGCGTCGAGGCGGCGGTGAACCTGCCGTTCGACGAGGGGCTCGCCACCGAGCGCAAGCTGTTCCTGGAGCTGCTCACGAGCACGCACTCGGCCGCGCAGCGCTACGTGTTCTTCGCCGAGCGCCAGGTGTGGAAGATCCCCGACGTGCCCGAGGACACGCCCACGGTCGCGGTGAAGAAGGTCGGCATGGTCGGCGCCGGCACGATGGGCGGCGGCATCGCGATGAACTTCGCCAACGTCGGCATCCCGGTCACGCTGGTCGAGACGAAGCAGGAGGCGCTCGACCGCGGGCTGGCGGTGATCCGGCGCAACTACGAGAACACCGCGAAGAAGGGCAAGCTCACCGCGGAGGACGTCGAGAAGCGCATGGGGCTGCTGAAGGGCTCGATGAACCTCGAGGACCTCGCCGACTGCGACCTCGTCATCGAGGCCGTGTTCGAGAACATGCAGATCAAGAAGGACGTGTTCGGCAAGCTCGACAGGATCGTCAAGCCGGGCGCGATCCTCGCGTCGAACACGTCCGCGCTGAACATCAACGAGATCGCGACCGCCGTCTCGCGCGAGGACGGCGTCGTCGGCATGCACTTCTTCTCGCCGGCCAACGTGATGCGGCTGCTCGAGGTCGTGCGCGGCGACCGGACCTCGAAGAAGGCGATCGCCACCGCGATGCAGGTCGGCAAGAAGGTCGGCAAGATCGCCGCGCTCTCGGGCGTGTGCCCGGGCTTCATCGGCAACCGCATCCTGTACGCGCGCACCGTGCAGGCGCAGGCGATGCTGATGGAAGGCGCGATGCCCTGGGACATCGACGGCGTGCTCTACGACTTCGGCCTGCCGATGGGCCCGTTCGCGATGTCCGACCTCGCCGGCCTGGACATCGGCTGGTCGAAGGAGACGTCGAAGAGCTCGACCATCCGCGAGGTGCTGTGCGAGATGGACCGCCGCGGCCAGAAGACCGGCGCCGGCTACTACGACTACGACGAGAAGCGCAACGCGAAGCCCTCGCCGGTCACCGAGAAGATCGTGCGCGACTTCATGGCGAAGGCCGGCGCGACGCCGCGCGTGGTCTCGAAGGAGGAGATCCTCGAACGGTGCCTCTTCGCGATGATCAACGAGGGCGCGAAGATCCTCGAAGAGAAGATCGCGATCCGCCCGTCGGACATCGACATCGTCTGGATCAACGGCTACGGCTTCCCCGTGTACCGCGGCGGCCCGATGTTCTACGCCGACACCGTCGGCCTGAAGAACGTCGTCGCCAAGCTCGAGGCGTACGGGCCGAAGATGGGCGCCAGCTTCACCATCTCGCCGCTGCTGCGCAGGATGGCCGAAGAGGGCAAGCGCTTCCAGGACGTGAAGTGAGGAGCACCGAAAATGCGTGAAGCCGTCATCGTTTCCACCGCGCGCACGCCGATCGGCAAGGCGTACCGCGGCGCGTTCAACAACACGCAGGGCCAGGCGCTGGCCGCGCACGCGATCGCGCAGGCGGTCGCGCGCGCCGGGGTCGACCCGGCGCAGGTCGAGGACGTGATCATGGGCTGCGCGATGCAGCAGGGCTGCACCGGCGGCAACCTCGCCCGCCAGGCGGCGCTGCGCGCGGGCATGCCGGTGACCGTGCCCGGCATGACCATCGACCGCCAGTGCTCGTCCGGGCTGATGGCGATCGCGACCGCCGCCAAGCAGATCATGCATGACGGCATGCAGGTCGCCGTCGGCGGCGGCGTCGAGTCGATCTCGCTGGTGCAGAACGACAAGATGAACCGCTTCCGGGCGGCCGATCCGTGGCTGGTCGAGCACCTGCCGGCCACGTACATGAGCATGCTCGAGACCGCCGAGGTGGTCGCCGAGCGCTACGGCGTGAGCCGCGAGGCACAGGACGCGTACGCGCTGCAGTCGCAGCAGCGCACCGCGGCCGCGCAGGCCGAGGGGCGCCACAAGGCCGAGATCGCACCGATGACGTCGACGATGATCGTCACCGACAAGGCCACCGGGGCCACGTCGGAGAAGGAGGTGCGCCTCGAACTCGACGAGGGCAACCGCGCGTCGACGAAGCTCTCGGACCTCCAGGCGCTCGCGCCGGTCTTCAAGAACGGCATGCGGATCAGGGAAGGCCGCTTCATCACCGCGGGCAATGCGTCGCAGCTCTCCGACGGCGCCGCCGCGCTGGTGCTGATGGAGGCGAAGGAAGCCGAGCGCCGCGGCCTGCAGCCGCTGGGCGCCTACCGCGGCATGATGGTCGCCGGCTGCGACCCCGACGAGATGGGCATCGGCCCGGTGTTCGCGGTGCCCAAGCTGCTCGCGGCGCACGGCCTGAAGATGGACGACATCGGGATCTGGGAGCTGAACGAGGCGTTCGCGGTGCAGGTGCTGTACTGCCGCGACCGGCTCGGCATTCCCGACGAGCGCCTGAACGTGTCCGGCGGTGCGATCTCGATCGGCCACCCGTACGGGATGTCCGGTGCGCGCATGGCCGGCCACGTGCTGATCGAGGGCAAGCGCCGCGGCGCGAAGTACGGCGTCGTCACGATGTGCATCGGCGGCGGCCAGGGCGGCGCGGGGCTGTTCGAGATCTTCTGATCCGGCCGCCGCGGGCGTGGAGCACGAACCGCCGGGCCGGGGGCGCTGGATCGCGGCACTCGCCTGGGCGGTCGTGGCCTGTCTCGCGGCGGGCGTGGCCGCCGTGGCGTTCGGCTGGCCGTCGGTGTGGGGCGAGCGGGTCACGCTCCTGACCTACGCGCTGCCGTTCCCGACGACGGCGGGCATGCTCCACGTGCCCGGCCTCGCGCTCGGCGCCGCGGCGATCGTGCTCGGCGCGGGCCGCCCGCGCCACGCCGCGCTGCTCGCGGCGCTGGGCGCCGGGTTCGTCGCCGCGGGCGCGATCCTGTCGTGGGACCCGCAGCGCGGCCGCCTCGACCGGATCCCCGTCGCGCTGTTTCCGATCGTCGACGGGCTCGCGCTCGCGGCGTTCGCCGTCTTCGCGCGCGGCTCGGCGCGGGCGGCGCCGCTGCCGCGGTTCGCGATCCCGGCGGCGCTGCTGTTGCCGCTGCTGGTCGCGTTCGCGCTGCAGGCGGCGCTGCTCGCGCAGTCCTCGACCTGGCGTCCGGCGACGAGCGCCTGGGACGAGAAGACGGGCCTCGAGACCCTCGATTACTTCCCCGACCGCAACCGCCGGATGCCCGCCACGCTCGAGCAGGCGTGCGCGCTGCTCGCGCGGATGGCGCCCGATCCGTACCCGGGCGCGGGGCCCCCGGGCGGCTGGCCGAAGCGCCACCGGATCCTGCGGCTGTTCGCGTCGCTGCAGGCGTCGCTCGCGCCGGACGCGCGCCCGCTGGTCGTCTACGAGTGGCGGCCGGGGACGGGCGAGGGCCGGTGTTCCGACCTCGGGTTCGCCGCCCGGCCGCGCTGACGCCGCGCCGCGTTCCGGCCGCGTTCGGCAGGGCTTCGGCACCGGTTCGGCTGGCGCGCCGCCCCGGCCTGGCCGACGCTGAGGGCTCCGCCTGGAGGAGTCCCCGATGCCCACGCTGCGCGCCACGTTCCCCCGCTCCGTCGCCGCCGCCCGCGCGGGCGCGCTTCGAGACCTGCCCGAGCCGAGCGGCCGCCTGCCGCTGCTCGGCCACCTGGCTCGGCTCGAGCCGGCGCGCTTCCACCTTCAGCTCGAGCAGTGGGCCAGGGAACTCGGCATGCCGTACCGGCTGCGATTCGGCCCTACCGACGCGGTCGTGCTGGCCGACGTCGAGCTCTATCACCGCGTGATGCGCGAACGGCCGCACCACTTCAGCCGCAGCGCGACCTTCCTGCCCGTGATGCGCGAGATGGGGGCCGACGGGCTGTTCGCCGCCGAGGGCGCCGAGTGGCACGTGCAGCGGCGCCTCGTCATGCAGTCGCTGAACGTGACCCGATTGCGCGGCTACTTCCCGGCGTTGCGTCGCGTCACCGAGCGGCTGTACCGGCGATGGCACGCCGCGGCGCGACGCGGCGAGGTACTCGAGATGACCGACGAGCTGATGCGCTTCACGGTCGACGTGACGAGCGCGCTCGCGTTCGGCGAGGACCCGAACACCATCGATCGCGGCGAGGACCGCATCCAGCGCCACATGGCCTCGATCTTTCCCACGCTGATGAAGCGCATCGTGATGCCGTGGCCCGTCTGGCACTGGATCCGGACCCCGGCGGATCGCCGCTTCGAGCGCGACCTCGCCGCCGTGCACGCCTACGCCGCCGAGGTCATCGCGCGCGCGCGCGCCCGCCTGGCTGCCGAGCCTCCCGCGGACGGGGCACCGCGAAACGCGCTCGAGGCAATGCTGCTCGCGAGAGACGCGCCCGCCTCTGAATTCACCGACGCGATGGTCACGGCCAACGTGCTGACCCTGCTGCTCGCCGGCGAGGACACGACGGCGAACTCGGTGGCGTGGACGCTGCCCTACCTCGCCGCGGATGCGCCGTTGCAGGCGCGGATGCACGCCGAGGCGATCGAAAGGCTCGGCGACGCGGCACTGCCGAGGCAGTACGACGACGTGCGGCCGCTCGACGCTTTCGAGGCGCTGGCGACCGAGGCGACCCGGCTGCGCCCGGTGGTCTCATTCCTCGTCGTCGACGCGATCCGGGACGCGGAACTCGACGGACTCGCGCTGCCCGCGGGCACCCGCCTGTTCTTCCTGATGCGCCCGCAGGCGACCGACCCCGCGCACTTCGCGGATCCGATGCAGTTCCGGCCCGGGCGCTGGAGCGCGCCGGGCGCGTGCCCCGGCGGCGCGCACGAGCCGCGCGCGCACAACCAGTTCGGTGCCGGGCCGCGCGTTTGCCCCGGCCGCCCGCTCGCGGGCGTGGAAGTGCGCATGCTGCTCGCGATGCTGCTTCGAAACTTCACGCTCGAGCTCGTCTGCGACCCCGGGGCGATCCGCGAGGTGTGCGCCTTCACGGTGACACCGGACCGGGTGCCGGTGCGATTGCGCCTGCGTCCGGATGCGGTGCCGCCAGTGCCGGACGACGGTGACCGCGCCGCGCACGGCGCTGCCCGTCGCGAAGCCGGGGCCGCATCGCCGGGCGACGGCGGTTGCCCGCTCCGCGCTGCCCGGCAGTGACTCCGGCGCGCCGAGTGCGCACAATCGAGGCATGAAACCGACGCCGTGCCCTGACGTTCGATGACCGCGCGCCCGTCCGATCCGGGGCCGAGCGCGCCCGCCACCCCGAGGCCGCTGCCGCGCACGCTCGCCGACAAGCTGGCGGCGGCGCGGCGCGCGCGCTTCGTCGGCCGCACCGACGAGATCGCCTGCTTCGAGCGCATGCTCGCCGGCGACGACGAGGCCGCGGTCATGTTCGTGCACGGGCCCGGCGGCATCGGCAAGACGACACTGCTGCGCGAGTTCGCCCGCCGCGCCGAGGCGCACGGGCGCGTCGTCGTCGCCCTCGATGCACGCGACGTGCAGGCCTCGCCGCTCGCGCTGCGAGCGGCGCTCGCGCAGTCGCTGGGCAGCGAACTCGAAGACGTCCCTCCCGGCCTGGTGCTGCTGATCGACACGTTCGAGCTGATGGCGTCGCTCGAATTGTGGCTGCGCGACGCGCTCTTGCCCGAGCTGCCGTCCGACGCGCTGGTCGTGATCGCCGGACGCACCCCCGCCGATGCGCAGTGGCGCACCGACCCCGGCTGGGCCGCGCTCGCGAAGGTGCTGCGCCTCGCCCCCCTCGCGCCCGCCGAGGTCGACGCCTTCCTCGATGCCCGGGACGTTCCCGAGGCGCTGCGAACCCGCGCCGCGGCGCTCGCACGCGGCCACCCCCTCGCGCTGGGGGTACTCGCCGATGCGCTCCGTTCGGGGCGCACCGCCGTGCTCGACTCGCCGGCCGAGCGCTCCGGGCTGATGCGCACGCTGCTCGAGCGCTTCCTCGCGGATCTGAACGACGCCGAGTCGCGTGCCGCGGTCGACACGCTCGTGATCGCGCGTGTGGTCGACGAGTCGATGCTGGCCGCCGTGATCGATTCCGGCCGTGCCGCGACGCTGTACGACAAGCTGCGGCGGCTTCCTTTCGTCGAGGACGGCGAGCACGGCCTGTTCCTGCACGACCTCGCACGCGAGAGCATCGCCGAAGATCGGTTTGCCCGCGACCCCGAACGCCTGACGCGGGGCCGCCTCGCGATTTCCCGTCACCTGATGAAGGCGGCGGGGCGAAACGGCGTGGCCGACCGCCAGCGCTTCTTCCGCGACTGGGTGTTCCTGCTGCGAACGACCACGACCGCGCCCTTCGTCGACGAACGCCTGTTCGAGCAGTTCTACACCGACCGCCTCGGCGCGAGCGGCGACTCGCGCGCTCGCGACCTCGCGACGATGCAGGCGCTGGCACGGGCCCAGGCGGGCGAGCGCACCGCGGCCATGGTCGCGCACTGGGCCGTGCGGGCGCCGGACGACGTGGTCGCGATCCGATGTCGCGACGGAACGCTGCACGCGTTCGCGCAATTCCTGCGCCTGGAGACGCTGGACGACGAGGCGATCGTCGCCGATCCGGTGCTCGCCGCGATCGCGGCATGGCGGCGCGGCCAGCCGCAATTGGGGCGCGGCCCGGGAGACTGCGTGCGCTTCGCGTTCGATCCGGACCCCGCGATGCCGAATGCGCTTTCGACCTTCGGTGGCGGTGTCCTCGTCGAGCGGGCACTGCTGCGCCCGAGGCGGACGTGCTCGCTGATCGTCGCTCACGATCCGCACGTGCTGGCGCCACTGTGGGACTCGATGCCGCAGGGCATCTCGCGCTTCAACCATCACGAGGTCGTGACCGGTCTCGCGCCCTCGCTCGACGGTCGGGCGCACCAGGTCCGCGTTCGCATATTCACGCCTGCCGCCGGCGAGGCGGGGTTCGATCCCGGCGCGGGGTCCGCCGACGCGGCCGCGCCCGCGCTCGACCGGGATGCCTTCGCGGGCGCGGTTCGCGACGGGTTGCGCAATTTCGCGCGCACCGACCGCCTGGCGGCCAATCCGCTGCTCGGTACCGCCCTGCTGCGCCCGTCGCCCGTCTCGGCCGATGGCGGCGTCGAGGCGGGTGCGTGCGCCGTGGAGGCGCTGCGCGCGCTGCTGACCGAGGCCGTGCAGGCGCTCGCGGAACACCCCGCCGACCTGAAGTTCCACCACGCGCTGCGGCTGACCTGGCTCGACCCCGGTGCGACCCAGGAAAAGGTGGCCGAGGAACTGGGGCTGCCCTTCAACACCTACCGGTACCACCTCGGGCGCGGTCTCGAGCGCGTCGTGCAGTGGATGTGGCAGCGGGAGCTGCGCGAGGTCCGGCAGGCGTAGGCGTCGCTCCTGCGAATCAGAACCCCTCGAAGTGCGTGAACGCCCCCACCGGCTCGCGCGTCGTGATGAACGCGTTCTCCGGTGCCGAAGGGTCTTCGTACCCGAGCGAGATCCCGCAGGTGAGCAGCTCGTCGTCCGCGATCGGCAGGTGGGCGCGGATGATCTTGTGGTACCACGCGAACGCCGCCTGCGCGCAGGTGTGCAGGCCCTGGCCGCGCGCCGCGATCATGATGCTCTGGATGAACATCCCGAGGTCCATGAAGCTGCCGGTCTCCAGCCGCCTGTCGAGCGTCACCATCAGACCGGCCGGCGCGTCGAAGAACGTGTAGTTGCGCAGCATCTGCGCCTCGCGCCGCGCGGCGTCGTCGCGGGCGATGCCCAGCGCCGCGTACAGGCCGAAGCCGGTCGCGCGGCGGCGGCCGATGTACGGCTCGACCCACTTCGTCGGGTAGTACTCGTACTCGGGCTGGTGCGCGTCGGCCTCGGTCTTCGCCGCGTGCAGCACCGCCGCGCCGAGCTTCGCGAGCGGCTCGCCGGCGAGCGCGTAGACGCGCCACGGCTGCACGTTGTGGCCGCTGGGCGCGCGCGCCGCGACCTCGAGGATGTGCTCGACGGTGGCGCGCGGGACCGGCGTGGGCAGGAATCGGCGGACGGACTTGCGGCTGGTGATGGCTTCGTCGACGTTCATGGCGGGGGCTTGGTGGGGAATCAGGCGCGGACGACGCGACGCACCGCCGCGGCGATCGCGTCGGCGTCCGGGAGGTAGGCCTTCTCGAGCGAACGGTGGAACGGCACCGGGACGTCGGGGGGCGCCACGCGCACGATCGGCGCCTTCAGCGCGTCGAACGCTTCCTCGGCCGCCAGCGCCACCACCTCGTTGGCGGAGCCGCCGGTGCGCACCGCCTCGCACGCGACCACCAGCCGGCCGGTCTTGCGCACCGACGCGAGCACGGTCTCGCGGTCCATCGGCACGACGGTGCGCAGGTCGACGACCTCGACGTCGATGCCGTCCTTCGCGAGCGCGGCGGCGGCCGCGAGCGCGCGCCGCACCATCAGCGCGGTCGCGACGACGGTCGCGTGCCTGCCGGCGCGCTTGACGTCGGCGACGCCCAGCGGCACGACGTGCTCGCCCTCCGGGATCTCGTCGCGGCCCGCGTGGTACAGCGCCATGTGCTCGAGGAAGAACACCGGGTTGTCGTCGCGGATCGCGGCCTTCATCAGGCCCTTGGCGTCGGCGGGCGTGGACGGCACGACGACCTTCACGCCGGGGATGTTCAGCAGCCACGAGTGGAAGTCGTACGCGTGGCCGTGGAACGGGCCCACCCCGTACTTCGCGCGCACGACCAGCGGCACCTTCGCGGCGCCGTCGGAGTAGTAGTGCATCGCGCCGCCGTCGAGCCCGAACGGGTGGACCACCAGACCGAGGAACTCGGCGAACATGAGGTCGACGACCGGGCGCTTGCCGGCGAGCGCGGCGCCCACGCCGGCGCCGACGAATCCGCCCTCGGAGATCGGGGTGTCGATCACGCGGCCCTGCGCGCCGAACTCGGCCCACAGCCCGTCGCACGACTTCAGCGGCCCGCCGAACGCGCCGATGTCCTCGCCCATGATGAAGACGTCGGGGTCGCGGCGCATCTCTTCCGCGATCGCGGCGACGGTCGCTTCCTGGAAGGTCTGGCGCGTCATTTCGCGCGCTCCCCGGCGAATACCGTGCCCACCCCGAGCACCTCGGGCCCGGGGTCGGGGTCGGCCTTCGCGGCCGCCATCGCGGCCTCGACCTCGCGGCGCACTTCGTCGCCGATGCGCGCGAGCGCCGCCGCGTCGGCGACGCCGCCGTCGACGAGCCGGCGCTCGAACTGCGCGATCGGGTCGCGCGCGCGCCACGCGGCGATCTCGTCGGCCGGGCGCGTCTCGACCTGGTCGGACACGAAGTGGCCCGCGACGCGGTACGTCAGCGCCTCGACCAGCGAGGGCCCGCCACCGGCGCGCGCGCGCGCGACCGCGGCCTGCACCGCGCCGTGCACCGCGAGCGCGTCATTGCCGTCGACGGTGCAGCCGGGCATCCCGTAGCCGGCGGCGCGTTCCGAGACCGCGCGGCCCCCGACGCGGTCGCGCGCGAGCGTGGAGATCGCGACCTGGTTGTTCTGGCACACGAACACCACCGGCAGCGACATCGTGGACGCGAGGTTCATCGCCTCGTGGCAGTCGCCGCGGCTGGAGACGCCGTCGCCGAACACCGCGAGCGCGACGTTCGGCCTGCGGTCGAGCTTGAACGCGAGCGCGGCGCCGCTCGCGTACGACAGCGGCGGGCCCAGCGCCCCGGAGTACAGGCCGATCAGCCCGAACTGCGGAGGCCCGCAGATGTCGCTGCGGTAGCGGCCGCGGTTGTAGCTGGTGACCTTGCCCAGGATGCCGGCCATCAGGCGGCGCAGGTCCGCCCCGCGCGCGTAGGACGCGCTGAGCATGCCGCGGTAGTGCGGGGCGACGACGTCGCCGTCGCGCAGCCCGTGGTAGGTGCCGGCGACCGCCGCCTCCTCCCCCTCGAGGCCGTGCCAGTGCCCGTCCTCCTTCGCGATCACCGCGTCGGCGGCGCGCGTGAAGACCATCAGCCGGTACAGCGCGAGCGCGGTCGCGGCGTCGGTGGCGGCGGGCACGGCGTTCGCGGCGGCGTCGTTCACGGGGCGGCTCCTTCGGCGGGGCGGATGCGGCCGAGCACGGCGTCGGGCCGCACCTCCTCCTCGGCGGCGCACAGGATCTCCGCGAGCACGCCGCTCGCGGGCGATTCGACGTCGACGTTCATCTTGTCGGTCATCACGTCGACGAGGATGTCGCCCTTGGCGACGGTGTCGCCCGGCGACTTGTGCCACTGGACGATCGTCGCGTGAGTGACGCCGTCGCCGAGCGGGGGGATGAGGATTTCGATCATCTCGCGGGATTCGGGAGGAAGGGGTCGGCAGTGAAGTGTTCTCGCGGGGCGGCGATCCGTCAAGCGTGCAGGGCACGCTCCGAACCGCGCAGGATCGTCACGCCGCGCGCCGCGCCATCGCGCCGCGCAGGCAGCGCGCGTAATTGCCCGCGCAGACCGCGCGGACCGTTCGCTCGTCGACCCGGCGCGCGAGCAGCGCGTCGACGACGCGGCGCAGGTCCGCCGGCGACTCGATCGAGGCGCGCCCGTTGCGGCCGAAGCCGTCGGTGTCGGACCCGATCATCACGTGCTCGGCCCCGACGAGGTCGACCGCGTGCATCAGGCTGTCCGCGTACGCGGCAACGCGATAGCCGGTGCTCCCGGCGAGCGCCCAGAGCCCGACCGCGCCGCCGCGCGCCGCGAGCCGGCGCGCGCGCGAGACGTTCAGGCGGCGCGCGAGGTCACCGGGCTGGCCGAAGTGCTCGTCGGTCTCGCCGATCACGCTGTGCGACCAGATCGGCGCGACCGCGGTCACGTCGAGCGCCCGGTCGAAGGTGTCGCGGGCGCAGTGTGCGAGGTCGACCAGGATGCCCTGCCGGTTGCACGCGCGCACCAGCGCCTCGCCGAACGCGGTCAGGCCGCCCGGGTGCAGCGGTGGCGCGGTCTGGAGGTTGCCGACCGCGTTGTCGCGCAGGAAGTGCACGATCTGCGTGTGCCGCAGGCCGAGCGCGTAGGCCCGCTCGAGCCCGGCGAGCGAGCCTTCGAGGAAGTCGGCGGCCTCGGCGGCGAGCACGAGCATCGGCTCGCCGCCCGCGAGCGCGCGGTCGACGTCGGACGGTGCGAGCGCGAAGCGCAGGCCCGCGCGCTCGGCCCATCCGCGCGCGCGGCGCGCGAAGCCGAAGAAGTTCGCCTCGACTTCGCCCTTGCGCGGCAACGACTTCTGCTCGAATCGCGGCCCCACCGGGCCGATCCACGGCCCGTCGGACGTCACGCTCCAGGCGAGCAGCGCGACGCCGGCGTCGCGCAGTCGAGGCGCGAGGTCCTCGCCCTGGCGGATCTTCGACGGCGCGAACAGCCCGTAGTGACTGTGGGCGTCGGCGACCGGGATGGGCGGGCCGGCGCGCCGCGCCGACGCGGGCGACTCGCAGCCGCCGAGCAGTGCGCCCATCACGGGCGCCGCGCAGGCCGCCGCCATCGCCGAGAGGGCCGGCCGGCGAAAGCGCGGACCCGCCGGCCGGCGGGCGCCTGGCGCGCCGGGCGAGCCGGTCCGCGCGCCGCCCGATTCGTCGGCCCGACGAGGGAACGGGCGGTCGTTCACGGCGGGCACGTCACGCCGTCTTCTGCTCGCTCAGGCCCAGCGCGTCGATCGTGAGCTTGCGCATCACGAACTTCTGCACCTTGCCGGTGATCGTCATCGGGAACTCGTCGACGAAGCGCACGTAGCGCGGGATCTTGTAGTGCGCGATCTGCCCGCGGCAGAAGTCGCGGATCTCGTCCGGGGTGGCGCTCTGGCCTTCGCGCAGGCGGATCCACGCGCAGATCTCCTCGCCGTACTTCGGGTCCGGGACGCCGACCACCTGGACGTCCTGGACCTTCGGGTGGCGGTAGAGGAACTCCTCGATCTCGCGCGGGTACACGTTCTCGCCGCCACGGATCACCATGTCCTTCAGGCGCCCGACGATGTTCACGTAGCCGTCGTCGTCCATCGTCGCGAGGTC